>NZ_JBHSXX010000001.1:4800000-6675190 GCF_042662605.1 Haloechinothrix salitolerans
GGTACGGCAGCACCCGCTCGGTGAAGTCGGCGACGTCTAGCGCACGCACGTGCGTGGCGTTGATCGCCTCGGCCTTCTTGACGTCGAACCGCGCGGGGTTGGCGCTGACATCGCTGACGTCGAAGGCGGCGACGAGCTCGTCGACACTGAAGACGTCGCGATCCGGCGCGATGGACCAGCCGAGCAGCGCGAGGTAGTTCAGCAGGCCCTCGCGAATGAACCCGCGCTCGCGGTGCAGGAACAGGTTCGACTGCGGATCGCGTTTGGACAGCTTCTTGTTGCCCTCCCCCATCACGTAGGGCAGGTGGCCGAACTCCGGCGTGAAGTCGGTGACGCCGACGCGCCGCAGCGCCGCGTAGAGCGCGAGCTGGCGCGGGGTCGACGGCAACAGGTCCTCGCCGCGCAGCACATGCGTGATGCCCATCAGCGCGTCATCAACCGGGTTGGTCAGCGGATACAGCGGGTCGCCGTTGCCACGAACAAGCACCGGGTCAGGGATGGTGGCCGCGTCGAAGCTGATCTCGCCGCGCACCAGGTCGTGCCAGGACAACTGCCCCTCGGGCATCCGCAGCCGCAGCACCGGCGTGCGACCCTCGGCGCGAAACGCCGCCTTCTGCTCCTCGGTGAGGTCGCGATCGTAGTTGTCGTAGCCGAGCTGCGGGTCCTGGCCCGCGGCCTCCCGGCGCGCCTTGACCTCGTCGCCGGTGGAGAACGCCTCGTACAGCTCACCCGCGTCGAGTAGTCGCTTGACGACGTCGTCATAGATCGCGCGGCGCTCGCTCTGCCGGTACGGTCCGTAGTCCCCGCCGATCTCCGGCCCCTCGTCCCAGTCGATACCGAGCCAGCGCAGCGCGTCCAGAAGCGCGCTGTAGGACTCCTCGGAGTCGCGTGCGGCATCGGTGTCCTCGACCCGGAACACCATCGTGCCGTTGTGATGACGGGCGAAAGCCCAGTTGAACAGCGCGGTCCTGATCAACCCGACGTGTGGGATTCCGGTGGGCGACGGGCAGAAGCGGACTCGAACGGGCCGGTCGGTGGTCGTCGTACTCGAAGTGGCTGCGGCGTTGTCAGTCATAGCTCGTTCAGCGTATAGCGGCGCTGGCTCGCTTGACGCGGGGAGTCCTGGAAGGCAGTCTCGAAATATTCAACACATGCTGAATACGGGGAGGGGGAGGTACGGCATGGCGGAGCGGACGACCTGCGTGATCGCCGGCGGCGGGCCAGCCGGGATGGTGCTCGGACTGCTGCTGGCGCGGGCGGGGATCGATGTCCAGGTGCTGGAGAAACACGCCGACTTCCTGCGGGACTTCCGGGGCGACACCGTGCACCCATCGACCATGGACTTGCTCGACGAACTCGGCCTCGGCGAGAGGTTCGCCGCCCTACCGCGGAGCGAGCTGACCGAAATCGCGTTCCCGACCGGCCCAAACGATCAGGTCGTGGTCGGCGACCTCCGACGACTGCGCGTGCGGCATCCCTATATCGCGATCACTCCGCAGTGGGACCTGTTGACGCTGCTGGCCCAGGCAGCCGAGGAGGAGCCAACGTTCACACTGCGGATGCGCACCGAGGTGACCGGGCTATCGCGCGAGGCGGGCCGGGTCCGTGGCGTGCGGTACCGCACCGAGGACGGCACCACCGGCGAGATCCTCGCCGACCTGACGGTCGCCTGCGATGGGCGCCACTCGACCGTGCGACGGGAGGCAGGATTGCGGCCGCGCGAGTTTCCGGTGCCGATCGATGCCTGGTGGTTTCGACTGCCGCGTGACCCCAACGATGAGACGTCCACGCTCACACCCCGCATGCACAATCGCCGCTTCGCCATCGTCATCCCGCGCGAGGGGTATTACCAGATCGCCTACATCGCCAAGAAGGGCGAGGACACGGCGTTGCGGGCGGCCGGGATCGAGCGGTTCCGCGATGAGGTGGCGGCGGTGCTGCCGTCGCTCGCGGACCGGGTGGACGCGTTGACGTCGATGGACGACGTCAAGCACCTCGACATCCGGCTGAATCGGCTGCGCCGCTGGCACGCCGAGGGTCTGCTGTGCCTCGGCGATGCCGCGCACGCGATGTCACCGATCGGCGGAGTCGGGATCAACCTCGCCGTGCAGGACGCCGTGGCCGCGGCGACGCTGCTGGCGGAGCCGCTGCGGCGCGGCGCTGTCGACGCGCGGGCACTCGGGCGCGTGCGTGTCCGTCGGTTGCCGCCGACGGCCGTAGTGCAGCGACTGCAGCGGATCCTGCACCGCCTGGTAGCCGAACCGGTAGTCGAGGGCCGCCGTGAGGGACCACCCGCACCGATGGTCGCGCTGCTTCGGCGGCTGCCATGGCTGTCCATCGTCCCGGCGTACCTGATCGGCGTAGGGATCAGGCCAGAGCACGCACCGGAGTTCGCGCGCCGGTGAGACCGGCTCAGCCCGCCTGGACCGGATTCGTCAACGTGCCGATGCCCTCGACGGTCACCGACACCTTCTGCCCCTCGGCCAGGGGCCCGACGCCTTCGGGCGTACCGGTGAGGATGACATCGCCTGGCAGCAGGGTCATGATCCCGGATACGAACTCGATCAGGTGGTTCACCTTGTGCACGATGTCGCTCGTCCGAGCCCGCTGCTTCACCTCGCCGTCTACCTCGGTGCGGAGCTCAAGATCGGACGGGTCGACGGCGGTCTCGATCCACGGCCCGAGCGGGCAGAACGTGTCGTACCCCTTCGCGCGGGTGAACTGCACATCGGCTTTCTGCTGGTCACGCGCGGTGACATCGTTGGCGATAGTGTAGCCAAGCACCGCTGCCTTGGCGCGCGCCGCCGTGACGTTCTTGACCGGCTGGCCAATCACGACGGCGAGCTCACCCTCGAAGTCCACCCGCTCCGAACTGGCCGGAAGCTTAATCGGCACGTCGGGCCCGATCACGCTGGTATTCGGCTTCATGAAGATCAACGGCGTCTCGGGCACCTCGCTACCGAACTCGGCCGCGTGCGCGGCGTAGTTCTTGCCAACCGCGATGATCTTGGTTGGCAGGATCGGCGCGAGCAGCCTGACGTCGGCGAGTGGCCAACGCTTCCCAGTGAAATTGGGGTCCCCGAACGGGTGATCGGCGATCTCCAGCACCTCGTCGCCCTCGATCGAGGCGAACGCGACACCGGCAGGATGAGCGATTCGAGCTAGACGCATACTCGAACAGTATCGGACGTCGCGGCGCCCTTGACTGCCGATGCTGTACGGCGCTTGGTGACCTGCGCGTGATCAATACGGGCCGCTGACTCGGGCCTCCAAATACCACTCAAAGCGTGACATCCCGTACGGGATGAAACCCACCCAGTAACAGCAGAACGAAATAAAACGACCATCTCAATATGCGCCCGTAAGCCAAGCGGGCGAAGTAGAGAAGTCGAGAGGAAGACCCATGAGGAACGCACTGGCCAAGATCGGCAGCGTGGCCCGCAGGGCCGGCCGCAACCGCCTCACCGCTGCTCTGCTCGGCGGCGCACTGGTGCTGATGATCGGCGGAGGCACTGCCGTCGCTGCGGATCACATCGGTAGCGAAGACATCAGGGATGGCAGCATCCTCCGCAAGGATCTGCACCCTGATCACGTGATGGCCGACATCAACCAAGTCTGGTGGGGTGAGCTGGCAGGTCGTATCCGTCCCGACATCAACAACGTCTTCTCCAGCGAGATCGTCAACGGCACGATCCAGTCCGAGGACATCTCGGACGACGCCAAATCTGAGCTAAGAGGGGTCAATCGATACGAAGTCATCGGCAGGGGCACCGACAGTGTGACACTCGCCCCTGAGGAGTCTGCGGAGATCGTCACGTTGTGTGCGAGTGATAACAGCTCCCCTGAGCAGCAAGCCGAGGTCGCCCTGGGTGGCGGCGCCAAAGCCAAGTCAGGGTCAATCACCATGGGCGGTAGCTACCCGTCCGACATCGAGCAGGTCTCCGAGGCCGACAGTGATGACCCGGCTGGCCGTTGGAAGGCGGGCGGCTGGGCCGTGCACGTGACCGCAGGCCCCGACGGTGCAACCGTACAGCCATACGTCACCTGTGCCGCGATGAACTGAGCCCCAATACGACCTCCACGGGACACAGAAGACCCCGCCTCACCTGAGGGGCGGGGTCTTCTCTACTGCCGCTGAGCTCCAACACACTCAGCGAGAATGCCCTGTTCAGAAAGCCACCCGCATGGCTTTGTGGACCAGTGCGTCGCACAGCGCCAACCAACTGGCCTCGACGATGTTCTCGTGCACGCCGACCGTGGTCCACTCGCGCTCGCGATCGGAGCTCTCGATCAGCACGCGAGTGACGGCGTCGGTGCCATGCATGCCGGGCAGGATGCGCACCTTGTAATCGGCGAGCTCGACGCTGTCCAACCAGGCGAGACTGGGTGACAGCGCCTTGCGCAGCGCGGCGTCCAGCGCGTTCACCGGACCGTTGCCCTCGGCCGTTGCGATCACCCGCTCCCCCGCGACGTGCACCTTCACCGTCGCCTCGGAGATCACCTCGCCGTCGGAGCGGTGGTCGAGCACAACCCGGTAGGACTCCAGCTCGAACGGCGCCTCGGGAGCGAGGGCGTCACCCAAGCCGTCGCCGTCGTCATCCATCGCGCGGCGGAGCAGCAACTCCAGTGAGGCGTCTGCGGCCTCGAAGGACCACCCTTTCGCCTCAAGCGTCTTCACCTTCTCGACGACGTTGGTCAGGGCGGTGGGTTGGCTGGCGAGGTCAACCCCGAGCTCACGTCCCTTGAGCTCAAGGCTGGCCCTGCCAGCCATCTCGGTGACGAGTACCCGCATGTCGTTGCCGACGACGGATGGATCGATGTGGTTGTACAACAACGGATCCACCTTGATCGCGCTCGCGTGCAGCCCCGCCTTGTGAGCGAAGGCCGATGCTCCGACGTATGCCTGGTGGGTGTCGGGTGCGATGTTCGCGATTTCGGCAAGGGCATGGGAGACGCGGGTGAGCTCGGCGGCGCCGCCGGTGGGCAGCACATCCATGTCGAGCTTGGTCACCAAGTTCCCGATCACGGCGAACAGGTCGGCGTTACCGGCCCGCTCGCCGTAGCCATTGGCGGTGCACTGCACGTGCGTGGCACCGGCCTGTACCGCGGCGACGCTGTTGGCCACCGCGCACGAGGTGTCGTCCTGGCAGTGAATGCCGAGCCGCAGCCCGGTCTTGTCGGCCACCTCACGCACCGTCTCGGCGATGCCGAGGGGAAGTTGCCCGCCGTTGGTGTCGCACAGGACGGCGACGTCAGCGCCCCCCTCGCCGGCCGCCATGAGCACTCGGAGCGCGGTGTCCGGGTCGAAGGCATAGCCGTCGAAGAAGTGCTCGGCGTCCAGAAAGACCCTGCGGCCTTCGCTGACCAGGAACGACACCGTGTCCCGCACCATCTCACATGCCTCAGCGACGTCGACCCGCAGCGCACGCTCGATGTGGCGGCGATCGGACTTCGCGACCAGCGTGATCACCGGCGCCTGGGAATCCAGCAACGCTCTGACCTGAGCGTCATCGGACGCGTTGGTGCTCGCTTTACGGGTGGAGCCAAACGCGACGAGGGCAGCGTGTTTCAATGCCAGTTCACCCTGGCTTGCCCGCGCGAAGAACTCGGTGTCCTTGGGTAGCGCGCCTGGCCAGCCGCCTTCGATAAAACCAACGCCGAGTTCGTCGAGCAGCCGCGCGACGGCCAGTTTGTCGGTGACCGAGTACGAGATCCCCTCACGCTGCGCACCGTCGCGCAGGGTGGTGTCGTACACGTGGAAGGCGTCACCAAGGGGCGTATCGGCGGGTTCCGTTCGGTTCACAGGTCACTCCTGGGTCATCTGGCCGCTTGTCGGTGGCAACAAAAAAACCTCCCGCGGAATGCGAGAGGTCAGCGCGCCGAGGGCTCGTTGTCGAGTACCTACTCGGCGCGCTTGCGAATAATGATCGCGGCGACGTGGCCAATGGACGTCATGGCGACATCATGCCACACCCACGTCGTGTCCCATAGCCAGACCCGGGTGTTTCACTCTCGGGGCTGTCGTGTCCCCCGCTCAGTACGCCGTGTCCCCCCTGCATGACGCCGTGTTCCGCGTTCCCGACGTCGTGCCCGACACTCGGATGGCTGTGTGCGACATCACGGCCGACGTCGATGGTCGCGAATGCCAGACACGGCGTCGGGAACGGGGGACACGGCGCACACGGCAGGTGCCCCCGCCCGGCGCTAGGCGCCTTCGCGGACGTTGGAGGAGACCAGGGCGGCCAACCGGTCGCCGATGGCCTTGGTTGTTCCCGGCGAGGTGTGGTCTCGGGTTGCCAGGTCGAACGCCACCGATGCCTCGATCCTGCGCGCGGCCTCCTTGTAGCCGAGGTGGTCGAGCAGCAGCGAGACCGAAAGCACGGCGGCCGTCGGGTCCGCGATGCCCTGGCCCGCGATGTCAGGGGCGCTGCCGTGGACCGGCTCGAACATGCTCGGGTTGGCCCTGGTGACGTCGAGGTTCCCGGACGCGGCGAGGCCGATTCCACCGGTGATCGCTGCCGCGAGGTCGGTGATGATGTCGCCGAACAGGTTATCGGTGACGACAACGTCGAACCGCGACGGGTCGGTGACCATGTGGATCGTCGCCGCGTCAACGTGCTGGTACTCGACCGTGACCTCGGGATGCTGCAGCGACACCTCCTCGACGATCCGCGACCACAACGACCCGGCGTGGGTGAGCACGTTTGTCTTGTGCACCAGCGTGAGGTGCCGCCGGGGACGCTGGGCCGCCCGCGCGAAGGCGTCAGAGACAACTCGCTTGATGCCGAACGCCGTGTTGAGGCTGACCTCGGTGGCGATCTCGTGCTCGGTGTCTTTGCGGAGGATGCCGCCATTACCGACGTACGGGCCCTCGGTGCCCTCGCGGACGACGATCATGTCGATCTCGCCAGGATCCATGATCGTGCCGCGCACACCGGGGTACAGCCGGGCCGGGCGCAAATTGACATGGTGGTCGAGCTCGAACCGCAACCGCAGCAGCAGGCCGCGCTCCAGAATGCCGCTCGGCACCGTGGGGTCGCCGACCGCGCCGAGCAGGATGGCGTCGTGCTGCCGGAGCTCACCGAGCACCGACTCGGGAAGCAGCTCGCCGGTGGAATGCCAGCGTGCCGCACCGAGGTCGTAACTGGTGGTCTCCAAGTCGAACGCCGATGGCGCGACTTCGGCGAGCACCTTCAACGCCTCGGTCACAACCTCGGGCCCGATCCCGTCACCCGGGATCACCGCGAGCCGCATCCAACACCTCCATGTACTAAGGCCTGTACGTCGTCCGGCTTCCCCAGCCACGGCAGGTTACCGGTCCGACACACCATCCGTAACCTCGCCACCCCTGGCAGAGACCGAGATCGCAGTGCGCATCACTCAAAAGGGGCAGCGCACTGCGATCCGGTAGTCCCGCCACCGTGATCAACGGCACGGCGGCGTAGCCAACGTGGGTGTCAGGGGAAGGTGACGGCCCGCACGGTCGACGCGCCGACGGTGGAGCCGATAGGGCTGAGGACGTCGGCGTCGACGGCGCGGTCGACGCGCAGCAGCATGACGGCGTCCGAGCCTTCGGTGGTCTGGCTGATCTGCGCGGCCTCGATGTTCACACCCGCCTCGCCGAGCAGCGTCCCCACACGGCCCATCACACCTGGGCGGTCCGGGTACTCCAGCAGCAGCATGTGGCCCTCGGCGCGGATGTCGAAGTGGCGGCCGTTGACCTCGACCAGCTTCTCCACCTCGTCCAAACCGGTGATAGCACCCGACACCGAGTGCGCGGTGCCGTCGGCGTGCACCGCGCGCAACGTGACCTCGCTGCGGTAGATGACACTCTCCGGCTGGGTGGTCACCTCGACGCTGACACCAAGGTCGTCGGCGAGCCGCTGCGCGTTGACGAACGTGACCTGGTCCTCGACCACGGTGTCAAACGCACCCCGCAGCGCGGCCAGCGGCAACACGCTAACGTCCTCGCTGGCCAGCTCACCCGACACCTGCACGGTGATCGACGTCGGCGGCTTCGTCGAGAACGCCGACAGCACGGTGCCAAGCTTCTGCGTCAACGGCAGGTATGGCCGCAGCTCGTCGGAGACGACACCGCTGGCCACGTTCACCGCGTCCGGCACGAAGTCACCCCGCAGCGCGAGCTTGACCGACTTCGCCACATCGGTACCCGCCCGATCCTGCGCCTCCACCGTGGACGCACCCAGATGCGGGGTGACGACCACGTTCGGCAACCCGAACAGCGGACTCGACGTGGTCGGCTCGGTCGCGAACACATCCACACCGGCACCACCGACGTGACCGTCGGCCACCGCCTTGGCCAGCGCCTCCTCATCAACAAGGCCACCACGGGCGGCGTTAATCACCACCACACCCTGCTTGGTCTTGGCCAACGCGTCAGCGTCGATCAACCCCTTGGTCTCCGGTGTCTTCGGCAGGTGGATCGAAATGACATCGGCACGCGAGAGCAGCTCGTCCAGCGAGACCAGCTCGATGCCCAACTGCTTGGCACGCGCGGCCGAAACGTACGGGTCGTAGGCGATCAGCTCGGTGTCGAAGCTCGCGACACGGTGCGCGAACAGCTGACCAATCTTGCCAAGCCCCACAACACCTACGGTCTTACCGTTGAGCTCGACACCGGTGTAGGAGGAACGCTTCCACTCCCCACCCTGCAAACTTTCATTCGCGGCGGGCACCCGGCGCAACACCGACAGCAACAGCGCGACAGCGTGCTCAGCCGCCGACACGATGTTCGACGTCGGCGCGTTGACCACCATCACACCGCGCTCGGTCGCGGCAGAAACCTCAACATTGTCGAGGCCGACACCGGCGCGCGCGACCACCTTCAACTTGGTCGCCGCGGCAAGCACCTCGGCATCCACCTTCGTCGCCGACCGCACCAACAACGCGTCCGCGTCCGCGACCGCCTCCAGCAGCGCGGGCCGGTCGGTGCCATCGACACGTCGGATCTCCACCTCATCACCGAACACCTCAACGGCGGACGGCGCGAGTTTCTCAGCGAGCAGGACAACAGGGCGAGTAGCGCTGGTCACGAAACGACTCCGGTCGGTTGTGGCGTGCACAGGAATGGCGAGAGCGCGCTCAGCGGGCGCTGGGAACCTCTCGCGGCGCGTTACCACGGTGTAACGCGCACGGGGGTGAGTCTAGCCAGCAGACCAATCCCATTCGACCCTTGAGCGCCGGTGTGTGCGAAACCACCGCATCAGGGGGCGTGACCAGTGGTAATCGACCACACGGCGTTCCACACGCTGGGATGCGGCTCCGACCAGCGGGGACGCCGTTCACCGACGTCGTGCCGAGCCGCTGTCACCACGGCGTGTCGAACTCGCCGTCCTTGGCGCCAGCGACGAACGCACGCCACTCACTTGGAGTAAAGATCAGAGTGGTGTCGGCCTGCCGGAGCGCCACGTAGGTGAGCCCGTCGGTGTGCGGCACGAAAGCGATCTCGAACGGCTCACCGACGGCGGCCGGGGTGTCCCCCGCCGCGACAGGACGATGCCAGTCCGCCCCGCTGAGGTCGATCTCGTCTCGCAGCGCGGCCTTGTCGTCAGCGCCGTCGGCACGCCCCTCGGCGTCGGTCTCGCCCCAAGGCTCGTCCGTCATGCCGGTCACCGTAGCCCGCATCGGCCCAGCTCACAGCATGCGCGACGAACCGCAACGCGATCGCGGTGTTCGGTCGTACGGCGCTACACCGTCCGTACCCGCAGGGGTGCCCCGATCTGGTGCAAGTACCGCAATACGTGGCCGTAGGAGCGGAACAACCCACACTGACTGTAGGAAATGCCGTGCTCAGCGCAGAACCGTCGCACGATCCGCTGCGCGTGCCGCAGGTTGGGTCGCGGCATGGTCGGGAACAGGTGGTGCTCGATCTGGTAGTTCAGCCCGCCAAGAACGAAGTCGACAACGCGACCACCGCGCACGTTGCGCGAGGTCAGTACCTGCTTGTGCAGGAAGTCCAGCTTCTGCCCATCGGCGATCGTCGGCATGCCCTTGTGGTTGGGTGCGAACGAGCAGCCCATATACACGCCCCACAACCCCTGGTGCACGACGATGAACAGCACCGCGACCCCCGGTGACAGGACAAGGAACAGCACCGTCGTGTAGACGGCGATGTGGACGACCATGAGCGCTGCCTCGAGGGCACGGAGACGCACCTGGCCGCGCAGAATCGCGACTGCGCCGCCGACGCGCAGATTCAGCCCTTCGAGCAGCAACAGTGGGAAGAACAGCACCGCTTGGTGCTTCGCGATCCACCGCAGCACACCACGCTTGGCACCCGCCTGGCCATTGGTGAACGCCAGCGCGGGAATCTCGATATCGGGGTCGGAACCCTCGTGGTTCGGATTGGCGTGGTGCTGGTTGTGCTGCTTGACCCAGGAGCCATAACTGAGCGCGACCAGCCCGCCGTGCATGTAGCCGAGGACATCATTGAGCTTCTTGCTGCGAAAGATCTGCTTGTGACCCGCGTCATGGCCGATGAAGGCGAGCTGTGCGAACACGATCGCGAGGAATGCCGCGATGAACAGCTGCCACCAGGAGTTGCCGATGAAGGCGAAGGCGACCCATGCCCCGCCCAGCATCAGCAGGTTCACGCCGATCCTGACCGCGTAGTAACCGTACCTACGTTTGAGCAGGCCAGCGGATCGGATGCTGCGGGACAGCTCGGCGAAGTCGCTCGGTTTCCGAGCGGGTATAGCCGTGGTAGTGGAGGAAGTAATGGGAGTCACCTAGATTTCGTATTGGAACCCCAGCCACTTCCCACGGTACGCCGATACGCGGCCGAAGCGTCAAACAATAACCGAAGGGCGGCACCCACCGTGGTGATGCCGCCCTTCGGCTGTGTTCCGCGCTACCGCGGTGCTATCTCATTGGGTTACTTCATCCAGGCCATCAGGCCACGCAGCTTCTTGCCGACTTCCTCGATCGGGTGCCGCGCGCCCTGCTCGGCGAGCTTGGTGAAGTTCGGGCGGCCTGCCTCGTCCTCCGCCACCCACTCCTTGGCGAAGGTGCCGTCCTGGATCTCGCCCAGGATCTTGCGCATGTTCTCCTTGACCTCAGGGCCGATGACCCGGGGGCCACGGGTGAGGTCGCCGTACTCCGCGGTGTCGGACACCGAGTAGCGCTGCCCGGCGATGCCGCCCTCGTAGATCAGGTCCACGATCAGCTTCACCTCGTGCAGCACCTCGAAGTAGGCGATCTCCGGGGCGTAGCCCGCCTCGGTGAGCACCTCGAAGCCGTTCTGGATCAGCGCGCTGATGCCACCGCAGAGCACCGCCTGCTCACCGAACAGGTCGGTCTCGGTCTCTTCCTTGAACGTCGTCTTGATGACGCCCGCCCTCGCGCCGCCGATGCCGGCGGCGTAGGACAGCGCCAGCGCCTCCGTCTTGCCGTCCGGGTCCTGCTCGACGGCGATCAGGCACGGCACGCCCTTGCCGTCGACGAACTGGCGACGCACGAGGTGGCCAGGGCCCTTCGGGGCGACCATCGCCACGGCGACGTCCGACGGCGGCTGGATCAGGCCGTAGCGGATGTTGAAGCCGTGGCCGAAGAACAGCGCGTCACCCGACTTCAGGTTCGGCGCGATGTCCTCGGCGTAGATCTTCCGCTGCGCGGTGTCGGGCGCGAGGATCATGATCACGTCGGCCTCCGCCGCCGCCTCGGACGGCGTGACCACCCGCAGGCCCTCTTCCTCCGCCTTGGCGCGGGACTTGGAGGTCTCCGGCAGACCGACGCGCACGTCGACCCCGGAGTCGCGCAGGCTAAGCGCGTGCGCGTGCCCCTGGCTGCCGTAGCCGATGACGGCCACCTTACGGGACTGGATGATGCCGAGGTCGGCGTCGTCGTCGTAGAACATTTCCACTGCCATGAGGGCTGCTTACTTCCTTTCCTGCTTAAGCATTCGGCCGCCAGACGCGCACCGCGTGGCGGCCAGTCTGACTAGCGGGTCGACGTGGCCGTGATGGACTTCGCCCCCCGGCCGACGGCGACCATGCCCGACTGCACCAGCTCGCGGACCCCGTAGGGCTCAAGCATGCGCAGCAGCGCGTTGATCTTGTCGGCGGTACCGGTCGCCTCGACGGTCAGCGCCTCGGGCGAGACGTCGACCACCTTCGCGCGGAACAGCTGCACCGTCTCCAGCACCTGGCTGCGCACCGTCGCGTCGGCGCGCACCTTGACCAGTAGCAGCTCTCGCTGCACCGAGGTCTGCGGGTCAAGCTCGACGATCTTGATGACGTTGACGAGCTTGTTGAGCTGCTTGGTCACCTGCTCCAGTGGCAGCTCCTCAACGGCGACGACGATCGTCATCCGCGAGACTTCCGGGTTCTCGGTCGGGCCGACAGCCAGCGATTCGATGTTGAACCCGCGCCGCGAGAACAGGCCCGCCACACGCGCGAGCACGCCTGGCTTGTTCTCCACCAGCACGCTTAGGGTATGGCTGCTCACGTCTTACACCTCGTCGTCTTCAAAGAGGGGGCGGATGCCTCGGGCGGCCATGATCTCGTCGTTGCCGGTCCCGGCGGCGACCATCGGCCACACCTGAGCGTCCTTGCCGACGATGAAGTCGATGACGACCGGCCGGTCGTTGATGTCCATCGCCTTCTTGATCACATCGTCGACCTCGTCCTTGGACTCACACCGCAACCCGACACAGCCCATCGACTCCGCCAGCAGCACGAAGTCCGGGATGCGGTGGGCGTGCGTGCCGAGATCGGTGCTGGAGTAGCGCTCGGCGTAAAACAGGTTCTGCCACTGCCGCACCATCCCCAAGTTGCCGTTGTTGATGACCGCGACCTTGATCGGCGCGCCCTCGATCGCGCAGGTGGCCAACTCCTGGTTGGTCATCTGGAAACACCCGTCTCCGTCGATGGCCCACACCTGCTTGTCCGGATACGCGAACTTCGCGCCCATGGCCGCGGGCACCGCGAAACCCATCGTGCCAAGGCCACCGGAGTTGATCCAGGTGCCCGGTTTCTCATACCCGATGAACTGCGCCGCCCACATCTGATGCTGACCAACACCCGCGGCGTAAAGCGCATCCGGACCGACAAGCTCACCGATCCGCTCGATCACGTACTGCGGCGCGAGCGAGCCGTCGGTCGGCCAGTCGTAGCCAGCTGGGTAAGTGTCCCGCCACGCCTCGATCTGGGTCCACCACGCGTCGTACTTGCGCTCGCCCTCACGATCGATCTCGGCTTTCACGGCGGCGATCAGCTCGTTGATGATCTCCGCGCAGTCCCCGACGATCGGCACGTCCGCCTTGCGGTTCTTCGAGATCTCCGCCGGGTCGATGTCGGCGTGGACGACCTGCGCGTCCGGAGCGAACGACGACAGCTGGCCGGTCACTCGGTCATCGAACCGGGCGCCGAGCGCCACAAGCAGATCCGAGCGCTGCATCGCGGCGACCGCTGCCACCGTGCCGTGCATGCCGGGCATGCCGAGATGCTGCGCGTGCGAGTCCGGGAACGCCCCCCGCGCCATCAGCGTCGTCACCACCGGGATTCCGGTCAGCTCGGCCAGCGTCCGCAACTGCTCGGACGCCTTCGCCTTGATCACACCACCACCGACATACAGCACCGGGCGCCGCGCCGACATCATCAACCGCGCCGCCTCGCGCACCTGCTTACCGTGCGGACGCAGCGTCGGCCGGTAACCGGGCAACTGCATCTCCGGTGGCCAGACGTAGGCGGTCTGCTCCTGCAAGACGTCCTTCGGGATGTCGACGAGCACCGGACCCGGCCTACCGGTACTCGCCAGATGGAATGCCTCGGCGATCGCGGCCGGAATATCAGCCGGATCGGTGACCAAGAAATTGTGCTTCGTGATCGGCATGGTGATGCCGCAAATGTCCGCTTCCTGGAATGCGTCCGTACCGATCAGCGCGCGCGTCTGCTGCCCAGTGATCGCCACGACCGGAACGGAATCCATATGAGCGTCAGCTAATGGAGTGACAAGATTCGTCGCGCCCGGCCCAGAGGTCGCCATGCAGACACCGACCTTGCCGGTCGCCTGCGCATACCCCGTCGCCGCGTGACCCGCGCCCTGCTCATGCCGGACCAACACGTGACGCACCTTGGTCGAGTCAAGCAGCGGGTCGTAGGCGGGCAGGATCGTCCCACCCGGAATCCCGAAAACGACCTCCACACCGACCGCTTCCAGCGAGCGCACCAGCGACTGCGCGCCGGTGAGCCGTACGGGAGCACCTGCCGGTGGTGCTGGCTTGGGTCGAGTACCTGGCTTCGCCTCGCGCGCGGCGGGCTCCTGCCCTGCGCGCGAACTCGGCCGCGAGGTGGCGCTTGTCATCGGATCTGCCTCGTTGGTCGTGGTTACCGAGTTTGATTATCGCTTATGGTGCCGGGTTCGGAAGCGCGGGCCTTTCAGGGCCATTCACCGTTCCCGGTCTCCCTTCATCCCGCGTGACTATCGCCAGCGGTCTGTCGATAGCCGGTTGTGGTCATCCGAGTCGCGAAACAGCGTCCAACGAAAAAACCCCCGCCGACCGAAAGGTCGCACGAGGGTCGCGCGTCGACGCAGCCAACAGGCTTCTTTCACGCGTCGACGCGCGAAAGAAGTACTACGAGGCTCGTCAGCTGTTCCACGTCCCGAACGCTACTGGCCCGCGCGGCCGAGTGTCAACTCTGCGGGATCGTGCTCCCGTATACTGAGAGCACCGCCACGCAACGGCACCCCGCCCGTACCCGATTTCGCCTGTCACGGCACCATCTACGAGTGAGCAGTACCCCGCACAGTGAGTCAGAGTCCGCCCCGGCGACCCCGAAGCGCGCCGTCTTCCGAATGCCAGGCGTCACGATCTTCGCCGCGTTCTTCGTGATGATCTGTGCTACGCCGGTGGCGTGGTCAGCTTTCTGGCTCACCCCGGTGTACTTGCTTCCGATCTCCTACATCGTCTGGGTTGTGCGCACGCGAACCGTGGCCGACGCCGACGGGCTCACCACACGGACCTTCTTCAGCAGCAGGCGACTGGCCTGGTCGGAGCTGAAGGGACTGTCGATCACCTCGCGCGCCCAGGTCCGTGCCGTACTCACCGACGACTCCGAAGTGCGCCTGCCGACCGTGCGCACCAGGCACCTGCCCGTGCTCGCCTACGTCAGCGGCGGGTACGTCACCGACCCGACGTCACGCGAAACCGCGCCGGATGAGTCGGCTGAGCCTTCTACGTCGTCAGAGCAGGATCAGCAGGCACCTTCCCAGGAGTAACGATGCCCGAACTGCGCTCCCGCACCACCACCCACGGCCGCAACGCGGCAGGCGCCCGCTCGCTATGGCGCGCCACCGGCATGACAGACAGCGACTTCGGCAAGCCGATCGTGGCCATCGCCAACTCCTACACCCAGTTCGTGCCCGGCCACGTGCACCTGCGCGACCTCGGCGACATCGTGGCCGAAGGCGTCCGCGAGTCGGGCGGGGTGCCGCGCGAGTTCCACACCATCGCCGTCGACGACGGCATCGCCATGGGCCACTCCGGGATGCTGTACTCGCTGCCGTCGCGCGAGGTCATCTCCGACGCGGTGGAGTACATGGTCAACGCGCACCAGGCCGACGCGCTGGTGTGCATCTCGAACTGCGACAAGATCACGCCGGGGATGCTCAACGCCGCGATGCGGCTGAACGTGCCCACGGTGTTCGTCTCCGGCGGGCCGATGGAGGCGGGCAAGGCGGTCGTTGTCGAGGGTGTCGCGCACGCCCCGACCGACCTGATCACCGCCATCGCGGCGTCCGCGAACAGCGCCGTCGACGACGACGGGCTGTCCGAAGTGGAGCGTTCGGCGTGCCCGACGTGCGGCTCCTGCTCCGGGATGTTCACCGCGAACTCGATGAACTGCCTGACCGAGGCCCTCGGCCTCGCGCTGCCGGGCAACGGTTCGACGCTGGCCACCCACGCGCTGCGCCGCGACTTGTTCTCGGACGCCGGACGCACCGTGGTGGAGTTGGCGACGCGCTACTACCGCGACGATGACGAGTCGGTGCTGCCCCGCGCCATCGCCAACCGAGAAGCGTTCGAGAACGCGATGGCCCTCGACATGGCGATGGGTGGCTCCACGAACACCGTGCTGCACATCCTCGCCGCCGCCCAGGAGGGCGAGATCGAGTTCACCATCGACGACATCGACGCGATCGGCAAGCGCGTCCCGTGCCTGTCGAAGGTCGCGCCGAACATCGCGCTTGGGCCGGACGGGAAAGAGATCAGCTACCACATGGAAGACGTCCACCGAGCCGGTGGCATCCCGGCGATCCTGGGCGAACTGCACCGGGGCGGGCTGCTCAACACCGGGGTGCGCGCGGTGCACTCGCCGTCGTTGGAGCAGTGGCTCGGCGAGTGGGACATTCGCGCGGCGAACCCCAGCGACCGGGCGGTGGAGCTCTTCCACGCCGCACCAGGCGGGGTGCGCACCACGCGGGCGTTCTCCACCGAGAACCGCTGGTCCAGCCTGGACACCGACGCCGAGGGCGGCTGCATCCGCGACGTCGCGCACGCCTACACCGCCGACGGCGGACTCGCGGTGCTACGCGGCAACCTCGCGGAGAACGGAGCCGTGATCAAGTCGGCGGGCATCGAGGAGGAGCTGTGGCGCTTCCAGGGCCCGGCCCGAGTCGTGGAGAGCCAGGAGCAGGCCGTGTCGGTCATCCTCGGCAAGCAGCTCCAGCCGGGTGAGGTACTCGTGGTGCGCTACGAGGGTCCGTCAGGCGGTCCGGGGATGCAGGAGATGCTGCACCCGACGGCGTTCCTCAAGGGATCCGGCCTCGGCAAGAAGTGCGCGCTGATCACCGACGGCCGATTCTCCGGTGGCTCATCGGGCATCTCGGTCGGCCACATCTCGCCGGAGGCCGCCGCCGGTGGTGCCATCGGGCTGGTCGAGGACGGCGACCAGATCCTCATCGACGTCCGCGAGCGCAGGCTGTCGTTGCTCGTGGACGACGACGTCCTCGCCGAACGCCGCGCCAAGATGGAGGCGTCCGAGAACCCGTGGCAGCCGGTGGACCGGAACCGCCCGGTAACCAAGGCGCTGCGGGCCTACGCACGGCTGGCGACGTCCGCCGACACCGGCGCGGTGCGCGACCCGAGCCTGTAGGAGCGGGCCGCGACCTCAGCGGAAGAGCATGAGCACCGCGACAACCGCGCCCGCGGCGAGCAGCACGCCGACGATCCCGAACGGGACGGGCTTGCGCCGCCACGTCGTGGCGACGTCGATCGCGATCCTGCCCGGCCCCGTGAACAGCAATGCCAGCGCGGCTGCCCCTGTCATCAGCGGGAAGGCGTAGCCAGGTAGCTGCGCGCCGTCGACCTGTACCAGTGGGAAGTAGCCGATTTCGCGATGCAGATACACCGCCGTGGCGTTGATCGAGAGCACCGCGGCGGCCACCAGTGGTGTGAACATGCCGAGCACGAGCAGGCCACCCGCGCCAACCTCGGTGATCCCGAGCAGGTACGCGAGGATCGTCGACTGGCTGGTGAAGCCGTTCGCGGCAAGCCCGTTCGCGACGCCGTCCATGCCGGGCCCGCCGAACATGCCGAAGCGGTACAGCCCGTGCAGCAACGCCGTGCCGCCGACCGCGATCCGCAGGATCAGCAGACCGAAGTCGAGCCCGGCGTGCCATCTGGTGACGGGTTCCGGTTCCGGTTCGACCGAGTCGTAATCGTTGAGCAGATGCGCTGGCTCGTCGCGATGGCGGCGGCCACCCGGACTGGGTTCGTGGGCGCTTTCCTGACCGTAGAGCTCGTCGTGTGTGCTCATGGGCGGCCACATTAGCCAATAACGGGTGTGATTGGACACTCACGGTGGCAATTCGGCGTGCCTTCTTACCCCAATAGGGTGGCCGACTCGGCTGTGAGGCGCGGCGCCACTCACGAGACATTCACGGCCGCCGCCGTAGGCTCGGTATCCGTGCGGATCCGACACCGGCCCCTGCGTCGCGGTCACCTGGTGCTGGCTACTTCGGTCGCGCTGGTACTCAGTGGCTGCGCGGAGTTCGACGACACCGCGGCGTCCGAGACGGCGTGGCACACGCCGCCCGAGCTGACCGCGGAACAGGGCCCCCAACCGGAAGGTGAGACTCCGCCGCCTACCGGGTCGGAACGGCGGCAGCGCGACATCCCGCCGCCGGACGGCTGCACGGACCACGACCCGGCCGTGATCGCCACGTGTCTCGACACCGTCACCGCCGTAGCCGCCATCGCGGGCACCAAGGTGCCGACGGCGATCGCGGGCGAGCGCCGCACCGGTCGCGTGCTGCGGGTAGAGCGCGGCAAGGAGCCGCGGGTGATCACGGAATTGAACGTGTCGGCGGCAGGCGATGGCGGGCTGACCGGGCTCGCGCTGTCCCCGACGTACAACGAGGACCAACTCGTCTACGCCTACATCACCACGGCGAAGGACAATCGCGTGGTGCGGTTCGCGCCCGGCCAACGACCGAGCCCCGTGCTGACCGGAATTCCGAAGGGCGACACCGGAAACCGGGGCGTGCTCGCACCGGACAACACCGGCGCGCTGCTGGTCGCCACGGGTGACGCGGGCGGTCGGGCCTCCGCGAGCGATTCGGCCTCGCTAGCGGGAAAGGTACTGCGCATCGATACCTCGGGAAACCCAGCACCCGGCAACCCGAGCCCGGGCTCCCGCGTCGTCGCCACCGGCCTGCACGCCCCCGGTGGGGTATGCACCTCGGCGGATGGCTCCCGCACCTGGGTCACCGACCGAGCCGACAACGCGGACGCGCTGTACGAGGTGGTGCCTGGCGAAAAACTAGACACCGCCGCGTGGAGTTGGCGCACCAAGCCGGGCGTCGCGGGGTGCGTAGACACGGGCCAGGGCGTCACGATCACGACGTCGATCGCGGGAAGCCTCCAGTTCCTGCCGATCGACGAACGCGGGGCGGTAACCGGCAAGCCGACCGTGGCCCTCGATGGCGAGGATGGCTACGGCAGGTTGTCCGGGCTGAGCGTGCTCACCGAAAGCATCGCCGTCGCGGGAACGGTGAACAAGGACGGCGGCACGCCGGTGTCCAGCGATGACCGCGTGGTACTGCTACCGATCCAGCCGGAAGGCGGAGGCGGCGGGAAGGACTGACCCGCCGCCGTGGATCTTGAGCGTTTCTGGCTGCGATCGCGACAGAAACGCTCAAGATCGCCACGCCTGGGGTGCCTACTGGCAGCGCTCCAGGATCAGCTCGCGGACGCGCTTGGCGTCCGCCTGGCCCTTGGTCGCCTTCATGACGGCGCCGACGATGGCGCCGGCAGCCTGCACCTTGCCGCCCTTGATCTTTTCCACGACGTCTGGCTGCGCGGCGAGCGCTTCATCGACGGCGGCGAGCAAGGCGGAGTCGTCCGAAACGACTTGCAGTCCGCGCGCGGCGATAACCGCATCCGGGTCGCCCTCGCCCGCGAGCACGCCCTGCACGACCTCGCGCGCGAGCTTGTGGGTCAGCGTGCCCTCACCGATCAGTGCGATCACCCGCGCCACCTGGGCGGGTGTGATCGGCAGCTCGGCAAGCTCGACCTCGCGGGTGTTGGCCTGCTGCGTCAGGTACTGCACCCACCAGCTACGTGCCTCGGCGACGGGAGCGCCAGCGTCCACCGTCATCGCCACGAGGTCGGCGGCGCCGGTGTTGAACAGGTCGCGGGTTTCCTCGTCGGTCAGGCCCCACTCGGTCTGGATGCGCTTACGCCGTTGCCATGGCAGCTCGGGCAGCGTACCGCGCAGCTCATCGACCCATTCCTTGCTCGGCGCGATCGGCACCAGGTCCGGTTCGGGGAAGTAACGGTAGTCCTCGGACGTCTCCTTCGGCCGGCCCGGCGACGTCGTGCCGTCGGCCTCCTGAAAGTGCCTGGTCTCCTGCGTGATCGAACCGCCGTCGCGCAGCACGGCGGCCTGGCGGGTCATTTCATAGCGCACGGCACGCTCGACACTGCGCAACGAGTTGACGTTCTTGGTCTCGGTGCGGGTACCGAACTCCGTCGTTCCCTTCGGCATCAGCGAGACGTTGGCATCGCAGCGCATCGAGCCCTGGTCCATGCGGACGTCGGACACGCCGAGCGCGAGCATCAGCTCCCGCAGCGCCGTCACGTATGCCCGCGCGACCTCAGGGGCCCGCTGACCCATGCCCTCGATCGGCTTGGTGACGATCTCGATCAGCGGCACGCCCGCGCGGTTGTAGTCCAGCAGCGAGTGCTCGGCGCCGTGGATCCGACCGGTCGCACCGCCGACGTGCAGCGACTTACCGGTGTCCTCTTCCATGTGCGCGCGCTCGATGCCGACGCGCACCACCTCACCGTCGTCCAGCATGACGTCGAGGTGCCCGTCGAAGGCGATCGGCTCGTCGTACTGCGACGTCTGGAAGTTCTTCGGCATGTCCGGGTAGAAGTAGTTCTTCCGGGCGAACCGGCACCACGGCGCGATCTCGCAGTTCAGCGCGAGGCCGATCCGGATCGCCGACTCCACGCCTCGGGCGTTCATCACCGGTAGTGCGCCGGGAAGACCGAGGCACGTCGGGCACACGTGGGTGTTGGGCTCGCCGCCGAAGACGTTCGCGCAGCCACAGAACATCTTGGTCTTGGTGTTCAGCTCGACGTGCACCTCAAGCCCGAGCACCGGGTCGAAGTGGTCGAGCACCTCGTCGTAGTCCAGCACTTCAGCGGTAGCGGTCATGGTTACAGCTCCGGGATCTGGTTGATCAGCGCGCCACCGGCCGCGGCGTCGCGAGCGGTCTCGTAGGCGGCGGCGACCCGATACATCCGGTCGTCGGCCAGCGCGGGCGCCATAATTTGCAGGCCGACCGGCAGCCCGTCATCGGCGGCGAGCCCGCTCGGCACACTCATCGCGGCGTTGCCCGCGAGATTGGCCGGGATGGTGCACAGGTCGGCGAGATACATCGCCATGGGGTCGTCCACGCGCTCACCGATCTTGAACGCCGTGGTCGGCGTCGTCGGCGACACCAGGACGTCGACCTGCTCGTACGCGGCCGCGAAGTCGCGGGTGATGAGCGTGCGCACCTGCTGCGCCGAACCGTAGTAGGCGTCGTAATAGCCCGACGACAACGCGTAGGTGCCGATCATGATGCGCCGCTTCACCTCGGCACCGAAGCCCGCCTCCCGGGACATCGACATGACTTCCTCGGCACTGTGGTCGCCGTCATCGCCGACGCGCAGGCCATAACGCATCGCATCGAACCGCGCGAGGTTCGACGAGCACTCACTCGGCGCGATCAGGTAGTACGCCGGCAGCGCGTAGCGGAAGCTCGGGCAGGAAATCTCCACGACCTCGGCGCCGAGGTTCCGTAGCTGCTCCACGGCCGCCTGGAACGAGTCGAGCACTCCCTGCTGGTAGCCCTCACCGCTGAACTCGGTGACCACGCCGACCTTCACGCCAGTCAGGTCGCCGTTCGCCCCCTGTTTGGCGGCCTCGACCACGCTCGGCACTGGCGCGTTGATCGACGTCGAGTCCATTGGGTCGTGTCCGGCGATGACCTCGTGCAGCAGCGCCGCGTCCAGTACGGTGCGAGCGCACGGACCGGCCTGGTCCAGCGACGATGAGAACGCCACCAGGCCATAACGGGACACCCCGCCGTAGGTGGGCTTCACGCCGACGGTGCCGGTGACCGCACCCGGCTGCCGGATGGAACCACCGGTGTCGGTGCCGATCGCCAACGGCGCTTCGAACGACGCGATCGCGGCCGAGGACCCGCCACCCGAGCCGCCCGGGATGCGGCTGGTGTCCCACGGGTTGCGGGTGGGGCCGTACGCGGAGTTCTCGGTGGACGAGCCCATGGCGAACTCGTCCATGTTCGTCTTGCCGAGGATCGGCACGCCAGCCTCCCGCAGCTTGCGGGTGACGGTGGCGTCGTACGGCGGCAGCCAGCCCTCAAGCGTCTTCGAGCCGCAGGTGGTGGGCACGCCCTCCGTCGTCATGACGTCCTTGAGTGCGAGCGGCACGCCTGCCAGCGGCGACGCGAGCGGCTTGCCCGCCGCGACGTCGGCATCCACCTTGGCGGCGGCCGCCAGCGCGCCCTCGGCGTCGACGTGCAGGAAGGCGTTGAGCTGGTCGTCCACCTTGGTGATGCGGTCCAGGTGCGCCTGGGTCACGTCGACCGAGCTGACCTCACCGGCGTGGATGCGGGCCGCGAGCTCGGCGGCGGTCTGCTTGATCACGCTCACTGCTCCTCCCCCAGGATGCGCGGCACGCGGAAGCGGCCGTCCTCGGCGGCGGGCGCACCGGAGAGCGCCTGCTCCTGGGTCAGGCCCTGCCGCACCTCATCCTCGCGAAAGACGTTGGTCAGCTCGACGGCGTGCGACGTCGGCGGCACGTCTTGGTCCGTGCCAACAACCTCGCTGACCTTGGCGACGGATTCCAGGATCACGTCGAGCTGCGGGGCGAAGGTGTCGAGCTCTTCGTCGGTGACGCCGAGTCTCGCCAGCTTGGCGAGATGCGCGACCTCGTCACGTGAAATGTTGGGCACGCGGGTAACCCCCGAATGGTGCGGATCGTGTTGGGCTTGAGATGCCCGAGTCTATGGCGCGCCGCACGGAAGTCCGACGGCGGATCCATGCCAGCGTAACGGTCTGGAACAATTCGCTGCGGTAAACAGTATCCGATGGTTCGGACCCGCAAGCAGTCCTCGCCATCTAACGGTTCGGACCTGCAAGCAGTCCTCACCGTCTAACGGTTCGGACCTGCAAGCAGTCCTCACTCCAGGGAAGTGGTTCGCGTTGTCTTTTCTGATCCGGGTGCAGCTCCCGGACAGCCCAGGATCGCTTGGCGCGGTCGCTTCCGCGCTCGGCATGGTCGACGCGGACATCCTCAGCGTGGACGTCGTTGAGCGCTCAAGCGGGGTCGCCGTCGACGACCTTGTCGTCGACCTGCCCGCTGGCAGCCTGCCGGACGCCCTCATCACCGCGGCGGAGAGCGTGGAGGGCGTCGTCGTCGACGCCGTCCGCCCATACGCGGGTGTGCTCGACACCCACCGCGAACTGGAGCTGGTCGAGGAGATCGCGGGCAACCCGAAGGACGGGCTCGCGCTGCTCGCCGACGGTGTGCCCAGGATCATCCGATCGGGGTGGGCTCTCGTCGTCGGGCACCGGAACAACGAGGTGGTACGGCTAGCGGCGTCGAGCGCCGCCCCTGAGGCGCCGATCACCGAACTCCCCTGGCTACCACTCGAACGAGCGACAATTCTGGACGCCGAGGACGACTGGATTCCGTCCACTTGGCGTGAGCTGGGCACCGAGCTCGCCGCGACACCGCTGGGCAAGCCCGACCGCGCGTTGCTCGTCGGCAGGCCGGGCGGCCCGCAGTTCCGCGCCGCCGAGGTAGCGCGGCTGGCGCATCTGGCCGGGATCGTGTCCGTCGTCCTCGACGGCTGACCCCGCGCGACGTCAGCCCCCTGCGGCTCCATCCAACGCCCGGCGTAGCAGCGTCACCAACTGCGCCCTGTCCTCCGGCTCGTCGCTGAGCACTGCCTGCATCAGCAAGCCGCACAGCAGCACGCCGAGCATGCGCCCCGTCACCGGATCGGTGCGCTCGCTGAGCACGTCGGCCAACGCGAGGTCCCAGTCGACGGCGGCTTTGCGCAGCCCAGGCCGGTGCAGCGCGAGCGCGTAGAGGTTGTACTCGGCCATGGTGTCCTCGCGCTTGACGCTGACGGAGTCCATGACGAAGTCGGCCAGCGCCTCGGCCAGATCGGCGTCCGGTGGCAGTTGGTTCGCCCACTCGCGAAGCTGCTCGACGCTGCGGTCAGCCGCGTGATGCAGCGCGGCCGCGATGAGGTCGTCCAGGGTCGCGAAGTGATACGTCGTCGAGCCGAGCGGCACCTCGGCCGCGGCAGCCACCCTCCTATGGGTGAGCGCGTTGACCCCCTGCTCACCGATCACCTTGATGGCCGCT
The DNA here is from genome assembly GCF_042662605.1 of Haloechinothrix salitolerans. Lineage (NCBI taxonomy): Bacteria > Bacillati > Actinomycetota > Actinomycetes > Pseudonocardiales > Pseudonocardiaceae > Haloechinothrix > Haloechinothrix salitolerans. The sequence goes on from NZ_JBHSXX010000001.1 coordinate 4,823,913, forward strand.
CGCGCGATGCGGCCCCGTCGGTCGGGATCGGTCGGGCCGCGCTGCCTGCGCTTTACGGGCACCTCGCTCGTCGTCATCGCTGTGTGCTTTCCCCTCCGTGTCCCTGAGTCATCCCTGCGAACACCAGTCAAAACCTTCCGCTCACCACCGTATCGCGCCCCAGATGTGGACGCCAGTACACATCTTGTGTACGGTTGTACGCATCTGATGCCAGCAACCACTGGAGGAACCAGCCCATGCGCGAGCTGTTCATCGACGGCCGCTGGGTCGACACGACGGGAACGTCACCGGCGCGCGTCGTCCTCAACCCGGCGACCGCCGCCGAACTGGCCACCGTCTGCGAGGCGGACGAGAAAGACGTCGACGCGGCCGTGGCCGCCGCCCGGCGTGCGTTTGACGACGGACCCTGGCGCGCGACGACCGCCCGGGAACGCGGTGAGCTGTTGCGCGAGATCGCGCGGCTGCTCCAGCGTGACAAAGAACACCTCGCCCGCACCGAAAGCCTGGACACCGGCAAGACGCTGACCGAAGGCAAGGTCGACGTCGACGACGTCACCGCCGTGTTCCGCTACTACGCCAACCTCGCCGACAATGAGGCGGGCCGGGTCGTCGACACCGGCGACGCGAGCGTCATCAGCCGCGTCGTGCACGAACCCGTCGGCGTCTGCTCGCTGATCGCGCCGTGGAACTACCCGCTGCTCCAGATGTCGTGGAAGCTCGCGCCAGCCCTCGCGGCGGGCAACACGGTCGTCATGAAGCCCAGCGAGGTCACCCCGCTCACCACGATCGAGCTGATGCGCCTCGTCGAGGAGGCGGGGGTGCCAGCGGGCGTAGTCAATCTAGTGCTCGGCGGCGGCGCCAACGTCGGCGCGCCGATGGTGTCCCACCCGGACGTCGACCTCGTCTCGTTCACCGGCGGACTGGAAACCGGCAAGAAGATCATGGCCATGGCCGCCGAGGGCGTGAAGCGCGTCGCGCTGGAGCTCGGCGGGAAGAACCCCAATGTCGTTTTCGCCGACGCCGACTTCGACACCGCCGTCGACTACGCACTCGCGGCGGCGTTCGCGCACTCCGGCCAGGTGTGCTCGGCGGGCTCGCGGCTGATCGTCGAGTCGAGCCTGCACGACGAGTTCGTGGCTGAGTTGGCGCGGCGCGCCGACGCGATCCGGCTCGGCGACGGCCTCGACCCCGCCACCGAGTGCGGCCCGCTGTCCTCCGCCGAGCACCGCGACAAGGTGGAGCGCCACATCGAGCAGGCCAAGGCCGAGGGCGCGCGGCTCGTCGTCGGCGGTCACCGTCCGACCGAGCCGGAGCTGGCCGATGGCTACTTCCTGCGGCCCACCGTGTTCGCCGACTGCGACCGCGAGATGCGTATCGTGCAGGACGAAGTGTTCGGGCCTGTCGTCACCGTCGAGCGGTTCGAGACCGAGGACGAGGCGATTCGGCTGGCCAACGACACCGACTACGGCCTTGCCGGGGCGGTGTGGACGTCCGATGCCTCGCGCGCGCAGCGGGTCGCCGGCGCACTGCGGCACGGCACCGTCTGGATCAACGACTTCCACCCCTACCTGCCACAGGCGGAGTGGGGCGGCTTCGGCAAGTCCGGCATTGGGCGCGAGCTCGGCCCGTCCGGGCTGGACGAGTACCGCGAAGCCAAGCACATCTACCAGAACATCCGTCCGGCGCCGATGCGCTGGTTCAAGGGCCCCGAGGCGAACACCGAAGGAGACGTGGCATGACTGAACACTTCGACTACGTCATCGTCGGCGGCGGCTCGGCGGGCTGCGTGCTCGCCAACCGGCTCTCCGCCGACCCAAACACCAGCGTGCTGGTGCTGGAAGCGGGCAGGCCGGACTGGATCTGGGACCCGTTCATTCATATGCCCGCCGCGCTGACCATGATCATCGGCAACCCGCTCTACGACTGGCGCTACGAGTCCGAGCCGGAGCCCTACATGGGCGGCCGCCGCGTCTACCACGGCCGGGGGAAGGTGCTCGGCGGGTCCAGCTCGATCAACGGCATGATCTTCCAACGCGGCAACCCGATGGACCTGGAACGCTGGGCGTCCGATCCGGGCATGAAGAACTGGGACTACGCGCACTGCCTGCCGTACTTCAAGAAGATGGAGACCACCCGAGCCGGTGGGGACGACTGGCGCGGCGACAGTGGCCCGCTGATCCTAGAGCGCGGCGAGGCGAAGAACCCGCTGTTCGGCGCATTCCTGTCGGCGGCGAAGCAGGCTGGTTACCCGTTGACGTCGGACGTCAACGGCTACCAGCAGGAGGGCTTCGCTCGCTTCGACCGCAACATCAACAACGGTCGCCGCTGGTCGTCGGCGCGGGCGTACTACCACCCGGTCAAGCGGCGCAAGAACCTCACGCTGCGCACCCTCGCGCACGTCAACCGGGTGCTGTTCGAGGGCAACCGCGCGGTCGGCGTCGAGTACCGCCGCGGCGGCGTGACCCGTACGGTGCGCGCTGGTGAGGTGATCCTCTCCGGTGGCGCGATCAACACCCCGCAGTTGTTGCAGCTCTCCGGCGTCGGCAACCCGGACGAGCTGCGCCGGTTCGGCATCGACGTCGTCAGCGGACTGCGCGGCGTCGGCGAGAACCTGCAGGACCACCTCGAGGCGTACGTGCAACACGCCTGCACCCAGCCGATCTCGTTCAACCCGGCGCTCAAGCTGCACAACCGGCCGAAGATCGGCGCGCAGTGGCTGTTCGGCCGCACCGGACCCGCCGCGACCAACCACTTCGAGGCAGGCGGCTTCGTGCGCGGCAACGACGATGTCGACTACCCCAATCTGATGTTCCACTTCCTGCCGATCGCGGTGCGTTACGACGGCACACCGGTGGACGCCGAACACGGCTATCAAGTCCACATCGGACCCATGTACTCCGACGTCCGCGGCACCGTCAAGATCAAGTCCACGAACCCGAAGCAGAAACCCGCGCTGCGGTTCAACTACCTCTCCACACCCAACGACCGCAGGGAATGGATCGAGGCGATCCACGTCGCCCGCGAAATCATGGCGCAGCCCGCGTTCGCGGAGTTCAATGGCGGCGAGATCTCACCCGGCCCCAGCGTGCGAAGCGACGCCGAGATCCTGGACTGGGTCGCCAAAGACGCCGAGACCGCCTACCACCCATCCTGCACGGCGAAGATGGGTATCGATGACATGTCGGTCGTCGACCCCGAATCCATGCGAGTGCACGGCACCGAAGGACTACGCGTCGTGGACGCCTCCGCCATGCCGTATCTGACCAACGGCAACATCTACGCCCCCGTGATGATGCTCGCCGAAAAAGCCGCCGACCTCATCCAGGGCAACACCCCACTCCCTCCCTCCACAGTGGACTATTACCGCCACCGAGAACAGGAGAAGTGACGAACCCATGAGTAGTAGCACTACCCCACCAACGGATGCGGCGACTACGGCCAAGCATCCAGAGGCGGCCGGTGCCGCCAAGGACCGCGCGTTGAAGCCGGTCGTGTTCTTCGGCTCGGCCGCCGTGATCCTCGCGATCTCGCTCTGGGCGATCATCACGCCGACGGGCGCGGCGGACGTCATCGGAACCGGCGTCGGGTGGATCTCGTCCTGGTTCGGCTGGTACTACTTCCTCGCGGCGACGCTTTTCCTGGTGTTCGTCATCTTCATCGCCGCGTCTCGCTACGGCAAGATCAAGCTCGGGCCGCAGCACTCGACGCCGGACTACAGCTTGTTCGCCTGGGGCGCGATGTTCTTCGCCGCCGGAATCGGCATCGACCTGGTGTTCTTCTCGGTGGCTGAGCCGGTGACGCACTACCTCGACCCACCGACCGGCAGCGCTGAAACCGTCGAAGCCGCGCGGCAGAGCGTGGTGTGGACGTTGTTCCACTACGGCATCACCGGATGGGCGATGTACGCGCTGATGGGCATGGGCCTCGGCTACTTCGCCTTCCGCCACCGGCTGCCACTCGCGATCCGCTCGGCGCTGTACCCGCTGATCGGCAAGCGCATCCACGGTCCCGTCGGTGACGGCGTCGATCTGGCCGCGATGCTCGGCACCATCTTCGGCATCGCGGTCTCGCTCGGCATCGGAGTCGTGCAGCTCAGCTACGGGTTGAACTTCATGTTCGACCTGCCGCAGGGCTTGCCGACCCAGATTGGGCTGATCGCGATCGCCGTGCTGATGGCGACCGTCTCCGCCGTCGCGGGTGTCGACAAAGGTATCCGGCGGGTGTCCGAGCTGAACGTTGTGCTCGCGATCGTGCTGATGGTCTACGTAGCGATCTTCGAGAGCCCGGTCCGGGTGCTCAACGCCCTCGTCATGAACATCGGCGACTACATCAGCCGCTTTCCCGGCATGACGCTGGACACCTTCGCCTACGACCAGCCGACGGCGTGGCTCAACTCGTGGACGCTGTTCTTCTGGGCCTGGTGGATCGCCTGGGCGCCGTTCGTCGGCATGTTCCTGGCGCGCATCTCGCGCGGCCGCACCATCCGGCAGTTCGTCGCTGCCACACTGATCGTGCCGTTCCTGTTCACGCTGGCGTTCCTGTCGGTGTTCGGCAACGCGGCACTACGACTGGTCCGCGGCGGCGACGCGGAGTTCGGCGAGACCGCGGTGTCCGCGCCGGAAGAAGGGTTCTTCGCGCTGCTCAGTCAGTACCCCGGCGTGACCTTCAGCGCGGGACTCGTGGTCCTCGTCGGGCTGCTGCTTTATGTGACGTCGGCCGACTCCGGCGCGCTGGTGATGGCGAACCTCAGCTCACACCTGCGCACGCCAACCACCGACGCCGCGCCGTGGCTGCGCGTGTTCTGGGCGGCGGCGACCGGCCTGCTCACGCTGGCGATGCTGCTGGTCGACGGCGTCAGCGCGCTGACGAACGCCACCATCATCATGGGGCTGCCGTTCTCGTTCGTGATGTTCCTGGTGATGTGGGGCCTCTACAAGGCACTGCGCAAGGAAGGCATCCGGGACGACGCGATGCTGTCCAGCCTGCCCGTCACGCTATCGGAGCGCACCATCGAGCCACGCGGCGTGCACCGCAGCTGGCGGCAGCGGCTGGCCAGGGTGATGAACTATCCGGGCAAGCGCGCGGCGCAGACGTTCGTCAACAACGTCGCTCGCCCCGCGTTCGAGGAAGTCGCCGAGGAGCTGCGCGCCCAGGGCGCCGACGCCACGGTGTCCGAAGGCCGCGACGACAGCGGTGTCGAACACATAAGCCTGACGGTGCCGATGGAGCCGGAGGAGACCTTCGTATACCGGGTGTGGCCGCGCGAGGTGCCGACGCCGTCGTTCGCGATGCGGTCGGTCACCGATGACACGTACTTCCGGTTCGAGGTGTACCTCGCCGAAGGCGGCCAGGGCTACGACGTCCTGGGCTACGGCAAGGACCAGCTCATCGGCGACATCCTGGACCAGTACGAACGGCACCTGGAGTTCCTGCGGCTACACCGCGAGATCGGCGGTGTGACCCTACCCGAGCCGAGCTGACCCGGCTCGGCTGTCTCGGCTGGCTCATCCGGGAACCCCGAACCCGGGCGAGCTGACCGGGCACCGATCCAGCCCACCCCGGCTGGACGCGCTCCCCGCGCACAAAACGACGCCCCTGCCGCGCACCCTGCGGCGGGGGCGTCGTCGCATCAACCGCCAACGTCGAGACCGAACGCGACCAGCTGCACACCAGGGGCCGGTTGCCAGTCTCGTTCGGGCAGGCGAACGAAGCCAAGTCTGTGGTAGAGCCGAATGGCCTTGGCGTTCTCATCGATGACGCAGAGCACCACCCTGTGGCAGCCAAGCTCACGCGCCCGGTCGATGACGGCCCGAGTCAGCAGCTCACCAACACCCCTGCCGCGCGCGGCGACCGACGTCGACAGCATCCGGAACTCCAGCTCGCCGTCCCGAGCGATCTGCGACATCGGCGTCCCGCTCGGCGCGACCGTCACCGTACCGAGAATGGTGTCGTCACCGTCGACCGCGACCAGCAGTTCTGCCTGCTCATACCGGCTCGCCGCGTCGCGCAAGACCGGCTCGTAGTGGCTGTCGTCGTCAAGCAGCCCCTCAGCTCGATAGGCCGCGACGGCGATCTCAGCGGTGGCTTCCACCTCATCGCGGCGCGCGGACCGGACCGAGATGTCAGCGCCAACAGTTCGGACCTGCGAGCAGTCCTCAGCGTCTACGGTTCGGACCTGCGAGCAGTCCTCAGCGTCTACGGTTCGGACCTGCGAGCAGTCCTCACGCATCCTCCGCCACCTCCGCGACCTTCCGCGCGGCTTCCGGTCCCTGGTCGAGCAGCACGCGGAAGCCATCCTCGTCAAGTACCGGCACCTTGAGCGAGACGGCCTTGTCATACTTCGACCCTGGCGCGTCGCCCACCACGACGAATGCGGTCTTCTTCGACACCGACCCCGCGGCTTTGCCGCCACGAGCCATGATGGCTTCCTTAGCCTCATCGCGGGAGAAGGTGGGCAGCGAACCGGTCACCACAATCGACAAACCCTCCAGGTGGCGCGGGATGGACTCGTCCCGTTCGTCGGCCATCCGCACCCCGGACTCCGCCCACTTGCGCACGACCTCGCGATGCCAGTCGACGGCGAACCATTCCTTGACCGCACGCGCGATCGCGGGACCGACACCATCCACATTGGCCAGTTCTTCCTCGTCGGCCTTCTCGATCTCCGGTATGGAGCCGAACTCGCGCGCCAATGCCTGCGCCGCGGTCGGCCCGACATGGCGTATCGACAAGCCGACAAGGACCTTCCAGAGTGGACGGTTCTTGGCGTCGTGCAGGTTGGCAAGCAACCGCTCGCCGTTGGCCGACAACTCGCCTGCCTTGGTGCGGAACAGTTCGACCGTCTTCAGCGTCTCGGCATCAAGATCGAACAGGTCACCCTCGTCACCAATCGCCTCGGAATTCACCAGCGCCGACGCGGCCTCGTAACCGAGCCCCTCGATGTCGAACGCACCCCTGCTGCCGATGTGGAACAGCCGCTCGCGCCGCTGCGCCGGACAGTACTGGGTGTTCGGGCACCGGATGTCGGCGTCGCCCTCCTTCTCGTAGCGCAGCGTAGTGCCGCACTCCGGACACTCGGTGGGCATGACGAACTCGCGCTCCTCGCCGGTGCGGATGTCCACCACCGGCCCCAACACCTCGGGAATGACATCGCCCGCCTTGCGAATCACCACGCGATCGCCGATCAACACGCCTTTGCGCTTGACCTCGTTCGCGTTGTGCAGCGTCGCCATGGCAACCGTGGACCCGGCGACCTTGACCGGCTCCATCACCGCGAATGGCGTGACCCGACCAGTCCGGCCGACGTTGACGCGAATGTCCAGCAGCGTCGTCATCGCCTCTTCAGGTGCGTACTTGTACGCGATGGCCCAGCGCGGCGCTCGCGACGTCGAACCGAGCCTGCGCTGCAACGGCACCTCGTCGATCTTGATAACGATGCCGTCGATCTCGTGTTGCGCGTCGTGCCGACGGTCATCCCAGTAGGCGATGTGCTCGAACAACTCGTCGCGCGTGGCGAGGACCTTGGTGTGCGGCGAGACCGGCAACCCCCAGGCCGCCAACGCCTCGTACGCCTCCGACTGGCGCTGCGGCTCGAAGCCGTCCCGCCGCCCGATGCCGTGACAGATCAGCCGCAGCGGCCTGCTCGCGGTGATCCTCGGGTCCTTCTGCCGCAGCGATCCAGCGGCCGTGTTACGCGGGTTCGCGAACGGCGGTTTGCCCGCTTCGACTAGTTTCGCGTTCAGCTCCACGAAGTCGTCGACGCGGAAGAACACCTCACCACGAACCTCAAGGACATCCGGAACGAGGAACTTGTCGCTCTCGGTGAGCCGTAGCGGCACGTCGTCCATAGTGCGGACGTTGAACGTGACGTCCTCGCCGGTTCGACCATCGCCCCTGGTCAGCGCCCTAGTGAGGCGCCCCTTCTCGTAGAGCAAGTTGATCGCGAGGCCGTCGATCTTGAGCTCGCACAGGTAGTGCACGCCGGAGCCAACCTCGCGCTCCACCCGATCGAGCCACGCGCTGAGCTCGTCCGAGTCGAAGGTGTTGTCCAGGCTGAGCATGCGTTCGAGATGGTCGTACGTCTCGAACTCGGTGGAGTACGTGCCGCCGACCCGCTGCGTCGGCGAATCCGGGGTGACCAGCGCCGGATACTCCTTCTCGATGCGCTCGAGTTCAGCCATCATGGCGTCGAACTCGGCATCGGAGATGGTCGGCGTCTCCACGTAGTACCGGAACTGGTGGACCTGGATCTCCTCGGCCAGCTCGGCATGGCGCTCCCGCACGTCGGCGGGAACGTTCTCGACCCCCTCGGCCGTTACAGCCTCAACTTCCTCGCTCACGACACCAGGTTAGCCAGCACCACCGACATCCTCTTCCCCCGTACCGCCCTCATCAAGACGGTGCACCAGGTCACGCAGGTCCAGCAGCGTGATGGCGTTCTCAGGGGTGTTGTCCGCCGTCTCGACCCTGCCCAGCCACCGCGCGGCCAGCCGCTCTCCCAGCGTCGCGTCCAGTGGTAGAAACGTCAGTGCCTCCCGGTCGCGAGGCTCCAGCTCGACCAGGTCGGGGTGGTGGACGGCGACGTCGACGGTGCCGCTCGGCTCATCGACCTGCGCGACGATCCGGACGTCGGCGAGCGCGATCCGGTGCGCGCCTAGGTTGACCGTGACCTCACTCGGGTCGGGCACTGGTGGCACCGAATCGTGGTACTCCCAAATGGCGTCCTCCGGCGGGGCCGCGGCGAGCCAGGCATCGGTGAAAGGCCGCAGGGCGGGGTCCTCCTGGCCCGTGACCACGAGCGCATAGATCGCACGTTGCCCGCGATCGACAGAGAACTGCAGGTCCGGGTGCATCGCGGCGACGGCTTCGGTCAAGTCGTGCTCGAATCGCTGCGGCTCACGGTCACCCAGCGCGGCGCTGATGTCGGTCAGCAGCTCTTGCCAGCGCCGCCAGAACTCCCTCGCGGCCTGCTCAGGATCCCCCGGGCGCTCGTCGATGATCTCGGGTCGCCGGAACCGTCGGAACCATCCCATGACCGCCCACCGTACGCGCTGGCGACGTCAGCCGTGGGCGGAACGGACGAAGTCATGTCAGTAGCGAGGAACATGGCGTCCGGAGCGGGGGACACGACGTCGAGAACGGGGGACACGACGGGGTGGTTACCAGGACTCCGGGGGCTCCGCGAAGGCGTGACCGAGATCGCGGGTGAGTGCGAGCGCGCGGCGCAACCACGTGTCGCTGGCACCCGCGAGGCCGCAGGTTGGCGTCGGGACGGCCTGATCACGCAGGATCGTCCGGCTGAAACCTATGCGGTCCACCAGCCGCAACGCGGGCTCGGCGAGACCATGCAGCTCGACCCGCTCCGCCGGGTTGATCGCGGGAACCAGCCCGAGCAGGAACGCCAGGCCGCTGTCCCATGCCTCACCGATCGCGTCCAATGTGGTCGCCGGCGCGCCGTCGAGCAGCGTCGCGTCGATCGCGATGGCACCGGCACCCGCACCCGCCATCAGACCGATCGGCGGACGGCGCGCGCAGCAATGCACGATCACAGGCGTGCCGGTCGCGTTCGCGCAGCCGTCGATCACTGACGTAAGTAGCGACTGCGCCTCCGGTTCCGGTACCGACGGCACCGTGCCGTATCCCGACGCCGTCGGCAGCGTGCCCGCTAGCACGTCTGGCAGCGTCGGCTCGTCGAGCTGCACCACGATCGCCGAGCCGGTGCGCGCGGCCAGCTCCTTGACGTGCGTCGTGACGCCCTCGATGAGCGACTGGCTGAACTCGCGCACCGCGCCGTGGTCGGTGAGCACCCGGTGGCCACGCGGCAGCTCGATGCCTGCCGCGAGCGACCACGGCCCCGCCACCTGCGTCTTGATCACCTTAGGACTACCCGCCGTGTGTGCGGCGCGCTCGATGGCGTCGAGGTCCCAGCGATGCAGGTCCTGGGCGCGACGGTGCTCGCGGCCCGGGCGCGACGTCACCCGATACCCGGTCGGCACCGACTCGACCGCAAGGTCCACGAGCAGCGCCGCGCTCCTGCCGATCAGGTCGGCACCGAAGCCGCGGTCGGGCAGCTCAGGCACATGAGGAAACTCGGGCAGCTCACCGAACACGGTCGCGGCGGCGTCCGCGCTGTCCGTGCCCGGCATCGAACCGATACCGGTCGCCGCTGTCACCGGCCAGGGAAACTCAGGCATGCCTCTAGTGTCTCGCGTGTGGCCGGAGGTAGCGCGGTGGGCACGCCCTCACGCCGCGGTCGACGCGATCTTCGCCGCGCCAAGCACCAGGTCGCCGCCGGAGTCCTCCCTGTAGAGCACGATCGTCTGCCCCGGCGCGACGCCCTTCAGCGGCTCCCGAAGCCGCACTCGGACGCCGTCGTCCACGCACTCCGCGACCGCGGGAGCGGTGCCACCGTGGGCACGGACCTGCACCACGCACTCGGTGGGGCCGTCGAGCGATCGCTCGCTCGGCCACACCGGACGGTCGGCGTCGATCGACGTCACGCCCAGCTTGTCCCCCGAGCCGACCGTGACGGTGCCGGACACCGGCTCAAGGCTGAGCACGTACCGAGGACGGCCATCCGGCGCGGGCGCCTCGATGCCGAGTCCCTTGCGCTGGCCGACGGTGAAGCCGTGCACGCCGGTGTGCTCACCCAGCACCGCGCCGGTCTCGTCGTCCACGAGCTGACCCGGCCGCGAGCCGAGCCGTGACTCAAGGAAACCCTTGGTGTCGCCGTCGGGAATGAAGCAGATGTCGTGACTGTCCGGCTTGCCTGCCACCATCAGCCCACGACGTTCCGCCTCGGCACGCACCTCGGACTTCTCCGAGTCGCCCAGCGGGAACATCGAATGCCGCAACTGTTCCGGCGTCAGCGACGCGAGCACGTAGGACTGGTCCTTGCCCCCGTCAGCGCTACGTCGCAGCTCAGGCACGCCGTCGACCATCGTCAGCCGCGCGTAGTGGCCCGTGGCGACCGCGTCGAAGCCGAGCGCCATCGCCTTCTCGAGCAACGCCTCGAACTTGATCTTCTCGTTGCACGTCACGCACGGGTTCGGTGTCCTGCCCGCCGCGTACTCGCCGACGAACGTCTCGATGACGTCCTCGCGGAACCGCTCCGCGAAGTCCCACACGTAGAACGGAATGCCGAGCAGGTCAGCGACCCGGCGTGCGTCACGGGAGTCCTCGATCGTGCAGCACCCCCGCGCACCAGTGCGCAGCGTGCCCGGCTTGGCCGACAACGCCAGGTGCACCCCGACGACGTCGTGGCCAGCATCAACCGCCCGCGCCGCCGCGACGGCGGAGTCCACACCGCCGCTCATCGCGGCGAGCACCTTCAGCTTCGTCATGCGCGTACCCCCACGGCGTCGCTCTGCTTCCCGGTCAGGCCCGCCTTGCGGGCGCGTGCGACGACCCCGCCGATCTCCGCGAGCAACGCGTCGACGTCTTCCTTGGTCGAGGTGTGGCCGAGCGAGAACCGCAGCGACCCGCGCGCGGAGGACTCATCGACACCCATCGCGAGCAGCACGTGGCTGGGCTGCGCCACCCCCGCGGTGCAGGCCGAGCCGGTGGAACACTCGATTCCCTTGGCGTCGAGCAGCATCAGCAGGCTGTCGCCCTCGCAGCCGGGGAAGCTGAAGTGGGCGTTGCCCGCGAGCCGCTGGTCGCTGTCGAGCGGCGCACCGTTGAGGACGGCGTCGTCCACCTGCTCCAGCACCCCGTTCACCAGCGCGTTCCGCAGGGCGCTCAGATCGGCGACACGCCCTGCGATGTCGGTGGTGGCCTCCTGAACCGCGGTCGCGAAGGCGTGCACACCGGGGACGTCGAGGGTGCCTGACCGCACGTCGCGCTCCTGCCCACCGCCGTGCAACAACGGGGTGCACTCGACGTCGCGGGCCAACAGCAGCGCGCCGACACCGTACGGGCCACCGAGCTTGTGGCCGGTCAGTGTGAGCGCGCTCGCCCCGCTGGCGGCGAAATCGATGTCGACCGCGCCAACGGCCTGCACCGCGTCGGTGTGCAGCGGGACGTCGAACTCCGCGCAGACCTCCGCGATGTCCGCGATGCGATTGACGGTGCCGACCTCGTTGTTCGCCCACATGACGGTGGCAAGCGCCACGTCGTCCGGGTTGGTCTCGATCGCGGCGCGGACGGCCTCCGGCAGCACCTGGCCGGTTGTGTCCACCGGCAGCCAGGTGATCTCGGCGCCCGCGTGCTCGGCGAGCCACTCGACGCTGTCCAGCACGGCGTGATGCTCCACGGACGACACCAGCACCCTGGTGCGGGCGGGGTCGGCCTTACGGCGTGCCCAGTAGATGCCCTTGACGGCGATGTTGTCGCTTTCGGTGCCCCCACCGGTGAACAGCACCTCGGACGGCCGCGCGCCCAGTGCCTCGGCGATGGCCTCGCGGGCCTCCTCCACCCTGCGCCGCGAGCGCCTGCCCGAGGAATGCAGCGACGAGGCGTTGCCGGTGTCCGACAGCGCCTCGGTCATCGCCGCAATGGCGCGTGGCGACATCGGTGTCGTCGCCGCGTGGTCAAGGTAGGTCATCGCCATTCAAGGGTAACCGGGACGACCAGACGCCGGTGCGTGGTGCGCTGAATGACGCCTTCCCTGCGCTGGGCGCGGCGAACGACGCTTTCACTGCACCGAACGCGGCGAAGGGGAACCGGCATTTGGTTACACACTCGTGACCTGCGGGTCCGTTCTAACGGGCCGGACGCGTAGGGTGCCACGCCCCGAACAACGACGGCGCGGCCGGGGCTGTCGCTGTGCCCCGGCCGCGCCGTGTCAGATCCCGTCCCGTCAGGTGTCGAGGTTCCACGCGTGTGGGCTGTCAGGACTGTCCAGCCACACACGTTGTGTGGTAGGCGTGGCTGTCAGGCCGAACCGGTGCCAGACGGGGGCACCCATCGCCCGCCACTCGTCGTACGCGTGTTCCACGTCGGCCCACAGGTCACGCGGCCCTGCCGAGCGCACCCGGTACCGCCCCGACTCGTCGGCCGCCCGGTCCACCGAGGACCACGACCCGTCCCGGTTGGTCAGACACGTTGCGGTAGGCGTGCCGTCGTCAACCGTGAGGGTGTGCAGCGTTCCCGGTGGTAGCCGGAACTGAGCCAGGAACCGAAACCCGCCGTCTAGCTCCACCGGGTTCACGGTCGAGGTCCGTTCCTCACCTTGCGACCGGTCCACGGTGGGCCAGGCGTGCCCGACGCTGGCCGCGTCGTGCCGTAGCGCCATGAACCGCCCGTACCAGTCGAGGAACTTCCCTTCCGCCACCGGTTCGTCACCCCGTCGCAGTAGAACGAGGTTGCCCGCGCTCAACTGGCCTTCCACGTCCACCAGGATGAGACCACCAGGCGCGGTCTGTTCGATCCATTCCGGGGGAATGGCTGCCACCGAACAGGTTGCGATGATCCGGTCATACGGCGCGTGCTCGGGCAGCCCCCCGCTTCCGTCCACGGCACGGAGAACGGGCCGGTATCCCATCGTGGCGAGCCGCTCGGCCGCCGCGTCCACCAGTTCGGGCCGAAGGTCGATCGAGAACACCCGATCCGCCCCGAGCCGGTGTGACAGCAACGCCGCGTTGTACCCGGTGCCGGTGCCGACCTCCAACACCCGGTGTCCGTCGCGCACGTCCAGCGCTTCCAGCATCCGAACCATGAGGTCCGGTTTCGTGCTGGACGACACCGGAACCTGACGGCCGGATGAGTCGGCCACGACGGCGGTAATCAACGTGGTGTCCGAGTACACCCGGTCAAGCCATGCCCGGCGCGATGCATCATCGTCGGGCGTGACCAGTCGATACGTTGTGCCCTCCTGTTCGTAGTACCGGGGAACCAACTCGTGACGCGGCACGCCGCACACGGCGGCCCGCCATTCCGCCGTGTGCAGGTCACCGTCTGCGGTCAGCTTGTCGGCCAGGGCTTCCGCGCGGGCCTGCCACTGGTCGGTCACGTCGGTTCGCCTTGCGCGAGAAGGTCCACCAGCGTGTCCGTGAGCGGAACACCGGTCCGGGATTCCAGCCACCCGTATTGCCCGCCAGGGTTGGACTCCAAAAGAACCCATTCCCCGGACGGGGTAATAACGAAATCGAACGCCGAATACGTGATACGGAACTCGGCCATGAACGCCCGTAGTCCCTTTTCCACGTCTGACGGCACGGCCAGAACACCATAGGACAAGGCGTCGTGGTCCGACCGCCAATCGATGTGACTGGCCTCGCTGCCCGCGTAGATGCCAACGGCGAACATCTTGTCACCGATGACCACCACGCGTGCTTCGTGGTCCTTCTCCACCCAATCCTGAATCTGGTGAAGGGTCACGTTGATTCCGCGAAGGTCGGACAAATCCTCGTCGGTGAGCCGCCGAGTGAAACCGATCTTCCGAACGCCTTCCTCCAAAACCCGACTGGTACCCAACGCCTTGTTGATGACACCAGTCTTGCTGTCCTTGGCGAACCGTTGAACGGCGTCGGGATCGTTGGAAATCAGCGTGCGTGACACGGTGAGTCCGCACCGGGCAGCAACGGCGAGTTGCAACGGCTTGTACACCGCATCGGCCGCCCGGTTCGGATGGTTGACCCAACACAACGGCAAAGACGAGAGCACCCCACCGAAACCCAACTTAGCTTCCCGGTTGGCGTGCTCGCGCTCGGCCCGGCTCATGCCCTCGGGGAACTCGAACGCCGTAGGGCTCCGATACCAGGCCGAGCGGAGCGATTCCAGCGCCACCGACCGGTGCGGGGTCCGCAGTTCCCCGACCCACCGTCCGCCGTCCAACTCGGCGTCCACGGTGAGCTGTTGCGGGAACCAACTCGTGTCGATCCGCAACACCGGCACGCTGCGCTCATTGAGTTTGAGCACAACCTGATCCGCGCTCCGGTCGAAATCCTGAGCGAAGATAAGGACTGTCATACCTGCACCGGGTAATCCGGGGCGAAGTCATTTCCCCAGTCCTCGGACGGCCCCTCGTCGCCGTCGTTGTCGGTGATGGACGACCATTCCATGTTCGGAGACAGCTTCACCATCGGGGTTTCGCTGCCATCGTCGGAAACCGACACCTGCTGATCGTGGCTGTACTCGTACGCCGGAACAACCGGCTCCGGCATCGCGCGGACGTGCCGCAGGCCGAACGGGCGCGTGTCCGGCGCGGACGGGGTTTCGGTGTTGTCCACCGTCGCCAGACCCGGCCGAGTCAACGGGAATTGCGCGCTCACCGGGGCGAGCGGGTCATCATAGAAACGCATCGCTTCCGTTGTCGTCATTACCCTTGTTTCCTTTCCTTATTGTCGAACACGTTGCGTGTTCGATCGGGCACTGTTAGTACATCGTAGGGACCGTGGCCGCGCCGCCACAAGGGATTGCCTGGCTGTTCGGCGCGGCTCCGGTCTCGCGTAACCTCACGCTGTCATCAGTTCTTGCTGTTCGGCTTCGATGTCCAGTTCACGGAACCGCGCTTTCGCCTCCGCGAACACCACGGCCAGCCTGTCCACCATGTCTTCCGTGATGACCATGCCCAACGAGCCGCCACGTGACCCGAACTCGATTTGAAGTTCTTCCCCGTACACGTCTGGCTTAATGGAACATGACGAGTCCAGATTGACCCACGCGCTGACCGCGATTCCTTGATGAGTGAACATTTCCCGTTTCCCTTTCATGCTGCAATCGAACTAGCTACTTGATGTGCAAACCGTTCTTGCCGAATCGCCCATTCAGGGCTCGTCTCAAGCGAGCCCATTTCTTCGTCAATGAGCGCCCGAAGGTGCTTTCGTGCGCGGTAGGCCAACGCCGCAACCGCGTTGGCACCGAGGTTCAGTGTCACGCCCGCTTCCGCGCAGGACTGGCCTTCCGCCACGGTGAGAATCAGCACCAGGCGGTACCGGCCGGGCAACCGGTCGAACGCGTTTGTCAACGCCGATTCCGTCGTATAGGACGCCACCACGTCAGCGGCATACGCCCCTTGATTCCGCGCGACGGTAGCCATGTAGTCGTTCACGGTTCGGTCCTCCAGCGCCCGACGCCGAGCCCGGCTCGCGCACTCGTTGCGAATCGTCGTACATAGGTAGGACCAGAACCCGTCATCGGTCGGCCCTTTGCCGCGCTGCATCACGCCGAATATCCGTGCGAATGACTCGCTCACAATGTCGTCCGCCTCGTGCGGGTCTACGTACCGGAGCGCGAATCGTCGAGCCTTCCACTGGTGCAGCTCGAACAGGTGCCCGCAGTTCAGCCGTAGCAAGTCTCTCGGTCCGCCGGTCATCTGCGCCCACCCTCTATGAGTGCGTGCCTGCCGGTGGACCGTTCGCGCATGGGTGGTACCCCGTGGCCGGGCCGGGCGTCGGGGACCAGCGGCCCGACCACGGGGAGTTCGGTAGTGCGCTCCGCGTCCGGCACACGCGCCGGGGACGGGACGGACAGGTTGTAGCGAAACAGGCCAGGGTTCGAGTCGTGGGCACCGCCGTAGAGCTGAACATCTACCGGAACGATGCGTTCAGTTCGCTCAACCGGATCAGGTTCCGACTCGCCGGAATCCTCATCCAGCCATTCCGGGGCATCGGCCACGGGGTAGTCCCCTTGGTCCTCGCTCTCGTACTCGGCGTTGACTCGTTCGATGACGGCGGACGCGGAGAAATGCGAATCGTAGTTACTTCGAGCGCTGCGAAAGGGGCGCGCTGTCCACAGCAAGCCGCCGTAGAATCCGGCGAGAACGGCAACGAGAATCGCGCCGATGAGCACCAAAGACGAAACCATGCCTGATCACCGCTCCCCATGATCACGGGACGGCTTGCCGCGCGTCACCGCGTACACCAGTTGGCCGAGCACCAGCAGGACACCACCCACCGTGAGTAGAACGTCGAACGCGGTCACGACCCACCCCCGACCAGACCGGATGACGCCGAGCGGTCCGAGAGCGCCTGAGCGGGTACGACCGGGACCGAGAGGGCCTGACGGGCCGCCGCTGGATCCGGGATCAGCAGACGGGCTGTCTGGATAGCCGGAACCCCGTCCAACGTCGGGTCCGCCAGACTTTCCACGGCGTCCAACCAGGCCAAAGCCTCTGACTGTGGCACCGAGACGCCGTCCGGGTCCAGTGCCTCACCGACCATGAACGCGGCCACCTGAGCCCAGACATACAGCGGGAGCAGGGGGCCGGGTGCGCCCCCTGACGGTGCTTCTGCGCCGCAGGTCGAGCCTGCCAGGGGGCGCCTTCGCGACCCATCCGAGCCAGGTACACCGCCCTGCGCTCTACCCTGGGGAGCCATGAGCCACAACCTCCGCCTGCTAGGTTCACGGGAAACATGTGTCCGTGGGAAACATGTGTCCCTGACCTTATGGGAAACATGTGTCCGATGACATACCCCTGATCAGGTGAACTTCATGGGGCAGCGTTGACACGCTGCTACGTGCGCATGTGAGTGGGCGTGACAGAGAGGGTGATCAGGTGGCCGAGGCAGTCCAGACGATTCCGCGCGTGTTCCTTGGTGAGGCGCTGAAGCAGTTGCGCGCGGACTCCAAGAAGACCTTGGACGGCGCGGCGGAAGCAGCGGGCAAGGATCGTGCGCGTCTCATCAAGGTCCTGGATGGCAAGGCGACGCTTCTTGCGGAAGAACTGGAAGCGCTTGTGGACTACCTCGAAGCGTCGCCGACTCGCCGCAAAGAGATCCTGGCGCTGGGTGTCGAGGCGCGTAAGCGCCCTACCGATAGTCCCTACACCGATCTCGTGGAGGGGTCATATCGCCGGGTCGCATGGCTTGAAGCGATGGCGAAAGATATCTGGATATATGAGAAAGGTATCTACCCATACCTGATTCAGTCGCCCGAATACATCGACGCATTAATGAGTGCTTCCGAAGGGATCTGGTGGGACGAGTCGGGCGACGAGCGTTCCAAGCGCGTGGCGTTTCGCATTGAACGTCAGCGGCTGGTCTTTGAGGCTGAGAAGAAAAAGCAAGTAGAGATCATGTTCACTGACGACGCGCTAACCGCCGAGGTCGGCAACGCCGAAGTAATGCGCAAGCAGTGTGAACATGTTCTGCAAGTAATAGACAAATACGCCAATATGACCGTCCGCATCGTGCCCGCGACGGCCAAAGACAATCCAGCGCAACACGGCGGGCTGTCCATGCTCAGGTTTGGCGAAGTTCTCCGACCAGTTGGTTTCCTTCCTGTCGTTTACGGTCCTTCTACCTATTTCGACAAGGCGACGGACACCGAGCGACTGTTGCGAGCGTTCAACAAACTGCGAGAGTTGGCACTCTCGCCGGAGGAAACGAGGAGATACTTTGAATCAAGCTAAGAGGAGAAACTGAGATGCCGAAACCTGCGCGTGACACCGGCTGGTTCAAGTCGTCGTTCAGCGGTGGAGGAAATGACCAATGCGTAGAGTGCCGCATTATTGACGGCATTGGCGTTCTCGTTCGCGACTCCAAGAATCCGGACGAGCCGCCGTTCCGGTTCACGCCGGATGAATGGTCGGCGTTCGTCAAGGGAGCCAAGGCGGGCGAATTCGATCTTCCAAGCTGATCGCTTTCCTTGTTGACCGAGGTTATTTAACGGGGGCCGTTCCAGGAACGGCCCCCGTTTGGGTTTGTTGCGCCCCTGCGTGGCACTTGAAAGATCGCTCACGTCACCCGAGCTACCGCGTAGCGCTGTCGCCCAGTCCTGTCAAGGGGACGCCGGTTGGACATAGTGTGATTAAGATCACATTGACTTGCGTACTGTGATGTGGGTGTGCCAGCTTGAAAGTCCTGCCAGTGGCAACCGGACAGGTTGCGAGGTTAGCAACTCGTTCGGCTTACCGCTGGCAGGCGTTGCACGGTTGACCGGCCGGGCGGGTCCCCGTCGTAGGGACGCCTGGAGTCGAGGTCCCGGCAACGTGCGTGGTGCCGGGCAGACCGGGCGTGTTGCGCGTGCCCTCTTATGCAGCGCCGCCCCTGTCGATCCGTCGTTGCCCCTCGGGCGCGCGTGTGCCGTCCTGAGATTTGTTGCGCTTGGCCTTGCGCAAGTGTCCGAGGGTGCACGCGCCGTCACGTCATGCCACCACTTTCTTTATCACGTTTTGGTTTCGGGCCTGGAAAAGTGGGCCGTTTTTCGGAGTTAGGGGGTGCAAGGGGAACCAGACCGCCGGGTGTCCCGAGTGGACGCGGGCGGTGACGAGATCAGAACTCGGACAGGAGATTAGGTCATGATCAAGCGTGGTTACACGGATGTGGATGTGCGCAACGATGCGGCGTGGCCGCGTGGGTTCGCGCCGGAGGAGCAGATGCCGCCGGAGATTCGGCGGGCGGAGCGGTTGCGGGGCCGGGAGACCGGGTACCGGTTGGCGGAATCGCTGATCGCGCACGGCGTGCCGGTGGAGACAGCGGCGCTGCTGATGGCCGTTCCGCATGAGGAGCGCTCGGAGCAACGGCAGTGGACGGTCCGGGTGCAAGAGGCAGAGCTGGCCGGGGACACGCGGTTGTGCTCGATGCCGGTACGCGGGTGCCGGGAGCACGGGGACACCCTGGTGTGGCGGGCCGGTCAGTGGCGGTGCCGGGTGCCGAAGTGCCGGGGCTACCGGCCCGCCAAGCACCAGCGGCGGCACTGCGACCACCGCGCGGTGGCGGTGATCGACTATCCGTCCGGGCATCAGCGCCGCGTCTGCGCCGGACACTTGGCGTCCGAGCGCGCGGTGTGGGCGGACGCGCCGGAGGGCGTCACGATTCGCGTCATGGCCCGCTTGGCGGTGCTCGATGGTGCCGGGGCGGGTCGGTGACCAGCCTGCCGGACGCGGTGCGCGCTCGTGGCCGTGGGACACGATGGCGGGTGTGGCTGCAACGCGGCGCGGCCGGGGTGGTCGCGGCGGTGGCCGCGTACGTGTCGTATGACCATCAGTGGGCGTTCGCCCTGGCGCATGGTGCGCGTGGGATCGCGGCGGCGGTGTGGCCGCTGAGTGTGGACGGGTTGTTGGTGCTGGCGAGCCTGGCGCTGCTGGACCCGGCGCTGACGGTGGCGCGGCCGTGGGTGCGCGTCGTGGTGCGGGTGGCGTTCGTGGCCGGCGTGGTGGTCTCGCTCGCGGCGAACGTCGCGGCGGCCGGCCGCTGGGACTGGGCTCCGGTGCTGGTGGCCGGGTGGCCGCCGCTGGCGTTGCTGCTGTCGGTGGAAATCCTGATCCACTCGGCCACCCGCGACACTCGCACCGAGACCCAACCTCTTGTCACGGGAGAACCGGGAGACTCCCGCGTTCTCGATCTCGGGGCCGGGACCGGCGAGACCGTCTCGCCCGGCACCGACACCCCGGCCGCCGTGGGTGCTGGACGGCTCGACTCCGTGTCCGGCCCGGACGAGACCGCGTTGTCGGGTCGGCGGGTGCGGCGGGGTGAGGCGCAACGGGTGATGTGGGAGCACTACCGGTGCGCTCTCGCGCAGGGGCGGACGCTCACGGGCGCGGAGCTGGACCGGATCGCGGGTACCCGCGACTACGGGCGCGCGGTGCTGGCCCGCTGGCGACGAACCGGCCGGATTCCCGCAACTTCCGACACCTCCGAGAATCGTTCCACTGTGGACGAGAGTCGGGCCGCGGAACCGATCACCGCGGGGCCGGTCTCGACGGTGGCCACCGAGACAACCGAGTCGAACGAGACTCCGGCAAGTGGTTCCGGCGGTGGCGTGACGGCGGTCGAGAGTTACCGCGACACACAGGAAGCCAACCGTGATACCGGACGCGCGGCCAGGCCGGTCGAGTCGGGCAGGGCCGCCGCATGACACCCGTAACCAACGCTGCCGCGCCGGGCCGCCCGCCGAGACGGCCCCGGCGGTCACGGGAGAACCGGGAACGCGGCCCGCCGTCCCGGTGACGGCGTGACTGTCCATGCAGGACAGTCGAGACAGGGTGAGAACTGAAGATTGACCGAGTGCGCGTGCGCGAACGACCAGTGAAGCGGTTGTTCGGTCACGGCGTGAGCCGTGCTGCGCGCAAAACCCCGATGATGAGGAGTTTTCCTATGCTAGACAACGACTTTAGCACATACCTGGTGGCGGCACCACCACTGACCCCGACGCCAGGTCCGGGTTCGTCCTGTGTGGACGCGGGGTCGCCGGTCGGGTCGTTCATCTGCGATCCGTCCACGGCGAACGGCTGGCTGTCAGCGCTGGCGTTCACGCTGTGGCGGTGGCTGCAAGTGTGGTGGCCGCTGCTGGCGGTGGCCGCCGCGTTGGCGCTGACCACTGGCGCGCTGCTGGCGCTGGCGGTGCGGCGGGCACGCCGAGACGCGGTGGCGTCGTCGCGGTGGGTGGAGATCGTTCCGCCCGCGTCGATGCCCCGCGATGCGGCGGCGGCGCTGTGGCACGCGTTGGCGGGGATGCTGCACCGCACTCGGCGGCGCGGGCTGGCACCACGTCAGCTCGCCGTGGAGTTCGTCTCTGACGCGGGCAGGGTGCGGGCCGGGGTGTGGGTGCCGCCCGCGCTGGCTGTGGGACCAGTCGCGGACGCCATTACCCACGTATGGCCCGGCGCACGGGTCCGCGCCAACGCTCAGCCTCCTTTGTGGACGGTTGATCCGGACAGTCCGCGTGTGCGGGTGTCGGCGGCGGAGGTCTACCCACAGGGTGGGCCGTGGGTGCCGCTGATCGACCCCAGCCCCCGCGCCGTGCGGCCGGTGGACGTCGGGGAGGCGGACCCGTTGCGCGGCGCGCTGGCTGCGCTGTCCCGGTTGGGTTCGGGTGAGCGGGCGTGCGTGCAACTCGTCGTCACCCCGGAACGCCGGACCACCTCGGGCGGGCGGAGGGGGCCGTCGTCGTGGTGGGCGCGCGGGCTGCTGGGCGTGCTGGCCCTGCCGGTACGGGCGGCGCTGGCCGTGGTGGACCTGTTCCTGCCCGGCCCCTCCGGGGCGCGTGCGGGCGGGCCGACGGTGCGTCCGCACGGTGCCGACCGGCCCGACGAGGACCCGGTGGCCGAAGCGCGGCGCAAGGCGATCACGGTCAAGCAAGGCCACGGGCCGCACCTGCGAGCCACGCTGCGCGTCGCCTACGCCGGGCCGGGCACGCGGCGGACGCACCGCCGGGCGCTGTCGGTGCTGGCGGGCGCGTTCGACCTGGCCGCCCCGCTGGCCTCGCTGCGCACGCACACCACCCGCCACGCCGGTTCTCGGCTGGACGGGCGACGCCCCGCCCGTGCCCGGTACACCTTCGCCGCCACCGTGGGCGAGCTGGCCGCGCTGTGGCACCTACCGGAAGAACCCACCCAGTACGGCATGGCCGACACCGTGACCCGCATTCGCCCGGCGGGGCGGGACCTGCCGCACGTTCGCCGGACACTGCGCCGCTCCAATCCTCACCCGCCCACCGATCAGGAAGGAACTCGCGATGAGGCAGCCTGACCCCATCATTCGTCGGTCCACCAGCGGGCCGAACCCGCGTCCCGACCGAACACACGGGCACGAACACGGGGAACCGCGCCGGGGGCCGCGCCGGTTGCGGCTGACCCCGGCCGAACACCCTGCCCGCCAACACCCGAAGCCGCTCGGGGTGTCCAACTGGGACGACTCGGGCGACGTGATCGGCATGGAGGTAGCCGACGCTCGGCATCACGTCCACGTGCAGGGCGTGACCGGCTCCGGCAAGTCCACGTGGCTGGCGAATCATGTGCTGGCCGAAGCGGAAGCCGGGCGCGGTGTCGCGCTGCTGGACTGCCAGGGTGACCTTGCCCGCAACGTGCTGGACCGGCTTCCGGCCCGCTGCGGCGACCGCCTGATCATTCTGGACCCGGCGGAAACCGAGGCACCCCCGGCGTGGAACGTGCTCGCTCCCGTGCCGGGCGCACGCACTGCAAGCGCGGGGCGGGAGTGGGCGGCCGAAAACGTGGTCGGCGTGTTCCGGCGGCTGTATGCCGCCTGGTGGGGGCCGCGCATGGACGACGTGATGCGCGCGGCCTCTCTTACGCTGGCGCGGCGGCCGGGCTCCACGCTGGCCGAGGTGATCACCGTGCTGACCCAACCGGGATGGCGGCGGGACCTGCTGGCCGAGTACGGCGAGCCGGACGGGTTGGACGGGTTCTGGGACGGCTTCGATCAACTGTCGGTCGGGCAGCGCGCCCAACTGTGTGGGCCGATCCTGTCCCGGTTGCGCGGGGTGCTGTCGCGGCGGTTCGCCCGTGACCTGCTCGGCGCGGCCCGGTCCACGATCAACCCCACCGACGTGTTGGACGGCGGAATCCTCATCGCCCGATTGGCGAAAGGAGAAATCGGGGAGAACACCGCCCGGCTCGTTGGGTCGCTGTTGCTGTCCGGGTTGTGGTCCCACGCCATTCGCCGTTCCGCATTGCCGCCGGAACAGCGACGGGACGCGACAATCGTGGTGGACGAGTGTCACAATTTCCTGCATTTGCCGATCGGCGTGGACGACACCTTGGCGGAAGCGCGCGGTTATCGTATTTCGCTGGTGCTGGCGCATCAGCATTTGGCGCAACTGCCGGTCGAGGTGCGGGACGCGGTGAACGCGAACGCCCGCAACAAGATTGTGTTCACGGTGTCCCCGGATGACGCTTCCAAACTCGTGCGGCATGTGGCACCGTATTTCACCGAGATGGATTTGTCCCGGCGGGGCGCGTTCGAGGTCGTGGCCCGGATCGTCCACCACGGACACGACTCCCCGCCGTTCACTCTCGCCACCGAACCGCTACCTCCGGCCGTCCCCGGTCGCGCGGAGGCGTTGCGGGCCGCCGCCAGGAGCCGGACCGGGTTGCCGCGCGGTGAGCGGGACGTCACCGGCATGGCGCGCAAGGTGGACTCCAAACCCGGTGTGACCGAGCTTCGCCAGTCTGACCGGTCCACGCCGCAGGAGCGAGGCATCTCCCCCGGCACCTCGCCCAGCAACTCCCCTGGCATCTCCGGCGGCACCGTAAGGGCTGCCGGGGGAGATGCCGCCCCCGACTGGGGTCTTTCCGCTGGTCAGCACTCTGAGGAGGAATCGTGGCGCGAACCCGACTGGCTTCTGTAGCCACTCGCTCCACCATCACAATCACCCCTGGCAGCGTGGCTGAGGCCATCGACGCACAGCGTCACCTCACCGACCGGGACCGGCTGCTGGTGCGCCTGCTCGCCGAGCACCGCGTACTCACCACCGAGCAGCTCACCCGCGTGGCGTTCACCAGCCCGATCACCGCGCAACACCGTCTCGCGCGGTTGACCGCGCGGGGCGTGCTGGCCCGGTTCCGTCGGTGCCTGCCGCAGGGCTCCCAGTCGTGGCGCTACACGCTGGGAATGCTCGGCGTGATGATGCACGCCGCGCGAACGGGCCACCCCATACCGCGCCCGTCACGTATCACCGAAACAATTCTGTCACTCGCGGAATCCCCGCGACTTGACCACCTGTTGGGAATCAACGACTTTTTCACCCGCCTTTACCATGATGCGAACAATCACCGTGAAAACGTCCTAGTCGATTGGTGGCCTGAACGGAAAATTGCAGAATCAGTGGGTGAAATAGTCCGCCCGGACGGCTACGGGAAGTGGCAGGGAGACACGCGTAGTGTGAGTTTCTTTGTTGAGTACGACAACGGAACGGAGACGCTGGAAAGGTTGATCGGAAAATTTGAGGGATACCGAAATCTTGCGATGGCCGATATCAACCATCCGATTCTGTTCGTGTTCTCGGAGGTGAAACGACAAAACAATTTCCACCGTGTGGCGTCCGGGCGGTATCGGGAACTGTCCGGGCTGTCGGTCGCCAGCACCGCCGCCACCGACTACGCCGACGCCAGCCCCGCCGGGCCGGTCTGGCTGCCCGTCGCTGCCCGTGAACGCCGACGCCTGATCGACCTACCCCAACCGGCCGCGCGCCCCCGCGCGGCCTGAGCACCCGTGCCGCCAACCGCACGCGGAGAGGAGGGCCGCCAGACGAACCCACGCCTGCCGATCCTGCCGACCTTGCCGAGAGGAGCCGCCGCGATGCCACCCCGGCCACCACACCACGCATCCGCTCAGATTCGCTCACGTCGTGCGCCGAGTGCCCGCCGTCACCTCACCCCGGTGTCCGATCCTGCTGCCGATGAGGAGTCCACAGGGGACGGGCCGGGGGTGTTCTCGCCCGGCCGTCTTCGTGCCTACCGGGACCTGTACGGGTACACCCGCGTAGCACTGGGCGACCGGACTGGACTACCCGCCGACACGATCACCGCCTATGAAGAAGGGACCGCAACACCACCAGCCGCGCACCTGGTTACGCTTGCCGCCGCGTTGAACGTCCAGCCTCGCGACTTCACGGGGCCGTCCGGCGCGGACAACTCGTGGGAGTACTGGGGGCTGATCTGTGCGGCCATGCCACCGATGACCGCTGACCAGATAGCCACGGTGGCGACTGTGCTCCGCCGTATCGACAAGCACCGCGAACGCCCGGACGACCCTCCGGCGTCCGAGCGGCCACGGGCCGCGTAGCACGGGCTGACAACACACGTGAGGGGTGTTCTCCGGCACTGGGCCGGGGAACACCCCTCACGGCGGTTGTGGGCTGTCTGGGCGGGCTCGGGCGGGTCACCCCGCGTCCGCCAGCGGGGCCGGGGCCGCTGCCTCGATCAGCCGCAACCGGGACTTGTCGAACGCGCGCTTGCCGTTGCGCTGGTAGCGGTCGATCACCAGCCGGTCCCGACCCAACGCGGACAACAGCATGGCGCGCTTCTCGGCGTAGCCGCCCGCCTTCCACTGTTCGTCCAGCTCTTCCACGCTCTGAGCCTCGGTCGGCCCCTCCGGGTTGCCCCCGGACAACGACAGCCGCTCAGCCGTCAGCCGGGCAAGATCAGCGGCAAGCGGTTCGTTCGCCGCGTCGAAGCTATCCAGGGTCATCTGTCGCGCGCCCAACCGCTCCGACAACGCGCGTTGCAGCGCCTCACACCGTGCGATCTCGTCATTGACCTCCGCCAGGCGTTCCGCGACCTTCGACCGCGCGGCGGAAATGGCCGCCGCGTGCCGCGAGTCCGACAGCCGCCGGAGCGTGAACACGCGCAACTCGTGATCCACGGCGCGCACGTCGGCATACACCCGGCCGCACCCGCGCCGGTCCTTGTTACAGAAGTACGTCGCCCGTGGAGTGCCGTCCGGGTAGGTGTTCTTGTCGCTCTGCGCGTGGGCGGACAGCTTCGTGTTGCACACCCCACACCGCAGAATCCCAGTCCCCACGTAGCGCTCACCGACCACCCGGCCGCGCTTGCGTCCGGCAAACAACGCTTGCAGCCGCTCAAACGTGCGCTGTTTCAGGATCGGGTCACCCGGCAAGCGGCCCACCGGCTTGCCGTCGTGCTCGATGATCCCGCCCAACGACTTGCGTTTCAGCGTCTCCCGCACCGTGACCTGAACCCATTCCCGCCCGGCCGCCGTACGCAACCCCGCCTTGTTCCATTGCCGCGCGATCTCCCGCACCGACGTTCCGGTCAAGATCGCTTCGGCCGCATCCCGGATGGCCTGCCGCTCGCGCTCTACCAACTCCATAGGCACCATCGGTTGATCGGCCTTGGTCTCATCCGGGCCGGGCTTCCACGTCGCGTCCTTGCCGGGGAAGCCGAACCGGCGCGGCCCGCCCGTCTGGCGTCCCTGGTCCCGGAACGTAGCGAACCGGCGCTTGATCCGCCGGGACGTGTCATCCGACGACCGGGCCGCGTGCGCTACCTCGATCCGCAGAATGAACCGGTCATCCGGGTCCGCCAAGTCCCGCTCACCGTGAGCGGAGTAGACCTTGAACCCGCGTTCACCCAGCTCGATCAGCTTTTCCAAGTCGCGCGGCTGCCGGAAAAGGCGGTCGGTGTGCCAGACCACGATCCCGTCCGACTCGCCCGACTCCACCCGCTCCAACAGCCGTTCCCACCCCGGACGGCGGACGCCACGCTTCCACGCCGACAGCCCGTCTTGCAGCTCCTCACCCAGGGCCGCCCCAACCCGATCGACAACCTTGCGGTTGTCGGCCCACTGGACGTCGATCTTCTCAAGCTCGCCCGTCTCCGGCACCCGTGACAACCGGCCGTAGGAGTCCAGCACGGGCGGCCGGTCGGCGCTCTGACCTGCGGTAACATCGCGTTTGCGGTTCATGACACCCACGGTACGACCGCAAATGTTGGGTCGCCAACGCGTCGTTCAGCGCACGCGGGTCCGCACCCGCAACGGCAGCGCACGACGTGCCGTGGCCACGGTGTCGTGCCCGAGGGCGGAGCGCACCGACGTCTCCGCCAGCTGCGCCAGTTCCCGGCGGTCACCCGCACGACCGGGCGCGATCTCGTCACAGACGACGACGTCCACCACCAGGCCGCGCAGTCGCAGCACTCGCAGTACCGAGGTGAACAACGACTCCGGGCCGAGGAACGCCGGGCGCGTGGTCTCGGTGCCGTTGGCGAGCCGGTACCGCAGCGCGATCGGTCGCACCGGCACGCCGCCGTCGATGGCCGCCTGAAACGGCGCGGGCACGAACGGCCCACTCGCGGCCCCGCACCACGTCGTGCCCTCGGCGCACACGTTGACCAGCGCACCGCCGCGCAACGCGTCGGTCAGGTCGGCGACCGTGCCCGGCAACGTCGACAGCCGCTCCCGGTCGACGAAGATCGTGCCTGCCCGCGCGATGAGCCCGCCGAGCACCGGCCACTCTTGGATGTCGGCCTTGGCGACCGAGCGCATCGGCGTCAGCGCGTTGATGGCGGGGATGTCCAGCCACGAGATGTGGTTGCTGACCACGAGCACGCCCCGGCCGCCGGAGCGGGCTTCGTCCACCAGGTCGTCGCCGCCATGCACGACGAGCCGCGCCCCACACGCGCGCAGCAGCCGCGCACAGCCCACCCGGACGGCGTGCCGTCGCTCATCTCCCGACCGTATGAGGACGTGCGCCGCCGCGACGACGAGCGCGATCAGCAGCCGCGCCATTCGGAAGAGCGTCCGCAGCAGCCCCACCCGGGACGAATCGGAGTCGAGGCAGCCCGTGCCACACGGCGACGTCGGCATCCACGCGTGCATCAGCCCGCCCCCAGAAAGAACCGCAGGTAACGCTCGTTGAGCTGGTGCAGGTCGAGCAGCACGAAGAAGTCCGCGACGTCGAAGTCGGGGTCGTACGCTGGCGGGCCGCACACCTGCGCGCCCAGCCGCAGGTAGCCGCGCAGCAGCGGCGGCAAGATGGGGCGTTCCGGACGGGCGGCGTCGCTGGGGTCCCACGGGTGCAGCGGGGTGACGCGGCGGGTGTCGGGCGCGTAGTGCTTGGCGCGCACGGTGTCCCACACGCCCGACGCGAGCGCGCCGCCGTCGGCCAGCGGCACCGACGCGCAGCCGACGAGGTAACGGTGCCCTGACAGCAACATGTAGCGCGCGATGCCCGCCCACACCAGGCTGACGACGGCGCCGCTGCGGTGGTCCGGGTGCACGCACGACCGACCGGTCTCGACCAGGTTGTCGCGCAGCGGCTGGAGCGAGGTGAGGTCGAACTCGGTGTCGGCGTAGAGGCCACCCGCCAGCGCGGCGCGGTCGGGCGGCAGCATCCGGTACGTGCCGACGACCTGCTCCGACGTGTCGTCGCGGACGACGAGGTGATCGCAGAAGGTGTCGAACGGGTCGATGTCGAGGCCCTCGAACGGGCTGGCCAGCCGGGCGCCCATTTCCCCGGCGAAGACGTGGTGGCGGAGCCGCTGGGCGGCGACGACCTCGTCGCTGCCGCGCGCGACGCGCAGGGAGTAGCGGGGGCCCGCGCCCTCGGTGTCATCCGTGCTGGTGAGCAGGAGTGCGGAAGTCATGCCCGTAGGTGTACGGGCCGACGATGAACCCCGTTTGGTGACGCGACAGGCGTGCGGTGCACAGCGCGTGAACGTGCGGTACTCGGGGCCCAGACAGCGCCGAAGGGCACCTTCGGCACGTTATCCGTACCGAAGGTGCCCTTGGGCTCAAGTCACGCCGAAAGCGTCAGCCCTTGCGCTTGGCGACTTCCTCCTGCAGCTGCGGGGCGACCTGAAAGAGGTCTCCCACGATGCCGTAGTCGGCGATCTCGAAGATCGGCGCCTCGGGGTCCTTGTTGACCGCGACGATCGTCTTCGACGTCTGCATACCGGCGCGGTGCTGGATGGCACCCGAGATACCCAGCGCGATGTAGAGCTGCGGCGAGACCGTCTTACCGGTCTGGCCGACCTGGAACTGCGCGGGGTAGTAGCCGGAGTCGACGGCGGCACGCGACGCGCCGACGGCCGCGCCCAGCGCGTCGGCAAGGCCCTCGACCACGGAGAACTGCTCGGAACTGCCGACACCACGGCCACCGGAGACGACGACTGACGCCTCGGTCAGCTCCGGCCGGTCGCCACCGACGACCGGCTCCACACCGGTGACCTTGGCGGCCTTCGCGGCGTCAACGGCTGGGACGTCGACGCTCTCCTCAGCGGCCGCGCCCTGCGCCTGCTCGGCGTCGACGCTGCCGGGCCGCACGGAGATGACCGGCGCGCCCTTGGTGGACTGCGACTTCACGGTGAAGCCGCCACCGAAGATGGACTGCTCGACCGTGCCGTCACCCTCGACGCCGACGGCGTCGACGAGCAGGCCGGAGCCGGTCCGCAGCGCAAGGCGTGCGGACACCTCCTTGCCCTCCGGTGTCGCGGCGACAAGCACCGCGGCGGGCGACGTCTTCTCCGCCAACGCGGCGAGCACGTCGACCTTCGGGGCAACGTGGTAGGACACGACGTCGTCGGACTCAGCGGCGTAGACCTTCGCCGCGCCATAGGACGCCAGCGTCTCCTTCGCCTTGCCCGCCGTGCCCGGCGCGCCGACAACGACGGCCGACGGCTCACCGAGCGCACGAGCCGCGGTCAGCAGTTCGGTGGTGACCTTCTTGACCTCGCCGTCAACGTGGTCGACGAGTACCAGGACTTCAGCCATGGTTCTATTTCCTCCTCTTCGCCGCAGCTCGTCAGATAAGTTTCTGGCCGACCAGGTACTCGGCGATCTTCACGCCGCCGTCGCCGTCGTCCTCGACCTTCTCGCCAGCCGTGCGCGGCGGCTTCGGCGCGGCC
Source organism: Haloechinothrix salitolerans (assembly GCF_042662605.1). Taxonomy (NCBI): domain Bacteria; kingdom Bacillati; phylum Actinomycetota; class Actinomycetes; order Pseudonocardiales; family Pseudonocardiaceae; genus Haloechinothrix; species Haloechinothrix salitolerans. The sequence continues at coordinate 4,853,899 of NZ_JBHSXX010000001.1, forward strand.
TCAGTGACCTTGGACCACGCGTTGTCGAGGCCGACCTCGCTCGCGTCGAGGCCAAGGTCGGCCACGGTGAGCGTCTCGACCGGCTTCTTCTTGGCCGCCATGATGCCCTTGAAGGACGGGTAGCGCGGCTCGTTGATCTTCTCGGTGACCGACACGACGGCGGGCAGGTTCGCCTCGAGGTGGGTGATGCCCTCGTCCGCGGTCTCCCGGTCCACCTTGATCGAGGTGCCCTCGACGGTCAGGTGGTGCGCGTAGGTGAGCTGCGGCATGCCGAGCAGCTCCGCGAGCAGCGCCGGCACGGCGCCCGCGCCACCGTCGGACGACTCGTTACCGGCGATGACCAGGTCCACACCCTCGACCCGGCCGATGGCCGCGGCGATGACCTTGGCGGTTGCGAGGATGTCGGAGCCATGCAGCGACTCGTCGGACACGTGAATGGCCTTGTCCGCGCCCATCGACAGCGCCTTGCGGATGGCGTCGGTGGCACGGTCGGGGCCGACGCAGAGGACGGTGACCTCGCCCTCGCCTGCCTCCTTGATCTTCAGCGCCTCTTCGACGGCGCGCTCGTTGATCTCGTCGAGCACCGCGTCGGCGGACTCGCGATCAAGAGTGTGGTCTCCCTCGGTGAGCTTGCGCTCCGAGTAGGTGTCAGGCACCTGCTTGACCAGGACAACGATGTTGGTCATGGGTCCTCTTCGACCTCCGTATCTCTGCCTCACTCCGGCGTTGCCGGTCGCGCGGCGCTGGTGCTCGTCTCTGCGCGGCGTCACGCACTCGCGCACTCAACGTAAGCGCACGTCGGTGAATCCGCTCTCCGGACGCATCGGGCGACGTCCGGCCGTTGGTCTTACTGACCGGTAGATTAGGCGTCTTTCGCGCGCCGGCAACGCCGGGGTGACAGCTTTCACCTGGATGCGCGTTTTTCCTGGACCATCGTCCAAATAGTTATTAGCACTTTCGTGCAGGTTCTTTACGCCTCTCATCGGCGCACGTCAATCGGTTCTCGTTGACAACCTCACGTGGCGCTCGTCACACTGATCACGCCGCCGAACGAGAGGACCGTCCATGGGGTTGGAGACCGCGCACCCATCAGCCCAGTCAGGTTCGACCGCACTCGCCGATCACGCGCTCTCCGCCCAGTTACTCGCCGCACACCGCGACGACACCGCATGGCTGGCCGAACACGTCGACGGCTGCGTGCACCCTTGGCTGGACGGCTACACCTGCGCGTACTGCGAGCTACCGGTGCGCACCGACGGCGACCATCGCCACCCCGGCTACGGCATCGTCGAGCACACCGACGGCCCCGAGGCGGCCCGCGATCCCGACGCCCCACTACGAGTGCTGCACCGGTTCTGCAGCCGCATGCGCAAGTGCCACGCGGCACCGGGTGACTCCCACGCTGACGACGTCGAGCACTACGGCATCGCGCTGCGCCGCGCGTGGCTCGGCTGGGCCACCGACCAGTTCCTGGGCGGCGTCAAGGAGCGGCGCTTCGGCGCGAAGCACTACGAACGCCTCGGCCTGCATCCGGACAAGCTGCGCAATCCCGCGCTGTTCCGGAAGTACTGGCTCGTGCGCAAGATGCGCTGTGCGGCACACGCGATTCATTACTACACCGGCTTACCGCGCAATCCGGATCGCGGCTAGACACCCTGGTAGCGACGGGTGACGAATTCTGGCCGCGAATGTCACCACTGGCGGTGAGAACCCCCGCCACGGCAACGACACTGCCCGTGTCTCACTTCACACGAGCGCCGACGGCGCGCTACGTTGGCGCAATTACAGATCGTGTGATGCGGAGGCGCTGTGCTCATAACGCTGATCCTTGGCCTGCTCATGACCGTGGTTGGTCTGGGCTTCGCGGCCAAGCGCGTGCTGTGGCTGAAGAACCTGATCATGTCCGGCCAGCCGGCCCCTGGCAGGACCGACGGCGCTGGTGAGCGCGTCAAAGCGCACCTGCTGGAAGTGTTCGGGCAGCGCAAGCTACTGAAATGGTCGATCCCCGGACTGGCACACTTCTTCACCTTCTGGGGCTTCGTCATCCTCGCCACGGTCTACCTTGAGGCCTACGGCGCGCTGTTCGACAAGGGCTTCGCGATTCCGTTCATCGGCGACTGGGCGGTACTCGGCTTCCTCCAGGACTTCATCGCGGTCGCGGTGTTCATCTCGCTCGTCGTGTTCACCGTGATCCGGCTGCGCCAGGCGCCGGAACGCAAACAGCGCGCGTCTCGGTTCTACGGCTCGCACCTCGGTGGCGCATGGATCACGCTCTTCATGATCTTCAACGTCATCTGGACGATGTTCCTGTTCCGGGGCGCGGCGTCGGCGGCTGGCCACTTTCCGTACGACAGCGGCGCGTTCGTATCGCTGGGCGTCGGCAACCTACTCGAGCCGCTGGGCGAGGACGTCAACTTCGTGCTGGACCGAGTCGGCTTGCTCGCCCACATCGGCGTGATGCTGGCGTTCCTGATCTTCGTGCTCCACTCCAAGCACCTGCACATCTTCCTCGCGCCGATCAACGTCACGGTCAAGCGCATGCCGGACGGCCTCGGCCCGCTGCTGCCCATGGAGTCCGACGGCAAGCCCATCGACTTCGAGGACCCCGACGAGGACGCCATCTTCGGTCGCGGCAAGGTCGAGGATTTCACCTGGAAGGGCCTGCTCGACTTCGAAACCTGTACCGAGTGCGGCCGGTGTCAGAGCCAGTGCCCAGCGTGGAACACCGGCAAGCCCCTCTCGCCAAAGCTCGTGATCATGGACCTGCGGGATCACCTCAACGCCAAGGCGCCGTACCTGATCGAGGGCAAGGAAATGCCCGAGGAAGGCTCGGTCACCATCGAGCCGAACGGACATGACGGCCATGGCGTGCCAGAGTCCGGCTTCGAGCGGGTTATGGGTTCCGGCCCGGATCAGGCGGTGCGCCCGCTGGTGGGCACCGCGGAGCAGGGTGGCGTGATCGACCCCGATGTGCTGTGGGCCTGCACATCGTGCGGCGCGTGTGTCGAGCAGTGCCCGGTCGACATCGAGCACGTCGACCACATCATCGACATGCGCCGTTACCAGGTCATGATCGAGTCGGAGTTCCCCAGCGAGCTGGGCACCCTGTTCCGCAACATGGAGAACAAGGGCAACCCATGGGGCCAGAACAACTCCGAACGGATGGACTGGGCCAAGGAGCTGGACTTCGAGGTCCCGGTGTATGACGGCGAACTGTCCGACGATACCGAGTACCTGTTCTGGATCGGCTGTGCTGGCGCATTCGACGACAACGCGAAGAAGACAGTGCAGGCCACGGCGGAGCTGCTGCACCTGGCGGGCGTGAAGTATGTGACGCTCGGCAAAGAGGAGACCTGCACGGGCGACTCCGCGCGCCGCGCCGGCAACGAGTTCCTGTTCCAGATGATGGCGCAGCAGACCGTCGAGATGCTGAACAGCGTGTTCGAAGACCGCGAACCGGTGCAGCGCAAGATCGTCACCACCTGCCCGCACTGCCTCAATACGCTCGGCAGGGAGTACCCGCAGTTGGAGGGCCACTACGAGGTCGTCCACCACACGCAGCTGCTGAACAAGCTGGTGCGCGACGGCAAGCTCACCCCGGTCAAGCCGCCAGCAGACGGCGGCGGGCCGTCGGTGACGTACCACGACCCGTGCTACCTCGGCAGGCACAACAAGGTCTACTCCCCGCCGCGTGACCTGATCGAGGCGACTGGCATGAAACACGCCGAGATGCCCCGGCACGCCGACCGCTCGCTGTGCTGTGGCGCGGGTGGTGCGCGGATGTGGATGGAAGAGCACATCGGCAAGCGGATCAACCTGGAGCGCGTTGACGAGGCGATCGACACGCTGGGCGCACAGGGCGATGCCACTGGCACGGTCGCGACCGGCTGCCCGTTCTGCAAGGTGATGGTCTCCGACGGGCTCACACAGCGGTCCAGCGAGAACGTCGGCAGCAACGTCGGCGTGAAGGACGTTTCCCAGCTGCTGCTGGAGTCGGTCAAGCGCGGCGACGGCAAGGCGTCGGCTGCGACGACGGCGTCCGCCGAGGCAACGTCGTCAACGTCGTCAACGTCGGACAGCGACGGCTGACGGCGACCGGCCAACCACCGAACGACGCAAGCGCACTGGGCCCGGGAAGTTCTGGGCACCAGTGCGCTCGCGTTACGTGCACAGATAATCAGAATCAGATAATCTGATTAAATGAAAGAGATGACCGCTGCCGAGGCGGCGCGCAACTTCTCGGCCGTGTTGAGCGCCGCGGAACACGGCGAGACGGTCCTAGTTACGCGCTCTGGCCGCAGAGCCGCGTTGATCACTCCTGCGCCGCGATCGAGCGGGCGTGCTCTGCGTGCCGTGTTCGAGGACTACCGCACTCACCCAATCGTTGACGACGACTGGACGACCACCATCGACGAGGCACTCACTGCGGTACACCCCGATGAGGATGTCGATCCGTGGAGCGCCTAATTCTGGATACCGGTGTCCTTGTCGAAGCGGCCCGAGGACGGTTGGCGCTGGACGAGATCTCCGACGAGAGCGATCCAGCCGTGCCCGCCATTGTCGTCACCGAATACCTCGTCGGAGTCCAGCTCGACAAGGACCCCGGTCGGTGCGCGGCGAAACGGGATTTCCTCACCAAGGTCTTGAACACGATTCCGGTTGAGGACTACACCGTCGGCGTCGCGGAGTCGCACGCTGAGCTGATCGCGAACACCCGCGCCGGTGGGAAACCGCACGGTCCGCATGACTTGATCGTCGCGGCTACCGCCCACGCGACGGACCGGACGATTCTCACCACCGACGGCCGGGCGCGATTCGATGCGCTCCCCGGAGTAACCGCTCGCGTGGTGACATCCAGTCGATCTTGAGCATTTCTGGTTGCCCGGACGACCACGGATGCTCAAGATCCACTCGCTCGGGACCAGGTCAGAGCCGGGTCAGATCACGCCCAGCGGCCAGCCCCGACGGCGCGTGGTCCGGCCTGCCCCGAACGCAGGCCGGACCACAGTGCGCCGGGCCGTCGCCCGACGCGAACAGGCGCTAACGCCCCGCGCCCACCAACTCACGTTCCTCGGACTCCGACGTCTGCCGCAGCTTCTCGCCCTCGATGTCGACGCTAGGCAGGATGCGGTCCAGCCATGCGGGGAGCCACCACGCCCACCGGCCGAGCAGCGTCAGCAGCGACGGGATGATCACCATCCGGACGATGAAGGCGTCGAAGAACACGCCGACGGCGAGCGCGAAACCCATCGACCGCGCCGCGATGTCGTCTTCGAGCATGAAGGCGCTGAACACCGAGATCATGATGATCGCGGCAGCGGTGACGACGCGGGCGCCATGGTGGTACCCGTGCATCATCGCGTCCCTCGGCGACCGGCCGTGTACGTACTCCTCACGCATCCTGGTCACCAGGAACACTTGGTAGTCCATCGCGAGACCGAACACGAGCCCGATCAGCATGATCGGCAGGAAGCTGACGATCGGGTGCGGGTCGCTGACCAGACCGAACGCGCCCTCCTGGAAGATCAGCACGGTCGCGCCGAACGTCGCGGCCATCGACAGCAGGAAGCCAAGGGCCCCGGTCAGCGGCACCAGGATCGAGCGGAACACCAGGATGAGCAGCAGGAACGCGGCACTGGCGACGATGACCATGTAAGGCACGATCGAACCAAGCAGCTTGTCGTCGATGTCCGCGTAGATCGCGGTCGTGCCTGTGACGCCGTACGCCACGCCGTACTCCGCCGCGAGCCGTTCCTCTGCGTCGCGCGCCTCGGACACGAGATCCTTGGTGACCTGGTTGTTCGGCCCGTACAGCGGCACGGCCTGGAACATCGCGCCGTCGCCGTTCTCGCTCATGCGCGGGCCGACGACGTAGTCCATGGCGTCATACGACTCCAGCTCACTGCGCAAGTCACCCAGCGCGCGCTCGCGCAGGCCCTCCGGAGTGTCGCTGAGATCAACGGCGACCATCAGGACACCGTTGGACCCCTCGCCAAAGCCTTCGGTGCGCAGCTCGTACGCCTGCCGCACGGTGCTGTCCTCCGGCATGCTCTCGTCTCCTGGCAGGCCGAGGCTGAGGTTCAAAGCGGGAATGGCGAGCACACCGAGCACGATCACACCCGCGGTGAGCGTCAGGGCAGGTGCCTTGGCGATGAACCGGGCGAACCGCTGACCGTTGGTGACGTAGCTGTCGTCCTCCGGGTCGTGCTTCGCCACGAACGGGATCTTCGGCTTGAACAGGAACCGCCCGAGCGCCCCGAGCAGCGCGGGCATCAGCGTCAGCGCGACCAGTACGGCGAACGCCGCCGCGAGCGCCCCGCCGAGTCCCATGAACGTCAGGAATCCGATGCCGACGACACTGAGCCCGCACAGCGCGATGATCACGGTCATGCCCGCGAAGACAACGGCGGTGCCCGCGGTGCCGACGGCACGACCAGCCGCTTCCTCCGGCGTCGGTGCGGAATGCAACTCGTGTTTGAAGCGCGAGACGACAAACAACGCGTAGTCGATGGACAGCGCGATGCCGATCATGGACGCGAGGAACGTCGTGAAGCTGGGGATCTCGATCACCGACGTCCCGATCATGATCACGGCGGTCGCGGCCCCGAGGCCGACGATCGCGGTGACGATCGGCACGAACGACGCGATGATCGCCCCGAACGCGATGATCATGACGAGGAAGGCCACGCCCATGCCGATCAACTCAGCCGTGCCGCCCGGCGCTTCCTGCTCCATCGCGATGGATCCGCTGATCTCCACCTGGAGCCCAGCGTCGCGGGCGACGTCCGCGACGTCGTATGCCACGTCCCGGTCAGCCTGGGTGATGTCCTCCCACTTCTCGATGGTGAACGGGACGTCGAGCAGCGCCACCGTGTCTGGTCGCTGGTCGGCGAGCACGTTCAGCGGCGCGCCGGAGCACCGCGCCGTGAACTCCTGTCCTCCGCGATCCGGTGTGAGACAGCCCATCTCGGCAGCGGCGTCGACCGGGTTGGCCAGCGGCGCGCTGTGATCAACGATGTCGAGGCCGTTCAGCTCGCGGATCAACGCGTCGATGGCCTGCTTGTTCTCCGGGTCGGTGAGCTGCTCCCCCTCCGGCGCGGCGATGACGTAGGTGCCTGTCACCGCATCGAACTCGAACTGGGCGGACATCCCGGGGAAGTGCTCGTCCATGATCTCCGTGGCCCGCTCCGACGGCAGGTCCGGCATGGTGAAGTCGTCTTCCATCGGCTGAGAGACGACGCTGGCGAGCGCGCCGAGGCCGACGAGCACGATGAGCCAGATCGGTAACACGACCCATTTGCGCCGGTAGGCCAGCTTGCCGAACCGGTACAGGTACACGGACACGGGAACTCCTTTTCACAGCCCTCGCACGGAAATAACCGGATAACGCGCTCATCCTGGCGAGGATGGGGTCACCCAGGCATCAGGGATGGCCCTGAGATTCACCCCAGGTGTAAATCGCTCCGGCGGCGCGAGCATAGGTGAAATTCCCTCACTTGCGCCGCCCGATACTGAGATGGAGCTGAGAGAACACGGCGTGATCTCCACCACCGGGGTGTCGGATCTGTACTACTCACGCCGCACACCTGTTTCGCGACGGTTTCTCCCGGGTAAGCGGACATGACACCAACGACGAAAGGAGGGTTCTGGCATGGCAGTGCGGCAGAGCTACTCCAGTCCAGTCCTGATCCGGTGGGGGCCGGTGATCGCCGGCACCATCCTCGGCTTCGCGCTGATGGTGTTGCTGTCGTCGTTCTGGGTCGCGCTCGGCGGAAACGTCAACGCGATCTCGTCGAACATTCACTGGTACAACTTCGCCTCGGCGGTCGTCGCCCTGTTCGTCGCCGGCCTGATAGCTGGTCTGTTGTCCGGCATCAAGAGCACAGGCCACGGCATCTTCCACGGGCTCACCGCATGGGGCCTGGTTCTCGCGGCGGCGACGCTGTTCCCGTTCCCTGCCGCGTTCGGGCTATTCAGCGTCTTCACCACGCCGCTTCCTGAGATCGGCACCGGTCCGGCATGGGCGTCCTTCTTCGCATTACTCATCGGACTGGTGGCCGCCGCGATCGGTGGTGCCATCGGTGGCGCCCTGACACGGACACCCGTGGCGGACGAGCAGGAGATACACCACACCCGGACCACGACCACGCCGGGAGCTGAGCACCAAACACGAGAGTCGGTCTCGGCGGAAAGCGGCCGTACCGAGTAGCGCAGCACGGTGAAGCCGGTGCTGACGAGACAGACCGGCTTCACCGGCGTCCCGCGTGAGGACGTCCTACTGGCAAGTTAACCTCGCCGGTGTGAGTACCGTGCCGACAAGCCGCGCCGCCGCGCTGCACCTAACGGGCGAACGAACCGTGCCCGATGTCCCTGAGGAGAACTACTGGTTCCGGCGGCACGAGGCGGCATATCGCGCACTGCTCCCGTACTGCACGGACGCGCGGGTGCTGGAAGCGGGTTGCGGTGAGGGTTACGGCGCCGCGCTGATCGCCGAGACCGCGACCCGGGTGCTCGCGCTGGACTACGACACCCCATCGACCGAGCACATCGCGGCGCGGTACCCGCGGGTCGACGTCATGCGCGGAAACCTCGCCTACCTGCCGGTCGCGGACGGCGTCATCGACGTCGTAGCGAACTTCCAGGTCATCGAGCACCTGTGGGACCAGGACGGTTTCCTCGCGGAGTGTTTCCGGGTGCTACGGCCAGGCGGCAGGTTGCTGTGCACCACGCCGAACCGGTTCACGTTCACGCCCGACTCCGACACTCCGCTGAACCCGTACCACACCCGCGAGTTCTCACCCGCCGAACTGGCCGAGCTGCTGCGCAGCGCGGGATTTCACGTCGAGCTGCTGCACGGGCTGCACCACGGCGCGGGCGTGCGCACGCTGGACGAACGCTACGGCGGGATCATCGACGCGCAGCTCGACGTCGTCATGGGGCACCTGCCGGGGACGGCGCCGTGGCCGGAACAGCTCCTCGCGGACATCGACGCCATCCAGGCGGAAGACTTCGACATCACCGGCGAGGACGTCGACGGCTGTCTCGATCTCGTCGCGGTCGCGGTGCGGCCATGAGCGACTACGAGGGCACGTTCTGCCTCGTCCTGCATAGCCACTTGCCCTGGCTACCGCACCACGGATCATGGCCGGTCGGCGAGGAATGGCTCTACCAGGCGTGGACGCACTCCTACCTACCGGTGGTGGACCTGCTGCGCCGATTCGCCGATGAGGGTAAGCGCGACGTCCTCACCCTCGGCGTCACCCCGGTGCTCGCCGCGCAACTCGACGACCCGTACACGCTGCGGGCGTGCCACGACTGGCTGGGCCACTGGCAGTTGCGCGCCGAGCACGCCGCCGGAATCTGGCGCGACCCGCTGCTACGCGAGCTGGCCGCCGCCGAGCACCGGCAGGCCACCCACGCCGTCGAGACGTTCGAGACTCACTGGCGGCACGGCTTCTCCCCGCTGTTGCGCTCGCTGGTGGACGACGACGTCATCGAACTGCTCGGCGGACCGCTGACCCACCCGTTCCAACCGCTACTTGAGCCGAGGGTGACCGACTTCGCCTTGCGTGAGGGCCTTGCCGACACCGCGCTGCGCATCGGCACGACGCCGGAGGGGATCTGGGCACCGGAATGCGGCTACGCGCCGGGCATGGAGCGACACTACGCGGCGGCGGGCGTGCGTAGGTTCCTGGTGGACGGCCCGTCGCTGCGCGGCGACACGACGGCGGCCCGCACCGTCGGGGACTCCGACGTCGTGTGCTTCGGCCGCGACCTGGAGGTCACCTATCGGGTGTGGTCACCCAAAGCGGGCTACCCCGGCCACGCACACTACCGCGACTTCCACACCTGGGACCACGATGTCGGCATCAAGCCGTCGCGGGTCACCGGCAAGCACATCGAGCCGCACGACAAAGCCCCGTATGAACCCGAGCTGGCGCGGCAGACACTGCGCACCCACGTGAAGGACTTCGTGGACATCGTGGTGGAGCGGCTGCGATCTCTGCGGGAAAAGCACGGCGAGCAGGGGCTGGTCGTCACGGCGTACGACACCGAGCTGTATGGGCACTGGTGGCACGAGGGGCCGGCGTGGCTGGAGGGCGTGCTGCGGGCGCTGCCGGAAGCCGGGGTGCGTGTGACGACGCTGCGTGGCGCGTTGGAAGCCGGGCATCTCGGTCCGCGCTATGACCTGCCGGCGTCATCCTGGGGGTCCGGCAAGGACTGGCGTGTGTGGGACGGCGAGCAGGTGTCCGACATGGTGGCCGACAACGCCGCGCTCCAGCGGGAGTTGCTGGACGTCCTCGGCGACTCGCGGACGCGGGTGCGCTCGGCCGCGCGGGACCAGCTTGTGCGGGAGGCGCTGCTGGCGCTGTCCAGCGACTGGGCGTTCATGGTCACCAAGGACTCCGCCGCCGACTACGCACGCGGCCGGGCGCACGAGCACCACGCACGGTTCAGCGAGCTGGCGCGGATGCTGCGCGCGGGTGACCCGGCCGCCACGGCGCACGCCGCGGAGCTGCGGGCCCGCGACTACCCGTTCGGCCAGCTCGACGCCCGGCGGCTGTAAGCCAGTTGCCGGGCCTGTCGGACCTACTCCCGGGTAGACAGGAGCGGGCCGTGCGCAGGGCTGTTTCCACCGGATGGGAGGATCGACGTCTATGCGCGTGCTGATGATGTCGTGGGAATACCCGCCCGTGGTTGTCGGTGGGCTGTCCCGGCATGTGCACGCACTCGCGAGGCACCTCGCCGCCGACGGGCACGACGTCGTCGTCCTGTGCCGCCACGTCGCGGGAACCGACGGCCAGACGCACCCCACGACCGACCGCGTCGTTGACGGCGTACGGGTGATCCGCGTGGCCGAGGACCCCATGCACGTCACGTTTGAACGTGACCTCGTGGCGTGGACGCTCGCGATGGGCCACGCCATGGTCCGAGCTGGGACAGAACTGCTGCGACAGTGGCAGCCAGACGTCGTCCACGCGCACGACTGGCTGGTCACGCACCCCGCGATCGCGCTGGCCGAGGCCGCGGGAGTGCCGCTGGTCGGCACCGTGCACGCCACCGAGGCGGGCAGGCACTCCGGTTGGCTGTCGCACCCACTGAACCAGCAGGTGCACTCGGTTGAATGGTGGTTGGCGCAACGCGCGGACGAGCTGATCACCTGTTCGGTCGCCATGCGCGCCGAGGTGGCACACCTGTTCGACGTCGAGGCCGCCGACATCCACGTGATCCACAACGGTATCGAGGAGCGCGGCTGGCGGGTCAGCGACGCCGAGATCGCGCGGGCCCGCCAGCGGCACGGTGCCGACGCGCCGCTGCTGCTCTACTTCGGTCGGCTGGAGTACGAGAAGGGTGTGCAGGACCTACTCGCCGCACTCCCCCGCATCCGCCAGGAGCATCCCGGCACGCGGCTCGTCGTCGCGGGGAAGGGCCGGCACTTGGACCCGCTGATCGAGCAGGCGCGCAAGCTGCGCATCCGACGTGCGGTGGACTTCACCGGCCACCTGTCCGATCGCGACCTCCGCGCCGTGCTGTCCGCCGCGGACGCCGTGGTGCTGCCCAGCCGGTATGAGCCGTTCGGGATCGTGGCGCTAGAGGCGGCCGCCGCGAAGGCCCCACTGGTCGCGTCCACGGCGGGCGGACTCGGCGAGGTCGTCCTGGACGGTGAGACCGGGCTGGCGTTCGCCCCCGGCGACGTCGACGCGCTGGTGACCGCCGTGGGCACAGTACTCGATGACCGCGACGCGGCCGCTCGGCGCGCCGAGGCCGCTGCCGCCCGGCTCGCCGGGTCTTTCAACTGGACGACGATCGCCGACGAGACGGTCGAGGTGTACCGCCGCGCGCGGCCGTCCGGTCCCCGCTCGATGGCCCGCCCGAAGATCCCTACCGGCAACGTGTTCGACATCGACGCGTAGCTCCTACGCCGCCGCCAGCACCAGCCGCGTCCCACGCGGTGGCCTGCGGAGCAGGTGCACGGAGTGCCACCCGCGCAACTGGCCGCGAGCCTGCAACACACGCTCAATCTCGCGCGCATGATGTACGTGGCGTGCGAACGACCGTGACGAGCTGACACGGCCGCGCGCGAGCTGCGCACAATAGGCGTCATCGGCGTCAACACTGATCCACAGCAGCCGCCGTGTGCGCCGGGCAAGCACCCCGAACAGGACCAACAGCATCCGGGTCCGGGCGCACGTCGCGGGTACGTGCGCGATGACCGGGCCCGGAAACCGGAGCGCCGCGCGCAGAATCCGCCATCGGTGGACGCAGTGCACGACCGGTCGGTACAACCGGTACGACAGCCACGCGGGGACCACTCTGGACAGTCGACATGCGACAGTTTCCGAGTCGATGACGACCGCATGAACGCGATTGTCCGCTTCACGTAGCAAGGTGCTTTTGCCCGCGCCTGGGATGCCAGCCACCACGAGAAGGTCGTTTCGCGCGAGCACCACGTGCAATGCGTTCGCGGGCGCGTCGCTCACGAGTGCGCTCATACCGGCACCAACGCGCGCTGTCCATCCCCGGTTCCCGCACCGCGCGAAAATCCCTCCCCTCGCGTCGGTGGCGGGTGATCACCAACGCGAGTGGGAGGGACGTCTTCAAGTGCCGCGACCGTAGAACACAGCGTCCTGGGTGTCTAACACAGCGTCCTGGGTGTCTAACACAGCGTCCTGAGCGTCGGACACAGCGTCCGGAATGCAGGACACGGCGTCGCGGCGCGCCGTCACGTCGTGGTCAGGTACCTCGCGTAGGCGCTGGTGGTGAAGAAGCTGGGCAGCTTCTCCCCCAGCGCCGTCTCGACGACGATCTGCCGGGCGTCGACCAGCGTGCCGCTGGAGCCGATGTCGGCCGACACCTTCGCCAGCTCCTCGTCCAACAGCTCAGTCACCAACTCAGTGGTGACCGCGGTGCCGTCGGAAAGCTTGGTGCCGTTGTAGATCCACTGCCACACCTGGCAGCGCGCGATCTCGGCGGTAGCGGCGTCCTCCATGAGGTCGAAGATCGCCGCGGCGCCCGTACCACGCAGCCACGAGTCGACGTAGCGCAGCGCGACGTTGAGGTTGGCGCGCAAGCCATCCTCGGTGACGTCGCCGCCAGCGCTGGCGACGTTGAGCAGGTCCTCGGCGGTCACCGCAACGTCCTCGCGGAGCCGGTCGAGCTGGTTCGGCTTGTCGCCAAGAACGCCGTCGAAGACCTCCCGGCACACCGGCACCAGGCCGGGGTGGGCGACCCAGGAGCCGTCGAAGCCGTCACCGGCCTCGCGCTCCTTGTCCTGACGGACTTTCTCGTACGCGAGCGCGTTGGCATCGGGGTCCTTGCTCGGGATGAACGCCGCCATGCCGCCGATCGCGTGCGCGCCGCGCCGGTGGCAGGTGCGCACCAGCAGCTCGGTGTAGGCGCGCATGAACGGCACCGTCATCGTGACCTCGGCACGGTCCGGCAACACGAAGTCCGCACCCTGCTGGGCGAAGTTCTTGATGACGCTGAAGATGTAGTCCCAGCGTCCCGCGTTGAGGCCAGCGGCGTGTTCGCGCAGCTCGTAGAGGATCTCGTCCATCTCGAACGCCGCGGTGATCGTCTCGATCAGCACCGTGGCGCGGATCGTGCCGCGCGGGATGCCGAGCAACTCCTGGGCCAGCAGGAAGACGTCGTTCCACAGCCGCGCTTCCTCGTGGCTCTCCAACTTCGGCAGGTAGAAGTACGGGCCGACACCGGCGTCGATGAGCCGCTGGGCGTTGTGGAAGAAGTACATGCCGAAGTCGAACAGCGACGCCGACACGGGGCGGCCGTCGATGCGGACGTGCTTTTCCACCAGATGCCAACCACGCGGCCGGACGACGATCGTCGCCGGGTCGTCACCGATGGCGTAACGCTTGCCCGCGTCCGTGGTGAAGTCGATGTCGCGGCCGATCGCGTCGTAGAGGTTGACCTGCCCGTCGACGATGTTCGCCCAAGTCGGCGATGTGGCGTCCTCGAAGTCGGCCAGCCACACCTTCGCGCCAGAGTTCAGGGCGTTGACCGTCATCTTGCGGTCGGTCGGCCCGGTGATCTCGACCCGCCGGTCCTCAAGACCGGCGGCGGCACCAGCGACACGCCAGGAGTCGTCGTCGCGGATGTGCGCGGTCTCGGGCAGGAAGTCGAGCTTGCGCTCGCCGCTGTTCAGCTCGTCCTTGCGAACCCTGCGCTCATCGAGCAGCTCACGGCGACGTCCCGCGAACTCATTGTCGAGCCGCGCTACGAACTCCAGCGCCGCCGGGGTGAGGATCTCGTCCGAGCGTTCGGACGTCGACGGTGAGACCGCGATTCGGTAACCCAAGCTGGTGGCCATGTCGTCCCTCCTATATGTGGACGCTGGAGTGAGAAAGGTGAGGTAAAGCAGTCGGTTCGGTCAGGGGCAGGTGTCCCGGAAGCGGGTGGTGCGGGCGACGGGAGGCCGCCCGCACCACGCACCGCTAGCGGGGGATGGGAATCAGAACTGCGCTTCCTCGGTGGAGCCGGTCAGCGCGGTGGTGGAGCTCTCCGGGTTGATCGCCGTGGAGACCAGGTCGAACCAGCCCGTGCCAGCCTCACGCTGGTGCTTGACCGCGGTGAAGCCGCGCTCCTCCGACGCGAACTCGCGCTCCTGGAGGTCGACGTAGGCGGGCATGCCCTCGCGGGCGTAGCCGTGCGCCAGATCGAACATCGAGTAGTTGAGCGCGTGGAAGCCGGCCAGCGTGATGAACTGGAACTTGTAGCCCATGTGGCCCAGCTCACGCTGGAACTTCGCGATGGTCGCGTCGTCCAGGTTCTTCCGCCAGTTGAACGACGGCGAGCAGTTGTAGGCCAACATCTGGTCCGGGAACTCGGACTTGACGGCCTCGGCGAACTTGCGCGCCAGCTCCAGGTCCGGCGTGCCGGTCTCCATCCAGATCAGGTCGGAGTACGGCGCGTAGGCCTTGGCACGCTCGATGCAGGGCTCGATGCCGTTGCGGACCTTGTAGAAGCCCTCGGAGGTGCGCTCACCGGTGAGGAACTGCTGGTCGCGCTCGTCGACGTCGCTGGTCATCAGCGTGGCGGCCTCGGCGTCGGTGCGCGCGATGACGATGGACGGCACGTTCGAGACGTCGGACGCGAGGCGGGCGGCGTTCAGCGTGCGGACGTGCTGCTTGGTCGGGACGAGCACCTTGCCACCGAGGTGGCCGCACTTCTTCTCCGACGCGAGCTGGTCCTCCCAGTGCACACCGGCGGCACCAGCGGCGATCATGCCCTTCATCAGCTCGAACGCGTTGAGCGGGCCACCGAAGCCTGCCTCGGCGTCGGCGACGATCGGCGCGTACCAGTCAATGTCCGTGTTGCCCTCGGCGTAGTTGATCTGGTCGGCGCGGCCGAGCGCGTTGTTGATGCGGCGCACGACGGCCGGGACCGAGTTGGCCGGGTAGAGGCTCTGGTCCGGGTAGGTCTGGCCAGCCAGGTTGGCGTCGGCGGCGACCTGCCAGCCGGACAGGTAGATGGCCTTCAGGCCCGCGCGCACCTGCTGCACCGCCTGGCCACCGGTCAGCGCACCAAGCGCGTGCACGTAGTCCTCGGTGTGGAGCAGGTCCCACAGCTTCTCGGCACCACGGCGAGCGAGCGTGTACTCCTCGACCACGCTGCCGCGCAGCTTGACGACGTCTTCCGCGGTGTACGAGCGCTCGATGCCCTTCCAGCGCGGGTTGGTCTCCCACTCCTTGGCGAGCTCGGCGGCTGCCTGCTCACGCGACTTGGTCGTGTCGGTCATCCGGTCTCCAGTGTTCGTGTCTAACGAGCTTGGCGCGAGGTGCGCAGACGCGGACCAAGCTCAAAGGTTGCAAAGGTTGCTATCCCGCATCTGCTTGCCATGACCATTGCACAAGCAGCGAAAACCGCGCTACCGAGCGAATTTGCAAATTTCTGTGAACGATCGGTAGCATATTGCGAAGCCTGCGAAGTCCACCACGGTGAACTGACCAAAACAACGGCGGAACGCTGGCTTAACCTGAAGAAACTGCGGGTAGAGAGGCCCTTCATGGAGAAAACCTTCGCCGGAGCGAAGCTGCGACATCTCCGCGAGAGCCGCCAGATGAGCCAAGCGGACCTCGCGAGGGTGTTGGAGATCTCACCGAGCTACTTGAACCAGATCGAACACAACGCGCGACCGCTCACCGTTCCGGTGCTGTTGCGCATCACGCAGGCGTTCGGGGTGGACGCCGAGTTCTTCGCAAGCAACGACATCGCCCGGCTGGTGGCCGACGTCCGCGAGGCACTGCTGGACGAGGCGGTGGACGCCGACGTCAGCACGGGCGAGCTGAACGACCTGGCCACGAACCTGCCGGGCGTGGCGACGGCCTTGGTCAAACTGCATCGGCGGTACCGCGACGCGGTGGAGAACACGGCCGCGCTGGTGACGGAAGACGGCAGGGGCACCCACGGCAGCACCGCCGCTCCCCTGCCGCACGAGGAGGTTCGCGACTTCTTCTACGAGCGGGAGAACTACGTCGCCGAGCTCGACGAGCGCGCCGAGCGGATGTCACTCGACATGAACCTGCGCCGTGGCGACCTTCGCAACGCGCTGCGGGAGAAGCTCGCCGACGTCTACGGGGTCATCGCCACCACGGAAGGCATCGACGAGTCCACCGGTGAGCAGCACCGCTACGAGCCGGACGCGAAGGTGCTGCGCATGGCGCCCAGCCTGCGGGTTGGCCAGCAGGCGTTCCGGATGGCATCGCAGATCGCGCTGCTTGAGTACTCCGAACTGATCAACGAGCTTGCCGACTCGTGGGCGTTCTCCGGACCCGCCGCGCGCTCGCTGGCACGTGTGGGCCTCGCGAACTACTTCGCCGGCGCGCTGATCCTGCCCTACACCGCGTTTCACACCACGGCCGAGCGCTACCGCTACGACATCGAGCGACTCTGCGACCACTTCGGCGTCGGGTTCGAGACGGTGTGCCACCGCCTGTCGACGTTGCAACGGCCGAAGCAGCGCGGCGTGCCGTTCTCGTTCGTGCGGGTCGACCGGGCGGGCAACATGTCGAAGCGGCAGTCGGCGGCGGGGTTCCACTTCTCGCGCGTGGGCGGTTCCTGCCCGCTGTGGAACATCTACGAGGCGTTCGCGTCGCCGGGCAAGATCCTCACCCAGGTCGCCGAGATGCCCGACGGCAAGAAATACTTCTGGGTCGCGCGCACCGTGTCCCGCAACATCGGCGGCTACGGCAAGCCGGGGAAGATCTTTTCGGTCGGCCTCGGCTGTGAGCTGCGGCACGCCCGCAGGCTGGTGTACTCCACTGGCCTCGACCTGGACGACAGCTCTGCGGCGACGCCGATTGGCATGGGCTGCAAAGTCTGCGAACGCCAGGCGTGCCCACAGCGGGCGTTCCCGACGATCGGCAAGCAGCTCACCGTGGACGAGAACACATCGACGTTCGTGCCCTACCCGGCGGTGCCGAAGGAGGAGTGAGCCCTGCTTGCAGGTGCGAACCATCAGATGCTGAGCGTCAGCTTGTTGATCTGACGACGTCGTGGTCGTTATAGCGACCGAAACGTCGTCACGCTCAGTGCTCTTCGAGGGTCTTCTGCAGCGCCGCGTTGGCCTTGCGCGCCATGTCCGCCACGGCTTCCCGGCGCGCCCGGTCCGCCTCGTACGCCGCCTGCCGGTCGCGGAGCACCTTCGCCGGGATGCCCCCGGCGACGGCGTAGTCAGGGACGTCGCCCTTGACGACGGCGTGCGCGCCGAGCACGCAGCCGCGCCCGACGCGGGTGCCCTTGGTGACGGTGACCTTGGTACAGATCCACGTGTCCGGGCCGATGCGCACCGGGGCCTTGATGATGCCCTGGTCCTTGATCGGCAGGGTGATGTCGGTGGTGACGTGGTCGAAGTCGCAGATGTAGACCCAGTCGGCCACGAGCGTCGCCGCGCCCATCTCGATGTCGAGGTAGCAGTTGATGACGTTCTGCCGCCCGAACACGGCCTTGTCGCCGATGCGCAGGGAGCCCTCGTGGCAGCGGATGGCGTTGCCGTCGCCAATGTGCACCCAGCGGCCGATCTCCAGCCGCCCGTAGCCGGGACGGGCGTGCAGTTCGACGTCTTTGCCGAGGAACACCATGCCGCGCAGGATCACGTGCGGGTTGGTGACGCGGAACTTGAGCAGCCGCCAGTAGCGCACCAGGTACCAGGGCGTGAAGGCGCGGTTGCGCAGCACCCAGCGCAGGGAGTCCCTGGTCAGGAACTTCGCCTGGCGCGGATCGTTGCGGTTGTCCCGCCATGCCTTGATCCGGTGCACGACCGGTGAACCCCACATCGATGTCACGATTGCACGGTATCTGACGTGGTCAGGGGGTCGCTGACGCGCCCGGCGTCCGCACGCGAGCGGCCCCGACCAGGGAACTGGCAGGATCGCGGGCATGACGAGGCTGATCATCGACACCGACCCCGGCGTGGACGACGCCATCGCGATCGCCATCGCCGCGCTGCACCCCGGCACCGACCTGCTGGCGGTGACGACGGTGTTCGGCAACGTCGGCCTGGAGAAGACCACGCGCAACGCGCTGCGCATCCTGGAGCTGTGCGGGCGCAGCGACGTCCCGGTCGCGGCGGGTGCCGCCATGCCGCTGGTCCATCCGCAGGCGCGGCGGGACAGCTCGGCGCACGGCGACGACGGCCTGTCCGGGCACGCCGACGTGCTGCCTCCGACATCGCGCGAGCCGGTCGCCGGTGGTGCGGTCGCGCTCATGGCGTCGTTGCTGGAGCAGGCCGACGAGCCGGTGACGATCGCGCCGATCGGCCCGCTGACCAACATCGCGGCGCTGCTGGCGGCGTATCCGCACCTCAAGCCGAAGATCGAACGTCTGGTGATCATGGGCGGCGCGCTGGAGGGCGGCAACGTCTCCGCGCGGGCCGAGTTCAACGTCTGGAGCGACCCGGAGGCCGCGCGCCGGGTGCTGGTCGCCGACGACGTCCCGAGCGTGCTGGTGCCGATGGACCTGACGTACCGCTGCGCCGTCGACACCGAGTGGATGGAGCGGCTGGCCGCGTCCGGGCGCGTGGGCGAGGCGTTGTGCGCGCTGACACCGGAGTACGTGCGGCACTACACGGGCGCGCTGGGCTGGCCGGGGATGGTGGTGCACGACGCGGTGGCCATCGTCGAGGCGATCACGCCGGGGACGCTGGTGACGGAGTCGCTGCCGCTGGACGTCGAGTGCTCGTTCGGGCCGTCGCGGGGCGCGGTGATCGCGGATCGTCGCAGGCAGGCGCAGATCGACGACACGGTGCCGCTCGACGTGCGAGGCCGGGTGAACGTCGCGGTCGACACCGACATCGACCGGCTGCGAGCGCTGCTACTGCACGGCATTCAGGAGAAGATGGACGCATGAGCGACCGGCAACTGGTGATCTTCCGGCACGCCAAGGCGGCGTGGCCGGAGGGCGTGCCCGACATCGAGCGTCCGCTGGCCGAGCGCGGTGAGCGGGACGCACCCGCCGCCGGGCGGTGGCTCGCGGACAACCTGGGCACGATCGACATCACGCTGTGCTCCCCCGCGGCCCGGGCGCGGGAGACGTGGACGTTGGCCGCCGGAGAGCTGGCCGCCACGCCGGACACGCGCTACGACGAGCGGATCTACGAGGCCTCCCCCGGCGACCTGCTCGCCGTGGTGCAGGACATCGAAGACGACGTCGTCACGGCGGTGCTGGTCGGGCACAACCCCGGGGTGTCGCAGCTGGTCGCGGCGCTGTCCGGGGAGCGGACGGAGCTGAGCACGTCGGGCATCGCGGTGCTGACGTGGTCCGGCGAGTGGTCGGACGCGGGGAGCGTTCCGGTGACGTTGGCGGAGACGGCGAAGCCTCGGGGTTAGCGCGCGTCGTCGAGGAAGCTCAGCACCCGTGTCAGCGCCAGGTCGGCGGCCTCGGGGTCGTAGCTGGGGAGGCTGTTGTCGGTGAAGAGGTGCTGGTCGCCTGGGTAAAGGAACAGCTCGGCGGTGTCGATCGTGTCCGCGAGCTGGCGGGCGACGTCGACGTCGCCCCACGCGTCGTCCGCCATGGTGTGGATCTGGAGCGGCAGGCCGTCCGGCCAGGGCTTCTCGGTGGGGACGCAGCCGTGCAGCAGCACGACGCCCCTCGCGCCCGGGCGGGTCTGCGCGAGGGTCTGCGCGGGCATGGCGCCGAGTGAGAGTCCGATGTAGACGACGTCCGGTGGGACGTCGTCCGCTGCCTGTCGCCCGCGCTCGACGATGATGTCGAAGCCGACGTCCTGGGCGTGTTGGATGCCGTCGGTGAGCGTCGCGAACGTCGTGCCGTCGTACAGGTCCGGGGCGTGCACGGTGTGTCCTGCGCCCCGGAGCCGCGTGGCGATGTCGAGGCAGCCTGTCGTCAGACCCTGGGCGTGATGGAAGAGGAGGACGTCAGCCACGGCGCGCCGTGCCCTTGGCGGTCTTGGCGGGCAGCGAGCGCGCGTACGTGACGCCCCGCGTTACCCACGCTTCGAGCTGGGCGTCGGACGCGACGGCGGTGTCGTCGACGTTCAGCCACCCGCGCATCTCCCGATTACGCATGACCATCGTGCGCACGTGCTCGCCGTCGACCAAGTCGTCGGCGCCATCGGGGCTAACTCTGACCAGCAGTCCGCCCTGCCCGCTGGCGGCTACCGACATGTTCCCGTTAGTCAGGAAGGACAAGCCGCCGAACATCTGCCGCTCGGTGACGCCGTCTTCGCTGGCCACCAGCTCGCGGATGCGGTCGGCCAGGTCGTGGTCGTATGCCATGAGCCAAGTATCCACGCGGCACCGACAATCTCGGTTCGCTTAGCAGTCGTTGTCGAAGCAGAAGCTGTTCTCGGCTTCGTCGGTCTTGACGACCTCCAACGTGACTTCGATGTTGGTGCGTACACGCTTACCGGCGGCGGGATCCTGCCCGACGATCTTCCAGTTCGCGTAGTTGGCGGCGAAGGCATGGCCGTCGACCGGCAGCGGCATGATGTCGGTGAAGCCCAGTCTCTCCAGCTTATGGACGCTCACCTGCAGGTTCGTCCCCTTGACAGGCGGCATCTTTGCTTTGGCTGGTGCCGACGTCTGCGGCTCAGCCTCCGTCGTCACATCCACGGTTGGCGTTGGCGTGACGGCAGGAGAATCGGTCGGTTCAGTGGACGTGCCACACGCCGAGACACTGCCCGCAAGGATCGCACCGAACGTAACGGCGACCAACGACTTCAACACTATGGTTCCCCTCCCGACACGCACATCGCAGATCCACCCGAAACGTCACGTTCAGCCGACCTCACCGACAGCGTCTCATCACGGCAGGATATTGCGCGTCGCCTGGCTGTGCCGATCTTCAGGGCCGAACGGATGACATGTCCGTCGAGCAGCCGACGGGCACGCCTGCAAGGCGCGGCGACTCCGAGACAATGACTGCGCGCACTCGCCGTCACAACAACAGCAGCGTCGGCACGACGACCAGCGCCACCGCCGCGCACCGCACCGCGAACCGCGCGGGGCGCGGCCGCGGCTCCGGCGGGGACTCGATCCGCAGCAACCGCTCCCCCATCGACGCCGAGAACCGCGTCAACGCGGCGGCTTCCGCGCCACCGGCGACCGAACGCAACGCCCCCGCCAGCTCCGCCGATCCAGCCTCGCCCGCCGCGACGTCGTCGGCGCGCATTTCGATCAGCCGCGCCACGGCGTGCTGCGCGGCGCGTATCCCCGGCACCCAGCGCGCGGTCGCGCCCCAGGCGACGAACGGCAGCACCACAAGGTCGTGCCGTTCCCGCAAGTGAGCGCGTTCGTGCGCGAGGACGGCGTCCAGTTCGGACTGCGCCAGCGTGGTCACCGCACCAGCACTGACGACCAGCCGCGAGCGCGGACCTGGCAGGCAGTACGCCACCGGAACCGGGTGGTCGAGCACGTGCGCACCGGACGCGCTCGGCCACGGCGTCGCGAGGACGTCCAGCAGATCGCGATGCTTGCGGCGCGCCCGCACCGTGCGCGTGGTGATCAGCGCGAGCACCCCGAGCAGCCACGCCGCGACCAGCAGCGTGACCGCGAGAACGACGTCGTGCACTAACCCAAGGTCGCGGAGTTGCCCGTCGAAGATCGCGTCGCCCGCGGCGAGGAGGCCGTCCCCGAGCGGTGCGAGACCGAAGGTGACACCCGCACCCAGTAGCGACAACCCACCGGCCAGTCCGATGGCCTGCCAGAGAATCAGCGCGCCGACGGGATCGCGCTCGGTCCATGACGCGGCGGCGAGCCAGCGGCTGACCGGCTCGGCCAGCGCGATCCCCAACGCGAGCAGGATCGGCCAGGCACCATGCATATCGCTCAGCC
Source organism: Haloechinothrix salitolerans (assembly GCF_042662605.1). NCBI lineage: Bacteria > Bacillati > Actinomycetota > Actinomycetes > Pseudonocardiales > Pseudonocardiaceae > Haloechinothrix > Haloechinothrix salitolerans. The sequence goes on from NZ_JBHSXX010000001.1 coordinate 4,876,206, forward strand.
CAGCAGGTCGCGCAGCGTGGAGCGGTCGTCGGGCGGCACCGAGCCGAGGAAGCTCGCCAACGCGGCGCTGCGGTCCGGTGCGGCGTCGAGGACGTCGCGCATCAGCTCGGCGATGTGCTCCTCGCGGCTGGCCTTCGGCCGGTAGCGGTGCGCGCGGCCGTCCTTCGCGCGGGCGAGCAACCCCTTGCGCTCAAGACGTCCCAGCACGGTCAACACCGTGGTCGTGGCCAGCTCACGCTCGGCGAGCGCGTCCTGCACCTCGCGGGCGGTCATCGGCTCGGGCGCGGCCCACAGCGCGTCCATGATCGCGCGTTCTAGATCTCCCAATGGCGGCACGCAAGTTATTCTACATCACGTAGAAGTTCTACGCCGTGTAGAAGTACGGTGGTCTCATGTTGGACGATCTGACCGCCGCCAGGGAGCAGATGGCGTTCTCGCTCGGGTTCCACATCATCTTCGCGGTGCTCGGCGTGGGGATGCCATGGCTGATGCTGTGGGCGGAATGGCGCGGCTTACGCACCGGCGACGGCCGCTGGACGGCGTTGGCGAGGCGCTGGTCGAAGGCGGTCGCGGTGCTGTTCGCGGTCGGCGCGGTGTCCGGCACGGTGCTGTCGGTCGAGTTCGGAATTCTCTGGCCGGAGTTCATGGCGCGGTTCGGCTCGGCATTCGGGATCTCGTTCACGCTGGAGTCGTTCGCGTTCTTCATCGAGGCGATCTTCCTCGCGCTCTACCTCTACGGCTGGGACCGGCTCAGCCCCCGCGCGCACCTGCTGTGCGGCATTCCGGTCGCGCTGGGCGGTGTTGGCTCAGCGGTGTTCGTGACCACCGCGAACGCCTGGATGAACGGGCCTGTCGGGCTGGTCCAAGGCCCGGACGGCGAGCTGGTATCGACCGAACCGCTCGGCCCGTTCCTCGCGCCGACGGCAGGACCACAGGTGGTGCACATGGTGCTCGCGGCGTTCATGTGCACCGGGCTGGCGGTGGCGGCGGTGTACGCGACGGCGATGCTGCGCGACCCGTCCAAACGCGACGGCTACCACCGGCGCGGGTTCGCGGCGGGAGCGGTGATGGGGCTGGGCCTCGCGGTGCCGCAGGCGGTGGTCGGCGACTGGGCGTCGCGGGTAGTGGCCGAGTACCAACCCGCGAAGTTCGCCGCGATGGAGGGCCTAGAGCAGACGACTGAAGGGGCGCCGTTCTCCTTCGGACCATGGGAGATCCCGAACCTGTTGTCGCTGCTGCTGAAGTTCGACCCCAACGCCCGGATCACGGGTCTGGATGTCGTCCCGCCCGCGGACCGGCCGCCCGCGGGGATCACGCACTTGGCGTTCGAGGTGATGATCGGGATCGGCGTCGCGCTGATCGCACTCGCCGCGTACGCGGCACGGGCGTGGTACCGCGATCGGCAGCGGGGAGCACGGCCGACCGACCGGCGCGAGCTGCTCATCGCGATGGCGGTCGCGGGTCCGCTGCCGTTCGTGGCGCTGATCGCGGGGTGGATCGTGACCGAAGTCGGCAGGCAGCCGTGGATCGTCTACCAGGTCATGCGCACTCCCGAGGCACTGACCAGCCAGACCGGGCTGGAGACCTACTTCTACGTGACGATCGTCGTCTACCTCGCGTTGTCGGTGGCGTTGGTGGCGATCCTGCGCCGGATCGCGGCGGGGCCGCACCCCGCGCCGGACCGCGTGCTGGAAACGCGCGACCGGCACCGCGCCTTCAGCGACCAGCGGCACTGAGCGCGGAGCAAGCCCGTCGGCGTGTGAGACACAGATAAGGAGCGCGGTATGACCACATCGGACGTGTTGGCACTGTTGGTCCTGGCTGGACTGACCGCGTACACCGTGCTGGGCGGAGCGGATTTCGGCGCTGGCCTGTGGGACCTGACACGTGACCGGCGGCAGCGCGACCTCGTCGTCCGCGCGATGGGGCCGGTGTGGGAGGCCAACCACGTGTGGCTGATCTTCGTGCTGATCGCGTTGTTCTCCGGTTTTCCCGGCGCGTTCGCGGCGTTGTCGCGATCACTGACCGGGCCGTTGTCGATCGCGTTGCTGGGCATCGTGCTACGCGGCGCGGCGTTCGCGTTCCGGCAGTACGGCGCGCCACACGGTGGGCCGCCGGTGCGTGGAACGGCGTTGTGGGGCCGGGTGTTCGCGGTGTCGTCGTTGATCACGCCGTTCGCGTTCGGCGCTGCGGCAGGCGGAATCACCAGCGGGACACTGCGCGCCGACGGCTCGGCGGGTTTCCTCGCACCGTTCCTGGCGCCGTTGCCGCTGGTCGCCGGACTGCTCGCGGTCGCGGCATGCGCGTTCCTCGCGGCGGTGTATCTGACGACCGACGCCGACCGCGCCGAGCCTGGCCTAGTACCCCGGTTGCGGGCGCGGGCGTTGCTGAGCGGTGCAGTCGCCGGGGCGTTGGCGCTGCTGGCGCTTCCCCTGTTGCCCGAGGCATTCGCCGATCAGCTGCCGTGGGTCGCGGTGGCGGCGAGCGTCGTCAGCGGTGCGCTCGCACTGGAACTGATGCGGCGTGGACAGTTCGTGCTGGCGCGAGTGGCCGCCGCGGGTGCTCCGGCCGCACTGCTCGGCGGCTGGGCGTTGGCGCTGTACCCGTGGGTGTTGCCCGGCGAGACCGCGCTCTCCCCCGCGCCATCGGCCACCGCGGGACTGATCGCGGGCGTGCTGATCGTCGGGCTACTGCTGGTGATCCCGAGCTACGTGTTCATGATCCGGGTACTCCGGGTGCCGACGGCGGAGCACAGCTGACGTAGCCACCCTGCCGACAAGTCCACATCGACGTCCGATTCGCTTGGATCTGGTGAGCATATCGGCAGGTAGTGCACGGGCTCATGATGGGCGAGCCGGTTCCGAAGTCGGTGGAGTTCGGCCACTGGACGTTCGACATGTTTGCGAAGCCCTCGCAAGTGCGGGAACGCCGAGCGCAAGCACGGCAACCAGAGCGTTCGGTCATAGTGGCTGGCCAGCAAGTACCGCCAGAAGCCAAGGTTCAGCTCGGCTACGACGCGTCCCGGCGTCTCTGGTTTGCCGACCTTGGCGACATCGTTCGAGATCGAACAACGTCGACATGGTGTACACTCATCTGTGAAGGCCCCGGTCGCCCCTGCTCGCTACGGTGAGTACGCCGCCGGGGTTTTGGCTTGTCGGATGTCGTGTCAGGTTCTACCCGACACCACCGACACGATCCCGTGTTCGCGCTCCAGTGCCGACGGCGGAGCACAGCTGACGTCGTCAATCCGCCTCAGTGCAGCGTGACCGGCAGCTCCATCAGCCCCCGATTGCGGAACGATGGTTGCCAGCGCAGATCTTCATCGGCAACAGCGAGGCGGCAGCCACGACGCAGCAGCGCGGACACCGCTACCGATGTCTCCAGCTGGCTCAGCCGTGACCCGAAGCTGCGGTGAATGCCATACCCATAGCTCAGATGCGGGTTCGGGTCCCTGCGCAACCGCAGCTCGTCGGGTGCTGCGAAGACGTCGCCGTCGTGGTTGGCGGACGCGATCCCAAGCAGGACCGTCTCCCCAGCAGAGATCGGCGCGCCAGCGATCTCCACGTCCGTCAACGGAAACCGCCGGATGGCGAACTGTAACGGCTGGTCGTAGCGGGTGAGCTCCTCGACGGCGCTGGGCAGCAGTGTCTCGTCCGCCCGAAGCTCGGCATACTGCTCGGGGTTGGTCAGCAGCGCGCGCATCCCGTTGCCGATCAGATTGACCACGTTCTCGTAACCGGCCCACAGGCCAAGAAACACCAGCGACACCAGCTCGTCCTCGCTGAGCCGGTCGCCCGCGTCGCGGACCGCGATCAGCTCCGAGAGCAGGTCGTCGTCCGGATCGGCGCGCTTGCGAGCAACCAGGTCGAGCAAATAGCGGTGCATGTTCGCGACAGCCTCGCGCGCGGCCGTCGGAGTCTGATCTGGGCGCGGGGCGAGCAACGTGGTGGTCCACGTGCGGAACTGGGCGCGCTCGGCGGGCGGAACGCCAACCAGGTCGCCGATGACGCGTACCGGAAGCGGCGCGGCGAAGGCGGCGATCAGATCGACGGTCTCGCCGGGAGCGACGGCGTCCAGCAGCTCAACGGCCGCCGCTTCGACCCGCGGGGTCAGCGCGTCGACTCGCTTCGGCGTGAAAGCACTGGCGATCAGCGAGCGCAGCCGGGTGTGATCCGGCGGGTCCATGTTGAGCAAATTCGCGTCGAGCGCTGGCGGCAGCGAGTAGCCCTGGTAGCCGCCGCGCGCGTTCTCCCGGTTCAGCGAGAGCCGGTCGTCGGCCAGCCCCGCACGGACATCGTCGTACCGAGTGATCAGCCACGCCTTCGACCCATCCGGCAGCGACACATGGTGTGCCCCACCCTCTGCCCGCAACCGCGCGTAGGTGGGGTAAGGATCGGCATGGAACGCCGAGTCGAACAGCTCACTCATGATCTCTCCAGGGTCGCGAAGGCTCGGGCCACCTGTACCAGCCAGGCGGTCTCCTCTCGGGAGCCGTCGGCCGCGGGATCCGGCGCGGCGACGCCTTGCGTTGGCGACGCGGGTACCTCCGCCTTCGCCCGAGCCGCGAGCGCCGTCGCGATGGTCACGGCTTCGGCGTTGGCACGGCTGCCCTCGTCGGCCGCGCCAGCAGCCACGTCGGCGACGTCCACGCTCTGGTACGGCCGCAACCAGCGAATACCGTCCCTGATCTCGATCGCCCTCCGGTGCAACCGGAAATCGAGATCGCGGAAGGCACGTCGCCCCGCGTTCGGCTCGAGCGCCAGGTCGGGGTTGGCCGTGAGCAAGGCATGCCATAACGGATAGAGGTCGCGGTAGGCGCGGTAGCGTCGCAGCCACCCGCGGACGGCCCTGAGCTGTGGCGCCCAGCCAGGGATGCTCCACCCGATCAGCGCGAGGATGCCACCGACACCCGCGCCGAGCCGGGCGAGGAACTCCCACCGCTGCGGATCGAGGCCAAGCGGCTTGGCCACGACATCGGCGTACCGCGCCGCGCAGTAGATGAGCCCGCCGATGGCGCCTGCCGCGGCCAGCCGCAGACCACGTCGCAGCCATGTGCCGTCGACCATGCGGGCGTACTGGAAGCACCGCACCGCGATGAAGTACTCCGCTACGGCGAACGCGGTGACATACAGCATCAGGTAGACGGAGTACATTCCCTCGCCCGCGTACCGCACGGCGGCCGTCGTGGTGTCCTCCTCGGTCAGGTCAGCCAGCGTGAACAGCACAACCATCGCGGCGAGCACACCGCCGAACGCTATGGTCTGCCCGCGCACCCGCCGCGCCGCCCGCTCAGGCGGGTCCTCCCAGAAGGTCAACGCCGCGAGTTGGCTGGCGGCGACACCGATGACGCATCCCTGGGACAGCACCAGCGCCAGGTTCGACACGCCGCTCGCGCTGCCGATCGCCGCCCACACCCTCGGATCGCTGATGGTGAAGGTCAGCCCCATGAAGAGGTAGAACATCCCGACCGCGGCGGCCGCATGCCCACGGTCGCGACCGAGCAAGGCAGGGATCTTGAACAGGAGCCCGATCCATGCGACCGCCGCGCACAACGGATACAGGATGGCGTTCATCGCGGCTCGGGATGAGACGAATGGTTGAGCGACCGGGCGATCCGGGCGGCGACGTCCCCACCCGACTCCTGCGACGCGGAGCCGCGCAGCCGCTCCGCGAGCAGGAAGGCCATCACCTCGGCCTGTTGTTCCTGCTCGTCGCTGTACGTGGTGCGGGCGAGCATGTCGCGAACCAGCTGCGGGTCGATGTCAGGGAAGAAGGCCGACGCGGTGTCTTCGTCGAGGTGGCCGCCTCCTCGGTGGCAGCAGATCATGTGTCCGATCTCGTGAAGGATGATGTGCTCCTGGTGCGCTCGGGTGGTGTCGGCGTCGTAGAAGATCCAGTCAGCATCGGTCGCGGCGACCCACACACCGCATGGTTGCGAGGCCATCAGCGAGACCGGCACGACGTGCAGCGGACGTCCCCTCACCTCGGACAGGTGCCGGATCAATGCGGACAGATCCTCGCAGTCGGGTAGCCGGAGGTCGGCGAGCAGAGTGGTGCATTCGCGCCGCACCCGGCGCAGCTCCGAGCGCCTGGACGCCGCCACGGGCTCAGTCCCCCGTCTCGTCGTCAACCGGCGGCAGGCCCTGCTGGCGGCGGACCTGGTCCAGAACGGCGGTGATGAAGTCGATGTTGTCCTGCTGCAGTCCAACGGCCCGCTGTGCGATGCCGACAACGCCGTGCCGGCGCAACGTATCCAACTGCTCCAATTGCTGGCGTACCCGCTCACCGTGACCATCGTCGTCATCAAAGAAGTAGCTGGTACTCACCCCGAAGAACCGCGCGAGCGCGACGAGCAGCTCCGTAGACGGGCTGGTGCGCTTGCCGGTACGCAGCATCGAAAGATATGCCCCGCTGACCCGCAGATCAGGGTTGATGCGTTTGATCCCCTCAGCGACCTTGGCGTTGGACCATTGCTTGCCTTGAGGGCGGCTGACCCGAAACAACCGATCCAGCCGGGCAGCCAGCCGCGCGCCTTCGCCGTCCGACATCGCACCCCCACGATCTCCCTACGTCGATAAGGCCGAATAAGTGTGGCACGGTAACCATTAGTTGACAACGCGTGGCTAGAACCCGCTATGATCCGGTCGCTGCGCTAACTGGTAGTTATGCCAGTTGTCACTGGGGGTGTGCCGTGAACTGGGTGACACCCGGAATCACGGGACCAGCCGCAGGCGGGGCTGTCGCACGATTCTCGGCGTGGGGATGCCGGACGCGTGCGACGGCTCCGCTACCCGCCCAGCCATGACCGCCACCGCTACTCCAGCAACGTCACGCCTAATCCGGCAGCAGCTCGTGGACCGGCGTACCAGCGTGAACGGGAAGGTCGAGCGCGCGGGCGTTGCTCTCGATCAGCGCGAGGATCGAGTCGGTCAACCTACCGACGACATCGGCGGGAGCGACGAGAGTGTCCGGGTCGCCGCGCCACGCGTTGACCACGCCGTCCACCAGGCCGATCACTCCGTACGCCATCGGCCTCGCGAACGAGGCGTCTTTTCCGAAATGGTCAAGCGCCGCGGTGAACAGCGCCGCCAGCCGTGCCGCGATGGCATCGCGCGCGTCGCTGACCGCGGGCGAGCCGGTAGCGCGCTTGTGGTGCCGCCCGGTGCCGAGGAAGTGGTGCAACCGCGGGTGCCGCTCGACCCATCCCAGGTAGCTGGCCACCGCATGACGAACGGCCTCGGCGACCGTGCCCGCCGGCCGCAGCGCGGGCTCGAGTTCGGCGAGCAGCATCTCCAGAATGCGCGCCCTGATCTGCTCGTCCAGATCGGCACGCCCGTCGAAGTGCCGATAGACCACCGGCCTCGGCAGCCCAAGCCGGTCGGCGATCTGCTTGACCGTCACGTCGACGCCGTGACGCTCGATCACCTCGATCGCGGCATCGAGCACGTCCAGCCTGCGCTGCGCTTTGTGTTCCTCCCACCGGATGGTTCTGCCATCCGTTAGGGGTCGTTCGGTCGCACGGGACACGTCGAGAACGATACCGCCACCCACTTGCCTGTGACATGCTGTCTCACTTAATGTAAGTGTGACACGAGGTAATAGGTACCTTCAGTACGAGCAAGGGGGCTCGGTGATGGCGGACACGCTTGGCGTCACCCCGCGCGAGAAGGTCGCGCAGCGGTTGCTTGGTGGCTCGGTGAAACGGTCCTACGACCCGGTCGTCGACATGGATTGGGACGCGCCACTCGATCCGGACAAGTTTTTCCTCCCCGCGGAGGTCGTATCGCTCTACGGCACGCCGATGTGGCAGCGGATGACACACCAGCAGCGCCAGGAACTGTCCCGCCAGGAGTTGGCGAACGTGCTCAGCGTCGGTATCTGGTTCGAGAACATCCTGAACCGCATGCTGCTGCGTGACCTGATCGACGAGGACCCGACCAGCAAGCACGCCCACTACACGCTGACCGAGATGGGCGACGAGTGCAGGCACATGGTGATGTTCGGCCGGGTGATCGATCGGGTGGGCGCCAAGCCGTATTGGCCGAAGGGGCTCGACGCGGTCTTCGTGAAGGCCTTGCCGTTCTTCCTGCGCAGGTCGATGGTGTGGACCGGGGCGCTGCTCGGCGAGGAGATCTTCGACGCGCTGCAGCGCCGCATCATGGCCGACCCCGACCTGCAGCCGCTGGTCGCCCGGCTCATGCGCATCCACGTCACCGAGGAGGCTCGCCACATTCGCTTCGCGAGGGAAGCCATCGCCCGAGACGCCGACACGCTGCCCGCATGGGAACGCCAGTACACCCGGACACTCACCGCGATCGCCGCACCCCTCTTCGCGGACATGTTCACCAATCGACACATGTACGCGCGCGCCGGGCTCGACGGGCGCGAAGCCAAACGTCAGGCGATGGCCAACCCGCACTTCCGCCAAGCCCGCCAAACCGGCGCGGCCGGGCTGGCCACGTTCCTGGACGACGCCGGCCTGATGGGACGGCTCACCAAGGCGTCATGGCGGCGGTGGGGATTCCTGGCATGAGCGAGGACTACCGTGGCCCCGCCACTCTGACCCGCGGCGACACTCACATTCCCGTGACCGTCGTACTCGCAGGCCACCGGGAACCCCTCGACGGCAAGTACCACTGGTACGGCCGGGTCAACGCCGACGCGCGGGTGCGGTCGCTCAAGGAATCGGGACACTCGGACGTGACCGTGACGCTGCCCGACGGCGACCCCACGCCAGCCCGGCTCGCCGAGGTCGACCCGTGGGGGCACGTGCGCATCACCGGCGTCGGCGCGCCGCCGTTCCCACTGGAGACGCTGGAAGACATCGAAGGTCCGCTCGACGCCTGATCGCGCAACGGTTCTCACCCCCGCTTGCGCTCCCGGAACGCGGCGGCTTTGACCCGATTCTGGCAGGCGGTGGAGCAGAACCGACGCGTGCCGTTGCGGGAGGTGTCGACGAATACCCGGTCGCACGCCAAGGCGGTGCACACGCCGAGGCGGTCGTACACCGGGTTGCCGAGCACGACGGCGAGACCGGTCGCCATGGATGCCGCACAGTTGCGCGCCCACGCGTCGTCGATGGCGTGAAAGTGCAGGTGCCACGGCTCGTCGTCGTGCCGGGCAAGCACGGGTGCCGCGCGCGTCTCCCACAGCAATGCGTTGGTGCGCTCACAGGCGTCGTCCATGTTCCCAGCGTCGACGGCAACGAAGACCGCATAGAGCCGCGCGGCGTAGTCCGCCAACTGGTCGATCTCGGCCTCGGTCGGAACGTGGTGCGGCCGGGAACTGCGGGGGCTCAGCAACCGCCGCAGCTCGTCGCGAGGCTCCGTCACACGGTATTCGCGGCCGCGCGCATGGCCGGGGACCAGCAGGTTAACCACCGCGACGGCGGTCGCGACCACATCGCTTGTGTGACTGTCAAAATTCACTTGGCCAGTTACTCCTCTGGGTGTAGCTTCGTCACTGTTAAATATATATATATATATGACAGTGACGGAGGGGTCATGGCTTACCAGTCCAACGCACCGACCGTACCCAGCGACGTCGCCGCGACCTGGCTGCGCCGCTGGGACACGCAGCAGGAACGCTATATCGCCGACCGGGAGGAACGATTCGCCGTGATCTGCGACATCGTTGACACCGTCCTCGCGGACGAGGCCGAACCGGTCGTCGTCGATCTCGGCTGCGGGCCCGGCTCCCTGGCCGCGCGATTGCACGAACGACGGCCCGCGGCCCGCATCATCGGCGTTGATTCCGATCCACTGCTGCTCGCCCTGGCGCGCTCGCACTACGGCGACGTCGCGGACTGGGTCGACGCCGACCTCGCAGGGACGACGTGGCACGACCACCTGCCGCCGACCATCCACGCCGCCGTGTCCACCACGGCCCTGCACTGGCTCGCACCCGAACAGCTCGCCAAGCTGTACCGCACGCTCGGCAGCCTGATCACACCCGGCGGTGTCTTCGTCAACGGCGACCACCTCGGGCTGAGCGACCAGCGGATGCACACGCTCGCCAGGACCCTGCGTGACCGGAGGGCCAACCGCGTTGGCGTACAGGACAACGAGGAGTGGCGCGCATGGTGGAACACCATCCTCGCCGATCAGCACTTCGCCGATGTCGCCCGCGACCGCGCGCGCCGGTTCGTGCCCGAGCGAGGCACGACGTCCGAGGTGAGCGACGACTCGCACAGCCACGGCAACAACGGCGTCACCCTCGACGAGCACATCGATCTGTTACGCAACGCCGGATTCAGCAGCGTGTCACCCCTTTGGCAGATCGGCGACGATCACGTACTGACCGCCGTGCGGTAAGCGGGACCCTCGCTCACGGAATCCGCTTCGCCTCGCAAAGGAATGCCATCGGCCTGCGGCCGATCCTGGTCAGCACCACGCTTAGCTCGCTAGATCCGCGCGGCTTCAGCCTGGGCCGCAGCGCGTTCGGGTCGACGTCGAGGCCGCGCACCAGGATCTCCACTCGCCCGACGTCGAGTTCCCGCAGCCGCGTGCGCAGCTCCTTCTCCCGGTACGGCCCGAACTCCAGCACGTGGAACGCGCGGACGCCGGGCGGCGGCTCGTCACCAGTCAGGTAGGCGATGCGCTCATCGAGTTGCCACAGGCCGTGGCGCGCCGCGTAGTGACGCACCAATCCGGCACGCACGACAGCACCGTCGGGGTCGATGAGCCACTCCCCCGGCTCACCGACGTCGCAGTCGTCCGGCTCGGCGTCGGTGATGCTCCACGCCTCACCCGTGCTGCGCAGTACGGTCGCCTGACGTCTCGCCGTTGCCACGGAACCGGCCCACAGGCACGCCTCCCGCACCTGGCCGTCCAGCGATACGACCTCGAACTCGTCGGCCCACGGGGCGGCCTCCGGGTCGAGGCCCGGCGCGCATTTCACCGCGAGGTCGCGTCCTCGATACGCATCCGCGAGCGCGTCGAGCGGTGGCTGAAAGTCGTCCGGCCGCCAGCGCCTGCGGCCCCGTGCGTCACGGCGGGCGGGGTCGGCGACCACGACGGTGTCGCGGGTGACCGGACGCAACGCGTCCGCACGCACCAGCGCGGGCGCGACGTCCGCGCATTCGCAGTTGTGCCGTGCCATGGCGAGCCGAACATCGTCGAGGTCGGAGCCGACACACCGCCTGGCAGTCGCCGCGATGGGCACGAGGTCCGCACCGATGGAGCACGTGACGTCGTGCACGTCGCGCCCGGCGAGCCGCCGCGCGCGGTGCCGTGCGACGGCGGTGGGGCTCGCCTGCTGGAGCGCATCGTCGGTGAACAGCCAGTCATCCACCGCGTCCAGTTTGGATGCGGCCTTGCGCCGTAGCAGCACGATTTCCAGTACAGCGGCCGCGCGGTCCTCGCCGACCAACTCCCGGGCGCGCCGGACGTCGCGCAGCCGACTCGCGTCGGTCAGCGCCAGATCGGCACACGCCGCGACGGCGTCCGCACCCTCGGCCGAGCGCAGGAACGCGACGTCGTCCACGGTGAAGGCATACCCCACGCGGCAGACGCTACCGGGCAGGTACCGGTCGAGCAGGGCGCGGCCCGGCGTATGGGGTCAGCCGTTGGCCACCGCGGAGGGTATCGGCCTGCGAGCGGACAACACCGCACCGCTCGACGGGCTGATCGACTACCTCAGGGACGCGCGACTCCTGCTGATGATCGACAACTGTGAGCATCTCGTCGATGCCTGCGCCGGTGCCATCGCGGACAGATTCCTCGCCCCGGATACGTCCGGTTTCGATGGTCATACCGGGTGCCTAGTGGTGCCGCCTCCGAGCGATCAGCCCTGCAGGCCTGCTAGCATTGACTGCAATGTATGCATTAGGAGGTGACACGTGGCTACCCTGACGATTCGGGATTTCGACGACGACCTCAAAGCGGAGCTGCGTGTCCGTGCGGCGCGGCATGGGCACTCCATGGAGGCCGAGGTGCGCGCGATTCTGCGTACCGCCCTGATCAGGCAGCGGTCCGGCGACGGACTCGCGAGTCGGATCCGGCAACGGTTCGCCGACGTCCCCGACACATCGATCGACGTTCCATCACGGACCGAACCCGCCCGCGCCGCGGACTTGCCCGAATGATCGTCCTCGATACAAACGTGGTATTCGAGCTAATGCGCCAGGAGCCGAACGTCGCGGTCGTCGACTGGGTCGATCAGCTTCCGTTAGAAACGGCGTTTATCACCGCCGTGACCGCAGCCGAACTGCGCTACGGGGTCGCGCGACTACCGGATGGCACCCGCAAGAAGGTGCTCACCACGAAGGTCGATGAGCTGATCGCTGACGACTTCGACGACCAGGTCCTGCCGTTCGATACCGATGCGGCCTCCTACTATGCGGATATCGCCGCCTTCCGCGAACGGCAAGGACATCCGATCAGCATGGCGGACGCACAGATCGCGGCGATCTCCCGACTGTACGACGCTCGGTTGGCCACCCGGAACGTCAAGGCCTTCGACGATACCGGTATCCCGGTGACCAACCCCTGGGACGTTCCGCCCGACCGGCCGTGAGCGTCAGGGGGTGACCCAGTCGTGGCCCCAGTACTGCGCGTCGACACCGCTGGCCAGCAGGGCGTCAAGCAGCGGCGTATCGCGGGGCCAGGCGTGGGTCTCGGCGTCACCTCGGCCGATGCGCAGTCGGTATCCACATCGGACACCGGTACGTCCCCGGTTCCCTCGAACGGGTCGCGCGAGAGCGACACGAACCTCTCGACGTGCACCCGCGCCGTCCCCCGCTCATGCGGCGCGATCGACAGCGAATAGCGTCGGCGGGAACAACACCGTTGGCCAGGTTCTCGCCGACCTCGGCATCCGATCGGTGCGTTTGCTCAGCAACAATCCAGCGAAGGAAGCGGAGCTGACGACATCCAGCATATCGGTGCTGGAGCGGATCCCGCTACCGCCGGTGCGGACCGAACACAATGTCCGTACCTCCGCGCCAAGCGCGACCGGCTTCGGTATGACTTCGACGACCTTCACCCATCGCTCGACACGGTCACCATGCTGTCCAAAAGGTACGACACCCGCACATCGAACTGGACACGCCCGCAGCACCACGCACGGTCATGACGCCGGTGCCCCGCCCGCGCGTCGAGTCGATCAACTTGCCCTAGGCTGTGACCGCGAAAACCGGATAAAACAGACGCGGCGTGGTCGCAATGCAGGGTAAGTTGATCGACTCGGCGCAACTCGGGCCGACTCGTATCCGGTGCTGATCCTGCTCTTCGGTCTCGGCGCCGCGCCGAAGATCGTGCTGGTCTCGCTGGAGTGCCTGTATCCGATGGCGCTCGGCGCGTACGTCGGCGCGCGCTCGGTCACCAAGACGCAGCTCTGGCTGGCCCGCAACGTCGGCGCGAGCTGGTCTCGCACCCTGCGCGATGTGATCGTGCCCGCCGCACTGCCGTCGATGCTGACCGGGCTCCGCGCGGCGGCGCCGGTGATGCTGATCGTGATCGTGGTGACCGAGATGATCGGCGAGAACCGGGGTCTCGGCTACATGATCATGCTGGCCAGGGCGAACTTCGAGCCGGACGGCGTGCTCGCCGTCGTCGCCGTTCTCGCGGTGCTCGGCTTCGCCTTCGACCGAGCGGTCGTGCTGCTCAGCAGTGTGCTGGTGTTCTGGGAGCGCGACGTCCGGGTCTGAACGGTCGTGAGTCGGTCACAGTTGATCAACAGCGTCGAGAGCCGGGCAGCGCCAGCGCGCCTCCAGCACCCCTGCCTACAGCGACACCGGCCCCGGTGGCTTCGTGCCGGTGATCATCACGTTGTAGAACACCGAACGCGGCAGCACCCGGGACAGCACGCGCTTGTCCAGTGCGGACAACCGCAGCCACGCCTTATACGCGAACAGTCGCCACGCGGGTGTCAGCTTCTCGTCCGGTACCGCGGCCTCGAAGGTCCGTACCGGCCAGCCGAACAGCGCGGCCGCGAACTCCTCCGTCACCGCGCGGACGTCGACCGCGCCCGCCCCGAGCGCCGTCCGCTCCAGCTCAGCCGGGTCAAACGTGTGCAGGTCGACGACGGCCTCCAACGCGGCGGCACGCGAGGACTCGTCCAACTCCTGCTGCGGACGTCGCCAGCCACGCAACGCGGGCAACCGAGTCAGGTTCGTTGTCGCCCACCAGGTCAGCTGACCGAGCTTGCGCGCGTAGGCGTCGCCGATCCGGGTCGGCTCACCGCAGAACACGAACCGCCCACCCGGCTTGAGCACCCGCAGCACCTCGCGGAACGCGGTCCGCAGGTCGGGGATGTGGTGCAGCACCGCGTGCCCGATGACCAGGTCGAAGCTGTCGTCGTCGTAAGGCAGGCGTTCCGCGTCGGCGACCCTGCCATCGACGTCGAGGCCGAGGTGTTCGGCGTTGCGCAGCGCGGCCCGCACCATGCCCGGCGAGAGATCGGTGACCGATCCCTTCTTGATCACCCCGCCCTGCATCAGGTTGAGCAGGAAGAACCCGGTGCCGCTACCCAGCTCCATCGCCGTCTCGTACGGTGTGTCCTCCACACCAGCCGCGGCGCGGAAGACGTCGACGGCGTAGGTGATGCAGCGCTCGTCGTACGAGATCGACCACTTCTCGTCGTAGGTGCCCGCCTCCCAGTCGTGGTAGAGCACGTTCGCGAGCTTCGGGTCGTCGTAAGCGGCCCGCACCTCGTCCTCGGTGGCATGTGGGTGCGGCGCCGGGTCGGGCGCCGCGGGATCGATCACTTCGGTCACGGCGTCGCTCACTTTCCGGTGAAGGTCGCCTTGCCGGGACCGTTTTCAATGAACGAGCGCATGCCCTCGGTCCTGTCCTCGGTGGCGAACAGCCCGGCGAACAAGTGGCTTTCCAGCTTGAGTCCGCTGGCGAGGTCGTTGTCCAGCCCGCCGTCGATGGCTGCCTTCGCCGCCGCGAGTGCCCGGCTCGCCCCGCCGACGAACTGCTCGGCCCAACCACGGGCGGCACGGTAGACGTCGTCCGGCGCGACGACCTCGTCAACGATGCCGAGCGAGAGCGCCTCGTCCGGCTTGACGAACCGGCCGGTGTAGACCAAGTCCTTGGCCTTGCTCGGGCCGATGAGACGCGCGAGCCGCTGCGTGCCGCCCGCACCCGGGATGATGCCGAGCAAGATCTCCGGCTGGCCGACCTTGACGTTGTCGCCGATGATGCGGCGGTCGGCGGCCAGCGCGAGTTCGAGGCCGCCGCCGAGCGCGTAGCCGGTGATGGCGGCGACCGTCGGCTTCGGAATCTCGGCGACCGACGACAGCGATGAGCTGAGGCCGGGCGCGCGGTCGAGCATGTCGGCGTAGGACATCGCGGCGAACTCCTTGACGTCCGCACCACCGGCGAACGTCTTCTCGCCGCCGTAGATGATGACCGCGGCCACGTCGTCCCGCTCGGTCGCCTCGTGGGCCGCCGCGCGGATCTCCTCTTGCATCTGCTTGTTGAGCGCGTTCACCGGGGGCCGGTCCAGCCGGATCGTGCCAATACCGGCCTCGACCTCAAAGCGTACGAACTCTGCCACGCGCTTCCTCCTCATCTCCGCGGCCACGGACGCCGTGCCCGAATGCTACTCGTGAGTATGTTCGGCGCTGCGACAGGCCATGCCGCAGTCTCAGGCCAACCTACCGTGCCGCGCTATCACCGGCGGCGCGCGAAGAACCGGTCACCCGAGCGTTCCAGGACCAGCTGCTGGTCGAACGTCTCAGACAGGCTCTCGCTGCTGAGCACGTCCTCGATCAGGCCGCTGGCGACCTCCTCGCCGTCGCGCAACAACAGCACATGGGTGAAGCCGGGCGGGATCTCCTCGACATGGTGAGTGACCAGCACGGTCGCGGGCGCGTCCGGATCCATGGCGAGCACCGACAGCCGGGCAACCAGGTCCTCGCGGCCACCGAGGTCGAGCCCGGCGGCAGGTTCGTCGAGCAGCAGCATCTCCGGGTCGGTCATCAACGAGCGGGCGATTAGCGCGCGCTTGCGCTCGCCCTCGGAGAGGGTGCCGAACTTGCGGTCGGCCAGCGCGGCGATGCCCAACCCGCCGAGCAGTTCTTCCGCCCGATCGTGGTCGATCTCGTCATAGTGCTCACGCCACCGGCCCATCACCGCGTATCCGGCACTGAGCACGACGTCGCGGGCGGTCTCGTCCGGCGGCACCCGGTTTGCCAACGCCGCGGAGGTGAATCCGATCCTCGGCCGCAGTTCGAAGACGTTGGTCTTCCCGAGCTGTTCCCCAAGCAGGTGCACCGAGCCGGAGGTCGGATGCAGTTCGGCCGCCGCGATGCGTAGGAGCGTGGTCTTACCCGCACCGTTCGCGCCGAGGACGACCCACCGCTCATCCAGCTCGACCGACCAGGTGAGCTTGCTGAGCAGTTGGTTCTGTCCGCGCCGCACCACGACGTCGTCCATGTGCACGACGAGGTCTTCCAGCACGAGCGGCGACGATTCGGCGGTCTCGGGGGCGTCCGATGTCGATCGATCGGGGGTCACCGCGCCATTCTGTCCTAGCTGCCGCTCCACGCCCGTACCCGGCTCACCTAGCTCATCGAACGGCTTGCGCCACTGCTCAAGCATCTGCATCGCTGAGCGCGCCCACCCCATCGGCCGTCATCACCTCGCCGTCATTCGTCCGGCAGCGCGGGGAACTGGGTCACAAGGCCAACCACGAGTTGGCCAGCCTTCCCGAGCGCTGTCGTCGATTACCACGGTCCGCCACCATGACATCACCCACACCGGTCGCATGCGGCACCGGCCCTGGCACTGTGACCACCGTACCGGCATTCTCGCGCGACCCACAGCCGCTACTGCAACACGACCTTGCCCAGCTCAGCGGGGCTCGCGAGCAAATCGTGACGCGGCAGCACCCGCACGGTGTAACCGAGTGCCCCCGCATGGGGCAATGGCACCTCGGCGGCGAAGGCCCCGTTCGATTCGTGCCGCATCGACACCGTCACGACGTCGTGGAGGTCGTCGGTGTCACCGACCTTGCCGAGCACCGCCTGGACGTCGACCTCGCTTGGCGACAACCCCGCCAGCCCCACTGTCGCCGTCACCCGCACCGGAGCGCCGACTACCCACTCGCCCTTGCCATCGGTGTCGACGGCGCTGAGCGACGAATCGCTCACCCTGACGTGTTGCCATGCTTCGTCCAACCGGGCACGGTAGTCCGCCAACTCGCGCGCACCCCGGTAGCCGTCGGCCGACGTCGCCGCGACCGACGCGGCAGCGGGCAGGTAGTAGCGCTCGACGTACTCACGCAGCATCCGCGACGTCTGAACGCTCGGCCCGAGCGTGGCGAGTGTGTGCCAGACCATCGACAACCAGCCTTTCGGCACGCCGTCACCGTCTCGGTCGTAGAACAGCGGCGCGACCTGCTGCGTCATCAACTCGTACAGCGCGGCTGCCTCGAGATCGTCGCGGCGCAGCGGGTCCTTGATGCCGTCCGCTGTCGGTATCGCCCAGCCGTTGCTGCCGTCGTAGTAGTACTCCCACCAGCCATCCTTGATGGACAGGTTGAGCCCGCCGTTCAGTGCCGACTTCATGCCTGAGGTGCCGCAGGCCTCCAACGGCCGGGTCGGGTTGTTCAGCCAGACGTCGCAGCCCCAGTACAGGTAGCGCGCCAGCGACATGTCGTAGTCCGGCAGGAACACGATCCGATGCCGGACATCGGGGTCATCGGCGAACCGCACGATCTGCTGGATCAACGCCTTGCCACCCTCGTCGGCCGGGTGCGACTTGCCCGCGACGACGACCTGCACCGGCCTGCGCTCATCCAGCAGGATGCGCCGCAGCCGCTCGGGGTCGCGCAGCATCAGCGTGAGCCGCTTGTAGGTCGGCACGCGGCGGGCGAAACCCACCGTGAGGACGTCAGGGTCGAACACCCGCTCGGTCCAGCCCAGCTCAAGCGCCGACGCGCCCCGCTGCAGCCAAGAGTCCCGCAGCCTGCGTCGCACCTCGGTGATCAGCCGTTGCCGCAGCTCGCGGCGCACCCGCCACAGGTCGGCGTCGGTGACGTCGTCGTCGGCGAGCAGGTCGCTCATCTCGCGCGCGGTCCAGGTCGGCCCGTGCACGCCGTTGGTGACCGAGCGCAGCGGGATCTCGTCCTCCGAGAAGCCGGGCCACAACCGCGCGAACATCCGCCGCGACACCGCACCGTGCAGCCGCGAGACGGCGTTGGCGCGCTGCGCGAGCCGCAGCCCCATGTGCGCCATGTTGAACAGGCCTGGGTTGTCCTCCGCGCCGAGTTCGAGCACCCGCTCGACGTCGATGCCGGGCACGAGCCTGCCGTCACCGAAGTAACGGCGCATCTTCTCGACCGGGAACCGGTCGATCCCGGCGGGCACCGGGGTGTGGGTGGTGAACACGGTGCCCGCCCGCACCGCCGAGACCGCCTCGTCGAACGACAACCCGGCCTCGGCCACCAGCTCCCGCGCCCGCTCGACACCGAGGAACCCGGCGTGTCCCTCGTTGGTGTGGAAGACCTCGGGACGCGGGTGACCGGACAGTGCGCAGTACCGGCGCACGGCTCGCACGCCGCCGATCCCCGCGAGCAGTTCCTGCCGGATGCGGTGGTCGGTGTCGCCGCCGTAGAGCCGGTCGGTGACCGAGCGCAGGTCCTCGTCGTTCTCCTCGATGTCGGTATCGAGCAGCAGTAGCGGCGCCCTGCCGACGGTGGCCTGCCACACCTGCGCGAGCAAGTCGCGCCCACACGGCATGGCGACGTCGACCAGCACCGGCTCGCCATCCTCGTCCTCCAGCCGGGACAGCGGTAGCCCGCTGGGGTCGATCACCGGGTAGTGCTCGACCTGCCAACCGTCGATCGACAGCGACTGCCTGAAGTACCCCGCGCGATACAGCAGCCCGACACCGATGACAGGAACGCCCAGGTCGGAGGCGGATTTCAGGTGGTCGGCGGCCAGCACGCCGAGCCCGCCAGAGTAGTTCGGCAACGCCTCGGTGACGCCGAACTCCATAGAGAAGTAGGCGATGCCGCGTGGCAGCGGCGTGCCGTCAGCGCTGTTGCCGTCCTGCTGGGCGAGCTGTTGATACCAGCGGGGCTCGGTAAGGTAGCGATGCAGTTCCTCGCTGGCCGCCCTGGTACGGGCGATGAAGTCCTCGTCGTCGGCCAACTCGTCCAGCCGCGCCGGTGTGACGCCGGTCAGGATGCGTAACGGGTCGCCGCCGACCTCGGCGGCTAGGTCCGGGTCCATGGCCTTGAACAGTTCTCTGGTCTCCGGGTGCCATGTCCAGCGCAGGTTGGTCGCCAGCTCGGTCAGACCCGCCAGCGGTTGGGGTACACGGGCGCGCACGGTGAACCGTCGGACTGCCTTCATGTCTGGAGAGTATCGGCACCCGGGTGACGCATGGTCGTGATCCGGCCGCGTGCCATTCCACCGGGCGCGGCGGACGGACACCGCGAGCGGCACAGACCACGCGCGGGCGTCTCGGTTGCTCGGTAGGGTTCGGCCAGTCGGCGCCGAGGAAACGGCCTGGCTGGGGGCCGAGGAAACGGCCTGGCTGGGGGCCGAGGAGGAGTGGATCACAGGATGTTTCCCGCACGCAGCGCGATAGCGGCGGTCGCGGCGGCGCTAACGCTGGCCACGATCACGGGGTGCGAGCAGGCGACCGAGGGGCAGGCCATACCTCTCGACGTCACCAAGGTCGGTGGCTTCGACGTCACCCACTTCGAGAGCGGGCTTAAACCGGACGCGCCCGCGCCGGACGTCACGGTGGAGAACGCGTCGAGCGACGAGGTCGACACACTGGCGACCGCCACCATCGCCGACCTCAACGACTACTGGGGCGAGACGTTGCCCGCCGACTTCGGCATGGAGTTCGAGCCGGTCAGCAGGCTGATCTCGTATGACTCCAGCACGGACGCCATCCCGACGCCGTGCGGCACGCTGAACCAGCCGAACGCCTTCTTCTGTGAGCGCGGCGACATCGTGGCGTGGGACAGGGGCGTACTGCTGCGGGGCATGATGGCGAAGTTCGGCCGGTTGGCGCCGGTGACCGTCATGGCGCACGAGTACGGCCACGCGGTGCAGCACCGGCTCGGCGACAAGGCGGGCATCACCGCGGGAACGACGTCGATCGTGAAGGAACTCCAGGCGGACTGCTTCACCGGGTCCTACCTACGCTGGGTGGTCGCGGACAACAGCGCGTACCTGCGCGTCTCCACCGCAGAGGGCCTGAACGCCTCGCTCAGCTCGCTGTACTTCGTGCGGGACGCGCCAGGGATGCTGCACGGCGAGCAGGGTGCGCACGGCACGTCGTTCGACCGCGCCTATGCCTTCCAGGAGGGCTTCGAGCGGGGGCCGACCACATGCGCGGGGTACGACAAGGCGCTGGTCGAGGAGCGGACGACGCAGCAGGAGTTCAGCGAGCAGGACACCAACCAGGGCGATCTGCCGGTCACACCGGACAACGTGGCACTGATCAAGGAAAGCCTCGACGCGGCGTTCGGCGGCACCGGTAGCGCAGAGATCGTCGCCGATGGCGGCTGCGACCACAGCGGTCGCGCCGCGGTCTACTGCGCTGGCGAGCGGACCGTGGTGCTCAACGTGGCGGAGCTGACGCGGATCGCGCGACCGCTCGACATCGCGGCCGAACGGCAGGGCAAGGCCTCTCCTGGCAAGGGCGACTTCGCGGCGTGGGCATCGATCGCATCCCGGTACGTCCTGTCGGTGCAGCAGACCGAAGGGCTGCCGCTGGACGGGCCGCTGACCGGGCTCCGCACCGCATGCCTCGTCGGTTCGTGGGCCGGGGCCGCTAACCAGCCTCGCCAGGTCGACAAGGTCGTCCGGCTCTCACCGGGCGACGTCGACGAGGCGGTGCTTGAGATGCTACAGCCGAACAGCTTGATCGCCTCTGACGTCGATGGCAACTCCGTGCCCAGCGGGTTCCTGCGCATCGAGGCGTTCCGCGTCGGCTATAACAACGGTCCGGACACCTGCACCACGCGCTACAGCTAGCACCGATCGGGTGCGGGTGGTGGCGCCCGCACCCGATCGGTCGGAGCGGACTCAGAACAGCGCGCTGGCCAGGTCCCGCCGTGCCTTGATCACACGTTCGTCGGCCGGGTCGAACAGCTCGAACAGCTCGACGAGGTGGTTGCGCAGCTCGTCCTTGGTGTCACCAGCGTTGACGCGGATGGCCGCGATCAGTCGGGCGAACGCGTCTTCTGGTCGCTGCCGCGCGACCTCGACATCGGCGGCGGCCATAGCGGCCTTCGGGTCGGCAGGGTCGGCGTTCGACGTCTCGATGACAGCGGGGTCGATCGAGTCGGTCCTCGCGGCGAAGCGCACCTGGTTCAGCGCGGCCTGGGCCTCGGTGTTGGCCGGCTCCTCGTGGAGGATGCGCTGGTAGGCGGCCTCGGCCTCGGCGAAGTCACCCCGCTCGAACGCGGCCTCCGCCTCGGTGAACCGGGGGTCCTCCGGCTCCTCGACCTCGGCCTGTCCGCCCGCTTCCTCGGCGGCCTTGATACCAGGCAGCTTGTCCCGTAGCGCGTCGAGCAGCGAGGTCAGCCACTTGCGGATCTCCGGCTCCGGCAGCGCGCCGGAGAACGCGTCGACCGGTTGGCCCCCAGCGATGGCGACGACCGTCGGGATGGACTGCGCCCCGAACAACTGCGCGATGCGCGGGTTCGCGTCGACGTCGACCTTGGCGAGCACCCAGGCGCCGTTGGCCTCGTTGGCCAGCTTGTCGAGGAGCGGGCCGAGCTGCTTGCACGGCCCGCACCACTCCGCCCACAGGTCGACGACGACGAGCTGCTGCATGGAGCGCTCGACGACGTCGGACTGGAAGCTCGACTCCGTGACGTCGATGACGGCACCACCGGCGCTTGGCGACCCTGCCTGCTGCCCGCCGCTTGCCGCTTGCTGCTGGGAGGCTGCTTCCGCCCGCTGCTTGAGTCCGGACAGGTCGACCGCGCCCGCGAGCGACGCCGACGCCGCGGGTGAGGGTTGTGCTGATTGCGCACCTGATCTCGGTGCTGATCCGGGTGGTTGTGTCACGCCACCATCCTGGCACGAAACGCCAAGACGCTCACCATGACCCGAGTCTTGGATCCAGTGAACCATTACACCTCACGGCCAGTCGCCGTCGAACCGACGGCGGTGGTGTTGGTAGCTTCACCGCCATGAATGATCCGCTGCCGTTCGACCCCATCGCCCGCGCCGCGGAACTGTGGGAGGAACGCATCGGACCCGCGCGAACCATGGCCGCCGCCACGGGCATCATGCGCGTGCAGCAGATTATCCAGTCCGCGGTGGACGGCGCGCTCAAGCCGCACAAGCTCACCTTCGCCAGGTTCGAGGCGCTGGTGCTGCTGACCTTCGCCCGGCGTGGCAGTCTGCCGATGCGGGTCATGGGAGAACGGCTGCAGCTGCACCCCACCAGCGTCACCAACATCGTCGACCGGCTGGAGGCGGACAGCCTGGTCACCCGGCTACCGCACCCGACGGATCGACGCACCACGCTGGTCGAGATCACCCAGGCCGGTCGGGACCGTTGCGCTTTGGCGACGAAGGCGGTCACCGACATCGACTTCGGCCTGAGCGGACTGACCGGTAGGCAAACCGATCAACTCATCGAGTTGCTGACCAGGGTGCGGAAAGCCACCGGCGACTTCGAGTGATCAGGCGGGCGCCCCCTCGCGGCCGCGCGGCAGGTACAGCGCGACACCCGCGTGCCGGTCGATCTCCGGGCCGTCGAACTTGCCGGAGCGCAGCGCCCACAGCTCAAACCACCAAGTGCACAGCGGGGGCACGCTCGCGACGAGCGCGAGCAGCAGCGTCTTGCCGTCCCAACCGAAGATCCGGTGCAGGGCCAGCGTCGTCACGACGTAGGCCACGAACAGGATGCCGTGCACCATTCCGATGACGGGCACGCCGCCCTCACCGAACTCGATCACGTACTTGACGAACATGCCCGCGAGCAGCGCTGCCCAGGACAGTGCCTCGGCGACTGCGATGATCCGGAACACCGTTGCGGCCTTGCCAACCACGATTTCCTCCAGACACACGAAAAGGCGGTTCTCGCTCACTGAGTGGGGATGTGGGCTCAGCGCTGAACCCGCCAACAGCGGCCTGTCGTGCCGCTCCGGTATTCATTCTGAAGCGTGACGGTGGTCACCGGGACACTGGGCATATGAATGACGCGCAGCAGCGGCCGAAAGCCGAACCCTTGTCCCCGAACCAGCCGCCGCACTTCTACCGAGGCGGCGCCGCGATCGCCGCGTTCCGGGGTCTTCC
Source organism: Haloechinothrix salitolerans (assembly GCF_042662605.1). Taxonomy (NCBI): domain Bacteria; kingdom Bacillati; phylum Actinomycetota; class Actinomycetes; order Pseudonocardiales; family Pseudonocardiaceae; genus Haloechinothrix; species Haloechinothrix salitolerans. Next base: position 4,899,436 of record NZ_JBHSXX010000001.1, read on the forward strand.
GGTATTGGACGACCACCGGCCCGAGGACTGGGTCGCGTCCGCGACGGCGCGGTTCGGTACAGCGGGCACGGGACTGAGCGTGCTCGCGGAGGGTACCCGCCTCGCGGACGCGGTTCGAGGCGATCCATACGGCTGGCTGGGCGGCGAGCACGTCGCCCGGTTCGGGCACAGCACCGCGTTGCTGGTCAAACTCCTCGACGCCGGACAGCGACTTCCGGTGCACTGCCATCCTTCGGACGACTTCGCGCGCACGCACCTCAGCGCGGCCTGTGGCAAGACCGAGGCATGGCTGGTGCTGGGCACCACAGGTGAGCGGCCGAGGGTCTGGGCGGGGTTTCGCGACGACGTCGACGAGGCGATGGCGTACCGCTGGGTGTCCGAGCAGGACGGTGCCGCGCTGCTCGGCGCGCTCAATGAGATCCCGGTGCGCACGGGCGACGCGTTGGTCATCCCCGCCGGGCTGCCGCACGCCATCGGTGAGGGTGTGTTCGTGCTCGAACTCCAGCAGCCGAGCGACCTGTCACTGACATTGGAGTGGCTGGACTTCTTGGACACCGCCGAGCAGGCGCACCTCGGTATCGGCTTCGAGCGGGCACTCGCGGCGCTGGACCGTTCCGCCTGGGACAACGATCGGCTCGCGACGCTGCTCACCCGCCGCGAGTCCGGGTCGCTGCTGGCCGACGCGGCGGACGACTTCTTCCGCGCTGACCGTCTGTCGGGTGGTGCGACCGTGGAGCCGGGCTTCGCCGTGATCGTCGTGCTGGGCGGCAGCGGTACGCTGCACACCGATAACGGCGCACCCCTGCCGCTGGCTCGGGGCACCACCGTCGTCGTCCCGCACGCTGCCGGACCGGCACGACTCAGTGGACTCGATGGGGCGCTCGACGTGATCGCGTGTCGGCCCCCTACGGTGCCCAATCCGGGCGAAACGGTGTCATGACTGACGCTCGCCAGTTACGTTAACGCCACGCCCCGTGCGGCTGTCGAGAGAACGGAGAGGTGCCCGCGACGTGTCCACCGGCAACGGGCCACGCGCCCTGACTCGTCGCACCCTCCTGCGCGGGGCGGCGGCGACCGGGGTCGTCACGCTGGCCGGCTGCGGGCCGGACGAGGCGAGTACTAGCTTCCAGGCAGCGCAGCGAACCGGCACGATCAAGGTCGGCTTCGCCAACGAGGCGCCATACGGATTCCTCGACGAGACCGGCAGGCTCACCGGCGAGGCGCCCGAGGTGGCGCGAGCGGTGCTGCGCGACTACGGCATCACGAAACTGGAAGGTGTCCTGGCCGACTTCCGCCAGCTCATCCCTGGACTCAAAGCGGGTCGCTACGCCTTTGTCGCGGCTGGCATGTTCATCAACCCGTCGCGGTGCGCCGATGCGGCGTTCCCCATCCCGGATTACCAAGTGGAGTCGGCGTTCCTGGTGCCAGAAGGCAATCCGAAGGGCATCACTCGGTTCCAGGACATCCCCGGCAAGGACGTCCTCATCGCGGTACTCACCGGCGGGGTCGAGCTCGGCTACGCGGTCGAGGCCGGTGTACCGGAGGAGCAGATCGTGACGCTGGGCGACCAGGACAGCGTGTTCCGCGCGGTGCGAGACGGTCGCGTGTACGGCGCGGCCACGCTCGACACGACGGCGGCGTGGCTGTTGGAACAGAACCCGGGTTCAGGCTTGGCGAAGAGCGAACCGTTCCTGCTCGGCTCGACGCCGGGTATCGGCGCGTTCACCTTTCCACGCGGCGCGACGGATTTCGTCGCGGCGTTCAACACCGGACTGCGAAGGCTCAAGGAATCCGGTGAATGGCTACGTATCGTGAAACCGTTCGGATTCAGCGAGCGGAACGTGCCCCCGCCGGATGTCACCACCGAGCAGCTGTGCGGTGACGCATGACCGAGCAGGACACCGCCACGGCTGACGGCGCGCCCGAAGCTCCTGGTGCGATCGGGGCCGGCACCGTGATCGAGGACGTCGCCGAGCGCGCGGAGCGACCGTCCACACGGGGAATGCGCCGTAAAGATTTGCTGCGCAGCACGCCGGGCCAGTGGGGTGTGCTGCTGGTGGCGCTGGTCATCGCTGGGTTGATCGTCGGGCTGGTGACGTCGCTGAGCGTGCGGTCCCGGCAGCAGACACTGGCTGACCTCGCCACGTCATCCGGGCAACTGCGAGTGGCTGCCGCCGAGTTCCACCGGTCGCTGTCCACGGCGGACACCGCGGCCGCGGCGGCGTTCCTCGCGCGAGACCAGAACCGGGCGACCGACCGGGTGCGCTACGAGACCGCGTATGAGGCGGCGATCAGCGAGGCGCAGTCCGCGCTCGCGACGCTGGTCGCTTCGCGCGACGAAGATTCTGACCCCGGGCGGCGCAACCTGCTCGGCACGTTGCCAGGGCGGCTGTCGGAGTACACGGTGCTGATCGAGACGGCCAGGGCGTACAACCGCCAGGGTGAGCCGGTCGCGTCGACGTACCAGCTACTCGCCGCCGATGCGATGCGCGCACACCTGCTACCCGCCGCCCGGGAGTTGCACCAAGCCACACGGGCGCGTGTGGCCGACAAGCAACTGTCGGCGATGTCGTTTCCGGTGCTGGAGTTGGTGCTGATCGGGTTGTTGCTTGGTGCGCTGGTCGGCGCGCAGGTGTGGTTGCGGCGGCGCACCAACCGTCTGATCAACGTCGGGCTGGTGGCGGCGACCGCCGCGGCTGCCGCGATGCTCGTATGGACGATGGCGGGCGCGGTGACGGCGGGCGCACATGCCGAGCGCTCGGCCGAGGAAGGCACCCAGGTTGGCGATGCACTGACCGACGCGCGCATCACCGCGCTCGCCGCCCGCGGCAACGAGGCACTGTTACTGGTTTCGGCCCGCGACGATCACGACACCAGCCGCTATCAGCAACGGTTCATCGACCTGCGAGAGCGACTGGTGGGGTCGGGCGCCGACGACTCCGGCACGGGTGATCCCAACGCCGGCGACTCGGCGCGCTCGGGCGGAGAACTCGCCTTGGCGAAAGCGGCTACCGACGACGCGGAGATCCGGGATCAGATCGACAAGGCCGCTGCCGCCGCCGACGTCTGGTTGAACCAACATGACGTCATCTTGAGCGCCGCGGGCGCTGCCCAAGCCGGTGCCGTCGAGGCGCTGCTTGGGTCACCGGGCGCGGGATCGTTCACCACCGTCGACGACGCACTCGGGGCCGCCGTCGACGACGTCCGCCACGACATCAACGACGAGATCACCGCGGCCCGCTCTGCGATGACCGCCATGACGACCGGCGTCATAACCCTGAGCGGGTTCATCGCACTCGCCGCCGGAGCCGGCGTCTGGCAGCGCCTCCGCGAATACCGCTGACACTGTGTCCGACGTTCCGGACGCCGTTTTTCGCGCACATTTCAATTCCCTCGGCCACATCGTCAAGCAGTTGGGAATTCGGTAACGGTCGTTGCGTAACGCGCGCCGTTGACATGGCGAAGTCGGGGAGTAACTCGATCCGTTTCAACCCTATGGAGTTGTATGTCTAAGTTCGGAGCCGCCCTTGCGGCCGTCGCACTGGCAGCGGGAACGTCCCTAACGCTCACAGCGCCCGCGCTCGCGCAGCAGGACTACAATTGCTCTGACTTCGAGACGCAAGAAGAGGCACAAGAAGAGTACGAGAAGGATAAGAGCGATCCCCACGGCCTCGATGGTGACGGCGACGGTGTCGCTTGCGAGTCACTGCCGTCCGGCGAGGGATCTGGCGACGACCAGCAGCCATCCGATGGCCACCAGGACGGCCAAGATGATGGCGGCAACCAAGGCGGCCAGGCCAGCGGCGACCAGTATGACTGCTCTGACTTCGCCACCCAAGAGGAAGCCCAGGCGGAGTACGAAAAGGATCCAAGTGATCCGTCCAACCTGGACGGGGACAACGACGGCGTCGCATGCGAGTCGCTGCCTGCGGGCGGCGGATCTGGCGATGGCCAACAGCAACCGGCGGACGACGGCCAAGGAGACCAATCGACCAACACCGGAGGCCAGGTCGAACAGGTTCCGCAGGGTGGCGTCGAAACCGGTGGTGGCGCCGACAGCGACGGCATTTACCTGCTCGGCGGCGGACTGGTGCTCGCCGCGGCGGGCGGAACGGCCCTGGTCGCACGCCGCGCTCACCGGGGGGCAACCCAGCGGTGACGCGTAATCACGTCGAGCACGGCAACCCCCGCCGAGCACTGTTCACAGCGCTGACGGGGGTTGCGCTCGTGCTGGCCACGAGTGCCACAGGCTGCGGTACACCCGAGGAACCCGCCACACCACATACTCCGGCTACCAGCGAGGCTCGCGCCGCACAACCAACGAAGAACGAGCCAACGGCTAGCACACCGAAGCGGGACGTCGCCCCGATGTCCCCTGCCGAACCCGTCGACCTAGCGATCCCATCGCTGGACGTGACCGCCCCAATCATGGACCTCGGTCTGCAGTCAGACGGGTCGTTGGAAGTGCCGCCCGGCGCGGACCAAGCCGGGTGGTACACGGGCGCACCAACGCCAGGGGAACTCGGCCCCGCGATCATCGCCGCACACGTCAATTGGGACGGCGAAGACGGTCCGTTCGCCCGGCTGCACGAGCTGACGCCGGGAAGCCGTGTCGTGGTTTCCCGCGCGGATGGCACGCGCGCGGTGTTCGCGGTCAAACGTGTGGAGCAGTACCCCAAAGCGCGCTTCCCTACCGAGCGCGTATATGGCGACATCGACCACGCTGGATTGCGACTGATCACCTGTGGCGGGGAGTTCGACAGCGCAGCTGACAGCTACGAGGACAACATCATCGCCTTCGCACGCCTCGTCGCGCCAGAGCGATAAGACGTACCGGACGTCTCGGCCGACGCTGAGTTCCCACGGTCCTCCGGTCTCAAGCTCGTCCGCTGAGCTAAGGCGAGCGCGCCCGTGCGGGCACGATCCGCAGTCCGCCATCAACCGCGACAAGCGCGATGTCACCACTGATGTCAGTGCGCACGACGGCCGCTCCCCCGCTACGCAACTCGTCGATCAGCATGGTGTTCGGGTGACCGTATCGGTTCCTCGCGCCAACGCTGATCACGGCGACAGTGGGATCCACGACGTCCAGGAATCTTGGCAGTGTGGAGCTGCTTCCGTGGTGCGGCACCTTGAGCACATCGGCACGCAGATCTTCCCCCGCTGCCAGTAAATCCGCCTGCGCGGCGAGTTCGACGTCGCCCGTGAGCAACACGCTTCCCGCAGAAGTCTCGGCCTTGAGCACCACCGACGCGTTGTTGACCTCCGTACCGTCCGCGTCCGGGTCGGGCGGTGGCACGTACCGGGGGCCAAGCACCCGTAGTCGCAGGCTCGGCCAAGTCAGCCGCTGGCCCGCCGACAGCTCCAACACCGTGACGTCAAACCGGCGCCCCGTCGCCACGACCTGCCGCCATGCCCAGTCCGGTGTGCGGCCTTCTCCGACGGCTATGGCTCCCACCGCACGTCCATCGAGCACGGCAGCCAAGCCACCGATGTGGTCGGCGTGCAGGTGGCTCAGGACCACCATCGGTACTCGTTCGACATCCAGCCGATCGAGGCACCGGTCGATATCGCCGAGTTCAGTACCGGCGTCGACCACGACCGCGCTGCCACGCTCTCCCGTCGACAGCACAAGGCCGTCGCCCTGGCCAACGTCGCAGGCCACGAACACCCATCGCGGTGGTGGCCAGCCCGGCATCACGACGAACACCGGGATCGCGACGATGGCGACTCCCACCGACCCGGCGGTGAGCACTGTCAGTAACAGGCGGGAACGCACCGCCACAAGGACGCCGATACACATGAACGCGGCGACGAGCCCGCCCCACCAACCGTCCGGCCATCCGATCACGGCGCCAGGCACGCTCGCGGCTTCCCGGGCGACGAGCACGAGCCAACTCACCAGAGGGCCTGCCAGCCACACCGCTGCCTCCGCCAACGCGGGCGCGACCATCGCGCACCCGGCCGCCACCACACCGAGCACGGTGGCGGGAGCGACAACAGGTGTCGCCAGCACATTGGCCGCCACCGTTACCAAGCTGACTTCCCCTGACGTCCCCGCGATGATCGGCGTGGTCGCGACGAACGCCGCCAACGGAACCGCGATACCTTCGGCTACACCCGCGGGCACACCACGACGTCGCGCCGCCGCGACCCACGTCGGCGCGAGCAGGACCAGCGCCGCCGTCGCCACCACGGACAGGGCGAATCCGATACTGACAGCCATCGCGGGATCGGCCAGCACCAATACGATCACGCTGAACGCCAAGGCAGGCAGCGCCGACCGATTCCTCCCGAGCGCGAGAGCGAGCAGCCCGACCGCGCCCATCACGCCCGCCCGCGACACGCTCGGCTCGGATCCGACCAGAATCACGTACCCCAGCAATACCGCTCCACCGATCACGGCCGATGCCCTCGGCCCAATGCGCAGCAGGCGCAGCAACACGAACGCCGCACCGACCACGATCACGACGTTGGATCCGGATACCGCCGTCAGGTGAGACATGCCCGCATCGAGGAACTCCTCCTCCACCCGCAGCGGCAACGCCGAGGTGTCTCCGACGACCAGCCCGGGCAACAAGCCCGCCTCGTCGGGATCGAGCACACCCGCGGACACCGCTCGCAAGGCATGGCGCATCGACCGGGCGGCGCGCTGCCACCACGGCGCCGATGTCACCCGCGTGGGTTCGGCGCGTACGCGCAATACCGCTACCAGTAGCTCGCCGGACGACGCTGGCGCCAGTGTCCCGGTGGCTCGTAGCCGCTGTCCTGGCACCAACCCCGACCAACCTTCCCCTGACGCGATCAGCAGCACTCGGCCCGTACTCGCGACAGGCTCTCCTTCCACTACGGCCCGCTCGACATCGGCGTGAAGCACGACCCGGCCGCCGCCGGAAGGCTCTCCCGCGTACCCCGCCGCGCGGATGGCGCGAGCCCGACTGGTCAGCGCGACGTCCAGCACCGCCTCACCACCGCTGGCGGCGACGGTACGCAGCGGATCATGCTCAGCGCCGTGGAGAACCAGCGTCACCGGCACCGCGCACAGCACGCCCACCACCCCGAGCGCGGCGGCACCGTGGCGTCGACCGAATCCCGAACGCCGCACGGCGGGGAGCACGGACGTCGCGAGCACGCCTCCGCCACACAGCGCCGCCAACCACCACGTACCTAGCAACCCGAGGAGCCCGGCGAGCCACACGGTCATGGCGGCGGGTACCAGCCGGAAGTCGTGCCGCGCGCGGTCGGCCAGCACCGAGGTCATCGGGGGTGTGGCGGACAGGGACCGTCTCGTGGCACCGAGGTCCGGTGTCATTCCGCGGCGACAACGGTCACGCGCTCCCTGAGATCAGCCAGCCGCTGTTCCCCGATGCCCGACACCTCGCGCAGCTGCTCGACGTTGGCGAAGGGGCCATGCTCCGCACGCCATTCAAGGATGCGCTGCGCCGTCACCTCCCCCACTCCTGGCAGTTCCAGCAACTCCGCTTCCGTGGCGGCGTTCAGATCGACCCGTGCCGCCGAGTCGTCCAAGGAGTCGGCTGCCGTGGCAGCGGTCATTCCGGCTGGAACTGGAACATCGACGTAGATTTGCTCGCCGTCAGAGAGCTTGCGAGCCAGATTGATGGTCGCCAGGTTCGCTCCGCCGCTGGCGCCGCCGGCCGCCTCAAGGGCGTCGGCGACCCTGGCGCCCTTTTCGACCGTGACCAGGCCCGGCTCAGCCACCTTGCCCACCACACTGACGACAAGTCGCGAGGGGGCGCCGCTGGTCGCGGTGGGCTCCGCTGTGGTCGTCGCCGTGTCGTGGACGGCCATGGGCAACGGCGGCGCTGGCTCTGGTTCTGGGCTGCTCGTCAGCAACAGAACCGCGACCGTGACGACCGCACCCAACGCGCCGAGTGCGGCGGCGAGCCGTGTCAGCCAGGCGCGTGGCGACGGCTCGGGCCCAGGCAGGTCATTGGACGACTCAGCTGGGTCAACCGACGCATCAGGCGCCGGGTGTGACGCGAGGCTTTGCGTCCGATCGAGATTTCCACCAGCTTCCGTTGGACGCTGCCACAGCCGACTTAACCGCGCATGAGCCATGGCGCCACGAACGGTACGGAACTGATCTACGAAGGGTAGCTGCGCGAACATGGCGGTGACGTTAGAAACCGCTCATGGCCAGTGCCAGACCCCTGATCGGGGCTGTGGACAGCTACCGACCTGTGGATACGACGGTGTGCTGACGCTTCGGCGTCAGACGGGTTGGACCACCACCCCGACGACTCCGGGACCGGTATGCGCCCCGATCACCGCCCCCAGTTCGGCCACGACGCACCCGTCAACGCCAGGGATCCGCTCTTCGAGCCGCTCAGCCAACCGAGCAGCCCGCTCATAGGAGCCAAGGTGCTGCACCGCGACCTCAACCTGCTGGTCACCAGCGGCTTCCACGGCGAGATCGGCCAGGCGTGTCATCGCCCGGCTGAGCGTCCGCACCTTCTCCAACGGCTTGATCTTGCCGTCGTCGATGTGCAGGAGCGGCTTCATCGCCAACGCCGTCCCGAGTACCGCCGTAGCCGCTCCGATCCGGCCACCGCGGCGCAGGTGCTCCAGCGTCTCCACGACGAACAACGTCCGCGAACGGGCCGCCGCGGACACCGCGGCGGCCTCAACCTCGGCGCCGGTCGCCCCGCGAGTGGCGACATCCGCAGCCCGCACGGCGGCGAAGCCAAGCCCCATGACGGTGGTTCTGGAGTCCACGACGCGCACCGAGCCCGCACCGCGTTCGGCGTTGACCTCGTCGGCGGCAGCGACCGCAGCACCCCAGGTACCGGACAATTCACCCGAAATGTGCACCGACACCACGGCGTCCGCACCGTTGTCCAGCGCCTCCCGATACGCCTTGGTGAACGATGTCGGCGTCGGCATCGACGTCGTCACCTTGCGCTTGGCCTTCAGCGCGTCGACCAGCGTGCTTTGGTCGACGTCGACGCCGTCGAGGCCCTCCTCCCCATCGATGAGCACGTACAACGGCACGACCGTGATGGCGTGCCGAACCGCGAAGCCCTCGGGCAGATAGGCTGTGGAATCGGTGACGACGGCGACCTGCACGTCATCCAGCGTAAATCAGCACGCGCCGTGCTCCTCGCGCCGCATGGCGAGTAGCGGCCGGAGTGTTGCCGCCATCGCCGACGCCATCTGAGCATGGCCTTCCCAACCCCAATGCATACCGTCCGGGTTGCCACGACCAGCCATGACATGTTCCCCGGTGACAGCAGCCTGATCCACGATCGGTACCTCAACCCGCCCCGCCCAGGAACTGATCGCGGCCGCCGTACGCGCCCGGCCGGTATGCACGAAGCCGTACGACGCCGCGCGGTGCTTCGGCGGCAGCACCGCGACGATCGGCAGGTCGGCACGCAACGTCCGGAGTGCGGTCACCGCCGCGTCGAGGTACCGCACGGTCAGCGCGGTCGGCAGCACCAGCGGGCGTCCACGCAACGCCACGGACAACGTCGGCTGCGCGGCCCGGTACGCGCCGCGCACCGCCCGGCGCAACCACTCCGGGCGCAGGTAGCGCAGCCCAGTCCGCAGATACGTTGGCAACGGCGACGGCAATGAGTCCATCCCACCGACCGCGAGCACCACTGCGTCCACCCGGTGCAGATCCGCCCACACCCTCGGGTCGCCGACCAGCGACCACCAGACGTCACGGGCTGTCCAGCCACGCTGAGCGACCATGATCGCCTCACCGCCCAGTTCGGCCGCCGCGAGGTTCGGCCACAACCTCGGTTCGTCGGCGGCGTACGGGCCATCAGGACCGTGGAAGCACAGCGAGTCGCCGAACACGAGCAGCGTGCCCAGCGAGCCGCGAGCACTCCCAGCGTTTGATGATTCGGAGCTGCGAGCACTCCCAGTGTTTGATGATTCGGAGCTGCGAGCACTCCTCATGCGACTACCCGGTCATCCCGGCGTTGTAGGCGTGCAACCGCCACCGCCCTTCCGCTCGCCCGAGCTCCACCCAGTGACAGTTGCCGATACCGCCCAGCAACGTCCAATGCTCGACGGGCAAGTCGAGCAACCGCGCGGTGAGCGCCACGATCAAGCCGCCATGCGCGGCGAGCAGGACGGTGTCCAAGTCTTCCCGCTCCAAGTCCTCGACCATCTCGAACGCCCGGTCAGCTACTTCGACACGGGATTCCCCGCCCGGCGGTGCCCAAGTCGCATCGGCCCGCCAACGACGTCGATACCCCGGCCAGCGCTCGTCTACCTCGGCGCCGGTTAGCCCCTGCCATTGCCCAAGGCAGGTCTCTCGCAACCGCTTGTCGACGCGCAGCGGCACGCCCATGCCCTCAGTGAACACCGTGGCGGTGTCGGTCGCCCGCCGCAGGTCAGATGCGACGACCAGGTCCGGCGCGAACCGAGCGAGCGCGGGCACGGCGAACCGCGCCTGGTTCCAGCCGATCTCGGTCAGCTCGGTGTCGATGTGACCCTGCATCCGACCACTGGCGTTATATGACGTCTCGCCGTGACGCCACAGGATGATCCTGCGGACGCCCGGCTCAGTCACAGCTCCTCGCCGACGTCAACCCGCTCAAGACCGTCGACCTCGAGCTGCGGGCAGTCCTTCCAGAGCCGCTCCAGACCGTAGAAGGCGCGCTCCTCGTCGTGCTGGACGTGCACCACGACGTCGACGTAGTCCAACAGCACCCACCGCCCCTCACGAGCTCCCTCACGGCGTACTGGCTTGTGCCCGGTGGCCAGGAGCTTTTCCTCGACGTTGTCAACGATGGCGCCGACCTGGCGTTCATTGGGTGCCGATGCGATGACGAACACGTCGGTGATGACCAGTTGGTCCGAGACGTCCAGCAGGACGATGTTGGACGCCTTCTTGTCCGCGGCGGCCCGTGCCGCCGTCTCAGCCAGCTCACGTGCCTGGCCCGTCGCTGTCACCGTCGCTCGCTCCTTCGCCGTGTCACTGGGGTGCTGGTCGAGCGTACCTGCCCGCCCCGTCACTCCCGGTAGAGCTTGTGCTTGTCGATATAGCGCACCACACCGTCCGGGGTGAGATACCAAACGGGTTCCCCCTTGCGTACCCGTTCCCGCAGGCCGGTAGACGAGATCGCCATCGCGGTGACCTCGACCAGGCTGACCTTGCCCTCGGGCAGGTGGTGGTCGTTCAGGTCATAACCCGGGCGGGTGACACCGATGAAATGGGCGGAATCGAACATCTCGTCCACGGCGTGCCAGGTCAGGATCTGCTCGATCGCGTCGGCGCCGGTGATGAAGTACAGCTCGTCGTCGGGATAGCGCTCGTGCAGCTCCCGCAGCGTGTCGACGGTGTAGGTGGGGCCGGGGCGGTCGATGTCGACCCTGCTGACGGTGAACACCGGGTTGGACGCGGTCGCGATGACGGTCATGAGGTAGCGATCCTCGGCATCACTGACCACGCGGTCCGACTTCTGCCACGGCTGACCGGTTGGGACGAAGATGACCTCATCGAGGGAAAACCGCGATTGCACCTCGCTCGCCGCGACGAGGTGCCCGTTGTGGATCGGGTCAAACGTGCCGCCCATGACGCCGACCCGTCGTTGTGCTGCCATAACGGCCCCGAGCTTACGTCGGCGGTAAAGCGGAAGCACGACGCGGTGCGCGGGTGGACCCCGAAATCCCCTGACAACAACACCCGCGCACCGCGCCGACCGGCGAACTCACGTCACCGGAAGTATCCGCGCTACCCCGCGAGCACCGATACGCCCAGGGGACTTGCGGGCAACAGGGTCATGATGCGTATCCGGAGCGTGAAAGACCGTGATCACCGCCACAGGGTGTTGGGCGCACCCGCGTGCTCGCTGTCGGTGCCATGCGGTAGACGTTGCTGCGTGGACACGCACTCACTGCGCACCCGTGCCGAGGCCTTACTACGTGCCCTCGCGGGCGACGACGCTCTCTTGCGCGACGACCAGTGGCGCGCGATCGAGGCACTGGTCGCCGAACGACGTCGCGCACTGGTCGTGCAGCGCACCGGGTGGGGCAAGTCGGCGGTGTACTTCGTGGCGACGGCACTGCTGCGAGAGTACGGGGAAGGGCCGACGGTGATCGTGTCGCCGCTGCTGGCGCTGATGCGCAACCAGATCGAGGCCGCGCGCCGCGCCGGGATCGCGGCGGTGACGATGAACTCCGCCAACCAACAGGACTGGGACGACGTGCAGGCGTCGATCGCGGAGGGCACAGTCGACGTTCTATTGGTGAGTCCGGAGCGACTGAACAACCCGGATTTCCGGGACGCCGTGCTGCCGAAGCTGGCCGCGACAGCGGGGCTCCTGGTAGTCGACGAGGCGCACTGCATCTCCGACTGGGGCCACGACTTCCGCCCGGACTACCGGCGTCTCCGCACATTGATCGCCGACCTCCCGGACGGCGTACCGGTGCTAGCGACCACCGCGACGGCGAACGACCGCGTGGTGGCGGACGTCGCGGATCAGGTGGTGCCGGGGGCGGCGTCAGGTTCCGATGGCGCGCTGGTGCTGCGAGGGCCGCTGGACCGGGAGAGCCTGCGGCTGGCGGTCGTCACGCTGCCCACGCCGCAGGCACGGCTGGCGTGGCTGGCCGAGCGGCTCGACGAGCTGCCCGGTTCGGGCATCATCTACACGCTGACGGTCGCCGCCGCGCACGACATCGCCACCTTCCTGCGCGATCGTGGGTTCGCCGTCGCCGCCTACACCGGCAAAACCGAACCAGGCGAACGGTTGCAGGCCGAGCAGGAGCTACTGAACAACGAGGTCAAGGCGTTGGTGGCCACATCGGCGCTTGGCATGGGCTTCGATAAACCGGACCTCGGGTTCGTCGTGCACGTCGGCGCGCCGTCATCACCGATCGCGTACTACCAGCAGATCGGCCGCGCTGGCCGTGGCGTCCATCGCGCCGAGGTGATCCTGCTGCCTGGGCAGGAGGACGAGGCGATCTGGGAGTACTTCGCGTCGCTGTCGTTCCCACGCGAAGACCTGGTCACACAGGTGCTGCGGGCACTTGAGGGGCAGGAAAAGCCGCTGTCCACCGCCGCGCTGGAGCCCATGGTGGAGCTGTCACGCTCGCGGCTGGAGCTGGTGTTGAAGGTGCTGGACGTCGATGGTGCGGTGCGGCGGGTCAAAGGCGGCTGGGAAGCGACCGGGCAAGGCTGGCACTACGACGCGGAACGCTACGAGCGAGTCGCCCGAGCCCGCCGCGCCGAGCGGTCCGCGATCCGGGAGTACATCGAGTCGGATGGCTGCCGGATGGAGTTTCTGCTCCGCCAACTCGATGATCCGCACGCCGCACCGTGCGGGCGATGCGACAACTGCACCGGCGAACGGTGGTCCGCCGACATCGATGCCTCGGCTGTCGAAGCAACGGGTGAACGGCTGGCGCGGCCGGGCGTCGAGATCATGCCTCGACGTCAATGGCCGACCGGGCTCGGGTCACTCGGGGTGTCGTTGTCCGGACGGATTAAGGCGGACGAGCGAGCCGAACCGGGCCGCGCGCTCGGCAGGCTTACCGACATCGGCTGGGGCTCCCGGCTACGGGAGGTGCTTGGCACCGGTGCGGCGGACGGCCCGGTGCCTGCCGCGATGTTCGACGCCTGCGTACGGGTGCTGGCGGAGTGGGACTGGGAGCAGCGTCCGGTGGCAGTCGCCGGTCTGCCGTCGTCAACCCGGCCCACCCTGGTGACAAGCCTGGTGGAGCGGCTCGCGGCGGTAGGTAGGCTGCGCGGCCTGGGATTCCTCGAACTGCGCGGCGCGGTCCGGCGCGCGAACAGCGCACTCCGAGTGGCAGACCTGTCGGAACGGGTGGCGCTGCCCACGGCGATGGCGAACTCCCTGGCGTCGCTGGACGGCCCGGTGCTGCTGGTCGACGACTACACCGACACCGGCTGGACGCTGACGCTGGCCACCCGGCTCCTGCGCTCGGCTGGAGCCCCCGCCGTGCTCCCCTTCACCCTCGCAACCACCAACTGACTGGTGATCCCCGTTCCCGACTCCGGGAACGAGGGGCACGACGTTAAGGGGTGAGTGGCACCAGGTCGTCGGCGTGGACGACTTCGCGGCGAAGATCAGCCGGAATCTGGTGGCTGGAGCGGCCGATCAGGTCCGGGAGTTCGCCCGCGTCGAACCCGACGACACCTCGAGCGACGACCCGCTGTTCGGGGTCGACCAGATCCACGACGTCACCCGCGACGAAGTCGCCGTCGATGCCGGTCACGCCAGCGGCGAGCAGTGACCGACGTCGTCGCACGACGGCGGCGACCGCACCGTCGTCGAGATGCAGACGTCCGGTCGCGCCAGCGGCGTAACCCAGCCAGAACCGGCGCGCCGTGAGCCGCGATCCAGCCGCGGCGAACGCTGTGCCGACGTCGGCCGCACTCAGCGCCCGTTCCGCGTCGCCCGAACTCGCCAGCAGTACCGGAATCCCGGCGGCGGCGGCCATCCGAGCAGCGGACAGCTTCGACACCATGCCGCCAGTGCCGAGCCCCGAGCTGGACATGCCAATGTCGAGCCCAGCCAAGTCGGCAGCGCCGGAGACCTCGGTGATCTTGCGGGTCGCGCCGTGGCGCGGGTCGCCGTCATACAACGCATCCACATCGGACAGCAGGACGAGGGCGTCCGCGCCGACGAGGTGGGCCACCAGCGCCGCCAAGCGATCGTTGTCGCCGAACCGGATCTCTTCGGTCGCGACGGTGTCGTTCTCGTTGACCACCGGAACCGCACCGAGCGCCAACAGCCGGGAGAAGGTGCGCTGGGCATTGCGGTAATGCGCGCGGCGCGCGACGTCGTCCGACGTCAACAGCACCTGCCCCACGGTGAGCGAGTACCGGCCGAACGACTCGGCGTAGGCGTGGGCGAGAGCGAGCTGCCCCACGCTGGCCGCCGCCTGTTGAGTGGCGAGATCGCGGGGCCGCACCGGCAGCGCCAACGGCGAGATGCCCGCACCGATCGCACCGGAGGAAACCAACACGACCTGCACGTTCTGCTTGACCCGACCAGCGATAGCGTCGACAAGCCGGTCCAATTTCGCGCGGTCGAGGCCGTCTTCGGCCGTCGTCAACGCCGAGGAACCAACCTTGACGACCACCCGATTCGCCTCGGTGACCGCCTTGCGGGAGGCCGACCCGGTCACGACGACCCCTCGTCCGAGGCGAGATCGTCGGAGTCAGTGAGATCGTCCGCGTCGTCCTCAGGCACACCATCCCGACGTAGCTGCCGCGCCCGCTTGCGCTCGGCCGCGCTGACGCGGGCGCTCTGGTCCAGCCGGACGTCGGTGCCGCGTCCTCCTAGTTGCATCGCGACACCAGCCGGGGTCGAGGGCTCCCAGTCGAACGTCACCCCGGCGATGGTGACCGCGCTGCCCGGCTTCGCACCGGCCTTGGCCAGCGCCTCTTCCACACCGAGCCGCGCCAGCCGGTCCGCCAGATACCCGACGGCCTCGTCGTTGTCGAAGTTCGTCTGCGCGATCCACCGCTCCGGCCGCTCGCCGCGCACGATGAACGCGTCCGGGTCTTCGGGATCCGTCTCGACCGTGAAGCCAGTGTCGTTGACCGCGGCGGGACGCAGCACGATGCGTTTCGGCTGCTGGGGCGGCTGCGACGCCCGGTGCTCGGCGACCAGCTCGCCCAACGCGAACGTCAACTCGCGCAGCCCCTGATGCGTCGCGGTGGACACCTCGAACACCCGCAGACCGCGCTCCTCGAGGTCCGGCCGCACCAGCTCGGCCAACTCAGCGGCCTCTGGAACATCCATCTTGTTCAGCACGACGACGCGAGGCCGTTTGGCCAACTCATCACCGAGACTTGGCGTGTAGTTGGCTAGCTCGTCTTCCAGTGCGTCAACATCGGAAATCGGGTCACGACCGGGCTCGTAGGTCGCGCAGTCGACGACGTGCACGAGCACCGCACAACGATCGATGTGGCGCAGGAAGTCAAGCCCGAGGCCCTTACCCTCGCTCGCGCCGGGAATCAGGCCGGGGACGTCGGCCATGGTGAACGACGTCTCCCCTGCCGTGACCACACCGAGGTTGGGCACCAGCGTGGTGAACGGGTAGTCCGCGATCTTGGGTTTGGCCGCCGACAGCACGGAGATCAACGACGACTTGCCCGCCGAGGGAAACCCGACCAAGCCGACGTCCGCGACCGAGCGCAGTTCGAGCACTAGATCGTGCGCTTCGCCCTCCTCACCGAGCAGCGCGAATCCCGGCGCCTTGCGTGCCTTGGACGCGAGCGCGGCGTTACCGAGTCCGCCCCGTCCGCCCTTTGCCGCGACGAACGTCGTGCCCGGCCCAACGAGGTCCGCCAGCACCTCGCCATCCTTACTGAGCACGACCGTGCCATCCGGCACTTTCAGCTCAAGCGGCTCGCCAACGGCACCCGCCCGGTTACTGCCCTGGCCATGCTTGCCGTTCGAGGCTCGAGCGTGCGGACGAAAATGGAAGTCGAGCAGCGTATGCACGTTGGGATCGACGACGAGCAGCACGTCGCCACCATTGCCGCCGTTACCGCCGTCAGGACCGCCGAGCGGCTTGAACTTCTCGCGATGCACCGAGGCACAGCCGTTCCCGCCGTTGCCCGCGGCGACGTGAATCACCGCACGATCAACGAACCGAGACATCTCGACGTCCTCCTGCTAGACGCGCGCTAAACACGAAACGAGGGGCGGAGCCGGAATCGCTCCCGGCCCCGCCCCTCGCGTGGACTTCTGCGGCGGAATCCCGGTCAGGCTTCCACCGGGACGATGTTGACGGTCTTCTTGCCGCGCTTCTCGCCGAAGTGGACCGCGCCGGTCTCCAGCGCGAACAGCGTGTCGTCACCGCCACGACCGACGTTCACGCCGGGGTGGAACTTGGTGCCACGCTGGCGGACCAGAATCTCGCCCGCGTTGACTTCCTGTCCGCCGAATCGCTTGACACCAAGCCGCTTGGCATTGGAGTCACGACCGTTGCGAGAGCTAGATGCGCCCTTCTTGTGTGCCATGCCGTCAGCTCCTTATGCCTTGATGCCGGTGACCTCGACGCGGGTCAGCTGCTGCCGGTGACCCTGCCGCTTGTGGTAGCCGGTCTTGTTCTTGAACTTGTGGATCCGAATCTTCGGGCCCTTGGTCTGCTCGACGACCTTGCCGGTCACCGCTACCTTCGCGAGGCTGTCGGCGTCGGCCGTGACCTTGCCGTCGTCAACGAGGAGGACCGCGGGGAAGGTGTGCTCGGTACCCGGCTCGCCCTCGAGCTTCTCAACCTCGACGACGTCGCCGACAGCAACCTTGTACTGCTTGCCGCCGGTCTTGACGATCGCATACGCCGACACGGATGCTCCTGCTACTCGATAGTGGGTGGGTTCTCGTGCGCCATCCAAACGCCGCGCTTGGCTGTGTTCGGAGGCACGCGGTTTGGCCGCATTACCTGCGGGCCGACCTACAGGTTACGTTGCCGCCGAAACGGCGATCACACCGGGGGTCACGTCGCCTCCTCCTGCTCTGCCGACCCCGACGCGGACGCACCAACCGGCGGTCCAGCGGGACGCGCGGCCGAGCGCCGTGCACGGCTGCGCACCGTCCGCACGGCGGGTGCGGGCACCTGCGGCGCGGCATCGGCCGCGGCTCTGGTGGACGGCTCGGACCGCGAGGACGTCACCGACGGCATCGGAGACGTGGACTCGTGCGGCGCGGCCGCCCCGGCGGGCCGCGTGACGCGGGTACGCGTGGTTGACCTGACCGGCCTCGCCTTCGACTCGGTCCCCAGGGTCGCGCCCGGCTGCGCCTCGGCGGCGGCTGGGACCTCAGGAGCACCCGTGTCCGGCACGGGTTTCGGGGCATCAGCGAGCGCGGCGGGCTCGTCTGGTTCGGCTGGCTTCGCCGGGCCACCGATCTTGCCGGTGCCCGTCGGCTTCGTCGGTGCGGGCTGCTCCGGAGCCGCCTCCGGCTTCGCCGGGCCACCGATCTTGCCCGTGACGCCCGGCGAGACCTTACCGGTAACACCGGGCGAGACCTTGCCCGTCTCGGCACTCGCCGCCGGGGCTTGCTCCGCGCTGGCGGCGGTACCCGTCTCGGCAGCGGTATCGACGTCCGCGGCTGGCTTGTCGACGTCCGCGGCTGGCTTGTCGACGTCCGCGGCTGGCTTGTCGACGTCCGCGCTGGCGGAGGTTTCCGCCGCCGCGTCCTTACCGTCGTCCTTTCCAGCCCCCTTGCTCGCGGCGGCCTTGGACGCGTTGGCCATCGCCGCGACGGCACTGGCGACGGTCTCCCGCTGTTCCGGCGTCGGTTCGGGCACCTTGGGCACCGAGTCGTCGCCCTTGCCCTTGCCGCGCTTACGGCTCTGCTGGCCGCTGTCGGACCCGCCATGGCGCGGCTCTGACGTCACGATGACGCCCCTGCCCTTGCAGTGCTCACACTGTGAGGAGTACGCCTCGAGCAGACCGGTGCCGACCCGCTTCCTGGTCATCTGCACCAGCCCGAGCGAGGTCACCTCGGCCACCTGGTGCCGAGTGCGGTCCCGCGACAGGCACTCGGTGAGACGACGCAGCACCAGGTCACGATTCGACTCAAGCACCATGTCGATGAAGTCGATCACGATGATGCCGCCGATGTCGCGCAACCGGAGCTGTCGGACGATCTCCTCGGCCGACTCCAGGTTGTTGCGGGTCACCGTCTCTTCGAGATTGCCGCCTGATCCGGTGAACTTCCCGGTGTTGACGTCGATGACCGTCATCGCCTCGGTGCGGTCGATGACCAGATAGCCACCGGATGGCAGCCAGACCTTACGGTCCAGCGCCTTGGTTATCTGCTCGTCGATGCGGAAGTCGGCGAAAACATCCGAGGACGCCGTGGTGCCGGTGTAGCGCTGCAACCGGTCGGACAGGTCGGGCGCGACGTTCTGCACGTAGGAGTTGATCGTCTCCCAGGCTACGGACCCCTGCACCACCAGCTTGGTGAAGTCCTCGGTGAACAGGTCGCGCACGACCTTGACCAGCAAGTCCGGCTCTTCATACAGCAGCACGGGGGCCTTCTTGTTCTTGGCCGACTTGCCGTTGCCGCCGGTGCTCTTGTCCGCCTTATCCTTGATCGTCTCCCACTGGGACTGCAACCGGCGGACATCGCGCTCCAGTTCCTCGGCGCTGATGCCTTCCGAAGCCGTCCTGATGATCACCCCGGCGTCCTCGGGGACGACCTGCTTGAGGATGTCCTTGAGCCTGCGCCGCTCGTTCTCGGGCAGCTTGCGGGAAATGCCGGTGGCGCCACCGCCGGGCACGTACACCAGGAAGCGACCAGGCAGCGAGATCTGCGTCGTCAGCCGCGCACCCTTGTGCCCCACCGGGTCCTTGGTGACCTGCACCAGTACCGGGTCGCCGGTGGACAACGCCTGCTCGATCTTGCGGGACTTGCCTTCCAGCCCCGCCGCGTCCCAGTCGACCTCGCCCGCGTACAACACGGCGTTGCGACCCCTACCGATGTCGACGAACGCCGCCTCCATGCTGGGCAGCACGTTCTGCACCCTGCCGAGATAGACGTTGCCGACGATGGAGCCACTGCCGGACGACGTCACGAAGTGCTCGACGAGGACGCCGTCCTCCAGCACACCGATCTGGGTCGTTCGGTCGGCGGAGCTGCTGCTCTCGCGGACGACCATGGTCCGCTCGACCGACTCGCGCCGCGCCAGAAACTCCGCCTCGGACAGGATCGGGGCACGCCGCCTGCCCGCTTCGCGACCATCCCTGCGGCGCTGCCGCTTGGCCTCGAGCCGCGTCGAACCGCGCACGCTGCGCACCTGGTCCTGGGACGTGTCAGCACGGGCGCCGTCGCGGACGTGCACCACGGTGTCTGGTGGGTCGTCACCCGATCCGGTGTCGTCGCCCGCGCCGCCTTTCCTGCGGCGACGACGCCGGCGCCTGCGCGATGCGCTGTCGCCCTGGTCATCACCGGAGTCCGACTCGCCCTGCTCGTCCTTCTGCTTCGTCTCGGAGTCCGCGTCGGGCTCGGCCCGCTCGCCGGAGTCCTTGCCGGAGTCCTTGCCGTTCTGCTGGGTGTCGGTGTCCTTTTGCTCGTCGCCGCCCTTGCCACGGCCGCGGCCGCGCCTGCCACGCCGACGCCTGCGGCGAGGGCCACCGTCCTCGGTATCGGCCTCACCATCGGAGCCGTCCGCGTGTTCGGTGGTCTCGGCGGTCTCGGCGGCCACCGACGTCTCGTCGCTCGACGACGACGTCGTGGTGGCCTTGTCCGCCGAGGGAGCCTGGCTCGGCTCCGGCGGCAGGAACACGGGCGTTGGCGGCGCGAAGACCGGCGCGGTGGGCTGGCTCTCCGGTTCGACACTTGTTGGCGCTTCCGGCCGCGGCGCATGCGACATCAGCGGCTGGGGAGACGGCGCACCCTCTGACGCGGCCTCGGCGGTGTCATCGGTGGTCTCGGCGTCCGGCGCGGTCTCAGTGCCATCGGCACCGCCCGTACCGGCCGCGTCCTGTGCGCCATGACGCTCGGCGACCTTCATCGCCACGTCGCGTGACACGCTGGACTGCGCGCTGCGAGCCGTCTCCCCCAACGCGT
The DNA here is from genome assembly GCF_042662605.1 of Haloechinothrix salitolerans. Classification (NCBI taxonomy): domain Bacteria; kingdom Bacillati; phylum Actinomycetota; class Actinomycetes; order Pseudonocardiales; family Pseudonocardiaceae; genus Haloechinothrix; species Haloechinothrix salitolerans. The sequence continues at coordinate 4,919,967 of NZ_JBHSXX010000001.1, forward strand.
GCAGCGTGGCCAACATGTCTTTGCTTGTCGTGCCCAGCAACTTCGCCAGGGCATGCACCCTGATCCTGGGCGGTAGTGACGCCAGTTCCTCTGTCGAGGGTGTGGCGGCGCTCCCGCCGCTCTGGCCGGCGGGTGTTTCCGCGTGTGACATACATCTCCTCCGCCCCCGGGCGCGTCTCGGGCGTTACCAGCCACACGTGGTGCCGGAAACGCCGAAACGCGGCCGCGCAGGGGCCCTTTCTGTTGTGTACCGCCTCTGGCTAGCGCCACAGGCGGGAATCCTGTGCGTTGCACCACCGTGCGTGCCAGATGCTCCGACACGACACCGATGGCGGGTCTGCAGCGACCTGTCACGAAGAGCGACGGCTCGCTGGCCGTCGTCGTCGAGCCGAACTTCCGGCGACGACGCGCCTCCCTCTGGACATTGGACGCTCAGCCGCGGCGCCGGAGCCTGCTGCCTCCACCGGCAAGGCCTGCCGCCACCGTGACCGACCTCAGTATCCCATATCGATCCGCCGTCGTGTGCTGGTCGGTACCGGCTGGCCGGATTCGTCGCACGGACCGGTGGTGTTACGTGCCTAGATACAGCAGGTCGGAAGGACCTGTATCGACACAGTGGACGCGAAGATGACCTAGGTGGGTCATCTTCGCGTCCTTACTTGTCGCGATGGCACGCCACTAGCTACGGTGCGCTGCTATGACCCTGTTGAGGTCGAGTGTGCGTGCGCTACGCAGGGTGGTCATAGCCGCTGGTGCCGCGCTGCTGGCTTTGGCGCTGTTCACGCCGCCCGCGTCGAGCGTGGTGCCGGAGCCGGCCACGCCGTGCGCGACCGAACCAGCCACCGATCCGCTGCGTTACGTCATCGTCTTCGACGAGGGCACCGCTGAACGGCAGGCCCGCCGCGAGATCACCAAGGAATGCGGCACACCGATCGAGTACTACCCGAGGATCGCGGTTGCCGTCGCGACTTCGGCCGCACCGGACTTCGGCCAGCGCATCGGCCTCGACAGGGCGTTCAGCGCGCAGGCGGCGCGACGCGCGAACCTCGGTAACGGCGGACGTCAGCAACAGCGACCAGCACGGGACGGACACGAGACGACCGACCGCAGCGGTGAGCAGTGGGACATGCGGATGATCAATGCCCACCGAGCGAGGCAAGCCGGGATACGGGGCGATCGCGACGTCGTGGTCGGTGTACTCGATTCGGGCGTCGACGCCAGTCACCCTGACCTCGCCGACGCCGTTGACCCCCGGCTGTCGGCGAACTGCCTCACCGGCACCCCCGACACGCGCCCTCGTGCGTGGCGACCGACGGCCTCACCGCACGGTACGCACGTCGCTGGCGTGATCGCGGCGGCGGACGACGGTATCGGCACCACCGGTGTCGCCCCAGGGACCACACTCGCCTCCATCAAGGTGATCGGCGAACACGGCTACGCCGACCCTGAGTCGGCGGTGTGTGGCTACATGTGGGCCGCCCGCCACGACATGCGCATCACCAATTCGAGTTACTTCATCGACCCGTGGTCGCTGCCTTGCACGAACCGAGAGGGCCTCGATGTCGCGAGGGAAGCCATCGGCAGGGCCATCGACCACGCGACCAAGCGCGGCACCACCCATGTCGCGGCGGCCACCAACGACGCGGCGAATCTCACCCCGGCCGTCGGCGCCGAGGCGGGCTGCGAAGCGCTGCCCGCCAGCATCCGCCCGGTGATCACGGTGTCGGCGACCGGCGAGGACCGGCTCAAGTCCGGCTACAGCTCCTACGGCCTCGGCGTGATCTCGGTGGCCGCGCCCGGCGGCAGCGGTGACCGGTGTGTGCTGTCGACCGCACCGGGCGGTTACCGCGAGCTGTGCGGCACGTCCATGGCGGCCCCGCACGTGTCAGGAGTGTTGGCACTGATCGCCGCCGAACACCCGGACGCGAGCCCCGAGCGGCTGCGGCAGCGGCTCACCGCGAACACTCAGCCACTGCCGTGCCCTGACGACTACGACCTGACCGGCGACGGCACTCAAGACGCCTACTGCACCGGCTACCGCGCCTACAACGGCTTCTACGGTCACGGCATGGTCGACGCGGTCGCCGCCCTCGGCCTCTCCGACGTCTCAACCGATTCCCGGAACTGACGCTAGCCGAGCAGCAACGCCCCGATCCGCCGTGACGTCGCCGCGCCGCCGACCGCCGCCAGCCCCGCGAGCACCCCGACGTGTCCGATCATGCTCGGATCAAGCACGCCCGCCGCGAGACCGCGCATCAGCTCGACGCCGTGGAACAGCGGTGAGACCTGCACCAGCCACCGTACCGACTCCGGGTACACCGACACCGGGTAGAAGGTGGCCGAGAACAGGAACAACGGCATCACCACCAGCCGGATGTAGTCGAACTGCGATGGCGAGCGCAGGAACGTCGACAGCGCCATGCCAAGAGAGGCGAAGGCGAACGAGATCAGCAGCGCGGCGGGCACGAGCAACACCGCGAACGGCGAGCTCAGCAGCCCCATCGCCGCCATCACCATGACGAACGCCACCGAGTACACCCCGCCTCTGATGACCGCCCAGCTGATCTCACCGAGCGCGATGTCGACCGGCCCGAGCGGCGTCACCAGCATCGCGTCGTAGACCTTGGCGTAGCGGAGCTTGAAGAACACCGGATACGTCGTCTCGAAGATCGCACCGTTCATGGCCGAGGCCGCGAGCAGCGCGGGCGCGACGAACGCGACATAGTCCACCAGTTGCCCGCCCGGTCCGACGACCTTGCCGACCAACGCGCCGAACCCGATCTGGAAGGCGAGGAGATACACCACAGGCTCGGCGAAGCCGGACACAACGATGATCCAGTTCTGAGAGTGCACCCGCATCGAGCGCTCGACCACGGAGCCCGGCCCCTGGGTGTAGCGGCCGAACGGCAACATCCGCAGAGCAAGGCCGGGCCCGCGCCGCGTCGCGGTGTCCGTCGCGGAGTCCATCGTGCGCATGTCAGACCACCAGCCTGCGGTAGAACAGCTTCCTCGCGAGCGCGATGCCCGCGACGAGCAGGGCAGCGAGGAACGAACCGTGTCCGGCGAGCGCGAGTGGTTCGGCATCACCGAGCGCCGCGGCGCGGGCGATCTCGTTGCCATGCCACAGCGGCGAGAGCCACGCCAGCCACCGCAACTCGATGGGGATTTGGGAGATCGGGAAGAACGTCGCGGAGAACAGCATCATCGGCACCATGACGAATCGGAACATCACGACGAATCGACGTCCCTCGTCATAGGTGGCCGCCGCGAGCGCCATCACGGGCGCGGCACAAGCCAGCCCGGTCACCACACCGACGCCGACCACGAGCACCGCTCCGGGCCGCAACCACGCGCCGAACGCCAGCGCGACCAAGCCGTAGACGACGCCAGACACTCCCAACCGGATCGCGAGCCAGAGCAGCTGGCCACCAAGCAGCTGGCCGGGCGTGATGGGCGTCGAGGTAACCGCGATGTAGTCCTTCTGCCACTTGAACCCGGACAGCACCGGGAAGCTGGCCTCTCCCATACCGCTCATCGCCGCGCCCGCGACCAGCAGCGCGGGCGCGACGTAATGCAGGTATTCGAACCCACCGGTCGCCGCGCCCGCCTCGACCTGCGAGCCGAACCCGAGACCCATCGCGGCGAGGAACAGCAGCGGCTCGACGCCCGATGAGTAGAGGCTGGAGCGCCAGTAACGGCGGTACCAGGCCCAATGCCCCTCGACACGCAGCCACATCGCCCGCCAGGCGGGCACGACGGTCCCAGTCGAACGCCGCACCGGCGGGACCGACGTCGGTGCGGGGCCCGGTTCAGTCGACAAGGCTGCGTCCCGTCAACCGCAGGAAGACGTCCTCCAGCGTGCTGCGCCGAATCAGCGTGGACACCGGGCGCACCCCGCGCGCGTGCGCCGCCTCCAGCGCGGCCTCGCCATCGTCGGCATACAGGAGCAGCCGGTCGGGCAACACCTCGTGCCGCCCCGCGAGGTCGGCGACGTGGTTTATCTGGCCGTCCTGCTCACCGGGCGCGAAGCGGAGTTCCAGCACCTCGCGGGTGGAGAACCGCGCGATCAGCTCCGACGGCGAGCCCTCAGCGACGATCTGCCCGCCGTCCATGACCACGAGCCGGTCGCACAGCTGCTCGGCCTCGTGCATGTCGTGGGTGGTGATGATCTGCGTCACACCCTGCTGCTTGAGCTGGTACAGCCTGCCCCACAGCAGGTGCCGCGCCTGCGGATCGAGTCCGGTCGTCGGCTCGTCGAGCAGCAGCACTTCGGGGTCGTTGACCATGGACCGGGCGATGGTCAGCCGCCGCTTCATACCGCCGGACAGCGGCTCGACCTGGTCGTCCGCGCGGTCCGACAGCTCGGCGAACTCCATCAGCTCGACCGCCTTGGCTCGAACGTGCGCGCGGGAGAGTCCGAAGTAGCGGCCGTAGACCTGCAGGTTCTGCCGAACGGTGAGTTCGACGTCGAGGTTGTCCAGCTGCGGCACGACGCCGATGCGTGCTCTGATCCGAGGGCCGTCGGTTTCCGGGTCCATGCCCAGTACCCGCAGTTCGCCGTCCGAGCGGGGCGAGACGCAGGCGATCATCCGCATGGTCGACGATTTGCCAGCGCCGTTGGGTCCAAGGAACCCGAACGACTCGCCCCGCCTTACCTCGACGTCTATACCCGCGACCGCCGCGACGCCACCGAACCGCTTGACCAGCGCCTTGCCTGACACCATCAAATGCGGCTCGCGCTCGTCGTCCTCCCCTTCTTTCGCCATACACCCACCCTGCACTCTCGAGTTCACTAGAGGTCAACCGCGACGGGTCGCGTCGGGCCGACGTCTCCTCCACGAGCCTACGAGCGGGCACCGACATGGTGCGAACAGTTTTCTTGTTTCAGGGTGGGTGCTGGTGCGGTGAATGACGCTGTCACCGCGTCTGGCGCGGCGACAGCGTCATTCACCCGCATGTCGACGCTGTCAGCTCAGGTTGGGAAACCAGAGCTTGATCTCGCGCTCGGCGGACTCCGGCGAGTCCGAGCCGTGCACGATGTTGTTCTGTACCTCGAGGGCGTAGTCACCCCGGATGCTGCCGGTGGCTGCCTTGATCGGGTCGGTCGCACCGGCGAGCTGCCGGAAGCCCTCGATGGCCCTCGGCCCCTCGACAACGGCCGCGACGACCGGGCCGGATGTGATGAACTCGAGCAGTTCGCCGAAGAACGGCTTGTCCTTGTGCTCGGCGTAGTGCTCCTCAGCGATGTCGTTGGCGACGGTGCGCAGTTCGAGCGCGACCAGCGAGAGGCCCTTGTTCTCGATCCGCGAGATGACCTCACCGATGAGGCCCTTGCTGACACCGTCCGGCTTCACCAAGACGAGCGTGCGCTCACTCACGACTATCCATTCCCCTTCGATTTCGCACCGCGCCAACGCAGACAGGTCGGCAGCGGGTTTTCAGTCCGGATTACCCGCGCAGCTTACGACGCGGGTCACACCGCACGTCACAGCGGGCACTCTCGAGGAGGCCGCTCAGGACGTCTGCTGGCTGGGCAGCGTGCCAGCCGCCATCCGCTTGGCGACGTCGTGCCGTAGCCAGAACAGGTACAGCCATACCCCGAGGAACAGCACCCCGATGACACCGATCGCCACCAGCGACACGAAGAACCCGATCAGCACGAGCTGCAGGCCGAGTATCACCAGGCGGATCCAGTCGAACCGCAGCAGCCCGCACGCCGCAAGGTGCGCGACGGCGACCGCGATGGTCAACCAGCCTTGCGCGCTGGTCACGCCACCACCAAGCTGCGCGACAACCGGTACCGCGAGCCCGACAGTGATCGCCTCCATGATGAGCGCACCCGCCATGATGCCCCGGAACGACTTCAGCGGGTCCTTCGGCGGTGGCCCTTGCTCGGCTTCGGTCTCCTGCTGCTCGGCAGCGCCATCGGCACTGTCGCTCATGCGGGCTCCTTTCCGAACAGCGAGCGCGCCTGGCCCGCCGTAACCACCGAACCAGTGATCAGCACCCCGCCGCCGGACAGCGGCTCCTCGACGTCGCCGCCTTGCTCAACCAGCGCGACCGCCGTCTCCACCGCCTCGTCCAGTCGCGGCTCGACGTGCACCCGCTCCTCGCCGAAAACCGACCTGGCCAGCTCGGCCAGCTCGGCGGGCTCCATCGAGCGCGGCGAGTTGTTCCTGGTCACGACGACGTCGTTCACCACGGGCTCGAGACCTTCGAGAATGCCGCGCGCGTCCTTGTCGGTCATGACGCCGACGACGGCGGCGAGCCTGCGGAACGCGAACTCGGCCTCGACGGTCTCCGCCAGCGCCCGCGCGCCAGCCGGGTTGTGGGCGGAGTCGAGCAACACGGTGGGCGCGGAACGCACGCGCTCAAGACGTCCCGGCATCTCGACGTCGGCGAACGCCTCCCGCACCGCCTCAATGACGAGCTGCTTGTCCTTGCCAGCGCCGAAGAACGCCTCGACGGCGGCGAGTGCGAGCGCGGCGTTCGCCGCCTGATGGGCGCCATGCAGCGGCAGGAAGATGTCGTCGTAGACGCCACCCAGCCCCTGAAGCTTCAGCCGTTGCCCGCCGACGGCGACCTCGCGCTCCAACACCCCGAACTCCTGACCAGCGCGGGCGACAGCCGCGTCAACCTCGACGGCGCGCTCCAGGATCACCGGCATGACGTCGGGGTGCTGCTCCGCGATGACGGCGACGCTGCCCGGCTTGATGACGCCCGCCTTCTCGGCGGCGATGGCCGCGAGGTTGTCGCCGAGGTAGTCGGCGTGGTCCATGCTGACCGGGGCGATCGCGGCGACCTGTGCATCGGCGACGTTGGTGGCGTCCCAACTGCCGCCCATGCCGACCTCAAGCACGGCGGCCTCGACCGGCGCGTCGGCGAACGCCGCCAACGCCATCCCGGTGAGCACCTCGAACTTCGTCATCAGGGGGCCGTCGTCACCGGTCGCACGGTCGACCATGCCGACGAACGGCGCGATGTCACGGTAGGTGTCGACGTAGGTAGACGCCGGGATCGGCGACCCATCCACGGCGATGCGCTCGGTCACCAATTGCAGGTGCGGGCTGGTGTAGCGGCCGGTACGCAAACCCATCCGCGTCAGCAGCGCGTCGATCATTCGCGCGGTCGAGCCCTTGCCGTTGGTGCCCGCGACGTGCAGCACCGGATACGTCGTATGCGGATCGCCAACCAGGTGCAGCAGCGTGGTGATGCGGTCCAGCGACGGCGCGATCTTGGTCTCGCCCCAGCGCTGGTCCAGCTCAGCCTCGACCTCGCGCAGCTCGGCCAGCGCCTTGGCCTCGAGCACCGGGTCCGGCTCGATCGGCTCATCGGTGTCCGGCTTGGCGTCGGTCTCGTCCTCGTCATCCGGTAGCGGGCCGACGACGGCGTTGTCACCCGTCGTGAGCTCGACGGGATAGTCCGGGTCCCGCTCGAAGTCGTCCAGTTCGCCCAGCTCAGCCAGCTCGGGGTACTCGTCGTCTCGCGCCACGCACTCACTCCCAATACACGCTACGGCGAGTCTACGAGCGGGGGTGACGGCTGCGGTGTGCGGGCTGGGCGGGTGCCGTGAAGGGCATCTTACCGGCGTCTGGTGCCAGTAAGATGCCCTTCACGGCACCTCACGGCAGTAACCCCGCGTGACGGGCCGCGGCCAGCGTCTCCACCCGGTTCCGCGCGCCGAGTTTGCGCATGGTGTTGCGCAGGTGCGTCTTGACGGTGGTGGGCAGGATGCACAGCCGCTCGGCGATCTCCGCGTTGGTGTACCCGGCCGCGAGCTGAGTGAGGACGTCGGATTCCCGCTGCGAAAGGTGAACCGAGGCGCGGGTCGTCCCGCCATCGGGGCGGGTGCCGGAGACACGCTGGCTTAGGGCGTGCAGTCGGTCGCGCAGCACGGCGTCCTGCGAGGCGGCGGCGATCGCGATGATCTCGGCGTTCAACTCGGCCAGTTCGGACTGGCTCAGCGCGCCGCGCTCGGCTTCTGGCTGCTCGTCGGCGATGCGACGCAGCCTGCGCTGCACCTCGTCCTCGACCTCGATGTCGTGTGCCAGCTTGCGCGCGATCATCGTCGCGGTGGCGACGGTGCGGTCACCGAACGTCATCTCGCCGCGCGTCGCACCGTAGATCATCGCTCGTGTCTCGCCGCGCACGATGATCGGCAGCGCGATGGCGCTACGTACGCGATCAGCGAGGGCGGCGCGGTCGAACTGGTGGGTGATGGACGGTGACGACACGTAGTCGTCCACCGACACGGGGCGCCGGTGCTGCATGGCGACCCCGCCGAGCCCGATGCCAGGGCGGATCACGATGCCGCGAAACAGTTCGCAGCGCAGGTTGTACAACTCGCTGAGCACGAGCCTGCTCCCCGCCTGGGTGACAAGGCCACCCAGCCCCATTGACAGGCCGTCGAGCTGCGACAGGTCACGCAACGTGCGGCGCAGATGTCCGGTGATGGCATCCGTCGCACTCACATCCGTCGTCATCGTCGACCTCCACGGCGTTAAGGTGCCTGGATAATCGGACCTACCCATGAGTAGGTCAATGGGACTCGCCCGCACGCGCTGTCAGAGCGCCAGCAAGCCCATTACCAGCACCTCATCCAGTCACCCACTCGCCTCATCCCTTTGGATGAGGCGTTAACCACACTAGGTGCTTTCCTGTGGCACAACGCACACGCTGAGCAGTCAATAACGAATATGTCGCAGATCTTGGCGATGACCGTTCTGTCAACAATGCTCAGTGCGTTGTGAATTAGGCCATACTAGCGCGGAAGCGGAGGTTGAATGCTCGCCGTACGCAACCTCGAAGTCGTCTACAACGACGTCATTCTGGTTCTGCGGGGGGTGAGCCTCGATGTGCCCGACGGAAAGATCGTCGCCCTGCTCGGGGCGAACGGAGCAGGCAAGACGACGTTACTGCGGGCGATCTCGGGACTTCTCGATGTGCACGACGGGGAGATCACCAAGGGCTCGGTCACGCTCGACGGTGAACCCATCCACCGGCACAACCCCGCCAAGATCGTCCGGCTGGGCGTCAAGCAGGTGTTGGAAGGCAGACGGATCTTCGCCGAGCTGAGCGTCGACGAGAACCTGCGGACCGGTGCGCACACCAACGGCAGGCACACGAAGGAGAACCTGGACCGGGTCTACTCGCTGTTCCCGGTGCTCAAAGAGCGTCACAAGGGCACGGCGGGGTACTTGTCCGGGGGCGAACAGCAGATGCTCGCGATGGGGCGGGCGCTGATGTCCAATCCGCGATACCTGCTGCTCGACGAGCCGAGCCTTGGCCTCGCGCCGCTGCTGGTGCAGCAGATCCGCGACCTCATCGTCGAGATCAACAAGCAGGGCACGACGGTGCTGCTTGTCGAGCAGAACGCCACCATGGCGCTCTCGGTCGCCGAGCACGGCTACGTGATGGAGACCGGCAAGATCGTCATGGACAAGCCAGCCAAGGAGCTGCTTGACGACTCCGACATCCGCGAGTTCTACCTCGGTCTGGGCGCGGAGGGCGCAAGCAAGTCGTTCCGCGACGTCAAGCATTACAAGCGCAGGAAGCGGTGGCTGTCATGACCGCGCAACTCGCCACGGAGCCCACGACCACCCCCACCGCGCCGATCCTGACCTTCACCGGCGTGACGCTTTCGTTCGCGGGTGTGACCGCGGTCGACGACGTCTCGTTCGAGGTCGGGCAGCGCGAACTGTTCGCCATCATCGGCCCGAACGGCGCGGGGAAGACGTCGATCTTCAACGTGCTGTCCGGGGTGTACCGGCCGGATCGCGGCAGCGTGACGTTCAACGGCACCGACATCATCGGCGCGAAACCACACCGGATCGCCGGGATGGGCATGGCGCGGACGTTCCAGAACATCGAACTGTTCTCCAACCTCACCGTGCTGGACAACCTGATGCTCGGCCGCCACAACCACATCTCCTACGGCGCGCTGTCGGCGTTCGCCTGGCTGGGCCGCGCACGCAAGGCGGAACTGGCGCACCGGGCCGCCGTCGAGGACATCGTCGACTTTCTCGAACTGGAGCAGTGGCGGATGCTGCCGGTCGGGTTGCTGCCTTACGGCGTGCAGAAGCGCGTCGAGCTGGGCAGAGCGCTCGCGATGCGACCCAAGCTGCTGCTGCTCGATGAGCCCGTCGCGGGCATGAACCAGGAAGAGACCGAGGACATGGCCCGGTTCATCCTCGACATTCGCGATGAGCTGGACATTCCCATGATCATGGTCGAGCACGACATGGGCCTGGTCATGGACCTGGCCGATCGGATCATGGCCGTCGACTTCGGCAAGCAGATAGCCACCGGCACGCCCGCAGAGGTGCAGAACCACCCCGACGTCATCCACGCCTATCTCGGGGAGGACTGATGACCAGAACGATCGTCACCAGAATCCGCGACCGGGCACAGCACACGCCGGACACGATCGCGATGCGGGAGAAGGACTTCGGCATCTGGCAGGAGGTGACCTGGGCGCAGTATTGGGACACCGTCGTCACCGCGGGGCACGCCCTCATCGCGCTCGGCATCGAGCCGGGCGACCGGGTCGCGATTCACTCGGAGAACCGCCGCGAATGGCTGTATTCGGACATGGCGACCGTCGCGGTGCGCGCGATGACGGTGGGCCTCTACCCCACCAACCCGGCGCCCGAGGTCGCGTACCTGCTCTCGCACTCGGGCACCAAGATCCTCATCGCCGAGGACCAGGAACAGGTCGACAAGGCATTGGAAGTCCTTGACGAGCTGCCGGACCTGGAGCACATCGTCTACCTGGAGCCACGAGGCATCCAGCGCCGCTACGACAACCCAAAGCTGCTGTTCTGGGACGATTTCCTCGCGCTCGGTGAGCGGCACCGGTCGGAGCACCCTGGCGCGGTCGAGGACCGCATGGCAGCGACCAAGCCCGACGACGTCATGACGCTGATCTACACGTCGGGCACCACAGGGCCGCCGAAGGGTGCGATGCTCACGGTGTCCAATGTGGAGTTCTGCGTCAGGGAGCTGATCGAGGAGGGCGGGTTCACCTCTCCCCCGCCGAGCGAGAACGACATCATGTTGTCCTACCTGCCGCTGTGTCACGTGGCCGAGCGAATCTTCACCACGTGGTTCAACGCGGCGTCCGGCGTGCAGGTGAACTTCGCCGAGTCGATCGCGACAGTGCAGGCGAACCTGGCGGAGATCCAGCCGACCATCCTGTTCGGAGTGCCTCGCATCTGGGAGAAGGTGCTGGCCAGTGTCAACATCAAGCTGGCATCGGCATCGCCGCTGAAACGGCTGTTCGCGCGGTTCTGGCTGAAGGTGGCCGACGGCATCGGCGACACCATGGTGCGTAATGGTGGCAACCACACGATCAGCACCCGATTGCGCTATGCGCTCGGCTGGGTGTTCTTCTACCGCGCCCTGCGGGACCGCATCGGAATGCGCAAGGTGCGCTACGCCGCGTCAGGCGCCGCGCCGATCGCACCAGAGGTGCTGAAGTTCTTCATGGGCATCGGGGTGCCGATGCACGAGGTGTACGGCATGACCGAGAACACCGCCATCGCCACCGGCAACATGCCGGGCAGGGTGAAACTCGGCACCGTCGGTGAGCCGCACTCCGGTGTGGAGCTGCGCATCGACGAACAAACCGGCGAGATCCTGACGCGTCACCCCGGGGTGTTCGCCGGCTACTGGCGGAATCCCGACGCGACGGCGAAGACGATCGACTCCGACGGCTGGCTGCACACCGGAGACGTCGGTGAGTGGGTCGACGGCACGCACATCAAGATCGTCGACCGGATGAAGGACATCATCATCACCGCGGGCGGCAAGAACATCTCGCCGTCGGAGATCGAGAACGCGCTCAAGGCGTCCGAGTTCATCAAAGAAGCGATCGTGCTCGGGGACGGACGCAACTACCTGACGGCGCTCATCGGCATCGAGCTGGAGACGGTCGGTGACTGGGCGCAGCGCAACAAGATTCCCTACACGACCTACCGCGACCTGTCCGAACGCGAGGAGGTGACCGAGCTGGTGCAGGGCATCGTCGACCAGGTCAACCGGCGCTTCGCCCAGGTCGAGACCATCAAGAAGTTCCGCATGCTGCCGAAGGAGCTCGATCACGAGGATGGCGAGCTGACCGCCACGCAGAAGGTCAAGCGCGCGGCCATGGCCGAACGCTTCAGCGACCTGGTCGAGTCGATGTACTCCGACGAGAAGGCGGGTGCGGCGTGAAGGAACTCATCTCCAGCACGCTCGCCGGGCTGGGCCAGGGCTCGATCTACGCGCTGCTCGCGCTGGGATTCGTGATCATCTACAAGTCGATGCGAGTGATCAGCTTCGCGCAGCCCGCGCTGATGCTGGCCGGGGCGGTACTGGTCAGCTACCTGGTCGGCCCGTTCGGCTTCATCCTCGCGGTGATCCTTGGCGTGGTGGGAATCGCGCTTCTCGGGCTGGGCCTTGAGCGCACGGTCATCCGGCCGATGGTCGGCAAGCCGGTGTTCGTCGTCGCGATCATCACCCTCGGCATCGATATCGCGCTGCGCGTGGTGATCAACGGCTTCATCGGCACCGACGTAAGGCAGGTCGGCGACCCGTGGGGCTTCAGCAGGGTCTCGTTCCTCGGTGTGACGGTGCAGGAGCGCTACATCGCGATGTTCCTGACCACCGCCGTCGTGATCACCATCTTGTTCGCGTTCTTCAAGTACACCCGGCTCGGGCTGGCGACACGAGCGGCGTCGTTCGACCAGGAGACGGCGCTGGCGCAGGGCATCTCGGTGAGCACGGTGTTCGCGATGGCATGGGCCATCGCGGGTGGCCTCGCCGCCATCGCGGGCACCTTCGTGGCCACGGGCGTCGGCGTCGACCAGCAACTGTGGATCATCGCGCTCAAGGCGTTGCCCGCGATCATCCTCGGCGGGCTCGACTCGCTCGGTGGCGCGGTCGTCGGTGGGCTGACGATCGGCGTCGTCGAGTCACTCGTCGCCACCTATCAGAGTGATTTCGCACCCTGGCTCGGTGACAACTTCTCGGTGGTGTCGCCATACGTGGTCATGCTGCTGGTGCTGTTGGTCAAACCGTACGGACTCTTCGGCACCAAGGAGGTGGAGCGGGTATGAGCGCACCAACGGCAACACCACCCCAGCGCCCCGCAGGACGCAAGCCCCGGCAATTGTCCGGCAGACCAGGGCTCTACACCTCCTACGCGCAGCACCTACGACTGCTCAACACGCGGCCGAAGCTCGTCGCGGTGGGAGCGATCTTGCTGCTCGCGTTCGCGATGCCCTGGCTAGCGCAGGACCGCACGCTGAGTCTGCTCGCGCTGGCCTGCGCCGCGTCGATCGGTGCGATCGGGCTCAACATCGTCACCGGCTACGCGGGTCAAGTCTCGCTCGGCCACGCGTTCTTCCTGGCCATCGGTGCCTACACCGCGGCGGTGCTTTCCGGTGACACCGATGGCCGCACGATCGGCTTCGGCGTCACCAACGTGGTGATCTGGCTGCTCGCGGCGGGACTAGTGGCGGGACTGTTCGGTGTGCTGGTCGCCCCACTGGCAACCCGACTGCGCGGGCTCTATCTCGCCATCGTGACGCTCGGGCTCGTCTTCATCGGCGAGCACGTGTTCAAGGAGTGGCGCGACCTGACCGGTGGTGCCGGGGTCGGCAGGCCGGGACCGGTACCGGAGTTGTTCGGCGTCAACCTCGCGTCCTCCGGCGACGTCTTCACCTCGGACCAGAAGCTGTACCTGCTGATGCTGGTCTGCCTCGTCGTGTTCGGAGTGCTCGCGCGAAACCTGGCACGCTCCAAGGTCGGCAGGGCGTTCGCCGCGATCCGCGATCGTGACATCGCCGCGTCGGTGATCGGGGTGAACCTGACCCGGTACAAGGTAGTCGCGTTCGCGGTGTCGTCGTTCTACGCGGGCGTCGCTGGTGCGCTCGTCTACACGATCACCGGGTTCATCGAGCCCACGTCGTTCAACCTGCTGCTGTCGGTGCAGTACATCGCGATGGTGCTCATCGGTGGGGTCGCCACGATCTCCGGCTCGATCATGGGCGCGTTCTTCATCACGTTGCTGCCCGCGCTGACCAGGGAGTCGCCAACGATCTTGCCGTTCATCTCGAGCGACGCCAGCGCGCCGCTCAACGTGTTCCAGGTCGAGACGGTGCTCTACGGCCTGTTGATCATCGGGTTCCTGATCTTCGAACCACGCGGCTTGTTCGGGATCTGGACCCGCATCCGCAACTACTGGAAGGCCTGGCCCTTCTCCTACTGACCCGGCCCCTACGGATCGCCCTACGAAAGGATCGAATCATGGCCAAGTGGCAACACAGGCGGACCGCGTTCACCGCGGCACTGTTCGCCGTCGCTCTCGTCGCGACCGCGTGTCGCGGCGGCGGCGACACGGGCGGCGGAGGTGGCGAGGGTGAGGTCGCCCTCGGCACCGGCGTGACCCAGGAGGCCTGCCCGGACACACCGAACCAAGACAACGGCTGCATCTACCTGGGCATCATCTCCGACCTCACTTCCGGCCCGTTCGCCGCGCTCGCGGTGCCCATCACCGACGCGCAGAAGGCGTTCTGGGAGCGGGTCAACGAGAACGGCGGCATCCAGGCCGGTGACCAGGCCTTCGACGTCGACGTCACCAGCTACGTCAAGGACAACAAGTACAACCCCGAGGTCCACCGGCAGGTCTATCAGGAGATCGAGGGCGAGGTGCTTGGCCTGGCCCAGACGCTGGGCTCGCCCACCACGGCCGCGATCATCAACGACCTCAAGCAGAACAATGTCGTCTCCGCGCCCGCGTCGTGGACGTCGGCGTGGGAGTTCGAGGACGTCATCCTCGAGTCCGGCACCAACTACTGCTTCGAGTCGATGAACTCGGTCGACTACGCGGTCGAGGAGTTCGGCGCGGAGTCGGTCATGGCGGTGCACTACCCAGGCGACTACGGCGAGGACGCCGCTGGCGGCGCCGAGGTGGCCGCTGAGGCGCAAGGCCTCGACTTCACCGCGATCGAGACCGGTCAGGGACCAGAGAACCAGGCGGGCGCGATCAAGGCGGTCGTCAGCCAAAAGCCGGACCTGGTGATCGTGACGACCGGCCCGACCGACGCCGCGGCCATTGTCGGTGAGTCGGCGGCCAAGGGCTTCGAGGGCAAGTTCATCGGGACCAGCCCGACGTGGAACCCGGCCCTGCTCAAGAGCCCGGCTGCTGACGCGTTCAAGGCGCTGTACCTCCAGTCCGGCCCGTGGGGTCCGTTCGGCGCGGACACCCCAGGTCACGAGGCCATGCGGGAGGCGCTCGGTGACGTCGAGCCGAGCGACGGCTACACCGCTGGCTGGGCCTGGTCCTACCCGATGAAGGCCGCGCTTGAGGCCGCCGCCGAGAACGGCGACCTGACGCGTGAGGGCCTCCTTGAAGCGGTGACGTCGCTGACCACCGTCGATTACGAGGGCATGCTGCCCGAGGATGCCGGCAACTACGCCGACGAGCCGAACGAGGCGGTGTTCCGGCAGAGCGTGATGAGCGAGGTCGACGAGGACGCCCCGACCGGCGTCTCCGTGGCGAGGGACCTCTACACCGGTCCGAGCGCCGAAGGCTACGAGTTCACGGAGCCCTGCTTCTAAGCCGCACTCGGGGAGGGTGCTGATGCCATGAAGGGCATCTTGCTGGCGTCTAGCGCCAGTAAGATGCCCTTCATGGCGCTGCGACCTACGCGCTCGGCAGCGACGCCAGCCGCGCCGAGATGCGCTCGATATCGGACTCCGCGGCCTGCTTGCGGCCGCGGATCTTCTCGACGACGTCGGCGGGCGCCTTCGCCACGAACGACGGGTTCGCCAGCTTCTTCTCCGTCTGCTCCAATTCCTTGCGCGCCGCCGCGAGGTCCTTGTCCAGCCGCTTGCGCTCAGCGGCGACGTCGATCGCACCAGAGAGGTCCAACTCGACGTGCGCGGTGCCGGTGGCAAGGCCGACCTCGAACGACGCGCTGCCGGAGAAGTCGTCGCCCGACTCGGTCAGCTTCGCCAAGGTCCGCACCGACGACTCGTGCCCAGCGATGCCATCGAAACCAGCACCGGACAACCGCGCCGCGACCTTCTGCCCCGGCTTGAGGCCCTGGTCGGAACGGAACCGGCGGATCTCGGTGACCAGTTTCTGCACGTCGGCGATCCGCGCGGCGGCACAGGTGTCCTGCTCACCGCCGATCGCCGCGGGCCAGTCCGCGATCACCAGCGACTCCCCGCCGGTCAACGACGTCCACAGCTTCTCGGTCACGAACGGCAGCACCGGGTGCAGCAGCCGCAGCACCGTGTCGAGCACGTGGCCGAGCACCGCGCGGGTGGAATCGGCCCGCGCGCCGCCCTCGGCGATCTGCACCTTGGCCAGTTCGAGGTACCAGTCGCAGAACTCGTCCCAGATGAAGTGGTAAAGCGCGTCGCACAGCTTGGCGAACTGGAAGCCGTCGAACAGCGTGTCCACATCGGACACGAGTTGGTCAGTGAGGTCCAGGATCCAGCGGTCGGCGTCGGTCAACGACTCACGCGCGGGCAGTTCGACCGCCGTGGTCGCGCCGTTCATCAGCGCGAACCGGCTCGCGTTGAACAGCTTCGTGCAGAAGTTCCGCGACCCAGCGGCCCACTCCTCCGCGATCGCCATGTCGCTACCCGGGTTGGCGCCACGCGCCAAGGTGAACCGGGTGGCATCGGCGCCGAAGCGGTCCAGCCAGTCAAGCGGGTCGATGACGTTGCCGCGCGACTTCGACATCTTCTTGCCGGTCGCGTCGCGGATGAGGCCGTGCAGGAAGACGTCGTTAAAGGGCTGCTTGCCGTCCATCGCGTACAGCCCGAACATCATCATCCTGGCGACCCAGAAGAACAGGATGTCGTAGCCGGTGACCAGCACGCTGGTCGGATAGAACGCGCGTAGATCGGCGGTGTCGTCCGGCCAGCCGAGCGTGGAGAACGGCCAGAGCCCCGACGAGAACCAGGTGTCGAGGACGTCGGCGTCCTGCGTCCAGCCTTCGCCGGTTGGCGGCTCCTCGTCGGGGCCGACGCAAACCTTCTCCCCGTTCGGGCCGTACCAGACCGGGATGCGGTGGCCCCACCAGAGTTGCCGCGAGATGCACCAGTCGTGCATGTCGTCGACCCAGTCGAAGTAGCGCTTGGCTAGCTCGGGCGGGTGGATCGTGGTGCGGCCGTCGCGCACCGCGTCGCCAGCGGCCTTCGCGAGTGGCGCCACCCGCACCCACCACTGCAACGACAGCCGGGGCTCGACCACGGTGTCGCAGCGGGAGCAGTGCCCGACCGAGTGAACGTACGGGCGCTTCTCCGCGACGATGCGGCCCTGCTCGCGCAGCGCGGCGATCACTGCGGGGCGCGCCTCGAACCGGTCCAGTCCCTCGAACGAGCCGTGTGCGGTGACGACGCCGGTCTCGTCCATGATCGTCAGCATGGGCAGGTCGTGACGCTTGCCGATCTCGAAGTCGTTCGGGTCGTGCGCTGGGGTCACCTTCACCGCGCCGGAACCGAACTCCGGGTCGACGTGCTCGTCCGCGACGATCGGGATGCGGCGGCCGGTCAGCGGCAGCTGCACCTCAGTGCCGACGAGGTGTGCGTACCGGGAGTCGTCCGGGTGCACCGCGACGGCGGTGTCACCGAGCATCGTCTCCGCACGGGTGGTGGCGACGACGATGGCGTCGTCCCCGTCGCCGTAGCGGATGGAGACAAGTTCACCGTCGATCTCGTCGTGCTCGACTTCGATGTCGGAGAGTGCGGTGTGGCAGCGCGGGCACCAGTTGATGATGCGCTCTGCCTGGTAGATCAGCCCGTCGTCGTAGAGCCGCTTGAAGATCGTCTGGACCGCGCGGGAGAGCCGGGAGTCCATGGTGAAGCGCTCGCGGCTCCAGTCAACACCGTCGCCGAGGCGGCGCATCTGGCCGAGGATCTTGCCGCCGTACTCTTCCTTCCACTCCCAGACGCGCTCGACGAACTTCTCCCGCCCAAGGTCGTGGCGAGAGACACCTTGCTCGGATAGCTCGCGCTCGACGACATTCTGCGTGGCGATGCCCGCGTGGTCCATGCCGGGCAGCCACAGCGCCTCGTAGCCCTGCATCCTGCGGCGACGCGTGAGCGCGTCCATCAGCGAGTGGTCGAGTGCGTGCCCCATGTGCATCGCGCCGGTGACGTTCGGCGGCGGCAGCACGATGGTGTACGTCGGTTTGCCGCTGTCGGGGTCGGCCGCGAAGTAGCCCGCGTCTACCCAGCGCTGGTACAGCTCGGCCTCGTGATCGGCCGGATTCCAGGCGGTGGGCAGGTCTGTGCTGGGGTTATTCGCGTTCTCCGTCACAGCCGGTAAGTCTACGAACCTGCCAATCGGCGCAGCACAAGGCCCCGCATCACTCCGCTATTCACCCGATAAGGTGCACCGGAGAGAAAAGGGGGAACCATGAATGAACCGGACATGAGTCGCCGTCTGTATTCGAGGTGGAACGCCTCCGGCTTGCGTGCGCGATGGCAGGCACGCCGCACACATGCCAAGCTCCGGCGGAAGTGGGCGACCCCGGAGGCGCGCCGCCGTCGGCGCTATCGCACCACCGTGCGCCTCGCGGCCGTGATCACCGCCCCCATCGCGGTCGTCGCGCTCATCACGTATTGGGACGACGTCCGTGGCATGGCGGGACTCACCGACCAGTCGACGCCCACCGAGGTAACGCGCATACCACCAACGACAACCGTGGCGACCCGTGTGCCCGGCAGCGTCGTCGAGCTACATCAGCCGTTCGTCGGCACGCCCGCCGCGTCATGGAAAGACGGCATCGACGGAATCTCGGTCCCGCGGCCCAAGCCGGTCGGCGACTTCACCAAGAAGCAGGTCGCACGCGCGCTCGCACAGGTCAAGCGCACCATCTCGGCGTCGCTGCTCGACCGCAAGGTGATCGAGGATCATCGCCTCCGGCGGTACCTGGCCACCCTGGCACCCGGCGTGCGCCGTGAACTGCGCGACCGTCTCGACGACCCGGCCATGGCGGCACGCCACGTCACGTTGATCCACAAGGACTACCCGCTGCTGCCCGCATCACCCAAACTCAGCGGCACGTTGCGCGTGCGAGCGGGCAAACCCGGTGAACTGATCATCACAGCGAAGCTCGCCGCTGCCTACGCTTTCGACACCGACCACCCAGACCGGCTGCGCCGGGCGCTCGACATCGTCGCGGTCCGGCGATCGGTGACGACCTACAAGGTCCATACCGGCCCTCGCTGGCAGGAAGCCGCACACGGCGTGAACCTCCACGACATCCGGTACCTCACCTATTCGATGGCCTGCGCGGCGGCACAGGACGGCTATCTTGCTCCGTACTACAGCGACAAACGCTGGCACGGTGACGGGCCGGACCACCCCGACGAGTACTACTTCGACACTTCCGAGTCAGTGGATATCGACGAGAGCTGCGACCAGTAACTGATCACCCGCGCAACAGCTCGGCGAGCACGGCGGCGTGCGAGTGGTCGACGTCCTTGGTGGCGGTGAGCAGCGTGAGGTCGTCCCGAGCGTAGTCTCGCAGACGTCGCAGGGCCTCGGCACGCTCGCCGAACTCCAGTTCGGTGAGATACCGCTGGCGGAACTCGGCGAACCGCTCCGGGCGGTGGCCGAACCAGCTCCGCAGGTCTTTCGATGGTGCGATGTCGCGGAGCCATTCCGTGTAGTCCAGCACGTCCTTGCGAACGCCGCGTGGCCACATGCCGTCGATCAGCACCCGTGCGCCGTCATCGGCTCCCGGTTCGTCGTAGACGCGGCGTATTCGGACGGTCACGGCTCAGCTCGTCCCCGTGATCACCGTCGGCACAATCACCGCGGCCATCACGGCCGTGGTCAGCTCCTCGACGGCCTTCTTGGTAGCCGTCGACGCCCAGTTGCCTTCGGCGATCTGCTCCGCACGCCGCTTGGCGTCCTTGCGCTCATGCTTCTCGACGACCTCCCCCACGCCGTCGACGGCCGAGAGTAGCGCGATCAACGGCGCGGTGCGTTCGTCCGGCTCCGCACCGTCGACGAGCACCGAGCGCAACCGCTCGCGCAGCGCGAGCTCGTGGCTGGAGTCCTGCGCGGGCCACCGCGTCGTCGGGAAGATGCCGAGGACCTTGCCCTTCTCTTCCCGAAGGATGCCGCGCTCGGCAAGCGTCGTCAGCACCCGATCGGCCAGGCCGGAGCTCAGGCTCGGCACCGCGTCTTTCGGCTTCTTGCCCTCGTACTTGGCGGCCTTGTCGAGCCAGTCGTCGAGGACGGCGTGCCCGGTCGGACTGCCGTCTACGACGGTGAGCTTGCCGTTCTCGGTGATGTCGAGCCTGTCGCGTTCGGCCAGCTCGATCAACACCGCGCCCGCCAGCGCGTAGTCGAGGTTCTCCACCCCAGACTTGCGCCCCGTATCGTCGTCATAGGACAGCAGTAAGAGATCCTCTGCGAGCAGCATGGTCCCAGGCTAGGCCGATGCCGGGGCGCTCGCAGGCGGTTCATGGAAACGGAGGAATCGCCCAGGTGGGTCGCATCACCGTACGGACGCCCGTGCTCACCCTGCGCGCGGATGGCACCAGGCGCAGACAGGACACACTCGCTGCCGAGGAACCGCTCGAACTGCGCGTCGATGGCAGTGCGCTGACCGTCACGATGCGCACGCCGGGCAGCGACGTCGAGCTGGCACATGGCTTCCTGCTGACCGAAGGCGTCATCGGTGCGCGGGAAGACGTCTCGACCGCGCGATACTGCGACGGAGTGGACGAGGCGGGACGCAATACCTACAACGTGCTGAACGTGACGCTCGCACCAGGCGTCGAGCCACCTGACACCGGGGTGGAGCGCAACTTCTACACGACGTCGTCCTGCGGCGTGTGTGGGAAGGCCGCGCTGGACGCGGTACGGCTGACCTCGCGGTTCGATGTCGGTACCGAGTTCGCGGTGACGCCGGAGGTACTGGGTGGGCTGCCGGACGCGCTACGGGCGCGACAGCGGGTGTTCCAGGCGACCGGTGGGCTACACGCGGCGGCACTTTTCGACGCGTCCGGGGAGCTGCTGGTCGTACGCGAAGACGTCGGCAGACACAACGCGGTCGACAAGGCGATCGGCTGGGCGGTGATGTCCGAACGGGTCCCGCTGCATGACGCGGGGCTGCTGGTGTCAGGGCGAGCGTCGTTCGAGCTGGTGCAAAAGGCCGCGATGGCGGGCATCCCGATGCTGGCGGCGATCTCCGCGCCGTCGTCGCTCGCGGTGGAGCTCGCGGCGGAACGGGACATGAGCCTGGTCGGCTTCTTGCGCGGCAGCGAGATGAACGTTTACACCGGGGAGAAGCGGATCGACCTGGAGTAGGCCCGCGCCTGCCACGTGCCCCGTTCGGTTGATGCCCGCGATGTCCGCCCTGCTGGCGGTGGGCGTGATCGACTTCTCGACGTACCGTGGCAAGCAAGGAGCTGCCATGGGCGATGGTCGGATTAGCAGACGGACGATGCTCACGGCGGGCGCGACCGGGCTCGCGCTCACCGGCGGCGGCCTGGTGTCCTTGTTGCGTTCCTCCGGCGGTGGCGGCGCGTCTCCTGGCAGTTACCTGAGCTTGCGCGGCATCGAGCGAGTGCGCTCGCGGGCACGGAACCGTGACGTCGATCTGGTCACCATGCTGCCCCGCAAAGAGGTCCCCATTGGTTTACCAGTGTGTCTCGTGCTGCACGGGCTGGGTGGCGACGCCGTCGGCACGCACAAGTACGGCTTCGACGCACGACTGGTGCGTGAGGTGGCGCTGGGTACGACCCCACCGTTCGCACTGGTCGCCGTCGACGGTGGGGACAACTACTGGAACCAGGTGCGACCGGGCGACGATCCGATGGCGATGCTGCTCGACGAGCTTCCTGTGTGGCTGCGTGAGCGCGGCCTCGCGGACCGACCGTTCGCGTGCGCCGGGGTATCGATGGGTGGGTTCGGCGCGTTGTACTACGCCCGAATGCGCGCGGAGCGGCACCAGCCCCTGCGGGCGACGGCGGTGGCGTCTCCCGCGCTGATCACGTCATGGGCGGTGATGCGCACCCGGCGAATCTTCCCGTCTCGCGAGGCATGGGAAGCGTTGGATCCACTGCGTCACCCGCACGCGATAGGCAACAGCGCACTCGGCGTGTGGTGCGGGGAGGATGACCCGTTCGTCACGGGCACTCGGCGGTTCATCAGCATGACTCAACCGAAAGTGGCTTACATCGGCCCCGGCGGGCATACGGCCGACTTCGTCGAAGGCGTCGCGGACGACGTCGTGCGGTTTCTTGGGCAGCACGCGACCTAGTGATGGCCCGGCTCACTGAGCGTGGAACACAACGTCGTGAGCGGGGGACACGGCGCGCAGCGCCGCGTGACCACTAAGCGGACTTCTCGCCGCGCTCGGTTTGGGCCCTGCGGCGGGACGGACGACGAGACACGATCGTCGGGTTCACGTTCTCCCGCACGGTCTGCTCGGTGATGACGACCTTGGCGACATCCTCGCGGCTCGGGATGTCGTACATGACCTGCTGCAGGACCTCTTCCATGATCGCCCGCAACCCACGGGCACCTGTCCCCCGCAGCACCGATTGGTCGGCGATGGCTTCCAGCGCCGTCTTAGTGAACTCCAACTCGACGCCGTCCAGCTCGAACAGCTTCTTGTACTGCTTGACCAGTGCATTGCGCGGTTCGGTGAGGATGCGAACCAACGAGTGCTTGTCGAGATTGGTCACGCTGGCCACGACCGGAAGCCTGCCGATGAACTCCGGGATCAAGCCGAACTTGATCAGATCCTCCGGCATGGTCTCGCCGAAGATGTCGCTTTCCTCGATCTCCGTCCGGGTGCGGATCTCCGCGCCGAAGCCGAGACCGCGCTTGCCGATCCGCTCGTTGATGATCTTCTCAAGGCCCGCGAACGCGCCTGCGACGATGAACAGCACGTTCGTGGTGTCGATCTGGATGAACTCCTGGTGCGGATGCTTACGCCCACCCTGCGGCGGCACCGAGGCCGTGGTGCCTTCCAGGATCTTCAGTAGCGCCTGCTGCACGCCCTCGCCCGAGACGTCCCGCGTTATGGACGGGTTCTCACTCTTGCGCGCTATCTTGTCGACCTCGTCGATGTAGATGATGCCGGTCTCGGCACGCTTGACGTCGTAGTCGGCGGCTTGGATGAGCTTGAGCAGGATGTTCTCGACGTCCTCACCAACGTAGCCAGCCTCGGTGAGCGCGGTGGCGTCCGCGATGGCGAACGGGACGTTGAGCAGCTTGGCCAGGGTCTGCGCGAGGTAGGTCTTGCCGCACCCGGTCGGACCGAGCATCAAGATGTTCGACTTGGCGATGTCGACCGGCTCGTCCTTCGGTTCCTTGGGCCCGCCCTTGGCGTCGGACTGGATGCGCTTGTAGTGGTTGTAGACCGCGACCGCGAGGGACCGCTTAGCGTCGTCCTGGCCGATGACGTACTGCTCGAGGAAGTCGTGGATCTCGGCGGGCTTGGGGAGTTCGTCGAGCTTGACGTCGCCAGCTTCGGCGAGCTCCTCCTCGATGATCTCATTGCAGAGGTCAATGCACTCGTCGCAGATGTACACGCCGGGCCCGGCGATGAGCTTTTTCACCTGCTTCTGACTCTTGCCGCAGAAAGAGCACTTCAACAGGTCTCCGCCGTCACCGATTCGCGCCATGGCCGTTGACCTCTGTCCCCTCCGGCGCACCGTGGCCGGTACGCCTGATGCGTGCGTGCTGGTGGGCTTCGCAAGGTGTCCTGCTACTGACGGTACCCGCCAGCTCTGTCCTTGGGGAGGACCAATCGCTGTCAGGACCGCGGTAGCCGACCTTAGTCCCCATCACGGGGTAACGCCCGCAATCGACACGCCCCGTAATGGAGCCGGTATGTTTCGCGGTCAGCGAAGCCCGCCACCGGCGCGCATGTCGGCGGACAACCACCCGACTGGGGGTTGACCTGCCGACATGCGCACCCGAGGACTAGCTGGCCGAGCCCTTGCGGTACGGCAGCACCTCGTCGATGATGCCGTACTCCAAGGCCTGCTCAGCGGTCAGGATCTTGTCGCGCTCGATGTCCTTGCGCACCTCTTCCGGCGTGCGGCCGGTGTGCTTGGACAGCGTCTGCTCCATCTGTGTCCGCACCCGCTGGATCTCGTTGGCCTGGATCTCCAGGTCGGAGACCTGACCGTACGAGCCCTCCATCGCGGGCTGGTGGATCAGCACCCGCGAGTTCGGCAACGCGAACCGCTTGCCCTTGGTACCCGCCGCGAGCAGCACGGCCGCCGCCGACGCCGCCTGACCGAGGCAGTACGTCTGCACGTCGGGCCGGACGAACTGCATCGTGTCGTAGATGGCCATCAACGACGTGAACGAGCCACCGGGCGAGTTGATGTAGATGACGATGTCGCGGTCCGGGTCCTCGTGTTCGAGGTGCAGCAGCTGCGCCATGACGTCGTTGGCCGACGCGTCGTCGACCTGGACGCCGAGGAAGATGACCCGTTCCTCGTACAGCTTGTTGTACGGGTTGGATTCCTTGATCCCGTAGCTAGTGCGCTCGACGTAGCTCGGCAGCACGTACCGCGACTGCGGCAGCTGCTCAGGGTTAACGCCCGACACCGGTGTGGGGGAACTGTGCTGGCTCATGAGGATCTCCTGTGTCAGCTCGCCGAGTTGATGTTCGCGAGGTGCTCGCGGGTCAGGACGTGATCGACGAAGCCGTACTCCTTGGCCTCGGTCGCCGTGAACCAGCGGTCCCGGTCACCATCGGCGATGATCTGCTCGACCGTCTGCCCGGTCTGCTCCGACGTGATGCGCGCCAGCTCCTGCTTCCACTTGCCGAACACCTCGGCCTGGATCGCGATGTCGGACGCGGTGCCCGTGACACCGGCCGACGGCTGGTGCATCAGGATGCGCGCGTGCGGCAGCGAGTAGCGCTTGCCGGGGGTGCCGGAAGACAGCAGGAACTGCCCCATCGACGCGGCGAGCCCCATCGCGTATGTGGCCACGTCGGGCTCGATGAGCTGCATCGTGTCGTAGATGGCGAAGCCCGCGGTGACCGAGCCGCCCGGCGAGTTGATGTAGAACCGGATATCCGCCTGCGGGTCTTCCGCGGCCAGCAGCAGCAACTGCGCGGTGATCCGGTTCGCGATGTCATCGTTGACCTCGGAGCCGAGCACGACGATCCGTTCCTGGAGCAGTCGCTCGTACACCGAGTCGGTCAGGTTCAGCCCTGCGGTCGTCGTCCGCATATCGGGCGTTGGGTGCTGCGTCACGTCTGCCTGCCTTCTCTCCGCAGTGTCTCCGCGACCGGCATCGGCCCGAAGATCCACTGTGGACTTGCGTTGTGAAGTACCTGCGATCTTGCAACCGACACTAACGAATGTGACGGCCTCGTCATGCCCGTTTCGCGCCGCGTTCGCTCAGAGCGTCACCGATCGGCGGAAGACTTAAGCCTTCTCGTCCGACTCAGTGGCCTCGTCGGTGACGTCGGCGACCTCGGCATCGACCGTGTCCGGCTGCTCGTCATCGCCGCCATCACCGAAGAACTCGCTGAGGTCGACCTCGTTGCCACTCGCGTCGGTGACGGTGGCCTTGCGCACGATCGAGGCCAGCGCCTTGCCCCGGCGGACATCAGCGAAGATCGCCCCGAGCTGGCCGGACTGCTGTGCCCGCTGCACGTACTCGTCTGGGCTGACACCGAACCGCTGTGCTTGGTAGATGATGCGCTCGGTCAGCTCGGAGTCGTCGACCTGGACGTTCTGGTCGTCGGCGATGGCGTCCAGCAGCAGCTGTGTGCGGACCGACTTCTCCGCCTCGGCTCGGGTCTCCTCGTTGAACTGCTCCAGGGTCTTGCCCTCGGCTTCAAGCGAGCGTGCCAGCGCGTCCTCGTCGTGGTCGAGCTCGTGCAGCGCGTCATGCTTGCGGTTGTCGACCTCGGCCTGGACGACGGCCTCCGGTAGTGGGATCTCAGTGGACTCGATCAAGGAGTCGAGCACCTTGTCCCGCGCCTGCACGCCCTGCTGCATCCGCTTGACGCGGGTCAGCCGCTCACGCAGGTCGTCACGCAGCTCATCGATGGTGTCGAACTCGCTGGCCATCTGCGCGAACTCGTCATCAGCCTCCGGCAGCTCCCGCTGCTTGATGGACTGCACGGTGACGCTGACCTCGGCGTCGGTACCCGCGTACTTGCCCGCGAGCAGCTTGGTGGTGAAGGTCTTGGTCTCACCCTCGGACGCGCCGATCAGGGCCTCGTCGATGCCGTCGACGAGCTGACCGGAGCCGATCTCGTAGGACAGCCCCGAGGTGCTGGCGTCCTCGACCTCCTCGCCGTCGACCGTGGCCGAGAGGTCGATCGAGACGAAGTCGCCGTTCTCGGCGGGGCGGTCGACGCCGGTGAGAGTGCCGAACCGGGCGCGCAGTTCATCGAGCTGCTCGTCCACCTCCGCGTCGGTCAGCTCGATGTCATCGACGCTGACCGAGAGGTCTTCGACGTCCGGTACTTCGATCTCCGGCCGGATGTCGACCTCGGCGGTGAACTCGAGGACGTCCTTGTCCTCGAGCTTGGTCACCTCGAAGTCGGGCTGACCCAGCGTGCGGACCTCGCCGGACTGCACGGCTTCCATGTACTTCGCGGGAATGGCCTCGTTGACGACCTCGTCGAGCACCGGGGCACGACCGATCCGGCTTTCCAGGACGCGTGCAGGCGCCTTACCAGGACGGAAACCCGGAATGCGGACCTGCTGAGCGATCTTTTTGTAGGCGCGGTCGAAGTTGGGCTTCAGCTCGTCGAACGGCACCTCGACATTGATCTTCACGCGCGTCGGGCTCAGCTGCTCGACGGTGCTCTTCAACGTATGCTCCTCAAGCTTGAAAACTAAAGTGGCTGCCCCACGGAAATCTGTGGGCGAAACCTGAGTCTATGACAGTGTGCACCCAGCTACCGGGCGGGGTTGACTGACGCGGTATGGGCCGCCATCGGTGTGACGGCTCACGTCTGTTCCTCGCGCTCCGCGACGAACTCACCCACACGCGCGATGGCCGCCGCGGCCGGGACCGCGATGAACGCCCCGAACACCCCGAGCAGGGCGCCGCCCAACGTGATCGCGATGATCACGACGAACGCTGGCAAGCGCACCATCCGCCCCGCGATCAGCGGCTCCAAGACGTTGCCTTCCACCGCCTGCACCCCGACGACGATCGCGGCCGCCGCCAGTGCGATGCCCAAGCCGCCGTCCGCGAACGCCACCAGCACCGCGACCATACCCGACACCAGGGCGCCCACGTACGGGAAGAAGCCGCCGAAGAAGACGAGCAAGGCGAGCGGCACCGCCACCGGAACACCGAGTATGACGAGTCCGATACCGATCAACACGGCGTCGAACACCGCGATGATGAACAACGATCGGAAATAGGCGCCGATGGTGAACCAGATTCGGGTGGCCACGGTGGTGGTGGCTTCCCTGCGCGCGGACGGCACCAGCCGCAGCACGCCCCCCGCGAGCCAGTCGCCCTGGTAAAGGAAGAAGAACAGCGCCACAAGCAGGAGCACGATGCCCGCGCCGGCGACGGCGATGTTGCGAGTGATGCCCAACGCGCTGCCGAGCCCGTCGCCCTCGGTGAAGCGTTGCAGCAACCGCTCGGCCATCGCCTGCAAACTGGTGTCCGACGGGATACCGGGGAAGCCCCTGACCAGCGAGCGCAGTTCGGCGAACGAGCGGGTGAGCGAGTCGATCAGTGAGGGCAACTCCGCCACGAAAAGCGGCACGGCTACCGCGATCAGCCCGCCGATGACGGCCAGCGCGCCGATCTCGGCGATCACCGCGGCCAACCAACGCGGCACCTTACGAGCGTGCATCCACGCGACGGCTGGGGTAAGCGCCGCGGCGGGAAACAGCGCGAGCAGCAACGGCACGGTGAGTACCGGCACGGACGAAAGGGCGTAGTAGACGCCAGCGGCGACCACCACGATGCCGATCACGGCCCAGGCCGTCTGACCTGCGCGCAGTACCTGGTCCCGGTCAACCACGACGATCTCGCCTGCCCGGCATCGGAGCCATGCGATCAGTGTGCCAGCTACCGGCGGAAGTCCGTGTCGAGGCCGATCACGACGGGGTGATGGCGACTAGCTCCGGTCATCTGGCACCGGTTCGAAATCGCGCTAGCGGTACCCGCTAAGCTGTCACGGCAACGGTTGGTGACGACCGGGTGCGGGCGTAGCTCAATGGTAGAGCCCCAGTCTTCCAAACTGGTGGTGCGGGTTCGATTCCCGTCGCCCGCTCTGTACCTGACACGGGGTGTGGCGCAGCTTGGTAGCGCATCCGCTTTGGGAGCGGAGGGTCGCAGGTTCAAATCCTGTCACCCCGACATTTTGATCACGTGGCCTGGGGGCCGGCGCTGGAGGCGTGGGCTCCTGGGCCAGCTCCGTCGCGCTGACTCGGGACCGCGGCGGAAATCCAGTGCCGTATGCGTTGGTTGGTTCGTAGACTCCGGCCGTGTCCGAAATCGAGATCGCGCCGGATGACCCGCGCGCCGCGGATGTTCGCGCGTTGCTTGAGCAGCACCTAGAGTTCGCGAACGAGCACAGCCCACCCGAAGACGTCCACGCGTTGGACATCGAAGGGCTGTTGGGCCCGGCGATCACCTTCTTCAGCTGCCGATCCGACGATCAGCTACTGGCTGTGGGCGCACTGAAGCAGCTCGACGACAACCACGTCGAGGTCAAGTCCATGCACACCACGCGCGCCGCCCGTGGGCGCGGCATTGGCCGCGCCATGGTCGAGCACCTCATCGACGTCGCGCGCGATCGCGGGTTCGCGCGAATCAGCCTAGAGACAGGTTCGATGGCCGCTTTCGCTCCGGCGCGGGCGCTCTACGCCAGCATGGGATTCGAGCCGTGCGAGCCGTTCGGCGACTACCGCGCGAGCCCGAACAGCGTGTGCATGACGCTCACACTGGAGCCGCGATCCGTTGTCACACCGTCGCATCGACGATGGAGTCGCGAATACCTTCGGCGTGCTCTGCCGTGACGCTGAGCGGAACGAAGTCCTGGTCGACAAGACGTGTGCTCAAATCGGCTGGCACGGACAACTTCCCGAGCATCGTCTTGATCGTCAGATCGGGACGACTACGGCCGACCCCCGACCGCCTTGGCCCGATACACCAGCACCGATTCCGGCACGCCCTTGACGCGCTTGCGAGCTCGCTTGGACAACGTGACGCCGGTGATCTCCCCCGTCGCCTCGATGACGTCGCCGCTGACCAGCACCTGACCGCCCTTGGCGAGGTCGGTGACGCGGGCGGCGACGTTGACCGCGTGCCCGAACAGGTCCTCCTTGGCGACGACGACGGTGCCGTGGTGCACCCCGGCGCGCAACGGCAGCGCGTCCGGCCGAGCTTCGACCAGCTCCACGGCGGCGCGAACAGCGTAAGCGGGGTCATCGAACACCAGCATCAGGCCGTCGCCGAGGCGCTTGACCACCCGGCCGCCCCAGCGCCGCACGATCGGGCCAACCACGCGGTAGTGCTCGGCGAGCAGGGCCAGCGCGGCGTCGTCCCCGTGACGCGCCGTGTAGCTGGTGAAGCCCTCCAGATCGGTGAACACCACGGTGACGGTGGACGGCACCTCGTCGGCCTTCGGCGAGCGCGTCAGCGACGACAGTGCCTGCACCGTGGTCAACCCGAGACGGGTGACGACAGACGGCCTGCGCTCAGCGGCGCGCTCCAGGAACCGCCGCATCACCTCAGCGGGCGGTACTCGCGAGAGTGGGCGGGCGCCGGGATCCTCCAGCCAGCGTTGGTCGATCAGGCCTACCTCGAGCGCGGCGTCACGAAACTGCGGGTCGTTCTCCAACAGGTCGGCAAGCCGTTCCGAGGCCGCGCTGTTCAGCGAGGCGAGCGCGGCTGGCGACCGTGTCCTTGCTGTTCTCGCGAATCGTGATCGCACCGACCTGGGCATGGGCTAACGGTACCGCCACGACCTGCGCGGCAAGACGTCCTCAGGCCCCCGAAATGAGTGATCACTGCCACGCCTGACGTCCACGACAACGAAGCCGCGAGATTCGGACAACGCGTGGCACAAGGAACGACCCACGCCGCGATAACGTTGTCCGTACAGCCGCACCCACGGGCAGAGCCACCGACCGCAGGAGCCGCATCATGACCGAAGCCGCCATCCTCCTCGCGTTGCTGATCGTCGCCGTCATCGGCGGGCTCGTGCTCGTCAGTCAGCAACGGGAACGACGACGTCGGGAGTTGGAGGACGCCAAGGCTGACGCTCGGCGCTGGGTGGAACGCCTCGGCGGTCAGGTGCTCAACCTGACGGGCACCGACGTCGCGTCGCAGCAGGCCATCGCGGACGCCTCGGAGCGCTACAACGCGGCGGGATCGCAACTGGAGCAGGCGCAGTCGGTGCAGCAGGCCAAGCTGGTCACCGACACCGCGCTGGAGGGGCTGTACTACGTGCGGGCGGCACGCATCGCGATGGGCATGGACCCCGGTCCCGCGCTGCCGGACGATGTCGAACGCGCTCGTGCTGGCAAGGTGACCGAAGACCGCGAAGTCGAGCTGGAGGGCCACCGCTACGCCGCATCACCGCAGGCCAAGCAGGAGACGCCGTACTACTACCCCGGCGGCCGCGTCGCGGGCAGGCCGGTGCCGGAGGGCTGGTACAGCGAGCCGTGGTGGAAGCCCGCGCTGGTCACCGGTGCGTGGACGATGGCGTCGGTGTTCCTGTTCAGCGCGATGTTCTCCGGGATGTCGGGCATCGCGAGCGCGGACGCGTGGCAGTCAGGCTACGACGCGGGCCAGGAGGACGCCATGGCTTCCGGTGACATGGGCGGCGGTGATATGGACGCCGGTGGTGACATGGGCGGTGGCGACATGGGAGGCGGCTTCTTCGACGGGGGCGGGTTCGGCGGAGACTTCGGCGGCTTCTGACTCACCGGAGCCCACTACCGGGCGACGCTGAGCTTGGCGAGGCGCTCCGGGCGCGGCCACCGGACGTCGTAAGCCCAACCGAGCTTCTCGAACGCCCAGATAACCCGCGCCGAAATGTCGATCTGCCCACGCCGCACGCCGTGGCGGGCAGACGTCGGATCGGCGTGGTGCAGGTTGTGCCACGACTCGCCCATGGACAGGATCGCGAGCGGCCAGAAGTTCGCCGAGCGGTCGCGCGCGGCGAACGGCCGCTCGCCCAGCATGTGGCAGATCGAGTTCACCGACCAGGTCACGTGGTGCACCGCGGCGACTCGCACCAGACCCGCCCAGAAGAACGCCGTCACGGCGCCCCACCAGGACCACGTCACGAGTCCGCCGATCAGCGCGGGCAGCAGCATGGTGGCAAGGGTCAGCGGGCCGAACAGCTTGTGCACGATGCGCATGTCGCGGTCGGCGAGCAGGTCGGGCGCGAAGCGGCGCTGGTTGGTCAGCGTGCGGCGGAAAATCCACCCGATGTGGGCGTGCCAGAATCCGCGCACGATCGCGAACGGGCTTGTGCCGAACAACCACGGCGAGTGCGGGTCGCCCTCGCGGTCGGAGAACGCGTGGTGCCTGCGGTGGTCGGCCACCCAGTGCAGGATCGGGCCCTGCACCGCCATACTGCCCGCCACCGCGAGCGCGACCCGAAGCGGACGCTTGGCCTTGAAGGAGCCGTGCGTGAAGTAGCGGTGGAAGCCGACGGTGACCCCGAGGATCGACAGGGTGTAGAAGGCAACGGCAAGGCTGAGATCGAGCCAGCTCACGCCCCAGCCCCACAGCATCGGCACCGCGATCAGCGCGGCGATGAGCGGCACGATCGCGAACGCGTACACCGAGATGTGCGCGGGTATCGGGCGCTGCTCGCCGTCGATCGGCTTCGGGCCCTGTTTCGCGGACGTACCGGTGGATTCGGGCATGGAAACGTCACTGGTTACGTCAACGGTCACCGGGGCGGTCCCTCTCCTACGTGCTGCGCCGAGCATTGGCCTATTGTGTTCGCCGACCCGGTGCGGAACCCGAGTCGCCCCCTGGCGCCGTACGCTACACGCGATTCGGGAACACGCCGACGTGGCACACGCCACGTTTTCGCGACCGCCGCGGGAAAATCCGGTGTCAGGCTTGGCAGGCGGGGCACCAGTAGAGGTTGCGCGCGACCAGGTCCGCACGAGCGATCTCGGTGCCGCAGACGTGACACGGCTGGCCAGCGCGGCGATAGACGTAGACCTCTCCCCCGTGCCGGTCGTCGCGCGGCGCCCTGCCGGTGACCTCGGGCAGATGTTCCGGCCGGACGGTGTCGATGCTGCCGGTGCGCACGCCCTCGTGCATCAGCGCGACGAGGTCGTCCCAAATCGCCCGCCACCGCGTCTCGGTGATCGACCTTCCCGGTGTCATCGGCGGGATGCCGTGGCGGAACAGCACCTCCGCGCGGTACACGTTGCCGACGCCCGACAGCACCGTCTGGTCCATCAGCAGCGCGGCGATAGACGTCCTGGACGCCGCGATGCGCCGCCAGGCCCGGTCCGGGTCGGCGTCGCCGCGCAGCGGGTCGGGGCCGAGGCGGGTCGTGATCGCTTCGACCTCGTCCTCGGTGAGCAGTTCGCAGCGAGTCGGGCCGCGCAGGTCGGTGGCGTGTGTGGGGCCGACGATGCGCATTCGCACCTGCCCGACCGGCGGCTCCGGCGGTGCTTGCTGCTCGGTGAACGCGCCGTACAGGCCGAGGTGGACGTGCACGACGCCGTGCTCGCCGTGGTGGTGGAACAGGTGCTTGCCGTGTGCGTCGGCGTGGGCGAACACGGTGCCGTCCAGCAGCGACGCCGACGCGGCGAACCGGCCCTGCGGGCTGGACACGGCTACCTTGTGCCCGCCGTAGCGCTCGGTGTGCAGCCGGGCGAGTCGATGCAGCGTGTGTCCCTCCGGCATCGGCGGCTCAGGCGCTCGGCAGCGGCGGCGGGGTCCCCGTGCGCTCGTAGTCGGTGAGCTGGGCGACGCGGCGGGTGTGGCGCTCATCGTCGTCAACCGGGGTGGCGAGGAAGGCGTCGACGATCTCGGTCGCCTCCTCGGTGGTGTGCATCCGCGCGCCGACGCCGATGAGCTGCGCGTGGTTGTGCTGGCGGGTCAGCCGCGCCGTCTCGACGCTCCACGCGAGTCCCGCGCGGGCGCCGTCGACCTTGTTGGCCGCGATCTGCTCGCCGTTGCCAGAACCACCGATGACGATGCCGAGGCTACCTTCGTCCGCGACGACCCTGCGCGCCGTCTCGATGCAGAACGGCGGGTAGTCGTCGGCGGCGTCGTAGACGTGCGGGCCGACGTCGGTGACGTCATGGCCCTGCTCAGTCAGGTGCTTGACGAGGTGGTTCTTCAGCTCGAACCCAGCGTGGTCGGCTCCCAGATAAACGCGCACGTCACGTAAGTCTGCCATCTGGCGGATCGCGGTGCGCGACGGCTCCGGCGGCATGTGGGGTGGCTTACGCTGCGCACCGTGGCAGATGACGGACGATGGATCGAACTCGGTGACGGCGTGTACGCCCGGCGCTACAGCGAGCTGGACCAGACGTTGGGGTTGATCGTCGCCACCGAGCGGTGTCTGGTGGTTGACTCCGGGCGGGATGAGGTGCACGGCGCGGAGTTCGCCGCCGCGATCCGCTCGGTGACGTCACTGCCATGGGACGTCGTCATCACGCACGCGCACTGGGACCACTTCCTCGGCACCGCCGCGTTCCTGCCGTGCCCAGCGTGGGCGCACCCGCGCTGCCGGGAAGCGATCCGCACTGACACCGAAGCGCAGCGCGCCGAGTGGGCGCGGTACTACCGCGAGCAGGGCAAGCCGAACCTGGCGACTGACCTCGACGCCGCACGGGTGGTACTCCCGACGAACGACGTCCCCGATCGAGTGGACGTCGACCTGGGTGGGCGCTCGGTGACGCTGCTGCACCCCGGCCGGGGCCACACGGCGGGCGACGTCGTGGTGCACGTGCCTGACGCGGGCGTGGTGTTCGCCGGGGACCTCGTCGAGCAAGGCGCACCGCCCTCGGTCGGGGAGGACGCCTACCCGACCGAGTGGCCCCGAACGCTCAACGCCGTCCTCGCGCTGGAACCCGACGTCGTCGTGCCCGGACACGGTGATCCCGTCGACGCCGCGTTCGTCACCCGGCAACGTGACGAGCTCGCCAGCCAGTACGGCGGTTAGCGGCGGTGCACGCTTACGGCGTAGCCGCCACCGTCGTACGAATCGCCGTCCCACGTGGCGAAGCGGTCCCGCAGGCTGAGCCCGGCGTCGGCGCACCAGGCGTCGTAATCGGCCAGCGTCACCGGGGCCTCGGCCAGCGGCAGATGCGCCGCGTCCAGACCGAAACCAGTCACCAGCAGCCCGCCCGGACGGAGCGCGTCAGCCAGGGTGGCGACCACGGTCGGCTCGGTGCCCGCCGCGACCAGCGGAATGACGTTCCCCGCGCACACCACCAGGTCGAACGCCCCAGCGAGCCCGTGCTCAGCGAGATCCAACGTGGCGAGGTCCGCTTGAATCCACCGGATATCCGGCGCGGCACGACGTGCCTCGGCCAGCATCGCCTCATCGACGTCGACGCCGACGCACTCGAAGCCGTTGCGGTGCAGCCACTGCGCGACACGACCGGTGCCGCACCCGGCGTCCAACACCCGCGCACCCGCCGAGACTAGAGATGCGCACAGGCGGGCCTCGCCGTGCACCTCTTCGCCTTTGGCCTCCAGCTCAGCGAACCGAGAAGCGTAGTCCGCGCCGCGCGGGGCACCAGTCATGTCCGTCCAGCGAGTCATCGTTGAATCGACTTGACCTCGAGGAACTCCTCGATGCCGTAGGCGCCGAACTCGCGTCCGTTACCGGACTGTTTGTAGCCGCCGAACGGGGCGAGCGGGTTGAACGACCCGCCGTTGATGTCGACCTGGCCGGTACGCAGCCTCTTGGCAACCTCAAGCGCGCGCTCGTCCGAGTCGGAGAACACCGCGCCCGCCAAGCCATACAGCGAGTTGTTCGCGATCCGCACCGCGTCGTCGGTGTCGTCGTATGGCATCACCGACAACACCGGGCCGAAGATCTCCTCCTGCGCGATCGCCATGTCCTCGGTGACCCCGGCGAACACCGTCGGGCGCACGTAGAACCCCTCGTCCAGGTCATCCGGCTTTTCGGGGCCGCCACAGGCCAACGTCGCGCCCGCCTCGGCGCCCGCGCGGATGAAACCGACCACTCTGTCGCGCTGCTGCTCGTTGACCATCGGGCCGAGCCGCGTCGCCTGATCCGACGGGTCAGCGGGCACGTACTTCGCCGCGGCCGCCACCGCCAGCTCCACCGCCTCGTCGTGCCGCGAGGCAGGCACGAGCATCCGCGTCCAGGCGTTGCAGCTCTGGCCACCATTGATGAAGGCGTTGGCGACGCCGAGCTTGACCGCCTTGGCCAGACCAGCCTCGTCGAGATCGTCCAGGACGACGTTGGCCGACTTGCCGCCCAGCTCCAGCGCGACCCGCTTGATCGTCTCGGACGCCGCCGCCGAGACCGCCCGACCCGCACGGGTAGAGCCGGTGAATGACACCATGTCGACGTCTGGGTGTTCGGAGATCGCCGCCCCGACGACCGGTCCGGTGCCGTGCACGATGTTGACCACGCCGTTAGGCACGCCCGCCTCCGTCAGGATCTCCGCGAGGATGGCGGTGTTGAGCGGCGCGACCTCGCTCGGCTTGAGCACCACGGTGCAGCCGGTCGCCAACGCGGGCGCGAGCTTGGCCATGATCTGGTGCAGCGGGTAGTTCCACGGCGTGATCGCACCGACGACGCCAATCGGCTCGCGCACGACCAGCGAGTTGCCGATCTCCTCGGTGAATGCGAACTCGCCGGACGAGATCAGGTCGGCCACCCCGGCGGACGTCGCGGCGGGCAGAGTCGCCTGCACCTTGGTGGCGAACGTGATCGGGACACCGACCTCGGCACTGATCTGCCGCGCGATCTCGTCACGACGTGCGGTGATGCCCTCCGAGATCCGCCGCACCACGGCGGCGCGCTCCTCGGCCGGTGTGTCCGCCCAGGCTGGGAACGCCGCGCGGGCGGCGGCGACCGCAGCGTCGACGTCTGCCTGGGTTCCCGCCGGGACCGTCCCGATGACCTGTTCGGTCGCCGGGTTCAGCACCTCGATGACGTCGTTCTCGTCGCCGTAGCTGGTCGTGCCGTTGATCAGATGTCCGGTACGAGTGGTCGCGGGCGCGGCCATGGGGCCTCCTTGTCCTCGATGCGGGTCGTCTCAACCATGGCACACGAAACGCACGGCCTGGCCGCTCACCCTGCGTCTTGGGCAAGTAGCACAGCGGCGTTCGTGCACGTCGCGCAAAGCTCGGCGCGACACGCGGCACCCAGCGCCGGGTGGCCGGTTGGTCAGTCGAACTTCAGCTCGCCGGTGCGGGTCCGCTTCAGCTCGAAGAAGTCCTGATAGCCCGCGAGCAGTCGGGCGCCATCGAACACCTTGACCGCGTCCTCGCCGCGCGGGACAGAGCCAAGCACCGGGCCGAAGAACGCCACACCGTCGACGTGAATGGTGGGGGTGCCGACGTCCTGGCCGACGGGGTCCATGCCCCGGTGGTGACTCTCGGACAGCGCCTCGTCGTACTCGGTCGACGTCGCGGCCGCGGCCAGTTCCGGCGCGCCGATCTCGGCGAGCGCCTCGTCGATGACCAGCGCCTGGTCGTCGATACCCTTGTTGTGCTTGCGCGTACCGAACGCGAGGTAGAAGTCCCGTAGTCCCCGCTGCCCGAGTCGCTGTTCGACGGCGATCGCGACCCGCACCGGCCCCATCGCCGTCTCCAGCCGCTGCCGGTACTCATCCGAGATGTCGTCCCGATCGCGGTTGAGCAGCACGAGGCTCATCACACCGAACGTGAGGTCGATGTCGCGTAACTGCTCGACCTCAAACAACCATCGGGACGTGATCCACGCGAACGGGCACAACGGATCGACGTAGATCTCCACCTTCGTCGGCGCCACGGAATTCTCTCCTTCCCCTCGGCGTCAACCGAGTTGTACTCACTATTCGTGCCCAACCACGACAGTGGCGAACTTGTTCCCCACGTTGGCGCGAGAACGTCACACTTCATGATTTGATGCGTGCAGTGACAGGACCAAGAACCCGACTCAGCTGAGGTAGTAGTGGCCGCCCCAAACCTGACGCAGGAGCAAGCGATCCGCCGCGCGGAGCTGCTCGACGTGACTTCGTATGACATCGAGCTCGATCTCACCGATGGGGCGGGTGGCCCCGGTGAAGCGACGTTCGACTCGAAAACCACCGTCACGTTCACCGCGGCCGAGCCTGGTGCGGCGACGTTCGTCGACATCGTCGGCCCCACCGTCCACGCGGCCACCCTCAACGGCGTCTCGCTCGACGTCTCCGACTACGTCGAGGACAACGGCATCGCGCTGGCGAATCTCAAGCAGGACAACGAGCTGACCGTGCACGCCGAGTGCGCGTTCATGAACACCGGCGAGGGGCTGCACCGTTTCGTCGACCCCGTCGACGGCGAGGTGTATCTCTACAGCCAGTTCGAGACCGCCGACGCGAAACGCATGTTCGCCTGCTTCGACCAGCCGGATCTCAAGTCGGTGTATCGGCTGACCGTGACCGCGCCGAGCAACTGGAAGGTCATCTCCAACGCGCCGATCGAGTCGACGTCGACCACGCCGGAGGGGGCGACACGCACGGTGTTCGCCGAGTCAGCGCGCATCTCGACGTACCTGGTAGCGCTGGTGGCCGGCCCGTACGCGGAGTGGCGCGACGAATTCTCGGATGAGCACACCACGATCCCGCTCGGCATCTACTGCCGCGCGTCGCTGGCCGAGTACATGGACGCCGACCGGCTGTTCACCGAGACCAAACAGGGTTTCGGCTTCTACCACAAGAACTTCGGCGTCACCTACCCGTTCGGCAAGTACGATCAGCTGTTCGTGCCGGAGTTCAACGCCGGTGCGATGGAGAACGCGGGCGCGGTGACGTTCCGCGAGGACTACGTCTTCCGTAGCCGCGTCACCCGCTACGCCTACGAGCGTCGCTGCGAGACGGTCCTGCACGAGATGGCGCACATGTGGTTCGGCGACCTGGTCACCATGCGCTGGTGGGACGACCTATGGCTGAACGAGTCGTTCGCGACCTTCGCCAGCGTGCTCAGCCAGGCGGGAGCCACGGAGTACAAGCACGCGTGGACGTCGTTCGCCAACATCGAGAAGTCGTGGGCGTACCGGCAGGACCAGCTGCCCTCGACACACCCGGTCGCCGCCGACATCCCCGACCTGCAAGCGGTCGAGGTCAACTTCGACGGCATCACCTACGCCAAGGGCGCCAGCGTCCTCAAACAGCTCGTCGCCTACGTCGGGTTGGAGAACTTCCTGTCTGGCTTGAAGGTGTACTTCGACCGGCACGCCTGGGGCAACGCCACCCTCGCCGACCTGCTCGCCGCGTTGGAGGAGGCGTCCGGCCGGGACCTGTCCTGGTGGAGCGCGCAGTGGCTGGAGACGACGGGGCTGAACTCGCTGCGGCCGTCGTTCAAGGTCGATGACGATGGCCGGTTCACCGAGTTCGCGATCCTGCAGGGCGGCGCCAAGCCGGGTGAGGGCGAGTACCGCACCCATCGGGTCGCCGTCGGTGTGTACGACGAGACGCCGGAGTCGGGCGGCAAACTGGTCCGCATCCACCGCGAGGAGCTTGACGTCAGCGGGGAGCGCACCGAGGCGCCTTCGCTCGTCGGCGTGCCGCGGGGCAAGCTGGTGCTGGTCAACGACGACGATCTGACCTACTGCGCCATGCGCCTGGACCGGGACTCGCTGGTCACGCTGATCGACCGGATCGCGGACATCGACGAGCCGCTGCCGCGCACGCTGTGCTGGTCGGCGGCGTGGGAGATGACCCGCGAGGCCGAGCTGAAGGCCCGCGACTTCGTCACGCTGGTCAACCGGGGCATCCACGCCGAGGCCGAGGTTGGCGTGGTGCAACGGGTGCTGATGCAAGCGCAGGCGGCGCTGAACTCGTACGCGACGCCGTCCTGGGCGAGCGAAACCGGCTGGCCGTCGTTCACCTCCCGGCTGATGGAACTGGCGCGGTCGGCCGAGGCTGGCTCGGACCACCAACTCGCGTTCGTCAACGCGCTGACCAACTCCGTGCTCGGCGACGACGCGCTCTCACTGTTCAGCGGGCTGCTGGACGGCTCGGAGCAGCTGCCTGGCCTGACGGTGGACACCGACCTACGGTGGCGATTGCTGTTCGCGCTGGTCGCACACGGCAAAGCGGCGGATGCCGAGATCGACGCCGAGCTGGCCAGGGACAACACCTCAACCGGCCAGCGTCACGCCGAGCGGGCACGCGCACTGCGGCCGACACCGGAGGCGAAGGAGCAGGCCTGGCAGCGGGCGGTGCACGACGATGAGCTGCCCAACGCCCTCAACGACGAGGTCATCACCGGCTTCAGCCACCCGGCGCAGAAGCATCTGCTCGAGCCGTACGTGGAGCGCTACTTCGCCGAGATCGACGACGTGTGGCAACGGCGTTCCTCTGAGCGGGCACAGCCGGTGGCGGTCGGCATGTACCCGTCGTGGTCGGTGGACAAGGCCAGCATCGAGGCGGCGGACACCTGGCTGGACGGCGACCACCCAGCCGCGTTGCGGAGGCTCGTCAGCGAGGGCACGGCCGGGATCGTCCGCGCACTCGCCGCCCGGGAGTTCGACCAGGACTAAAGGCACGACAAACGCCCCGCCGAGGCACCATCGGGTGCGTCGGCGGGGCGTTGTCGTGCGTGGGCGGCTCTCCAGAGAAGTTGATCTGAAGACGTTGTGGTTGCTATGACGACCACAACGTCTTCAGATCAACTCACGCCACGCGCAGGACTCGACGCGACGGGCCTACTCCGGCGGCGCCCCTGCCTGCTCGTCCAGCATGCGCAGGCCGCTGATCAGCCCGCCGATGAGGTCACCTTCCTTGAACGAGGCGACCATACTCATCACGGCCAACTTCCCGCCGCGCTGCGACAGCCGATGCTCGGCGATCTCACCCGTCACCAACTCGACGACGCGCTCACCCGGCGAGACAGCGATGAGCACCGACTCCCTGCCACGCGGTCCGATGCGGCGGAACAACCGCTCCGCCTCGGCACGGCTGTCCTTGCCGAGCGCACCGATGTAGACGCTGAAGTCGAGACCGGTGTCCCGGCTCGCCAGCGTCAGGGCTTCGTCGAGGCGCGCGAGATGCGTCGCGGTGAACGGCCCCTTGGGCTTGTTCGGGTCGTACATCTTGGCCGCGGAGACCCTGCCGGACAGCGTCACGACGGCGCCGGGTTCCAGCTCCTGCTCGTCCCGCGACCGCGTTCTGTCAGCTGTCAGCTCACCAGCGCCCACTGGCACCTCCTACTGGGGTGGCTTCCTCGTCACCGGCGTCCGCATGCGTGCGGGTGGTGTCGAGCCCTTGCGGGTTGGCGCTCCACCAGACGGGTGGGTGGTCCCACTCTTGCCCGGGCCGGTACCGCGGTGCCGCGGCGAACTTCGACCGCATCGACAGCACGCCGAGCAGGCCGTAGATCACGGCGGGTATCACCACGAACACCAGGATGGTTTCGATCACGCTCACACGCGTACGGTACCGAACGCCGGTTGGCACGAACTCCGCCGGTGCGCCCTCACACGAGAACGACGTGGCCGAGCAGGGCCGCGCACCGACTCCAGCGCGGTTGAGGCCAGGCTCACGCCACGGCGTCGCCCAGGTAGAAGCGCCACTCCGGATCGGCATCGTTGACCTGGGCGAGCAACCGCCAGTACGGCCCTCGCGGGGCCTGCGGCCTGTCCCGCAACGTCCAGCCGAGCTCGCTGAGCAGTCGGTCAGCTTTGCGGTGGTTGCATTTCGTGCAGCATGCGACGCAGTTCTCCCAGGTGTGCTGCCCGCCACGACTGCGGGGCACGACATGGTCGATCGTCTCGGCCTTGGCTCCGCAGTAGGCGCAGCGGTACCGGTCGCGATGCATCAGTCCCGCTCTGGTCAGCGGCACCATGCCGCGATAGGGCACACGGACGTAGTTGTTGAGCCGGATCACTGAGGGCACCGGCACGGTTACCGTCGCGGAGTGCAGCAGCAGTCCGGAGGGATCGCCGTGCACGACTTCCGCCTTGCCACACACCACGAGCACGACGGCACGGCGCAGCGGCAGCGCGGTCAACGGCTCGAATGTGGCGTTCAGTAGCAGGACACGACTGCGACCGAAGGCAGGCACGGTGCCGCCGTGATCGCGCGCGAGTCTGCGGGCATGCCCGCGTGCGATGCGCCCTGGGCGTCGATTGCGTCGTGCGGGCGGCGGCATGGTCGCCATCTCCCCGCCCATCGCCGTGTCCGTAGCATGGGCGGGGCTACCTATCGGTATCGGATGTCGGTCCGGCACTCGGCTACCTCCAGCGTGTCGCGAGCATCCACACCCAGGCGAAGACCGGACGTGGCCTTCGAGACCCATCGTGGCCGACCGCCTAGGGTGTCGTGCAGGCATAGTCGACCACGATTGCACCTGAAAAGCACGTCCAATTCAGGATGTGTTACGAGACAGCGTTGCAACAACGAGACCAACGGACAAGGAACGGGGAAGCCACGCTGTGCTACCGCTGCCTAGCGCGCCCGACTGCGCATCCGAAGAAGGAACCTGGTGCCAGCAAGTTTATAAGCTGACTGGCAACGAGTGGCTCGCCGCTTCAGCGGACTGGCTGGTCGCCAAGCCGCTCAAGATCATCCTGATTCTTCTCATCGCGTTCCTGATCCGGTTCCTGATCAGGAAGCTGATCGACAAGCTCACCAAGGCGCCGGGCGACGGCAAGCACCCGGCGCTGCTCAGGCCGCTGCGCAATCGCACGAACGGCCCGCTCTCCATCGAGACGATCGAACGCAGCAGGCAGCGCGCCGAGACCATCGGGTCGGTGCTGAAGTCGATCACCACATTCCTCGTGCTCGGCATCGCCGTGATCGAGATCCTCGCCGAGCTCGGCATCGCCGTCGGGCCGCTGATCGCGTCGGCGGGCATCGTCGGTGTCGCTCTCGGCTTCGGCGCGCAGAGTCTGGTGCAGGACTTCCTGTCCGGGATCTTCATGATGCTCGAGGACCAGTACGGCGTCGGCGACGTCGTCGACCTCGGCGAGGCCATCGGTGTCGTGGAGACGGTCGGGCTACGCATCACCACGGTGAGGGCGCTGGACGGCACGGTCTGGTATGTCCGCAATGGCGAAATCATGCGGGTGGGCAACTTCAGCCAGGACCACTCGGTCGCCGTCATCGACATCCCGCTCGCGC
This sequence comes from Haloechinothrix salitolerans, assembly GCF_042662605.1. Taxonomy (NCBI): domain Bacteria; kingdom Bacillati; phylum Actinomycetota; class Actinomycetes; order Pseudonocardiales; family Pseudonocardiaceae; genus Haloechinothrix; species Haloechinothrix salitolerans. Next base: position 4,962,231 of record NZ_JBHSXX010000001.1, read on the forward strand.
ACAGCGCCGACATCGAGCACGCAACCAGGCTCATCTCGCAAACCGCGACCGAGGTCACCAGCGAGCCCCCGGTGTCGGAGGACGCCCTCGAGCAACCCAACGTGCTCGGCGTGGACAAGATCACAGTGCAGGCGGTCTACATCCGGCTCACCCTCAAGGTGCGGCCGGGCAAGCAGTGGGCGGTGCAGCGGACACTCCGAGGCAAGATCCTGGCGGCGCTGTCCGACGCTGGGTTCGAGAATCCGCTGCCGCTGCTACTCGGCAGCGAGACGACGGAGTAAGTCGGTCGGCTACATGGTTTGGTCCAGGTCGGAGACGACAGGCAGGATGTGGACGTGAGTACTGAGCAGGCGCCGGAGACGTTCTACGACGCGGTCGGCGGTGAGGAAACCTTCCGCAAGATCGTCGGGCGGTTCTACGAGGAGGTCGCGGGCGACGAGGTGCTCCGGCCGATCTATCCCGAAGAGGATCTCGGACCGGCGGAGGAACGGCTGCGGCTGTTCTTGATGCAGTATTGGGGTGGCCCGCACACCTACTCCGATCAGCGGGGTCACCCCAGGCTGCGGATGCGGCACGCGCCGTTCTCCATCGGCCCGATCGAGCGGGACGCCTGGCTGCGCTGCATGCGGATCGCCGTCGACGAGGCCGGCCTTGAGGAGCCCTACCGGCAGCAGCTGTGGTCCTACCTCGAAATGGCGGCCAACAGCCTGGTGAACAGCTGGGTGTAGCCAGTCGACGACACCCAGCAACCGCGCTGCGCTCCTGTCGGGGCCGGATGGCAGGATAACCAGCTATGGGACGAGGGGTGAGAAGCGAGGCCCACGCGGCAGAACGGGACGACGACGCGGCGAGACCGGCGTCGTGGTGGCGCGACGCGGTCTTTTACCAGGTATACGTGCGCTCGTTCGCCGACTCGAACGGCGACGGGATCGGCGACCTCGAAGGTGTGCGATCCCGGCTCGGCTACCTTGAGCTGCTGGGCATCGACGCGCTGTGGTTGACGCCGTTCTACCGGTCACCGATGGTCGACAACGGCTACGACGTCGCCGATCCGCGTGACGTCGATCCGCTGTTCGGGGACCTGGAGACGTTCGACGCGCTACTCGCTGAAGCACATGAGCACGGCATCAAGGTGACCATCGATTTGGTGGCCAACCACACAAGCGATCAGCATCCGTGGTTCGCGGCAGCCCTGGCCGCTGGCAGGGGAAGCCCCGAGCGCGACCGCTACATCTTTCGCGAGGGCACCGGCGACCATGGGGAGCGGCCACCGAACAATTGGGTGAGCGCCTTCGGCGGGCCTGCCTGGACCAGGGTGGAGGACGGCCAGTGGTACCTGCACCTGTTCGCACCAGAACAGCCTGACCTCAACTGGCACAACCCCGAGGTGCGGCAGGACGTCGAGCGGACCATGCGGTTTTGGCTGGATCGGGGCGTGGACGGCTTTCGTATCGACGTGGCGCATGGCATGGCGAAGCCGCACGACCTGCCCGATATGGACCCGCGGGCCGCGCAGGCCATCGGCCCACATGACTACGCCGACCCTCGGTTCGACAACGAGGGCCTCGCTGACATCCACGCGTTCTTCCGATCCGTTTTGGAGGAGTATCCAGGCACGGTGGCGACGGGCGAACTGTGGACGTTCGACGACAACCTGCTCGCCCGCTACCTTGAGCCGGGCAGACTGCATCTGGGCTTCAACTTTCGTCTCGCGCTAACGCATTTCGACGCCGACACGCTCCGTGCCGCGATCGATCGGTCGCTGGCCGTGCCGCACCGGGTGGGCGCGCCCGCGACATGGGCGCTGGGCAACCACGACCTCTGGCGACAGGTCAGCCGGTACGGCGGTGACGAGGCCGGACTTCGGCGCGCGCGGGCGATGCTGCTGGTCGAGCTGGCGCTGCCGGGGGCGGTGTATCTCTACAACGGCGAAGAGTTGGGGCTCGACAACGTCGACCTTCCGCCGGGCGTCGGACAGGAGCCCCGCGCCAAGGACGACAGCGGCTACAACCGCAACGTGGCGCGGGCACCGATCCCATGGGAAGGCACCGCGCCCCCGTTCGGCTTCTCCCCCAACGAGCAGACCTGGCTGCCGATGCCAGCGCACTGGGCGGATCGCACGGTGGAGGCACAGCTGGAGGACCCGGACTCGACATTGTCGCTGTACCGAGCCGCGATCGAGCTACGCCACACCCACGCGGCCTTCAGCGGCGACGGCATCGAGTGGTATGGCGCACCCGCGGGATGCTTCGCGTTCCGCCGTGCCGATCTCGCCGGTGAGGACGACGAGTCCGGCGTGGTGTGCGTGCTGAACACTTCCGGCTCACCGGTCGACCTGCCACCCGGCGACCTGCTGCTCTCCAGCGCACCGCTGGTGGACGGGAAGCTGCCGTCCGACGCGGCGGCGTGGTTGGCGTAGCGGTCGCTCGCTAGAACACCAGTGGGAGCAGCGCGTGCCTGCGACGGAGCACGGCACCGTAGCGGGCATCCATGCGCAACCAGGAGTCCGTGGCGCTGACCCGCACGACCTCGCCCGCCGAGCCACCGCCCGTGGCGGCACTGGTCCCACTGGAGCCTTCGCCGTAGCTCTCCGCCGCGCCTTCGGCAGAGCCCTCCTCCGGGCCATCGCCGCTGACGCCGGTGAAGCCCATGCCGGACAGCGCGAACAAGCACCGCAGCTGCACCTTGAGATCGAAGTCGTCGTTGCTGACGGTCAGCACCGGCTGGTCCAACAACGACGCGGGCGGGGTGCCCTGCGGACCGACGTTGTCTCGCGCGACCTCAACGCCGCGCTCGGTCACCTCGGTCACCACGGACGTCGGCAAGTCATCCACATGCTGCCACGCACCTGACGTAGGCAGGTCGGAGCGCCACAGCAGGTCCCGCGACGGCCCTGGATCCATCAGCTCGCCACCGGCCACGGTGAGCGCGGCGAGCAGTTCGTTGCCAGACACCGTGACGTCGCGTGGCTCGATCTTCCCACGCACACCCCTGGTCGCGAGGACGTCGAACGGCGTCATCGTCCACGCATCGAGCACACCGGACACCGTCTCCCGCTGCCGCAACCGCACGACGGCCTGCCCGTCGAGGCGCACAGCGCGGGCGACGAATGCGGCCAGATTCTCCCGCTCCGCTGCGTCGGCAACTCGTAGTTCTGTCACATCTCTACCGTACGCAGCGCGATGGGATGAATGACGCCTTGGGTCGACGTCACGTCACTCACCGCGCCATGCTGCGCAACTCCCGTGCCGCGACGGACAGCGTCGCCAGGTCGAGACGTCCCGAGCGATGGATTTCGTCCAGCGTGACGCGGGCCCGAGCGAGACGGGACGCGTTGACGGTTTCCCACTCAGCGATCTTGTCGTCGACCTGGTCGTCCGGGTCGCAGTGCCGCAGTGCGTCGAGCGTGATCATCCGCAGTGACTGGTAGATGTCGTCGCGCAACGCCAGGCGCGCCAGCGCGTGCCAGCGGTTGCCTCGCTCCAGCGCGCTCACCGAGGTCAGCATGGCGTCGATGCCAAGGTGCGCGGACAGCGCGTAGTACAGCTCGGCGGTCTCGTGCGGGCTGCGCTCCTTGCTCAGCCCTACCTCGTGCTCCGCCAATTCCGCCACCTCGATGACATCCAGCAGGCCGTAGGTGTGCAGGAGCACAGCCATCCGGTCGGCGAGGTCGGCGGGCAGGCCCTTGCCCGCGAGTTCGTCGCGCTTGACGTCGACCGACTCGGCCTGCGCGCCACGCAGGAAGCCCGCCACCCGAGGCATCAGCTCCGAGACGACGTCGGCGAACCGGTTGATTTCCGCGCCGACGGCGAGCGGTTGCGGCCGGTTGGTCAGCCACCAGCGCGAGGCCCGGTCCAGCAACCTGCGGGTTTCCAGCACCACGGCGTCGGCGTCCTCCGTCGCGACGTCGGCGTCGAGCGCGTCGACCTGCTGCCAGATGTCTCGCAAGTCGAACACCGCGGTGGCCACGGTGAAAGCCCGTACCGCGTCGGTCGCGGTCGCGTTCAACTCCTCGGTGAGCCGGTAGGCATACGTGAGCCCCGCGCCGCCGACGACTTCGTTGACGACCTGGGTGGTCACGATCTGCCGATTCAGCGGGTGATCGAGGATCTGCTTCTGGAACCGGTCACGCAGCGGTGTCGGGAAGTAGTCCGGCAGTATCCGCAGGAACACCTCCTGGTCGGGTAGATCGCTGTCGAGCAGTTCGTCCTTGAGATCCAGCTTGACGTGGGCCAGCAGCGTGGCCAGCTCCGGCGAGGTCAGTCCCTGCCCCGCCTTGTCCAGCTCCTTGAACTCCTCGTTGGTCGGCAGTGCCTCCAGCTCACGATCAAGCCCCGCTTTGGTCTCGAGGTACGACACGAGCCGCTGGTGAACTGACGTCATCGCCGGGGCGTGCACCCTGGAGATACCGAGCACGGCGTTCTGCCGGTAGTTGTTGGCCAGCACCAGCTCGGCGACCTCGTCGGTCATCGACTCCAGCAGCGGCACCCGATTCTCGGTGTCAAGGTGCCCTTCGTCGATCAGCTGCTCAAGCAGAATTTTGATGTTGACCTCGTGGTCGGAGCAGTCGACGCCCGCCGAGTTGTCCAGCGCGTCGGTATTGATCTTGCCGCCGTTGCGGGCGAACTCGATCCTGCCGCGTTCGGTCAGCCCGAGGTTGCCGCCCTCACCGACGACGTTGACCCGCAGGTCCTTGCCGTTGACGCGCAGCGGGTCGTTGGTCTTGTCGTCGGCATCGGCGTGGCTCTCGGTGGACGCCTTGACGTAGGTGCCGATACCGCCGTTCCACAGCAGGTCGACCGGGGCGAGCAGGATCGCGCGGATCAGCTCGTTCGGCGTCAGCTTCGTGACGCCGTCCGCGATGCCCAGCGCCTCGCGCACCTGCGGCGTGATCGGCACCGACTTCGCGCTGCGCGAGTACACCCCGCCGCCTTCGCTGATCAGCGTTGTGTCGTAGTCCTCCCACGACGACCGGGGCAGCGCGAACAGTCGCTCCCGCTCCCGGAAAGCGGCAACAGTGTCGCCCGGGTTGGGGTCGAGGAAGATATGCAGGTGGTTGAACGCCGCCACCAGGCGGATGTGTTCGGACAACAGCATGCCGTTGCCGAAGACGTCGCCGCCCATGTCGCCGATGCCGACGACCGTGAAGTCCTGCCGCTGGGTGTCGACGCCCAACTCGCGAAAGTGCCGCTTGACCGACTCCCACGCGCCCTTGGCGGTGATGCCCATGGCCTTGTGGTCGTAGCCGACCGAGCCGCCGGAGGCGAACGCGTCGCCCAGCCAGAAGCCGTAGCTGGCGGAGACGTCGTTGGCGATGTCGGAGAACGTGGCCGTGCCCTTGTCAGCGGCCACGACGAGGTAGCTGTCGTCGCCGTCGTAGCGCACCACCGACGGCGCTGGCACCGTGACGCCTTCCTTGCGGTTGTCGGTGAGGTCGAGCAGGCCGGAGATGAACATCCGGTAGCAGGCGATGCCCTCCGCCTGCCTGGCCTCCCGGTCGGCGGCGGGGTCGCCGGTCGGTGTCGGTGGCCGCTTGACGACGAAACCGCCCTTCGCGCCGACCGGCACGATCACGGCGTTCTTCACCGCCTGCGCCTTGACCAGGCCAAGCACCTCGGTGCGGAAGTCCTCCCTGCGGTCCGACCAGCGCAGCCCACCGCGCGCGACCAGCCCGAACCGCAGGTGCACGCCCTCCACTCGCGCGGAGTAGACGAAGATCTCGAAGCGCGGCCTCGGTTCCGGCAGATCCGGCACCGCCTCCGGCTCCAGCTTGATCGACAAGTACGGCCTCGGCTGGCCGTCGGCGTCGGTGACGTAGTAGTTGGTGCGCAACGTCGCGGTGATCACCGCGAGCAGGCTGCGCAGGATGCGGTCCTCGTCGAGGCTGACGACCGCGTCGATCATGGTGCTGATCTCGGTCACAATGCCGTCGACCCGCTCGGTGCGGCCCTCGTCGGGTGTGTCGATGTCGAACTTGGCCTCGAACAGCCGCACCAGCGCCGCCGAGATCGCCGAGTTCGCCAGGACGGCGTCCTCGATGTACTCCTGCGAGTACGGGGTGCCCGCCTGGCGCAGGTACCGCGAGTACGCGCGCAGCACAGCGGCCTGCCGCCAGTTCAACCCGGCGCGCAGCACCAACCCGTTGAAGCCGTCGACTTCGGCGTTGCCCTCCCACATGGCACGGAAGGCGTCCTGGAAACGTTCGCGCACCTCGAGCAACGCGGTCTCGTCGGCGAAGCGCTCCAGCACCGTCGGGTCGACCCGTAGCCCGAAGTCGTAAATCCAGCCGCGCTTACCGTCGGCGAGGCTGATCTCGTACGGCCGCTGGTCGACGACCTCGACGTCCATCTTCTGCAGCATCGGCAGCAGCGTGGACAACGTGACCCCTTCACCGAGCAGGTACAGCTTGAACCGGCGCTGCTCGCTCCGGGTTTCGTCCGGCACGTAGAACGACATCGCGACGTCGTCCTCGCTGGACAACGACTCGACGGTGCGCAGGTCGGCGAGCCCGGTGGCGGCGTCGAAGTCCTCCTTGTACGCCTCGGGAACCGATCCGGCGAGCCGCTGGCCGAGCTGATACGACGTCTCGTCGCGGTAGCCGTCGTCACCGGCGGCCACTCGCTCGGCATGGATCGCCTCGATCAGGCGGTCGTCCCAGCCGCGCACGGCGTCGTTCAGCAATTCTTGCAGCCGCACCGCGTCCGGCTCGATCATCCGTTCCGGCTGGGTGTGGACGGTGAAGTGCACCTGCGCGAACAGCGTCTCGCCGAGGCGCACGGCGAACTCGACGGTATCGGCGTCCAGCTCGGTGCGCAGCACCTCCTGCATCGCTTGCCGTGTCTGCGTGGAGTACCGGTCACGAGGCACGAACACCACACAGGAATAGAACCGGCCGTACGGGTCACGGCGTAGGAACGCCCGCAGCCTGCGCCGGTCGGCCAGCGCGATCGCGCCGGTAACCGTGGCATACAGCGAGTCGAGGTCGGTGGAGAACAGCTCAGCGCGCGGCCAGCTCTGTAGCACCTCCAGCATCTCTTGACCGGAGTGCGATTCGATCGGGAAACCCGCGCGGTGGATGACGTCGCGGACCTTGCGCTCGATCACCGGGATGTCGAGCACGTCCTCATGCAGCGCGGACGTCGTGAACATGCCGAGAAAACGATGCTCCCCGACCACGTTCCCGTCGTCGTCGAAGATCTTGACGCCGATGTAGTACGGGTGCACGGGGCGATGCACCGTGGACGGCGCGCTCGCCGGTGTCAGCACGAGCAGCGTGGGAGCGAATGCCGTCTCCGCGGTGTCCGGCCCTTTGGTGAGGTCATGCGCGGCGAGGCTGTCCTGCCGCAGCACGCCAAGCCCGGACGCCAGTACCGCCCGTAGCGCGGGACGCCGCTCCTGCGCTACGACGTCGTTCTCGCCACCGTCTCCGCGATCCTGCCCGCCGTCCTCAGCGGCGTCTTCGGTGATGACCTCGTAACGCCGGTAGCCGAGGAACGTGAAGTGCCCCCGCACCAGCCAGCGCAGCAGTGCCTCCCCGTCGCTGACCTCCGTAGCGGGCAGGTTCGGCGGGGACGTCGCCAACTCTTCGGCGATGTCCAGTGCCGTCGCCGACATCCGTTCGGAGTCCTCCACAACCTCGCGGACGTCGTTGATGACGACGTGCAGCCGATTCTCCATCTCCAGCGCGCGTTCGGCGTCGGTCATCCGGTCGAGTTCGACGAAGATCCACGACTCGGTCGCGGCGCCCTCCGGCGGATTGGCGGCGTCCGCTGTGGGGTGCAGTTCCCGCAGCGAACCGGTGACATCGCGCGTGACGACGAGGATCGGGTGCACGATGCGCTGCACGTCGATCCCGGAGCGGGCGAACTTGGCGGCCACACTGTCGACGAGGAACGGCATGTCGTCGGTCACGATCTGGACGACGGTGCCGTCGCTGGACCAGCCGTGCTCCTGCGCGTTGGGCTTGCCGATCCACACGGCGGGCGCCCCTGGCGTGCGCTGCTCCGCGAGCCGCTTGTGAGCCCGTACCGCCCCGACGAGATCAGCGGGGTCGGTGCCAATGATGTCTTCGGGCGGAACGTGACGGTAGTAGAGCCGAATCAGGTCGGCGATGTCGGACGCCAGCGCTGCCGCACGCTCGACGAGGGCGTCGCGTTGCTGCTCTAACGATGGGGTCTCGACGAGGCCACCGGCAACCTGTCGCGAACTACCCACTGTGGTCATGCCGACACTCCCATCCTGCCACGTTCCCCTCGCCGCTCACCAGTAGCGACGACGAGCTCCGGCGGCATCCCCATCTCATTCCGCACGCACGTGCGCCATCACTCCACTGTTGATACGCAGGCGCGGCTGCTCGCTGGGAGCGGACCGCGACGCTGCGATCGACGCCACATACCCTAGCCCCGCCGCCAGGCCAGTGTCCTCCCCGGAGTCAGCACTACGTCTCAGACCGGGCCGCCACCGTGTTTGCCGCGCAGCGGGGTATCGCCGTTGACGGCGTGGCCGTTCGCACCGCGGCGCCCGCTCGTCGATCCGCTGGTTTCGCTCCGCTGCCAGCGCCTGCTGCGCACCCGGGGCGTCACCGCCGAGTTGTCGTCGTCGCCGTTGGCCCAGCTACTGAACACGGCCAGCACGCTGTCGAGTTCTCTGGCCGGCTGCGGCTCAGGCGCCGGCTCTGGTTCGCTCTCCCGCTCCGGTTCAGGCGTCGTATCCGAGCCAACCTCGACCTGGGAGGCGGACGACGTTTCGAGCCAAGACTCCGGCGGCGCGGACGCCCCAGACTGGACGTCGGACGGAGCGGTGTACTGGGTTGGTGCTTCTTCCAGCGCGGGCCCCTGCGTGGGTTCCGGCCGTGGGTCTGGCCGCCACGACCATTCCGCGTGGGCGGGCTGTGGATGGGCTGGTCGCGCGGTCCAATCCGGGCTCGCGGACGGATCCGCTCGCGGAGGCTCGGGCTGTGGCCGTTCCGATCGCTCGGCCCACGACGGGCTTTGGTGCGGATGCTCCTGTACGGGCTCCTCCCACGGCAGCGGTGGCCGTGTCCGATGCGTCGGCGGCTGTTCCCGCTGATGATCACCCGAAGCGTGGTCAGGCTGTTCGTGCCGGCCACGCTCCTCCGGTTCGTTGTCGGACGCGTGTCGCCTACCGCCGGATCCCATCGCCACACCGAGTCGATCCAGCACGGACCGCACCGACGGTGCCCCCTCGGCCTGGTGCCGCGCACCCCCGTCCGCTGCCTCCGACGCCGAGTGTCTGGCCCACGGCACCGCCTGGTGCCGCGTTGCCTCCCACGCCGCCGACGGCGGCGCCGCGGGCTCCGGGACGGAAGGTTGAGTTTCGTGCGCCGCGGGCTCCGGGGTGGATCGCGGGGTCACATGCGCCGCGGCTGCCACCGTTTCCGTCGCGGCGGGTTCCCATCGCGACGGCGAGGGCGCCGGCGCCTCAGGCTGGGACTGCTCTGGTTCGCCACGCGGCGGTGGTGTCTCGGCGGTCACGGCGGGCATCATCTGCGTGGCCTCGGTTGACGGCTCGACCTTGCGGCGTTTGCCCGATGACTGGCTCTTGCGCTGCTGAGCGACGCGCTCTTCGTGTTCGGCGAGCGCTCGGTTGAAATCAGCGGCAGGCTGCTCTCCCCTGCCGAACTCGCCCGTGAGCAACCCGAGCGCCTGCCGCCGCAACCGTCCGTAGCTGTGCTCACACACCCGCGCCTCGCGCAGGCAGGCCAACGCTTCCGACGGCCGACCGAGCTGTTCTTCGATGTGGGAGAGTTCCAGCAAGAGTCGCGAACTCAGCGCGAGCAGATCGTGCCGCCGGGTCTGATACAACGCGTCGCGAATCAGCATGCCCGCCATCTCGGGGGCGGCTGAGGACAGATGCACCCGTGTCGCGATGGCCAACCGCATCCACGCGAGCGGCGCGATCGATGCCGCCCGCTCCGGCTCGGCGAACAGCGGCTGCGCGAGCGCCTCCGCATCCTCCCTTGATCCCTGGTCAAGGAGCGCACACACCAGCTCGAGGGTGAGCCGCACTCGCATCTGGGTGTGGTCCACCAGGACGTCATCGCTGGATTCCACGATGGCGAGACCGTTGCGCGCGGCGTCGATCGACGCCGAGATGTCACCATGTCTCCGCAGGTGCGCGGCGGTCCTCGCTTGAACGAGCGCGCGCATGCTGACACGGTCGGCGTCTCCGATCAAGGGGTCGGATTCCGCCAGCTTGTCGGCTTCCTCCAACGCGCGGTCGAGCACGCTCCTACGTCCGATCGAGGCCATACACCCGACGAACTGCAGCAGCGCACCAATCCGGCACACCGGCTGCGCATGCTCGTCGGCCAGCACCGGCCGCAGCGCGGCGAGCCCGGTCAGGGGAACGCCGACGCTGCGCGCGCACAGCGCCAGCTCGGTACGCATCTGCGCGGCGAGATCGGCGTGCCCGTCCGCCTCCGCGGTCCGCAACACGACGACCGCCCGGTTGACGACGTCGGCACGGTGCCCGAGCCGGACCCGCGCCGACACCGACAATCCTTCCGCGTACGCCCAGATCCGCTCCGACCCGGACGCCTCGGCGAGTGCCGCCGCGCGCTCGCCGAACACCAGCGCCAGCTCGGGCGCGCCGAACATCAGCCGCAGACCATCGGAAACCAACGTCTCCGCTGGGTCGTCGGCCCGCGAAGCGGAAGGCGCGCGGCGTCTCGCTCGCCTGTCCTGGCTGTGCGTACTGGCTGCCACGAACCCTCCGCTGATGTAATCGACTCGATCGCGCTCGTGTCAGTCGCGAGTCAGTTTTCGGTAGGTCACCCTATGAGGCCGCGCTGCCTCCGGGCCGAGTCGGTCGATCTTGTTCTTCTCGTAGCCCTCGAAGTTACCTTCGAACCAGAACCACTTGGCTGGGTTTTCGTCAGTGCCCTCCCACGCCAAGATGTGTGTCGCGACCCGGTCGAGGAACCAGCGGTCGTGCGAGATGACCACCGCGCAGCCGGGGAACTGTTCCAGTGCGTTCTCCAGCGAGCCGAGGGTTTCGACGTCGAGGTCGTTGGTCGGCTCGTCGAGAAGGATCAGGTTGCCGCCCTGTTTGAGCGTCATCGCGAGGTTCAACCGGTTGCGCTCTCCACCGGAGAGCACGCCCGCGGGCTTCTGCTGGTCAGGACCCTTGAAACCGAACGCGCTCACGTAGGCGCGGGACGGCATCTCGACCTGCCCGACGTGGATGTAGTCGAGACGATCGGAGACCACCTCCCACACCGTCTTGTCCGGGTCGATACCGGCCCGCGTCTGGTCCACGTAGGACAGCTTCACGGTGTCGCCGATCTTCACCGAACCCGAGTCCGGCTCCTCCAGCCCGACGATGGTCTTGAACAGCGTGGTCTTACCGACACCGTTCGGACCGATGACGCCCACGATGCCGTTGCGCGGCAAGGTGAACGAAAGCCCGTCGATGAGCGTCCTGTCGTCGAATCCCTTGGTCAGGTCGTTGACCTCGACGACGACGTCGCCCAGCCGAGGCCCCGGCGGGATCTGGATCTCCTCGAAGTCGAGTTTCTTGGTCTTCTCCGCCTCCGCGGCCATCTCCTCGTAGCGTTCGAGGCGTTTGCGGGACTTGGTTTGCCGTGCCTTGGCGCCGGACCGGACCCAGTCGAGCTCGCTCTTGAGCCGCTTGGCGAGCTTGGCGTCCTTCTTGCCCTGGACTTCCAGCCGCTCGCGTTTCTTCTCCAGATACGTCGAATAGTTGCCCTCGTAGCCAGCGACGTTGCCTCGGTCGAGCTCCATGATCCATTCAGCCACGTTGTCCAGGAAGTACCTGTCGTGCGTGACGGCGAGGACGGCGCCCGGGTAGTCGGCGAGGTGCTGCTCGAGCCAGAGCACGCTTTCGGCGTCAAGGTGGTTGGTGGGCTCGTCGAGCAGTAGCAGATCGGGCTTGGACAGCAGCAGCTTGCACAGTGCGACCCTGCGCTTCTCACCGCCGGAGAGGTGACTGACGGCCTCGTCACCCGGCGGACAACGCAGCGCGTCCATGGCTTGTTCGAGCTGCGAGTCAAGCTCCCACGCGTCGGCGTGGTCCAGGTCCTCCTGGAGCTTGCCCATCTCCTCCATCAGCTCGTCGCTGTAGTCGGTGGCGAGTTTCTCGGCGATCTCGTTGAACCGGTCGAGCTTCACCTTGATCTCGCCGAGGCCCTCCTCCACGTTGCCGCGCACCGTCTTGCTCTCGTTCAGCGGCGGCTCCTGCATCAGGATGCCGACGGACGCACCAGGCTGGATGAACGCCTCACCGTTGCTCGGCTGGTCGAGTCCCGCCATGATCTTGAGGACCGTGGACTTTCCCGCTCCGTTCGGTCCCACGACGCCGATCTTGGCGCCCGGATAGAACGCGGTGCTGACATCGTCGAGGATGACTTTGTCACCGACGGTCTTGCGCACCTTCTTCATGGTGTAGATGAACTCGGCCATGGCACACGATGGTAGAGCCGTCCGTATTGGCACATGACGCCGGTCGGCAACTCAACAGGCTGTAGCACGTGCTGCCGCGCGGGCCCCTGTCGAGTGACTCGCCTCGACGACGCACAGCGACGAGCCAGCTCACGCCGCATCGCGCACCACCCCGGCCGAACATGGCTCGGGTGCTACCCGCGGTTGCTCGCGTGTCTCCGGGGCCGGCGAGGCCTCCGGCGCACCCGCGACATGGGTGCCAGCGCGCACCCTGACCACCGTCGCGGTGGCCCTGGCCAGGTTCGGGCCGACAGCATAGGCGTCGACCTCCGTGACGCATCTGGTCGCGCCATCGTCGTCGTACTCCCGGGTACGCAGCCTGCCCGCCACCATGACCTCGTCGCCCTTGCGCAACGACACGCCGACATGCCGAGCGAGCCTGCGCCAGCACGTCACCCACACGGAACACTTGTGGCCATCAACCCATTTCCCGGTCTCCTTGTCGAAACGCCGCTCCGTACTGATGACGAGGAACCCGAGCGACTCACCCCCATCATCGAGTTCCCGTCTGGTCGGCTCGGTGGCGATCCGGCCGTTGATGTTGAGGTAGGTCTCCCCTATCGGCATGACTCGCTTCTCCCCGTCGTTGCTGACTGCGGATACACCGTCAGCGTCCGGGGAAACGGCGCCTCGTGGGGCGCACCCCTCGATATGTGGATGGCCAGACCCGCCATTGGCGCCATCGGCCTGCCCTACCGAGCACCTGTGGATGCCCGCGGGCGCACTCAGCGGTGGGGTTGACCGCTCTCGTTCGCCATGCGCCGCAGCATCTCGTTGTAGGCGGCGAGGTCGGCCTCGCTGTCGGCGTCAGCCTTACGGTCAATGCGCTTGGCGTGCCGCTCGTCGGCACGCGCCCACTGGATCATCAGTGCGATCAGCACGATCAGCGCCGGAATCTCGCCCGACGCCCACGCGATACCGCCACCGAGACGCTGTTCCGAGAGCAGGTCGTCGACCCACGGCAGGTCGAGACCACGGTAGAAGGTCTCGCCGATGACGGTCTGTGAACTCATCAAAATGACGCCGAAGAACGCGTGGAACGGCATCGACGCGAACATCAGTCCGAGCCTGCCGAGCGGTTGCATAGGGCGCGGCGCTGGGTCAACGCCGATCAGCGGCCAGAAGAAGACGTAGCCGACCAACAGGAAGTGGGCGTTCATCGCGAGGTGCGCCCAGTGGTAGTCGAGGGCGGCGTCGAACAGCCCGGAGAAGTACAGCAAGTAGAACGACCCGACGAACAGCACGCCCGCGACGAGTGGTTGCGTCAGCCCGCGCGAGATCGGCGAGTGCACGAACGCCAGCACCCATTCGCGTGGTCCCGGGGCGGCGTTCTTGCCCGCTGGTGGCAGTGCGCGCAGCGCGAGCGTCACGGCGCCGCCTAGCACGAGGAACACCGGTGCGACCATCGACAGCAGCATGTGGTTGCCCATGTGCACGCTGAACATGGCTGGCGAGTACTTGCCGATGCCGGACGACGTCGAGATCAGAATCGTCGCGCAGCCGAGCAACCACGCGACCGTGCGACCCACCGGCCAGGTGTCTCCTCGGCGTCGCAGTCGCATCACGCCGGCGACGTAGACGGCGGCGAGCACGATGGCGAGGGAGCCGTAGATGAGGTCGAAGCGCCAGTCGAACAGCAACCGCACGAGGGTCGGCGGACCGTCCAGCGGGTAGCCGATCAACAGTTCGGTGGTGCTCGGGACGAAGCCCACTTCCGCGGGCGGCTCGGTGCGCGCCAGCGCACCCGCGATGCCGAGCGTCACGAACATGATCAGCACCTCGACACCGGCAAGCTGCAGGAACGCGCCCTTCGTGCCGCGCTCGGTGAGCGCACGAACTCCTCTGCTCCGCTGTTGCTGGCCGAACACGCCAAGCATCCCCAACGCGGTGAGCTTGGCGAACACCAGCAGGCCGTACTGGGTGGTGAACAGGTCGGCCGGCGCGACCCGTACCAACGAGTTGATGACGCCGGAAACCGCCATCGCGATCCAGCAAGCCAACGCGATGTGGGAGAAGCGGCGCGCCGCCAGCGGCAGGTCGGGTCCCTTCCGCCTGCCCAGTGCGATAAGCGCGATCAGGCCACCTACCCAGAGCGCGGCGGCGACGAGGTGGATGAGCAGGCTGTTCGTCGCCAAGTCGTGCGAACCGCCTGATGCTGAGTGACCGGTAGCGCCGACCGGAATCAAACCGCCGACGGCGAGGAAGAACAGTACCGTCGTCCAGCCCCACGACAGCACCGTCCGGCACGCGATGGCCAGCACGAACGCGATGAACGCTGTGATCAGCCACGCCTTCGGCTGTTCGATCGCACCCACGAACTGGACGAACACCTGTGGATCGAACAGATCGGTTACAGGCCTGCCCGCGCCGTCGGCGGCGGCGAACAGCGCGGCGGCGATCGACGTCACCATCCAGCACCAGGACGAAAGCGATGCCGTGGTGATGGCCGCGTAACCATCCGCGGCGAGGGTGCCGGACTTCTGCGGCGGCACCAGGAACGCGGCCAACAACAACGAGCCGATGGTGACGACCGCCGCGATCTCGGCGAGCACGCGCGTCACGGTGACGCCGTACCGGGTGAACGTACCGGGATCGGAGATACCGGCGATCTCCTGTCCCACAGCGCCGGATAGTGTGACTAACAGCACCGCGACCACGAAGGCGAGCGACGTCCCCAGCACGGCGAGTGCGACCACACCCCCTGGCCGCCTCGTACGCGTCGCCGTCACTGCTCCCTGCTGTTCCCGCACATCAGAAGGGTAGGCTGCGGCGCTGTGGCTGCGTCGCGCGCACCCCTGCTCAGCTTCGAAACGCGGTGCCGCTCACAGCGCGCCGTTAGTGCGTATGGTCGGCGACGATGACGCCATACGGGTGACATCGCGTGGTCCCATCGCCATGCCGGAGGGCGCACGGGATGAAACAATCCTGACATCTGACGCGATCACACCAATGGCTACCGATAAACTGGCCGTAGCGCCAGGCGTAGCCTCGGCCCGCCTCCGTAGCTCAGCTGGATAGAGCAAGAGCCTTCTAATCTCTAGGTCGCAGGTTCGAGTCCTGCCGGGGGCACTACAAGGATGGGAACGGGCGCACTTTCCGGGGAAGGGTCCTCGTTCGGTGTGCCTGCCTCGGTCTCCGGCGAGGTTCGGGGAAAGGGCAGGATGGCGGCATTGCTGGCGTCCTGTGCGGTCGTGATCGAGTGTGCGGTGAGGTCGATCTCGCACCTGACGGTGTTGGCGGTCTTGTTGTAGTGCATCTTCAGCCGTAGGGCTTCGAACAAGTTGCGCGCGGTGTCCTCCGGGAGTTGGGCGACGTCGACCTGTCCCACCGGGAGGAGGTCGATGAGGTCTGGGTTGGGGGTTTGTGCGATCGCCTCCTCTGCTTCAGCGAGTTGCTCCTTGAGCTGTACTTGCCGGTGCCGAAGTTGGGCGCGACGTTCATTGATGTCACGGATGAGTTCAGCGTCGGGTTCGTCGAACAGTTCGAGGTGATGGATGGCGCGTTTGCGCCGTTGTTCGATGTCGTCGATCTCGCGCTTCAGTGCGGTGATGCGCTGCTCGCGCTCGTGGCGGGCTTCCTCGTCGAGGTCACGCATCCGGTCGGCAAGTAGCGCACGTCGGTAGTGGCCGAAGACATGGTGCGACAGAAACTCGTTGAGCTTGTCGATCAAGGCGTCTTCGCGCACGAAGAAGGACCCGCCGGTGGGATGGCCCTCGGGGATGTAGGCCTTCTTGGGCGCGCAAACATAGTAGGCCAACGCGCGCCGGGTTTTGCCGTTCATGCGGCGGCCGCACAGGTCGCAGAACAAGTAGGTGCGCAGTAGGTACGATCGCTTGGTGTCCGGGTGATTGATGTTGGTGTTGTTGCCGCTGCGGGAGCCGAAGCGGTGCCCACTGACGTTTTGAGCGGCGATCCAGTCTTCCAGGCTCACGAGCGGTTCGTGCACCGGCTGCGCGCTCCACACCCACTCTTGAATCGGATTGAGGCGGTTGCGTCCGGTCTTGCGCGCTCGCCGGTTCCAGACCATGTGGCCCGTGTACTTCGGGTTCGTCAGGACGTCACGGACGTTGGAGTAGGTCCAACATCCTACCGCGCGGGTCGGATCGACCGGCACAGGCGGCGGATAGCTCGCGAGGTCGGCATTCAGGCGTGTGGCGATGTCCTCGTAGCCGAGGCGCTTCTCGATGCGCAACTGAAAGATCCGCTGCACGGCGGGTTTTTGGGCGGGGTCGGGTTCGAGCAGGGTCTTCTTCTCGCCCTTGGCCCTCTTGGCGGGTACGGGATGTGGGACGTGTTTGGCGCGGTATCCATAGCAGGCCTTGCCGACGTTATAGCCAGCTTCGGTGTGCACCGCGAAGCCGTCCCAGGACTTCTCCAGAAGGTCGACCACGTAGAACTCAGCGATGCTCTGCTTGACCCGGCGGGTCAGCAGTTGGGTGGCGACCTTGGGCTTGCGCCCGTCTGGCGAGGTGAGCTGGAAGGGTTCGTCGGCAGCGAGCAACGGTATGCCCGCCTGTTTGAGAAGGTGCTCAATACGAGTGCCGTAATAGGTGTATCGGGCGGTGCGGTCGATGCTTTCGCAGATGACGTAGTCGAACCGCCGATCCGGCCGCTGCGCCTCGGCGAGCATGTCCTGGATGCCACCGTCACGGTGAATCGGAATATCGAACTGCTCGTGCGCATCCCCACCGCCGCGGATCTCCAAATCCATGCGGCCGGATTCGATGTCATAGAACTGCGCGGTGATCACGCCACCTTCGGGGATCATCCGCCGTGTACCTTCGAGTTGGCGGGGCAGGGACAGCGTGGGATCTTGCATGTCCGCCGTGGAAACCCGGGCGATCCAGGCGAAGCGGCGCGGCTGATCGACTGTTCTCCCGTATCCGTCGGCGCGCTGGTACGGGCTACGAGCGCGGCCTACGCGGTGGGTTCGCGCCCAGTCCTGTACGAGTTCTGGACCAGCCACTGCGTCACCTCCCACAGTGCCCGCGCTTGCGCGTGCGCCAGGCGACGGCCCTCCTCGCCATCCACGAAGTGGACATCGTCGACGAGAGTGGGCGGCTCATCGGATGCCAGTTGGCCGCCAGGGTTGCGTTCACGGTGTTCACCTGCCACGTGTGTTTCCTCCCGCGACCGGCGCTCCCTCGGTTTCGGTGGTGGTCGTCACACAGCGCGGGGCCTGGGATCCTAGCGCCGGCCGAGTCAGAACGGAGGCCCCAAACGGGTGTTGGTTCCTCACGCCGCATGGGGTCCTTCCGGTGCTCGGCCGCCGGAGCGGTGTAACCACGAGGAGGAACCGTCCGGTTCGGCCACGTCCTCGCTGTCCACGCCAGCGCGGTGGGTGTCGAGGTCGGCTGCGGCGCTGGCGCGGTCGTTCGTCGTCGTGGCCTGTGGAGTTGGTGTTGGCTGTGCCGACGATGGTGTGGTGCCGCGAGCCCGTGATTGCTGGCGAGGGTCGTGGGTACGCCAGACGGCGAGCCGGCAGTAGTCCCGGCTGGCATCGATAGAGATACCGCGCCTGCCGAGCACGGCCGCGGCCAGCGCGGTGGTTCCGGTTCCGCCGCAGGGATCGAGCACGACTCCGGGAACGGTGGGAGCGTGGGTGTCCGCGCAACCACAGGCGTCGGCGAAGTCGGTTGCTCGTGACAGCAGGAACTCGCGGGCGTAGCCGCCCAGCGCGGCGCGTGCTTCGGCGACAAGCCGCCCGGCAGGATGCTCGCGATGTGGCGGGTGTCCCTGCGTGTCGGTGCCTCGGGGCGTGTCACTGAGCCCGGCGGACCGCAGCGCGGTGAGGTGGTCTTCGGTGAGACCGTGTTCGCGGACAAGTTCGAGTGCGCGGCGTGTCTGCGGTCGAGACGTATCGAGTCCGTACGCGACCGGAGTACGACAGCGGCCTTGGCCGCATGCGGTACACACCTTCTGTGGCGACCAGCCAATAATGAGACGCCTGGGCCATTCCACGGGAAATGATGCGTAGTGCGCGATGTCGAGTTCGGGCGGCACACGCAGCGGTTGCGGAGGAATATCCCATACTGAGCCGGGTAATCGGCCATGGGGATGCAAGGGAAGACCGGCGAAGTTGCCGTTTTTGGTCTCATGGCCACGTGCCCGCTCGTACGACGATGTACTACCGGGCCGATAGGACGAGCGGTAGCCACGGCGCTCGGACGTGGCGTGCGGTTGACGAAGGTCATCCAGGGCGCTGTAGTAGCGCTGCTCGAGCGTGAAGTGGAACCATGTTTCGTGGCTACGGCGGACACGGTCGCGGACAGATTCGGGCATGCCGGCGGGCTTGCTCCAGATGATCTCGGCGCGCATGATGAGGCCCAGTTCGTCGATACACCGCAGCGCGTAGCGCCACGGCAAGCCAAGAAGGGATTTCGCTGGAGCTGTCTCGGTGCCGAGGTGTTGACGGCGGTTGCTTGCCCGAAGACGGCTTCGCTGCACGTCGGGCGGGTTGGTGAGCTTTGCGGAGACGTTGTTTCCACGGCCAGCGCCACTGTATTTGTCGCCGAGGTTGATGAATAGCGATCCGGACGGCTTGAGCACCCTAACGATTTCCCGAGTGCAGGTGATCAAGTTGTTGAGGTACTCGCCGGGGGTGTCTTCGGCACCCAGCTGACCACGGTACGGGTGATGTCCGTCCTGATAGGACCGTAATCCGAAGTAGGGTGGACTGGTGACGACCAGGTCGACGCTGTCATCCGGCAGGGACAACTGGCGGGCGTCCCCCTGGACGATGCTGGGTTCGACGAACGTGGCGGTGTCGTTGCTCATTGCGGCTCTCCCGCTGCGCGGTCGCATCCGGCGATGCGCCGGATCGCGAGCTCGTGGTAGTGGGGGTTGGTGTCGATGCCGGTGAAGCGGCGGCCCAGCTCGCGGGCCGCGACCCCGGTGGTGGCGCTGCCACTGAACGGGTCGAGCACATGACCGCCCGGTGGGCTTCCGGCCGCAATGCAGCGGCGTGGGATTTCCACAGGTGCCGGTGCGGGTGACCGGCTCGCGATCGGTCGGGGGAAATGGTCCACACATTGCCGGGATTGCGCCCGCGCTGGGCGTCTACTGGCGTACGGGGCCACGTTCCGCGGGCAGTGTTCGGTTTGTTGCCGCCGTGGTGGGCTCGACGCGACAGCGCACGCTCGCCGGAGTAGGGCTGACGGATCGGGTCGAGATCGAAGTAGTAGTCCGGCTGCGTGACGAAGAGGAAGACCATCTCGTAGCGGGTGGCGAGCCGGTCACGGATGGGCGTGGGGGTGGCGTGCGGTTTGTGCCAGACGATCGCCGAGCGCAGTATCCAGCCGTCGCCTTGGAGCGCGAGGGCGAGACGCCATGGCATGCCGAGCAGGTTCTTGTGCGGCACGTCGGCGCGTGGCCGATAGCGCGGCTGCCGCGCTTGGCCAGGTGTCGTGCACCAGTAACCGTCGGAATTGGTGGAGTAGCTGTCGCCGAGGTTGATCCACACGGTGGAGTGCGGGGTGAGCACACGCCGCGCCGCGGCGAACACGGCACGCAAGTCGTCGATGTAGCCGTCTGCAGTCGATTCCCGACCGATCTGTAGGTGCTCGCGGATCGCTCCACACGTTCGGCATCGACGTCCAGCGTCGGTGCCATCCGTCGATGAGGCGCCAAGGCTGGCCGGACAGTGGCGGCATCGGGGCCGGCCACCGGCCCACGTATCGGGGGCGTAGTCGCGCAGGCGCCAGTAGGGCGGGCTGGTAACGACACAATCGACCGAGGCATCCGGGAGCTCGGCGAGCCCGGCCCGCGCCTCGCCAGCGTAAAGCGTGACGGCATCATCGTGGAAGTACAGCTCCGCCCGCCCCGCCACGTCCGGCGGGACACCCGCACCTTCGCTCATGCTGCCTCTCCGCACTCGCCGTGGGGCAAGTTGAGTCTGCGCGGCACCTGTGCGGTGTCGTGTCGCGCACCTGCGACATTGCCGAGTTCGAAGGATGGTTCGTAGGCGTGCGGTATTTCTTCCTTTACCTTCTGACTGTCGCTGAGCCCAGCACCGATCGTGGCGGCCTTCGTGGCGGCCACTTCACATCGCCGTCGCCGAACGATGTGGCTCATTCCCTTGCCGGAGTCGCCTCGCTTCGGTCGCTCGTAGACCGCGTCCTCGCCTCTGAGCCGCCGGACGATTGGTTCTACGTCGCCGAGTTCGCTTCCCATCCAGTGGCGGTGCATTCGCTCCGCTACGGCGAAGGTTGTGCCGCTTCCGCCGAACGGGTCTATGACGAGGTCGCCTGGTTCGCTGCTGATGGTGAGGACGCGTTCGAGCATTTTCTCGCTGAGCTGGTTGGCGCCACGGTTCTTGGTGCCTCGGTGCCGCACAGGAGGAATGTCCGTCCAGACGTCACTGAGATTGATGCCTTCGGGATGCAGCTTGTTGCGGTGGCCGCCGTAATCCTTGATGTCGCCGCCGCAGTGTCGGCAGACCGGGATTGGCAGACGCGGACGTGTGAAGGTCTTGGGCTTGCCCTTGGTGTAGTAGAGCAGGCTGTAGTGCGCCGGGTAGAGCTTCCCTGGGATCGGGAGGCTCATCTTGATGTCCACCGCGATCCAGTGTCGGAACGTCATCCCGGCTTTGTTGAGGAAGTAGCCGAGTTCGATGTTCCATTTAGGAATGTTGTAGAGCCACACCGCGCCACCCGGCTTGACGACGCGAGCGCACTCCTTGATCCAGGCCTCGCACCAGGCGAGGTACTCCTCGTCTTTGCGCCGGTCGTTGATGCCCTTCCCGTAGTCCTTGTTCAGATTGAACGGTGGGTCCGCAAACACCACATCAACGGACTCGTCGTCGACCTGCGGCAGCCACTCCAGGCAGTCGCCCTTGTACAGACATCCGAGGTTGGACTCGAAAATCGGCTCCACCAAACTATCTCCTTAGCTTCCAGGTAGTGATCCACTTAGGAGCTTGTTGGGAACTGCGGTTTTGGGTTGGCGGTCGCCCGGTGGCGTCGGTTGCGGGAGCTACGGATGGAAAGCCGCAGTGTTCTTCGCGCGAGCGAGTATCGGTGGGAACCGAGCTGCATGAGTTCATCGACGCGGGGAACCGGCTGGTCGGTCGTGCGGCTGAGCCTTCTTGGCACTATGTTGCGGTTGCTGCAATAACCGAGCTTTGGCGATCTGGTTGAACTCGGCGTTGAGGTCGATTCCGATGTAGCGGCGCCCGAGTTGCCGGGCAGCCAAGCCGGTCGTTGCGGCACCGGAGAATGGGTCGAGCACCGTCCCGCCTTCGGGGCATCCGGCGGCGATGCAACGCAGGGGAAGGTCGACTGGGAAGGCAGCGAAGTGCGCGGCTGTCAGCGGGCGAGTCGGGATGCTCCAGACGTCGCCGGGGTTCTTTCCGTTCCGGTGCTGGGAGTTGTGGCGTTGGCCGGTCGGGCGCATGGCGTCGCCATGTCGTCGTGTGATGGCGTCCGCGTGGGTGTATTTGGCTCCGTAACGGCTTTGCCCGCGGCGGCGCGCGGTGGAGTCGACGCCTGCGTGGCGGCCTTTGATGCCGCCGATCACGATGTTCTCGTTGAGCGCTTCGGGTCGGGCTACAGGCTCTCGGATGGCGTCAAGATCGAAGTAGTATTTCTGCTGCGGGGTCAGCAAGAACATGAACTCGTAGCGAGTGGACACTCGATCTTGCACTGATTCCGGCATGGCGTTCGGCTTGTGCCACACGATCGCGTTCCTGACAATCCAACCGTCTTGCTGCAGCGCGAACGCGACTCGCCAGGGCATTCCGATGAGGTTCTTGCGAGCAAGGCACCGAGTGCGGTCCGTGCCGGCGCGTTGAACGGATCCTCGTAGTTGCGCAGCGGCGCTCCTGCCGGAAAGGGTGCTGGCGCGCATCGGGTTCTGGGTGCGGCCGGGCGGCTCGGCCGAGTAGGAGTCGCCGAGGTTGAGCCAGACGGTCCCGGTGGCCGCCACGGTACGACGGAGTTGGTCGAAGACTGCGCGCAGACTGGCGATGTAGCTGTCCGGGTCGGGTTCGAGTCCGAGTTGCTGATCGTGTCGCCGCGCACCACACCGGCGGCACTGCGACGGGTTTCCGCCGCGATGCGCGGCGGAGGCGGGATAGACGTCGGCAGCGGGATAGCGGGTTTGAGCGACGTTGCTGCCTCGGCCGGTGGAGTGGCGGCACTGCGGGTCGCCGCCTACCCAGCGGCCGGTGCCGTAGTCGCGTAGTCCCCAGTACGGGCGGGGAGGTGACCACACAGTCGACGGAGCCCGCGGGTAGCTCGGTGAGCACGTCGAGGGCATCGCCGGTGTAGAGGGTGAGACTGTCGGTGGTCCAGAAGGGTCGTCGCGTCACGCCGCCCTCCTGGTGGTGAGTGGGCGGCGTGCGGCGGGGTGGCTGGTTCCGTCCAGGGCTGCGGCGCTGGCGCGGTAGTTCGTCGCGAGTTGGTTCGCGCGGTCGGCGGCCGCGCTGGCTGCCAGCCACGTCAGGCGGGTTTTGGCGATGGTGAGGTAGTTGTTCCAGCAGGCCGATTCGAGGCGGTGCAGGTCTGCGATGCGGCGGTAGGTGGCGGCGTCGCGTTCGGCGGGTTCGGTGGTGTCCAACTCGCGTGCGATGCCGTCGTAGACGGTGTCCAGCGCCTGTTCGATCTGCTTGATCGTGAACGGTCGGCGCTGGGACACAGGGCGCGTGTTCTGGGTGCTCATAGGGCGTGGTCCTTTGCTGCTCGATGCCTCGCGGCGGGTGCGTGCGGCAGTCGGGGTTCGGTTCATGCGGCCCGCGGGGTGGGCATGCCGTGCACGTACTCGTCGCTGGCGTCGCTGTGATGCCGGACGACTCGTGATCCAGGCAGCGGGTGCGCCGCGGTGTCGGCGGCGGCGCAGCGGAACGCCACCACGTCGTGGTGCGCCGTGATCGCGATGGGGTGCCCGGTGTCGCGGGACTGGCGGCGGGCGGCGCGGGGCGCGCGGTCGGACACGGAGTCGCGGGTGAGCTTGCCGTCGAGCGCGACGCATCGTTCGACGGGGACGAGTCCGGCGGCGCGGCCGGCGGCGAGGATGGCGCCAAAGGTGTGCAGCGGGGCGCGTGTGGTCGTGCGCGCGGCGATGACGACGACGTGTCCGCCGGGGCGCAGCAGTGGTCGAACTTCGGTGAGCGTGCGTGCGAGCACGGCCGGGTCGTGTCCGGGTGCGGTGCGCGCGGCGGTCAGGACGAGGTTGATGCTTTCGGTCAGCCCGGCTGCTCGGGCGGTGTGGAGGGTGTCGCGGCGCCGGGTCAGCATGAGGACCATGGCGTCGGTGGCGGTGCCGGTGGCGCGGATCGCGTTGATGTTGGCGTCCGCGAGGGTGCGCCAGCCGCGGGTGGTGGCGAGCCCGATGGCGTGGCGGCCGGAGCGCAGGGCCTCGATGACGACCGTTCCGGCGCCGCAGTCGGGATCGAGCACGGTACCGCCGGGTGGGCTGTAGGCGCCGATGGCGTACTCGGCGACCGCGGGCGGGATGCGGCCGGTGTCGGCGGCGGTGTCGAGGTGGTAGCCGCGTTCGATGAGCTCGATGCTGGGGTCGCGCTGCCCGGTGGCCCAGACGGTGGTCGGGACGACCGACGGCTGCCCGCGTCGGGGGCGGCGACGAGCGGATCGGCGCGCCATCAGCGTTCCCGCCGCTGTTCGATGCACACCAGGAGGTCGTGGTGGCCGCGCGGGTGCCGCAGCGGTTTCCAGCCGATCCGGCCCGGGCGCGATGCGAGAATGTCGCGGGCCTCGGCCGGGCGGTGATGGGCGAGCACGATGTGATCGAGCACGACCATCTGGTTGTCACTGAGCGTAGCCTCGATCGAGGTGAGCGGGTCGACGAGGACACCGTCACTGGTGTCACTGTGGGTGATGACCGTGAGGGCGCCGCCGGGGCGCAGCAGCGCGCGCCAGTCGCGGTGCGTGAACCAGGCGTGGTCGCGAGGGTCGGCCGCGGTGATGATCAGGTCGAAGCACCCCACGCCACGCCCGGTGGTCGACCCAGCGGGACCGGTACCCGAACTCGTGTGGTCGTGACCTCCTGGCCGGGGGGCCTCGTCGGCGGCCCTCTGGGCTGCGCGGGCGTCGCGGACCGTCGGTGCCGCGACCGTTCGCCTCGTGCCGCTGGGGTGGCCGTGTGGGTGGGTGGCCAGGGTGGTCTGGGCGCTGCGGCCGAGCCGGGCGATGACCCAGTTCGTCTCGGGCAGGTCTTGATACGGATCCGGCGGCCACCGGCGCGCCGTCGTGGTCCAGCGCGGCGGTGTTGTTTCCGGCGGGGGTGGGCTGACGATCAGGACTCGCTGCCCAGGTTGGGTGTAGGTGGTGACGATCTTGACGACGGCTCGCTCCAGCCAGTCGTCGGCCGTGTCGGTCTGGCCCTGCGGCGGCAGGCACGGCCACACCGACACCGTGGGTCGGATCTTTCGCGGCGCGCGGCGGATGATCCGACGCCGTCGCGGGGATGTCTGTGCGCGGCCGTGATCGGCCGCGCTGCATGTCGCGCTGCCGTGGTCGCCGCGCCGGCTCGCTTGTCGCGCCGATGCCATGACAAGCCTCCCTCGGCTTATGGATGTCGCCGTGATGGCCTCTACTGAAAAAGACCGAATATCGGGGCCGAATCTTTCACCGCCGTAGCCGACGAGTTCGTTTCCGTCAGAATGTTCCGCATCCGTTCTGCTCACGTTCGCTGAACATTTCTACTAACAAGCCGCGCTTAACGCGCTTTCTCCAGAGGGCGCGTCAGCAGCCCTGGAGACGGGTGCGGAATTTTCTCTGCGCGCGAAGGGGCGTCCCGCGCGGGGTGACGGCTGCCGATGGCGTCGTTGGGCTACTAACCTAGCTGGTCAGCGGCTACTAACGGGCGTGTTGGCGGCGGGGTTGGCCGATCCGCCAGCCAGGCGTCTGGACCGATCCAGGTGCGGTGGTGTTAGTAGGTTTTTTCAGCGATTTGGCGATCATTCTTGGCGTTGTGCTGTAGCCGAGTTGCTCTCCTGGCCGCGTCACATTGTGTGCGACCGAAGGAGGGCATCAGCGATGTCTCGGAAATCAGGGAACACTCGGCGCTCGCCGCTTCCGCTGGACCTGGTTCGCGACCAGTTCGCCGCATTGTCGGCGATGTATTCGATCGACGGACATCAGGTTGACGGCCTGCCGGATCAGAACCTCACGCTCGCCCAGGCCCGGGATCGCATCCTCGACCGCGGGTGCCCGATCGTGGGGCGCGACGAACTCTGGCGGCTGTTGATCACGCGTGCGCGTAACCACGGCGCGGACTGGACGATGGCGTGCGCCGGGGTGGCGCTGCCGGCGTTGGCGGCGAGCACGCACCGGCTCGGATCGTGGTATGGCGGCGAGCATGCCGACCTGCAGGCCGAGATCCTGACGGGCTTCCTCGATGCGCTCGCGACCGTGGTGCTGGGTCGGCCCGGGGTGGCGGAGCGGCTGCGGTGGGCCGCGTACCGGGCTGGCCACGCGGCGGTCGTGGCGTCGCTGTCCGACCCGCGGCCGTTCGAGCTCGACGAGCCGCTGGAGGTCGTGGAAGCCATCCTGACCGGGTTCCGCTCGGCCATCCCGCAACCGCCGTGGGGTCACCCCGACTTGGTGCTCGCGCGTGCCATCGCCGACGGGGTACTGACCCCGACCGAGGCCGACCTTATCGGCGCCACCCGCCTCGACGCCGTCCGTCTTGATCGGTGGGCCCGGCGCCGCAACGTGCCCTATGCGACCGCGAACACGACGCGCTGGCGCGCGGAGCGCCGGCTCGTCGCCTACCTCGCCGAGACCTCGCGAGACGCCGATCCCGACGATGCGGTCAATGCCGCGACCGAGACGTCGCTCGCGGTCGAACGTCCGGCTCGACACCCTGACCACCCCGCCCCGCAGTCACGTGCTGTGAGCGGCCGTCGGCGCAACGGTCGCGAGTCGGGCGGGAAGGATCGGTCACCCTCGGTGAAAGATGAGGCGCCGGAATCCGGTCTTTTTAGGTGTAGGGACTTCGCGCCCAGGTCTCGTCCCTCGTCACCGGGATCGGAGGATCGCCGATGCGCCTGAACCGAGCGAGGCGGGTCCGGCCGCCACACCAGCCCGGCCGTTCCCGCAGGCGGCCGTGGACCCGCAGCCTCGCGCTGGCCGTGGTGGCGGCGCTGCTGCTGTCGGTGCTGAGCGCGGACGCCGCCTACGCGCAGGCGCAGTCGGTCAAGGAGGTGTTGACCAACATCCGCAACTGGCTCGCCGGCCTGCTGGCGTTGCTGGCGACCGTGTTCGTGATGATCGGCGGGACCCGCTACATGCTCGCGGGCGGTGATCCGAGCGAGGCCGAGAAGGGCAAGAGCGCGCTCAAGGCCGCCGCGTTCGGCTACATGTTGGCGGCGTTGGCTTCGGTCGTGGTGTCGGTTCTCAAGCGGTTCGTGGGGCTCTGAGCAATGGGTCGCCGCAAGTCGCCGCATCCCGCAGCGGGCCGGGACGTCGCGTTGAAGCAGCCGCCTCCACCGGAACCGCCGTCGCGCCCGCGCCGAGGGCGGTGGCTGCGACTGGCACGGCGTGTCGCCACGCCACTTCTCGCGCTGAGCATCCTCGTGCTGTTCGGCGCTCCCCTGGCGCTGGGCGCCTCACCGCACGACGACACTCGCGCCCCGCAGATCCCGGCGACCGCCGGCCAGCCAAGGTGCGGACCAGTTGAGGACCTGCCGCCCTGCACCGCCCCGTCCGGGAACCCGACTGCCACGACGACGCCCTGTCGGGGTGGGGGGTGTCTGCCGAGCCCCACCGGCGCACCTGAACCCGACGGTGGGGATCGGCCGCAGCCGCCCACGACCCAGAACACCGGTGTCGAGGACTGCGACACCTTCGACATCGGCTGCCACATCTCCCACAGCCTCAACGCCATCGTCCGCGGGCTGGTGACGGCGGCACTGAACCCGCTGCTGACGTTTCTGTCCGAGTCGTTGTTGACGACACCGACATTGGACGATCTGCCCCAAACGGGCCCGTTGTGGTCCAACTCGTGGCAGCTGGTGCTCGCCGCCTACACCACGATCGTGGTGATCGGGGGGCTGCTGGTGATGACCCACGAGACGCTGCAGACCCGCTACACGGCCAAGGAGATCCTGCCGCGCCTGGTCGCCGGATTCCTGGCGTCGTTTCTGTCGCTGTTCGTCGTCGACAAGCTCATCACCCTCGCCAACGGGCTCTCGGCCGCGCTGCTCAGCCGTGGGCTCCACGCGGACTCCGCCGGGAGCGCGCTGCGGGACATGATCACCGGCGCCCTCTCCGGGGGTGGACTGTTCCTGCTGCTGATGGGGCTGGCGCTGGCGGTGATGCTCGTCGTCTTGCTGGTCACCTACGTGCTGCGTGTGGCGATCACCGTCGTCCTTGTCATCGCCGCGCCACTGCTGCTGATGTGCCACGCGCTGCCTGCCACCGAGGGCCTCGCCCGCTGGT
Organism: Haloechinothrix salitolerans; assembly: GCF_042662605.1. Lineage (NCBI taxonomy): Bacteria > Bacillati > Actinomycetota > Actinomycetes > Pseudonocardiales > Pseudonocardiaceae > Haloechinothrix > Haloechinothrix salitolerans. The sequence continues at coordinate 4,990,114 of NZ_JBHSXX010000001.1, forward strand.
GGTGGCGGGCGATCACCGGTGTCCTGGCGATCCAGGTCGCGCAATCACTGGTGCTGCTGGTGGCACTGCAGGTGTTCTTCGCACCATCGGGGTGGACGCCGTTCGGGCCGAAACCGTCCGGGATGGTGAACCTGCTGGTCGCACTGGCGTTGATCACCATCCTGGTGAAGATCCCGTTCTGGATCCTCAAGGCCACCCAGATCAGCCGCGGCCGCTCCTTCGCCGGATCACTCGCGCGCGGCTACCTGACCTACAAGACCTTCGGGCTACTCAGGGGCGCCACCGCAGGTGCCGGCGCAGGTGCAGCGGTTCGCGGCGGCAACGGCGGAGGCCCCGGCGGCGCGGGAGGGGGCCGCACCCCACCGCCGATGCCGCCACGGCCCACGCCGCCGCCTCAGCCCAGGCCGACGGGCGCCCGGAACTCTCCGGCGCGGCGAGCGCCGCGCGAGCCCATCGAGCCACGAGTTGCTCCACCGATCGAGGACACCGTCTGGGGTCGAGGTCGCACCGCGCACGACAGCGACTCCGCCCGCGAGCCGGTGCGAGCCGAACAGCACCGGCCCGCCGAGCCGGCGCAGCGTCGCTGGCGCGCGGACGCGCATCTGCCCGACGCTGCCCGCCGCGCCCGTGCGGGCGCCGCACAAGCGTGGCAGCCCGTCACCGCATCGCCGGTGTGGCGGCCCGCCGCGCCGGGCTCCTCGGCGCTGCGGGCCCGGCCCTACGACGAGCTCCAACCCGCGGCCTCGTCGCGACGACCCGCCGCCGCAGCGGCGACGCCACGTCCGCGGCAGCGGCCATCCGACTCGCCGCGTCGCCGCGATGCCGCCGCGGAGAAGGTCGCTGCCCGCGCGCCGCAGCCCCTCGTGTCTCGGACCCGCCCGACAGCGCAACACCGACGCCGCGGAGGTGGTTCCTCGTGAGTGTGAAGATCCCGTCCGACGTTGATCGCGAGGACCGCCTCGTGGCGGGCCTGACCGCCCGCCAGTTGGGCATTCTCGCCGCCACGGGCCTGCTGCTGTACGGGCTGTGGCAGGCCATCGGAGACTTGGTGCCGACGCCGGTGTTCCTCGGTGTGGCCGGGCCGCTGATGACGGCGGTGGTGATCGCCGTGGTGTTCCGCCGCGACGGGATTTCGCTCGATCGGTGGTTGCTGGCCGCCGCCCGCCATGTCGGCTCACCCCGGCGGCGGGTCCACGCCCCGGAAGGCATTCCCGCCGCCCCGGCCTGGGCCACCGGCCATGCGAGCACAGGTCGCGCCCGCGACGCACACGCCACCCAGGCCGCGTCACCGCTGGAACTGCCGGTGACCGGTATGACGGACGCCGGTGTCATCGACCTCGGTCACGATGGGCTGGCTGCCGTCGCCGCCTGCTCGACGGTCAACTTCGCGCTCCGCACTCCGGCCGAGCAGGACGCCCTGGTAGCGGCGTTCGGCCGCTACCTGCACAGCCTGTCCGCTCCGGCGCAACTGCTGATCCGCGTGCAGCGCATCGACCTGACCGACCAGATCGTGAGCCTGCGCCGCCGCGCCGCCGCGCTGCCGCACCCCGCGCTCGAACGCGCCGCGCTCGGTCACGCCGACTTCCTGTCCGGCCTGTCCCGCGAGGCCGATCTCCTGCAACGACAGGTGCTACTCGTCGTGCGCGAACCGGCCGGTTCCGCCCTACCTATACCGCCACCGGGTCTGCTGGGTGCGCTGCGCGCACGCCGCCGGGCACCCATCGACCACCAGCGTCGGCAGGCCGCCGAAGCCCGGCTGTCCCGGCGCCTGGCCGAGGCCGCGTCGCTGCTGTCGGCAGCAGGGATCACCGTCACCCCGCTGACCGTCGGGCAAGCCACCGCGGTGCTCGCTCACGCCAGCGATCCCGACGGCGTCGCCGCGCCCGTGGGCGCGCTGGCCGCGCCGGACGACGTGATCACCACCGCTGCCAGCCGCGACGACCCACCCGGCGACGCGGCACCCAGCCACGACGCCGACCCCAGCGAGGACACCTCCGGCGAGCCCCTGCTGGAGCAGTTCCGAGAGAGGTACGCCCGATGAGCCGCACACCCCGCCGCCGCGAGACCGTGGCGTCCGTGCCGGGGTTCGGCCCGGACGCGATCACCATCGGCGCCCGCCACCTCGAGGTCGGTAGCGAACACGTGGCGTCGTTCGCCATCCTGGGCTATCCCCGCGAGATCCAGCCCGGCTGGCTGCAACCCCTGCTGACCTGGCCCGGCCGGCTGGATGTTTGCCTGCACATCGACCCGGTCGACCCGGTCACCGCCGCCGACCGGCTCCAGAAGCAGCTCGCACGGCTGGAATCGGGACGGCGGCACACCGCCGATCACGGCCGACTGCCCGACCCCCACGTGGAAGCCGCCACCGAAGACGCCTACGAACTGTCCGCGCGCGTCGCCCGTGGCGAAGGCAAGCTCTACCACGTCGGTTTGTACCTGACGGTGCACGCCGACAACGCCGAGCACCTCGCGGCCGAGGTCAGCGGCGTGCGCGCGCTGACCGCGAGCCTGCTGCTGGACGCCAAACCCGCCACCTACCGCGCCGTGCAGGGTTGGGTGACCTCCCTGCCTGTCGGGCTCGATCGGCTCAAGCTGCGCCGCACCTTCGACACCCACGCGTTGAGCGCGAGTTTTCCGTTCACCAGCCCGGATTTGGCACCACCCGACCCTGTCTCGGCTGGGGTCTCTGGCGTGCTCTATGGGCACAACCTCGGGTCCCAAAGCGTGGTCTGCCACGACCGGTTCAGCCTGGACAACCACAATGCCACCATTCTTGGCCGCTCCGGTTCAGGTAAGTCCTATTTGGTCAAACTCGAACTGTTGCGCAGCCTATACCGTGGCGTCGAGATAGCCGTCATCGATCCCGAGGCTGAATACACCCGCCTGGCGGCGGCGGTCGGCGGCACCCACCTGCAACTCGGTAGCGAACACGTCACGCTCAACCCACTCGACCTGCCCATCACCACCAGCGCCGACGGGCGCCGCACCGCCCCCGCCGACACCCTCGTGCAGCGCGGCCTGTTCGCCCACACCGTCATCGAGACCATGCTCGGCGGCCCGCTGTCCGCCGACGAACGCGCCGCCACCGACACCGCCATCACCACCGCCTACCAGGGCGCCGGGATCACCAGCGACCCGCGCACCTGGACCCGCCCCGCCCCACTGCTCGGTGACGTCGCTGCAGCGCTGCGCAACCACGGCGGCCAGCCCGGCACCGCGCTCGCAGCGCGGTTGCGGCCCTTCACCGACGGCGCGTTCTCCGGGCTATTCAACGCGCCCACCACCACCCGGCCCGACGGGCACCTAGTGGTGTTCAACCTGCGCGGCCTGGCCGACGAGCTGAAACCGGTCGGTACCCTGCTCACCCTCGACACCATCTGGCGGCGTATCACCAACCCCGCCGCCCGTCGGCCCCGGCTGGTGGTCGTCGACGAAGCCTGGCTACTGATGCAGCAGCCCGCCGGTGCCCGCTACCTGGTCCGCCTCGCCAAGGCTGCCCGCAAACACTGGGCCGGGTTGACGCTGGCGACCCAGGACGTCGGCGACGTCCTCACCAGCGACCTTGGTCGTGCCGTTGTCGCGAACTCAGCCACCCAGATCCTGCTGCGACAAGCACCCCAACCCATCGACGACATCGCCCGCGCCTTCCGGCTCTCCGACGGCGAACGCCAGTTCCTGCTGTCCGCCGAACAAGGGCAGGGCCTGCTGTCCACCGGAACCCACCGCGTCGCCTTCCACGCCATCGCCTCGGAAGCCGAAGACGAACTCATCACGACCTCCCCAGAGTTCCTGGCAACTTTGCCCGATAACGACCCGAACCCGGGGACGGTGATCGTGGAATGAGCGAATCTCGGATCCAGAGTTCGGACACCGAAAATCGCGTCACTCCTGTGTGGACTGCCGTGACCGACGACCCCACGGCAATCGCGTCCAACCACGCGTGACCTCAGCCCGACCTGACACCCCTGATGGTTGCGTTCTCCCGCCCGCCAGGGTCGTCCCCGCGAACTCGGGCTGCAACGTCCCCCAATTTCCTTCGTGGTAGGTACCTCATGTCCGCATCACCGCCTGCTCGCCAGCACAACACCAGCGACCGTCGTCCCACGCGGCTGCTCACCCAAAACTCTGAGCTGAAACCCCTGGGCGTCTGGAACTGGAGCCTGCCCGCGTGGGCAGGCCGCCTCGCCGACGGACGGACATACAACACATGCCCGTCCGCAGGCATTTGCCGGTTCGTGTGTTATGCGCGCAGCGGCACGTACCGGTTCCCCGCCGTCAAGGCCAGGCACGAGGCCAACCTCGCCTTCGTGCTCGACGATCCGGCCGGGTGGGAAGCCGCCATGAATCGCGAGCTATCCACGCCCCGATTCACCGACCGCTGGATCCGCATCCACGACGCGGGAGATTTCTTCTCCGACGACTACACGCGCGCCTGGCTGCGCATCATCCGTTCCCACCCCCGAATCATGTTCTACGCCTACACCAAAGAAGTAGCCCGGTTTCGTCGCCTCATTGAGCCGGACCCGCCCGAGAATTTCTTGTGGGTGTACTCCTACGGCGGCACCCAGGACACCAGCCTCGACCCAACGGCAGACCGCGTCGCGGACGTGTTCCCCGACGAGGACAGCATCGCAGTGGCGGGCTGGTCCTCCCAGGAAGCATCCGACTTACTGGCTGTGCTGGGCCCCCGGCTCGTGGGAATCCCCGCCAACCGCATCCCCCACTTCCTGAAGCGGCTCAATGGGCGCCGGTTCAGCGAATGGCAAACCGAGGTCGATGCCGAGCGTGCTGACCGGCGCGCTCGGAGTCGACGTGCCCGCCTGCGGGCGGTCGGCGACACCACCGGGCGATCGGCCGAGCCGTCACCGCTACGTCGCGCCGCCTAATGATCCCAACACTGCTCGCCTCCCCGCCGCTCGGGATTCTCGGCACAGTGTTCACGCGCTCGCACACCCCTCCACGTCGACGCGCGACACCCGCGCGCGGCTCGCATCACGCCTGCCTGTCGGCCGAGGCCACCTGCGTAGCCCTGGCCGGTCTCGACACCGCTGAGCCCCGACTCACCCGACGGGAGCACCCATGTCTTATCTGATGGCCCCGAGTCCGGTGGTGGATCTCGTGACCGACCCCGGTGGCGCGGTCGAGGCTGTCGTCTCGATCCTCGCCCGGTGGGCGCTCGTCCACGGCCCCGTTGTCGCACCCGCCATTCTCGCCCTGACCGTGCTGTTCGGCGTGATCCGGCGCGGGCTGCACGGGCGGGCGCACCGGCGCATGAGCGTCGACGCGCGGCTGGTCACCGTGCTCATCCCGCCCGAGGTCGACCCCGCCGGCGGGCAGGTGCTGTGGCACAACCTGGTTGGGCTGCTGCGCCCCCGGATGCAACGGTTCCTGCACGGCCAACCGCACCTGGCGTTCGAGTACGCCTTCGGCCACGAGGGCACCCACATCCGCATCTGGGTGCCCGGGTCCGTGCCGCCCGGCATGATCGAACGCGCCGTCGAATCGGCGTGGCCGGGCGCGCACACCCGCGCCGAACCCACCACTACCGCCCCGATGCCGATCACCACCGAGAGGGACCGGCGGGTGGTCTGCGCCGGTGGTGAACTTCGGCTCGGGCGCCCCGAAGCGCTGCCGATCCAGACCGAGCACACCGCGGACCCGCTGCGGGCGCTGCTCGGCGCGCCGCGCAACCTCGCCCCCGGACAACACGCCTGCGTGCAGGTCCTGGCCCGACCCGTCACCGGAGGTCGGCTCCGCCGGGCACGCCGCGCGGCCCGTCACCTGCATCACGGCCGCTCCCCGAAACTGCTCAGCCGACTGCTCGATGTGCTCACTCCCGGCGCCACGCCCCCGCGTCGCACCGGCCACGACCCGCAGCGCGGGCTGCTGGACCCGCAAACCGCGCTGGAGCGCTCCGCCCAGGACCGCGCCATCGTCGGCAAGCAACGCGGCAGCCAGTACGAGACCCGCATTCGCTACGCCGTCGCCCTCTGCCTGCGAACCTCGGCCACCACCGAGGAGCGGCGTCTCGCCCGCGACACCGCCCGCGGCACCGCGCACGCCATCGCCAGCGCTGTCGGCGTTTATCACGGCCACAACCACTACCGGCGCAGCCGCCTGCGCCGCCCCCTCACCACGATCGGCGGGCGGCGGATGGGCCGTGGCGACCTGCTCTCGGTGCCCGAGCTCGCCGCCGTCGCGCATTTGCCGACGGACCAGTCCAGCCCCGACCTGCAACGCGCCGGAGCCGCCGCCGTAGCCCCACCGCCCGGCGTCGTCGAACCGGGCCCCGGCGCCAAACCTCTCGGCGTCACCGACGCCGGGCACCCCCGCTCCGTCGGGTTGCGTGTCGCCGACGCCCGCCACCACGTGCACGTACTCGGGTCCACTGGTAGCGGCAAGTCCACGCTGCTCGCCACCATGGTGCTCGCCGACGCCGACGCCGGGCGCGCCAACGTCGTGCTCGACCCCAAAGGCGACTTGGTTGCCGACATCCTGTCGCGGCTGCCCGCGAGGCTCGGCAGCAAGGTTGTGCTGTTCGACGCCGACGCCCCGCAGCACACTCCGTGTCTCAACCCTCTCGACGGCGACAAGCACCGCGCCACCGACAACATCGTGTCCGTCTTCTCCCGCGTGTTCGCCTCCGCGTGGGGGCCACGCACCGACGACCTGCTACGTGCCGGTTGTCTGAGCCTGCACGGGCTCGACCCCGCGATCACCCGCGGCCAGCCCGCCACCCTGGCGCACCTACCCGAGTTGTTGACGCGCCCCGGGTTCCGCGAGCGTGTTGTCGCCACCATCACCGACCCGGTCCTCACCGGGTTCTGGACCTGGTACGACCAGCTCTCCGACGCCGCCCGCGCCCAGATCGTGGCGCCCTTGATGAACAAGTTGCGTGCCGTGCTGCTACGCCCGTTCGTGGCCCGTGCCCTTACCGGTGGTGCCTCCACCGTCGACCTCTCGGACATCCTCGACCACGGCGGCCTGCTGCTCGCCCGTATCCCCAAGGGCACGCTCGGCGAAGACACCACCCGGCTCGTCGGTTCACTGCTCGTGGCCAACGTGTGGCACGCCACCACCCACCGCGCCCGCGTGCCCGAATCCCGCCGCGCCGACTCCGCGATGGTGATCGACGAATGCCACAACTTCCTGCACATGCCCTTCCCGCTCGAGGACATGCTCGCCGAAGCCCGCGCCTACCACCTGTCCCTGGTATTGGCCCACCAGCACCTCGACCAACTCGGCAACGACCTCACCCAGGGCGTCAGCACCAACGCCCGCACCAAGATCTACTACTGAGCGGCCTCGATCTTTCCGGACAGCTGTTTAGTGGGTCAATTCATGCCGCTTGCTGCCGGTTCAGGTACTCGTTGTAGACCTCATTTGGGGCCTTATAGTCGAGTCCCGAATGGAGACGTCGACTATTATATCTAAGTTCGATATAGGCAGCAATATCTGTCCTGGCCCTCTTTCGGGTGGAGTAGATCACTCGGTGAACCCGCTCGTTCTTCAGGGCACCAAAAAACGATTCGGCCATCGAATTGTCATAGCATATTCCCGTGCGTCCGACCGATTGCCTGATGCCCAATGATCGGAGCGTGCTGGCAAACTGGGCGGAAGTGTAATTGCTGCCACGGTCGGAGTGGAATATCGCCCCGCGTGCGATAGGATAGTTGCGTACGGCCATGCGAATCGCCTTCTCGATGAGAGGCGTCTGGTAATTATCGTCCATCGCCCACCCGATAACGCCCTTCGTATGACAGTCGATGACCGTCGCGAGATAAACCCAGCCCTCCCACGTAGGGATATAGGTAATATCGCCAACCATCTTCTCGCCGGGCGCGGATGCGGCGAAGTCGCGGCCAACGAGGTCGGGCAGCAAGCTGGCAGACGGCTCAGTCAGGCCGAGTCGCCACGGACGGGGCTGGCAAGGCTCGAGCCCCAGCTCACGCATGATGCTGCGGATCAGCTCAGGGGTGCACCGCTCACCCTGGCGCTGCAGCTGGGCGTGGACGCGCCGGTGACCGTAGGTCTCATCCGAATCGTCGAAAACCTTCGTGATCAACGGAGCCAGGTAGGCGCGACGCTGCGCCGTCGCGCACTTGGGCCGACAACGCCATTCATAGAATCCCGACTTCGACACACCCAACCATTCGCACATTTTGGTCACTGTGTACTTTTTCTCGCCAGTATCGGTCACTGCGCCCTTCTCCACCTCGATGAACTCGTACCTCTCGTTCACCGATACTCGCTCGCGAAGAAGGCTGCGGCTTTTCCCAGGAACTCCTTCTCCATCCGTAGCTCACGGACTTCCTTCTCCAGCTCACGCAGCCGCGCGCGCTCCGACACGGTCAATGGTGGCTCGTCCGCAGCATGAGCCTTCCGGTAGTCGTTCACCCAGTTACGAAGCGTTTGCTCGTTCAGCCCGTTCTCCCGCGCGACCGACGCCACCGGGCGGCCCGTCTCGACCACCATTTTCGCCGCCTCCTCCTTGAACTCAGGAGTAAACGACCGACGATTCTTTGACACTGGCTTCCTCTCTTCCGAACAAAAACCCTAGTGGGTTCGCTGTCCGGAAGATCAACAGCCCCTCATACTCCATTTCGCCATCCGACGCACACCAGCTCGCCCGCCACACCCACCCCCGCCTCACCGAGCACGATCTCAGCCACCTCGGCGCCTTCCACGCGGCCGTCCGACCCGTCCTGCACGGCGAACAAACCGCTCCGTTCACCCTGAACACCCAACCCCTGCCGCCACCCGTCAGAGGCCGCGCCACCGCCATCCGCAAAGCCGCCGCCATACACGCCGCCCGCCCCGGCCGCGCCGCCACCGACCACCGCCGCCCCTACATCGACCCCCGGCGCCACGCCGCGTAACGAGGAGCCCACCGTGATCACCATTACGCAACGACACCTGCGCGCACCCCGCCCCGCCCGACCCACCAACCGCGTCGCCGCCACCGGCGAGCACTGGGGTGCCCGTTATTTCCCGGACTGTGGACCGCATAGGGTCCGTTCTGGAAGGGATGTTGGTTCGTGGCAAGGAAGTATCAGAAGTACACGCCTGAATTTCGTGAGCAGGCGGCGAAGCTGGTTGTGGAAGGGCAGCGTCCGATCGCTGAGGTCGCTCGCGAGTACGGTCTCGGGGAAACGACCCTAGCTAATTGGGTGAAGAAATACCGCGAGGATCACGCCGGGGACGAGCCGCCGCTGGAATTGTCTGAGCGTGCCGAACTCGCCGAACTGCGTCGCCGGGTGCGCGAGCAGGAGATGGAACTGTCCTTTTTGAAAAAAGCGGCAGCGTACTTTGCGAGGGAGCAGCGGTGAGCGAGAAGTACGAGTTCATCGCCGCCGAGTACGCGCACAACAAGGGCCATAATGTGGCGGACGCTCCCACCCTGACGCAGATGCTGGCGTGGCTGGATGTGTCGAAATCGGGCTACTACGAGTGGTTTCGCCGGCCGCCGTCGGCGACCGAGCGGCGCCGCGAACTGCTCAAGACCAAGATTGAGACACTGTTTGACCTCTTCGGCGGCACCTACGGTTACCGGCGGATCCATGCCGAGCTCGTCCGTGCTGGTGAGCGGGTCGATGACGAGACGGTCCGCCAACTCATGCGCGAGATGGGCCTGGTCACGGTGCAGCTGAAGCCGTACCGCACCACCACCGTCCGCAGCGCTGAACAGCCCGACGGCGTGCCAGATCTGGTCGAGCGGAACTTCACCGCCAACCGGCCCGGGGCCAAGCTGGTCGGCGACATCACGTTCATTTCCACCTGGCAGGGCTGGCTGTATTTGGCGACCGTGATTGATTGTTTCAACAACGAGGTCATCGGCTACGCGATGGCCGATCACATGCGCACCGAATTGGTCACCGACGCCCTCGACATGGCCGCACGAAATCACACGCTTGAGTCGGGCTGTATTATGCACAGCGATCGCGGCACCCAATATACATCGGCCGAATATCGCGCGAAACTGGATGAACTCGATTTGCGACATTCCCTCGGTCGCACCGGGATTTGTTGGGATAACGCGCTCGCCGAGTCGTTCTTCGCCAGCCTCAAAAACGAGCGCGTTCATCATATGGTGTATCCCACACGAAAAAGGGCTTCGACTGATATTGCCCGCTATATCGAACTTCACTACAATCGGCGACGAATCCATTCAGCACTGGGATACAAAACTCCGCACGAAGTCCGCAACGAATACCTGAATCAGCAGTTCGCGGCATAAAAGGACACAAACTCACCAGTCCGGAAAACACGGGGCAGCCCACACCTCGCCGCGCTCGCCCAACACCTGACCCCACGCGACCGGTGGCTCGCCCACATGCTCAGTGAGCACCGCGTACTCACCACCACACAGATCACCCAACTCGCCTTCCCCTCCCGGCACGTCGCCCACGCCCGGCTCCTCAAACTCCACCGCTGGCGGGTCGTGGACCGGTTCCAGCCGCTCGTCGCCCGCGGCAGCGCCCCGCACCACTACGTGCTCGACACCGCCGGCGCCGCCATCATCGCCGACGAGGACGGAATCTCCCCCCACGAGCTCGGATACCGCCACGACCGCGCCATGGCCATCGCGCACTCCCTGCAACTCGCCCACACGGTCGCCACCAACGGATTCTTCGCCTCTCTCGTCGCCGTCTTGCGTCTGAGTTAGATGACCATTTGATCTTTGAAATACCCAGCCACGAAGCGGTGTGTCTGACCGTTCCGGAGGCTGATGATGACGTCCAATACGCCCATGAAGGCACGCAAGCAGCGACGGCTGCTCTCGCCGAGCCAGAAGTACGAGATGTATGTGTCGGTGCTGACTGGGCAGTGCACGCAGCGGGAGGCCGCGCAGAAGTGGAAGGTCGACCGCACCACGGTGACCACGATCTGCCGTACCGCCAAGCAGGGCGCGCTGACCGCGCTGTCGGCTCGGCCGGGCCGGCCGGGCAAGACAGTCGAGCAGCTGGAGTTGGAGGAGGCGCGGGCGGAGGCCGAGCGGCTGCGCGCCACGGTGACCGAGCAGGCGGTGGCGCTGCATCTGCACGAGGGAAAACCCGCCTGGGGCTGATGGCCGGCCCGGTCCCGGCGCGGGTGCACGCTGACGTGAAGGCCGGCCTACTCGAGTTGATCGAGCACGCCGTCGAGCGTGGCTGGTCGGCGCGGCGGGCATGTGACCGGCTGGGCCTGGAACACGGTCGCTACCAGGCGTGGCTGGCCCGCCAGGCCGCCGGGCGGCTGGACGACCTACCGCCGGGCGGGCATCCCCTGCACGGGATCCTGCCGGGCGAGCGGGCCGCGGTCGTGGAGCTGTTCGAGACCTGGGGCGAGACCGACCGTAGTCATCGCAAGCTCGCCCACCGCGGCTCGCGGATCGGACTGGTGCATGTCTCCGAGTCCACGGTGCGGCGGATCCTGGCCGCCGAACGGCTCGTTCTTCCTGGTCAGCCGCCCCGCGAGCCGATCGGTCGGGCGGAGTGGCCGCCCTGGCTGGAGTGGAAGCCCAACCGGGTGTGGGGTTACGACTTCACGCACTTCACCCGCGCCCGGGTCGCCGCGATCGCGATCCTCGACATCGTCTCCCGCAAGTGGATCACCACCCTGGTGTCGGCCGAGGAGTCTTCCACCCAGGTCGAGGTCGCCTTCACCGACGCGCTGGAGGCCGAGAACCTGTGGGCGGCCGCCGACGCCCGCGCGACCGACGCGCTGGTGGCCGCGCTGGCCTCCGGCGACCGCGACGCCGTCGGCACCGCGATCGGTGACGGGCAGCTGCCGTTGCTGCTGGCCATCAGCGACAACGGGCCGCAGATGCGCAGCCACACCACCCGCGAGTTCCTCGCCGGTGTGGCCATCGCCCGCCAGTTCGGACGGCCCGGCACACCGACCGATCAGGCGTGGATCGAGACGCTGTTCGGGCACGTGAAGGGCGAGTGGCCGCACCTGGAAAAGATCCGCGACCCCGGCGAGCTCGAAGCCGAACTCGAGCTCGTACGGGCCCAATACAACGGGGTCAGGCTGCACGCCGCCATCGGGTATGTCACGCCCGACGACGAACACGAAGGACGAGGTGACGCCATCCGCAAGAACCGACGCGACGGACTCGCCCAAGCACGCGAGAACCGCCTGGCATACCGTCGAAGCAGAGCACCTGAGGAGAACCAATGACCACGCACCGGCCGTGGCTGGGTATTTCAACCCGCGATTGGTCAATTAACTCAGACACACCTCACGACCGCGCCACCGGCGGTGAGACCGGGCTCGGCCAGTTCCTCGACGAGCTACGCCGCACCGTCGCGCCTCGATTCAATTGGAGAAGCAAGATCGCCCGAGTCGGCCCCCACAGCGAACCGCTCATCGAGTGGATCACGTTCCAACAACACCCTCGCCGCCACCCAGACCACGCCGCGAAAACCGCGCCGTCCCGGAAAACAACCGAAGCCGAAAACGCCAAGATGCGTCAGTTCAGGTGAGACGACCACCCACCACTCGTCTCACCTGAACTGACACACCCCAGGTCACAGCATCACCATGCGCCATACCTACTGAGACGGGACAGCCACCGCGGATGGGGAGCAGTTCGACACCTGGGTGGGGACGGGCGCGGCCGTCCAGCGGCTCTACGACGCGGGCGCCGTCGCTGCCTTGCGGCGACGCTTCCGCATTGCGGTGGCACACCAGTTGGATGCTGGGGGGCGTCGATCTCGCGGCGATGACCGATGACGAGCGGTTCGCCGCTGTCAGCGATGCGGTGAAGAAGATCGACGTCGAGATGCTCGCCGAGTTGGTCTGCATCGACCTCGACATCGGACCCCTGCCGCCCTCGCCACGGGTGGACGACGAACAGTAGCGCTGCCTTCCCACATGGACTCGAACGACTCGCCAGCGCAGGCAGTTCGCAACATCGCTCATCGACCTCGGCCGACGTACAGGGAGAACCGAGAGCATGTTCGTGCGCCGAGGAGCGCCCCCTCAGGAGCAGGTCGTTCAGCTAACGCATCGCGCGGGGGTGAGCTGGGAGCGCAATTTGGCCGGGGTGGTGCCGCACAGTTCGGCCATGCGCTCGACGGCGGCGGTGGTCAGCGTGATCTCGCTGCCGCTCGCCGCGTCGGTCGCCCGGAGCCGGTCGGCGGCCCAGCGGCGCAGCGGCGCGAGGGTGGGCTCGGTGGATTCCGCGATCTTGGCGAGGTCGACGCGGATCTCGTCGGCGGCGCTGGTGAACAGTCGCCGGTCCAGGCGGGCGAGGATGTCGTGGGGCTTCTCGCCGAGCGCGAGGCAGATCTCGGCGAACCGGACGACCGAGCACTGCCGCGTGCCGTGCTCATAGGTGGCCAGCGTCTGCAACGAGATGATGCTCTGGAGCCGCGCGTTCAACTGCTTGCGCGTCCAGCCGCGACTCTTGCGCAGCGTGCGCAGCTCATTGCCCAACAGTCGCTGGTACTGCTCACCGTCCAGATGCACTGCTCGTATCCCTCAGCGTCATGCGCTCGATCCACCCGTAAAGCCCCGAATACGTCAACATACGTGAACAAGGGTGATATCTAAAACGAACGTTATGTTTCCTGGCGTGTTCGTCCTCGGCGATGTGGGTCCAGGTCTTGTTGTCCGCGAGGATTTCGGCGACAGCGCAGCATTGTTCTTGGCAGGTGTCGCTCACCACGGACACTTCGCCGCCACCTCGATCACGCCGACCTGGATCGCCACGGTCGTGCCGTCGTCGGCCTGACCGCCGTGCCCGTCCCAGCGTCGGCGCCAGGTGTAGCCCTGCTGACTCATGAACGCTTCTTTCCGCTCGGGCAGCGTGGGGACATCGGTCACGCCGGATGCCTGCGCGCTGCTGGCGACGGCACCAGACAAGATCCCTGCCCTGCCGTGCTGGCCAGTACAAATCCGCATTCCGGTGGGTATATGCCGCTGCCACGCCGAGCGGTTGGCCCGGCTCACGGCTCTGCCCTCAGGGCCGCCCAGCCGCGCAGTTCACCGGCCAGTTCCAGCACCGTGGGGCAGTGCTCACACAGTGGCTCGCCCGACCAGCCCCACCGCCACACCTGCTGAGGGTCGAGCCATCGCGGCACCGCGCACTCCACACACGCCACATCCGCATCAGGCGGGATGGGAGCACCCGCGTTCGGCGCGGCCGTCGCGATGGCGTGTTCGGCCACGTCGGCGGGTGTCTGGGGTGGGGTCGGTGCACACGGCTGGGTGCATTCCGCCGCGCCGAGTTCGGTCGGCGCGGCGGCGAACGCGGTCATCGGACTCACCCTCCCCGGTCCCTAGCGACGGCGTCATGACCCTGCTGTCCTGCGATGATTCCATTCAATTGGGACGCAGGCACTACTGCATTTGGATTATCCGTCTTAAACATATTGTCTCAACTACATGGTCTCATGCTGGTTGACGCTGGTCGATCGTCATGAGACCCGCAACAGTTTCGGCATGCCGTCAAGGAAGCCGCCGATATCCGATACGGCTCGGGAGCTGGGGGACCGCGTCCGTGTGTTGCGTGAGGCTCGCGGCATGAGCATCGAAGACCTCGGGCATGTTTCCGGTGTGCATTGGTCGATGGTCGGGTATGTCGAGCGTGGCCAACGGAATCCGTCGCTGTACGTCTTGCTTCGGCTAGCCGCTGGCTTGGATGTCGAGGTGTCGGAACTCGTGGCTAATCTGCCAGCGCCGCCGCCACCCACCCGCCGCAGACGCTCACGCGCGACGGACACGTCCGACTGACGACCCGACAGCGTGATTTTCGGTCTCCGCTTGAAAGGCGGCATCGGCCTTGATCCGCCGCTGCTTGATCTGTTCGTCCACCGCCGTCCCTTCTCACCTCGGGTCGATCACGACGCGGTTGGCGCGCTCGGTGAGCGTGCCGCCGATCTGGCTGAGTTCGGTGCCGAGACGGCGGAGGAGGTCGTCGTCCAGCTCGGCACCGTCGATCTCGTCGAGGAGCAGATTGATCGTGCGCACGATGCCAGGCTCGATCGCCGCGAGAGCCACGCACAGATCCGGGTCGGCCGTGCGGGTCTTCACAGCACCACCCGGAACGCGGCCCACGTTGTCGCGGTGATGAGCGCGAGCAGCAGCACGACAGCCACGACGGCCCCGCGCTGATCAGCGCGCCGTTGCCGGTCCCACGGGTCAGCGTGACGACTCACCGCTCCCGCTCCCGGTCCCATTCATCGGTCTCGCGCCTGGCCTCCGCTGCTTCGCGCTCGGCCTCGTCGGCGCGCACGTCCGCCTCGTCAATGACGATCGCTTCTGAATAGAACCGTGTGCTGATGAGCTGCCTGCCGCCCGTCGGCGGACCGCAGCTTGCCCCTGACCGATATGACATACCCGGAAGCGTCACACCACTACCGGTGACAGAACAGCGCGCCCAGCCAGCAGTCCACCCGGTATGACCTGGCGTTCTATGCCTCTCACGCCTAGAAACCCGCACCCGCGCGCGCCCGGTAGTCTCGCGGCCGTGGACCTCTTGCCGTTCGACGAATACGTCGCCCAACTGCCTCGCAAGCGCATGGCCGCCGGCGTGCTCTTGCGCTCGGTCGACGGCCGGATTCTGCTGGTCGAACCGTCCTACAAACCGACATGGGACATACCGGGCGGAAGCGTGGACGCCGACGAAGCGCCCTGGGCGACCGCACGCAGAGAACTCCGCGAGGAATTGGGGCTCGACCGCCCGATGAACACCGTGCTCGTGATCGATCACGAACACGCCGCGAACGGCTACCCCGAGGCCATGGTGTGGGTCTTCGACGGCGGCATCCTCGACGACAGCGAACACCTCCACCCCACCGACGAGGAGATCGTCTCGGTGGGCCTCTACCACCTCGACGAGGTCAGCGGGAAGCTGAAACCGGCGCTGGCCAGGCGACTCTCCGTGGCCGCCGGCGTCGCCGCCCGTGGCGGCCCACTGGCGTTGTGTGATGACGGTGTGCGCAGGACGCCGTAACCTGGTCACCGTTCGTAAGATCGGGAGGCCCCGTGCAGCCGCTGTCCGAAAACCTCGCCCGCTTCCGCAAAGCGCGTGATCTCTCCCAGGAACGTCTCGCTGAGCGCGCCGGGGTCGGCGTCGACACCATCGCCCGGATCGAACAAGGCACCAGAACCACCACAAGGCCACACACGCTGCACCGACTGGCCGCCGCGCTGGGCGTCAGCCACGAGCAATTGCTCGGCACCATGCCCACCACGTACGCCACCATCGACGTGGCACCGCTGCGCCGTGCGATCACCTCCGGACAAAACATCCCCGGGCTCACCGAGTTCGCCGAGAACGACGAGACCATGACCGTGGACGAACTCGTCCGCAACGCGCACCAGGCATGGCGCGCCTACGTCGACGGCCGCCACGGCGAACTCCTGCACTCACTTCCCGCCGTCCTAGCCGACACGCGCCGAGTCGTCCACGACACGCTCAACGACGAACGCGGCGCCGCCTACCGCGTACTGTCCACCGCGTACCGGCTCTGCGCCGGCATAGCAGGACGCCTCGACCTCGACGACCTCGCCTGGACCGCAGCTGAACGAGCGCTCGCCGCCGCCCGCCACTGCGACAACCCCGACATCGAGGCCGCCATCTCGCTGCGCTACCTCGCGTGGACGCTCGTGCGCCAAGGACGAACCGCCGACGCCGAGCACGTAGCCGTGCAGGCGGCCGAGAAGATCCAGCCAGATATGTTCGACCGCGACCCGATACAGGGCGGCGTATTCGGCAACCTGCTGTTCAACGCCGCCAGCGCCGCACTCGCGGGCAACAACCCGCAGCGCGCCGATGATCTGCTCGCCGAAGCCAGCGCCGCCGCAGCCCGAACACGCGGCGACTCCGCCAGCGAAGCAGCCATCTTCGGACCCCGGGTCGCCGCACTCCAAGTCATCGACAGCATCGCCCGCGCCGACGACCCCGAAAAGGCACTCACCCGCGCCAGAACCATCCCGGCCCCACGCGGGGAAGTCCCCGCGTTCTGGGAAGCAGGGCATCGACTCCGGCTCGCAGCCGCAGCGCTGGCATGCCGCCACCACGCGGAAGCACTCACGCACCTCGCCGACGCTCGCGACCTCGCACCCGACTGGGTCCGCTGCCAACCCCTCGGCAAGAACGTCATGGCACAACTCGTCGACCGCGCCACCCGACGCCGAGGGACAACGTTCGCCAACCTGGCGCAACACTACGGCGTAGTACCAAACTGAACCGCACCATCGGACACCATCATGGATCGGCGCCGAACCCTGTCGGATGGCGCACGTCCCCACGCCGTCCGGACCGACACGCTCACCTCGCTGATCACCTACTCCGGCAACCGGGCTGGTGGCTGGTCCGGCAGCGGCACCTTCGCGCTCGCCGTGGCGGCGCAGTCCGACGCGGTCACTGCCGTCGCCCCGTTCGAACCGGGGTCCTGAGCTTGGCGGACGAGGAGGTCCAAGCGGTCATCGGCAACGCCATCGCGCGCACGGGCGAGCTGGCTGCCGAGGGGTGCCTCGCGGACGCGGCGCGCGCCTTCGCCGCGTTCCCCTTCCACGACGACGAAATCGCCGCAGCCGACGAGGCGGGCTACTTCGAGGCCGCAGGCCGCTACGTCCCGACTCTGCTGAACCTGCTCCAGCAAGCGATGACGTCCGACGACCCCACCGCCGACCCGGCCGTGCTCGGCGCGATCCGAGCGCCCGTGCGGGTGTTGCTCGGCTCCGACACCAAACCGTTCTTCACCGTCAGCGCGCGGTACGTGGCCGACCACGTCCCCCACGCTCACGTGCACGAGATCCCCGGCGTCGCGCACGCCGCCCCGCTGACCCATCCCACGGCGATCGCGGAAGCACTCATCGAATTCTTCGCGTCGCCCAGCAGCCAGCCTGACCCGGCTGGCTCGAGCGCGGCGACCGTGTCGTCAGGCGCGAGGCACTCGCACGATGTCGCCGGGGTGGATCACGTTCGGGTTGGTGATCGTGTGCGGGTTCGCCGCGACCAGCCGGTGATAGAGCGAGCCCGATCCGTAGTGCTGGTTCGCGATGCCCCACAACGTCTCGCCGGACTGCACGACGTGTTCGAGGTACGCCGTGTATCCGGGGACGATCTGCGGGCCGAGCACGACAGGCACGACGACCTTGTCGAGTTCGCTGCCATCCTTGGGCGAGGTGTGGAAGACCTCGACGAACACCCGGTCCAGGGTGAACGCGGCGCCGGAGACGTCCACGGCGAGCTGGAACTGCCCGTGACCGCCGATGCCGTCACCTGCCATGAACGGCCCGATGACCTCGTCGTGCCCCTCAGTGATTCGGTAGTTGAACGACGCCTCGAAGGCGCCACCCGCGACTCCCCCGATCATGATCGTGTTGCTGACGAGGTCGTACGGCTTCGGCTGCTGAATGTCGATCGACACGGCGCCCCACCCCTTCGCGCTGATTGCATGTTTCGTGTCGATTATCCCGATTTCGACGTCTTGGGGACTCCGCCGAACGAGGGCTCAGGTGCGCCGCAGCCCCGGGATTCGTCACGGCAGGTGGCTGACCGCTGGTCCAGTGTGTGGCGGACCCGTCCGCGCGTGGGCACGATAGGTCCGTGACGGACCGGAGTCTGCGGCTGATGGACCTGCTTGCCGGGCTGTCGGTCGCAATGGTCTCGGGATGGGCAATCCTCCGGAGACGGCGCTGCGGTCGTGCCTGCTGGCGACGGGGCTCGCCCGCGCCAGCGACCTGCCCGAACCGGCGGTGCGCGACGTGTGCCTCGGCGCGCTGCTGCGCCACCTCGGTTGCACGGCGACCGCGGCGACGGAGGCACGTCTGTACGGCGGGGATGAGTTGGCGTCACGACAGGCGGCGCAACCGGCGGACTTCGTCGGCGCGTTGCGGGTCATCATCTGCCGCATCGCCTCCGGCATCCGCGCCCAGCTCCCCGGACCGAGAGCGACCCGATCGACGAACAGCTCGGCCGCGCCAGCGTGGTCTCCCGCCTCGATCAGGCGCAACACCTCCGCCCACGGTCCCTTCTCGACCGCCGCCCACGCCTCGGCCTCCGGGCTTCCCTCGGCGAGCAGCGACCACAGCGGTGGCTCGTGCACCATGATCCCCCGCAACAGCTCCGGTCGCGCGGCCGCGAGTTTGAGCGTGATGACGGCCCCGGCGGAGTTCTCGACCATCCACGCGGGGGGCGAGATCCAGTGTCTCGATCAGGGCCGCCAGGTCGGCGACGTCGTCGGCGAAGCTCCCCTGACCGAGCGGACAGTCGCTGTCGCTGTGCCCTCGCCGGTCATAGGCGACGACGCGGAAACGGTGCGCCAGTTCCGGCACCACCGCGTCCCAGTTGTGGTGCGATCCCCACGATCCGTGCACGAGCACGAGCGGATCTCCCGTCCCGCCGGTGTCGACGTGCGCGAGTCGCACACCGTTGACGACGCTGAACGCCAACTGCGCGTCACTGCCTTGGGAGGCTTTTGCCGGTGCTGGCATGATGACCACTCCTTCGCCACGATTGCTCAAGCCGTGAACACAGCGTCGCGAAGCACACCGCACCACCGCATCGGCAGACCTACCCATCGGCTGCGGGATGTACCTCGGAGCGCTACGGCGGTCTGGCGGGGTGCCCGGGGCGAGCCGGGACGTCCCTCCTCGCTGAAGACAGGATCCGGCTACGGGCAACCACCACCGTTCCCGCCCGGGTGCGGCGCGTTCTGCACGTCCGAAGCATGGCCACACCGCGCGACTCGACGCCGCGTCGCCGGGATGTCATCTCGACCCAGACTTGAAGGTGTGATATGTGCCACCGATGCGGGGGCGACTTTCGTTGCGAGTACTCGACCGCTGCTCGAAAGTTGCCGACCTACGGAACCTGTGCGGCCAACCCCGCACTCGCCGAACGCAAACCGACCTGAAAACACCGACACTACGAGGGTGCTTTTAACGCGCCGGAACACGCCGCGGGATCAACGCGCGTTGCCGACGCTCCGTCGGGGTGGGACACGGATCGTGGTCGTAATGTAAGCCCTATTCTTGCGGTCGGTCTGTAAAGTCCGAAATGCGATGTTACAGTACCGGGTGATACAGCGTGACCCGTGCGGCGTACCGCCGCGCCGATGCCGGCCTCGATCGCCCGGCTGAGAGCCTCCAGATACGCCGGGACCGGTCAAACCCCGTAGTTATACCGGATGTTGGTCGCCACCTGGAGCGTCTAGGTTAACTCTAAGTTAAATACCCTGGGCTTTCTGGGATATAATTCATCGAGAATAAACTTGCGTTGAGTCGGGTAGCTGGAGTGAGGATAAGATGTTTGACAATAGGAAGCCCCTTACGCCGGGGAGTTCTTCACTGCTGCGCTTCCAGACTCTCCACCGCGTCCCTCGCGTTCGCCCTTCCTTCCCAGGCTTGACACTCCCTCGCCACACCCGAATCCAAACGGATGATGCGACCAGGCGGCAGGCTTCACGTTACGTTATGGACCGTTCGGTTGCAGACCCCACCGGTTGGGGCGTTCGACGCTGGGCCCGACCAGCGCCAGTAGGTGACCGTCGTGGGCCGCGAGCTGGGCAACCGTATGCCGGCTTCGCCCTGCCCGTTTCCAGACGAAGCCGCCAGCCTGCTACCGGGCCCCTCGCGAATACCTGGATCGGACTTCCACCGGCAACCGACGACGAGCTTACGAATCAGCCATCGCCCAACCAACTTGATCAACCACCCAATCACTACTGGACACACGGAGAGTGACCGCGATGACTCGCGTCGACCTGAGTTGGCCTGGCGCCAGTCGACGATCATCGCTGGCGCCACCTGGGGCAGTCGCATCGAATACCACGAGCGCGGACATCTGGGCGCTGGTTACCGCCGCCCAATCGGGCGACGCCGATGCCTTCGGTCGCGTGTATACCCTTTACGTCGATGATGTGTATCGATATATTCTGGCTCGAATATCCGATCAGAGACTATCGGAAGACTTTGTCAGTGAGACATTTATCCGCGCCTATTCGGCAATACATTCGGTACAGTATCAAGGTAACACACTCCGCGCTTGGCTAATTACGATCGCAAAGAACATTGTTCGAGACTTCTATTCCTCGAGACGGCGTCGAAGGGAAGTCCTGATCGACGAGATCACAGATAATTGTATCGTCGGCGAGAGCGCTGAAGTGCAGGTATTCAAACTGGACCGTCGAGAGACGTTATGGCGTTGTGTCAATAAGCTGACTTCGGGTCAGCGAATCTGCATTCGATTACGTTTCGAATTCGGTATGTCGGTTCGAGAGACTGCTGTAATGATGGAGCGAAGCGAACAGGCAATCCGCCAATTGCAACATCGAGGAGTCTGCAAACTGTCCGAATTGCTGGAACGCGAACTTGCTTATCCATGATTTACCGTAAAGTTACCAAGGAGAATTGCTATGCTGACCGGACTCCTAGTGCTGGGATCGCTCGGCAGCCTGATCGCCAGTTTTGTGTTGGACCAGATCATTGCCACCTACACTACTCTCGTTCTCAGTCTGGTGGGTGTGTGTGTGTTGGTGTGGACACGGTTTTGGAAGGGGTGGTATTCGGGTAGCGCTAAGGGTAGCAAAATCGCAAACAAGGACGATGGACAGTCAGACACGGCCGCTGTGGCTGATGTGGGCGGAGAAACAGATCGAGGGCGCCGCGGTCCTTCTCGTGCGAGAGAACAACCTTCCTTCGTCCGCGTAGTATCCGGGCGGAGGAGATACCATGTCGCCGACTGTAGTCTCCTCGAGGGTCTCCCAGACAACGTGATTAGCCTCGATGAGGCACAAGAGGAGGGCTTTACGGCATGCACAGCCTGCCTGCCTAACGATGATCCTGCCACCACTACTTCCCCCACCGGATGATCTCGGTCGCTGTTTGCCGTAGCTGATGATCGAAAATGGTGGCGAAATGATCTCAGACCGCCTTCCGGATAAGTTCCGGACCACACAAGTGCTCGCCAAGGGGCATGAATCCGGACTACTACTTGCGGACGATCTCGACGCCGGTGTCCCGGTGCTTGTCAGAATAGTTCCTGCTCGTAGTTGTAGCGCGGAACTGTCCCGATATTTTCGGTATGCTGCTTCGAAGTTGCGCACCACTCAGCTCGAATCGGGGATACTCGTGCCGGAGATCAGTATTTCCCGAGTCGGGAGGATCGCGTTCATTAGCCGACCATACGTGCTGGGAAAAACATTTGATGAATGGTTCGTCGATTCGATCCCGAACATGCATTCCTTCTTGGCTGTTTCGATAGACATTGTTCGTGCTCTGAAAACCCTTCACATGCTCGGGATAGCGCACGAGAACATCAAAGGCACTAATTTCATTCTTGGGACTGAAAAAGTTGCTTTGGTCGATTACGGGATTACTCGGCTGTCTGGCGTTCTCGACTACAAGGAACAGAATACCATCTCTCCCATATTCGGAACATATGCTGACGATACTGCACGTCTTTCGGCAGTACTACTGAACGCATTCGAACGCGTGTCTGCGGTGGACGTGTCGACGCGAACTCTGTTCCATCAGCACGTGAACATGACGCTCCGCGCGGTATTGGGCCGCCTCGCTGGCATTGATGGCTCGTACAATCAACTTAGTGCGGCCGTGAGAGATCTTGAAACGCTAAGGGAAGCGGTTCGTTCTGGATCTCTGCGCGGCGTCAGTGTAGGTCACGACGATACCCGTGACGAGCTAACGTATCCCACATTCGTCGCCAGACCGAAGGAGTGGCATAAGCTCACGATAGCGCTGGACAACGCTCGAGACCTGAGGTCTCAAAGTGTTTGGGTTGACGGGCGAGTGGGTGCTGGCAAAACTCGCCTGGCAATGCAGTTCGCCCGCTGGGTAGAAGCGGAACAAAACGGAAAGATCATTTATCTGAAAAGTACGCCCGACGTCGCGTTGCGTCCGCACGCACTGATCGCCCGACTTGTATGGAATTTACGCGATAACACGACGATCGACAAGGACCTCCTAGATTGGGTGGATGGTATTGCCGGTGATGACGACCGGCAGAGAACACCCACACTGGACATCGAGGTGATTGCGCGTGAAGTTGCTACGAGCCTTGGCAGGCTCGCGAACTCGGATCGACCAGTGGTAGTCATCATTGATGACTGTCAGTTCGCTCGTCAAGAGGACACCCGCTTCCTGGGCCACGTTATACGATCGAGCTACTTAATCGGGCGAGGTGTGCTATTTACTCTGGTAAGCCGCAGCCCCGAGGCGAATGTATCCGGAAATGCGTTGTTCGAGCCGGACCATGTGATCCGAGTCGAGCCGCTTTCCTCCAGCGCCATGAGAAGAATGCTGCTATCCATGACCGGAAAGATCGACAATTCCGTCGTACAGGCTGTAGTGAAATGGGCACGTGGTAGCCCGTTGCTCGCTCAGAATGTCATCCGATTCTTTATCGACAACGGGGCGGTGGTGCCAGGACCGGAAGGGTGGAGAGCCCGAAGGGTGCTGCCAGTCCCGCCCTCAGTTCTTTCTACAAGACTGAGGTCTGTTCCTATTCATATTCGCTCGATACTCCGAGTGGCGGCGGTGATCGGCTTCCGCGGGTCCGTTGATCTTCTTGCGCGGGCTTCGGATACGTCACAAATCGCTTGCCGTCAGGCTATTTCCGAATTGAGTCGGCACGACTTGTTGCATGAGGATCCGCAGGGTCCTTCAACGCATCGAACGGCACTCATGTTTAGGTTCAGCCATGACACTGTGCGTGATGAACTGCTTACCATGAACACTGCACCACCACTGGCGATAGTCCATGGCGATGTCGCACGTGCGATGGTCGAATTGGGCGACACCGACGCGTTCGCGTTGGCATTCCATCTCGCGCGCTCGGGAGATTTCGCATCCGCGCACCCGTACGCTATTAAGGCGGCGCGGAACGCTCGAAACCGCTACAGCTTGGATACTGCGCGTAAATATTATGAAATCGCACTCTCTGCTCGCACGAGATATGATCTATTATACGAGATGGGCGAGGTTCTGATGCTCGATGGCTCTTACGCCGATGCACTCGCCACCTTCAAGCGATCCGTTGGGGAGTGCCCGGACCGTAACGTTGTCGCCAAGGCCCGAGTGGTGCGGTTGATTGGTGAAACGCACTTCAAGCTTGGCGAGCTCCACCATGCCGAGCAGTACTTTCTTCAAGCACTTAGCATGCTGGGTGAGCGTCCTCCACGCTCTGACTACCGTTTCGCCATGGAAGTCGTCAAAGAACTTGCTGGATGGCCGTTCGGTTGGCTCAGTCTATTGCGGCGCCGTTTTGGCGAACGCGACTTGGAGAACACCAAACTCAAGGCCACTATATATGGCAACTTGACCTATTGCTGGTGGTTCTACAACTCCATCAGAGGAGTATGGGCTCAGACGCGGGAAATGAGCGCTGCGAGAAATTGCGCAGATGATAGCCCGGAACGAGCCCATGCGTATTCGACGCACGCTGTCATCTGCGCGGCGCTAGTCGGACTAACTCGCCGAGCCGTCCGATACGGTGAGCGTGCGTGTTTAATCCGTAGCCACCACGAAGACAAATGGGGAGATGCCCACGCAATGCATTTGTACGGAGTTGCGCTTGTGGTATCCGCTGATTACCAGCATGGTCTCGAGTTCCTGACTACGGCGATTGACTATTTTGATCGCACAGGCGATCGCTGGGAGGTGAACACGGCTAGGTGGCATCGCGCCTACGCAATGTACCGACTTGGCGATGCTGACGGCGCCCGTATTGAGGCTGACAGGGTAGCTAGATCTGCCAACGCGATTGGCGATCGCCAGGCAGCCACGATAGCCCATTACATCTCTATCCTTGCCTCCGACGGTGAGGATGCTAACGATTCACCCGTGGCGGATGTCCACTCCGATTACGATTCGCAGTCGTTCGTCAGCTACCTGTTGGGCCACGCCCTCAAACTGCTGGGCCAGGATGAGATCGAGGCAGCCAGTGATGTGCTGGACCAAGCGGCCTTGGAGATGCGTCGGCGCCGTATGATGAATGCCTACGTGGCTCCCGTGGTATCATGGCGTGTGACGGTTGCGCGCTGGCGAGCTGAGACGTCACCACCAGGCAGTACGAGCGCTCGGCGGTGGGCATTCCATGCAATACGGCGAATCAGCATCGCCCTTATGATAGGTGCTGCTTATCGTACCGAAAGGGAGCACGTCAGGCATGAGGTGCGCCAACTGGGCTCGATTGTTCGACATTCTTATGCACCGAAGGTGCGGCGGTGATGAGCCAGGTGTTTAGCGATCAAGCGTCGGCGACTGTGGTCAATAGCGATCCAGAAGCAACCATTACCATCGTCATATCACTGATTGCCGCTGCCGTTCGAGCAGATGATGCGGCATTCCTTGACGTGCCTGCTACGCCGAACGTACCGATCCGTGTGGTTGCGGGTTCAATACCCTCAGGCGATTTGACGTGGCTCCGTGAAAAGGGACATCTTAATAACGAGGACGGCACATACGTCCGACTTCAAACCCGCCCGCCGCGGCTGGCTAGGTTCATGGTATTGCAAATACGCGGACGCGCAGGTGCGATGCTGGTCACACGACACGAACGCGGAACGCGATTGAATGCCGATGAACGTCGCGTCACCGTACTTATCAGAGACTGTCTGGAACTGTGGCTCGAGGCGGAGCGGTCTGCGGGCGCATTGTCCGCCTCATTGATCATGAGCGAAGAACTGTTCCGTACCCGTCTTGCTGCGGACTTGCATGACGATGTGGGTCAGCGCCTGTCCGCCCTCCTGATTGAAGCCAAGCGACTGCAGAAGACTACCGGACAGATGCATGCCGAGTCGCAGTACGAAACAGCGTCGTGGATCTTCGAACAGCTGCAAGAATGTAATGCCGTTGTGCGTGAACTCGTCTATGAGAACTCCACGACAGCACTCATCGAGTTTGGCATTTGTGCCGCCGTTCGTGACTTGACAGAAAGAGTACAAGCTCGAAATGACCTAGAAATAGAGTGCTCTTTCGGCGTTGCTGGCGGTGGGTATGACTTATCGTACAACGATGTTCCTCATTCGATTCAAGTTGCTTGTTTTCGAATTATTCAGGAGGCGATTACAAATGTAGTGAAACACGCCGAAGCACGTCATTGCGTTATCACGTTGACACTTAACGCTTCGTGGTTATCCGCGACGATTGCGGACGATGGGTGTGGTTTTCTGGCAACGACGACGACGCGAGACGGCTTCGGATTGGCGGGCATGCGCCAACGAACGGAGATGTTGGACGGTAGGATCTCGATAAACAATAATCAGCCGTCAGGCACCACGATCCAGGTGGATCTTCCCCTTACTTTCGCCAGCGAATGAGTGTGTACGGAACGATGATACGGAAAACATCCGAACCAAACGAGCGGGCAAACGAGGGTAAATTGACGGTATTACTTTGCGATGACCACCTCCTATTTCGGGAAGGAGCAAGACGCATCCTCGATGACAACAAAGATCTTGCAGTAGTCGGCGATGTTGCATCGATTGAGGACGCCGCTGAGATTGTGGGTACACTTGCGCCCGATGTCATCGTCGTTGACATATCCTTGGGCTCCGGCATAAATGGGATCGATGGGATCGAACTGCTGAAAGCCCGGTACCCTGAAGGAAAAATATTAATGGTGTCAATGCACCACGAACGGTCGTTCGTTCTGACGGCTATCGCACACGGGGCATCAGGCTACATAACCAAGGACGCTGCGGCGGTCGAGCTTTCGCTAGCTGTACGGGAAGTCGCTAGTGGTAAGCAATACATCCCAAGATCCATCACAGAACGGAATGAGCCATCGACTCAATTGACCTCGCGTGAACGCGAGGTGTTGGAATTGCTGGCGGCTGGTCACACCAATTCTGAGATAGCAACGTGCTTATTCCTGTCCATCCGTACTGTGGAAAGCTATAGATTTCAACTGAACCAAAAACTTGATGTGAATGGTCGTGCTGAACTAATTCGCGTAGCCAAGATTCAGGGGATACTGTGAGCTTAATCTTTGATTGGGATTCCCGTAAGTTTTGATTGGGATTCCCGTAAGTGGGGAATCGGGAGGTAGCTATTCAGCTGGTGCCGTTGGGCGGGTGGGTCTGGTGTGACTCTGGTCGGTGTGTTGAGTCGTCGGTGTGTTGGGTTGATCTTTCTGTCAGGTCGGGCAGGGCGGTGTGTGTACGGCATCCCGATCAGCGGCGTAATCCTGCCCCGTGTCCAGGAACCGGGGGGTAGGGCCTTATTTCTTGGGAAAAGGACCCGCCCTCAAGCGAGCACCTCGCCGCGCGACCCATCCGGTTCTTATGTGCTGCCATCGCGCGCCAGCGCGACAGCGTCGCTCCAGGATGTTCCCTGCGCCATTCGACGACGGAAAAATGCGGCTTGCCGCGCCCAGTTGAAAGTCACCACCCCTGTCAACACGTCGCCGTCGCCGAGAAGTCCGAGCAACCGACGATTGTCCGGGTCTTCACGGAGGCACAGTTCGTCGTTGTCAGTCCAACGTCCAGCAAATTGGATCTTCGTGTCGTACTGGTCGGACCAAAAGTACGGTATGTGACGGTACGCCGTAGGTGGGTGCTGCGCTGAGGAGATCATATTGAGTGCCGCTACGCGGCCTTGCTCGACCGCGTTGGTCCAATGCTCCACCCGGACGCGATGGCCGGACACACCGTCGCGCCACCGTGCTACATCGCCAGCCGCGAACACGTTGGACACGGACGTTTCGCAGAACTCATCGCAGAGTACACCGTTGTCCAGCTTGATCTCTGACGATTGGAGCCATTCGACGTTCGGCAGAGAGCCGACACCGACAACGACGACGTCGGCAGGGATGCGGGTTCCGTCATCGAGCCGAACATGCTCGACATAGTCGCTACCCACGACGCCAGTAACACTGGTTCCACAGATGAGCCGCACGCCTCGTCGACGATGTAGGTCAGCAACACGCGTTCCAATTTCCGTGCCGAGCACGCGCGCGAGTGGCGCGGCGAGCGGCTCCACCACCGTGACGTCAGCCCCAAGAGTGCGCGCGCTTGCGGCGACCTCGAGGCCTATGAACCCTCCGCCGACGACAACAACCGATCGCGAGGGACGTAACTCCTCTCGCAGGCGTATTGCGTCGTCGAGTGTTCGCAGTGCGTGGACTCCCTTCATCGCGTTGATGCCGGGTAGCGGCTTGGGGCGCACGCCCACTGCGATCAAGCACGAGTCGTACTCCACGGCGGCCTCTCCCACCGAGATCTGCCGCTTGATCACATCCAAACCTGTCGCAGCTGCACCGAGACGGAGGTCAAGACGGAGGTCGTTGTAGTGACTCGGCTCTCGCAACGAGGCACCCTCGGGTAACATGCTGTGCTGTAAGATCTGCTTAGACAGCGGTGGCCGATCGTACGGCAGATGGGCCTCCTCGCTGATTAGGATGACTTGGCCATCGAAGCCTTCCCGGCGTAATGTTTCTGCAGCCGAGAGTCCCGCGACCGAGGCACCCACGATGAGAATCTTCCGCGCAGCCATGCTAATCACTCAAAGCGATAGCTTGCACTGGACATGACCGGACTGCTTCTTCGACAGCTGAGCGCATTTCCTCGGGAGGACTTTCGTCCAGCAGAACTGCGACGTTTTCCTCTTCATCCAGGTCAAAGACCTCGGGCGCAGCTACGACACAACTCGCAAATGATTCACACTTCGCGATATTCAGAGTCACCCTCATTTTCACTGTCCTTCAATTCTCACAATTCCGGGAACCGAATTGATCTTGGGGTTAGGTGGTCCATGCGTGGGGGGTGGGGTCGGTCATGAGATGGCGGTATTGCCGGAAGAAGTCGCGACCGGGTTCTTCGTTCCAGCCGGGCATGACTCGGCCCGGCCCGGGTGCGGTGCTGTCGATCGGCATGTCCAGGCCCATCCGAACATTGCTGTTCAGCCTGCGTGAGATATAACCGCGCAGCGTGTCCTGGCACATCGACCAGTTCTCACCATCGTCCTGCTCCAGTAGGCCACTCGGGCTGAAGGTGGTTCGCACCAGCCGCAGCTGCGCGTCCTTAACCTCTTGCGGAGCGTCACGATCCACGAGCGTCCATGACCGCACCTCCATGTGATGCGGCCCGCGCGGAACCCATACGCGAATGATCTGAAACCCGGTCAGGAACGAGAAATTCGGAAAGACCGTGAACGCCCCCACATTATGAATCGCGTCCCGATGAGCACCCAGCCGTCGCGCCGACTCCGGGCGCACCACATTCTGGTGGTAATCCAGCAGCACCGGATCCCGCGCCAACAACTCCAGCACCGGCTCATCGGAGGCCACGAGTCCGTGGCCTCCACCAGGGGTGACCGTGAAGCCGCCAGGGAAGTCAGCAACGGGTGCATCGTCCGGTTGCATCGCCATCAGCGCCGAGACATGCGAGGAAAAGGCGTGGTGCCCGTCCTGCACAAAGTTTTCCGCGCCGAACTTCCAGTTCGCGTCGATGATCCACTTGTTGACCCCGCCGACCACCTCGGTGCCGCCCTCTCGACGGTCCACCAAGACATCCAGATACGGTCGCATATCGCCCAAATACTCCGGTAACGGTGGCGCCTGAGGTGTGTCTGAGTTAATTGACCAATCGCGGGTTGAAATACCCAGCCACGGCCGGTGCGTGGTCATTGGTTCTCCTCAGGTGCTCTGCTTCGACGGTATGCCAGGCGGTTCTCGCGTGCTTGGGCGAGTCCGTCGCGTCGGTTCTTGCGGATGGCGTCACCTCGTCCTTCGTGTTCGTCGTCGGGCGTGACATACCCGATGGCGGCGTGCAGCCTGACCCCGTTGTATTGGGCCCGTACGAGCTCGAGTTCGGCTTCGAGCTCGCCGGGGTCGCGGATCTTTTCCAGGTGCGGCCACTCGCCCTTCACGTGCCCGAACAGCGTCTCGATCCACGCCTGATCGGTCGGTGTGCCGGGCCGTCCGAACTGGCGGGCGATGGCCACACCGGCGAGGAACTCGCGGGTGGTGTGGCTGCGCATCTGCGGCCCGTTGTCGCTGATGGCCAGCAGCAACGGCAGCTGCCCGTCACCGATCGCGGTGCCGACGGCGTCGCGGTCGCCGGAGGCCAGCGCGGCCACCAGCGCGTCGGTCGCGCGGGCGTCGGCGGCCGCCCACAGGTTCTCGGCCTCCAGCGCGTCGGTGAAGGCGACCTCGACCTGGGTGGAAGACTCCTCGGCCGACACCAGGGTGGTGATCCACTTGCGGGAGACGATGTCGAGGATCGCGATCGCGGCGACCCGGGCGCGGGTGAAGTGCGTGAAGTCGTAACCCCACACCCGGTTGGGCTTCCACTCCAGCCAGGGCGGCCACTCCGCCCGACCGATCGGCTCGCGGGGCGGCTGACCAGGAAGAACGAGCCGTTCGGCGGCCAGGATCCGCCGCACCGTGGACTCGGAGACATGCACCAGTCCGATCCGCGAGCCGCGGTGGGCGAGCTTGCGATGACTACGGTCGGTCTCGCCCCAGGTCTCGAACAGCTCCACGACCGCGGCCCGCTCGCCCGGCAGGATCCCGTGCAGGGGATGCCCGCCCGGCGGTAGGTCGTCCAGCCGCCCGGCGGCCTGGCGGGCCAGCCACGCCTGGTAGCGACCGTGTTCCAGGCCCAGCCGGTCACATGCCCGCCGCGCCGACCAGCCACGCTCGACGGCGTGCTCGATCAACTCGAGTAGGCCGGCCTTCACGTCAGCGTGCACCCGCGCCGGGACCGGGCCGGCCATCAGCCCCAGGCGGGTTTTCCCTCGTGCAGATGCAGCGCCACCGCCTGCTCGGTCACCGTGGCGCGCAGCCGCTCGGCCTCCGCCCGCGCCTCCTCCAACTCCAGCTGCTCGACTGTCTTGCCCGGCCGGCCCGGCCGAGCCGACAGCGCGGTCAGCGCGCCCTGCTTGGCGGTACGGCAGATCGTGGTCACCGTGGTGCGGTCGACCTTCCACTTCTGCGCGGCCTCCCGCTGCGTGCACTGCCCAGTCAGCACCGACACATACATCTCGTACTTCTGGCTCGGCGAGAGCAGCCGTCGCTGCTTGCGTGCCTTCATGGGCGTATTGGACGTCATCATCAGCCTCCGGAACGGTCAGACACACCGCTTCGTGGCTGGGTATTTCAAAGATCAAATGGTCATCTAACTCAGACGCAAGACGCGCCTCCGGATCGAACGTACCGAAGATCAGCCCCTTATAGCTGTCGATCTGCGCCACCGGAACCGCCGCCCACCCCTCGTCAAGCGGCGCCTTCTCATACATCTCCCCGAACGGAACATCCACGATCTTGCCCCGCCGGTCGTACGCCCATCCGTGATAGCTGCAGGAAAAGCCCGCCGCATTACCAGAATCAAGCTTGCAGATCCGCATCCCCCGATGCCGACACGCATTCAGAAACCCCGCGATCGACCCGTCCTCCTGACGGACCACCAACACCTGATCCTCCCCCAGATACGAACTCACAAAATCCCCCGACCGAGGAATCTCTGACTCATGCCCCAAAAACTGCCAACACCGAGCGAAAACCCGCTCCAACTCCAACTCATAAACCCCAGGATCAGCAAAAACCTGCCGACTCACCAACCCCCTCTCAAAATCCACCAAATCATCTACACTATCCACACCACTAAAACCAATACTCACAAGACAACCCTTTCTGTGCGTCTCATTTTTTTTGCTCGCCGGAAAACCCGACGGTCACCGATCCAAACGACCCGAAGTCCGCGCTAAATACGTCACCACGATTCGCATCCACTGCGCGACAGGGCGATCCGGGAAGAATGACATCGCCTGCTTCCAACGCCGACCCATAGGCGGTGAGTTTGCGTATCAGCCAACACACTGACCACAGGGGACTACCCAGCACCTCGCGCATGCACCCAGCCGATTCCTCGCGGCCATCACGCGACAACACAACATTAAGGGCTGCGAAGTCCACACCATCTGGTTTGAAAGCGCGGTCACCTAATACGAACCGCGCCGACGAGCCGTTATCTGCCACAGTGTCGTGCCATCGGATTCTCCAATCGACAACACGGCTGTCAACAATCTCCAGCGCCGGGTAAAAGCAATCAATCGCTGCCAGGACCTGCCGCACGGTCACGCGCGCACCCTCTATCCGCTTGCCGAGTACGAAAGCAATTTCAGGTTCGACTTTCGGAGCTATGAGGGAACCGGTATCGAATTCATCACCGTGCGAACCTTCCATCACGTCGAAAAGGAGGCCGAAATCCGGTTCGCGAACTCCAGCCATCTCTTGCATCGCTACGCTCGTGAGGCCCACTTTTTTTCCTGTAACGTGATGGCCCAGGCTTTTTCTTATCTGGGCAATAGCAGCTTGTATACCATACGCGTCATCCTGGTCCATGTCGGTGTAACGGTCGGTCAGCGGTTCGACGGGCGTGCCGGCGCACTCGGCCTTCCACAACTCTTCCGCCAATTGACTACGGGTCGATTGATCAAGCGACGGCAACGCTGGCCTCCCGAGTCTGTGCCATCGTGAAGGCGATGTCTTCGAGTAGATCCTCCTGCCCCCCGATAGCCCCGCGCCTGCCCGCTTCAAGCAGAATCTCGCCAGGATCGAGCGCGTACCTCGAGGCTGCCGCCTGCGCCTTGTGTAAAAAGCTCGAGTACACTCCGCCATATCCGAGCACAAGACTGGTATGATCAACGATCTGAGGCTTCTTCATCATCGGCCGTACGATGTCCTCTGCTACACGCATCATCTCCCACTCATCAATACCGGTCTCGATCCCCATTCGCCGCATCACCACGATAAACACCTCACCTGGCGTATTTCCTGCCCCGGCACCGAGCGCACCAAGCGAGCCGTCGACAAACGTTGCTCCCTCGTCGATAGCGGCGATACTGTTGGAAATCGAGAGTTCCAGGTTCCGGTGGGCGTGCAATCCGATCTCGCCGGCGATCGCGGAGCGAACAGCGGCGACCCGGTCACGGATATCTTGCTCCATCAGGTACCCGGCCGAGTCGGCGAGGTACACCACCTCGGCACCTGACTCTTCCATGATCAGCGCCTGCTTGGCGATGACTTCTGGCGGGGCCAGGTGCGTCATCATGAGGAAGCCAAACGTCTTTAGATCCAAATCGCGACACAAGCGAAGGTGCTGTTCGGCGACATCCGCTTCCGTGACGTGTGTCGCGACTCGGACGCCGCCCACACCATGCTGAACCGCCTCGCGTACCTCTGAGCGGCCTCGATCTTTCCGGACAGCTGTTTAGTGGGTCAATTCATGCCGCTTGCTGCCGGTTCAGGTACTCGTTGTAGACCTCATTTGGGGCCTTATAGTCGAGTCCCGAATGGAGACGTCGACTATTATATCTAAGTTCGATATAGGCAGCAATATCTGTCCTGGCCCTCTTTCGGGTGGAGTAGATCACTCGGTGAACCCGCTCGTTCTTCAGGGCACCAAAAAACGATTCGGCCATCGAATTGTCATAGCATATTCCCGTGCGTCCGACCGATTGCCTGATGCCCAATGATCGGAGCGTGCTGGCAAACTGGGCGGAAGTGTAATTGCTG
Source organism: Haloechinothrix salitolerans (assembly GCF_042662605.1). Lineage (NCBI taxonomy): Bacteria > Bacillati > Actinomycetota > Actinomycetes > Pseudonocardiales > Pseudonocardiaceae > Haloechinothrix > Haloechinothrix salitolerans. Next base: position 5,023,592 of record NZ_JBHSXX010000001.1, read on the forward strand.
CCACGGTCGGAGTGGAATATCGCCCCGCGTGCGATAGGATAGTTGCGTACGGCCATGCGAATCGCCTTCTCGATGAGAGGCGTCTGGTAATTATCGTCCATCGCCCACCCGATAACGCCCTTCGTATGACAGTCGATGACCGTCGCGAGATAAACCCAGCCCTCCCACGTAGGGATATAGGTAATATCGCCAACCATCTTCTCGCCGGGCGCGGATGCGGCGAAGTCGCGGCCAACGAGGTCGGGCAGCAAGCTGGCAGACGGCTCAGTCAGGCCGAGTCGCCACGGACGGGGCTGGCAAGGCTCGAGCCCCAGCTCACGCATGATGCTGCGGATCAGCTCAGGGGTGCACCGCTCACCCTGGCGCTGCAGCTGGGCGTGGACGCGCCGGTGACCGTAGGTCTCATCCGAATCGTCGAAAACCTTCGTGATCAACGGAGCCAGGTAGGCGCGACGCTGCGCCGTCGCGCACTTGGGCCGACAACGCCATTCATAGAATCCCGACTTCGACACACCCAACCATTCGCACATTTTGGTCACTGTGTACTTTTTCTCGCCAGTATCGGTCACTGCGCCCTTCTCCACCTCGATGAACTCGTACCTCTCGTTCACCGATACTCGCTCGCGAAGAAGGCTGCGGCTTTTCCCAGGAACTCCTTCTCCATCCGTAGCTCACGGACTTCCTTCTCCAGCTCACGCAGCCGCGCGCGCTCCGACACGGTCAATGGTGGCTCGTCCGCAGCATGAGCCTTCCGGTAGTCGTTCACCCAGTTACGAAGCGTTTGCTCGTTCAGCCCGTTCTCCCGCGCGACCGACGCCACCGGGCGGCCCGTCTCGACCACCATTTTCGCCGCCTCCTCCTTGAACTCAGGAGTAAACGACCGACGATTCTTTGACACTGGCTTCCTCTCTTCCGAACAAAAACCCTAGTGGGTTCGCTGTCCGGAAGATCAACAGCCCCTCACTCATCCATTACGCCCACACCAGGCAGCATCAGTGCGCAGAGAGTGGCGTTGTCCAGCGCCTCCGTAGCGGCATCGAACAGTTCCGTGTTCGGATAACTCGCTCGTCCCTGGAGCAGCGAGGAACCTCCCAGTCCCGCCCCATGGCCGACTTCGATGTACTGCACACCGGAAGCCGCGAGCCCGCCTACCACCTGCCGAACCTGCGCAGGGGAGATCTCGTGATCGACCGCGTGACTACCGTCCCGAAGGCTGGTGTCCAGATAGGTAATCTTCGTGCCAGGCGAAATCCCCATCTTAAATCCTCGCTTCCGTTGCGACGCCTGCCCGCTCCGCGGCCATTCGGACCGCAGCGGCGGTGATGATGTCCAGATTTCCGGCATAGGTAGGCAGGAAATGCCCTGCATCCTCAACCTCGTTGAAGAGTGTGACCTTGTTGCCATCGATCACGGGCCCACGGACGCGGTAGCCGGGAACATAATCCGCCACGCGCCCAGCCATCTGCTCAATCTCGCCCCGTAACCGCGCCTCGTCCAGTCCGGCCACATCGGCATAGAGGGTGTTGCGCATCGCCACGGGGGGATCCGCCGGGTTAAGGATCACTATGGCCTTGCCTGTCTCGGCGCAGCCGATCGTCTCAATGGCCTTGCGGGTCTTGTGAGTGAACTCGTCTATGTTTTGCCGTGTTCCCGGCCCTACGCTCTTGCTGGCCACAGTGGACACTGTTTCTGCATAGTGAAGAGTTCCAACCGCTCGAGCGACAGCGGCTACGAGTGGAACGGTAGCCTGTGCCGCGCAGCTCACCAGGTTGATTTCCATGGCACTGTCGTGTTCTTCCCCATTGACTGCAGGAATCACCATCGGACCGATCGCCGCCGGGGTGAGGTCGATACTTGCAATTGACGCGTCCGCGAGTCGGGCCGCGTGTGCCAGGTGAGCTCCGGCCGAGGTAGCGTCGAAGACGAGATCGGGAGCTTCAGGTAGGTCGAACAGCCCGTCGATGCCTTGTGCCGAAGTGGCAATGCCGCAATTAGACGCCCTTCGAAGTCCTTCGGACGCCGGGTCAATTCCCACCATAGCGGTGAGTTCGAGTGAAGGCTCGGCTAGCACCTTGTACATGAGGTCCGTCGAGATATTTCCGGATCCCAGAATCGCAACCCGAAGTGGTTGCCCACTGTATGAAATGGTAGAATTCATTTACACGTTACTCCGCAGCCAAGAAGCTTGTTACCAGTTTGTCGAACTCAGGTTGTTTCTCCGACTGAACCCAGTGCCCACATTCTGAGAAGACAACAAGCCGGACGTTCTTCATTCTATGAAACATCAAGAATGAACTATCTAAAGGCAACACGCGGTCCTCACGACCCCAGATCAGCAAAGTCTCGTGTTGAATCTGATCAACTTGCTTCCATAGTTCCGCCTCTGCGTCTTTAGCGAGCTTATGGAACACCTGCAGCATGAACGTTTCCGCATCGGGATCGCTCGCGGCATCGAGGCGTTCTTTCACGAGGTCGTCAGATGCCGTAGCGGGATCGAACACCATAAAGTCCACGAACTCACGCATGCTCTCCACGGTCGGCGATTCATAAAACCGGCGCACGGCCGCCGCGACGCCACCGATGATGTCCCCTGGAGTGAAGATGTTAACCGCCCCACCACCCGGGCCCATGAGGACCAGCCGGTCAACCATGTCCGGATAGTCCAGTGCGAACTGCAAGGACGTTCCGCCGCCGAGCGAGTTTCCGAGGAAGTGGGCTTGTTCGATGCCCAATGACGACATAACACCGTGTACAACCTGCGAACAGGTTTTCCAGTAAGACTGGTCTTCTGGCAGTCTTTTCGACGACGAACCAAATCCTGGTTGGTCTACGATAATGAGCCGAAAGCGTGCCGCTAGGTTAGCGATATTGGTGCGAAAATTGCTCATTCCGGAGGCGCCGGGGCCGCCCCCGTGTAGCAGCACGATAGGCTCGCCTACGCCCGCCTCGCTCACATGAATGTTCATCCCTGACACCGTGATGAACTGTTCATCTACCTTCGGTCCCACCGACGATTGCTCCATGGCACGTCCCTTACGAAGTTGAGTGTTTTCCTACGCGTTGGCTACTTCTCGTCATCCAGCAGCGACTCAAGACCGCGATGACCCCAGACATCCCCACCTTCCCAATCTGATACCACCCACGTATCGTCATCTACTTGCAACGCATCCCATCCGAACTCCAGGTCAAATCCGCTCGGATTCCGCATGTAGAACGACAGCATGTTGTCGTTTCGGTGCCTACCAAGCGACGTGGTGATCGGAACTCCCGTATCCTGCGCGCGGTCAAGCCCCTGGCCAACCATGTCCAATTCCTCGACCTCCAACATGATGTGCTGACACGCCGTAACGGGTGCGCGTGCCAAAGCAATCGAGTGGTGCCGTCGGTTGCAGTGCAGGAAGCAGACCTCAGCCGGGCCCAATGTCGTATACTCAGACACTCGAAATCCAAGTTGCTGGACATAGAAGTCATGACACTGCTCATACTTATCCGCTTCGATCATCAGCACCGCGTGGCCGAACCCCATCTCGCCGGTAACGAACCTAACACCATGTGGCGAAATGAAATTGTAGTCAATGGTAGGACCGTAATAGATTTCCAAATTGTTTCCCGCCGGATCCTGGAACGCGGCCAGCCTCCGTACCGAGCGCGTTTTCAGCTCCTCATCGTCACCTACCCGAACGGTCACGCCAGCTTCTCGCAATTCTTCCAGGGCAGTGTCAAAATCACGAGCGTTCGCCAATTCCAAACCGATATACGCCAAACCGTCAGTTTGAGCCTCGTGGACCGCGATGCGCCACTGATAGTCGTCAACTTTCAGCAACAGTCCATCGTCAGCCGAGTCCGACTGCACCTGTACACCAAGAACACCCTCAGCGTACTCACGCCACGCACCAATATCAGTGGCATTTACACCAACATATCCGACAGACCTGATCTTCATGACTCGTTTTCCCTCTCTCGAACGCAAATATAGTCGTCTATTTCCGCAACCTCATATGTCTTGATCGGCCCACTAGCCGGGCGGGATCCTTGTCCAGTCGCCAAGTTGAATCGGGCGCGATGCCACGGACATACGATCACCCCCCGCTGCACTATGCCTCCTGCCAGGCTTAAGGCTCGGTGCGTGCAAAGCGCACTCACCGCAAACAGTTCACCGTCAGAGTTAATCACAAGGCATTGTTCACCGGACGCGAGTTCAATAGTCGTCTGGTCGCCGACGCCTAATTCGTCGACCGGACAAACTGGCACCCATTGGCTTTTGAGTGATATATGGTCACCCATCGCACTAGTACTCCTTATCGCTGACCATTTAGAACAAGGCCGCATCATCAGGGAAAATTCCAGGAAGAAGCCCTACGTCGATAACAGCGCCAGACACCATGTCTGCTGCGTCGGAAACCAAGTACCGCACCGTCTGGGACACGTCGACGGGCATGCAAACTCGACCTTGACAGTTCATTCCCTTAACCGCTTCAAGCAATTCCGGTTTGTTTTCTACAAGCGGCTCCGACATCCCAGACAATATAAATCCGGGCACCAGCGCATTCACACGAATCCGGTGCTTCGCCAGATCGTACGCCAATGATTTGGTGAGGCCGAGCACGCCTGCCTTAGACGCGATGTAGGCAACATGTGAACCACCTCCGTGCGCGGACACCGACGAGAAGTTAACAATAGCCCCACCACCGGAATCGATCATCGACGGCACTGCTGCTTGGCATAACAGGAACTGCCCTTTCAGATTAACCTCAATTGTAGTGTCCCAGGTCTCTTCGCTCGTTTCCAGCAATGAACCAGTCGGTCTAATAGCGGCATTGTTGACCAGCACCCGCACTGGGCCAAGTTTTTCGGTTGCCCGGCCGACAAAGCCTCGAACCTGGTCGAAATCACGGACTTCAGTCTTCTCTACCAGGATGTCGTCACGATCTCCCATTTCTTCACGGAGCGCATCCACCTGCGCGGGATCGTTACTGAACGTCGCAACTTGGAACCCGTCTTCAAGCAGACCACCAACCACCGCGCGACCAACGCCGTAAGTTCCTCCGCTAACTATCGCCAACCTATTCCTGTTCGTCACGCCATACGCTCCTCACATCGATGAGAGGACCGTCCTCGACACCACACCCTTAGTGATCGAGTGACACTCCCACTACTACAGCCATCTGCTGATATTGGACATCGATGTTGCCCAAAAACAGGCGATCTTAACTCCGTGTAAACTACGTATTTCATGAGAGAGGATCTTCCGGGCCGGTGCTGACGCCGTCCACGGTGGAACACCGATCCGTGAGCCAAGTCAGGCCCGCGGCGGATCCGGACCGCACTGAGCGGGCCACGCCGCCAGCGGAGTGCCGGGACTGCCGCGTCGCCGCTGCGGCTGTGGCACGATCACCACCGCCGCGCCGCCGTTCGGGCAGGTGGGGGCGGTGTCGTACGGGCCGAACCTCAACGCGGCGGCGGTGCTGCTGGGCAGCGAGGGCAACGTGCCGGTCGAACGGACCGCCATGCTCATCCACAGCCTCCTGGGCGTAGAGGCCTCCACCGGGTTCGTGGCCCGCGCCGCCGAGCGCCTGGCCGACAAGCTCGACGCCACGGGGTTCGACGAGGCGATGAAGGCAGCGTTGCGCGGCGAAGACGCGCTCTGCGGAGACGAAAGCCCGGTCAAACGTGCTGGCCAACGACACCGACGACGACACCGGCCAACAGGCGGCCGGTGCGCCGCACGCGGTGACGCTGCGCAGCCCTGACGCGCAGCTGATCTGATACGCGGCGATGCCGTCGCGGTCCAAGACCTCGATCGCCGACCTCGGTGTCCTCGACGACTGGCATGGCTTCTTGGTGCGCGACGACTACGTCAGCTGGCACCAGTTCGACGCGCATCTGGCCGGAGTGCAGCAATGCTGTGCGCACATCATCCGCCACTGCAAAGGCGTACTCGAGCTGCACCCGAACTGGCAGAAGTGGGCCAACAAGGTCATGAAGGTGCTGCGGGACGCTGAGGTGCCAAGGCCGTTGACGCCGCCCGCGCTGCCGACGGCGACCAGCTCGACCCCCGACCTACTGGCCGACCTGCGCCAACGCTACGACGAGGCCGTCGCGTGGGGCATCACCACCAACCGGCATCGGGACTGGCACAACGGCAACCATCCCGGCTACACGCTGGCCAAGCGACTCAAAGACAAGGTCGAGCAGATCTGGCTGTTCACGACGAACCTCAAAAATCGTGTCCGGACGAGTTCGAAGACGAGGATGCGGTCCCATGGACGAACAACGCCTCCGAACAGGCACTCTGCGGGCCGAAGCGGCATCAGGCCGTCTCCGGGTACTGACGCACCCGCGACAACCTCCGCGCCGACCTGCACGTGCGCTCCTACCTCGCCAGCGCCCGCGCCAACGGCGTCCGAGCGATCGACGCCATCCGCGACGCTCACTTACCGGAAACCCCTGGTTCCCCACCCCAGCCACAGCCTGCCGCCATCACGCGCACACACCCGTGAATGGACACCCCTCACGAGCGACGCGCCCGGCAACTGTCCGCAGCGATGCCAGCGGCGCGATCTCCCAAACCAAACCCGATTCCATAGCCTGGTCCGCTGTCACCGGATTACGTATTGTCGTGTCGCTGGCAATCAGGACGCGGAGCGCAGGCGCCACTTTCGAGTAGGGCGAGGATCCGTCTTCGCGTCGTATCCCGAGCCGCGGCTCAAAGAAGGAAGCATTGCGCGCAGCGATAACCACGTCAGCATCCCGCAGAAATCGGAACGAATCACGGCATGCGATGCCGTTAACAGCGACCACAACACGTTGTTCAACGCCACATTCCTTTGGGCTGATGTATCCGAAAGATGGCTCACCACAAGTCCCCTCGAACATCGGCTTGGGCGGATCGACGGTATCGAATCCGACACAGAATGCCTCAGATCCAGCCGCAGATATAACGATTGAATGAATATCGGAGTGGGCTCGCACCCGGGCCCACATTTCCCGTAATTGATCAGCCATCGCAGAATTGATTGCGTTCAACGCAATGGTGCGATTGAGCGTCACCCATAATATGCCACCATCCTGTTCGAACAGTACGTTACCGAACGTAGTAGCCTGATTTGTATCATCGCTTTGTACAAGCATCATCATCCTCCGGACCTTTACCTTCGCGACCGCACGCCTTCGTCATTATCCAGCTAACGCCGCGCCGTCACAGCGGGAGTGTCGATTCACCGACAGACCCGCCACAGCTCACTGACCTCCATTAAGCAACTTCAGCGTGTTCGTAAACATCCGGGAAAACTACGGAAGACAATCCCGAGCTTGACTACGTACAATCTGTCCCTAAGTTGCGTGCTCGCGACGTTAACGACGATCTTGACGATTTTCCGGAGGTTGCATATGCACGTCCCATTCACCGTCTCGGACTTCATTGAGCGGGGTGAGACCGGCTTCTCCGACAGCGTTGCGGTGATCGACGAGCCGAATCAGCCCGGTGAACCCGTGGAACCAACCACCTTTGGTGGTTTGGCCAACCGAGTCCGTGCGTGGCAAGCAGGTTTCGACGGGCTCGGAATTGGAACCGGCGACCGGGTGGCCGTTGTCAGTCACAACTCCGCCCGGCTTCTCGAACTGATCCTCGCGGTTCCGGGCAGTGGCCGGATCTGCGTGCCGGTGAACTTCCGGCTCGGCCCCGAGGAGGTCGACTACATCGTCGGTCACAGCGGAGCCTCGGCGTTGCTGGTTGATCCAGAACTCGACGACTCTTTGGCTGCCGTTAATGCGCCACACAGGTTTGTGCTCGGCGAGCAGACCGAGACTCAGTTGATGCGGTTCGACGCAGAGCCGAAGCCGTGGCCATCACCCGACGAGAACGCGCCCGCGACGATCAACTACACCTCAGGAACCACTGCACGTCCGAAAGGTGTACAACTGACGCACCGCAACATCTGGGTCAATGCGGTCACGCTGGCCATGCATACACGGGCATGGGAGCGCGACGTCTACATGCACACGCTGCCGATGTTCCACTGCAACGGATGGGGCATGCCGTTCGGGCTCACTGGGCTAGGCACCAAGCAGATCGTGCTGCGGAAGGTCGACGGCATGGAGATCCTGCGCCGCGTCGAGCAGCACGGCGTGACTCTGATGTGCGGCGCGCCCGCTGTGTGGAATGCGGTTCTCGATGCCGCCAAGCAGTGGCAGGGCGAGATACCCGGTCGTGGGCGGGTCCGCATCGTCTGCGCTGGTGCCCCGCCACCCAGCACGACCATCGCAGGCATCCGCGACCAGCTGGGCTGGGAGTTCCTGCAGATCTACGGCCTCACCGAGACCTCGCCGCTGCTGACCATCAATCGGGCGCTCCCTGCCGACGACCAGCTGGATGCCGAGGAGCACGCGCGCAAGCTATCCCGCGCTGGCCTACCTGCGCTTGGTGTGCGGTTGAGGCTCTCCGACTCGGGCGAGGTTCTGGCCCGAGCGAACACAGTGATGTATGGATACTGGCGCAACCCGGACGCCACGGCCGACGCGCTGGACGGTGGCTGGTTCCACACCGGCGACGGCGGATCCATCGACAACGAGGGCCAGCTGACAATCTCCGATCGAAAGAAGGACATCATCATAACCGGTGGTGAGAACGTCTCCTCGATCGAAGTGGAAGATTGCATCTTCAGTCACTCCGCCGTCGCGCAGGTAGCGGTGATCGGGGTTCCCGACGAAAAGTGGGGCGAGACGATCAAGGCGCTCGTAGTTCGCGCGGACGGCACCGACGTAACCGAGAACCAGATCATCACGCACTGCAAGCAGCGCCTGGCGGGTTACAAGGCGCCGACATCGGTCGAGTTCCGGGAGTCGATTCCGCAGACGGCGACGGGAAAGATCCAAAAGTTCAAGCTCAGGGCGCCGTACTGGGACCGAACGCAGCACAAGGCCAATTGAGATCAATCGATCAGTCCAGCGTCACGGGCCACGTGGGTTAGGAGGCCACTGAATAATCGGCGTGTCGTCTGGGAATACGGCGCTGAGCTGGGATCCGAGTTCCGCAGTTGATGGGCACATGAGGCCCTTCTGATTCCCGAGTGGGCGGCCCCGCGTTTTCCGGACTGCTGAGTTTGCGTCCGTTATGCCGCGAGCTGCTCATTCAGGTAGTCTTTGCGGACTTCGTGCGGAGTCCTGAATGGATTCGCCGCCGATTGTAGTGCAATTCGATATAGCGGGCAATATCTTTCTTCGCCTCCTTTCGTGTGGGATACACCATATGATGAACGCGTTCGTTCTTCAGGCTGGCGAAGAACGACTCCGCGAGGGCATTATCCCAACATTATCCGGCTAATGATCGCGGTTTCCGCCAATTGGCCGGTTAACGTTTCAGGCTTTCGGGGTTATTCGGCGGAGTTGTTCTTCGTGGCGGCGGACTCGGGTGGCGAGGGCGTCGAGCGCGGTGCGGAGTGTGGCGATCTCGTCGGTGAGGCCGGTGAGGGTTCCGCTGGTGGCGGTGCAGTGGCGGTGTCCTCGATGACCGCGCGGAGCGTGGGATTGCGGTAGAGGGTGGTGCGGCCTATAGTCCGCTGGCAGCCAGACCGTCGTTACGACGTCGTCTTCTTCGAATTCTGGCTGTCCCACGTCCCAGCGGAGCGCTTCGCGTCTTTCTGGTCACTCGTGGCCGACTGCCTGGTATCGGACGAGCGGGTGCTCTTCGTCGACGACGCATACCGCACCACCGACGAACTCGGCCCACTCCGGGAACAGCCGCTTTGTCGCGCCGCTCCAGGGCGTTCGGGCAGGACAACGTCCTCGGCGATCAGCACCCGGAGCACCGTGGACTCGCCGACGCCGCCATACCGCTCGATTGTTGGCTGCCTGGCTGGCTACGAAATCGAGAACCGCTCCCCGATGATCAGCCGCCCTGCAGGCAACATCTGGTCGCGCCCGTTCCCATCCTTCGGTAATCCTGCCGGGGGCACTGATCCCAGGTCAGAGCATAAGACGATCACCGATGGCGGTGAGTGAACCGCCCAGGTTTGCCGGATGCGCACGGCCGACAGCGAGCGTGCCGCGCTTCTGACACGCATTATCCGCCAGAGCACGTCCTGCATTATGGACGCTGGCGTTCTCCACTCTTCTCGGCAACAAGGTGAGCCAGTTCCCCATGCAGCGCCGGTGGGGCCACCAGCAGCCCGTGGTTGTCCGTGCCGTCTCGGAGTCGGGTGATGGTCGCGCCTGCTTCGCGGGCGATGAGGGCTCCGGCTGCCCAGTCCCAGGGTGAGAGTTCGTCTTCGAGGAAGGCGTCGAGCCGACCCGCTGCGACGTCGCAGAGATCTCCGGCACACGTGCCGGTGCGGCGGACGTCTCGCACGCTGGGTAGCAGCCGAGCCAGCAGGTCGCCTTGGCGATGTCGTGACTCGCGCTGGTAGGAGAATCCGGTGCCGACCAGTGCCATCGCGGCGCTGACGTCGTCGTTGACTCGCAGTGGTTCGCCGTCGCGGTAGGCTCCGCCACCGCGCACCGCGCTGAAGGTCTCGTCGTGCAGCGGGTTGACCACGACGCCGACCAGGGCGCCGTCGCTGTCCTCGATCGCGATGCTGACTACCCACCCAACGCGTTGGTAGAGGTAGTTGACGGTGCCGTCGAGGGGGTCGATGACCCAGCGGAGGCCGCTCGTCCCAGCGACTCGGGTGCCTTCCTCGGCGAAGATCTCGTCTTCTGGTCGGATGGCGCTGATGGCGCCGACGACGAGTCGTTCGGCGGCGCGGTCGGCGTCGGTGACCGGATCGGTGGGGCTGGATTTCGTCGCGGCCTGCCGGATGCCTGGCTGGCGTTCGAGTAGCAGTCTGCCGGCGGCCTTCGCGGTGGTGATGGCGATGTCGGCGAGCGAGCTGACAAGTCCGGTCGGCGCGGGAGCGGAGGCCATCGTTATACCAGCCGGGCGCCGGTGGTGGGTGAGAACGCGTGCTCCTGGCCTGGCCGAACGCGCAGGTGAGCGGTGTCGCCGATGCGCGGTGGCACGGCTTGGCCGATGCGGGCGACGATGTCCGGTCCGTCGATCTCGCCAGTTCCGTCGATGCTGCCGTAGAGGTAGGTGTCGGCGCCTAGTTCCTCGACCAGCCGTACGGTGACTGGGAACCCCTCACCCGTTCCGACGAGGTCGATCGACTCCGGCCGAAAGCCGAGCAGCACGCTGTTGGTGTCCTCCGCGGCGATCTGGTCGAGAACGCCGCGCGGCAGCGGTATGGCGAACTCGCCGATGCGCGCCTGGCCGTGCGTGACAGGGAATTCGCGGATGTTCATCGCGGGTGAGCCGATAAATCCGGCCACAAAGGCGTTTGCGGGGTGCCGATAGAGCCCGAGTGGCGTGTCGCACTGCTGTAGCACGCCGTCCTTGAGTACGGCGACCCTGTCGCCCATGGTCATGGCTTCGACCTGGTCGTGGGTGACGTAGACGGTGGTGACGCCCAGCCGTCGTTGCAGCTCGGCGATCTGCGAGCGGGTGGACACCCGCAGTTTTGCGTCCAGGTTGGACAGTGGTTCGTCCATCAGGAACGCTTGCGGCTCACGCACGATCGCACGTCCCATGGCGACGCGCTGCCGTTGCCCGCCGGAGAGCGCTTTCGGCTTGCGATCCAGATAAGATTCCAGGTCGAGAATGCGGGCAGCCTCACGCACTCGTCGTACCCGCTCGTCCTTGCTGACCTTGGCCATCTCAAGCGCGAAGCCCATGTTCTGCGCGACGCTCATGTGCGGGTACAGCGCGTACGACTGGAACACCATCGCGACGTCACGCTTGCCCGGCGCGAGCTCGGTGACGTCGCGGTCACCGATGCGGATGGTGCCTTCGTCGACGTCTTCCAGCCCGGCGAGCATCCGCAGCGAGGTGGACTTGCCGCAGCCGGACGGTCCGACCAGGACCAGGAACTCGCCGTCGTCGATGTCGATGTCGAGTCCGTCCACGGCGGGGATGCCGGTTCCGGGGTAGATCCGGGTTGCCTGCTCGTAGCTGATGGTAGCCATCGCTTCTCCGTTTCGTGTCAGGCCGCCTGGCCGGGTCGGATCTGCAGCTTGCGCCCGGTTCCCGCGCGGAAGGCGTCCAGCGCGGCGGTGTAGTCGTCGAGGCCGAAGCTGTGGCTGATCATGGTCGCCGGGTCGATGGCGCCCGCGGCCAGCAGTTCCACGGCGCGGCCGTAGCTGTGCAGCACGGCCATGCTGCCGACGACGGTGATCTCGTCGTTGTAGACACGGAACGGTGAGAACGACGCCATCGCATCCGCGGGTGCGACGCCGAATACCTGGAAGGTGCCGCCGCGCCGCACCCGGCGCAGCCCGTCCTCGATGGCGGGCACCGCGCCGGTGCAGTCCACGACGACCTCCCAGCCCTGCGGCCGGTCGAACTCATCGGCGGCGGTGGCCACCTGATCGGCGCCGAGTTTCTCCGCGACGGCGAGCCGTTCCGTGTTGAGGTCGGTCATGCTGACACTGGCCGCGCCCGCGCCCTGCGCGAGCTGCGCCATCATCAGCCCCATCGTCCCCGCGCCGTAGATCAGGTAGTGCTCACCGATCCGGCCGGGCAGCAAGTCGAAGCCGTGCACCGCACACGACAGCGGCTCGATGAGCGCCGCGTGCTCCAGCGACACGGAGTCCGGCAGCCGGTAGCAGTTCGCGACTGGGGCCACGGCGTACCGCGCGCACGCACCCGCCGTCGTCACGCCGATGGCGTTCCACCGCTCGCACAGGTTGCCGCGTCCGATCGCACAGAAGTGGCATTCGCCGCAGAACAGCGACGGATCAACCGCCACCCTATCCCCTTCGGACAGTTCAGTCACCGCCGAGCCGAGCCCGACGACCGTGCCCGCGAACTCGTGACCGGGCACGATCGGATACGGCGTCGGCGCGAAATCGCCGTCGAGAATGTGGATGTCGGTGCCGCAGATCCCCACGGCCGCGACCTCGACCACCACGTCGCGCGGCTCTGGCGTCGGGTCGTCCACCGTGGTGACCGAGACCGAGCCCGGAGTGTCGATAACGGCTGCGCGCATCATTTCACCGCCCCAAGTGACAGGCCGCGGACAAGCCATTTCTGCGCGACCCAGCCGGCCAGGATCACCGGGAGCGCGGCCATGGTGGCTGCGGCGGACAACCGCGCCAGGAACAACCCCTCGCTGGTGACGAACCCGGTGAGGAACACCGGCACCGTCGCCGCGTTGGTAGCGGTCATGCTGACCGCGAAGAAGAACTCGTTCCACGCGAAGATGAAGCAGATCAGCGCGGTCGCCGCCAGCCCTGGCGCGATCATCGGCAGGATGATCCGCCGGATCTCAGTACCGAAGCTCGCACCGTCCACTCGGGCCGCTTCCAGCACCTCCTTCGGCAACTCCAACAGGAATGAGCGGATCATCCATACCGCGATCGGCAGGTTCATCACCGTGTAGATCAACGAGAGCATGGTGATGTTGTCGAGCATGCCGATGTCGTTGGCGATGATGTAGAGCGGCAGGATGATCGCGACCGGCGGCATCATCCGCGTGGAGATGAAAAAGAACAGCGAGTCCTTCCACCGCCCGACCGGCGCCAACGACAGCGCGTACGCCGCCGGGGTCGCCAGCAGGATCACCAGCACAGTCGAGCCGACCGTCGCCATCAGCGAGTTCAACAGATACGGCGTGAAGTTGCGGCCCAGGATCGCCTCGAACTGCTCGAGCGTTGGTGTGAACCACCACGTCGGCGGGTCGGTGGCCGCCTGCGCCTCCTGTTTGAACCCGGTCACGAACATCCACAGCACCGGGAAGAACATCACCACTGCCGCTACCCAGGCCAGCACGCCGGTCACCACCGAGCCGGGCTCGATCCGCCGGGACCGACGCTGAGCCCCTCCGGTTCTTCCGGCCGCCGGTACGTCGGCACGCGGGGGCGCCATCGCCGTCGCCATCATGTCTCCTCTTGGAACAAACTCGAGATCACCCGCAGCGCGAACGTGGCGATCACAATGGTGCCGATCACCACGATCACCCCCGCCGCGGCGGCCTCGCCGACCTCGAACGCGCGGAACGTCGTCTGGTAGATCGCGAACGGCAGGTTGGTGGTCGCCTGCCCCGGCCCACCCTGGGTGATCAGAAAGATCGGGTCGAAGGTCTGCACGATGAAGATCGAGCCAAGCAGGATGGCCAGCTCGATGAACCGCCGCAGGTGCGGCAGCGTGATCCGGCGGAACGTGTCCCACGGGCCAGCGCCGTCGACCTTCGCGGCCTCCAAGATCTCGGTGGACTGGCTCTGCAGCCCCGCCAACACGATCAACATCATGAACGGCGTCCACTGCCAGACCAGCATCAACACCAACGACGGCATCGGGAACGTGCTGACCCAGTCGACCTTGCCGATACCCACCACCGACAGCGCCCAGTTGAGCATGCCGAACAACGGATTGAACATCGCGTGCTTCCACAACAACGCCGCCGCTGCCGGCATCACCAAAAACGGTGTGATCAGCAGTGTCCGCACCACACCTCTGCCAAGGAACTTCTTGTCCAGCAACACCGCGAACGCGATCCCCAACGCCATCGACAACACAACCGTCGACGCCGTCAAGATCAACGTGTTGACCACGGCATTGCGGAAGTACTCGTCGCCGAGCACGGTGCCGTAGTTGGCGAGACCTGCGAACTCATCCGACTCCGGCCGCAGCAAGTTCCGCGACCGCAGGCTGTAGAACACAGTGCCGAGCAGCGGCACCTGCGTCAGCAGGATCGTCAGCACCAGCGCTGGCAGCAGCGGACCACGCAGCCGCCAGCGTTCTCGCGCAGTGGGTTTCGGGCGCGCCTCGCGACGGCCCCGGGGGGCCGCCGCAGGCAAGGTCGATGTCGTCATTCTTGGTAGCCGCCCTCCTGGGCGGTCTCCTCAGCCATGCGCTGCGCCTTCGCCAGCGCCTCATCCACCGACTGCTGACCAGCGATGGCGGCCGAGATCTCCTGCGACACCCGCGTCCCGAGATCCTGGAACTCCGGGATCGAGACGTACTGCACACCCGTCCACGGCTGCTCATGCAAACCAGGCTGGTTCACATCCACATTCTCGATCGCCTCGAGCGTCGGTTCCGCGAACGCCGAAGCCGCCGCTTGATATTCCGGGATCTCGTAGGTCGATGCCCGAGCACCCGGCGGAACGCGGGTCCAACCCAGCTCCTCGCCGACCAGCTTGTGGTACTCCTTCGACGTCGCCCAGGACACGAACTCCCACGCGGCGTCCTTCTGCTGCGACGTCTCCGGGATAGCCAACGACCACGCCCACAACCAGCCAGCGTGGTCGGTTCTCACCGTCGGAGCGGGCACATAGCCCATCTTCCCTGCGACCTTGCTCGTCTTCTCATCTTCCAACGAGGCGGCCGCGACCGTCGCATCGACCCACATCGCCGCATTACCCTGGCCCGTCGCGGTCAAACACTCCGAAAACCCGGCGTTCGGCGCACCACGCTCGCCGTAGTCACGCACCAGATCGACATAGAACTCAACAGCCCGCTTCGTCTCCGGCGAGGTGAGCTTGGCGTTCCAGCTCTCGTCGAACCACTGACCACCGAACGTCAGAATGACGGTGTTCAACGGTGCCAGCACCTCACCCCAGCCGGGCAGTCCACGCAGACAGATCCCAGCCACGTCGTTCTCCGGATCATGCAGCTTCTCGGCGAACTCCGCGACCTGCTGCCACGTCGGCTGGTCCGGCATCTCCAACCCAGCCTTCGCGAACAGATCCTTGCGATACATCAAAAACGACGACTCGCCGTAGAACGGCACCGCGTACAGACTGTCCTCGAACGACAGCGCATCCCGCACCGGCGGCAGCAAGTCATCGACGTCGTAGGCCGGGTCGCTGGCATACTCGTCCAGCGAGGTGAGCCAGCCATTCTCCGCCCAGATCGGCGTCTCGTACGTGCCGATGGTGACGATGTCGAACTGGCCGGACTCGGTGGCGATGTCCTGGGTGACCTTGTCCCGCAGCTCGTTCTCCGGCAGCGTCACGAAGCGGACGTCGATGTCGGGGTGCTGTTTCTCGAACTCCGACGTGAGCTTCTCGATGTCCTGCATCTGCGGGTTGGCGACGGTCGCGATGGTGACCGTGCCCGTGTCATCGCCACCACCAGCACCGGCACCCGAGCACGCCGCGGCGAACGTCGCGGCCGCCACGGAAGCGGCGAGCACGGTGCGCGAGCGGGACTTGGTTGTCATCAGGGCCTCCTCATCCTGGCGTTGCTCATCTGTGTGTACTCGTTCACACCTGAGCGTGAACCAAGTGAACGCTGTGACCCGTGACACCGTCAACGGGTCGTGCAATAATGAGCTTGTTTGCGCTCATATGAGCGGAAGGACGGTGATCAGGTGTCGACGCCGCGCAGGGACAGCGCGCTACGGCCCGCCGAGCTAATCCGGGCGGCAGGCGTGGCACGCCGCTACTACCTCGACGGAGCGTCCAAAGTAGACATCGCGGAGGAGTTCGGCATCAGCCGGTTCAAGGTGGCGCGAGTACTGGAGGACGCACGAGACGCCGGGCTGGTGCGGATCGACATCGCCGTGCCTGCCCAGATCGACGCGGAGCTGTCGGATGCGCTGCGGACGCGCTACGGGCTCACCGACGCCATCGTCGTCGCCAGCCCTGAGGGACATGCGGAGTCGGTGCGCCAGAGCGTCGGCAGGATCGCGGCCGACTACCTCACCGAGATCATCACCGAGGGCGACGTCATCGGGCTCGCCTGCTCGCGCACCCTCCAGGAGACAGTGTTCGCGCTGACCACTCTCCCCCGAATCACCGTCGTGCAGCTCACCGGCGTCCACCCCGGCGGCGTCAAGGAGAACTCGGTGGAACTGGTCCGCCGAGTCGCCAGCATCGCGCGGGGCCCGGCCTTCCCGATCTACGCGCCGCTGGTGCTCCCGGACGTCACCTCCGCCCGAGGGCTACTCACCCAGCCGCAAGTGGCCGACGCGATGCGGCGCTACCGCGACCTCACCAAGGCGATCGTCGCGATCGGATCGTGGGACCCACCGGAGTCGCTCGTTCGCGACTCACTCACCAAAGCGGAAGCCACCGCGCTCCGCGCGCGCGGCGTCCGCGCCGAGACCTGCGCACGACTCCTCGACGACGACGGTATGCCGGTGACCGACCTCGACGACCGCGTCATCGCGATCAGCGCCGAGCAGCTGCGCAAGGTCCCCGAGGTCATCGCCGTCGCCTGCGGTACCCGCAAAGCGCAGGCAATCCATGCCGTGCTCACGGCGGGTATCGTCACCGCACTCGTCACCGACACCGACGTGGCCCGCGAGCTGCTCACCTGAGATACCGACCGAGGAGACCACCGTGACCCTACGTACCGGGCCCCTGGTAGCAGGCATCGACAGCTCTACGCAGTCATGCAAGGTGGTCGTGGTCGACGCGGACACCGGCGCGGTCGTCCGGGAAGCGCGGGCGCCGCACCCCGACACCACCGAGGTCGACCCGCGGCGCTGGTGGGACGCCTGGACCGAAGCCAGCGCCGGGCTGCTCGACGACGTCCGCGCGCTCGCCGTCGCCGGTCAGCAGCACGGGCTCGTCGCGCTGGACGGCGACGGCGCGGTGGTCCGGCCCGCCCTGCTCTGGCACGACACCCGCTCGGCCGACGCCGCCTCCGACCTCGTCAGCGAGTTCGGCGGGCCCGCTGCCTGGGCGGACGCCGTGGGCAGCGTGCCCGTCGCCAGCTTCACGGTGACCAAGTTGCGCTGGGTCGCCGAGCATGAACCGGCTCTCGCAGCCCGAATCGAACGCGTGCTGCTCCCCCACGACTGGCTCACCTGGCGACTGCTCGGCGGCCGCGTCGAGCCGGTCACCGACGCGGGTGACGCCTCCGGAACCGGCTACTGGTCACCCGCCGAACACACGTATCGCGACGATGTCGTGTCGCTCGCGTTCGGTGCACCCCTGGCGCTGCCCCGGGTCGCAGCACCGTCCGAAGTGGTCGGCGAGCTCGATTCGAGGACGATCGTGGCGCCCGGCACCGGCGACAACATGGGCGCCGCACTCGGCCTCGGCGCCGGGCCAGGCGACGTGATCGTCTCCGTCGGCACCAGCGGCACCGTGTTCGCGGTTCATTCCGACTCGGTAGCGGATGCGAGCGGGACCGTCGCCGGGTTCGCCGACGCGACCGGACGGTTCCTGCCGCTCGTCTGCACCCTCAATGCGGCTCGGGTTCTTGGGGCCACCGCGCGCATGCTCGGCACCGACCTGGACGGCCTGGACCGGCTCGCCCTCGCGGCGAACCCCGGAGCCGACGGCCTCGTGCTGTTGCCCTACCTCGACGGCGAACGCACCCCGAACCTGCCGGACGCCGCCGGATCCCTGCACGGACTGCGCCGCGACACCATGACGCCGGAAAACGTCGCCAGAGCGGCGGTCGAAGGCATGCTCTGCGGACTCGCGGATGGCCTCGATGCCCTGCGTGCCCTCGAGGTCGACATCAACCGCATCCTGCTCGTCGGCGGCGGCGCCCGCTCAGCAGCCGTCAGAGAAGCCGCACCCACCGTCCTCGGCGCCCCGGTGACAGTGCCCGAGCCCGGCGAATACGTCGCGATCGGCGCCGCACGGCAAGCCGCCTGGGCGCTCGCGGGTACCCCAGAACCCCCGCACTGGCCACTGCGCGAGGCCACCATACTGACCGGTATCGACCGCTCTGTTGGTGACCACATACGCGATCGCTACGCCGCAACCCGCCACAGCATTTGACCCGCCTCAAGCCTCAAGGCGCCGAGTTGGTCGGCGAGATAGAGCGGTTCGAAAGCTCCTCGATCATCGGCCCGGCGAAAGTTCTCCTCTAGTTTCCCTCGCTGGAGAAGTCCTGACACGCGAAATGCACTCCCGCTCCACATAAAGCTGGGATCTTCGGCCAGGTGGGGAATTCACGAGGATTACGTGCCATCGAGCCCGCCCGAATCAGACGATCAGCACAAGGGGAAGGATCCCGCATGCGGATCATCCAATGCAACATGTGCCAGCTCGATCTTGCCATCGCCGACCCCGATTTTCCCGGCGGGTACAGCGTCACCGAACTGCTCAGCGGCCTTCAAAGCGATGGGGCTCGCATCGGTGGCGAGGATGGCAGCGAGGTGGATGCGTGCCCCAAGTGCGTTCACGGCGGGTAGCCCCTGCCTGGCAGACCTACCCGCGGTGCGTGCCTAGTTAGTAGTCTCCCGGCCGCTTGCCGTGATACGCGGCGAGAACCAGTTCCCTGGCGCCCTCCGGATCGACAGGACGTGGGTTGGATATATGGTGCTCGGCCAGGTGGCGAGCCGCACGCACAGCGTCGTGTGCGGTGAGGCCGAACTCGGCGAGCGACCGGGGCGCTCCCACTTTCCTGCCGAGGTCCCACAACGTCGCGGCGATTCCGACATCGTTGACGTCCAGCGCGGCCGCGAGTGGAGCGAGCGCTGCCTGAGCGGCGGTCTGGTTGAACGCGACCGCGTACGGCAGAACCACGGCATGCGTTTCCGCGTGTGGAAGACCGAAAGTACCGCCGAGGATATGGCAGAGGCTGTGATGGACCCCCATGCGCGCGGCACCAAGCGCCGTACCCGCCAGGTGTGCTCCATATTGCACCTCAGCCCGAGCACGCAGCTCACGACCGTCCGCGACGGCGTCAGGTAGCCATGTGGCGAGCAACCGCGCCCCTTCAACGGCGAGCAGCCGGGTAATGGGACTTGCCTGCGCGTCATAGGCGGCTTCAACACAATGAGCAAGGGCGTTGAGTCCGCTCACCGCGGTCAACCCGGCGGGCATGCCCGTTGTCAGCTCGACGTCGTAGACGACCGCCACGGGCCGGACTCGTGGGTCGCGACCAGTAGTCTTGCGGCCGCCATCGGTTCTGCCCCAGATATCGGTCATTTCCGAACCCGCGTAGGTGGTGGGGACGGCGAGAATCCGCAGGCCGGTATCCAATGCGACGGCTTTGGCCAGCCCGATCGCCGAACCTCCTCCGAGAGCGACAAGCCCGTCCGCCGCAATGCGCCGCGCCGTCGCGGTCGCGGCTGTCGCGGCGGCGGTGGGAACATGTTGGGCGGTATCGGAAATCCGCGCGCCGACCCACGGACCGAGTGCGGCGGCGATCTCGTCACCGACTGCGCGCAGCGGTTCGTCCCCACCGATAAGCAGGACCCGTTGCCAGGCAAGCGAAGCGACCTCATCGGGCACGTTGTTCCTCGCTCCAGCGGCAAGGACTACTCGCGTGGCAGGCATCTCGTGCACGAACTCGCGGATCACGGCTTCGGTGGCGACCGGTGTGTGGGGCGTCATGGGGTGCTCCTCGCATAGCGGGCCAGTTTGTCCTCATCGATCCGCACGCCAAGACCTGGCCCGGTGGGCACATGCAGGTAACCGTCGCTGTGACGCAACGGTTCGACCGTGACGTCGTCGGCCAACAGCAGC
Source organism: Haloechinothrix salitolerans (assembly GCF_042662605.1). NCBI lineage: Bacteria > Bacillati > Actinomycetota > Actinomycetes > Pseudonocardiales > Pseudonocardiaceae > Haloechinothrix > Haloechinothrix salitolerans. The sequence goes on from NZ_JBHSXX010000001.1 coordinate 5,044,004, forward strand.
GGGCCGACGAGTTCACAGCCAAGAGGGAGGCTGGGCAACGCGGCGAAGAGGTGCATCGCCGCCGCGGTGCCGATCGAACTCTCCAGCGCGGTTCCCCCGTAGCAAGCGACCCCGCCCGCTGCCGCGATCGACGCGACCCGTGCTGCCCTGAGCAGTCCACCCGCCTTGCCCGGCTTGATGGAGACGGCGTCGCAGGCCCTCGCGGTGACAGCGGCTACGGCGTCGGCGGGGCGGCAAACCGATTCGTCGGCCATCAGCCGAATGGCGGTCGATCGGCGGCAGAGGCTCGCCATTCCCGCGAGGTCATCGCGATCAATGGGCTGCTCGAGTGTCCTGACGCCGATGGCCTCTAGTTCACGGATCGCCCACGCGGCGGTGCGGAAGTCCCAGACCCCGTTGGGGTCGGCGAGGTAGTCGACGTCCGCCCCGATCTTGTCGACGAGAAGCCCGGCCCGTCGGATGTCCTCCTCCGGAGTCAGGGCGCCCATTTTCAGCTTGAGTCCGGCACACCCCTCGCCGAGCCGTTCGGCCGCCTCCTGCACGACTTCCGTCCCGCCCAGCGCGGGCAACGCCCATCGCAACGAGATGCGATCTCGCGCCGCCGCACCACCGAGTAGCACGTACGCGGGCACGTCACGCACCCTGGCCGCGGCGTCGATCAAGGCCATCTCCAACGCCGCCTTGGCGAAGTCGTTCCCATAAGCGACGCGATCCATCGCCGCCACCGCGTGGTGCAGATCGAGACAGTCCGTGCCGAGGAGCGCCGGTGCGAGATAGTGCTCGATGATCTGCTGCTGACCTTCGATGCTCTCGCCGCTCCACCACGGGCCTCCCGGTGAGACTCCTTCCCCGATGCCAACCGGACCACCATCGGTGTGCAGGCGAACAATGAGATACGACTGCCGCTCGATGCTGTGCTCGGCGAACCGGTGGGGACGGCGAGTCGGGACGTCGATGATGGTGGTGTCGATCGACGTAACCTGGGGGCCGCTCACGACACTTGTCCGACGACGTGTGCGTTCAGGAATCGCAGGGTCTCCCGCCACGAGCCGTGAGCCGCCGCGCTGTCAGGACGCTCCTCGACAAGGCCTTGCAGGAAGCTATGTCCGGCCCCTTCGTAAAGGCGCTGCGTGTAGTCGACCCCGGTTTCCAGCATGGCCTTCTCGAAGCGAGCGATGACGTCGAGGGGGATGTAGTCATGGGTCCCCCACATCGCCAGGATCGGCCCGCGGATCTCGTCGGCGAGGTCGATCGGTCGCGGTGCCCGCACCGCGACCTCGCCGTCGACGCCCTCGGGGAATGGGTAGTAGCAGACCGTGGCCAGGTCTTGTCGCTGGGCGCACAGGTCAAGCGCGAACTGGCCCGCGAGGCAAAACCCCACCAGACCGGTGCGGGCTTCTTTCGCTCCCACATGATCGATCGCGGCCGATAGGTCACGCAGCGCGCGCTGCTCATCGAGGCCCGCGCGCCTAGCGAACGCGGCCTCCCTTGTCACCTCAGGCAGCGGGCCCTCCCGGAAGAAGTAGTCAACCAGCGTCGTGGTGAAACCCTCTGCCGCCAACAGCCTGCTCACCTCCGCGTAGAACGGGGATGGTCCGTAGATGTCCGGAGCCACCACGCAGCGTCCCCGCGGCGTACTCCTTGGTTGGAAGGTCCATCCCGGCATGTCACGGCCTTTCTCCACCGGGATGGCGACGGGCGTACTGCCGCGCATCGCATCACCGGTGCCGCTCCACCGCTCATGACACATTCGCGCCACCCGGCCGCAGCACGAAGTCGTATTCGGCCACCTGATGCGATCCGTTGATTCCAAACCGTGCGGCAAGACTCTCATCGGTTCCGTCTCGAACGTCGATGACAAGCGAGTCCTTCACCGCACCGACGACGTCGCCGTCCTCCAGCCACTCGTCACCATTGAAGTACAGCTGGGTGATCAACGGTTCGTACCCGTCGGCGGTAATGATGAAGTGGAAGTGCGCGGGCCGCCACGCGTGCATGCCGATCATCGCGAGGAACTCACCGGTTGGGCCGGAGTGCGGGATCTGATAAGGCGCCGGCCGGATGGTGCGCACCTGGAAGGTGCCGTCCGCCCCGGTGCGCATCCGGCCGCGGAGGTTGCCGGCGGGCGCGTCGCCAACGAAACCGGAGTAGGTGCCGTCGTTGCCCGCCTGCCACATGTCGATGAGTGCGTTGGGCACCGGCGTTCCGTCGAGCCCGCACAACTTTCCAGTGAAGATCATCGGCGTCCCCGGCTCGTCATCACGCATCGGCAGCACCAGCGGATCGCCGTCGAGCATCTGGGCATCAGGAAGGTGGTAAGGCCCCTGCACGGTTCCTGGCGAGCCTGGTTTGCCGTCGTGCGTGAGCCGCTCGACCACGGACTCGAAGAACACGTCTAGGAACAGCGGGACCTCACCGGACTCGGCGAGGCCGATGAGCCATCGCCACGCCGCGCGGTACTCGCTGTGGGTCACCTGGTGCTTCTCAAGTCGTTCCCGCACCGCGGCGAGAATCTCGGTGGCCACGGTGGCCACGCGCTCGTCATAGTCGGCCATTCGCGTTACTCCTCAAACGTGGCTCACCAGATGACTCCCGTCAGGTTGGCGGGCTTACGGTGAGCCGCCCAGTAGCAGCGTCGCGGACTCGTTGTGCTCGATCCAATACTTCTTTGACCTTGGCTCGATACCCGACTTGTTATCGCTGCCTGACCATTCATGCTGTAAGGGCTATCGTGGGTACCGTGACGACCCTCGACATCAGGCAGCTGGAGTGCTTCATCGTCGTCGCGGAGGAAGGACACGTCGGTCGCGCGGCACTGCGCCTGCACATGACCCAGCCGCCGCTCACCCGCCGCATCACCCGGCTGGAGCAGGAGGTGGGCGTACAGCTGTTCCACCGCACACCGGTCGGTATGGAACTGACCGAGCCCGGCGCGGTCCTGCTCGATCGCGCCTACCGCATCGTGCGACTCTCCGAGCACGCCGTGGAGCGCACCCGGCTCGCCGAAGCGGGCCAGATAGGACAGCTGGTGGTCGGTCACTTCGGGTCGACGATCTTCGACGCGGTCCCCCGCCTGCTCCGCGGCTTCGCGCAAGCGCACCCACAGGTCACGTTCGTACTGGAGCGCGCGCCCAAGAACGTCCAGGCTGACGCGATCCGCGACGGGCGCATGCATCTCGGTTTCAGCCGCCGTTATCGGGACGAACCGGGACTGGTGAGTCGCCAGATCACGACCGAACCACTGTTCGTCGCCACTCCCTCGACCCATCCGCTGCTTCAGCAGGGCGAGATCCGGCTCAGCGACCTGCGCGACGAGAACCTCGTCCTCTTCCCGGCGGCGCCAAGGCCCAGCTTCGCCGACGATGTCAGCCAGATGTGCAAGCAGGCCGGGTTCACGGTGCGCGCCGCCCGCGAGGCGGAAGACGCCGTGACAGCACTCGCTTACGTGGCCGCTGGCGGACTCTCCGCCATCGTGCCCCGCTCGGCCACCACGATCGCCATGCCAGGCCTGGCCTACGTACCCCTCGCTGACGGCCCACAACTTGAGCTGAGCTGCCTCTATCGCGCGGCCGAGCCCGCGCCCGCGTTGCGGGCGTTCCTCCGCTTCCTCGACACGTGGCCGGCTCCATCGTAAGGCGGATCAGGCCAGCGAGCGCCGGTACTCGATACCCAGATCGATATCATCCCCCGTTGAAATTGGTATTGGAAGTATCGAGCGGCCGTCATTAGCGTCACTTTCACAGATCGGGCGAAGTGAAGGGACGTCAACGATGACGGCTAGCGAACCACTCATCCGGACAGATGTCCTCATCGTGGGGACCGGTCCCGCGGGAAGCGCGGCCGCGGCGCTGCTGTCCACGTATGGTGTCGACAACGTCGTCATCAGCAAGTTCGGCTGGACCTCACGTACTCCGCGGTCACACATCACCAACCAACGCACCATGGAGATCCTGCGCGATCTCGGGCTCGAGCAGGAAGCGGTGACCGCAGCCACGCCGCGTGAGCTGATGGGCCAAAACACCTACTGCACGAGCCTGACCGGTACGGAACTCGGCAGGATCCGGACGTGGGGCACCCATCCGAACCGTATGGCCGATCACGACCTGGCTAGCCCGACCAAGATGTGCGACCTTCCGCAGAACCTGCTGGAGCCGATCCTGGTGAACGCCGCGGCACAACGTGGCTCCCGTATTCGGTTCGCCACTGAGTACCTCTCGCACGTGCAGGACGAGGAAGGCGTCACAGCGACCGTCCGAGACAACATGACTGGGGCGGTCTATGACATCCGTGCGCGCTACCTCATTGGCGCCGACGGCGCCAACTCCTCGGTCGTCGCTGACCTCGACCTGCCCATCGAGGGCACGATGGGCGTGTCAGGTTCGTTGAACATCGTGTTCGAGGCCGACCTGAGCGCGTATGTCGCACACCGGCCCAGCGTGCTGTACTGGATCATTCAGCCCGGTTCCGACCGGGGCGGCCTCGGCATCGGTGTCATCCGCATGGTTCGGCCATGGCACAAATGGCTGGCCATCTGGAACTACGACATCGCGGACGGTCCCCCGGAGCTCAGCGATTCGCACGTGGTCGACATCGTCCGAAACATGGTCGGCGACAACGATCTGGACGTGCGAATCGAAGCAACCTCCGCGTGGACGGTCAACGACGCCTACGCCCGCGAACTATCGCGCGGGCGGGTGTTCTGCATGGGCGACGCGGTACATCGCCATCCACCAACGAATGGCCTCGGTTCCAACGTGTCCATCGCCGATGCGTACAACCTAGCCTGGAAGCTCGCATTCGTACTGCGCGGGCACGCCCAGCCCGCGTTGCTCGACAGCTATCACGTCGAGCGCGCACCCATCGCGGCACAGACGGTCGCCAGGGCGAACAAGAGCCTCGGCGACTTCCCTCCGATCCTCGCCGCGCTTGGTCTCTTCGACACCGAAGATCCGGAGCAGATGCGAGCGAACATGGCCAATCTCCATGAAGAGGACGACGCATCCGCGGCGCAGCGCGCGGCCCTGCGTGAGGCGATCGACTCCACCCACTACGTCTACAACACACACGGCGTAGAGATGAACCAGCGCTACGTCTCGTCCGCCGTCATCGGTGACGGCAGCCCCGAACCGGAATGGCAGCGCGACCCCGAACTGTACTTCCAGGCCAGCAGCCGTCCCGGGGCGCCGCTGCCGCACGCGTGGCTCACTCAGGGTACGAAAACGATATCCACCCACGACCTGTGTGGCGGTGGCAGGTTCGTGCTGCTCACCGGTAACAGCGGCCGCCGATGGCGGACGGCGGCCGAGCAAGTTGGCACCGAACTCGGCGTTCCGCTGACTGTCGAGCAGATCGGCGCGGGTCAGGACACGGAAGACCCGTTCGGTGAGTTCGCCTCGGTCAGGGAAACCGCGGAGAGCGGTGCACTACTCGTCCGTCCGGATCGGATCATCGGCTGGCGACAGTACGCCTACGACGACACCGCCATATCGGGTCTGCGGGACGCGCTCGAGCGCATTCTCGGACGAGATGGGAGGTCCGACGACTCTACGCCAGCCGCGACGGCGAGCCTGGCATCGGCATGAGCGATACGACCGCCGCGCTGCCACGTCTCGATGGTCGGAAACTTCGCACCTGCCTCGGCAGCTTCGCCACCGGCGTCACCGTCATTACCTACCTCGCCAACGGTGAACCGCGCGGAGCGACCGTCAGCTCGTTTACCTCCGTGTCCCTGGATCCACCACTGATACTGGTGTCCGTCGCGCGAACGGCGAAGACGGCCAGCCTGCTCCCCGGTCAGCCGTTCGTGGTGAACGTACTGGCAGCGAACCAGCGTGATGTCGCGCTACATTTCGCGGGACGCCCTCGCGACGACTTGGACGTGCCGTGGTCGCAGGACGCGAGGACACCGCGGTTGCGCGGAACCCTTGCCTGGCTGGAGTGCGTGCCCTGGGCCACCTACGACGGCGGCGATCACCTGATGTTCGTCGGCGAAGTGGTTCACCACGACCATCGACCCGGCGAGCCCCTGCTGTTCCATCGCGGCACATTTCACACGCTCGGGCTGGCCTTCGACTACCTGCCCCCTACGACACGCCGCGGTGAGCCACGCGCGGCCCAGTGGCTGTCCTACGCGCACCAATTGCATCACCTGTCGGAGCCAGGACTCATCAGCGTATGACGCTCGACAACGCACATCTCACGACCCACCACTCGGAGAACCCATGAAGGTCACCTATTTCCAGCAAGTGCCATACCGGCACCTGCCCTCCGACTTCCAGCATCACCACGAGTCCGTCGTCACCACGCCCTACCACCAGCTGACTGAGCCGGACCTCGTCCACCACGCCTACCGCGACGCTTTCGCCGAGATGGCGCATGCGGCGCGTGCAGGTTTCGACGCCATCGCGATCACTGAACACGGTCAGAGCTGCTATGACATGGCACCAAACCCGAACCTCATCGCCGCGGCGGCCGCCAACACCACCGAAGCCGAAGGGCTGACGACCGCGATCTACCCGCTGGGCCGTTCGCTCGGCAAGAGCCGGGAACCGCTGCGAGTGGCGGAGGAGCTAGCCATGCTGGACGCGGTCAGCGGGGGACGGCTCATCGCGGGGTTCCCGGTCGGCCTCGCCTACGACGCCAATATCAACAACGGTGTGCCGCCCGCCGAGACCCGGCTACGGTTCGACGAGAACCTCGAACTCGTCCTCAAGGCTTGGCGGGCGCGCGATCCGTTCGCGTGGAATGGCCGTTTCCACCAGTACCCGGCGGTCAACATCTGGCCACGACCATTGCAGGACCCGCATCCTCCTGTCTTCATCACCGGCATCGGTAATCCCCGAACAATGGAGTTCTGCCTCGATCGCGGCTTCGGCTTCAACTACTTCGGCTGGTTCGGCGCCAAGGTCACCGGCCGCCGAATCTTCGACCGCTTCTGGGAGATCGCGGACCGGCTCGGCAAAGACGCCAATCCCTACCGGATGGGCTTCATGCAGACCATCTGCGTCGCCGACACCGACGCCAAGGCGGAGAAGTTGTTCGCCGAACACGCCGAGTACTTCTTCCAGAAGGCCATAGGTTCGATCCCTATGGAACGCCTCGCGCTCCCCGGGGGCATCGACATCAAGGGGCTGGAGTTCCTCTTCCGTGATCCGGGTGACTTCGGGATCTACGCCAAGATGCGCGAGGCTACCTTCGCCGAGCTGGTTGACGCGGGCTCGGTGGTCTGCGGCAGTCCGGCGACCGTGCGTGAGCAGATCACCGAGTTCGCCCGCGAGTTCCGCATCGGCAACCTGCACACCATGCTGCAGTTCGGGTCGATGCCCACCGCCCTCGCGAAAGACAACATCAGCCTCTTCGCCGAGGAGGTCCTTCCCACCTTGCGTGAGCTGTGGAGTGAAGCCGGCTGGGCACATCATTGGTGGCCGGAACGGCTCGGCGGCACTCCGATCGACACGACGCGGACGGCGGACGAGGCGGTGATCGCGTGAACCAGGGAAGCATCACCACACCACGCGAGCGCGACGTCGAGACGTGGGACGGCAAGGTAACTCTGCGGGTGCGGGTGGCAGGGGACGGCCCTCCGCTGCTCTACCTGCACGCCGCGAATGGATTGATGTGGGACCCGTTCCTGACCGCGCTCGCGGAGCGCTACACGGTGTACGCGCCCGAGTTTCCTGGAACGACGTCGGGAGACCCGTATGCCATCCATCAGATCGACAGCTTGTGGGACGCGGTGCTCATCTACGAGCACATGCTGCGCGAGCTCGACCTCGCGGGAATACCGATGATCGGGCAGTCTTTCGGCGGCATGCTCGCCGCTGAGCTCGCCGCGGCGTACCCGACGTTGTTCTCCCATGTCGTCCTGCTCGACCCGATCGGACTGTGGCGCGACGACGCCCCGGTCGCGAACTGGATTTCCGCGTCCTTCCCCGATCTGGTGGCCATGCTGTTCCACGACCCAACCAGACCCGCCGTCCAGGATCTGCTGGCGATGCCGGAGGAGCCGGCAGCGCACGCCGCCGCGCAGGCCGCGATGGTCTGGAACCTCGGGGCAACCGGGAAACTGTGCTGGCCCATTCCGGACCGCGGCCTCAACAAGCGCTTGCACCGCGTCACCGCACCGACACTGATCATCTGGGGTGAGCATGACGCGCTGATACCGGTCCGCTACGCCGAGGATTTCCACCGGCATATCGCCGATAGCCAAGTCAAGATCGTGCCAGACGCGGGACACGTGCCTCAGGTCGAGCAACCGGAGACCACGCACCGCCTGGTCACCGACTTTCTGGTCTGAGGCGGATCCGAGCATGGACGTGGCAGCAGCATCCGGCGAAGTTCAGCCCGGCCGTGTGCGTCACAACGAAGGCGTCACCGGGTCGGCGATGACGTTGCGGGTGTGTGCGATGACGTGGGAAGCCGACGACGTGCTCTCCATGGCGCTCCGCGCCCCTGACGACGTCGATCTGCCCGCGTGGGAACCCGGCGCCCATATCGACATGGAGCTCGGCGACGGTCTGGTGCGGCAATACTCGCTGTGTGGCGACCCCGCCGACCGCGGCGAGTACCGGGTGGCGGTGTTGCGCGAAGACCACAGTCGCGGCGGCTCGGAGTACGTGCACCGGACGTTACGACCGGGCGACCTCATCGATGTACGCGGGCCACGCAACCATTTCCGGCTGGAGGACGCCGAGCGGTACCTGTTCATCGCCGGCGGCATCGGGATCACCCCGATCCTGCCGATGATCGCCGCGGTGCGAGACACCGGCCGACCGTGGCGGCTGCTCTACGGCGGCAGGCGGCGCAGCAGCATGGCCTTCACCGACACGCTCGCTCGCTACGGCTCAGCCGTCCGGCTCGCCCCGCAGGACGAAGTCGGCTTGCTCGACCTGAATACCGCGCTCGCCGTTGTCGATGAGCACACCCTGGTCTATTGCTGCGGGCCGGCACCGCTGATCGATGCCGTGCACGAACGCTGCCCCGCCGAACAGCTCCGGGTGGAACGGTTCGCCGCACCGGAACCGGAGGACGACGCGCTACCCGCGGACGCGTTCGCGATCGAGCTCGCACGAACCGGCCGAACGGTACACGTGCCAGCGGACCGCTCCGTTCTCGACGTGCTTCTCGACCATGGCGTGGAGGTGCCCAACGACTGCCGCGAAGGCATTTGCGGCAGCTGCGAGACCAAGGTGGTGAGCGGCGAGGTCGACCACCGCGACTACGTGCTCACGGACCGGGAACGGCGGGCGGGCAGCACGATGATGGTCTGCGTCTCCCGCGCGTGCGGCCATCGGATCGTCCTTGACCGATGACACGGATGGACGCCCACCACCTGGTCGCCACCTTCCTCTGCCAGCCCAAACACAGCGTGTACACACGAGAGGAGACCACTAGTGCGAACACAGCACCAGGACACAGCAACCGAGCAGCCACCCCCTCAGACAGAGCTCTTCGAGCGGTCGGTCCCGCAGGTCGGCCTGCTGTCTCGAATCCGCTCCACCACCGGTCAGCAGGCGCGTGAGCTGTGGCTGGGCGCCCTTGGCCGGGTGCCTGGCCTGTCCAACGTCGTGAACCGGCCAGAGGCTCGGCCGCTGCGCTCATCGAGCGTGCGCATGTTCCGGTGGGGCCAAGCGCCCTATGGCACGGCGGAGAAACCCGAGTCGCTAGCTGAAATCCCGTGGGACTACATCAAGGCGAATGAGGACGACATCCCGTTTCTTGGCCTTCGCGAGTACTGGTACCCCGCGCTCAAGTCCGGCCAGTTACGCCACAACGAGTCTCGCCCCGTCACCCTGCTCGGCGACAATATCGTGCTCTTCCGCGCCGCGGACGGAACGGCGCGGGCGCTGGAGAACCGCTGCCCCCACCGCAGCGCCTTGCTTTCACTCGGCCAGGTCGGCGCCTACGAGGCGGGCACCATCACCTGCCGATACCACGGCATGACCTTCGACGGCGAAGGGAGCTGCGTCGCCTACCTGGCGGACGGGCCGGACAGCCCGGCGATCGGCAAGGTCCGCGCCCGTTCCTACCCGGTCGAGGAGCACGCAGGCATCATCTGGGTCTACATGGGACACAATCAACCGAGCTCGCTTCTCGACTCCCAGCCGCACGCTCGCTCCGTGCTCGGCCAACGATCCCTCATCGTGCAACACATGGAGCTGCCGTTCAGCCATCTGAACATGCTCGACAACGCCACGGACCTCACGCACGTCGGTTGCCTGCACCGCACCTGCCTGCTGTTCGGCAGCCAGCGACCATTCGGTGAGATCGAATGCGAAGAGCGCGGACCGACGGGGCTGCGTGCCAGCTACACCCAGGCGGGCGAGCACCCAGGCAAACTGCACATCGATCACGTCGAGTGGTACCTGCCGAACGTCGTCTACCACGCACCCGGCGATCTGGGAGCCGGGCTCGGGGAAGGCTGGTTCTGGTTCGTGCCGCGCGACGTCGGCAGCTTCACGGCATGGCTGATCATCGGCGGCGACCAGTCAGGCGGGCCAGTACGGCGAGCCGTCACCACACGGCTGGCGAGGATCCTGACTGGATCGCTGTTCAGCAGGCGGCTCGGACCGACAACACTCGTCTCGTGCCTGCTCGGCGGTGACGTACCCATGCAGGCCTCGCAGGGCAGGGTGGCCCGCTGGGACACTGACCGGCTCGCCCGTGGCGACCGCTCGGTAGCTAGAGCTCGGCGGATGGTCCAGGAGGCACACCGAGCCGAAGTGGCCGAGCGGAAACGCCGCGACTCCGGGCGATCCGCACGCACGACGAAACGTGGCGCGCGTGCTGAGCAGTCATGACGGGCGCGTGAGCAACCCACCGACCACGTCGCGCGCCGCGGCACCGTAGGTCTCGGCGGACAGTTCCGGGTCCCAGGACCGCTGCAGGATGAAGCCTTGCACCAGCGCGAGCAACACTCCGCCGACGGCGTCGGCGTCGACCCGCTCGGCGACGTCGCCGTCGCGCTGCCCCAACACGATGCGTTCGCGCAGCGCCGACCGAAGCCCGTCCAGCCCGTCCTGCAACGCCGCGGCCAGGTCAGGGTTGCGCAATGCTTCACCCCATGCCTGCACGGCCAGTCGCATCCGCACGTCGGCCTGGTCGAGATGAGCGATCGCCCTCGGCAACCCCGCGACGAGGTCGGCGATCGGCTGGTGCGTCCGCAGCGCGTCGCGCACCAGCGCCTGCACCGACCCGATCGCGTCCATCGAGATCGCGATGATGATCTCGTCCTTGCTCCGGAAGTAGCGATACACCGCACCTGGCGACAAGCCTGCCTCGCCGATGACGTCCTGCATCGACGTCCGATGAAAGCCGTCACGAGCGAAACGGGCGGCCGCGGCGGCGAGGATGTGCTCGCGGCGAGCGGCAAGGTACTCGGCACTGACTCTAGGCACGACCAAATAATAGAACGAACATTCCTTCTTGACAACAACCCACGGGCTCGTCATAGTTAAAAAGAACGGACATTCGCTTTACGAGCAACGTGCGGACACCAGGAGACAACACCATGCAGCGCACCCAGGTGCTCATCGTCGGGGCGGGCCCCACCGGGCTGGCCCTCGCCGCTCAGCTACACCGTCTCGGCGTCAGCTTCCGGATCATCGACAAGCACGCCGACGTCCTCGAACTCACCAAGTCCGCGGCACTGCACGCCAGAACACTGGAGCACTTCCGCGACCTCGGCATCATCGACCGCGTCCTGGACGAAGGCCATCGAGTCGACGTCCTCCAATTGCGCACCGGTTACCGCGACCGAGTCACCGTCGACTTCCGCGACCTCGACGACGTCGCGTATCCGTACATGATCGACATCCCGCAGGCCCGCACGGAACACATCCTCATCGACCATCTCACCGCGGCCGGGGTAACCATCGAGCGTCCGGTCACCTGCACCGGGCTCGAGCAGACCGCGGACAACGTGATCGCGACGGTCACAACGCAAGACGGCGACACCACGACGATCGCGGCGGACTGGGTCGTCGGTGCTGACGGTGTCCACAGCACCATCCGGTCCCTGCTCGGAATCGAGTTCATCGGCGCCGACTACGCCGACGACTGGGTGCTCTGCGACGCCGTCGTCGACTGGCCGCTGCCCCGCAACGAGATGACCTTCTCCGGCGACAAGGAAGGCATCTACGGCGTGTTTCCGCTTCCCGGTGACCGTCGCTACCGGCTGGCGTACACCCAGAACCGCGGTCCCGACGGCGAACTGCTCGAACCAGATCTCGCCGACGCGCAACGGGCCATGGTCAGGACTGGAATCGAGGGCACGATCCAGTCCGTCGACCAGTTCTGGACGTTCAATCTCGCCCACAAACACGCCGCCCACTACCGCTCGGGTCGCGTGTTCCTGGCGGGCGACGCGGGCCACGTGCACACTCCGTTCGGCGGACAGGGACTCAACCTCGGCGTCGGCGACGCGATGAACCTCGGCTGGAAACTCGCCGCGGTCACCGCTGGACACTCGTACGCCGAGTTGCTCGACAGCTACGAGACCGAGCGACACAAAGTCGCGCAGCGAGTTGTCGCGTTCACCCATCTTGGCGCCAGAGCGATGTTGCTCCGTGGGGACCCGCGGCGGCACCTGCGCGATGCCGCGTTCACCGTGCTCAACGCGACCGCCACGGCACGGGCCAAGATGGCGCGGCGCTTCTCCCAACTAGGCCACACATATCGCGGCACCCCGCTCGCGAGCGGCCACAATGGACAACTGCACGCCGGTGATCGGATACCGGATTCGCTCCTGTTCGACGGCGTCGCCGATCGCACCGTGCGGCTGCACGACCTCGTTCCGTCGGGCCGCTTCACGATCATCCTCACCTCGCCCGACGACGCGACACCCGAACTTGACCAGCTCCGGGAACACGTTTCGGCCCTGTGCGAGACACATCCCGACGCCCTGTCGAGTTTCCTCCTCACCACCTCGTGGCATGCGGCGAGCACGGCGGACTCCGAGATGCCCGTGATCCTCGACCGGGGGCGCAACGCCGCGACGCTGTACGGGCGCGGTCCTGTCGCGTACGTCGTCCGGCCCGACCGCCATATCGGATACGCGGGCGCGCCGGATGCCGCCCGGCTCGACTCCTACCTGGCATCCGTGATCACCACATCCGGCACCACGAAAGACCGGACAACGTCCACCGCGGCGGCGAAGGAGAAGAAATGATGAGTAGGCACGCACCGGAAGCCAGGACCGAACAGGTAGAGCGCATCGACCTGATGCAGTCGACCGTGTACGCGGTGCGCGGACAACGCACCGTACTCGTCGACGCGGGTCCTGCCGGGCACGAGGCGCGGCTGCTCCGTCGTCTCGACCGCGCGGGAATCCCCCGCGAGGACATCGCCGCGATCGTGCTCACCCACTGTCATCCCGATCACGCCGGAGGTGCTGCCGAACTGCGGCGACGCCTGGATGTTCCGATCGCGGTACACGCGGCGGAAGCCAAGTGGGCAGCGGCGGGACGCAGCCACTTCTATCGCCCACTCCGCCCTTTCGGACATGTGCTGCGCCGGACTATGCGTCCAACCTTCCGCGCGTTCATCCCGGACATCGTGCTCGAACAGGACGGCGACCTTGATCAATTCGGGACATCGCTGCGGATGCTGCACACCCCTGGTCACACGCCGGGCTCCATCACCCTCGTGCACGGTCCAACCGGTGATGCGCTCGTCGGCGACCTGCTCGCGGGAAGCGTGCTACGCGACAACCGTCCGAACTGGCCGTTCTTCGCTCAGGACACCGCACAGATTCGCCGCAGCGTCCGGACCGTGCTGAAGGCGAACCCGCGTCGGCTGCTCTTCGGCCACGGTCGCCCCGCGTCCGCGCAATCGGTGGTACTGCGCTTCCCGTAGCCAGCCCCCTTCTGACACCACCGTTTTCACGAAAGGACAACCCATGACTCGAGAAGACATATCGTTCACCACAGGTGATGTGACATTGCGTGGCTGGATATTTCACCCACCCAACACGGGCGGTCCAGCCCCCACCATTGTCATGGCGCATGGCCTCGCCGCGGTGAAAGAGCAGTACCTCGATCGGTACGCCGAACGGTTCGCCGATGCGGGGTTACGCACGATCGTCTACGACCACCGCAACTTCGGTGCGAGCGATGGTGAACCTCGCCAGGACATCGACCCTTGGGTGCAGATCCGCGACTTCCAGCGCGCGATCAGCTACGCCCGTTCCCGCGACGACGTCGATGGTGATCGCATCGGTGTCTGGGGTACCAGCTTCAGCGGCGGGCACGTCCTCGTCCTCGGCGCTACCGACCCGCGAGTGCGCTGCGTCGTGTCCCAGGTCCCCACGATCAGTGGCGCCGAGGCCGCCCGACGCCGCGTCCCACCGCACCTCGTCGAGGCGGTCGAACATGCGCAAGTCGCCGATCTCGAAGCGATCCATGCTGGCGAACCGCCGCGACGCCGACCACTCGTCGACGATGGCAGCGGCGAGCAACCGGTCTATGTCGGAGCCGGCGCGAAGGCGTTCCTTGACCGACCCGACAGCCGACCAGACACGTTCGTCAACAACGTCACGCTCCAATCGCTCGCCAGGAACAGGAGCTACGAACCCGGCAGCTACATCACCGCGATCAGCCCGACACCACTACTGATGATCGTGACCGAACACGACGACGTCGCTTTCACCGACCTGCAACTGGACGCCTACCAGCGCGCCCGTGAACCGAAGCGCCTCGCCCTACTGCCTGGCGACCACTTCACCCCGTACGACGAGACGTTCGACGAAGCCGTCACCCAGGCCACCGAATGGTTCCTCGCCCACCTGACGCCCGGAGGTCAGCGATGATCAGCACCACGGAGCTCGTTCGTGCGGCCTGTCCACTCGTGCACCGGATCGGCGGCGCGTGGTTCTTCAGCGATGACGTCGCTCGCGCGGGCGCGAAGGTCGGCATCACCGACAAGTTCGCGCTGTATGCCGCTGGCCGTGGCGGTGTGCTCGGCGACTGCCACCCCGATGTCGTCGCCTCCGCTTTCGCCTTCTTCCCACCCCAGATCGTGACCGCCAAGTACCGCGAAGGAATCGCGGCGGCTCCGCCGACCGAATGCGCCCGCGCCTACGCGGAAGGCCTCGCCGCCTGGGGCGAACGGCTGCTCGGGGATCTCGCCGGCATGGATCGCCTCGCCCAACTCGCCCGCGCGATCGCCGATTCTGTTCACCCGATGGGCCTGCCGCTGTTCGCCGGGTGGCGCGCGCTTCCCGAGCCCAGCCATCCCGGCGCGGCCGCCGCCCTGGCGATGCAGGTCCTGCGAGAGCTCCGAGGCGACCTGCACATCCACGCCATCGTCGCCAGCGAACTGTCCCCGCTCGAGGCGATTCTGGGCAAGGACGGCCCCGAACGAGCCCGCGAACTGTACTACCCCGAGCCGTACCCGCCGCTGGAAGGTTTCGCCGATCGCCGCGATGCCGCGGAAGACCTCACCGACCGGCTGGTGACCCCGGCCTACGACGTGCTCGACAGGGACGACCGATCCGCCTTCCTCGACCTCCTGCATGCCGCGGCGGCCGCGACCGCACCACGCTGAGCGGTCCGGCAAGACCGAATGCGACACCAGCGGCGACGCCCGGCGCTGGGGTGGCGTGACCGCCCCGGCGTCGTCGGCGCGCTGCTCATCCTGCCCGCGCTACTGGGAGTTCTCGAACTGCTTTCGGTGCACACCCAGCTGAAGTTCCTGCTCATTCCCCCACTGGCCTCGATCGGCTACCGCATCTTCCGCGCCCCACACGCCGCGGCCACGCGTGCCCGCAGCGTCATCTTGGCACCCACCCTCGGCAGCCTGTGCGGTCTCCTGCTCAGTACGTGGAGTGGATTGACCACGCTGAGCACCGCACTAGCGGTGGCAGCCGGCATCCTGATCGTCGAGGCCGTCGCGGCCGACGCGCCACCTACCCTCGCGATCACACTGCTCGCCCTGTTCGGCACCGATCCTGATTGGACGTACCCGCTTTCGGTGCTCGTCGCGACCACCAGCCTTTACGTCGTATTTCTCGGCTGGCGGTGGCTCGCCTTCCCGTCCGCGTCAGGCACCGCGGCCGGGATCAGCGGCCGGTGGCGATCGATCAGCTCTCAGCGGCGTCGTCGAGCTGCTCGCGCAGGTCGTTGATCTCCTCCCGCGCGGCGGCGAGTTCGTTCTCAAGTCCGAGGATGCGACTAGCCGCGGCCAGGGTGTGCCCCTGGTCGAGCAGATCACGCAGTCTGGCGACGGTCTCGAGTTGTCGCCGGGAATAGCGACGATGCCCACCTTCCGAGCGCTCGGGCGTGACGATGTCGGCGTTGTCTAGGTTGCGCAGGAAGGCCTGCCGCACCTCGAGCAGCTTGGCGGCCTGCCCGATCGTGAACGTCGGGTAGGCCGGATCGTCGAGCTTGTCCAGATCGTTCACCGGAAACTCCTCCCCGAAAGACTCCTCGTCACACGGTCGGTTCATTATGCCGTATCGACTAACTATTCTGAATTATGTCTTGACATAAATCTACAGCTACTGATATAAGAAACGTAGTATATCGGTGAGCGATCTGGTCATCAGCAACGTCGGCACTCCGCGACCGCCGACGTGACGACAGAAGGGAGAGATGGCAAACATGGCCACGTTGATGCGAACCGATCCATTCCGGGAGTTCGACAGGCTCACCCAGCAGTTCCTTGGCTACACCGGCACCTCGGCGCGGCCGGCGGTCATGCCGATGGACGCGTATCGCACCGGCGACGAGTACGTGGTGCGGCTCGACCTGCCCGGCGTGACTCCGGACTCGATCGATCTCGACGTCGAGCGCAACGTGCTCACCGTCAAGGCCGAGCGCAAGGCCGACTACGGCGAGGACACCGATGTCCAAGTCGCCGAGCGGCCTCGCGGGGTGTTCTCACGGGAGCTGTTCCTGGGCGACACCCTGGACGCCGACAACATCAAGGCCGACTACGACGCGGGGGTCCTGACCATCCGTATCCCGGTCGCCGAGAAAGCGAAGCCTCGCAAGATCGAGGTCGGTGGCGCGGACCGCAAGAAGATCAACGCATAACGCCAAGGGGTGGTGCTGAGTCGGCCCGTGATGGCCGGAACAGCACCGCCCAGTGACACGGAGGTGTCCGGCATCACTACCACATCACCCGCGGTTCAGAGCCAGTCGCGACGTTTGAAAAGCAGGTAGAGGACAGCGCAGACGCCAACCATGATGCCGAGCGCCATCGGATAGCCGAGATCCCATTCGAGTTCGGGCATGACGCGGAAGTTCATCCCGTACACCGTGCCGATCACGGTGGGGGCGAACAGGATCGCCGCCCATGCGGAGATCTTTTTGACCTGCTCACTCTGGGCGTAGCTGGCCTCGGTTAGCGCGGTCATTTTCTCGTTCTGCGCCTGGGTAACCAGGGTGGCGTTGACGGTGAGGATGTTGGCGATCATCTGCCGGAAGCCGCTGACGCGTTCGGCGACCGTGGTGGCATGGTCGGCGACGTCGCGGAGGTAGCGGGACAGCTCTCCGCTCTCGTCGTCATCGGCCACCTCGTCACTGAGTTGCTCGAGAATCCCGAACAGTGGGCTGGTGGCACGCTGGAACTCGATGATCTGACGGGAGAGCTGGTAGGTGCGCTGTGACACGTTCGGGTCGCCGCCGAACACCTGCGTCTCGATCTCGTCGATGGTGTGTTGCAGCCCCGCGATCACGGGTGCGTAGCCGTCGACGACGGCGTCGAGAATCGCGTACAGCACGGCATGGGGCCCGTGCCGCAGCAGATCGGGCGCGTTCTCCATCCGACGACGGACCGCGGCGAGGTCAGGGGCGCGGCCGTGGCGGACGGTGAGCACGAAATCCGGGCCAACGAAGACGTGCAACTCGCCGAAGTCGACCTGCTCGTCGGCGTCGAGATAGCGGGTCGCTCGCAGCACCACGAACATGGTGTCGTCGTAGCGTTCCAGTTTAGGGCGCTGATGCGCGACGATGGCATCCTCGGTCGCCAGCTCGTGCAGTCCGAACTCCCGCGCGGCCGCTTGCAGCTCCGCCACGCTGGGTCGATACAGCCCGATCCACGCCATCGCATCGGGTTCCTCCTGCAGCACGCGGTAGGTCTCGGCCAGGCTGCCGGGCGAACGCACCCGTTCCCCGTCCCGATAGATCGCGGTGTCGATCAACCTGCGCTCTGGCCTGACGTCATCGATGACCTCGTGGTCGAGGTCCATGGACCGCTCGGGCGCCGCCGGTACCGGGTCAGCACGGTGTCGCACGGCCGCACGAGGTACCCGCAGCAGGCGCGGACGGCGCTGCGCCATCGTGTCGCACCTCCCTTCGCGCAGGCGGGTGTGACCGGGTTGGTTCCCGGCCACACCGATCAGGATTACTGGCCGGTGCGATGGTAAAGGTCACGGCGCGGGTCGAAATCGCTGGTGGCGTGAACTGCCGCTCCACACGATCAACTACCACGACCTCGTTCGGTGTCATCGTCGACGATCTCGGCGTCGACAACATCGTCCTGCCCCTGCTGGCTCCGCTGACCGCCGGTCGCGGCTCCGGCGCTGTCACCGCCTCCCGTCGCGGCCTGCTGGGTGTAGACCGCTTGGCCCAACTGCTGGGCCTGGGTCTGCAGTCGCTCGGTCGCGCTACGGATGGCGGTGACGTCGCTGCCCTTGAGGACCTGGTTGACGTCGTCGACCGCGGACTGTATCTGGTCGCGTGTCTGCTGGTCGAGCTTGTCGCCAACCTCGCCGAGTTGCCGCTCTATCTGGTGCACGAGACTCTCGGCCTGGTTGCGGGTCTCGGCCTCTTCGCGCCGCTTGCGGTCTTCCTCGGCGTGCGCCTCGGCGTCCTTGACCATCCGGTCGATGTCTTCCTGCGGCAACGACGAGCCACCGGTGATCTTGATGCTCTGTTCCTTGCCCGTGCCGAGATCCTTGGCCGAGACGTGCACGATGCCGTTGGCATCGATGTCGAAGCCGACCTCGATCTGCGGCACACCCGCTGGCGCGGGCGGAATTCCGGTCAGCTCGAAGCTGCCCAGCTTCTTGTTGTGCGCCGCGATCTCGCGCTCACCCTGGAACACCTGAACCGTGACAGCGGGCTGGTTGTCCTCAGCGGTGGAAAAGATCTCCGACTTCTTTGTCGGGATCGTAGTGTTGCGCTCGATGAGCTTGGTGAACACGCCGCCCTTGGTCTCGATACCCAGCGACAGCGGGGTGACGTCGAGCAGCAGGACATCCTTCACCTCGCCCTTGAGCACACCGGCCTGCAGCGCCGCACCGACGGCGACGACCTCGTCCGGGTTGACGCCCTTGTTCGGCTCCTTGCCACCGGTCAGCTCCTTGACCAAGTCCACAACCGCGGGCATCCGGGTCGCGCCACCGACGAGCACCACATGATCGATATCGGACGCGGCGATCCCCGCATCGTCGAGCACCGACCGGAACGGCCCACGAGTGCGGTCCAGCAGATCGGACGTGATCCGCTCGAACTCTGCCCGCGTCAAGGTCTCGTCGAGAAACAACGGGTTCTTGTCCGCGTCGACGGTGATGTAGGGCAGGTTGATGTTGGTCGTCGACGAGCTGGACAGCTCGACCTTGGCCTTCTCGGCGGCCTCCTTGATGCGCTGCAGCGCCATCCGGTCCTTGGTCAGGTCGATGCCGTGCGATGCCTTGAACTTGTCCACCAGCCAGTCGACGATGCGCTGGTCCCAGTCGTCACCACCGAGGTGGTTGTCACCGCTGGTCGCACGCACCTCGACGACGCCCTCACCGAGCTCGAGCAGCGAGACGTCGAAGGTGCCACCACCGAGGTCGAAGACCAGGATGGTCTGCTCTTTCTCGCCCTTGTCGAGGCCGTAGGCGAGCGCGGCCGATGTCGGCTCGTTGACGATGCGCAGCACGTTGAGGCCCGCGATCTGGCCGGCTTCCTTGGTGGCTTGGCGCTGGGCGTCCTCGAAGTACGCGGGCACGGTGATGACCGCGTCGGTGACCTCCTCGCCGAGGTAGGCCTCCGCGTCGCGCTTGAGCTTCATCAGCACCCGGGCGCTGATCTCCTGCGGGGTGTAGTTCTTCCCGTCGATCTCGGTCTTCCAGTCGGTGCCCATGTGCCGCTTGACCGACCGGATGGTGCGGTCCGAGTTCGTCACCGCCTGGTTCTTGGCGGGCTGACCGGTAAGCAGCTCACCGTTCTTCGCGAACGCCACCACCGACGGCGTGGTGCGAGAGCCCTCGGAGTTGGCGATGACCGTCGGCTCGCCACCTTCCAACGCGGCGACGACCGAGTTCGTCGTACCCAGATCAATACCGACCACGCGCGCCATGCTCGTCAAACCTCCCTTCGCCAGTTCTCGAACGTTGTCAGTTGCCGACCGCGGGACGCACTGAAACAACTCCCGTCATTGCCAACGACAGACTCAACTTCATTGTTTCCACCGCATCAAGTTCACCTGGTGTGCGGGCACAGCCGCCACCTGGGAAACGGTGGTACGTCACGTCGACCGCCATGGGTTTAGCCGGACAAGACCCCGGCAAAACCGACCAATGGCCGTCGAGGGGACGTATGCCGCTGAAGGAGGTGACGCGATGAACGTGAAGCTGTACAACCCGAAACGCGAAGTGCGGGTTCCCGGGCCGTTGCGGGTCAAGGACCTGTGCGACCACCTGGGCTTTCCGCAGCAGACGGTGCTGGTGATCAAGGACGACGAACTCGTCACTCGCGAAGCGGTACTGGAAGACACCGACACGGTCGAGATCCGTCCAGTCATGTCGGGAGGCGCGCGATGAAGTGCCGACGTTGCGGAGCGGAGGCGGTAATCGAACTACCCCAGCACCGGACGGCGTTCTGCGCCGACTGCTTCCTGCACCACTGTCGCAACCAAGTGCGGCGCAGCATCGACAGCTACCACATGATCGACAACACCGAGCGGCCCCTGGTGGCGGTCTCGGGCGGCAAGGATTCCCTCGCGGCATGGGACCTGCTGCTTGAGCTGGGGTACCAAGCCGACGGCGTCTATCTCGGTCTCGGGATCGGTGAGTACAGCGACCGTTCTGGCGAATACGCCCGCGACTTCGCACGGCAGCGCGATCTCACACTGATCGAGATCGACCTGGCCACCGACGCCGGGTTCACTATCCCCCAGGCCGCCGCCCAGCGCCGCACGCCCTGCTCGGCATGCGGGCTGTCCAAGCGCCACCTGCTGAACAAGATCGCACTCGACCACGGCTACCGGGTGCTGGTCACCGGCCACAACCTGGACGACGAAGCGGCCGTGCTCTTCGGCAACGTCACGCGCTGGGACCTGCGCTACCTCGCGCGCCAGCAGCCCGTCCTGACCGAGCAGGACGGCTTCGCGCGGCGCGTCAAACCGCTTGTCAGGCTCAGCGAACGTGACACGGCCGCCTACTGCGTGATCCGAGGAATCGACTACCAGGTCGAGGAATGTCCCCTGGCCGCGGGAAACCGGCACCTCGGCTACAAGGAGTTGCTCAACCAGATGGAAGAGCGCACGCCTGGTGCCAAGATGGACTTCTACAACGGATTCCAGCGACGGATGCGCCCGCTGCTCGACAGCATCGCCACCAAGGAAAAGGGCGAGCTGAACCCGTGCGACCAGTGTGGCTCCCCGACGACAGGACGCCTGTGCGCCTTCTGCCGCCTCACCGAGCAAACCACCAAGCCGGGGCGCCCAGCCGAGTCCTCACCTCGGTGAAGTTGTATTCGCTGGAACAATTTAATTACTCCATCCGTTGTCATTATTGGATGAATGCTGAGGTGGTGAGGGCAACGGAAGGAGGTGACAGGCGTGCGGCGCCCCGGCGCGCTGTCCACCGCGGCCCGGCTGACCATGCTGGGCGAGACTGTCACCGCGTTACGTCTCACGCCAGCGTCCCTGCTGTCCGGCGAGCGGATACCGCGCGTTCTCGTCTCGGTCGCGGCAGAGGTGTTTCCCGAATGCGATGCCGTGTGGGCCACGATGAGGGACGACGAGTACACATCCATCCTCGACGCCGAAGGCCACCGGCTCGCGGCGTCGCTGTCATTCGACAGCGGTACCAGGGAGACCAATGGTGGGCCGAGGAGGGCCGCGCTGGTGCTCTACCGCACCCGGTACGAGTTCGATACCGTCGACGACGTGCTGCTGCGCGTACTGATCACGACGGTAAGCGCGGCGATCGACGCGGCACGGTACCGGTGGCAAACCGAAAACCTCCACCACGCCATCGCGTCCCGCGCCGAGATCGAACAAGCCAAAGGCATGATCATGGCGATGCGCGGTAGTAGCGCTGACGACGCGTTTCAGATGCTGGTCGAGCAGTCCCAGCTCACCAATACCAAGCTCGCGCTCATCGCCCGCGACATCGTCGACATCGTCGCGCGCGACGGCGAAGCGTCACGGCGCCACGATCAGGCCAGCACGAACGGGTAACCGGGTCAGGAAGGCACCGACCGTCATCCGCCCGCCCGCTCGATCTCCT
Source organism: Haloechinothrix salitolerans (assembly GCF_042662605.1). Lineage (NCBI taxonomy): Bacteria > Bacillati > Actinomycetota > Actinomycetes > Pseudonocardiales > Pseudonocardiaceae > Haloechinothrix > Haloechinothrix salitolerans. The sequence continues at coordinate 5,066,445 of NZ_JBHSXX010000001.1, forward strand.
GCCACGGCGGCGCTTGGTGCCCCGCGTCAAACGACTCGCCGTCGATGACCGTGATGGCCGCGCGTCGCACGCCCACATCCGGTGGACGAACAGGCATTCGCGACTCCGGCTGCCCGGAGTCGCGCGCAACACCGGACGACAGCTCGCGCAGGTCTTCGACAGCAGGGGCGATGAGTAACCCGGCTGTGGTGAGACATCCATACATCGCGTGCAGGTCACGCTCCAGTTCACCAAGAACGTGCTGGTTGGTGTCGCCAAACGCGGCTTCCGCGCGTTCCCGCAACAGGCCGACCAACGTGGTCAGCTCTCCCGCGATCTCGTGGATGTCCTCCACTGTTTGCCGAACATCGAGCAGACTCGGCGTCCGGTTGGTCAACGTGCGCCTGGCGTGAGCGATGCACTGGTTCGCTTCCGACAGCGGCCGCCATGGCAGCTGGGTACGGTTATCGCCGTCCACGGATAATCCAACCTCCTCCCGAGCGGTGCGCCCTGCCCTCGGGCACGGTCATCGGACCGTCACACACGGCACCCAAATTCGTGGTCTGTGCCATAGGCTCGGGAAACAGTTCACGGATGCGGAGACACCGCCGGCGAACACCCGGGCATCACTCACCACGGCCGCGCACTCGCTCGTGCGTCACAAGGGATCGGCGGCTACGTGGCTGAACCGCTACTCGGATTCTAGGAATCGCCCTGCGACACCACAAGCCCGCGCCGTGGCCTGCCTGACCGGTCCGGGAAACACAAACACCACGTGCACCGTTGACACCGGTGAGAGTAACTGTGGCTTCGAGGGGTGCGGGGAGGTGAGTCAAGTGACATCGCGGCGTGTGCGTCCTGGTCCTGGTGAGTTGCTCGACACGGCTGGTCACTCGATCGCGCGGGCCGTGCGCCAACTGTTATCAGCGACCCCGGCGGCGGGTGGAGTCACGCACGAGCAGTTGCGTGACATCGGCTGGCAACTGGTCCAGCTCACCGGCACGATGTCGGAGTTCGCGACGACGACGGCGTTGCGGCTTGATGAACACAGCCGCACCCGCCTGCTGCGTGCCGCCGAAGGTGGCGATCCCACCGAGTCGCTCACCACAGCCGCGCGCGAGCTGGCCGAGCTTCGTCAGGCGCTGGAAGCCGCCGAATCGGCCGCCCGCGAATACTACGACGCCATGAGCCGATTGGTGGTGGCCACCGACCCGACGTTGACGGAGGCATCCGCCACGGATTCACCGTACGGTGACGAGCAGTGACACCACCGGCTACGAGGTGAGCTATGGCAGTGACCCAATTCGGCGACGTCCGCGTCGAGCGGTGCCACAAACGTGTCCGCGCGGTACTAGCGGGCCAGACGGTCGCGGATTCCAGGCGCACGCTGCTGGTGTGGGAGCGCCCCTACCATCCCGTCTACTACTTCCCGCGCGACGACGTGCGCACCGAGTTCATCGGCGAACCCACACGCACCGAGCGGCGAGACAAACTCGGCGACGCACACCTGCACGCCCTTGCCGTTGGCGAACACGAACACCCCGAAGGGGTGGTTACCTACCCTGACTCGCCAGTCGCCGAGATCCGCGACCACCTGCGGTTGCGCTGGAAAGCGGTGGACTCCTGGTTCGAGGAGGACGAGGAAATCTACACCCACCCGCGCGATCCTTACATCCGGATCGACATCCTGCCCAGCTCCCGCCATATCCGGGCCGAGGCAGGCGGCGTCACGGTCGCCGAGTCACACCATCCGCATCTCCTGTTCGAAACCGGGCTACCGGTGCGCTACTACCTCCCCAAGACCGACGTCCGGCTTGACCTGCTCGTACCAAGCGACACCGTTACCCGCTGCCCGTACAAGGGCACGGCGGAGTACTACTCGCTGCGCGTCGGCGACACCGAGTACCGTGACGTGGCCTGGTCCTACCGCACTCCCCTGCCGGAAAGTCAGAAGATCGCCGGACTGGTGTCATTCCACGACGAGAAGCTCGACCTCGTCGTCGACGGCGCGCCCATGAGGAACGAGGCCTGACACGAATCGACACCTGGGCCGATCGTCTGGCGCCCAGTGCGTGATCGATCGCCACCGGTGTGTCGCCAACGGCACGCGGCGCGAGCGAGGCGTGTTTAGCCGCGGTCGTTCAGGCTATCCGGCTGGTGATGGCAGAGCGGGAACGTGTGGGGCTGGTGCTGGCCGGTGGCGGCGCCCGCGGCGCGTACGAGGCGGGCGCGCTATCCGTCCTCGGTCCCGAACTGCGGCGACTAGGACACCGGCCCACCATGTTCGTTGGCACGAGCGTTGGGGCGAAGAACGCTGCCGGGTGGGCAGCGGCACGCCACCTCGACGCGGAGGAAGCCGCCACACGTGGACTTGAGGCCTGGCGTGCCGTGGGTCGCGATCGCATCATCCGGTCGTGCCTACTGCGCCAACTGCCGCTGGCCGTGGCGAGCTCGCTCGGCAGGCTGCTACCGGTGTCCAGCAGCCACCAGATCGCACTCTTCGATCCGCAACCCATCGAGCGCGCCCTACAAGACTGGGTCGATCTGGACGACGCGCACCAGAACGTGAGCACCGGCACCGCCGACGCGCTCGCGATCGCGGCTACCACGGCGCGCACCGGCCGTACCGTCGTCTTCGTCGACACCCAGCAGGCTCTGCCGCCCCACCAGTCGCACGCCCTTGACTACGTCCGCACGCCCATCGAGCGAACCCATCTGCTCGCGTCGGCGGCGATCCCGGTGCTGTTTCCCGCTGTCGAGGTACCGAACCCACCCGAAGCCCAGGGGTGGTACGTCGATGGCGGGACCAGGCTCAACGCCCCTATCAAGCCCGCGCTCGACCTCGGCGCGGACCGCCTCGTCGTCATCGCCACGGACGCCATCAGCCAGCGCCAGCCCGCGCCAGAACTCGCCGCGAGCAGGCCGCCAGACGTCTTCGACGGCGCGCTGCACCTGATGGAGGGCGCGCTGTCCGATCCGCTCACCGAAGACATCATCACCCTCGGCAACGTGAACCATTTCTTCGCCGGAACGACAGCTCCCCGCGCGGCGCGCTACCGCCGCACCCGAGGAAAACCTCCGTATCGCACGGTCCCCTACCTCTACGTCGCCCCGGAACGACGTGGAGCGCTCGGCGAGCTCGCGAGCGACGTCCTGCACAGCCGCCATCGCGGCATCACCAGCCTGCGCTCACCGCTACGACTCCTGCTGCGCCACCTCGTCAGCGCTGACAGCCCCGCCCACGGAGAACTGCTCAGCTACCTCTTCTTCGACCCCGACTTCATCGACGAACTCATCCATCGAGGCCAGCAAGACGCGCGCCGGGCGCTGGAAGCCCAACCTCACCCGGACTCGCCATGGCGAATCGGACCACCAGGAACGCTCACCGCCACACCGCGACACGACGCCGAAACGGTCCGACCGCCTCGCTGAGCCGTCCTCCATACCGGCGTTCACTCGGACAAGATGACAGACCATCGCGTCAGCTGGCTGCCGCTATGTGGCTCGTACGCCGTCCGAGTATTTCCGCAGGGCGTCGAAATCGCGGATGGTGATCTTGCCGCGTCGCACCGAAACAAGGTCGTGGCGCACGAGATGCCCCAGCGCCGTGGTGGTGCGTTCACGGCTGGCGCCGACCAGCGACGCCAACTGCTGATGAGTGAGCTTGACCGGCGCGTCAGGCTGCCTGCGCGCCAGCGAACACAGCGTTCCACACAGCCGCTCCTCGATCGTCTTGCAGCTGAGGTCGGTGAGCCGTTGTTCGAGTTCGTCGATCCGCGTCGACAGGGACTCCGCGATACGCAGCGCGATCCGAGAGTCGGTGAAGAGCAGCCCCCTCACGTCGGCCTCGCTCATCAAGCAGAGTTCGGTCGCTTCCAGCGCTTCGGCCCAGTTGCTGCGCATCCGAAGCCCAAGCAGCGACAACTCCCCGAAGACGGTGCCTGGTTCGAGTACCGCGTTCGTGACCGCGCGCCCGTCGGGTGCGAGCCGATACAAGCGGACGCGACCCCGTTTGACAATGAACAGCACCTGCAGTGGCTCGGTCGGCGAGTACACGACTTGCCCCGGCGCGAGGGAACGCCTGGGCGCGCGAGCACTCAACGCGGCCATCTCTCGCCGGGACAGGTCGCGGAACAGCTCGACCTCGGCGATGCAATACTGCTCGTCAGCAGGGCTGCCTGGTGAATGCATCAGGCAATTTATCCTCAACCGATTCCGATGCTGTGTCCAATTGTTCGAGCAGTTCGTTGAGTTCGGGGTTCCCCATCGAGATCACCCGCTGCCCCAACAGGTAGGTCGGGGTTCCGACGACTCCTGGTGGGAGCGGCTGATCCGCGACCTCGGCGAGATCAACGACCTCGACCGGCTGGTCCGGGCGGGCCTGCCGCACCGCATCGACGACGCGCAGCGCGGTGCGGCAGCTCATGCACCCTTCAGCGACATAAACCCGCAGGATTGGCCGGTCAGGAGAACAGGTGGTCATGAACGGACGCGGCGACGCAAGCCGTAGAGGACACCCGCGGCGATCAGACCGAAGATGACGTGCCCCATGAGGCTCATCCACTGGTCGCTACCGACCTTGAACACCATGTCGAACATCTTCGGATCGGCCGTGACCGACAGCCACAACGGCATGACGATCAGCGCGCCGAGCACCCACCAGGCGACGCCGTAGATCATGCCCGCGCCGAGTACGGCGGCGATGTTGTCAGCGAAACCCCAGGCGATCACGCCGAAGATGGCCCCAATGATCGCCGAGTTCACCAGGTGTACCAGGAAACCGACGAAGGCGTTCTCGACTCCGATGAGCATGCCCACCATGGGCAGCATGCCCATCATGGCCATGAGCATTCCGAACACGACGCCACCGACGAGGCCCGCGATAACGCCGTTCGTGATGCGGGCACCGAAGCCAGCTTGGGTGGTGTGAGCGGTCGTGGACACGATCAGGCTCCTTTCCGGGCAGCACCGACCCTCGGTGCCGCGGGCATACCGTGGTGCCCACGCGGCGAGAGTTCGGTTACGCCCGTAACACAACGCCGCTGGCGTGACCCGATCGTGACTCGCCGGACCGGATCATTCGGCGAGCGAGGCCAGCCGTTCGATGTCCAGCAGCTCGATGGCGCCGTAGCGAACGGCGATCAGGCCTTTACGTTCGAAGTCCTTGAGGATCTTGTTCAGCGACGGGCGTTGCACCCCGAGCATGGCGGCCAGCGTGCGCTGTGGCAGCGGCACCGCTCCGGCGACCGCCTCCTCCGCGAGCAGGCGCGCGACCTGTTGTGTCAGGGTGCGGCCAAGTATTCCGATGATGCGATCCTGGCTGGCCGCCAGCCGCATCGCCACACTCGACAACCACCGACGCGCGATCGCGTGTCTGCTAGCCAACAACCGTTCGAACGACTCCCCGTCGAGAAACAGCACAGTGGACTCATCCAGCGCATGTCCGGTGTAGGGCAGCGGCATCTCCAGCAGGTGCTGGATGTCTCCGTCGACGTCACCAGGCCCGATGACGTGCACGACCGCTCGTCTGCGACCCGAACCAACGGACAGTTCGATCCGTCCGCGCTGCACGATCCACACGCCGGATGGCGCGGAGCCGCCGCGGAAGACGACAGCGCCGCGTTCCACGGTGACGGTACGCAGCTCAGCCGCGAGAGCGGACAAGTCCGCTGCCGAGAACGGCGCTGCCTCACCGCGCCCAACGCAGCGCGCCACCCACGCGGCCTGGCGGATGGCCAGTTCGTCTGGACTGCCACCGCCCAGGCGCCGGAGAGTGCGCTGCAGTGGATTCGCGGGGGACTTCGAAGGTTCCATGTCTGCGTCCTGTGTCCTCGGGAGCCGGATGGGCCGAGGCGTAAGACACCGTCGTCCTTCCATCGTGCGCTGCTATGTAAGCGCGCTGACAGTTATCTTTCGCCCAGGCATCCGGTTGGGTGAGATATCCGCACACGTTCTCGCGCCGAAACGAGTCTGGAGTTCTCTGGTGAATGCGCTGCGATTGATCGCGGTTCTCCTGTCGAGTTTGGTGGCGCTCGCCGCATGCGGCACGGCGGCCGATGAGGGTACGGAGAGTAGCGGAGGAACGCCCCAACTCGACTTCACCGCGACGACTCTGGATGGTAGCGAGTTCGCCGGGAAGACGCTCGCGGGCGAACCCGCCGTGCTGTGGTTCTGGACACCGTGGTGTGCGATTTGCCAGCACGAAGCGAGCTTCATCGCCGACATGGCCGACAAGCACGGTGATGAGGTCACGTTCGTCGGTGTCGCCGCTCAGGACGACGTCGAGGCCATGCGGGCCTTCGCCGACAGGTACGGCATCGATTCCTTCACCAACCTCAACGATGCGGATGGTTCAGTCTGGGCGACGTTCGATGTGCCCGCCCAGCCCACGTTCGCGTTCATCAGCGCCAGCGGTGACGTCGAGCGAGTCAACGGCACCGTGACCGAACAGGCGCTGGAACACTGGATCGACACCCGTGCACAGGCGTGAGCGCGGATGTTCGACGCCGGTATCCTGGGCTTCGCGCTGGCGGCAGGGCTTGTAGCCGCATTCAATCCCTGCGGCTTCGCCATGCTTCCTTCGGCGCGACGCCGTTAGTTCGCCGCTTGTCGCGGCCTGCCACGCAGGGTGATCCGCTTCCCTTCGCGATAATCGCGCAGCTCATCGACGCCTGGCCGCGAGTTGAGCAGCCGCTCCCAGTCGAAGATCGACTCGACCTCGAAGCCATAGGTCTCGAGCATGTAGCGCACCGCGGCCTGGTTCGGAAGGCCAACCAGAGCGGCACCCTCCCACGAGTAGGCATCGGCGGCGGCTAGATGCTGCCTCGCGGTGTCGTCGCGTCCCAGCCGGACGATCGGACGATCGGTGCGTCGTCGATTCACATTCGTGTCGATGATCAGGTGCCGGGGGCGTAACGCTCTGATGAGTGTGAACAGTTCGGGCCAGCGCAGTGTGTGGTAGAGGAATCCGAGGCACATCACGACATCGACGTCGAGGTGCTCGGTGGTCAGTTTCTCGAACACGTCACCGCGGATAAACCGATAGCGCGTCGGATCGACGTCGTAGCGGGCGAACGTTTCGTTGGCGTTGTCGACCAACTCTTTCCGGGCCTCGATTCCGACGACGTGGGCGGCACCGGCGTGTAGCGCGGCGAAGGACCACCGCCCGTCGTGGCTCGCGATGTCGAGCACCCGAGCACCGGCCAAGACATCGGTGTTAGCGGCGATGATCGCCTCGCAGCGCAGGTTCAACCGCTCCCGCCACGCATAGGTATCGCTCGTCTCGAAAAACCGCGGCCAGGTATCGAAGAACCCCGCATTATCGTCTGCCTGTGACGCCGTCAGAGTCCCCTCGACCTCACGCTGCCAGATACGGAATCACTCCCACTGGTCATCTACCTTGGCAAGACATCGACCGTAACATCTCATTTAATAGAACACATCATTTGGGCACCGAATTGAACCTGGTTGAAATAGCGGCATCGAAAGTGTCTTTTCGCTGACAAAACAGGGCAGCGTCACGACCCCGCCCAGGGTCACGAAGCGCGGGCGGCGGAACTCGACAGCACGCTCGCCCGGCCTCGGCGCCGCGTCCGCCACCGACTGGCCACGGAGCTTGACCTTCCAGTCGACTGGAAGGTGCACGCTGATCGCAACGGAAGGGAGCCAGCATGGTCGAGCGCAGCTTCACCGTCAGCGGCATTCACTGTGGTGGATGCGCCAGCAACATTGAGATTGGCTTGCGTCGTCTCGACGGAGTGCGGCGAGTCACGGCCGACCCCGATACCCATGTGGTGCGAGTCCGCTTCGATGAGCAGCGCCTCGACGCTGACGCCGTTGCCACCCGCCTCGCACGACTCGGATTCCCGGTAGCCGACGCCGCGAGTGAACAGTGACGGCTACCCAGCGGGGCGAAGACGTCGAGTCCGGCCGCCTGCAGGTCAAGATCGGCGGGATGCACTGCTCGTTCTGCGCGCACACCATCGAGCGCGCCCTGGGCCGCATGGACGGCATCGAGCAGGTGAACGTGTCACTGGCGCACGAGGAGGCGCTGGTCATCCACGATCCCGATCTGGTGCGGTCTGGACAGATCCGCGACGTGCTGCGCGATCTCGGCTACACGATCCGCGACCCACGCAAGGTCGCCGCGCTGGCTGAAGCCGAGGCGGAACTGGCAGAGGCGCGCTGGCGGCTCGCCGCCGCCGCGGCGGCCACGGCGATCGCGGGCTGGTTGATGATGCTGATGCTCGCGGGCTATCACTTCGCGTTGCTCCCGTGGATCATGCTGGCCCTGGCGGCGCAGGTGGTGTTCGTGGCGTGCTGGCCGTTCCTGCGGATGACTCTGGCGTCGCTGCGGCGCGGCATACTCAACCAGCACGTGCTGATGGTCGTCGGCGCGTTCGGCGGCATCGCGGGCGGACTGATCGGCCTGGTCGAACCCACATTTCCGGCGGCGCACTTCCTTGGTGCCGCGATCTTCATCGCCACCTATCACTTGCTGTCGTCGTTCGTCTCGATCAAGGTGCGAGCCCGCTCGTCGGAAGCGGTACGCAAACTGCTCGACCTGCAACCCCCGGTGGCACGGGTCGTCCGGGAGGGCCGCGAGCACGAACTGTCCATCGCGGACGTCGCCGTCGGGGATATGGTGCGCGTCCGCCCTGGTGAGGCGATCCCTGTCGATGGTGCGGTGGCCGATGGCGCGTCCAGTGTGGACGCGTCGATGGTCACCGGCGAACCCATTCCCGAGGAGAAGGCCTCGGGGGACGAGGTGATCGGCGGGAGCCTCAACCAGACCGGCACCCTGCTGATCGAAGTCACTCGAACCGGACAGGACAGTTACCTCGCGACCGTGGTGCGTTACGTCGAGGAAGCTCGCGCACTCAAACCGGGACTCCTGGCACTGGTCGATCGCATCCTGCGGGTGTTCGTGCCCGCGGTGCTGCTCATCGCCGCTGGCGCCCTGCTGTGGTGGACGTTCGGCGCGTGGCTCGTCACCGGCGAGGCCGACGTGCGCCGTGGCGTGTTCGCCGCGCTCGCGGTCGGCGTGATGGGCTACCCGTGTGCGCTAGGCATGGCGACGCCGCTCGCGATGATCCGCGGCGGCGGTGCCGCTGCCGAGCGCGGCATCCTGATGCGCTCGGCTGACGCGTTCCAGGTGTTCGGCCATATCGACACCGTCGTGCTCGACAAGACCGGCACCCTCACCCAGGGCGCACCTCGCGTGACGACGGTCGTCACCGCGCCAGGGCGGGACGAGCGCGAGCTGCTGCGGCTGGCCGCCGCCGTCGAGGACCTCTCGGAACATCCGTTGGGCCGTGCGATCGTCGCCAAGGCCGAGGACCACGGCGTCGACATCGCGGATGTGGACGACTTCAGCGCCCTGGTCGGCGAGGGTGTGCGAGGCTCGGTCGACGGCCATCGCGTCGTCGTCGGTAAGACTGGCCTCGCGGCCAGCGCGGGCGGACTCGGTGAGCTGGCCAGGCACGCGGCCGATCTGGAGGCCAGAGCTCACACCGTCGTTGTCGTGTTGGTCGACGACGCGCTGTGGGGCGTGCTCGCGATCGCCGATCCGATCAGGAGCGAGGCGGCCGATACCGTTGCCACACTGCGCGAACGCGGCATCGACCCAGTCATGCTCACCGGCGACAACGAACGCACCGCGACCGCCGTCGCGGAACAGGTCGGCATCACCACGGTCCACGCGGGTGTCCGCCCGGATGGCAAGGCCGAACGGGTACGAACGCTTCAGACGGCCGGACACCGGGTGGCGATGGTCGGCGACGGCATCAACGACGCCCCCGCACTCATGCAGGCCGACATTGGCATCGCCATCGGCGCGGGCACCGACATCGCCATCGAAAGCTCCGACGTCATCCTGGTGGGCCACCGGCTCATGGCGGTGGCCGAGGCGTTCGACGTGGCAGCCGATTCCTACCGGCGTACCAAACAGAACCTCGCGCTGGCTTTCACGTTCAACGGCATCGGCGTGCCACTGGCCACCACCGGCCTGGTGCACCCGGCCTGGGCGATGCTCGCGATGGCCGCCAGCGTCACCATCGTGCTGCTCAACTCGTTCGGGCTGGGCGCGCTCACCCCGAGCGCCTGGCGACGGTTCACCACTCCCACCCAAGCAGCCAGCGACGACCACCGCCATCGCGCGGCGGCGGCCGAGGAGACTCCCGCATGACCGCACCGCAGGACACCGCCGACGAAGCGATCGAACGCGTACCGCGTCACTGGCCCTGGTGGGCGCCTTGAACTGCGGCACTCGCCATCACCGCGATCGTGATCGGCATCGGCAGCTGGATCGTCCTTACCCAGAACGACACCGACGCCATGGGAAACATGGGCGCTGACGCTGGTGCGCTCCCGCCCCCGGTGACCGGCTACTACGACGGGGAACGGATCCAGTTCCTGCACACCGAGACCTCCGAACCCGACGGCGCACGCGGCCCGTTCGGCTTCCAGCCCGACGTGTTCGACACCAGCAACGAACCGGAGATCGTCGTCAACATGCCAATCACCACTTGGCCCGGCGGCGAGCGACAATGACCCCAGAGGTGAGCGACATGCGCATCGGAGACCTTGCCAGCAAGGCCAGTGTCAACCCGAAAACCATCCGCTACTACGAGAGCATCGGGCTCCTGCCCGAACCCGAGCGCACCCACGCCGGATACCGCGCCTACACCGAACGTGACACCGACCGACTGGTGTTCATCAAGACCGCGCAGCGACTAGGCCTGCGACTCGACGAGATCAGGGAGATTCTCTCGCTGCGAGACCAGGGACAGCGGCCATGCGACTACGTCCGCGAGACCCTGCGCCACCAGGTCACCGAGATCAACCAACGCATCACCGAGTTACGGACACTCCGCGACGAGCTCGTCTCGCTCGACGCACTGGCCGACGACCTCATCAACACCGACGTCGCGCACGGCTGCCCGCTCATCGAGCACGCGCACCGCTGCGAGCAGTAGCGGGGTCTCGGGTGCGGGGCCATGACTGCCCGGTTCGACGCCCTCGCCGACAGTCACAAGTTCGCTGCTACCTGCCACGCTTCCGCAGGACCAGTGTGGTCATGGACGGCGTGGCGCATCAGCTCAGGCACAGCGGCGGCATGACGATGAGTTCGATCCGGGATGCGGGGCGACTCGACGTCTCGTGCCCTACGTCGTCGCCAGCATCGGTTACCTGTCCGGTAGGCGGATACGCCAACACCCCGAGAACAGCTCAACGTGAAACGACTGGCGAAACCCAAATCAACAGATGAGCGGAAAGGACTCGCCGCGGCTACGGAACGTCGTGCGGGAGCGGTCGGGAAGACAGGAGACGTCGTGACCGCCACGTACTTGACACTGTACAGACCGGTGTGACTGGCCACGTCCGACCAGTCAGAGCTGCTGGAACACCGTGAAGCTCTCACCGTTGTCGTCGGAGTGGTAGATAGCGGTATCAGTGGCGATGTAGATCTCATCCTCACCGTGCGTGGTAATCGCTTGCGGACTGGCGGACACCGTGTCGCGCATCGTCCATGTGCCGCCACTGTCGTCGCTGACATGCACCGCCCCCTCCGGGTCGACGCCGACGAGCCGATCGCTGCTTGGCCAGTCCAGGAGTATCAGCACCGGCGAGCCGTCGACGACGGAGAACTCGCGCCCGCCGTCAGTGCTGCGCGCGACCCCGTCACGTGTGGTAGCCAGGATCTCCTCGGCGTCATTCGGGGACACCGCGATGTCGGCCAGGCCGACCTGCGTGCGACTATCCCAGGACTTCTTGTCCTTGCTCACCATGAGCTGACCGGTCTGGCTGTCCCAGCCGTAGACGCGATCATGCTTGTACTCCATCGCGTGAAAGTCGACCTCACCCGACAGTGACAGCGGCGTCCAGGTCTGCCCGGCATCGGTGCTCTCGATCAGACCGAGATTGCCCGGCTGGTCATGCTCCTCGGGCCCGGCATGGCCGGAACCGAGGAAGTGGTCTTCCCCGACGACCGTGAACCCCATGAAGTCCCTGGTGAGCCCGGCGATCTGCTCGGGAGCACCGTCTCCGGTGATGCGGAAGACGCCGTGATGACTACCCGCATACAGCGTGTCATCGGCCGGATTGACTCCGAGCCCGTGGATGTGCGCCAGCGACACGCTGCCACCCTCACCGGCGTCGTGACTGTGGCCCTCACCGCCACCGTCACTACACGCGCCGACGACGAATGCAAAGACGACGACCGCCCCAAGCCATCCCGTGCCGCGCCCCAACCGGGCCTTCCGGGTCCTGACCGCCATCCCGCACTCCCTGATCAACTCCAGTCCAATGAAATCCTAGGCAAGACAGTAGATGCGGCGTGCGCGGCCAGCGTCATTGCCCTAGGTGTACTGGCAGAATATATTCGCACATACGGATATCTGGCAGTGATGCACTGAAAGTAACGGTGAACGATGGGCAAGGCGAAGCAGCAGGCCGCGCTGCTACCGACCGACGACGGCGGGGTGGAGATGGTGGCGAAGTTCTTCCGCGCCCTGGGCGATCCGGTGCGGCTGCGGTTACTGGAGTTCCTGTTGACGAAAGAACACACGGTGACCGAGTGCGTGGAGTGGATCGGACTGTCGCAGGGACGGATCTCCACTCACCTGGCGTGCTTGGCCGACTGCGGCTACGTGCGGGTGAGGCGAGAGGGCCGCTTCGCCTACTACCGCGTTACTGACCCTCGGGTCGCCGACTTGGTGCAGCTGGCCCGGTCGCTTGCCGCCGACAACGCAGCCGCACTGGCAGCCTGCGTGCGCATCACCCCCGCCACTTGACAGGGCCATAAGCGAAGGGAGATACGGGATATGCGGTACGACCTAGCGGTGATCGGATCGGGCGGCGGTGCGTTCGCCGCGGCGATCGCCGCGCGCAACAAGGACCGCTCCGTGGTGATGATCGAGCGCGACACCGTGGGTGGGACGTGTGTGAACACCGGCTGCATCCCGTCGAAGGCGTTGCTGGCTGCCGCCGAGGCGCGGCATACAGCCTTGTCGGCTGAGCGTTTTCCGGGTATCAGGGCCGGTGCGGATGAGGTGGCGTTCGCCGAGTTGATCGCGGGCAAGGCGGGACTGGTGGCCGACATGCAGGCCGAGAAGTATGTCGACCTGGCCGCGGAGTACGGCTGGGAGATCCTGCGAGGGCAGGCATACTTCACCGACGGTCCGGCACTAGAGGTCACCCTCACCGACGGCGGCACCACCCGAGTGGACGCCGAGCACTATCTCGTCGCCACCGGCTCCGTGCCATGGGCACCCCCGATCGAGGGATTGGACGACGTCGGCTACCTGACCTCGACCACCGCCATGGAACTGCCCGCGCTGCCCGAGTCGATGCTGGTGATCGGGGGAAACTACATCGGGCTGGAGCAGAGTCAACTCTTCGCCCGTCTCGGCGTGCGGGTCACAGTGGTGGAGATGGAAAACCGGCTGGCCCCCGGTGAAGAACCAGAAGTTTCCGAGGGCATCGAGCGCGTCTTCGCTGACGAGGGCATCACCGTACACACCGGCGCCACCGTGACTGCTGCCCACCGCGCCGACGGGCAGATCATCACCGCGCTCCGCCGAGGTGATGGCACCTTGGTCGAACTGCGTGCCGACGAGCTGCTGGTGGCCACCGGACGTAAACCGGCCACCGACGGGCTGAACTTGGCCGCGGTCGGCGTCAAGACCGGCGCCCACGGCGAGATCATGATCGACGAGCACCTACGAACCGCCAACGCCCGGATCTGGGCAGCCGGGGATGTCACCGGACACCCCCAGTTCGTCTACGTCGCTGGCGCGCACGGCGCCCTGGTCGCCGACAACGCCTTCGACGGCGCCGACCGCACCCTGGACTACCACCACCTCCCCCGGGTGACCTTCACCAGTCCGACCATCGCCGCCGCGGGGCTGACCGATACTCAAGCCGTCGAGCAGGGCCATCGTTGTGAAAGCCGCGTCCTGCCCCTCGAGTACGTTCCCCGCGCGCTGATCAACCGTGACACCCGCGGGCTGATCAAACTCGTCGCCGACCGAGACACCGGGCAGTTGCTGGGTGCCCACGCGCTCGCCGACGGTGCCGGCGATGCCATCGCCACCGCCGTCTACGCCCTGGCCAACCACATGACCGTGCGGCAGCTAGCCGACCTGTGGTGCCCGTACTTGACCATGGCCGAAGGAATCAAGCTCGCAGCCCAGACCTTCACTCGCGACGTGTCCAAACTGTCCTGCTGCGCATCCTGACACCACCACACGACGATCTCGAGAGAAGCCGTGATGACCGAGTCTCCGAACCTGGAACTGAACAAAGCGACCGCAGCCGCCGCGCTGACCGAGGCCGCGCGCCACCTGCACCTTACGGTGCTCACAACCTTCGCCGAAACTGGCCGTGCGCCGACCCGCGCCAACCTCATTCGTGCAGCCGACGACAACGGCATCGTGGCCGACGACGCGTTGAACGAGCTGGCCGCCCGGGACGTCGTCGTCTTCAATGACGAGGGCGAGATCCGTGCCGCCTACCCCTTCTCTCCGATCCCAACGGCGATCCGGGTGAGCTGGGATGGCGGACCCACCGTGTATTCCATGTGTGCCGTTGACGCACTGGGCATCTCAGCGATGCTCGACCGGCCGGTCACCATCATGGCTACCGAGCCCGACACCGAAGCCACTGTGACGGTCCGTGTCGACGGCGACAAAGCCCATTGGATACCAGAATCGGCGGTGGTGTTCGCCGGTGCGACCGACGACGAATGCTGCCTCTCGGTCGACAGCACCTGCGGACACATCAATTTCTTCACCACGGCCGAAGCCGCACACACCTGGGCGGCGGACCACCCCGAGGTATCCGGCGTCGTGCTGAACCAAACCAATGCACTCGCGTGCGGCGTAGCCGAGTTCGCGTCGCTCATGCACACTGCCTAGCACTCAGGACGGGATCACGTCGAAGGGGCTCGCCAAGCTCTCGGCTCGATGTCGCCTCGGCTCGCGGCGTGGCCCGGACCCGAAGACCGCGCCACGCCTCAACTTGGCGCGCTTCTCGGACTTGTTGCTCAGCTGGTCTCCTCGTTTCCATCGCGGTCACGACCACACCAAGTTCACTGGAGTAAGGAAGGCCTCGTGCTGTCATCCGGATGACAGTCCAAGTCGTGGCTGCCACTACTGGTGGTGAAATCGGAGTATTCGTCCACGAGGGAAGGCTGATACCGGTGGCTACAACTGGCGACGAGCACGACGACACGCCGACAGTCGTCGAGATCTACTGGCGGCAAGGGTGCCCGTTTTGCATGATGCTGCGCGCCCGCCTCAAACCGACCGGGCTGCCACTTCGCGAAGTCAATATCTGGGAGGACCCGGACGCGGCCGCGCGGGTTCGTGCGGTGGCCGACGGCAACGAGACCGTGCCTACGGTGTTCATCGGCGAGCACGCGATGGTCAACCCAACCGCTAATCGGGTAATGGCAGCCGTGCGCGACCACGCGCCGCATCTGCTACCCACGCGGGAACGATCCGCGAGGTGGCGTCGGTTCTTTCCCCAACTCCGCTGACGGAGCGGACAGCCGCTTACGGCAAGTCGCCCGGATAGCTACAGGAATCAAAGTGCTGTGTCAGCGACCGGACAATTCCGTTGACACGCGCCGGTAGCCGCACTGTTGTCCAGATCCATACGAATTCCGCGCCCGATGATTGTGGAGTGACCCTCTTCCTATGGCCAATTCGGACATTATTCTCGGGGCCCGAGCTGCGGGAGGTGGGCGATCACCCTGCGCAGCGGCAGTGGCAGGCTCCTGCCGGGGCGTGCCCATGCCGCCAGGGTGCGCTCGGCGTCCGACACATGCTCAGGTTCGACGTCCGGTAGGTACAAGCTGTCGATGAGCACACTCGCCTCGGCGGGATCGGAGATCTCCCGCCGGAACACCCGACGCTCGTCAGCGTCGACGACGAGCGCGTGCTCGCGCAAGACGTCCGCCAGTCCATCGAGTGCGTGCGGGTTCGGCCAGGGCTGAGTTAGAACACCGAGCGCGCGCATGAGCCGCCACCACATGAACGCACCTCGGCGGGGTCCGCCCAACGACGCTGGGA
This sequence comes from Haloechinothrix salitolerans, assembly GCF_042662605.1. Lineage (NCBI taxonomy): Bacteria > Bacillati > Actinomycetota > Actinomycetes > Pseudonocardiales > Pseudonocardiaceae > Haloechinothrix > Haloechinothrix salitolerans. The sequence continues at coordinate 5,082,500 of NZ_JBHSXX010000001.1, forward strand.
CAAGCGCGACGATCCGGCCGCCTGGCCGGAGTACCCGCACGACTTCTCGCAATACGTCATCCAGCGGGGTAAGAACCTGCAAGCTCATCGCGGCACACACGTCGGCGACCGAGCCATCGGCGAGCGGCAGGCGACCGGCGCGTGCCCGTACCAGCGGGCCACGCCCTGTCGTTTGTGCGAGGACGAGTTCCCCGGCGGAGGCATCGACCCCGAGCCAACGCGAGGCCGCGAGCAGCGGCTGGGTGGGCGCGGAGCCACAGGCGAGGTCAAGCACCGGCCCCTCGCTGCCGGTGAGCGGTCCGGCCAGCCACTGGTAAGGCGTGTCCCCGCCGCCGCTGGTCGCGGCGGCGAGCACCTGTTCGGTGATGCCTGGCCGATCGTCGTGGAAGTCGTCGAGGTAGCGCGACCAGTCGGGTCGGGCGCGGCGAGCGGATTCAGAACGTGATGACGTGGAAGCCATCGTTGACGAGACCCCGAATGCTGGGGTGACCCTCGTACTCGTGGAGCAGATGCACGTCGGCTTCCTTGACGGACGCTTCGGCGTGGAACGCCCCGGCGCAGAACCCGCACGCACCGGCCACCACATCGCGGACGGCCTCGTACAGCTTGTGGGACTTGTGCCCGGGGTCCGACAGGATGCCGGGCCACTGGGTACCCGCCCCGTCGAAGATCAGCCGCACCTCGTCACCGGCATCCTTGAACTCCTTGGTAGCGACGAGCGCGTTCACCGCCCGGCCAAGATCACCATGCGTTTCGACGTCGGCGAGCACCACTATCGCTGCCTTCGACATGATTGTTCATCCCTCCTTGGTGAGAGTTCTTGAACCAGGAGGTACCCACTACGACTCCGCTCACTACCGAACTGTCAGCGGGCCGACACTCACCTGACCTTCTCCGGCCGCGCCCTACGCGACCGCGGTCTCCTCCGCATCCGCGTCAACGACGCGGAACCGGTTCGTGGACTCCTTGGTGAACTCCAAGAACCGCGAGAGCGGCCCGTCATGAGTCAGGTGGAGCTCGTGCATGGCCCTGGTGCAGGCGATGTAGAGCATGCACCTATCCATGTCGTTCGCATAGTTCGTGTCGTCCACATCCGGGACGATCACGACGTCGAACTCCAGGCCCTTGGCGATGTGGGCTGAGGTGATGATGACGCCAGCGGCGAACGCCGTGCTGTCGTAGTCGAGGAAGGTCAGCTCGACACCGGCATCTGACAAGGCGCGATGCAGGGCTTTCGCCTGCGCGACGGTCTTGCAGACAATGCCGAGGGAGCGATGGTCGCTGTGCCCGTGCCGCTCGACGAGTTTCCGGATGTGCGTCTCCTGCTCCCGCTGATCCGCGCAGGCGACGACCTGGGGTGGCAGCCCATGGCGCTCAATCGGCACGAGCTTGTCATTCCGGGAAATATTCTGGGCGAAATCCGTGATCTCGGTCGTTGACCGGTAACTCTTGCACAATTCAAGGCAGTCGGCGTCCGGAAATATACTGTGAATTGTGGCCAGCGACGAAGAACTGAACGGATTAACCGACTGGTTGGCGTCTCCGAGAATCGTCATCTGACAGGAGAACAACTCGCGCAGCACGGCGTACTGGATGGGCGTGTAGTCCTGCATCTCGTCGACAAGGAGGTGACGTATGTGGCTGAAGTTCTCCTGCCGGGCCGTCCTGATCATGGTGTAGATCAGTGGGAACACATCGGCGTACTCGATCTTTTTCTTACCGAGCGGCTTGAACATGCCGCGGCGGGCTGGGTCCTGCTGATAGAACGCCTTGTAGATCGCGAACGAGTCCTTATAGGGAAACATCGCGCGGACCTGCTTGCGGACGCTGGTGGTGTCGGCGGCGGACCACTTTCCGCCCTTGTCCCTCACCTCGTTCTTAAGCAGATGAACAGCGGTATTGGCCACGTGGTCGAGCCGCGTGAAGACCGGCAGGTCCCGTGAATCGTTGAACATGTCCACGACCCAGTCGACGGAAAGCCGCTTGCTCTTCTGCTCGATCTCCCCGGGAGCGAATTCCTCGTCCGCACGCGAGGTGACCCATTCATCAAGTTCGGTGACGAACTCGGACGTCGCCTTGTAGCGCATGCGCTCGGCCGACGCTTCGTCGACCTGGTCAAGCAGCTTGACCACCTGTTCGCTGAACGTCTCGTAATCCGTGACCTTCGCGAGGTACTTGCTGGCGATCTTGTTGAAGTCGATCTCCGCGACCTTCTCCTCCCCTAACTCGGGAAGCACGTCGGCGATGTAGTCGCCAAAGACCTTGTTTGGAGACAGGATCATGACGTTGTCGGACGAGAGGGTGTCCTTGAAGCGGTACAGCAGGAAGGCCACCCTGTGCAGGGCGATCGACGTCTTTCCGGAGCCCGCCACACCCTGCAGGATCAGCACCCGCGCTGTCTCGTTGCGAATCACAGCGTTCTGTTCCCGCTGGATGGTCGCGACGATGTTCTTCATCCTGTCATCGGCGGACTGGCTGAGTTCCTGCTGCAGCACCTCGTCACCGATGTTGAGGGAGGTGTCGAACATGTACTTCAGGCGCCCGCCCTCGATCTTGTACTGGCGTTTGCCCGTGATGTCGCCATGGGTGGTGCCCTTGGGGGTATCGAAGAACGCTTCTCCCGACTCGAAGTCGTAGAAGAGACTGGACACCGGGGCCCGCCAGTCGTGGATGACGATCTCCTGGGTCTCGGGATCCGAGAAGTTGTGGATGCCGATGTAGTACGGCGTGGCATCAGCGTCACCGTTCGCGTGGAAGTCGACGCGCCCGAAGTAGGGCGACTCCAGCAGCCGCTCAATACGCTTCTGAAGCATCACCGCGTGCTCAGCCAAGCGGACGGACATGTCCACCTCGCCGCGGTAGTTCGCCTTCTCGGCGAAGTCCATGTCACGCAGGTTGTCCCACAGATGCTTCTTCCGCTCGTCGATGGTCCGGGTGGACTTGTCGATGTCGCCGGTGAGACGCTCCAGTTCCATTGTCAGCAACCGCAGCGTCTCGGCCAGATGCTGGCGCTCGTGTTCTTCGTCTCGCGTCCGCGCGTCCGTCAATGCCATCTCCGGGGTTTCCGTGAAGAACCTACCGTCACGTTAGGGTAGAGTAGCGAGCCATCGCGGTGACCGGCCGGTGGTTTCGGCGGGCGGGGCGCCCAGAGGCGCGCCTCAGCGGCGTCGAGTGAGGTGGTGTGTAGACGTGGCCGAACGGATGCAGATAGGCGAGGTCGCCGAGCGGACCGGGTTGTCCCTGCGCACCATCCGGTATTACGAGGAAGTCGGGCTCGTGACCCCGAGCGCGCGCAGCCAAGGCGGGTTCCGGTTGTATGACGAGTCCGACGTGGCGCGACTAACGCTGGTCAAGCAGATGAAACCACTCGGATTCCATCTGGAGGAGATGCGCGAGCTACTGGCCGCGATCAACCCGGGCAGCGAGTCATCCCATGCCAGCGAGGCAGAGCGGCTGGCGCGGTTGCGCGAGTTCGCCGCGACCGCCGAGCAGCGTTGCGCTGAGTTGCGCGCCCGGCTGTCGGCCGCCGAGGGATTCGCCGCGATGCTACGGATGCAGATCACCGAGTCCAGCACTCCCACCGGCTGACTGATACCCTCACGCGAGGGGAGACTTTCCGGTCGCGAGCCTGCTCACCGAACACGACTGAGCTCAGTGGCCTGACGTCACAGCGCGGTCAGTGCCGATCGCGATCGATACTGAGGGAGCCTGTTCTGACTTCGTCGCTGTCCCGTGCCCGCCCGCGTGCGGCATCCGGGTTCTACGGCTGGCATATCGTCGGCTGGTGCGCGGTGCTCGTCGCGGCGACCGCGCCGGGTCAGACCGCGGCCGTGTCAGTGTTCATCGATCCGATGATCGCCGAGCTCGGCATCAGCCGGTCCGCCGTCTCTCTCGCCTACCTCGTCGGCACACTGTCCGGAGCGGCGGCGATGCCGTTCGTCGGGCGCGCGCTCGACCGTTACGGCGCTCGGCGGGTCATGGTCTGTGTCGCGGCGGTGTTCGCGGTCGCCTTGTTCGGCCTGTCGGCCGTCAGCGGCATCGTGGGACTGACCGCCGGGTTCGTCGTCATCCGCATGGCGGGCCAAGGCGCGCTGAATCTGGCTGCCACCACCGTTGTCGCCCTGTGGTTCCATCGCCGTCGCGGCACCGCCATCGGCATCGTCGGCGCCATCGGGGCGTCCGCGATCTCCCTCGCCCCGGTCCTGCTCGAACGACTCATCGCGCACTGGGGTTGGCGCACCACATGGCTCGCCGAGGGCGTGTTCGTCGCCGTCGTCGTCATTCCCATCGTGTGGTTCGCCATCCGTGACCGGCCCGCCGACCTCGGCCAGCGCCCGGACGGCGTCGGCGACGAGCCTGACACGGCCGCGGCGGATGGCTGGGGCATGACCCGGGCCGCCGCGCTGCGCACCCCGTTCTTCTGGGTGCTCACCGCCATGGTCGCCAGCATCTGGATGCTCGTCACCGGCATCAATTTCCACCAGATCAGCCTGCTCACCGCGCAGGGTCTGACCACGGTCGAAGCCGCGGGCAACTTCATCCCGCAAACCATCGCCAACCTCGCCGCCACCTTCGCGGCGGGCTACCTGACCGACCGCATCGGCGCCCGCTATCTCATCCTCGCGAGCATGGCTACCCTGGCCGCCGCGCTCGCGATCGGCACGTCCGTCACCAGCGGCATGGTCGCGATCGCCTTCGGCGCACTCGTCGGCACCGCGGGCGGTGCCGTCCGCGGCTTCGAGGCGGCCACGTTCACGCACCACTTCGGCACCCGCCACATCGGCGCCATTCGCGGGGTCGTCACCGCCATCAGCGTCGCCGCCTCCGCCTTCGGCCCGCTGTTGTTCGCCACGATCCACGACGTCACCGATAGCTACGCCCCCGCACTACTCGGCGCGCTCGCGTTCCCGGCGGCCGTGATGGTCGCGGCCATCGTCGTCCCCGCCCCTTCCAAGCAGACAGAGGTCATACGATGAAACGGTTCGAAGAACTCGACTGGCGCCGGACCCCGATGGGCGAACTGACGCTGCGTCGTCGCTGGGACCCCACAGTCAATACCGAGGTCTACGAGATCAAACTCGACGACGAGTTCCTCATGTCCAGCTTATTCACGAGCGCCGAAGAAGAGATCGCCCACCGCGCGCTCGCCGCATTGCCAGGCACCGACCTCGACATCGCCGTCGGCGGACTCGGACTCGGCTACACGGCACAAGCCGTCCTCGCCAGCGACCGAGTACGGTCCTTGCTCGTCATCGACACACTCAGCGAGGTCATCGACTGGCACCAACGCGGTCTCATCCCCGCGGGCGAGCAACTCGCGGCTGATACCCGTTGCACCCTCCGCCATGGCGACTTCTTCGCCCTCAACCACTCCCCCGCGGGACTCGACTCCGACCAACCAGGCAGGCAGTTCCACGCCATCGTCGTCGACATCGACCACTCACCGCGGCACCTGCTCGATCCCGCGCACGCCGACTTCTACACGCCAGGCGGCCTTCAGCGCCTCGCCACGCACCTGCATCCCGGGGGCGTGTTCACGCTGTGGTCCAACGACCCACCCGACGAGGAGTTCACCACCCATCTCCAGCACGACTTCATTGACGTGTGCGCTGACGTCGTCACATTCGACAACCCGTTGCAACAGCGCTCCGCCACCGCAACCGTCTACCTGGCGAAGACGCCGGTGCCGTGACCCGAGCACGACAGGCGGCTCCTCGGGAGATCAAACGTTTCTGTCAACGGCGTTTCTTGGGATGCAGCAAGTCTTCGACCTGATCGGACTGCGTGCGCTCCCGCTCGTGCGACTTCGCCTTCTTCGCGGCGCGCTTCTCCTTGAGTGATTTGCCCGCCTTCTTGGACATGTGCTGGCGAGGGGACTTGTCGGCCATCGTGACCTCCTAGTTGAGAGCCAAGATGGCTCCGCTGCCTCGACACTACGCCTCGGACAGCCTTCGCGCTCGCGGCAATCGTCGCAAACGACGTGGGCTATTCGACCCTGATCACCACACCTCTACCGTTCACCCGATAGTGGACTTAAGACAATCGGCGCCATAGGTTGTTCAGAGAAACAACTCGTTCGGTGGCCGGGAGGCCCCATGAACAGTATCCCGCCGAGTCTGGCGATCGCGCCCCCACCGCCCTACCCCACGTTGGCGATGTAGCCACCATGCACCGGCCAACCTGGCAACCGGAGTACCCAGCCCGAGTCGTCCTCGCGGCGGCCATAGCCGCCGCACTGGTACTGAGTTTGTGGTCCGTGCACGGTCTCGTGAGCCTCTCCGGCGGCACCGACCTGGCGGACGAGTCCCAGTCGGCCTCCCCCGTACAGCAGCCACCCGCTGGGTCGCTTCCGCAAGACGACGCACCGGCGAAGGGACAAGGGGCACCCACCCCGAAGTCCCCGATCGCGTCCGCGGAGCGCACTGCCCAGCGGAACGAGTCCTCCCGCTCGGCGCCAATGCGGAACTGGCTCGACCCTCGCTCTGCTCTCCTGGGGTCCGCCGTCACACGGGTTCCGGTAGGTGCGAACCAAGCAGGAAACGCACCGCGCTCGGGCGGAAGCGGCGATAACAACGATTCCGACTCCCCAGGGCCAGGCGGACCGTCAGGCCCTGGCGCTCCCGATCTCCCCGGGGTCACACCGCCATCACCGCCTGCTGTCCCCGATACACCCAAGGCGGACACGGGAAAGGCACGCAAGACCCTGGCGAACGCGACCGCGGCGATGGCCGCCGTGCCACGCACGGTTGACGGCATGGACGTCGACGCCTACGTCCGCAAGTACAGCACCGAGATGGGGTCACAGATCCGCCGCGTCGAACGCCGCGTCACAAGGGCGCTGTCCGACACGAGCCCGCCCAAGGACGCTGACGACAAGCCTCGACGGGACAACCGGAAGCAGACGACCAAACGGCAGCGGCGCGGCGACGTCCGTGGCATCGACGTCAGCGGCTGGCAGAAGAACGTCAACTGGAAGTACTGGTGGAACAAGGGCAAGCGGTTCGCCTACGTCAAAGCCACCGAGGGCACCGGCTACAAGAACCCGTACTACTCCCAGCAGTACAACGGCTCGCGCAGGGTCGGCATGATCAGAGGCGCCTACCATTTCGCGCTGCCCAACCGATCAAGCGGCGCAGCCCAAGCCGTCTACTTCATCACGAACGGCGGTGGCTGGTCGCGCGACGGCAAGACATTGCCCGGCGCGCTGGACCTCGAATGGAACCCCTACGGCCCAGCCTGCTACGGCAAGTCCAAGGGCGGAATGCGGGCGTGGATCAAGGCATTCCACGACACCTACAAGGCACGCACCGGTCGCTGGCCCGTCATCTACACCTCCACGAGCTGGTGGAGCCACTGCGTCGGCGGCGGCCACGGCTTCGGCAAGACCGTTCCACTCTGGGTGGCCCGCTACTCCAACAACGTCGGCGCGCTGCCACCCGGCTGGAGCCGCTACACCTTCTGGCAGTACAGCAGCGACCCGATCGACCAAAACAAGTTCAACGGACGCTACGCGCGGCTACAGGCACTCGCCAACGGCAGGTAATCGCGCCGCGAGTCGCACGATCATTCCCGATCATTAATGTTTCATTAAACAAAACTACAGTCTTGTTATATACAACAATTTGAGTGACGTTCGTTGATTTAGCATCTTGCCCCTGAAACGCTGAATAACACGGTCGAATGAATACTTGCACATATCGCACGCTTTTCCGCGGGAAGGATTAGCGAACAAGCGAGGGCTGACCAATGGCACAGCGATTTCCCATGATTGCCGGCTCGGTGGCTATCGCGCTCGGCATCGCCGCGATGGTCGGCGCTGGAACCAGCACGGCGCAGGAACCCACACCCGAAGAGGATCCGGTCGCCACCACGGAGATTCCGCCGCCACCGACCTCATCGGAGACCACGACGACCTCATCGGACATGACGACGGAGTCGGAAACGACGTCCCAGGCGCCGCCAAGCGTGCCGACCTCGCCGACCACGCCGTCAGAGACCATCGATCCGACCAATCCACCGACAACGTTGCCGCCCACGAGTACGACCAGCGACACGACGACCGCAGCGTCGACGACATCCGATACGACGATGTTCGCACCAGCACCGACAGACGGCGGTTCGTCACACCATCTCGCGGCCACCGGCTCACCGCTGCCAGGACTGTGGTTCGCCGGATTCCTGCTGACCGCCTTTGGAGTGATCACCCTCTTGCTGGCCCGCCTCATCCGGTTGGAGACAGAAGAGTCGAGCCGATTCGGCCAGTCTCACCTACGTGCCAACTGAATTCCGGACCCGCGCATCGCGCGGCCGCCGTTGTGGACCGTCCCTGTCGGTGTTGGCGATAATGTGACCCGTGGCAGTCCTTGATACGCGAGTTCTGCGGCGACAAAAGATCCGCAACGTGGCTCAGGGCGCGTTACTCCTCGCCGCCATGGTCGGTGTGCTGGGGCTAGCGGGATGGCTGCTGTTCGGTAAGCAAGCGTTACTGTGGGTGCTCGCCGGGGGCGCCATCATCGCTCTGTTGCGGCCGCGAGTGCCCGCACGGTGGGTGCTGTCCATGTACGGGGCCCGGCCGCTGCCTAGACACGCGGCGCCACACCTGCACCGCATCGTTGCCGTCCTCGCACAACGAGCGGGCCTTCGGTACTCGCCTGGCTTGTATTACGTGGCGAGCCCGACGGCCAACGCGTTCGCCGTCGGCGAGGATGACGACGCCGCGCTGGCGGTCACCGACGGGCTGCTACGCAGGTTGACCACGCGGCAACTCGCCGGTGTGCTCGCGCACGAGGTGAGCCACATCCGCAACGGCGACACCGCGATCATGAGCTTGTCGGACAGTATCGGTCGGTTCGTCCAGGTGATGTCGTATGTCGGCCTGGCATCGATCATTCTTACTCTCCCGCTGACCCTCAGTGCCGGAGATCCCACACCGCTGTTGCTGTCCGGGGTCTTCGTGGTGCTACCGAACCTGGTCACGCTCCTGCAGCTGGCGCTGGCGCGCTCACGGGAGTACGAGGCCGACCTGGAGGGAGTCTCGCTCACCGGCGACCCCGAGGGGCTCGCGCAGGGCCTGATCGTGCTGGAACGGCTCGAAGGCCGGATCTGGGAGCGCACGATGGTGCCTCACGGGAGATCCTCGGACACCTTGCTGCTGCGAACCCACCCACCGACCGCCGAACGCGTCCGCAGGCTGGCCGAACTCACCCCGGTACGGCAGCGCCATCTCGGCGTGGATCGACCCGTAACACTGGCGGGTTACCCCCAGGTCGCCACCGCACCACGCCTTCGGATACCAGGAATCCGCTGGTAACCGGGGTCACCGAGGTATCCGGCGGTCGAGTACCCAGGCTAGGCGCGACGTGCGCGATGGCATGTGAACCGGGATATCGTGTGGCGTGCTCTTACGACAGCTTGAGTACCTGTGCGCACTCGCCCGGGAGCGGCATTTCGGTCGTGCCGCGGAGGTATGTCATGTCTCGCAACCCGCGTTATCGGCAGCGATCCGGAAGCTGGAGGCCGAGCTCGACGTACAGATCGTGCGGCGGGGGCAGAAGTTCGGTGGCCTCACGCCCGAAGGCCAGCAGGTGCTCTCGTGGGCACACCGGATCCTCGCCGATGAGGAGGCGCTGCGGCAGCAGCTATCCGGGATGCGCGATGGCCTGTCGGGAACGCTTCGGATCGGCGCGATTCCCACCGCGTTGACGGTGGCCTCGCTGCTGGCGCGGCCCTTACACGAGCAGCATCCGCAGGTGTGGCTATCACTGGAGTCGTTGACCTCGCGGCAGATCGTGCACCGGCTGAGCGAGTTCGAGCTCGACGTCGGGATGACCTATGTCGACGGTGAGCCGCTGGGTTCGGTGCACACCGTCCCGCTTTACGTCGAGCGATATCTGCTGCTGACCCCACGCGAGAACGAGATATCGAAGCGGCCGGTCGTCAGCTGGGCGGAGGCGGCGGAGCTGCCGCTTTGCCTGTTCTCGCCGGTCATGCAAAATCGCCGCATCCTGGACCGCAACTTCGCCGATGCGGGAGTCGCGGTGCATCCCGTGGTCGAAACGGACACCGTGTCCGCGGTGTACGCGCACGTCCGGTCGATGCGCCTGTCTAGCGTGATCGCGCACGCCTGGCTGCATCTGTTCGGTGTTCCCGAAGACATGCGGGTGATCCCGATCGAGCAGCCACGACACGAGTATCACGTGGGCCTTGTGCTCGCCGGCCGACGGTCGGAGTCACTGCTGGCGAACGCCTTGCTCGGTGTGGCGCGCGAAATGGACCTGGCAGGCGAGCTTGATCGCATCATGCGGCAGTGGGTGAATCCGGCTGCTGACGGACAGGAAAAATGAAACCGCCCGAGCCCATAGGACACCGCTGCCGATAAACAGCGGTTATGGGTCCATCGACAACAACGCTTTGACCCGGGTCTTTCCGCTGCATACCGTCAATTCATGACGGTGATCAGTACAACGAGGTACACGGTGGTCACACTGCCGTTCCGCCATCGTGCCCGAGAGGTGGCCGGTTCTCATGCGTGAAAGAACCGAAAGCATGCCCGACTTGGTCCGAGCGATTGTCGCCGAACACCGGACCACCCGAGGCGCATTGCTTCCGATCTTGCACGACATCCAAGACAGGTTCGGCTTCATCGACCCCGACGTGGTGCCCATTCTCGCCCACGAGTTGAACATGTCTCGCGCGGACGTGCACGGCGTCATCACCTTCTACACCGACTTCCATGACGAACCAGCGGGGACTGCGACGGTGCGGGTGTGCCGCGGCGAGGCCTGCCAGTCGGTTGGTGCCGACAAGCTCGTCGCGGACGCTGAGCAGGTGTTCGGTGTCAAGACAGGGCAAACCACGCCAGACCGCTCGGTGACGTTGCGGCAGGTGTTTTGCCTCGGCAACTGCGCGCTGGGGCCAGCAGCACAGATCAATGGACGGCTGTACGGCCGGGTCGATCGCGGCAGGCTGATCGAGGTACTGGCGAACGAGGGGGACTCATGATCACCGTCTATGTGCCACGCGACTCGGCCGCGGGGTCGGTGGGTGCCGATGAGGTCGCCGCCGCTCTCGAGCATGCGGCGGGTGAACGGATTCGTATCGTGCGTACCGGCTCGCGCGGCATGTTATGGCTGGAGCCGCTCATCGAGGTGGCGACCGAGCGAGGCAGGGTCGGCTACGGGCCGGTCAGCCCGCGGCAGGTGCCAGAGCTGATCGATGCGGGCCTCCTCGATGGCGCTGACCATGAGCTGTGTGTCGGCGTCGTTGCGGAGTTGCCGTGGCTGCGCGACCAGCAGCGGCTGTGCTTCGCGAGGGTCGGCGTCACCGATCCGCTGTCGCCAACGGACTACGAGGCGCACGGAGGACTCACCGGGTTGCGACAGGCGCTCGAGCGTACGCCCGCCGACGTCGTTGCCGAGGTGACCGAGTCCGGCCTGCGCGGCAGGGGTGGTGCTGGCTTCCCCGCTGGTATCAAGTGGCGGACGGTGCTGGACACCCCTGGCGAGACGAAGTTCGTGTGCTGCAACGCCGACGAGGGCGACTCCGGCACGTTCGCAGACCGGATGCTGATGGAAGGCGACCCGTTCTGCCTGATCGAGGGCATGACCATCGCGGCCCACGCCGTCGGGGCGTCCGAGGGATACATCTACGTGCGCTCGGAGTATCCGGACGCCGTCGCCACGCTGCGCCGAGCCATCGACATCGCCTACGAGCACGGTTGGCTCGGCGACAACGTGCTCGGCTCCGGGCTGACATTCGATCTCTACGTGCGGGTCGGCGCGGGCGCCTACATTTGTGGCGAAGAAACCTCCATGCTGGAGAGCCTGGAGGGCAAGCGCGGGATGGTGCGCTCCAAACCGCCCATCCCTGCCATCACCGGACTGTTCGGCAAGCCGACCGTGGTGAACAACGTGCTCACGCTCGCCAGCGTTCCCCGCATCATGGCCGATGGCGGGGCGGCCTACGCCGAGCACGGTGTCGAGCGCTCCCGGGGAACGCAGGTGTTCCAGCTGGCGGGCAACATCGCCCGGGGTGGGGTGTTCGAGACGTCGTTCGGCATCACGCTCGACGAGTTGGTCAACGGCTACGGCGGCGGCACTCGCTCGGGCAGGCCGGTGCGGGCGGTACAGGTGGGTGGCCCGTTGGGGTCGTACGTGCCGGTGTCGCGGTTCGATCTGCCCACCGACTACGAGGCGTTCGCCGAGGCTGAGGCGATGCTCGGCCACGGCGGGATCGTCGTCTTCGACGACACCGTTGATATGTCCAAAATGGCGCGATTCGCCATGGAGTTCTGCGCCGAGGAGTCCTGCGGCAAATGCACCCCGTGCCGGGTCGGCTCGGTACGCGGGGTGGAGGTGATCGACCGGATCACCGGCGGCGAAGACCCCGACGGAAACTTGGCGGTGCTCAACGATTTGTGCGAGCTGATGACGGACGGCTCGCTGTGCGCGATGGGCGGACTGACCCCCAACCCAGTTCGGTCCGCGCTCCAGCATTTCCCTGACGACTTCACCCCCACCCGCGAACAGACGCCGTAACAGCGGCGGCCCGCGAACCGGCGAGGAAACAGACAGCCAACCGCGAACAGCGAGGAAACCATGGCGCTACTGAAGGAACCCGATTTCGGTACCCCTGCCAAACCCGGCCCGGCGACGGTGTCGGTCGAGGTGGATGGGCACCCGGTGACGGTGCCGGAGGGCACCTCGGTGATGCGCGCCGCCGCGTTGAGCGGGATCGAGATCCCGAAGCTGTGCGCGACCGACAGCCTTGAGGCGTTCGGCTCGTGTCGACTGTGCCTGGTCGAGGTCGACGGAAAGAACGGCACCCCCGCCTCGTGCACGACCCCGGTGGCTGACGGGATGAAGGTACGCACCCAGACGCCCCGGCTGGAGAAGCTACGTCAGGGCGTGATGGAGCTCTACATCTCGGACCACCCGCTCGACTGCCTGACCTGCTCGGCCAACGGCGACTGCGAGCTGCAGGACATGTCGGGCATCGTCGGGTTGCGACAGGTGCGCTACGGCTACGAAGGTGAGAACCACCTCGACCTCGGAAAGGACACCTCCAACCCCTATTTCGACTTCGACCCGTCGAAGTGCATCGCCTGTTCCCGCTGCGTGCGAGCCTGCGGCGAAGTCCAGGGCACGTTCGCGCTCACCATCGAGGGCCGTGGCTTCGAGTCCAAGGTCTCCGCGGGCGCGGGTGAGCTGTTCATGGACTCCGAGTGCGTCTCGTGTGGCGCGTGCGTGCAGGCGTGTCCGACCGCGACACTGCAAGAGAAGTCCGTTGTCGATCTCGGTATGCCGAACCGCACCGTGCTGACGACGTGTGCCTACTGCGGGGTCGGTTGCTCGTTCAAGGCCGAGCTGCGCGGCGACGAGCTGGTGCGGATGGTGCCCTACAAGGACGGCGGCGCCAACGAAGGCCACTCGTGTGTGAAGGGCCGGTTCGCGTTCGGTTACGCCACCCACCCCGACCGGGTCACGACACCGATGGTCCGGGACTCCATCGACGACGAATGGCGCGAGGTCGACTGGGACACCGCGATCAACCACGTCGCCACCCGATTCCGCGAGCTGCAGGACACCTACGGCCAGGGCGCCATCGGTGGGATCACGTCGTCGCGCTGTACCAACGAAGAGGTCTACGTGGTGCAGAAGATGGTGCGGGCGGCGTTCGGCAACAACAACGTCGACACCTGCGCCCGCGTGTGCCACTCACCGACCGGTTACGGGCTGAAACAGACCTTCGGCACCTCGGCGGGCACCCAGGACTTCCGGTCGGTGGCCGCCGCCGACGTGATCGTGGTGATCGGGGCGAACCCGACCGACGCGCACCCGGTGTTCGCCTCCCGCATGAAGCGCAGGCTGCGCGAGGGCGCGAAGCTCATCGTCGCCGACCCCCGGCGGATCGACCTGGTGCGCTCGCCATACATCGAGGCCAGCCATCACCTGCAGCTCACCCCGGGCACCAACGTGGCTGTCGTGAACGCCATGGCGCACGTCGTCGTCACCGAGGGCCTTGTCGATGAGTCCTTTGTGGCCGATCGATGTGAGGAGTTCGACGCCTGGGCGGAGTTCATCGCCCGCGAGGAGAACAGCCCCGAGGCCGTCGAGGCGATCACCGGCGTGCCCGCCGAGCAGTTGCGGGAAGCGGCCAGGCTGTATGCCACCGGTGGCAACGCCGCCATCTATTACGGCCTCGGCGTCACCGAACACAGCCAAGGCTCGACCATGGTGATGGGCATGGCCAACCTCGCGATGGCCACCGGCAACATCGGCCGCGAGGGCGTCGGCGTCAACCCGCTGCGAGGACAGAACAATGTGCAGGGCTCCTGCGACATGGGGTCGTTCCCGCACGAGCTGTCCGGCTACCGTCACGTGTCCGACGACGCCGTCCGCGAGGTATTCGAGACGCTCTGGCAACGGCCCATCATTCCCGAGCCGGGGCTGCGGATCCCGAACATGTTCGACTCCGCGCTGGACGGCAGCTTCCGTGGCCTGTTCGTCCAGGGTGAGGACATCGCGCAGTCCGACCCCAACATCCAGCATGTGCACGCCGCGCTTGAGGCCATGGATCTGGTCGTGGTCCAAGACCTCTTTCTCAACGAGACCGCGAAGTTCGCCCACGTCTTCCTGCCAGGAACGTCATTCCTGGAGAAGGACGGCACGTTCACCAACGCCGAGCGCCGCATCAACCGGGTCCGCCCGGTCATGTCATCCAAGACCGGCAAGCATGAATGGGAAGTGCCCTGCGAGATCGCCGAGGCCATGGGCTACGAGATGTCGTACGACCATCCGAGCGAGATCATGGACGAGATCGCCTCTGTCACCCCCACCTTCGCAGGCGTGTCCTTCGACAAGCTGGACAAGCTTGGCAGCGTGCAGTGGCCGTGCAACGAGGCCGCCCCGGAAGGCACCCCCACCATGCACGTCGACGCCTTCGTGCGGGGCAAGGGCAAGTTCGTGGCCACACCGTTCGTGGCGACCACCGAACGCAGCAGCCGCAAGTTCCCGCTGCTGCTGACCACCGGACGCATCCTCAGCCAGTACAACGTCGGCGCGCAGACCCGCCGCACCGCCAACGTCGCCTGGCATCCAGAGGACGTCCTCGAGTTGCATCCGCACGATGCCGAGGAACGCGGCATCAGCGACGGCGACGACGTCACCCTCAGCAGCAGGGTCGGCCGCACCCACCTCCGTGCGATGATCTCCGACCGGATGCCGGTCGGCGTCGTCTACACCACCTTCCACCACCCGGACACGGGCGCTAACGTCGTCACGACCGAGAACTCCGACTGGGCGACCAACTGTCCTGAGTACAAGGTGACCGCCGTCCAAGTCGGCCTCGCCAGGCACACCGACACCGAGCAGGCCCGAGCCGCCGCGGCGAGCCGGTAACAGGAGGAGTCCAGATGAGCGAGCCATCCGCGGCTCCGGTTTCAGCGGACCACGACGCGCGGCACGGCAAGACGCCACCACCGGTCCGGTTGGCCAACGATATCGCCGCGCAGTTCCGGCACCGCACCGCGCAGCAGGCCGCCCAAGAGATCGCCCAGCACATCCGGATGTTCTGGGACCCGAGGATGCGGGCGGAGCTGCTGCGGTGCGCGGCGGCCGACCCAAACTCGCTCGACCCACTGGCGCTGGCCGCGTCCCGGGAGATCAGCTAGCGAGGTAGTGGCCCCGGCGACTTGGAGAGGAGCGTGCTCGGATGGGGCGCATCACCGTCCGACGCAGCGTCACCCGCGTGCGGAGCGGCACCACGTCGACACGGCAGGACACCCTCGTGGTCGAGGAGCCGATGGAGATCCGCCTCGACGGGCGCTCGCTCGCGGTGACGATGCGGACACCGGGCAACGACTTCGAACTGGCCACTGGTTTCCTGGTGACGGAAGGCGTGATCACTTCGGCGGCGGACATCAGGGACCAGCGGTACTGCACCGGGGCCCGGCCGGACACCCGGTACAACATCGTGAACGTGCGGCTGGCTCCCGGGGTGTGTGCGCCCGATCCGTCGGTGGAGCGGTCGTTCTACACGACCAGTTCCTGTGGTATATGCGGTAAGGGCAGCATTGACGCGGTCCGCACGGTCACGCGGTGGCAGGTCGCGGAGGATCCCTCACCCGTCGGTAGCACGGTGCTGGCAGGGTTACCCGAATCGCTCCGGCAGCACCAGGCCGTCTTCGAGCGGACCGGCGGTCTGCACGCCGCAGGGCTGTTCGACACCTCAGGCGAGTTGCTGTGTCTACGCGAGGACGTCGGTCGGCACAACGCGGTGGACAAGGTGATCGGCTGGGCGTGCACGCGGGAGCAGCTCCCGTTACGCGGCCGCGTCCTGCAGGTGAGCGGGCGCGCTTCGTTTGAACTGGTGCAGAAGGCGCTTATGGCGGGCATCCCGATCCTGTCGGCCGTCTCCGCGCCGTCCTCGCTCGCCGTCGACCTCGCCGCGGAGTCCGGCATGACCCTCGCCGGGTTCGTCCGGGGCGAGACCATGAACGTCTACACCGGCGGCCACCGTGTGGACGTCGATACGAATTCGGTCGCCGACTATCCCATTCACGGCGGCGGGAATACCGAAGGCTGTCATATCGCTGCGCTGGGTATGGCTGACGACGTACCCGTAAGGAGCGAGACCTGATGCGCATCGAGATCTGGTCGGACATCGTCTGCCCCTGGTGTGCCATCGGCAAAGCACGCCTGGACCTCGCGCTGGCACAGTTCGAGCACGCTGACGACGTCGACATCCGCTGGCGCAGCTTCGAACTCGACCCCGGCGCCCCCACCGTCCGCGACGGCGACTACGCCACGATGCTCGCCCGCAAATACGGCACCACCGTCGAAGGCGGACACGCGATGATCCGCCGCATGGCCGACGAGGCCGCCCAGTCCGGGCTACGACTCAACTTGGAACGCGCCCGCCCCGGCAATACCTTCGACGGACACCGGCTCCTGCACCTCGCCGCGGACCGCGGCGTCCAAAACGCGGTGAAGGACCGCCTACTACGCGGCTACCTCGCCGAAGGCGAAGCCATCGGCGAACACGACACCCTACTGCGACTGGCGACCGAAGCCGGCCTCGATCCAGACGACGCTCGCACGGTCCTCGACACCAGCGCATACGCTTACGCGGTACGCACCGACGAACGCGAAGCAGCCTCCCACGGCATCAGCGGGGTACCGTACTTCCTCATCGACGGCTGGTACCCACTACCCGGCGCGCAGACCAGCGACGTCATGCTGGACGCACTACGCCAAGCATGGCGCAAGAGCCACCCCGATACCGACACCGCGACCTCCGGCACCGCCAGCGCCCTGGACGGACACCACGACTAGCGCTGCCGGTCCGGCTCAGTCCGCCCCGACGACCAGCACGTGCAGGTGTCGCGGCCCGTGCACGCCTTCCACCCGGTTCAGCTCGATGTCGCTGGTGGCCGACGGTCCGCTGATCCACGTCTGCGGCCGCGCCGGGTCGAGTCGGGCGACGGCGTCCGGCACCCCGGCCACGATCTGATCGGCGCGGATGACGCAGACATGCCGGTCAGGTACCAAGCTCAGCGCGCGACGGCCCTGGCCAGGACCGTGGTCGAGCACGATCGTGCCCGTGATCGCGATGCCAACGGCGGCCGTGGTGACGACGGCCTCCACGGTGTCCAGTTCGGACGCCGGCAGATCATCGGCCAGCGCGTCGTCAACCAGGTACGGCAGGTCACCGGGCACGACGACGCGGCGTGCGTCGCCGAGCGCGGCGCGGATGGCCTCGACGACGTCAGCGTGCGCGCACCGGGTGACAGCGGCACGGTAGTCGGTCACCCGCTCGGCGAACAGCTCGATGAGGTCAGCGGATGCCGGGGTATCGCGGTAGCCGCGCGGCACCTCGACGTCCGCCCTGGGCGCGTCGGCCAGCGCGGTCCGGATCGACACGAGAATCTCGTCGCGCGCGCTGGTCACGACTCACTCCGCTCCACACGGGTGCGCCGCCACCACTCCCGGAACGATTCGGCCGGTGGCGCGGGCATGTCTCGGGCTGTGGTCCACCGCGCACCAGGGCCGGGCAGCGAACCGAGTACCCGCCTGCCACCCGGGGCGCTACGACGCGATATCCGCGTCAACAGACGTCCAGCGACCCCGGCGAACCGCTCCAGCGGCCCCAGCCTGCGTGCGTCGGCCAGCATCCACGACGCCGCCTTCATCGCGACGGCCTCCGGTTTCGGCGCCTGGCCGCGATGCGCGTCGACCACCTTCGACCGCAGGTGCACCAGCACCTCGGGGATGTCGATGCGCACCGGGCAGGCCTCGAAACACGCCCCACACAGGCTCGACGCGTATGGCAGCGAGTCGACCTGCTCGTCATGACCGACGCCTCGCAGCAGTGGGTTGAGGATCGCGCCGATCGGTCCCGGATACACCGACCCGTACGCGTGGCCACCGGTACGTTCGTAGACTGGACACACGTTGAGGCACGCCGAACAGCGGATGCAGCGCAGCGCCTGCCGCCCCACCTCATCGGCCAGCGCGCGCGTGCGCCCGTTGTCCAGCAACACGACGTGCATCTCCTGTGGCCCGTCGCCCGGAGTGACACCGGTCCACGTCGACGTGTACGGGTTCATTCGCTCGCCCGTGCTCGACCGGGGCAACAGTTGCAGGAAGACGTCGAGGTCGTCCCAGCTGGGCACCACCTTCTCGATGCCGACAACGGATACCAGGATCTCCGGCAGCGTCAGGCACATCCGGCCGTTGCCCTCGGACTCGACGACCATCAGCGTGCCGGTGTCGGCGACGGCGAAGTTCGCGCCGGACACGGCCATCCGCGCGGACAGGAACTTCTCCCGCAGGTGTGACCGGGCCGCGGCGGCCAGCTCAGCCGGGTCGTCGGTCAGGTCGTCGGGTGCGGGACGGCCCGCTGACGCCATCCGCCGCAAGAAGATCTCCCGAATCTCCGCCCGGTTGCGGTGAATCGCGGGCACCAAAATGTGGCTCGGCAGGTCGTCACCGAGCTGCACGATCAACTCGGCCAGGTCCGTCTCGACCGCCGCGATCCCCCGCTCGGCGAGCGACTCGTTCAGACCGATCTCCTGGGTAGCCATCGACTTCACCTTGACGAGCTCATCGATGCCGTTGTCCAGGGCGATCCCAGCGACGATGCCGCATGCTTCCTCGGCGTCACGCGCCCAGTGCACGGTCGCCCCGCGCTCGGTCAGGGACCGCTCGAGCCGCAGCAGGTGCTCGTCCAGGTTGTGCAGGGCGTTGTCCTTGATGGCCGCGCCCGCCCTACGCAGCTCCTCCCACTCGGAGACCTCGCCGACCACCTGCGCCCGCTTGCCCCGGATCGTGCCGGTGGCGTGCGCGAGGTTCCCTCGCAACTGGCTGTCGGCCAGCGCCGTCTTCGCCGCGTCGGGGAAGGCGGGCATGCCCACGAACGTCGCGCTCATCGACCCTCCGTACTCGCCAGCACCTCGGCCAGATGCAGCACCCGGACACCGGAACGCTGCCGCGACAGCATCCCGCCGATGTGCAGTAGACACGAATTGTCCCCCGCGACGAGCACTTCAGCACCCGTCTCGCGCACATGGCGGACCTTATCCGCGCCCATCGCCACCGACGTGTCGGTGTTCTTCACCGCGAACGTGCCACCGAAACCGCAGCACTCCTCGGCGGCGGGCAGCTCTGTCAGTCGTAGCCCCCGCACCGCGCGCAACAGCCGGAACGGCCGATCCCCGACGTCGAGCATCCGCAACGAATGGCACGTCGGGTGATACGTGACCTCGTGCGGGAAATACGCGCCGACGTCGGCGACACCAAGCACATCGACCAGAAACTCCGACAGCTCGTACACCCGCGCCGATGTCTCCGCCACCGCGTTAGCGAGATCGTCGTCGCCGCTCCGTCGCGCGACGATGTCGTGCTGGTGCCGTACCGAACCCGCGCACGAGCCCGACGGCGCCACGATCGCGTCATACCCGGCGAACGCGTCTACGAAGGACCGCACAATCGGTACGGCTTCGTCGAGGTACCCGGTGTTCACCATAGGCTGGGCGCAACACGTTTGCCCCGCGGGGAAGTCGACGTCTACACCCAGCCGGGACAGTAGCCGCACCACCGCCTTGCCCGTGTCAGGGAACATGGCGTCATTGATGCAGGTGACCAGCAGCGCGACCCTGATGTCCGATGATTCGGACCCGCCAGCAGTCCTCATGTCCGAGCATCATCCCACGCCCCGCGTGAGTCAGTGGGCTCATACCGACGAACGTCGGGTCAGGGTCCCGCGCAGTCGGCAAACAAACTGGCGAGCTGATCACCCACCCGGTCCAGCACCCCGGGATCCCCTGTCGCTCTGGCCAGCACCAAAGCGCCCTCCAGGGCGGTGAGCAGGAGTTCGTCGTTCCCGGCCAGAGTCGTATACCTGCTGGCGACCTCCGTGCGCCAGTGAGCCACGGCGGCCGCGGTGGGCGACCCTGGTCCCGCGATTCCGTCCCGGCCCTCGACGGCCGCCGCGGCCATCGGGCAGCCGACGTCCGTGCCATGCTCGCGCATGAGGTCGGCATACCGACCGAAAAGCGCCCGCACGACATCGGCTGTCGTGCTACCCGAGTGTGCGACAGCCTCGTCGAGCAGCCAGGTGAACTCCTCGCCGTTGCGCTCGAGGCAGGCCGCGACCAATGCTCGCTTGCCGCCGGGGAAATGGTGCGCGAAGACACCTTTGGACACGCCCGCGTGACGGCATACCTGCTCCACTCCTGTCCCGCTGATCCCATGCCGCCGAAACAGGGTGAGCGCGGCTTTCACCAGCGTCGCGCGAGTCGAGGTGCGGCGTCGATCTGCGGTCATACTCACAATACTAGTACGACCGTGCGAGCATATGCTCTAATCGGTGTGTGAGCCACAACGACGTGCCTGAGACCTTCTCCGCTGTCAGCCGAGTCGCACGGACCGACCCCGGCCGGTTCGAGATGTCGATCAGCCCTGAATGGACCATCGGTGGCAAGCCGAACGGCGGCTACCTGCTGGCCGCCCTCGCTCGTGCGGCTACCGAGGACAGCCCGCATGACAACGTTCTCGCCGCGAGCGCCCACTACCTGCACGCACCCGACCCCGGTGCCGCATCGATCGAGACCGAGGTGCTGCGTACGGGGCGCTCCGCGAGTCAGGTTCGGGCTCGTCTGATACAGAACGGAAAACCGTGCATCGAGGCGCTCACCACGATCGGCACGCTCGAACCAGACACGAAGCCGTACTGGACCGAGGGACTGCCAGCGTCCGAGATGCGTGACCGGGACAGCGCCGTCCGGATCCCGGGCACCAGCCCCACCGGCGCGGTCATAGCAATCATGGACCAGGTCGATTTGCGGATCGACCGGGAGGACGCTGCCTTCAGCGTGGGCAAACCGAGGGGTGTCGGTGAGCTCAACGGCTGGCTGGAGCTCCCCGGTGGCGAGAACTTCGACCCGCTCTCCCTGCTCTACGCGGTCGACTCTTTCCCACCCGCGACGCTGGACATCGAGCTGACCGGCTGGGTACCGACCCTGGAGCTCACCGCCTACATTCGCGCGCTACCCGCGCCTGGACCAGTCCGCGTCCGGCAGAAGGCGCGACTCATCGACGCCCAAAAGGTCGACGAGGCCTGCTTCGTGTGGGACAGCACCGGCCGACTGGTCGCCCAAGCCACCCAACTCGCGGCCATCCGCCTTGGATAACCGACCGGTGTCTGGCTCGTGGGGTAGCCCACGAGCCAGACACTCGGTCAGCGCAGCAGTTGCCGAGCCATCACCAAGCGCTGGACCTGGTTGGTGCCCTCGTAGATCTGGGTGATCTTGGCGTCGCGCATCATCCGCTCGGCCGGGAAGTCCCGGGTGTAGCCCGCCCCGCCGAGCAGCTGCACGGCGTCCGTGGTCACCTTCATCGCGACGTCGGAGGCGTGGCATTTGGCCGCGGCGCCATAGAACGTGACGTCGTCGTCACCGCGCTCGGACTTCGCGGCGGCGACGTAGACCATTTGCCGCGCGGTCTCGACCGCCATCGCCATGTCAGCGAGCATGAACTGCACGCCCTGGAACTCGCCAATAGTCTTACCGAACTGCTCACGCTCTTTGACGTAGGCGACGGCCTCGTCCAACGCGCCCTGCGCGATACCGACGGCCTGCGCGCCGATGGTGATGCGGGTGTGGTCCAGCGTGCGCAGCGCGATCTTGAGCCCTTCCCCTGGCTTGCCGACCATCCGGTCGCCGGGGATACGAACGTTGTCGAAGTGCAGCTCCCGCGTCGGCGAGCCCTTGATGCCAAGCTTGCGCTCGGGTGCGCCGAAGCTGAACCCGGGATCGGACTTCTCCACGACGAACGCGCTCACGTTGGAACCACGCTTGCCGTCGGGGTCGGTGACCGCGAGCACGGTGTAGTACTCGGACACGCCGGCGTTGGTGATCCACGCCTTGTGCCCGTTGAGGATCCAGTCATCGCCGTCGGCGACGGCACGACACTTCATCGACGCGGTGTCGGAGCCCGCCTCACGCTCGGACAGCCCGTACGAGAAGCCTCCCTCGCCCTTGGCCAGTGGCGGGAGGTACTTCGCCTTGACCTCATCGGACGCGGCGAGCAGCAGCGGCATGCTGCCGAGCTTGTTGACCGCGGGGACGAGTGAGGACGACGCACACACCCGCGCGACCTCTTCGATCACGATGCAGGTCGCCAGGGCGTCAGCACCCGCGCCACCGTACTCCTCGGGGACGTGCGGTGCGTGGAAGTCAGATGCGACCAGCGCGTCGTTCGCTTCCCGCGGGTATCTGCCCTGCTCGTCCACGTCGGCGGCGTACGGGGCGATCTTGTCTCGCGCGACGGCGCGGACCGCTTCCCGGATGATCTCGTGATCCTCGGACAAGCGAAACAGGTCGAAGTTGGTGTTGTCCATGGCTGTCCTCTCAGGAGTAGGTGTAGAAACCGCGTCCGGTCTTGCGGCCGAGCAAGCCGGCGTCGACCATCCGGGCGAGCAGCGGCGGCGGGGCGTACAGCGGCTCCTTGAACTCCTCGTACAGCGACTCGGCGACGGCCTTGGTCGTGTCGAGGCCGATCAGGTCGGCGAGCGCGAGCGGCCCCTGCGGATGAGCGGCACCCCGGACCAGACCCTCGTCGATGTCCTCGGCGGTCGCGAAACCAGACTCGAGCATGCGGATCGCCGACAGGATGAACGGCACGAGCAGCGCGTTGACGACGAAGCCCGCGCGATCCTGGCAGTCGATGGCGTGCTTGCCCAGGGTGTCTTGGACGAACGAGCGGGCGCGCTCGGTGGTCTCGGACGACGTCAGCAGGCTCGGCACCAGTTCGACCAGGGACAGGACCGGCACCGGGTTGAAGAAGTGCACGCCGATCACCTGCGCCGGCCGGGTGGTGGCCACTCCGAGCTTCATGATCGGGATCGATGACGTGTTGGACGCGAGCACGGCATCCGGCGAGCGCACGATCTTGTCCAGTCGCTCGAACAGCTCCACCTTGGCGGCCTCGTTCTCGACGATGGCCTCCACGACCAGTTCGCGGTCGGCGAGCTCGTCGAGGTCGGTCACCACCCGGATCCGGCCGAGCACCTCGTCGGCGCTGTCGATCTTGCCCTTGCTCTCGGCGCGGGACAGCGACTTGGCCAGCCGGCTCCTGCCTGCCTCGGCCGCTTCGGGACTGGACTCGGCCACGACTACGTCCGATCCGGCGCGGGCGGACACTTCGGCGATCCCCGCGCCCATCAGCCCGCAGCCGACAACTCCGATGCGCTGCATAAGACGTCCTCTCCTCGGTTGTCTGATACTCAGTATCGTATAGGTGAGACCAAGTATCAAATGCGAGGATCAGCACATGCCCGAGCGAACCGTCAAGGACCGAC
Organism: Haloechinothrix salitolerans; assembly: GCF_042662605.1. Classification (NCBI taxonomy): domain Bacteria; kingdom Bacillati; phylum Actinomycetota; class Actinomycetes; order Pseudonocardiales; family Pseudonocardiaceae; genus Haloechinothrix; species Haloechinothrix salitolerans. The sequence goes on from NZ_JBHSXX010000001.1 coordinate 5,106,359, forward strand.
TCATCGAAGCCGCGTTCACGCTGTTCGAGGAGCGCGGATACGAGCGGACCACGGTCGACGACATCACCGAACGGGCCGGCGTCAGCAGGGCGACGTTCTTCCGCACGTTCCGGTCGAAGGAAGACGTGATCTTCCCCGACCACGACGCCGTGCTGACCGCGATCCGATCCCGGCTGGCGGGCTCGACACAGCAGACCGCGCTGGTCGCCGTGTGCGAGGCCGCCCGGCTGGTACTGCTGCACTACATCGGCGAGGGCGAACTCGCACTCAGCCGCTATCGGCTGACCAGGACGTTTCCCGCGCTACGAGATCGCGAGATCGCCAGCACCCTCCAGTACCAGCGGGTGTTCCGCGAGTTCATCCACGACTGGATGGGTGGTGAGGAAGACACCGCGCTCCGGGCTGAGCTCATGGCCGCCGCCGTCGTCACCGCGCACAACTACGTGCTGCGGCGCTGGCTGCGTGGCCAGACCGACGCACCGGAGGCTGAGTTCGACGCGGCGATGGCCAGCACTGTCGATCTGTTCGCCGAGCCCGGGTCCACAACCGGCCCCGGCTCGATCGTGGTCTTCCGCACCTCACAGGACCTCGACGCCGTGCTCCCGGCGCTGCGCGGCATCCTCGGGGACCCGGCCTGAAGCGCCGAGGTCGCGGCTCCGCCGTGACCATCGCACCCTCAGCCGCCTGCCATGGCGCCGACGATCAGCAAAGGCTCCTCCCCCACCATGACCTGCTTCGGCAGTGGTGTGTCGGGCGGCTCGCGCGACAGGTCGCGCTCGCAGGCGAAGTACCGTACGAACGCCCGGCGTTCGCCGGTGTGCTGGTCACGGATGGTGCCACGTAACACCGGGTACTGACTCTCTAGTGCGTCCAGCACCGAGGACATCGACACCTCACCATCGATGTCCAGCTCCACCTCGCCGTCCACGCGGGCCAGTCTGCGCAGATGCGTCGGCAGCTTGACGCGGATCATGGCAGCGTCTGCACCTCGACCGAGAGCACCGAGGGAAGGTTGGACACAATCGGCGCCCAGGTGTCACCGGCGTCGGGCGAGGCATAGACCTGGCCGCCCGTGGTGCCGAAGTACACGCCGCACTCGTCGAGCGTGTCGACCGCCATCGCATCGCGCAGCACGTTCACATAGCAGTCTCGCTGCGGCAGGCCGTTGGTCAACGGCTCCCACTCGTTCCCGCCAGTCCGGCTCCGATAGACGCGCAGCCTGCCCTCTGGCGGGTAGTGCAGCGAATCGCTGGTGATCGGAACGACGTAGACGATGTCCGGCTCGTGGGCGTGCACGGCGATGGGAAAGCCGAAGTCGGTCGGTAAGTCGCCACTGATCTCGTACCAGTTGTCGCCCGCGTCGTCGCTGCGCATGACGTCCCAGTGTTTCTGCATGAACAGCACGTCCGGCCGCGAGGGGTGCATCGCGATGCGGTGCACGCAGTGCCCGACTTCAGCGTCTTGGTCGGGTATGCCGTCGGATTTCAAACCGCGGTTGATCGCCTGCCACGTCCGCCCGCCGTCATCGGTGCGAAACGCGCCAGCCGCCGAGATGGCGATGGTTAGCCGGTCCGTGTTGGTCGGATGCTGGATGATCGTGTGCAGGCACAGCCCGCCGGCGCCCGGCTGCCACTGTGGCCCTGACCCGTGAGCGCGTAGCCCGGGCAGCTCCTGCCATGTCTGGCCGCCGTCGACGGTGCGGAACAGCCCGGCGTCCTCGATGCCCGCGTAGACGGTGTCCGGGTCAGTCAGTGACGGCTCAAGGTGCCAGACGCGGGTGAACTTCCAGGGAACCTCCGAACCGTCGTAGTACTGGTGGGTGCCAGCGTCACCCTCATAGGTGAAGTCCTTGCCAACCGGCTCCCATGTCTTGCCGCCATCGTCCGAGCGCTGGATGAGCTGCCCGAACCACGCCGTCGACTGCGACGCGTAGAGGCGGTCGGGCTCCGCTGGTGACCCGGCCACGTGGTAGACCTCCCAGCCACCGAAGTGCGGCCCGCTGACATCCCAGTCCTTACGCTTACCATCAGACGTCAGCACGAACGCCCCCTTGCGCGTGCCGACGAGAACACGTACCCCACTCATGGGTAACTCCATTCCGTAGGTGCCGGTCGCACTGACCACCGATAATGACCACGGCCGGGCGGGAATTTTCGCTGTACAACGCAGTCTCGCAGCGGGGACCGACAATTTCGCGAGCCTACGCCTGTCCGGCGTTCGACCGGGTGAATGGCGGCGTTACGGGACTGGTCCTACGGCGCAGGCACACGAGCCAGCGGCACGATCAGCGGTTCACCGGCCTGAGCGTCGGACTCGAACGTGACCGTGTAGTCGTGGTCGGCGATGTCCAGCACGGCGACCCGGTTGCGGAAGTCCGGTCCCGACAGCTTCCACCACCACAGCGGACGCGGCCCGACGCCGCCTCGGCGTGCCCACCAGCTCACCAGCCGCGTCACCGCGGACGACCAGGTGACGCGAAACGCGAGTTCGGCGACCCACGGGATGGTGTTGTGCACCGGGGAGCACGTCACCTGCCACACCTTCGGCCACTCGCGCTCATCGAAGTGCGCCTCAGCGATGTAGCTGTGGTGCACGTCGCCGGAGAGCACACTGACCGTGGCAGGTGGCTCGGGCGTGCGTTCACCGCTGCCGATCGCGTACAGCAGGTTGGTCAGTCGGTCGAACGACGAGCGGAAAGCAGCCCAGTGCTCCAGGTCGATCGCCTGCCGCACCCGCTCTGCCAGCCAGCCTCGGATGCCGCCGCGATCGCACGCGCGCTCGTTCAACGACTCCACCTCGTGCACGGCGTGCGGCAGCAGCCACGGCAGCGAGGACCCGATCAGCAGGTGCTCGTAGTCGCCACGAGTCGCGTCTTCGATCCAGTCGAACTCGGCGTCGGAGACCATCAGCCGTTCCGTCCCGAGGATGCGGCCGCACCGGGTGTCGATGACGACCAGCCGCACCGAACCGACGTCGCGGCGGTAGCTCCAGCGCGTGTACTTCACGCCGTCGACCTCGGCGTCGGCCTTGTCAGCGAAGTCGCCAAGGACGTCGTAGGCATCGCCGGTCTCGCCCACGCGACGAACCTCGGCCAGCAGCTCGTGCCCGGCCAGTTCCCCGGGCGTGAGGTTGCCAAGGTGCTGGTACAGCCAGTACGCCATCAGCGAACCGCGGATCCGCTCACGCCACCAGGGCCGCCGCGCCATCGCGCGCCGCCACGCCGCCGACGTGTTCCAGTCGTCGATGACGTCGTGGTCATCAAAGATCATCGACGTCGACACCGTGGACATCAGCCACCGGATCTCCGGGTCGGACCAGGTCTCGAGGTACAGCTGGGTGCACTCCTCGAAGTCCGCGACACCGATCCCCGGCGGCTTTCTGGTGTCGCGGCGTCGCTTGATCCAGCGCCGGATATGGGGCGATGTCTCGTCGGCGTAGACCTGGTCACCGAGAAGCAGCAGCACGTCCGGCCACTCCGAGTCCGGTTGTTCGGCCATACGCTCGGCGTACGCGTTGAGCGCGTCACCACCGACGCGTCGCCGCCGCCTGGAGGTCAGTGGTGACGCGAATCGGCAGGACCCGAACACCATCCGTAGTCGTGCGCCCTGGTCAACCGCGTACGTGCGGATACGGCTGGCCGGGAACGGCGAGTCCGACAGTGGCCACACCATGTGGCCGTCGAGGCTGACCGTGTACGACCGCGACTCGCCCGGTGTGAGCCCTGTGATGACAACGAGGCCGTAATGATGCCCACCGACCTGGAACGTCCGCGACGTGCTGCCCAGGATTTCGACGACGCATGCCCGGTCGGTCTCCACCCATACCGTCGCTGACGTCTCGTCGACGTGCCGCAGCACCGGCCCCAGCATCAGTCGTGGTTCGGTCATCAGGCGTCCGCTTCAGTGATTCGACATCCGCTCGGCGGTCACGAGTCCGTCAGTCCTCGGCTAGCCTGCTCGATCGCACACCACCGCCGCAAGCTCACCGAGCGGCCCTCTCGCGCGACCCCCGGCCCTCGCCGCCACCACACGGGGAACGGATAGGCTCCCGCTCTATGTCCGACCGACTCTATTTCCGCCAGTTGCTGTCCGGCCGTGACTTCGCTGTGGGTGACCCCGTCGCCACCCAGATGCTGAACTTCGCGTACCTGATCGGCGACCGCGAGACACGGGAAGCCGTCATCGTCGATCCCGCCTACGCTGTCGGCGAACTGCTCGACACGCTCGCCGCGGACGACATGCGGCTGGTCGGCGTGCTCGGCACCCACCATCACCCCGACCACGTCGGCGGCAGCATGATGGGTTTCGAACTGCCAGGGCTCGCCGAGTTGCTCGCCAGGGAGCAGGTCCCGGTGCACGTCAACCGCGAAGAGCTCGACTGGGTGCAGCGCGTCACCGGTGTCTCGGCCACCGACCTCACCGCGCACGACCACGATTCCAGGATCGAGGTCGGCGCCATCACGATCCGTACGCTGCACACACCAGGTCACACACCGGGCAGTCAGTGTTTCCTCGTCGGCAACCGGCTCGTCGCGGGCGACACGCTGTTCCTTGATGGCTGCGGCCGCACCGACTTCCCCGGCGGCGACGCCGAGGCGATGTATCACAGCCTGCACCAGCTTGCCGGGCTACCGAACGATCCCGTGGTGTACCCGGGTCACCAGTACTCGAAGGACCCGTCCGCGCCGCTGTCCACTGTCAGGGAGAACAACGTCGTGTTCCGACCCCGGTCGCTGCAGGAGTGGCAGCAGATGTTCGGAGCCTAACTGGTCTTTCGTCCCCGCGCCGGTCCGTGCGGCGTTGCGGATACCTCCGTCAGCCTTGAACTGGGCGGCACGGCTGGTTCCGCAGCGACCCGCGGCCGGTAACGGTGCCCGCGGTCTCCTCCCTCACCACGTTGTGAGCAATTCGGCTTACTGCTCAACGAGATCGCGTCGGACATGATGCGCATCCGGTTGCGACTCGCCCATCACCCGAATGGTGCGTGAGCGCACTCACCTTGCCGTCGCGGCGAATCGTCCGGAAAGATCGATTCCGACAGACACGGCGATGGCGACCGAGGAAGCCGGTGCGAATCCGGCACGGACCCGCCACTGTGACCGGGGAGCGAATCCCAGCAAGGCCACGACCCGCGAGGGTGGGAAGGCCGGGAGCAGCGTAGATCCGGGAGTCAGGACACTCACGTCATCGCCTCCTCGCACAACCGGGGCGGGATATCCCCGAGAGAGGTGACCGCTGGTCATGACCGTTCGCGGGCGCACGCGCCTTGCCCTGTCCGTTCTCATTGGCTCGCTCGGCCTCGCGGCCTGTAGCACCCCCGCACCCCTGGCAGACGACACACCCGAGGGCTGCATCGCGGATTTCGACGCGGACGTCGACTACTACCCAACCAAGACATCGGTCGAACACGCGGAGAATTTCTCGCTGCGCTACGAGAAGTCGTACCAAGTGCTCACGATCGACGAGCCGTTTCCCGGCGGTAGCCCTGTGACGTACGCGCTGGTGCACTGCGGCGCGCCGACCCCATCGCTCACCGGCGACCTCGCGGACGCGACCGTGGTGACGACGCCGATCGACAGCCTGTACGCCGAGTCCACGACACACCTGCCGCTGCTGGCCCAGTTGGATCGGCTCGACGTCCTCAGCGGGGTGGCGAACGCGTCCCGCGTGGTCAACGCCGACGTACGGAAAGCGATCGACGTGGGCGACGTCGTCGAGTACGGCAGTGATACCACCCTCGACGTCGAGCAAGTGGTCGCCGACGCGCCGGACGTCGTGATGAGCGGCGGCACCAACAAGCCGGAGTACGCCGCGCTCCGCAAGGCCGACGTCACGGTGGTGGCGAACGCCGAGTGGCTGGAGGCCTCACCGTTGGGCAGGGCGGAGTGGCTGAAGGTGATGGCCGCGCTAACCGGCGAGGAAGCCGCGGCGGAGAAGATGTTCGAGCGGATCGAGTCCGGCTATCACGACGTCAAGGACATGGTGGCGGACGCGGCGACCGTCGAGGTGCTGACCGGCAACATGTGGCGGGGCACGTGGTCGGTGCCTGGCGGCGCGTCGTACCAGAGCAGGCTGCTCGCGGACGCGGGCGCGACGCACCCGTGGGCGGACACCGACGACACCGGCAGCCTGTCGCTGTCCGCCGAAGAAGTCGCCGCCAAGGCCAGCGACATCCCGCTGTGGCTGGCCAGCACAGAGTGGCGCACCAAGGACGACGTCACCAGCGAGGACCCGCGCTACGCCGAGCTGGCCGCCATGAAGTCCGGACAGGTGTGGACTATCGCCGAAGACGTCGGACCGAACGGCGGCAACGGCTACTGGGAACGCGGCGTGACCCGGCCAGACCTGGTGCTCGCTGACCTGGCCGCGATCGTCCACCCGGACCGGCTACCCGGTCACGACTTCCAGTTCTACCGCCAGGTGGGGCGGTGACCGCCGCGTCGACCTCCGCGACGGCCACCGCGACGGCGGTAGCGCGGGCAGTCCCGCCGAGCGCGATGTTTCGCAGGGTGATCGCGCTCGGCGGGCTGTTCGCAGGCACCGGCACCGCACTGACCCTGGCCATCACGGTCGGCTCGGTGCCGGTGCCCCTTCACGAAACCGTGCGGGTGTTGCTCGGCGCAACCCCCGCCGACCCGCGCTGGCAGGTGGTGATCGAGACAATCCGGTTGCCCCGCGCGCTCACGGCCGCACTCGCCGGAGCGGCGCTGGGCATGGCGGGCCTGCAGATGCAGACGCTGTTCCGCAACCCGCTGGCCGATCCGTACTCGCTGGGAGTGAGTTCGGGCGCCAGTCTCGGCGTCTCGCTGGCGGTGGTCGGCGCGGGCACCGGCGCGTCGGGATTCGCCGCCGACGTCGCTGCTGGCGGCAGGGCGGGTGTCGTCGTCGCGGCGGCGGCCGGTGCCGGGCTGGTGTTGTCCGGCATCCTGCTGCTCGCCCGGTTCGTCCGCTCCCCTGTCACGCTGCTGGTGATCGGCGTGATGGTCGGATCCGCGACGACCGCCATCGTCAGCCTGCTGCTGACCTGGACGGAACCTCAGCAGGCGCAGCAGTTCCTCGCCTGGGGACTGGGCAGTTTCTCCGGCACGACGTGGTCCGATCTGGCGTTGTTCGGCGGCGTGACGGTCGCGGGCATCGCGGTGGCCACCTCGTCCGCGAAGCAGTTGAACGCCCTGCTGCTCGGTGAGAATTACGCCCGCACGCTCGGGCTCAACGTCGGCAGGGCACGGACGACCACACTGCTCAGTGCGTCGCTGCTGGCAGGGGCGGTCACAGCGTTCTGCGGACCGATCGGCTTCCTCGGCATCGCGGTGCCCCACGCCGCACGACGTCTAGCTGGGACCTCCGACCACCGCGTGCTGCTGCCCGCGACGCTCCTGGCGGGCGCGATGACGGCGTTGTTGTGCTCGGTAGTGTCGCAACTGCCAGACACGGTCATCCCCATCAACGTGATCACGGCGCTACTCGGTGCGCCGGTCGTCATCGCCATCCTGTTGCGCAGCCGCGCGCTTCAGGGGGTCGGCACATGACGCTGCGGCTGGACGCACTGAGCGTCGGCTATCGACGACATACCGTCCTCACCGGACTGTCCGCCGTGGCCGGCCGCGGCGAGCTGACAATCCTACTCGGACCCAATGGAGTCGGTAAGTCGACAATGATCCGCGCCCTCGCGGGCCTGCAACCGCCACTGTCGGGCGGGATGTCGCTCGACGGCGCCGACCTCACGCGACTGTCCACAACGGAACGAGCACGTCGGATCGCGGTGGTGCTGACCGAGCGTGTCTCCCCTGGCCTGCTCACCGGCCGCGAGCTGGTGTCGTTCGGCAGGCACCCGCACACCGGGTTCACGGGTGCGCTCGGCCAGCGCGACCGGGATGTCGTGGCGTGGGCACTCGACGTCGTCGACGCGACTCACCTCGCGGATCGTGACCTGTCGGAAGTCTCGGACGGCGAGCGGCAGCGGCTGCTCACCGCTCGGGCGCTCGCGCAGGAGCCGGACCTGCTGTTGCTGGACGAGCCAAGCGCGTTCCTCGACGCGCCGTCACGGGTGGCGTTGATGGGACTGCTGCGCCGCCTCGCCACCGAACGCGACCTGGCGATCGTAGTCTCCACGCACGAGGTCGAGCTGGCGCTGCGGCTCGCGGACACCGCGTGGCTGATCGACGCGCACGGCACCCTGCACACCGGGACGCCGCAGCAGTTGGTGTCGGACGGCACCGTGAGCGCCGTGTTCGACACCGAGCAGCTGCGGTTCGACCCGGTGAGCGGGACGTTCGAGCCGCGGGAACGGCTGCCCGCGTGAGGCCACGCGGGCAGCCCGCCCGTCACCGGCCGCCGCTGAACCGCACGACCTGCTGGAACGTCGGCCGGTTCTGGTAGTCGATGTCGCGGACGCCAACGACACCCGCCGTCGTCGAGCGGATGCTGTCGATCGTCTTGTCGTAGGTGAGCTGATCGACGGGCACGCCGCCCTGCTGCTCCCGCACCCGTTCGATCGCGGCGGTGAACGACTCGCGCAGGTCCGCGCGGCACTGCTCGGCCGAACCGTCGCCACAGTAGGTGCGGTGGTGCCTGAACCTCGCCGGCTCGCCGAATGCCTGCCGCAGATCCGTGCTGACGTAGCTGTACCAGGGGCTGGTCCAGGTCGAGCCCTGCCCGTGGCGCGGGTGGTTGTCCAGCGACTTCGGCAGCTCGTCGACCAGATCACCGAGTCCGCCGCGCAGGACGTCCTTGGCGACGCCGTCGCTGCCGGACTGCCACCACTCATCGAACAGCGCGATCGCCGCCTGGTGGGAGTACGCGCCGTCACGGTCACGGTCCACCCGGTGCGCGCCGTCCGCGAGCCACGCCCGCAGCAGGTCGGCCGCCTCGGCGGTGGCCGGGTCGTCACCGAGCGCCCGCAGCAGGTGCGGCAGCGTGTAGAACGCCCGGACATCGACGGTCGCGGCGTCCTGCACCGCGGCGGTCAGCACCTCCAGCGTGACGCGACGGTCCCGCACCATCGGCTCGATGCGGTCGGACAGCGACAGGCTGCGGTGCACGCTGCCCCTACCCCACTGGTCATCGGCGGCGGCACGGCCGCGCGCCTGCTTGTTGTTCCAGTTGATCAGCGCACCTGAGGGCGGGTTGATCGCGCGAGCGTGGTCCTCGAACGCCAGAAAGCCCCGCCAGTCGTACTGGCTGTCGCCCCAGCGCGGCAGGTCGAACTCCACGCTGTCGGCGCGCTTCGGCAGCAGGCCGGAACCGTAGTGCGCGATGTCGGAGTCGTCGGCGTAGAACCAGTTGAAGGTGTAGTCAATGCCGTGCATAGCGCGCTGGAACGACTCGGCGTCGGTGACGTAGTTCGGGTCGTTGACGCGCATGAAGCCGAGCGCCGAGTCCACCTCGTGGTTGTAGGTGGACCGCTGCGAGACGACGGCGACCGGATCACCATCCACGGTGGTGCGGGTTTGCACGATGCCGTGGTGGGTGCGCAGCACGAGGAACTTCAAATGCTGCGGCGGTTCCAGTGCGGAGGCGTTGGGCAGCGCGGTTTCTTCGTGGATCCGCTTGTCCATCGGCACGCACCGGCCGTCCCGCAGATACGCCTCGGACTCCACCGTCGGCTTCGATCCGTCCATTTCGCATAGTCGTTCCACGACGGTGTCGACATTATCCAAACTGGAACTAGTCGCTGACCAGGCGTAGTCCACGCCGCGTCCGATCTGGACGAACAGGTGCGTGCCCGCGAACGCGACGCCGCGCGCCTTGATGCCGGGACCGTCAAGCACCTGCTCGGTCCACAGTTGCGGCGCGAAGTAGCCGGTCTGTGGCCCAAACACCGCCGCGGGGTGCCCGGACTCGGTGCGGTCGGCGGAGACCAGCGCAGCGTTGCTCATCGCGTTGCCCGCCTGGTTCAGGTCGAGCGGACCCCACGGGGTGTCCAGCACCCCGGGCAAACTGGCGGGATCGCCGGTGGTGAGGTCGTCCAACGCGGCAGACTGACCGCCGATAAGTGCGCCGGAGCCGGGTGCGGTCGCGGTCGGGTTCAGATCAGGCAGCGCCACGCCAGGCAACGATGGGTCCAGCTCGGGACTACCGCCGTATGGGAACCGCTTCTCGATGGTGACCGGGGTTTCCGGGTTCTCCTTGTTACGCAGGTCGTCATAGATCTCGCGGGCTTCGGCGTCGCCGTACTTCGCGCGCAGCCTCTGGAACCACTGGGCATTGCCGAACTCGGCGCCGCCGCCTTTGCCGAAAATGCCGCCGACCAGCGAGGCGACGTAGACGACGTCCGCGCGGGTCCACTCCCTCGGCTTCTTCTGCAATGCGGCGTACTCGACGGGACATCTCGGGCCGGCCGGCAGCAGGCCGGGGCACATCTCGCGCTGCGCGGCGTTGATGCCCTCGACGAAGGCGTCGGCGATGTCGAGCAGCCGCTGCCCCTCCTGCCCATAGCGCCCGACGGCGGCGGCCATCTGGTCACGCGCCTCCTCCGGCGTATAAGGCGCGAGCCGGAGCTGCTGCTGGTCCATCGCGATGTTGCCCTCGGTCGCGCCGAGGAACTCCGCCGACCGTGCCGCGCCCGTGTGCCGGAGGACGTCCATCAGGAACATCCGGTCCAGCGTGCCCGCGTACCCAGCGCCCCACGCGACGTCCTCGTCGGTGTTGCCTTTGATGTGCGGGACGCCCTCGCCATCCCAGGTGATGCTGAGATCGTGCCGCTCGGGAAACGTCTGTCGCGGGCGAGACCACTCGCTCTCCGGTGGTGTACTGAACGTTTCCGGCTTGTAGAACTCGGTGAGGTCGGCGTTCGTGATCTGCTCGGGCGTGAGCGTGTTCAGCGCGTCGTACGGCTCAAGCTGGTTGGCGAAGTTGCGCGGTGTCGTGGCATCCGCCTGCCTGCCTTCCGGGTCGTTGGCGACGACCTCGGCCAGCGTCGCTGGCGTCGTCGTGCCCGCCTGACCGGGCGGCAGGATGTTGAGCACCGTGCCGTAGTCGTCGACGGGATCGACGTCAGGTGAGATCTGAGCGGCGGCACTAGTGACGGAGCCAGCGACAGCTCCGCTGATCGTGATGAGTGAAACCGCGAAGACGGCCACGAGTCTAGATGAGCGCACGACACCTCCTTTGAGGAACTTTCACGTTTCTAACGAGGTGTTGTGTCGTGAGTAACGGTCGCGATGGCGACGACCATGTGCGCCGAGACGTCCACGTCGAGTTGTTGATCAACCTTGCTCCCTGAAGAACGGAATTATGTCCGCTTTGTCGGATATTGTTCGTCACCCGAGGAGCAAGGTTGATCAACTCCCGTAAAGCGCGGCATCCATAGCAGCATTTCGAATCCCACGACTACCTACTTTCGTCGGTTCACGTTCCGTTGAATCACACCGAAGATCACCGCGTCATGCGATCCGAGAAAACGAGAACCCGTTCACCGACCGTCAGCACCCATGGGATGTCCGGGTGAACTCAGCCAGGGCGCATTACGAGAACAACTGATGTTCGTTGAACACGGTCGCCACGACGGAAGGGCACGGCACGACGACACGACCTCGGCGGAGGCATCACGGACACACCCACCATTCAGAAGCGTTTCCGAACCAATTAAACAGCCCAGCGAGCCCTTTTTAGTCCGGGCCGCCAGGATTTCTATGTCTCATTTTTTACCCATAATGAAAAGTGTTCAGACATTTGAGGGAAAGGTCGTGACAGCGGCTTATTCTCCCGGTTTACTTACCGCTCGGTCCGATAAACAAGCGGACTGAACACGATGTCACATCGCCTAACCGGCACGTGGCATCGAGGAACGACAGAAAGGAATGTCATGCGCATAACCCCACGCGCAGTCGCATTAGGTGCGGCGTTGCTGGTCATGCCCGCGACCGCGTACTCGGCGACAGCAGCGCCAGCGACGGGTGGTGATGAGGGCGCCACGCGCTACATCGCCACGCTCGTCGATGACGCGAAACCGGGCGCTGTCGCCAAGGAACACTCTCGGCGACACGACGCGCGGGTCCGGCACGTGTACAAGCACGCGCTGAACGGCTACTCGGCACGCATCCCCGCCAGCCAGGTGGCACGCGTCCAGGCTGACGAGCGGGTGGACGCTGTCACGGCGGACCGGAAGGTCAGCATTAGCGCGCAGAGCCTCCCGACCGGCATCGACCGCATCGACGCTGAGCAGTCGACCACGGCGAACATCGACGGCAGCGACGACCGCGTCGACGTCGACGTCGCGGTGATCGACACCGGTATCGACCTCGACCACCCAGACCTCAACGTCTACACGGCAGGGGCGAAGAACTGCTCCACTGGCCAAAGCGCTGATGATGGTAACGGCCACGGCACTCACGTAGCCGGCACCATCGGCGCGATCGACGACAACAGCGGCGTCGTCGGCGCGGCGCCGGGCGCACGGGTCTGGCCGGTACGCGTGCTGAACCATCGTGGCTCCGGTTCCTGGTCCGACGTCATCTGCGGCATCGACTACGTGACCGCGAACGCCGACAAGATCGAGGTCGCCAACATGAGCCTCGGCGGTGGCGGCGCCGATGACGGAAACTGCGGCTACACCAACGACGACGCGATGCACCAGGCCATCTGCAACTCGGTGGACGCGGGCGTGACCTACGCGGTCGCCGCGGGCAACGACTACGACGACGCCGCGAACTTCGTTCCCGCCGCCTACGACGAGGTCATCACTGTCAGCGCGCTCGCCGACTTCGACGGCGTCTCGGGCGGCAACGGCAGCCCGACCTGCCGCGACGACGAGGACGACACGTTCGCCAACTTCTCGAACTACGGCGCGGACGTCGACATCATCGCGCCCGGCGTCTGCATCGAGTCGACGTGGAAGGGCGGTGGCTACGACACCATCTCTGGCACGTCGATGGCCTCCCCGCACGTCGCGGGCGGTGCGGCGCTCTACAAGGCCAACAACCCGAGCGCGTCGCCGAGCCAGGTGCAGTCCGAACTGGAGTCCGCGAGCACCACGGACTGGATCTGGCCGAGCGAGGACCCGGACGGCATCCAGGAACCGTTGCTGAACGTCGGCGGCTTCTAACCCTTCGGGAACGACTTTCCCTTACTGCCTGGGGCCCGGACCACACGTGGTTCGGGCCCCAGGTCGGGTCGTGCGAGCGCTGCATGTGTCGTGCTGTGAGCTGCGAGCGGTACCAGTGGTGGGACAATCGCGCTTTGGGTGCTGTCAGTGTCGGTGTGACTGCGTAGCGTGTGCGACGACGGGCAGTTTCCCGACCCGTCGTCCGTCGGTATCGTCCCCACCGTGAGGAGGTCAGCAGATGACCGAACCGGACAATTTGCCCGAGCGCGTCGACGCCCTCGAAACCCACGGCAAACAAATGCGCGAGGAGGTCGTGACCGCGCGCAGTGACGCGGCAGCGGCCCGCATGCTCGCGGCGGCAGCCGACCGCGATGTTTCCGAGGTGCGCTCCGAACTGCGCGCCCACACCTCAGCGCTGAACGCACTGCGAGAAACTCAGCTCGAGCAAGGGAAAGTGCTCGACAAACACACCGGAATCCTCGGTGAGCACAGCAAAGTGCTCGACAAACACACCGGAATCCTCGGTGAGCACAGCAAAGTGCTCGACAAACACACCGGAATCCTCGGTGAGCACAGCAAGGTGCTTGGCGAGCACAGCGCGATACTCACTGAGCACACCCGAACGCTCAGCGAACAAGGCGAGATTCTCGGCGGTCACACCACGATGCTCGGCAACGTGCAGGCAGGGATCACGCAAATCTTGGAACTGCTCACCGAACGCCGCGCCACCTAACGCTGGTCACGCGCCCGCGGCAGATCAGACCCTGCGGTCGCTCAGCGCGTCGCGTACCTTGTCGATGATGCTCACGCCCGCGTCGAGGATGAGGTTGGCTGGCGGCTTGTCCGGCATTCCCGGGTGCGGACGCGTCGGGGCGTCGTCCTTCGCCACGATCACCTTCCGGCCGAGATCGCGAAGCTCACCCTCGGAGCACTGGGCGCGCAACGCCGGCAGCAGATCACGTTCCTCGTCCTCGATGTGGTGGCGCACGTCGTCGATCAACTGCGCGACAACGTCATCGAACCGTGGATCGGAAGCGTCGAGCGGTTCGAGTTCCTTCATCAACCGTTCCGCTCTGGCGTGCTCGGCGATCTCGTGGTCCACGAGTTCGTCGCCGCCCTCGACGCGGTCACGGGCGACCGGGTACACGAACTGCTCCTCGGCGACCGAGTGCCGCACCAGGTCGGCGATCATGTGGTCAACGAGGTTTTTCCGGTAATCCAGCGAGTGGTTGTGCCGTTCGACCTCGCTGAACACCCGCTCCAGACCGCGGTGGTCTCGGACGATGGCGTGGATCAGGTCGTCGGCGGACTGCTGGGTCGTGCTCATCCGTCCTCCCGTAGTCACGGCTGCTCCCGACAGCTGCGTACCCGGCATGACCGCAAACGACACATCGACGCAGACGTGGCGGCGTACTCGCTGCCGCAGCGTTCATCGCACTATCGCGGACTTTTAGGCGCTAGGGGCGAACTGGCGCCCCAAGCGGCCTGATCGCGGCGCCGCCCGCTGGCACTAAGTTGATCACATCTACTCGCGTTGTTGTTCAGACAAGAGTGCAAATCGGACATACTCGCGCAACAGTGCGAGTAGACGTGATCAACAGCGTCACATGGGCGCAACCCACCCAACGTCGACCGCGTCCGCCAATGAGCGAACTGGCGGTGGCCGGTGATCTCGCCGAGGGCAGGCTGGTCGCGATCACGGTGACGGATCTTGATCTACGGCGCGCCTTCCGTGCGGTGTGGCCCGGTGGACGCAAATTGATCGGCCCAGCCGCGGCACTGCTCACCGTCGCCGCGAGGGGATGACGTCATCGCATTCCCACCATTTTCACACGAGTGGGTATCACTTATTCCTCACGCATGGACAACGACCTAAAAATCGCCACCACTAGAATGTGGTTAGCGCGAGAATGTCCGAAACGTACACGTTACGGAACTCGAAGTTCCGTTGCGATAAAAGCGTGAACTATCACACCCACAAACGTCCAACCCGCCACTGCCAAGGCGCCGCTTCTTAGTTACCTTACGTGGCAAAGAACGCCAGCTCGGCGCCGAGTTTCGTTACTTCGAATGAACCGCGCGAGCTCAACGAGTCGCTATAGCGGCCACATACGGCCATCAGCGAACCACGTTATTGTGATTCAACGTCACGATCGACTGACCAGCATCGCACCGGAGTTCGAACGTAGGTACGTTCGAATTCGGGCTAGCAATAACCATTGACTAGCCCGGATATGGATTCTCAACAAAGGAGAGTGCACCTACCATGAAAAAGGTTGGATTCGTCGCCGCGTCAGCGATCGGCCTCTCGGTGATCTTCGGTGGCACCGCGCAGGCCGCACCCGCGGAGAGCAATGTCGATGTTCCGGGGGGCGACGACATCACCTACGCGGACGCCTTCCACACATTCAACGAAGGCGGCGGCGCACTGGGCTACGGTGCTGCCTCGCTGGTGTCGAGTGCCTACACCGGCATCGCGCTGACCCCGTCTCTCGTCGCGCACTCCTTCGACGACTAACGACGACCTGAAACGACGTGGGCCCCGGTTTCGGACCGGGGCCCACATCTTGTTCGACATCTCGCCCCTCTGGCACGCCCGCCATATCGAGACACGGGTACGTTGGGGCGTATGGCTGAGATTCCCTCGATCACTCTGAACAACGGCGTCGACATGCCGCAGGTCGGTCTCGGCGTGTTCCAGGTCCCGAGCGAGCAGACCCGCGCCGCCGTGACCAGCGCACTGGAAGCCGGATACCGCAGCATCGACACCGCAGCCGTCTACGGCAACGAAGCCGAGGTCGGTGAGGCCATCGCCGAATCAGGTGTCCCGCGCGACGAGCTGTTCGTCACAACCAAGTTGTGGAACTCCAACCAGGGATACGACGAGACGGCGCGCGCGTTCGAGCGCAGCCTCACCAAGCTGGGCATGGACTACGTCGACCTGTATCTGATCCACTGGCCCGTTCCGGAACTCGATCGCTACCGCGAAACCTGGAGCGCGTTCGAGAAGCTCCACGCCGACGGCGCGATCCGCGCGATCGGCGTCTCCAACTTCAAGCCGCATCACCTCGACCGGCTAGCCGAAAACAGCGACGTCGTGCCCGCGGTGAACCAAATCGAGCTGCATCCGTACCTGCAGCAGGTCGAGTCCCGGCAGTACCACGCCGAGCACGGCATTGTCACCGAGGCGTGGGCCCCGATCGGTCAGGGCAGCGGCATCCTCGAGGACGCGACGATCGCGAAGCTGGCGGAGAAGCACGGCCGCACCGCGGCGCAGATTGTGCTGCGCTGGCACGTCCAACTCGGCAACGTGGTCATCCCGAAGTCGGTCACGCCGTCGCGCATCAGGGAGAACCTCGACCTGTTCGGCTTCAGTCTCGATGACGACGACATGGCCACGCTCGCGGGCCTGAACCGCGACGAGCGGATCGGGCCGGATCCGGATGCGATGAACATCCGGTGAGGGGTCCGCCCAGCGGCTCACTGCTGCTGGGCGACCTTCTCCCGCACCTCGTCCATGTCGACCTGGCCGACCTTGTCGATGAGCTCGTCCAACTGCGGCGCCGACAGCGCACCCGGCTGCGCGTAGAGCACGACGCCGTCGCGAACCGCCATGACGGTCGGGATCGATGAGATGCCGAACGCCTGCGCGATCTCCGGCTGCGCCTCGGTGTCGACCTTGCCGAACGTGATGTTTGGGTTGTTCGCCGCAGCACCCTCGAAGACCGGCGCGAACGACCGGCACGGCCCACACCACGAGGCCCAGAAGTCCACCAGTACGGTGCCCTCCGCGCTCACGACGTCGTTGAAGTTGTCCTGGGTCAGCTCGACCGTTGCCACATCGGCTCCTTTCCGTGGATACCCCTTCGGGTACGGACAACACTGGGACATGCCGCCGTTGTTCCCACCAAGGCCGCCCGGGAAATGAACACCCGTACGCACCACCATCAACGCGGCAAACGGAGCAATGTTCAGCTATCACACGTGGCCCAGGTCACACCGTCGTGACACTGCCGTTGCCTATTCGTAATCTAAGCGCGCTCTTGCGGTGATGGGGCGCGAGAGCACCGTTCCGCGCTTGGACTTACCGCGAAGGATGACGTTAAGCATGGCAGGTCGACATCGCGCCCCAACCCCATCACGTGTGAAGCCGCTCGTCATAGGCACCATCGCGACAGCTCTGCTTGGTGCGACGTTCTGGCTGGTCAGCAGCCTCGGCACGGGCGCGGAGGACCCGGCCATCACGGCCGCGACGTTCCACGGTCCGTCTATCGCGCTACCAACGCCTACCACGACCACGTCGACGACGCCGTCGACCAGGGCGACGACGACCACGAAGCGGCGCACGTCGCCGTCTTCCACCCCGATGCCACAGGCGCAGCCGAAGCCGACACCGACGCGCACCCACCCTCCGACGACGCGGCCTAAGCCCTCGACGTCCTGCTCCGCCACGTTGGACGGCACTCAGCGCCACGTGGCGCGGGTCGGCCACCACCTACTCGGCAGGTTCGACGTCGATTCCGTGATCGGCAGGGCCGAGCGGTCCGGTACCAGCGACCACCCTGACGGACTCGCGCTGGACTTCATGGTCTCGACGTCTACGGGTGACGCGCTGGCCGACTACGTGATCGACAACCAGGCACGCTTCGGTGTCACGTACGTGATTTGGCGGCAGCGCTACAACGACGGCGGCGGCTGGTCATACATGACGGACCGAGGAAACACCACCGCGAACCACTACGACCACGTGCACGTTTCTTTTCGCCCTGGCGTGGACGTCGACGTGACGTGCTGAGGTGTCGTACGCCCTCGACCGGATGACACCATCTACACAAGCGTCTAACGTAGGGCGCAAGGAGCCGAGACAGGCGTTCGCCGGGAGGGACGGTCATGACGCGGTCCGAGCAGGCACCAGCACCCACCGTCGAGCGGGTCGAGCACGTCGACGTCCTGATCGTCGGGGCGGGCCTGTCCGGTGTTGGGGCGGCGTGCCACCTGAAACGCACGCTGCCGCACAAGACGTTCGCGATCCTGGAAGCGCGCGAGTCGCTGGGCGGCACGTGGGACCTGTTTCGCTACCCCGGCATCCGTTCCGACTCGGACATGTTCACGCTTGGGTACCGGTTCAAGCCATGGCCGGAGCGGGAAGCGATCGCCGACGGACCGTCGATCTTGCGGTACGTCGCCGACACCGCCCGCGAATACGGAGTCGACAGCGCGATCCGCTACCAGCACCGGGTCGTGCGCGCGGAATGGTCCAGCGCCGACGCACGCTGGCTGGTCACCGCCGAGCGCACCGACAGAGGCGAGACAGTCCAGCTGACGTGCGGGTTCCTGTTCACGTGCAGCGGCTATTACCGCTACGACGAGGGCTACTCCCCCGAGTTCCCCGGCAGCGAGCGGTTCACCGGCGAACTCGTGCACCCACAACACTGGCCGGAGGACCTCGACTACTCGGGCAAGCGCGTCGTCGTGATCGGCAGCGGCGCCACCGCCGTCACGCTGGTGCCCGCGATGGCCGACGACGCGGCACACGTGACGATGTTGCAGCGCTCGCCCACCTACATCATCACGATCCCTGGCACCGACGCGATCGCCAACGGCCTTCGACGTCTGCTGCCTGACATGGCCGCCTACCGGCTCACCCGCTGGAAGAACGTGCTGCTGCAGGTCGGGATCTACCAGCTCAGCCGCAGGCGTCCGAAGCTGGTGCGCTCACTGCTGCGCAAGATGCTGCGGATGCAACTGCCAGACGACTACGACATCGACACCCACTTCAATCCCCGCTACAACCCGTGGGAGCAGCGTCTCTGCCTGGTGCCGGACGGCGATCTGTTCAAGGCACTCAGCAGGGGCAGCGCGTCGATCGTCACCGATCGGATCGAGACCTTCACCGAAAACGGCATCCGGCTGACCTCCGGTCAGGAGCTGACGGCGGATATCGTCATCACGGCGACCGGCCTGAACCTGCTGCCGTTCGGGGGGATCGACCTCGTCGTCGACGGCGAGCCGGTCAAGCTCCCGGACACGCTGGCCTACAAGGGCGTGATGCTCTCCGACGTGCCGAACTTCGCATACGTGATGGGCTACACCAACGCCTCGTGGACGCTCAAGGCGGACCTCGCGTGCGAGTACGTCTGCCGCCTGCTGGCGCACATGGAGTCCAACGGCTACGACCAGTGCGTCCCCGAGCGGGAGTCCGGTGTCGGCGAGGAACCGTTCGTGGATCTTGCGGCCGGCTACATCCTGCGTTCGTTGGACAAGCTGCCAAAACAGGGCACGATCGAGCCGTGGAAGCTGCGGATGAACCACCTGCGCGACACGCTCACGCTGCGGTACGGCCCGATCGAGGATCGGGTGCTGTCATTCCGGAGCGTGCGGGACCGCCGCACGGCGGGCGCGGCGTAGCTCAGCCGTCAGCGTTCTCCGCTGGCGCATCCGCCACCGTTCGCCGCATGGTGCGTACGATCGCGCTGGTCGCACGGTTGATTTGAACGGTGATCGCCTTGACCGCGAGCCACGCGATCGCCAAGAACAGCGCGCCGTAAAAGAGCGGCGTGGCGGCACCTGACGAGTCGCTGAACAGCGCGGTGAAGGCACCGACGACCAGCGCCAGTCCGAAAAGGACGAGAGCGCAGTACCCTATCCGAGTCGTGTGCTCGTTGCGCTCGTACAGCACCGACAGCTCGTCCACCGCATGCTTGTGGTTCGGCTTCACCAGGTCCCCTTCTGTCACGCCAGTTCGTCACGGGCAGGGCGCACATTACCGAAATATCGGGCCGCAGCGGGCAGTCGTTGTGCAAGCATTTTGCTTGCGTTGGTAGTAAGATGCTGGCATGGCTAGCATACACATCCGGGATATCTCCGACGACGCGGTAACCACGCTGAAGGTGCGCGCGGCGCGCGCAGGGCAGTCCCTTCAGGCATACCTTCGCCACGTCCTCGAAACCGAGGCAGAAGCGCTGACGCCAGAAGAAGCCGCTGATCGCGCACGCACTATCGCGGAACGGTCGTCAGTCACCGCAGACGATGTTGTCCAGGCAATCGCGGACATGCGCGAGGCCCGCGCGTGATCGTGCTGGACACCTCCGCGTTAGTGGAGTTCCTGGTCGGCACGGACGCAGCGGCCGATGACGTCCGCAACGCCGCGCGAAGCCAGCGGCTCAACGCGCCCCACGCCGTCGACCTGGAATGCGCGGCCGCCCTCCGTGGACTGGTACTCGGGAGGAAACTGCCTGCGGACGAGGCGCGGCGCGCTCTTGAACTGCTTGGCGAGATGAGCATTGTGCGGCACGATCACACGCCGATGCTGCCGCGCATCTGGGAGCTACAGCACAACATGTGGCCCTATGACGCCGCATACGTCGCTCTCGCCGAGAGTCTGGGTGCCGACCTGATCACCATTGATGCCAAGCTGGCCGGGGTTCCGGGCTTGTCCTGCACGGTGATCGACGTCCGAGGCGGCACAGCGGCCCCGCCGGGCCCGCGAGTGTCGTGAGCGGCGCGGTGCATGGAACGCAGCGGCCGTCGAACGTCACACACGACATCACGGACGCCGGACACGACGTTCGGCGCGCGGGACACGACGCGGCCGAGGGCTCAGTCGCCGTTTGTACCTCGATATCAGGACGTGCCCGATCGCGAGCACCGCGACGACCGCCAGCGGCACCCCGATCCGCGGGTACGGCAGGTTCAACGCGGGCACGACGACGAAGCCCGCCCACAGCGAGACGTAGGTGAAGTACACGTGGTCGACGTAGCGGTCCTGCCAGCCGGGCGGTGACTCGGTAGCGACGGCGAGCGCGCGCACCATGCGGAAGACCATGACGGCCGCGAGCACCGCCAGCCCCGTGAAGGCGACTCGCGCGCCCACCGCCAACTCGGGCCAGTCCACCGCGATGAGCAGAACGACCGACGCCAGCAGTCCGCCAAGGCACACGAGGTAAACGACCCGAGCAGCGCCCGCTTTGCCCGGCCGGGGCCGCATGGCGATGAGTCCGGCGAGCAGCCCGCCGAGCCCAGCGAGCGAGTGAAGCGAGACGAGAGCGATCCGAAGCATCTCGAGCCTCCCTGCCGACCGGATCGCACTATAGTAACGTTGTTTTCATACGACGACAATGTTATTGGAGTGCCGTGCCCGCTCGACCGACCGATGGAACCCCCTACGCCGCCGCGCACGCCGAGGGCAAGCGAGCCCTGCGCACGCTCGCGCTCGACACCGCGAGCACGCTGCTCGAACAACACGGCCCTGCCGCGCTGACCATGCGCCGCATCGCGGCCGAGATGGGCTGCTCGACGACGGTGCTCTACACCATCTTCGGCAGCAAGTCCGGTATCGCGGAGACGTTGTGGCGGGAGGGTTTCGCCCGGCTGCGGACCGCACTGGAGGAGGCACGCGGACCTGACCCGCTCGCCAGGCTGGCGGCGATGGGGCACGCCTATCGGCGCAACGCGCTGGCCAACCGCGCCTACTACTCGATCATGTTCCAGCGCCCGATCCCCGGCTTCCAACCGTCGGAGCAGGCCCGCGCCGAAAGCCTCGAACCGCTCCGCGTGCTGGCCGACGCGGTGGCCGACTGCCTCGACGCCGGGGTGTTCGAGCGGGGCGAACCTGACTACATCGCCCGCGTGCTCTGGGCCGCGTCCCACGGCGCCGTGAGCCTCGAACTGGCGGACTACGAAGGCGCAGCCGACGCCGAGCAGCGCTTCGACGACCTCATCGGCGCGGCAGCCGCGTGGTTCATGCCCGAGCGCCCCGCGCGTCCCGACGTACCCGCGCCGCGTCCGCGTCCGTGACCACCGCGGCCGCACGCCGGTCGGCCTCCCGCTCCACGCGGTAACGTTCCACCTCTTCCTTGCGACGCACGTCGTCCCAGCCGAGGACGTCCCCGACGACGTCCGCGGCATGCTGCGCGGCGGAGACGCCCCTGTCAGGGGCCTCCATGAACACCCGCGTGCGGCGCACGAGGACGTCGTCCAGGGTCAGCGCACCTTCGTGCGCGGCGGCGTAGTGCAACTCAGCGGCCAGGTATCCCGGCGCGCCCGACACCGGTTCGCCCAGCGCGGGCCGATCGGCGACGAGGTCCAACAGTTCCGTGGTCAGCGCGCCGTAGCGGCCGAGCAGGTGCTCGATGGCCGCCTCCGGCAGCCCGGACTCCGCTGCCAGCGATGCCACCTGGTTGCGCAGCGCCGGGTAGCCGGTCGCGCCGAGGACCGGCAGTCGCTCGGTGACAGACGCAGGCACCGCACGACCGAGCCGCCCCGCCAAGGCGTCCACGGCATCGCGCGCCATGATCCGATACGTCGTGTACTTGCCGCCCACCACGGAGAACATGCCACTCGGTCCCTCCAGCACCGCGTGGTCCCGCGACAACGCCGCCGTCGCGTCACCCTTGCCGCTCACCAGCGGCCGCAGTCCGGCATACACCCCCACGACGTCCTCACTGGACAGTGGCGTGCGCAGCCAGCGGTTGGCGTGGCCAAGCAGGTAGTCGACGTCGGCCTGCGTGGCGGCGGGATCGTCGCGATCGGCGTCCCACCTGGTGTCGGTCGTGCCCATCAGCCAGTAGTCGAACCAGCGCCGGATGATGAACACACTGTCGGACGTCTTGGCGATCATCCCGGTTGCGGAGTCGATCCGGTCGCCGGGCACCACGAGGTGGATGCCCTTCGCGGCAGTCACCGAGATGGACGACTCCCCCGCCAGTGACTGCACATCCTCGGCCCACACGCCAGTCGCGCTAACCACGGTGCGGCCCCGCACGGTTACCTCATCGCCGCTGTCGACGTCGCGCACCCGCACACCGGACACACGACCGGCGTCGCTGAGCACGCCGACGACCGGCGCCCGGGTGACGATGCGTGCACCAAGACGTGCGGCGGTGCGCGCGACGGTCATGGTGTGCCGGGCGTCGTCCACCCGGACGTCGTAGTACTGCACCCCGCCGGTGACGTCGGTGCGCAGCGCGGGCATCTCACGCAGCACGCCACGCCTACTCAGGTGCCGATGGCCCGGGACGCTGCGGGTGCCGGTGAGCCGCAGCAGGTCGTAGAGCAGCACACCCGATCCGATGTACGGCCGTTCCCACCGTCGCGTGAACGGGAACAGGAACTTCTCCGGCGACACGAGGTGCGGACACAGCCGATCCACCATCAGGTCGCGCTCGGTCAGCGCCTCACGCACCAGCGAGAAGTTCAGCTGCTCCAAGTAGCGCAGCCCGCCGTGGAACACCTTCCCGGACCGGGACGACGTCCCCGACGCGAGGTCGCCCTTTTCAAACAACGCCACCGACAGACCCCGGCTGACGGCGTCCAAGGCGGTGCCGACGCCGGTGATGCCGCCACCGATCACGATGACGTCGAACTCGCGCTCGGCGGCGTCGGTCAAGGCGGCGGCGCGCTGGGCAGGGTGGAGACTGCTCGGATCGCTCATCAATCCTCCCTGCTGGCCAGCCGCTGCCTGCGGTGCAGCTCGTCCGGACGGGTGTCGATCCGTTCCGCCTCGGCCTCGGTCAGATACGTCGGCTTGCCGACCGCCAACGCGCCCGCGAGGATCCGCGCGGCCTTCACCGTCATCTCCGTGACGGCCAACGCCTCGCTGGTGCTCGCGGCGAGCACGAAGATGCCGTGGTTGACCAGGTAGATCACCTTCGGCGGCCGATCGTGCCGCTCCAGGTGCCGATGCAGTTCGGTACGCACCGCCCGCGCCAACGCCAGCCCTGGATCGGCGTAGGGCACGATCACATTGTGGCGTCCCATGACGACGACCTGATCCGGGAACAACGCCCCCGCCACCAGTTCCGAAGCACGGTCGGAGCAGAGGATGCCGTTGACGGCGGTCGGATGCGTGTGCGCGACGACCTGCGCCCCGGCTTCCTCCAGGCACAGCGCGTGCAGCAGCGCTTCCATGGACGGCTTCGGCGCGGCAGCGTCCAGCCGGGCGTCCAGCATGGTGCGGTCAACCAAGCTGTCATCCGTCGAGTCGGACGCGACCAGGTCGAGCAGCGGCCGCGTGCGCACCGTGACGAAGTCCGCCTCGGTGGCGGTGCCCATCTGCGAGCCGCTGGCCTTGACCAGCATCTCGCCGTCGCCGGTGCGCATCGACGTGTTGCCCTCGGCAAGCACCACGAGGTCGCGGTCCGGTTCGGCCAGGGTGCGGGTGAGCGTGACGAGGTCGGTCACGACTGCTCCTTCCATCGGTCGCGTGCGGCGGCGACGCGGGCGCGGTAGTCCGCGTAGCCCTCCGTGTAGCGGGCTGCGTTCGCGGGATCGGGTTCGATGACGCCTTCCGGTGCGGTCCACGCGGCGACGTCGACGTCGTGGCCGAGCGCGCGTGCGCCCGCGATCACCGCGCCCCGCGCCCCGGACTCCGGCTGCGGGGCGAGACGAATCGGCCTGCCCAAGACGTCGGCGAAGATCTGCAGCCAGCCCGCGCTCTGCGTGCCGCCGCCGCACATCGCGATCTCGCCGGTCGGCCCGGCGACGTCGAAGCAGTGCCGCGCGGCGTACGCGACCGCTTCGCAGGTGGCGCGCACGAGATCGGCTTTCGTGCTCTGCACGGTGATCTGGTCGAATCCAGCCCGCGCACCGGGCTCCACGAATGGTGCCCGCTCCCCCGCCGGTGAGAAGAACGGCAGGCACGTCACGCCGTGCGCACTGGGTTGGCTCGCGGCGAGCAGGCCGTCGAGGACGTCGTGGGTCTCGCCGACGACGTCGAGCACCCAGTCGACGGCGGCGCAGCCCATCATCGCCAGCATCGCTCGCAGCCACTGGCCCTCGGTGCCGGTCGCGAACGTGAGCCCCGCCGGTTCGCCGGTGGTATCCAGCGCGTCCAGCAGCACCTGACACGCCAGCGTTGTGCCGACGATCAGGTGGCCCTCGCCGGGCGTGGTGACGCCGGAGCCGAGCGCGCAGGCGGGCACGTCGAACGGTCCTGCCGTCACCGGCAGCCCCTCCGGTAGCCCGAGCAGGTCCGAGCCCGCATCGGTCAGCGCCCCGATCGGCAGCGGATCCGCGATCGGCGCGAGCAGGTCCCCGCGAGTCACGAGCCCGCACCAGGCGAGCACGTCGTGGTCGTAGTCGCGGACATGTGGATCCAAGAACGGCATCGACGCGTCGGAGACGTCGGTGGCGCGCAGCCCGGTGAGCCGCTGCATCACCAGGTCCTTGCAGTACCCGGCGGTCGCGGCCCGGTCTAGCGACTCCGGCTCGTGCTCGGCCAGCCACGCCAGGATCGGCGCGGGCGCACCGGGGAACATCGCGCTGCCGGTATGGCGGTACGTCTTCGCGACGACGTCGTTGTCCTGCCAGCGCCGCAAGATGCCGGCCGCGCGGGCGTCCATCCAGGAGATCGCGGGCCGCACCGGACGGCCTTCGTCGTCGCCGAGCCAGACGCCGTCGCCCTGCCCGGTGAGCCCGATGAACTCCGGTTGCTGCCCGGCCTCGGCGACAGCGGCGCGGACCACGGCGGCGACCGAGCGCAGGATCTCGTCCGGGTCCTGCTCGAACCAGCCCTCGGCCGGGTTGCTCATGCCGGTCTGCTGCCGCTGCACCGCGCGCAGCGTGCCGGTCGTGTCGAAGACGGCGGCCTTGGTGACGGTGGTGCCGATGTCGATGCCGAGGTACATCACGCCTCCAGCACGGCCGGGTTCGCGCAGTTCGCCAGCGGTTCGCCGCGCACCCAGCGGCCGACCTCGGCGGCGCAAATGCGGGCCGCCCGCTCGGCCACTTCCTTGCTGCATCCGGCGATGTGCGGGGCGAGCACCAGGTTCGGCGTACGCAACAGCCGCGAGTCCGCGGGCAACGGCTCGGTGGCGTAGACGTCGAGGCCCGCCGCCGCGAGGTGGCCGTCGTCCAGCGCGTCGCAGAGCGCGTCGTAGTCCAGCACCGCTCCGCGCGCGGTGTTGATCAAGGCCGCGCCGGGCTGCATCTGTCGCAGTTGTCCCGCGCCGATCATGCCGCGCGTCTCGGGCGTGACGCGCTGGTGCAGGCTCACCACGCGCGAGTGCCGCAGCAGCGTGGTCAAGTCATCAACGCGGGTCACGCCGGGTTCGATGTCCTCGACGTACGGGTCGTAGACCAGCACACGCGCGCCGAACGCGGTCAGCAGCCGGGCCACCCGACGTCCGATCGCGCCGTAGCCGACCAAGCCAACGGTGGAGCCGTCCAGCTCGAACCCGGCGCCGCGGTACTCGTAGTAGTGCCCGCCCCACTCGCCACGCGCCAGGTCGGCGTGCCCCGCGACCATGCTGCGGCAGGTGCTGATCAGCATGCCGATGGTGAACTCGGCGACCGCGTTGGCGTTGCGGCCCGGCGCGTAACAGACCGCGACGCCGTGTTTCGTGGCCGCGTCGATGTTGACGTTGACCGGCCCACCACGCGAGACGACGACCAGCCGCAGGTCGGGGGTGTTGGCGAACACCTTCTCGGTGAACGGCGCCAGGTGGGTCACCGCGACCTCCACACCGGACAGCGCGGCGATGAGGCTGTCCTCGTCGCCGCAGGCTTCGTCCACCTCGGCGACCTGCCCGAATGGCACGCTGGGCCACGGCAGCGCCAACTCCCGCACCGAGTGGTCGTCGCCCAGCTCGTCCTGCAAGGCCGTCGTGAACAGCCGGGTGAGCACGAAATCGTCACCCGAGGCAAGGATGTGAGTCATCGCAGCCGCTCCCCGGAGTCGGTGTCGAACAGATACGTGCGGTCCCGCTGCAACGCGAGCGAGACCTGCTGGCCCGGCGCGAGGTCCAGTCCCGGCGGGGTCTGCGCGACGATGCGCTCGGTGACGCCAGGCAGCTCGATGCTGGCCAGGCCGTACTCCAACAGGTCCTCGTAGACCAGCACGGTGCCGGTGGCATCGGCCTTCGCGGCGTCGGTGAGCACGACGTCCTCCGGCCGCACGCCGAGCACGACCGACCCGGTGCCACTGGTCGACACTGGAACCGTGATCTCTTCAGAGAGCCGCACGACTCCACCGGCGAGCGTGCCGTCGACGGTGTTCATCGGCGGCTCGCCCACGAACCGCGCCACGAACAGGTTCGCCGGGTCGTCGTAGATCTCGTCCGGGGTGCCGACCTGCTGCACCACGCCGTCGTTCATGACCACGACGCGGTCGGCGAGGCTCAGCGCCTCCTCCTGGTCGTGCGTGACGAGGATAGTGGTGTAGCCGAGCTCCTGTTGCAAGTGTCGGAGTTCGCGACGGGTGGTGTCTCGCTGCGCGGCATCCAAATGCGACAGTGGCTCGTCAAGCAAGAGGACGTCCGGCTGCCGCACGATCGCTCGCGCCAGCGCCACCCGCTGCTTCTGGCCTGACGACAGCCCAACCGGGCGGGCGTCCAGGATGTCGCCGAGGCCGATGCGGCGGGCGACGTCGGCGACACGCTCCTTGCGGTTGGCCTTGCCGCGCGCCCGCAGCCCGAACGCGATGTTCTCCGCCACCGTCAGCGGTGGATACAACGCGTAGTTCTCGAACGCGACGCCGATGTTGCGACGCTGCGGCGGCAGCCCGACCATCGACGTCCCGCCGACGCGGATGTCACCGCTGGTGACGTCCTCCAGCCCAGCGATCATGCGCAGCGTCGTGGACTTGCCGCAGCCCGACGGGCCAAGCAAGCCCACCAGCTCACCACTGTGGACGTCGAGGTCGAAGCCACGCACCGCCTGCACCTCAGGACGGCCCTTCGTGCGGTACGTCTTGCGAATGCCGTCTAACGCCAAGTCACTCATGCGCCCTCCTTCATATCGAGCGCGGCACGCCGCGCCAGCGCCCCGACGTCGGGACGCATGGTGCCCGATGATTCGGACCTGCAAGCAGTCCTCATGCTGAGGTCCTCTGCTCGTAGTCGCTGATGACGCCGACCTTGGCGTTGGACGGCGACTCAGGGTCGAACTCGTAGTCGAGCCACTCGCGGACCAGCCTGCGCGCCAGTTCGATGCCGACGACGCGTTGGCCGAGGGCGATGATCTGGCAGTTGTTGGACAGCACCGAACGTTCGCACGAGTAGCTGTCGTGGACCGTGGTGGCCCGCACGCCGGGCACCTTGTTCGCGGAGATGGCCATGCCGATGCCGGTGCCGCAAATCAACACCGCCCGATCAACGTCGCCGCGCGCGACGGCTTCGGCGACGGCGAGTCCGATCTCCGGGTACGCCGTGTGTTCCCGCGCGCCGACACCGTAGTCCTCCACCAGCTCCACCCGGGGATCCTCGGCGAGGTCGGCCAGCAGCGCCGCCTTGTACTCGTAGCCCGCGTCGTCCGCACCGACGCCGATACGCCACCGCTGCGTCGTCACCGCTCACCTCCACACTCGTCGGCCAGCACCCTGGCGACGGCGCTCGCGCACAACGCGAGCGATACCGCGCCGGGGTCGGGCGTGCCAATGCTTTTCTCCGCGAGCGGCCGGGCCCTGCCGATATTCGGCCGCAGCTCGCTCGTTGCTTCCGCCGCCGTCAGAGCGATCTCGGCCGCGCGCCGCCAAGCGGCCGCCAGCTTCGCCCCGGCGGCGATGTCGTCGTGCAGGGCGTCGATGAACGGGATCAACGCGTCCAGCAACGTCTTGTCGCCGGGTTTCGCTCCACCCAGTTCGGCGATGGTGTCCGCACCCTTGCGCAGCGCCGCGACGACGGTCGCCGCGTCGGGCAGGTCGGTGTCACCGATCGCGTCGCCGATGGCGCGCAGCATCGCGCCCCACAGCACCCCGGACGACCCACCGCCGTTGTCGGCCAACGCATCCCCGGCCGCGCGCAGCGTGCCACCCGCGCCGGCACCCTCCGTCGCGTCGGCGGCCTGGTGGGCGGCGCGGAGTCCGCGCAGCATGCCCCTGCCGTGGTCGCCGTCCCCTGCGACGGCGTCGATGTCGCCGAGGTGGCCCTCGTGCTCGGTGACGGTGGCTAGCATCGCCGCCAGACACGACCGCACCGTGGCGGCGAGCCGCCGCGACTCCGCGGTGGCCACGGTGGCCGCGGCGGCGGGCGCGGTGGCGGCCGGTGCGGCAGGCGTGGCGGCGGTGGCAGGCGCGGCTCCGGCGTGCGCGGCCGCGGACGCCGTAGCGGTGCCGGAAGCCGCCTGCGTCTCGCGGGATGGCGCCACCGGCCGCGGCGCCATCCCGGAGACGTCTCCCCTGCGGAACGCGGGCGTGTCCGCGGGCGCGTCCCACAGTTCCGCGAGCTCGTCGTCCAGCCAGTGTAATGTGAGTGAGCACCCTGCCATGTCCAGACTGGTGACCAGCTCACCCACCTCAGGCGAGACCACCTCGATCCCGGCGGCGGCCAACCGCGCGGACACTGCCTTCCAAACGACGAACAGTTCCTCGTACTTCGTCGAGCCGAGGCCGTTGAGGATCACCCCAGCCCGACCGTCGGCGTCGGCGGGGCGCTCGACCAGCAGCCGCTCCACCAGCAGCTCCGCCAGCTCGGTCGCGGTCAGCCGCTCCGTGGTCGCCACCCCCGGCTCGCCGTGAATCCCCAGCCCGAGCTCCATCTTGGCCGGGTCTACCGTGAACAACGGCTCCGTCTTGCCGGGGAAAGTGCAGCCCGCGAACGCCGCACCCAACGTGCGCGTCCGGTCGTTGGCCTTGCGAGCGATGCGCTCGACCTCGGCGATCGCCTCGCCCCGATCCGCGGCTGCCCCGGCGGCCTTGAAGACGCAAAAGTCCCCGGCGATGCCACGCCGCCGCTCCACGGTGTCAGCGGAGGCGACGTCATCGGTGACCACCACCGTGCGGCAGTCGATCCCCTCGCCGCGCAGCCGGGACTCGGCGAGGCCGAAGTTCATGACGTCGCCGTTGTAGTTGCCGTAGCTGAACAACACCCCGGCACCGCCGTCAAGCGCCTTCCCCACCAGATACGCCTGCTCGGCGGACGGTGACGTGAAGATGTCCCCGATCACCGCGCCATCCGCGAAACCAGGACCCACCAGACCGCAAAACGCGGGATAATGCCCCGAACCGCCACCGACGATCACGCTGACCTTGCCCGGCACCGGGCCCGAGGCACGCAGTACCCCGGACGCGCCAGACACCCGCGACACATACCGCGCATACGCGGCGACGAAACCGTCGACCATGTCATCCCGGAACCGGGCCGGATCATTGAACAACCGAGTCATAGAACGTCCTTTTACGACAGACGAGTGAGCAGGGCATCGAGCGCGTCGCGGTGATCAGCGGCGACGACGTCGGCGTGCGCGAGCGCGTCGGGTTTCGGGGGGTACTGCGGGTTCGGGATGGCGACGACGACGAGCCCCGCCGCGGCCGCGGCGCGGATGCCGTTGCCGGAGTCCTCGACGGCGACGCCGTAGGCTGGCTCGACGTCGATGCGTCGGGCAGCCTCCAGGTAGACGTCCGGACTCGGCTTGCCCCTGCTGACCTCTTCGCTGGAGACGGTGGCAGCGAAGTGGCCGGTCAGGTCGTGCGCGTCGAGTACGGCGTCGATCACCCGGCGCGCCGCCGAGGACGCCAGCGCGAGCGGCACCCGCTCGCTGACTTTGCGGATGAGGTCGGCCGCACCGTCGAGCAGCGGCGCGTCTCCCGCACGGATGGCGGCGACCATGAGATCAACGCACTCCCGCCGGACGTCGTCCGCGAGGCCGGGATCGCCGAGCTTGGCCGCGACGAAGGCCGCCCACTCCGGTGAGCTCATCCCCTGGACGGTCGCGGTGTCGTCGGCTTCCCACGTCACACCCCTGCGGGCGCAGCAGGCACGCCAGCTGCGTTCCCACAGGTGCTCGCTGTCGACGATCACACCGTCCATGTCGAGGATCACGCCGATCGCGCGTGGCGTCGCCGTCATGACGCGACCTCGTAGGGCACGTTGTAGCGCTTCATCTCGGCCAGCGCGCTCTCCTGCGCACCGGAGTCCACGATGACCAGGTCGAACTCCGCGAGCGGCACCAACCGGTGCAGCGCGACTTTGCCGAGCTTGGTGTGGTCCATCAGTAGATACCGCCGCTCCGCGACCTCCAGCATCTTGCGCTTGACGGCGACGATCCGGTCCTCCTGGTGGAAGGCGTAGCGCCCGGAAAGAGCCGACGTCGACACGAACACCGCGTCCACCCGGATCGAGTCGATGCACTCCAGGCAGGTCACGCCGAGGAACGAGTCGTGCAGCGGGTCGTAGTCCCCGCCCAGCGCCGTCAGCGAGATCCCCCGGTACTCGCTGAGCTTGCGCAGGGCATCCAGGTAATTGGTCGCCACCCGAAGCGGGGTGACATCCGCGAGCAAGGGGATCATCGAGGCGGTGGTCGTCGCGTCGTCCAGCATGATGGACATGCCTGGCTCCACATAGGACGCCGCTGCTTTGGCGATGGCCTCTTTCTCGGTCCGCATCGCTTTTTTGCGATAGGACACATTGGACTCGAAGACCCCGGACGGCTGCGCGGTGACCCCGCCCCGGTACTTGCGGACGATGCCCTGTCGTTCCAGCTCGTCCAGGTCCCGGTGCACGGTCATCACGCTGACACCGAACATGGTGGCCAGCTCCTGCGCTGAGATGCTGCCCCTGTCGGTGACCACGTCCGAGATCCGCTTCTGGCGGTCCTCGGGCGTGCGGGTCTTGGATTCCTCGCTCATCGTGTGAGTCGCCTTCCGTCATCGCTGTCGCCGAACACATGCACTGTGGCAGGGTCGAGCAGCAGGCTCACCTTGTCGTCGACGGCGAGCCCGCCGACGTCGCCGCGCGGCGCGACCACCGACACCAGCGACTCCCCGATCCGCACCGTGACCTCGGTCTGACGGCCCAGGTGCTCCAGCACGTAGACGACGCCGTCGAGTCGCTCGTGGCCCTCGGGCTGCGCGCCCGCGCCGGTGTGCAGCACCAGGTCACGCGGTCGGATACCGATGCGCACCGACTCGCCCGCCGCGGCCGCTGTGGTGTCCAAGTCAGGCACCGGGACAGTGATCGCGCCATCCGAGCTGATGAACCGGATCGTGCCGTTGTCACTGACCAGCCCGCCGGAAACGAAGCTGATGCGGGGCTTGCCGAACGCCTGCGCCACGAACGCCGTCTCCGGGGTGTCCCACACCTGTTGCGGCGTGCCGACCTGCAGGATGCGGCCATCCTTGATCACGCCGATGCGATCAGCCAGGGACAGCGCCTCCACGTAGTCGTGGGTGACGTAGACCGTGGTGGTGTTCAGTTCGCCGTGGGCGATGCGCTTCAGCTCCGCTCGCATCGACGTCCGCAGCTTGGCATCCAAATGCGACAGTGGCTCGTCGAGTAGATAGGCGTTGGCGGGTCGCACCAGCACCCTGCCGAGCGCGACGCGCTGCCGCTGGCCGTTGGAAAGCTGGTCGACACCCCTGTCCAATAGGTGGCCGACGCCCAGCATCTCGGCGGTGCGGCCCACCCGCTCGCGCACCTCAGCGTCCGGCAGCCGCAGCACCGGAGAACGCAGCGGCGACGCCATGTTGTCGAAGACGTTGTGCTGCGGATAGAGCGCGTAGCTCTCGAAGCACATCGCCAGGTTGCGGTGGTTCGGCTCGATGTCGCCCGCGTCCCGCCCGCCGAGCCACACCTCGCCGGAGTCCGGCTGCACCAGCCCGGCGATGCTCTTGAGCGTGGTGGTCTTGCCAGCGCCTGACGGGCCAAGCAGACAGAAGAACTCGCCGTCGTTGACACTGAACGAAACGTCATCCAGCGCAACGAGCTTGCCGAACGTCTTGCGCACCGAGCGCACGTCGATCGTTGCCATCAGCCTTTCACCGCCCCGAACGACAGGCCGCGCACCAGGTAGCGCTGGATGCACAGCGCGAGCACCAGCGGCGGCAGCACCGCCATCACCGCACCGGCCGCGACGAGGTTGAACCGCACCTGGTTGCCGCCGAGGAAGGCCAGCGAGCTCACCGTCACCGTCTGCGCGTCACCCGAGGTGAGCGTGAACGGGAAGATGAAGTTGTTCCAGGCGAAAATGAACGCCAGCAGGCACACCGCCGCGATGCCTGGCCGCACCAGTGGCAGCACGATCTTGAGGAACGCCTGCCTGCGGGTGTAGCCGTCCAGCAGCGCGGCCTCCTCCAGTTCGGCGGGCAGATCCTGGAAGAACGACCGCAGGATCCACACCACCAGCGGCATGGTGACGAGCTGGAGCACCCAGACCATCCCGAAGATCGTGTCGTACAGGCCGATCTGCTGGTAGATCACGCCGAGCGGGATGATCACCACCAGCTCCGGCGCGAACCGGAAGCTCAGCAGCGTGAACATCAGATCCTCGCTGCCCTTGAACCGGTACCGCGCCGCCGCGTAGGCGGCCGGGATGCCTATGAGCAGTGAGACCAGCACCGCCCCGGTCGACGTCGCCAGGCTTGCGAGGAAGAACCGCACATACGACGAGCCAGAGTCGCCCAGGCCGAGCACGGTCTGATAGTTCTCCAGCGTCGGCGTGAACCACAGGTACGTCGTGGTCTGCTCGGCGTTCGTCTTCAGGCTCAGCGCCACGATGAACAGCACCGGCAGCAGCGAGAACGCGAAGTACAGCACCAGCGCGAGGTTGGCGAGCAGTCCGGCCGCCGAGCCGCGTTGTGCCTTGCGTTGGTTCGCGGTGGTGGGTAGCGCCGGGGGTTTCGTGGGCGTTGGCGCCGGTTGCGCCTTCGGCGGGGTCGGCTCAGTCGTTGTTGCCATCGCGCATCACACTCCCGCTGCCCGGTCTTGGATCCGGCGCAGGTACTTGACGAGGATCATGGAGATGACGAACACCAGCAGCCACAGCAGGAACATGTAGGTCAGTCCCCTGCTGTAGCGGGCGTAGCTGATCGCCTCCAGGTAGGCGCTGATCTGCAACGTCGTGGTCGAGTCACCCGGCCCACCCGAGGTGAGGCCGAAGATGACGTCGAACATCTTCAGGTTGTCCATCAACCGGAAGATCACCGCGACCAGCAGGTACGGCCACAGCATCGGCAGCGTCAACTTGCGGAACGTCAGCCACCAGCCAGCGCCATCGACAGCGGACGCCTCGAACGGCGACTTCGGCAACGACCGCAGCCCCGCGAGCGCGATGATCGCGACGAACGGTGTGAAGATCCACGCGTCGACGACCACGGCCCACACCATCGCCATCACCGGCGAGTCGGTGCCGTTGTAGTTGCTGACGCCGAAGAACTCCGCGATCGGACGGACCCAGCCGACCTCGGGGAGCAGCAACAGCTTCCACATGATCGCCGCGAGGATCGGCGCCACCATCAGCGGCACGATCAGCACCCGCTCGAACAGCTTCCCGATGAGGCTGCTGCGGTTGAGCAACAGCGCCACCCCGACGCCGAGCACGGTCTCCAGCAGTGTGGCGCTCAGCGCGAACACCAGGGTGACCCGCACCGACGTCCAAAACGCGTCGCTGGACAGGATCGTGCTGAAGTTCTCGAACCCGACCGCGTCCGGTGCCGGGTTGGCGGCCGAGAAATCGAAGAAGGTATACGAGACACCGAGGAAGAACGGGTACAGAATCCCCGCGCACAGCAGCACGGCTGGCACCGAGAGCAGATACGGACGCAATGCCTTGCGCCGCCGTGACACCCTCGGCGCATCGGCCAGCGGCGCTGGTGACGCGCGATCCGGCGGGGCTTCAACGGTGGTTGGCATTACCCGTTGACCCTCCCCTCAAGGTCACTGGCGAGCTTGTCGAGCGTGCCGGCGGCGTCGGAGCCGTTGTAGATCTGCTGCAACGCCGCCGCCCAGGATGTCGTGGCGTCGAAGAAGTTGGTCTGCGGCGTGAACTGGATGGCCGTCTGCGGCATAACCTCTTCGAAGGTCTCGATGAAGTTGTCCGCCGCCGACAGCCGGTCCTTGTACTCGGCGGAGTCGGCGACCGACTTGCGCACCGCGTCGATGTGCTGCTTCTTGGTGGCCGCGTACTGCAGGTGCTCCTTCGACGTCGCCCACTGCAGGAACCACCAGGCGGCTTCCTTGTTCTCGGACGCGGCGTTCATACCGAGCGACCAGATCCACATGTTGGTGTCCAGGGCGCCACCGGGGCCCTTGGGGCCGGGGTGCCAGGCGAGCTTGCCCGCGGCCGGGGTGTCCTCGTTCTGGAAGTAGGCGGCGATGTCGGCGTCGAACAGCATCGCGGCGTTGCCCGCACCAAGGTCGCTGGACGCCTGGTACCACGTGTAGGACGTCCAGCCCGCCGGGCCGGAGTCACGCACCATCTTCGCCCACTTGTTCGTGAAGTCCACGGCTTCTGGGCTGTTCATCTTCGGGATGAGCTTGCCGTCGGCGAGGTCGAAGTCGGTCAGGCCCATGCGGGAGTACATCGTCATGAAACCGGGGTGGATGGTGGCCCACTCCTTGGAGCCGCGCACCGCGATCCCGTACATGTCACCGAAGCCCGCCGACGATGCTTTCTTCGTGATGACATCGGCGGTCTCGATCAGCTCGTCGAATGTCTCGGCGGGGCGTAGGCCCAGCTTGTCGAAGACGTCCTTGCGGTAGCAGACGGTGTTGGTCTCGAAACCCCACGGCAGCATCCACTGCTGGTCACCGCCGAGCGGGGCGCCGTTCTCGAAGTTCCACTGGCCCGCGGTGAGCAGGTTGGGGAAGAAGTCGTCCGGCTCGAACTCGGCCGCGGTGGCCGACGAGTTGTCCATCCAGGGTCGGAGGTCCTCGAGGTAGCCGGGCGGGCCGTACTGCCAGACCATGTACGCGCCGAGCATGAAGGCGTCGTAGTTGCCCTGCCGCGAACG
Organism: Haloechinothrix salitolerans; assembly: GCF_042662605.1. Taxonomy (NCBI): domain Bacteria; kingdom Bacillati; phylum Actinomycetota; class Actinomycetes; order Pseudonocardiales; family Pseudonocardiaceae; genus Haloechinothrix; species Haloechinothrix salitolerans. The sequence continues at coordinate 5,142,066 of NZ_JBHSXX010000001.1, forward strand.
CAGTTCCAGGGTGACCTTGTCGAAGTAGTTCGACTCGGGGAACTCGTCGATGGCCAGCGTGATGCCGGTCTTCTCCTCGAACTCCTTGCGGTGCGCCTTGAGCGCGTCGGTGTACGGGTGCTTGTTCATCAGCAGCCGCACGGTCTTGCCCTTGTGCTTTTTCCAGTCGAACGAGCCGGTGACGGCGTTAGCAGCCGAGTCACCCGATGTGCCTGCCTGTCCCCCGAAGCCGCAGGCTTGCAGCAATGGCACGGACGCCGCCGCGGCGGTCGCCGTTCCCGCGATGCGGAGCAGGCGACGACGGCTGAGGCCGCGGCCGGCGGTGCTGGTGATGAAGTGGTTGTCGTCCATGGCGCTCAACGAACCTCCGTTGCTTCGGGCGCTTCACGCACGCGCTCTGCCGGGTTCCGATCTGGCCGGGCATCAGCCAGTCGTGTTATCCCGAGGGCGGGATCACACCCGATGGTGTGTTGTGACACACACCTTGCCGTGATGTTCACACGAAGTCAAGTGTTGTTAACAAAGAATCTTGTTAAGATCCCGCTTCGCTGTGATCGACCGTGCCGAGCGCGGGATTGAAGGCCACCAGCCGCCACATGTCGTGGGCGTCGTCGTGAACCAGCTCGGCACCGGAGACGTTGTGCACCACGGGAAACTCACGGCGATAGTCGGCCGGATCGATTCCCGTGAGCGCGCAAGTGACCAGCCGCAACAGGGTGCTGTGACAGACGGCGAGCACGGTCTCCCCGCGATGCCGCTTGGCGATGTCGGACACCACCGCCATGGCGCGCGTGATCGCCGCGCGCGGATCCTCACCGCCGGGAAGCGGGTTCGCCACCGGATCGCGCTCGAACGCCGCGCGCCGCTCCGGCCAGCGCCGGGCCATATCCCGCGACGTCAAACCCTCTGCCTCGCCGAAGTCGAGTTCGATCAGCCGGTCGTCGATGTGCGTTCGCAGCCCTGCCGCGCGGGCCGCCGGTTCGGCCGTTCTCACCGCTCTGACCAGTGGGGAACTGTAGACGGCGTCGAGCCCCGCGCGCGCGGCCCACCCCGCGAGCCGCCGCGCTTGCGCCTCCCCCGCCTCGGTCAGCGGGACGTCGGTGCGTCCGCAGTAGCGGTTGCCGTCGTGGAACGGTGTCTCGCCGTGCCGGAGGAGGTAGAGCCTCGTCTCACCGCCACTCATGCCGCACCCGCCAGCGCCGTGCCCGCCAACGCGGCGTCGATCCAGCCCAGCTCGACCAGCCCGCGCACCAACTCGGCGTAGGCGGTATCGAACCGCTCGTGCGCCCCCGGTCTCGGCTCGACGACCCGCACCGGTCCCAGCATGCGCTCGGCCGTCGCGGCGAGCCGCGCTCCAGGGTCACCGCTGGTGGCAGCTGCAGCGAGCACCGCCATGCCCACCGCGCCCTCGGCGACCTGCGGCACCGCCACCGGCCTGCCCAGTATGTCCGCCTGGAGCTGCGTCCAATATGGACTTCGCGTGGCGCCGCCGCTGATCGTGACCGGACCGTCGACCGACGCGCCGAGGCCGCGCAGATGATCGAGGCACAGGCGTTCCACGAACGCGACACCTTGCAACACGGCGGCGAACCTGTCCACCCGGTCACGGTCATTTCCCCAGCTCACACCGGTCGCATCGGCGCGAAGGAACGGGAAGCGCTCGCCGACGCCCGCCAACGGATACGTCACCGACCCAGCGGGTTCGCGGTCGGTGGCCTGACGTTCCAGTGCGGCGAAGTCGACCCCGTCGAACTCCTGACTAAGCAACCCAGCACCCGCGCTCGACGCCCCGCCGGGCCACCATCGCCCGTCCGGGGCGCGGTGCGAGTACAGCGCGCCGGATGGATCGGCCAGCAGGGTGTCCGAGACGCCTTTGAGCACCGTGGTCGTGCCGACGACGAAGCTCCACTGCCCCGGCCGCAGCACCCCAGACGCGATCTGCGCGGCGCAACCATCCGTCATGCCCGCCACGACCGGAACCCCGACCGGGAGCCCGATCTGTTCGGCCGCGGCGGGACAGACCTCGCCGAGCACTGTGCCTGGCCGCACCAGCGGCGGTAACAGCCTGGGGTCGAGGCCGAGTCGTGCGAGGTCAGCGGCAGGCCAGCCACCTCCGACGAGATCCGCACCCGACTTGAGCGCGTGGCTGGTATCGGCGGGCGCTGGCCTGCCGATCAGACGCGACGTGACGACGTCGGCCTGATGAGCCAGGCGCACGTCAGGGCCGGGATCGCCGTCTCGGAGCAGCCACAACGCCTTGGGCAGCGCCCACGAGCGTTGCGGGGTGAGACCAGCGGCGCGCCACGCCGGTGCGGGATCGTCCGCCACCTGGCGAGCCTGCTCAACCGCCCGGCCATCGTCGTACATCAGCCCTGGTGTGACCGGTTGCGCCGGGTCGTCGGACGTCTCGCGCACTAGTGCGATCGTGCCGGACGTCGCGCAGCATGCGAGTGCCGCGACCTCGATATCGCCCGCGGTCGCGAGCGCGTGCCGCGTGGCGGCGGCGACGGCCTGCCACCAGTGCCGCGGGTCCTGCTCGTGCCTGCCGTCGGGCCAGCGGGTGCTGGTCAACCGCTCGGCCGCCGAGCCAAGCACCGCGCCGTCGGCGTCGATCAGCACCGCACGCACGCTCTGGGTGCCGAGGTCGATCCCGAGCCATGCCCCCGCGTCTGATGATTCGGACCTGCGAGCAGCCCTCATGCGCTCACCCTTCACAAGCTGGCGTGTTATGTGTATGTTAATTTAACACCTTCTGTTGATATGAGGAAAGGCGCAACAAGCTTTCAGAGGTAACAGCCCCTGGAGGGCACCATGACCGTCGACAGCGAACCCCTGCACCCTGGACAGCTCGCCATCCTGCGCGCCGTGGCCTCTGGTCGCGCGGAAATCACGTGTAGCTGCGAGCCCGATCTCTACGTCGACGGCGTGCCGTGCTGCAACCAGTGGGTCGTGCACGCGCTGGTGCGCTCCGGACACGTGCGCGCCGCGCGGCCCGGCCGGATCGGTCAGCGCGTCGCGGCGACCCTGACCGTCACTGGGCGCAGCGCCCTACACACGTCCCTACCCGCAGCAGCGAAGGAGATCGCGTGACACCCGACGTCACAGCAGCCCTCACCACGCCCCGGCTTCCCGACGACTGGACGCACCTCGACGTCCGCGCTGTCGACACCGCGCGGGTACTCGCCGCCGACGCTGTGCAGCACTGCGGCAGCGGACATCCTGGCACAGCGATGTCCCTCGCGCCCATGGCGTACGCGTTGTTCCAACGGGTCATGCGGCACGACCCGGCCGACCCGGTGTGGCTGGGGCGCGACCGATTCGTGCTCTCCTGCGGTCACACCAGCCTCACGCTCTACATCCAGCTGTTCCTCGCGGGCTATGGCCTCGAACTGGACGACCTGAAGCAGCTGCGGCGCTGGGGGTCACGGACGCCCGGCCATCCCGAGTACGGCCACACCGCGGGTGTCGAGATCACCACCGGCCCGCTCGGGCAGGGGCTCGCGTCGGCGGTGGGCATGGCGATGGCCGCGCGCCGCGGTCGCGGCCTGCTCGACCCGGACGCCCCGGCGGGCACGAGCCCGTTCGACCACCACGTGTACGTGCTCGCCTCCGACGGCGACATCGAGGAAGGCGTCACGGCGGAGGCGTCGTCGCTGGCTGGGCACCAACAGCTCGGCAACCTCGTGGTGATCTACGACGACAACCAGATCTCCATCGAGGATGACACCGCGATCGCGCTCAGCGAGGATGTCGCCGCGCGGTACGAGGCGTATGGCTGGCACGTGCAGCGGGTGGATGGCGGCGAGAACGTCGCCGGGATCCTCGCCGCGATCGACGCGGCCAAAGCGGAGACCGAACGACCGTCGTTCATCGCGCTGCGCACGGTGATCGGACACCCGGCGCCGACGCTGGCCAACACCGGCGCCATACACGGCGCGGCGTTGGGCGAGCAGGAGGTCGCGGCCGTGAAAAAGCTGCTCGGCTTCGACCCGGAGCGGGACTTCGTCGTCGAGGACACCGTACTCACCCACACGCGGCACGCGCGCGACCGCGGCGCGCGGGAGCGAGCACGCTGGCAGGAGTCGTTCGATCGCTGGGCTGCCGAGAACCCGCAGAGAGCGGAACTGCTGGACCGCCTCCGACGCCGGGAGCTGCCCGACGGCTGGGAGCGGAAGCTGCCGCGCTGGGAGCCGTCCGAGCAGGTCGCGACCCGGAAGGCGTCCGGCGTCTGCCTGAACGCCGTTGCCGAGCTGTTGCCCGAGCTGTGGGGCGGGTCGGCCGACCTGGCGGGCAGCAACAACACGCTGATCACCGGTGCGGACTCGTTCGGACCGACCGGCGCGAGCACGAAGCAGTTCACCGCGCACCCGTACGGCCGCAACCTGCACTTCGGCGTGCGCGAACACGCCATGGCGGCGATCAGCAACGGCATCGCGCTGCACGGGCTGACGCGGCCGTACTGCGCGACGTTCCTCATCTTCTCCGACTACCTGCGCCCCGCCCTGCGGCTCGCCGCGCTGATGCGGCAGCCGGTGGTGCACGTCTGGACGCACGACTCCATCGGGCTCGGCGAAGACGGCCCAACGCACCAGCCGGTGGAACAGCTCGCGGCGTTGCGGGCAATTCCCGGGTTGAACGTCGTCCGCCCTGCGGACGCGAACGAGACGTCGGGTGCCTGGCGAGCCGCGCTAACTACCACCCACGCGCCTACTGGATTAGCGCTGACCAGGCAGAACGTTCCGGTGCTCGAGGGCAGCGACCCGGACGCGGTGGCGCGCGGCGGGTACGTGCTCGCGGAGGCCGAAGGCGGCGCGCCGCGGGTGGTGCTCATTGGCACCGGCTCGGAGGTGCGGCTCGCCGTGGTGGCGCGGGAGATATTGCAGGCCGACGGCGTGCCGACGCGGGTGGTATCGATGCCGTGCGTGGAATGGTTCGATGCCCAAGACGTCACCTACCGGGATACCGTGCTGCCACCCGAAATCACCGCGCGGGTCGTCGTCGAGGCGGGCATCGCGCAGCCGTGGCACCGCTTCGCCGGGGACGCGGGCGAGATCGTGTCCCTGGAGCACTTCGGTGCGTCGGCTGACTATCAGACGTTGTACCGCGAGTTCGGGATCACCTCCGACGCCGTTGTGGCCGCCGCGCGGCGGTGTCTCGCGCGGCAAAGCGGGTAACCCCTAACCGACCCGGATGGAAAGGATGACGATGACTGACCGACTGGCACAGTTGAGCGACGCGGGCGTGTCGATCTGGCTCGACGACCTGTCGCGGCAACGACTTACGTCCGGGCAGCTCGCCGGGCTGATCCGCGACCGCAACCTCGTGGGTGTGACCACCAACCCAACGATCTTCGCCAAAGCCGTGGCCAGCGGCGACGACTACATACCGCAGCTACGTGACCTGGCAGCGCGCGGCGTTGACGTGCACGACGCCGTCCGTGAGATCACCACCACCGATGTCCGCGATGCCTGCGATGTGTTCCGCTCGGTGTATGACGCGACGGGCGGCGTAGACGGCCGGGTCTCGTTGGAGGTCGATCCTGAACTGGCGCGCGACACCGACCGCACCGTGACCGAGGCGCTGGAGCTGGCGAAGGCGGTAGACCGGCCGAACCTGTTCGTCAAGATCCCGGCCACCGAGCAGGGCTTGCCCGCGATCACCCGCACACTGGCTGAGGGCGTCAATGTGAACGTCACGTTGATCTTCGCGGTGGAGCGCTACCGCGAGGTCATCGACGCGTTCATGGCTGGCTTGCAGCAGGCGCGAGCGAACGGCTTTCCGCTGGAGAGCATCCACTCCGTCGCGTCGTTCTTCGTGTCCCGTGTCGACGCGGAGATCGACAAGCGGCTGGATGCCATCGGCACCGACGAGGCACTCGCGCTGCGTGGGGAGGCGGCCATCGCCAACGCGCGGATCGCGCACGCCCTGCATCGGGAGCTGTTCGCCACCGAGCGCTGGCAGGCGCTGGCAGCCGACGGCGCACATGTGCAGCGTCCACTGTGGGCGTCGACCGGCGTGAAGAACCCGGAGTACTCCGACACCCGCTACGTGGACCGGCTCGTCACAGCCGGTGTCGTGAACACCATGCCGGAACCGACGCTGCACGCCGTCGCCGACCACGCGGAGATCGAGGGTGACACGGTGGTCAACGGCGCGGATGCCGCGCGAGAGACGTTCGAGCGGCTGGCCGCTGTTGGCGTTGACCTGGAGGATGCCTTCCGCACGCTGGAGAACGAAGGCGTGGACAAGTTCGTGGCGTCCTGGCATGAACTGCTGGAGACGGTGTCGGAGCAGCTCGGGTGAGGCGCGGGCCTTCGACAGCCTCGCTTGAGTGATCTTCAGGAAATCGACTCCGAGTAGGGGACCGAGAAGACCTCCAGGAATGCCCTGAGAAGTGCGACTTCTCCCTCGATCTGCACCGCACCTTCGGCGACAGCGGCGTCCGCGTCGAGCCTTCCAGCCAGAACGTCCCGGAAATTCGAGCCAGCAATAATGACGAGTTCGGGAGCCGGATGCTCGCCGGGTTCGACCGCCACGGCCCCGTCCTCGACGACAGCATTCGCTACTGCCTCCCCTACCCGGACCGTGCAGGCGATACGAAGCCGAGCGGCAGGCTCATCAGCCGCAGCGACGCGTAGCGCGGTGACCAATGACGCCTCGGTGACGACCTCACCCTCGCGCGGCTCTCGCATGCCGGCCGCGCCCCACCGGGCCAGCGCCTTGAGCGCTGGCCCGAGCTCGGCCCCACGCGGTGTCAGCTCGTAGACGACCGCGCGGTCGGCTCCACTGCGTGCCGTCCGCGCGATCAGGCCGTCCTCCTCGAGCGCCTTCACGCGCGTGGTGAGGACGTTCGTCGGAATGCCGGGCAGACCGGCGAGCAGGTCCGTGTACCGGCGGGGCCCGACCTGCAGATCACGCAGGATGAGCAGCGTCCACCGCTGCCCAAGGACCTCGGCGGCGCGCGCCAAACCGCAGAACTGTCGATACCCTCGTGGCATGGTGCAAAAATACCTGTTGACTTGTAAAAAACAAGTAGTAGGTTGAGGTACCCGAACGAAGGAGGCGACAGCTGATGCATGAAGAAGTCGCTGACGGAACATCTGCACCGGAACTGCTCGTGGACTTCATCGTGTCGTTGGACGGCTATGCCTCCGCTGAGGGCTGGCCCGGCTGGTGGGGGCTCGAGGGACCCGAGTACCTGCGCTGGCTGGAGGAGCAGCCCGAGGGCGCTTACCCGGCCTTGATGGGGGCGAACACCTATCGAATGTTCTCGCGGTTTACCGCCGAGGCCGCAGGGGTGCCCCCTGATGAAAAGTCAGACGAAGAGGCCACTATCGGTGGCGTCGCTGCCATGCCCAAGGTGGTCTGTTCGTCAACCCTGCGGGAACCGCTTGCACTGCCCAACACTCAGCTGGTCAGCGGGGATGCCGTCGCAGCGGTGGCGAATATGAAACGCAGCGGCACCACATCGATCCGCACCATGGGCAGTCTCAGCCTGTGTCGCTCGCTGCTCAAGGCCGGCCTGGTAGACCGCTTCCGGTTGGTGATCTTCCCCGTGATCACAGGCGCAACCGGGCAGGAGCGAATCTACGACGGGTACCCGGACGTCTCACTCGAAATGGTTGACAACCGAACCTTCGACGGCAGGCTCCAGCTGCTGGAGTACGTGCCGACCGTGCTCGACGGTCCGCCGGGCGGCGGCTCATCAGCCTGACGGAAGCGCGCGCAGATACTGACCGACCCAGTATCGGGTGCGAATGTCGTGTTATGCCGGAGCGGCGGTGTCAAGCCATGCGGCGAACCGCGCGCGGTAGCGCTTCGGTGAGATGCCGACCTCTTGGGTGAAGGCGCTTCGGAACGTTACCGGCGACCCGTAACCAACCTCGGAGGAGATCCGGTCGACCGTGAGGTCGGTGGTCTCGAGCAGTTCCTTGGCCGCCGCGATCCGTTCCGCGGCGACCCAGCGCATGGGCGTGGTGCCGACGTCCTGCTCGAACCGTCGGGCGAGGGTGCGGGGCGAGAGGTTCGCCGCTCGTCCCAGTTCGGTGAGCGTCAGCGGCCGGTGGAGGTTCTCGCGCAGCCAGGCGCGGAGGTTGTCCAACCAGGCGGCGCGATCCTCCAGCGGCTCGGCGTGTACGTACTGCGCCTGATCACCGTCACGGTGGGCAGCGATCACGAGGTAGCGGGCCGTGGCGTTCGCGGCGCGCTCCCCGTGGTCGCGCCGGATCAGATGCAGGCAGAGGTCGAGGCCAGCCGCCGAGCCGGCGCTGGTGAAGATGCCGTTGTCCTCCACGTAGATGGCGCGTGCGTCGAGCTCGACGTTGGGATACATCCGCTGCAGCAGTGCGGCGTGTCGCCAGTGGGTGGTGGCCCGACGGCCGTCGAGCAGGCCGGCCTCGGCGAGCGCGAACGTGCCGGTGCACAGGGCGACGATGCGGGCGCCCCGGTCGGCGGCGCGCCGCAGCTCGCGGACCAGCCGGGAGCCGACCGATCTCCCCGGGGGCACCGCGGGCACGAGCACCGTGTCGCCCTCGGCCACGGCACTCAACGGCCGCTCCGGGGCCAGCCGGGCACCGGTGTGGGTGCGCACACCGCGCAGGTCACCGCACAGCGTCACGTCGTAGAGCGGACCGTGATCGGGACCCCAGTCATAGCCCAGTGCCTCCAACGGCATGCCGATCTCGAACAGGGTCATGCCGTCGATGAGCGGGACCGTGACTGTCGGACGCTGAATAACCATGATGGCAAAATCCTAGCAGTTTGCGTCAATCTTGCCACTTCCGCGGGAGGGTGTCGCTTGCGACTCTTGAGCCATGTACTTCGACGACTTCATCGCAGAACAGATCTTGAAGAACAACGGCTCGTCGTCTTCGCATGACGTTCGCGCTAAGCAGCCCATCCGACGCCTGCTCCGCGCCCTGTGGCGCGGCGCCCGCCAGTTCGCCTGGGGCATCGACGCGTTCTCCAGCGTCCGGCACGGGATCGACGTGCCTCCCGACCACGGTGCCCGCAACCGACCCCCGTCGCCGCCCCGCCACCCACGACCTTGAAGGGCCAGTCGACGTCCGCTTATGCCGCTGCCGCTCGCGCCTCAGCAGCCGGAGATCACATCTCGCGCGCCACGCGAGACCAGTCGAAGCCGACGAGATCGCTGCTGCGGGGAAAGTACACACACGAGGCCAGCCGTACCGGTAACGTCGTCGTACGCGACGCCCACGAGCCCGGGTCAGCAACACCTGGCACGCCACTGTTTTTCGCTTCGCAGCTGGTTGGAATGGGTGAGCGATCCACGGATCCGACGAGGAGTGACATGGGGACAGAGCCGAGCGGCCAGTACGTGTCAGAGTTCAGCGAACCCGACGGCAGCGCCGTCCCGTGGGGCGATGTCGAGCGGGTGTTGCGCGAGTCGGAGATGTTCTGGCTATCCACCGTGCGCCGGGATGGGCGTCCGCACGTGGCACCGCTGCCCGCGATGTGGCTGGACGGCAAGCTGCACTTCTGCACCGGAGCGCACGAGCAGAAAGCGCGCAACATCGAGTCGAACCCGCGCTGCGTGCTCACCACCGGTACCAACTCGTACCGCTCCGGTCTGGACGTCGTCGTCGAAGGCACGGTGGCGCAGGTCAACGACGAGACAACGCTGACACGGCTGGCACAGCTGTGGCGGGACAAGCTCGACTGGTCGTTCGAGGTGGTGGACGGCCAGTTCCGCGACCCCGGCGTTGACGACCACCGGGCCCCTGTTTTCGCCGTGACACCGGCCAAGGTGCTGGCCTTCAGCAAAGCGCCGTACAGCCAGACCCGATTCACGTTCCCATGAGCTGCTCGCTCACAACGCACCAGCTCGCGCGGCCCGAGCCAACCTCCTCGCTTCGCGCAGCGGCGTTGGGGTCCGGTGTTTGGCGCACGCCGACACCACTCGCACCGCGACGTCCGGATCGGTGCGCCACCCGGCGTGAACCGCGACCGGTCGACGTCCTTGTCGCGTCCGGAGCCAGTACGCGACGACGTCACCCGCGAGCGTCACCGGGCTCGTCGCACCACGTTCGTCGCGCGGCCACTCCCCCTCGGCGAGCAGCAGGCGATGAGTGACGCCGACCGTCGGCAGGTCAAGCATCGCTCCGAGCTGCACCGCGAGACCGGCACGACGTGGGTGATCGCGCCCGGTCGCGTCAACGAGCAGCACATCGGGCCACCGCGGCAAGAGCCGCACGACCGCGTCCAGCACGGGACCGACGCGGAGCGCGAGCAACCCTGGGCGGTAGGGCGAACCCGCCGTGTCGGACGTCGTCGCGTGGCAAACGCGGCGACGGCGCTGATACACCGCCGCCCCCGCCCAGACCGGATCACCGGCTGCGCCGGGACCGGCATACCCCTTCGGAAACGCCGCGAAGCAGCCACCTACCAGTGGCCCGGCAGCCGGCCGCCACGGTTCCGGGCCGGCCGCGGCGAGTTCGTGCTGCGCTGCCATGAGGGCCTCAACGGTCGCTGGCCACTCCGTCTTGTTCATTCCCGCAGCGTGTGGCACGGTCAGCGGAACTGGCAAGGCCAGCGCCTCGCGAGGGAAGGCAGCGCGGCTAGATGCCCCGCCGCGGCGACATCGTCACCTGCCGCGTAGCGGCGGGGCAACCCGATCAGATCGTTTTCAGCATGCCGGAATCAACGATGACATCGGCCCCGGTAGTGCTGGCCGAGCGCGGGGAGGCCAGCAGCACGATTTGGTCGGCGATCTCCTGCGCGCCAGCCATTCTGCCGGTGGTAAGTCGCATCATCTCCGGCACCACAGTGGACATGACAGCTTCCCGACCAGCGCCTGATTGGGCCGCGATTATGTCGGCGGCACCACCATCGTCGGTCCACCACGGTGTCCGCGCCGGGCCAGGCGAAACCGTATTCACACGAATGCCCCGCGGTCCAAACTCCTCCGAAAGCGCTTTGCTCAGGTTGGTCAACCCAGCCTTGGCCGCACCGTAATCGACATTGATCTGCGATGGCTGGCGAGCATTCACCGACGAGACATTGACGATCGCCCCGCCGTCGCGTTCCAGCATGACCGGAATCGCTGCGCGCGCCGCTCGCACGGCCGAGAACAGGTTGAACTCGAACACCGCGCCATTCCGCGTCGTCGGCATCGAGAAACGAACCACGCGGCAGCACCACTCCCGGCGGCGGTCCGCCCGCGCAGTTGACGAGGATGTCCACGCCGCCGAATGCCTCCACCGCAGCAGCCACCACCTGACCGGGCGCTTCCGGATTCATCAGGTCAACCGACACGTGCACCAGCGTTGGACAGCTCAACGCGTCAAGTTCGTCGGTGATCTTGCGAGACGTCGCCACCACCCGCGCACCCTCGTCGAGGAACGAGCGGACCACGGCCAAACCAATGCCCTTACTCGCACCGGTCACCACAACGATCTTGTTTGATAGCTTCAAATCCATAGGAACAACTGTCCGCGGATCACCGCGCGAAGTCTGGCGGAAAACAGCCGCCGTGCCGAGACAGCACATAGCTGACGGCGCAGTCGACGTTGGTCGCGCCTCGCGGTTCACCTTCTTGAGCACCTCTGGTCACGTCACCGGCACGATCCGGGCATCTGCCACGGCGCCGTCCTCAACCCGCAGCAGGCCGATGGTGCCGTGCGGTTGCCGCCTGCGGTCGGTCGGCGAACCCGGGTTGAAGATCCGGAACCCGTCGTCCGATTCATCCAGCGGGATATGCGAGTGGCCGAACACCACCAGGTCTGTCGAAGGGAACCGGCGCCGCATCCTGGCGAGCCTGCCCTGGGCGCGACCGGCATCGTGGATCATGCCGACACGGAGTCCATCGAGGTCGAGTTCCAGCGTCTCGGGCGCGCCCCAGTCCGCGACGTCCTGCCTGTCGTTGTTGCCGAACACCGCGTGCACCGGGGCGTAGGCCGCGAGCTCGTCGAGCACATCGGCGGTACAGACGTCGCCGCCATGCAGGATCACGTCCGCGTTCCTGAGGTGTTCGGCCACGGCGGGCGGGCACGACTTCCACCGGCGCGGCGCGTGCGTGTCGGATAGGACCACGACGTTCACGCCATCATTGTGCCGAGCTGATCCAGCGAGCGCGTCAGCACACTCCGCACGCGGTTACTCCGGGAACAACCGCCGCGCGTTCCCGGACAGGAACAACTCCCGTGCCTCGTCGTCCAGCCCCAGCTCGTCCAGCCGTGCCAGCGCTTGCGCCGGGGTGATCATCGGGTAGTTGCTGCCGAACAGCACCTTCCGGCGACCGTGCCCACGCATGTACTCGACCAGCTCCGGCGGATACCGGTGCGACACATACGCCGACGTGTCGATGTAGACGTTGGGGTACTTCGTGGCCAGCGAGATCATCTCCGCGGTCCACGGATAACCCACGTGACCACCGACGATGACCAACTCGGGGAACTCCAGCGCGACGTCGTCCAAGTACGGAATCGGTCGCCCGGTTTCCGACGTCCGAAGCGGTCCGGTATGACCGACCTGCGTCATGAACGGAATCCCCAGTTCCACACACTCCGCGAGCAGCGGGTAGTAGAGCCGATGGTTCGGCGGCAGGCCCCACAACCACGGCACGATTCGCAACGCTCGGAACCCGAGATCGTGCACGGCGCGTCGCAGCTCCCGCACCGCGGCCATCGGCGAGCGCAGGTCAACCGAAGCGATACCGGTCAGCCGGTCGGGATATGTCGCCACCCAACCCGCGACCTCGTCGTTGCTGATCAGCGCACCGCTCGCGTCGTACCACGCGCACACCAGGCCACGCTCGACACCAGCCTCGTCCATCGCGGCGATGGTGGCGTCGATCGGGATTTCCTCCGTGGGCGCCTCTTGCCTTGTCCAGCGCAGCAACGACGCCAGCATGTCGTGCTGGAAGAACCGTAGCGTCGGATGCTGCATCCAGACATCGATGATCGTCATGGCGACATGGTGGCAGGAAGGCCTCCGGGTGGGTACTGTCGCCGCGCACAACCGGCGTTGGGCGCGGCGCCGCGTGTCTCAGAACCTCCGGCCGGCGTCCAGCGATCCCTTCAGCCTCTCCGCCAACGCTACCGGTTGACCAGACATGCCGTACTCGTCGCGAAATCCATAACGGCCTTCTGATGGTTCGCGGCTATCCGGACGAGTGATTGGCACGCGGGCGACGGACTCGTGGTCGACTCGTTCGTGTGATTGTGGTCGAACATTAGTTCGATGATACTGGGGGTGTGACGGAGTTTGTGCAGATGGGTAGCGCGGCGGGGCTGTTGATGCTTCCCGCCGGGCTGGCGGCTGAACGCGAGATGTCGGAGCCGGTATCGCGGGAGTTCGTGTGTACGGCGCGTTCGGGTGCCGAGATCGCCCGGCTGACCGACGATGGCGAGCTGGTCGACACGTTGGCGGCGGTGCGGCGGATGCGGGCACGCGCGGACGCGATCGAGGCCCACGCGCTGGCCCGGTTGGGGACGTTGCGCCGCGAACCCACCGGTGAGGCCGATCCCGACACCGCACAACCGATCTGGCGGGACTCGCGCTACCTGCCCGATGAGGTGGCGCTGGAGTTGCGGGTCACCCGCCGGCAGGCCGAGATCCGGCTGGCACGCGCCACGGCCCTGGTGGGCCGGTTCCCCCGCCTGGTGGCGGCGATGGAAGACGGTGAGCTGGAAGGCTACGCCGCCGGTCGGGTGTGTGAGGCCGCCGCCGGGCTCACCGACGAACAGGCCCGCCAGGTCGACGATCAACTGGCCGCCAAGCGCGCCAACGGCACGCTGGATGTGGTGGACCCGGTGGCGCTACGGCGCACCGCACGGCGTCTCGCACTCAAGATCGACCCGGACGGGGCGGTAGCGCGGGCACGCACCGCGCGCACCGGCCGCAAGGTGGAGCTGATCCCGGGTGAGGACTCCATGGCGACCCTGGTGGCGGATTTGCCCGCTGAGGTCGCGACCTCGGCGTATGCCCGGATTGATCGGATGGCCCACGCGGCCCGGCGCGGCGGCGACGAGCGCACGCTGGACCAGCTGCGCGCCGACATCGCCGCCAGCCTGCTGCTCGGTCAGGACCCCGGCGTGGCGCAGCCCGAGGCGGGCGCGGTGGTGTATCTGCACATGCCGATAACGACCGCGTTGACCATGACCGATAGTGGTGCCGAGTTGGCTGGTTACGGCGAGATCCCCGGGCCGATCGCCCGCGAGATCATGACCAACCCGCGCAGCGTGTGGCGGGCGATACTCACCGACCCCGGCACCGGCGCGATCACCGACCTCGGCCGCAGCCGCCGGCACCCCACCCAACTCATCCGGGACCTGGTCAACGCCCGCGACCGGGAATGCACCGTACCCGGCTGCCACCGACCCGCCCCAGCCTGCGACTTCGACCACCTCGACGCCTGGGCCGCCGAGCATGGGCCCACCAGCGACACCAACGCAGCACCGAAATGCCGCCACGACCACGCCAAGAAAGACCACCCCGACTGGCACATCGAGTTCGACCCCAACACCGGCACCGCCACCATCACCACCCCCACCGGCCGCACCTACACCAAAACCCGCCGAGCGATCACCGAACCACCCAACAACGCCAATAACAACCGCGAGCGAGAACGCGCGGGTAAGGACCACACCCGACAACGGCTCACCCACCCACCAAGCGACGACCCACCCTTCTGACCGAGCGGGCGGCCGCGATCACGCCTGATCATCAGCACTAGCCACGCTCCAGGACTCAAACCCGTGCGCGATATTTAGTGACCGCTGCCCGAAGCCGTGTAGCTCGCCAAGATGTCCGCTACATCTTTGGGTCGGCTGAGCGCGACACAGTGGCTACCAGAAATCTCGTCGGGGACGATGCCCAAACGCCGCGGCACCTGGGCTGCCCCGTGTTTTCCGGACTGGTGAGTTTGTGTCCTTTTATGCCGCGAACTGCTGATTCAGGTATTCGTTGCGGACTTCGTGCGGAGTTTTGTATCCCAGTGCTGAATGGATTCGTCGCCGATTGTAGTGAAGTTCGATATAGCGGGCAATATCAGTCGAAGCCCTTTTTCGTGTGGGATACACCATATGATGAACGCGCTCGTTTTTGAGGCTGGCGAAGAACGACTCGGCGAGCGCGTTATCCCAACAAATCCCGGTGCGACCGAGGGAATGTCGCAAATCGAGTTCATCCAGTTTCGCGCGATATTCGGCCGATGTATATTGGGTGCCGCGATCGCTGTGCATAATACAGCCCGACTCAAGCGTGTGATTTCGTGCGGCCATGTCGAGGGCGTCGGTGACCAATTCGGTGCGCATGTGATCGGCCATCGCGTAGCCGATGACCTCGTTGTTGAAACAATCAATCACGGTCGCCAAATACAGCCAGCCCTGCCAGGTGGAAATGAACGTGATGTCGCCGACCAGCTTGGCCCCGGGCCGGTTGGCGGTGAAGTTCCGCTCGACCAGATCTGGCACGCCGTCGGGCTGTTCAGCGCTGCGGACGGTGGTGGTGCGGTACGGCTTCAGCTGCACCGTGACCAGGCCCATCTCGCGCATGAGTTGGCGGACCGTCTCGTCATCGACCCGCTCACCAGCACGGACGAGCTCGGCATGGATCCGCCGGTAACCGTAGGTGCCGCCGAAGAGGTCAAACAGTGTCTCAATCTTGGTCTTGAGCAGTTCGCGGCGCCGCTCGGTCGCCGACGGCGGCCGGCGAAACCACTCGTAGTAGCCCGATTTCGACACATCCAGCCACGCCAGCATCTGCGTCAGGGTGGGAGCGTCCGCCACATTATGGCCCTTGTTGTGCGCGTACTCGGCGGCGATGAACTCGTACTTCTCGCTCACCGCTGCTCCCTCGCAAAGTACGCTGCCGCTTTTTTCAAAAAGGACAGTTCCATCTCCTGCTCGCGCACCCGGCGACGCAGTTCGGCGAGTTCGGCACGCTCAGACAATTCCAGCGGCGGCTCGTCCCCGGCGTGATCCTCGCGGTATTTCTTCACCCAATTAGCTAGGGTCGTTTCCCCGAGACCGTACTCGCGAGCGACCTCAGCGATCGGACGCTGCCCTTCCACAACCAGCTTCGCCGCCTGCTCACGAAATTCAGGCGTGTACTTCTGATACTTCCTTGCCACGAACCAACATCCCTTCCAGAACGGACCCTATGCGGTCCACAGTCCGGGAAATAACGGGCACCCCAGCCAGGACCACCCGACGTCTCCAGCACCATGGATCAACACGAAAGTGCTCATGTCAGGCGGTGTCCAGTAGTTCTTTCAACTTCTCGGCGAACGCGGCCGGTTGGCCAGGCATGCCGTATTCATCGCCAAGGAATCCGCCATGGTGGCTGGGAAACAGGACCACCTCAGTGCCGAGGCGGTCCGCGACCACGCGCGTCGCACGTGCCGTCATCTGACCTTCGGATTCCACGCCCGCCGCGAGGTGGATCGTCGTGGACGCCGTCTTCAAGGCGTCGAAGTCGAGTTCGTACGTAGGCACGGTGAGCATGGCAGTGCCGAGTAGCGGGTCGTTCCGGCTGCCATCGTCCTCGGTTGGCAAGCCGAACTGAGCTGGGTCCGGCGCGGGCCGATCGGTCCAGTCCTTGGGCAATTCTCCGGTGTGGCTGGTCAGCGTGATGAACTTGGCCATCGCCGCACCCATGCCGTCGCGCAGGTACGTCTCTTGGATGTCGCGGAAAGCCGTCTCAAGTTGTTCGCGATCAGGAAGCACCGACGCGGTCGGTGGCTCGTGCGCCACGAGAATCCGAACCTGCTCGGGATGGGCCGCGACCAACGCCAGCGCGTTGATCGCACCGCCACTGCTGCCGAAGATGTTGATCTTCGGCAGGCCAAGGTCGTTGATCACGCGGTGCAGGTCGTCGGCATGCACGTCGGGCGTGACCTCAGTGTCATCGGTGAGCTCGCTTCGCTCGGTGTGGCGCGGATCGTAGGTCACGACGGGACGGTCGGCGAGGTAGCTAGCCAGCGTTCCGAACCCGGCAGCGGCCATCGGTGAGCCGATCAAGAACACGGCACGTTCGGCGGCGCCGGGAGCGGACAGATCACCGCGAATGTCGTAGCGCAGCCGCGCGCCCGGCACATCGAGGACGCGGGTTTCAATATCGGGCACAGAGAATCCCTCCAGAATGAACCAGTCATTAAGCGGTAGACCGGCGATGACGAACGAAGATCACGACTCGATGCGCGGCGATTGTAGTGGAGACGGGCCGCGGATGACCGTAGAAAAGGCGGGAATTCCCTGCCACTTTTACTGTATAGCGCACCCCCGGTCTTGCGGCAAGACCCGGCCCATACCGCAGAATACTTCGGTCTAAGCCAGCACCCACACCGATCAGGGGATTCGCGGAGTACGGGTAGGCGCGGGTGTGGCCGAATCACGACTTCAGTGACGGAGGGGGTTCCATGTTTGACGTGATCATTACCGGCGGTGGACCGACCGGCTTGATGTTGGCCAGCGAATTGCGGCTGCACGGAGTGCGTACGGTTGTGCTGGAGAAAGATGCGGAGCCAACCACGTACGTCCGCGCGCTCGGCCTGCACGTGCGCAGCATCGAGGTGATGGCCCAGCGCGGGCTGCTGGAGCGGTTCCTGGCGCACGGCCAGCAGTACCCGGTCGGCGGTTTCTTCGCCGCCATCACCAAGTCGCCACCCGAGCTGGACACCGCGCATCACTACGTCCTCGGCATTCCGCAGACCACCACCGATCGGCTGCTGGCCGAGCGCGCAGCCGAGCTCGGCGCCGAGATCCGGCGTGACTGCGAGCTGGTCGGCCTGAGCCAAGACGACGACAACGTGATCGCCGAACTCGCCGACGGCACACGACTGCGTGCGCGCTACCTCGTCGGCTGCGACGGCGGCCGCAGCACGGTGCGCAAGCTGCTCGGCGTCGGCTTCCCCGGCGAGCCCGCCCGTGTCGAAACGCTGCTGGGCGAGATGGAGGTAGCCGCGCCGCCGGAGACCGTAGCCGACGTGGTGGCCGAGGTCCGCAAGACCCAGCTGCGGTTCGGCCTGTCGCCGTTCGGGAAAGACGTGTACCGCGTCGTCGTGCCCGCTGCTGGGCTGGCCGGGGATCGCTCGACACCGACCCTCGACGAGGTCAAGCAGCAACTGCGCGCACACGCCGGGACCGACTTCGGCGTGCACTCCCCGCGTTGGCTCTCCCGCTTCGGCGACGCCACCCGCCAGGCCGAACGCTACCGGGTCGGCAGGGTGCTGCTGGCGGGCGACGCGGCGCACATTCACCCGCCGACCGGCGGGCAGGGCCTCAACCTCGGCATTCAAGACGCCTTCAACCTTGGCTGGAAGCTGGCCGCCGAGGTCAACGGATGGGCACCGGAAGGGCTGCTGGACAGCTACCACACCGAACGGCACCCGGTCGCCGCCGACGTCTTGGACAACACCCGTGCGCAGATGGAGCTCATGTCCACCGAACCCGGAGCCAAGGCCGTGCGAAGACTGCTGTCAGAACTGATGGACTTCGACGAGGTCAACCGGTATCTGATCGAGAAAGTCACCGCGCTCGCCGTCCGCTACGACTTTGGCACGGGGCATGACCTGCTCGGCAGGCGGCTGCGAGACGTCCGGCTGAAGCGAGGACACCTCTACGAGCTGATGCACGATGGTCGCGGACTGTTGCTCGACCAAACCGGCCAGCTCTCGGTCGCGGGGTGGGCTGACCGGGTCGACCACGTCATCGACGTCAGCGAGGAACTGGACGTGCCCGCCGTGTTGTTGCGGCCGGACGGCCACGTGGCATGGGTCGGTGACGACCAGCCGGGGCTGCGCGACGAGCTGACGCGGTGGTTCGGTGCCGCCGCGGGATGACCTTCCGGCGACCGAACCCGCGCCGCACATGCCGCATTGGGCGCTCAGCCGCGTGTCTCAGGGTTGCCGCCCGATGAACGCGAGCAGTCGAGTCTGCACGTCGGCGTCGTCGGGCACCTCCACGCGAGGGCCGTACTGACCACTCTTTCGTAGGACGTCGTCCAACGGCAGCATGCCTTCCAGGAGCGCCTCGCACTTGCCGGGATCGAGCCGCTCGTCCTGGCCGGTGGCCCGTGCCAAGTCCCAGGTGTGCATGAAGACGTCCGAGGTGTAGAAGCGGTCGATCGCCACGTCGAGCGGCAACTCGCCGATGTGCTCGTTGACCAACGTCTTTCGCGCTGTCGCATCGTCGTCCAGCAGAGCCTGCACACCGTCGCTGTGCACCGTCCATGCCGCCACTGGGTCGACGTCGACTGACGGTCCGGCTGGCAGCTCAACACCCGCGCCCGCCCGCAGGAACGCGGGGAACCAGTCCACCAGGTGACGTACGACGTCGCGCGCCAGCCAGCCTGCGCATGGCGCGGGGTTGTCCCACGCGGACGAAGGCACGCCGCGAACGCGGTCGGTGAACACCC
This sequence comes from Haloechinothrix salitolerans, assembly GCF_042662605.1. Taxonomy (NCBI): domain Bacteria; kingdom Bacillati; phylum Actinomycetota; class Actinomycetes; order Pseudonocardiales; family Pseudonocardiaceae; genus Haloechinothrix; species Haloechinothrix salitolerans. The sequence continues at coordinate 5,161,443 of NZ_JBHSXX010000001.1, forward strand.
TGGCGATTCTGCGGTGCTCCCCCGCCGGACCGACCGTGGTCAGCCCGGCGGGGTCAGAGTCGTGGATGCTCACGCCATCCTCGCCAGCAGGTCGTCGAGCCGCTCGTAGCCTTCCCGGACACCGGTCTCCATGCCGCTGGCGATCATCGCGTCACGGTCCTCGACCCTGTCCACAACGGACGTCGTCGTCACCCGGGTGCGACCACCGAGGTCTTCGAAGGTCGCCTTCTCCAGCGAAACCCCCTCGGGCATGCCCTCGAAGGTGAACGTCTGCACGATGCGGTCGTTCGGGCGCACCTCGTGGAAGACGCCACGGAACGCGTACTCGGAGCCGTCGTCGTCGACGTGCCGATACCGGTAGGAGCCACCGGTGCGGGCGTCGAACTCGTCGATGTGCATCGTGAGCCTGCGCGGACCGAGCCACTGGCTGACCAGTTCCCGCTCGGTATAGGCCCGGAACACCAGCTCGGGTGGTGCGTCGAACTCTCTGGTCATGACGATCGTTGGCAAGCTCGGGTCTGCCACGATCTCGGTCTCGTTGTGGTGTGTCGTGTTGGTCGTCATGACGCCTGCCCCTCTTCCCTGGTTTCGGCCCGCGGGTCCTTGTCTTGCAACTGTTCGAGTACGGCGTCCAGACGGCGGAACCGATCCTCCGCCTCGCGCCGATACCGTTCGATCCATTTCGTCATCAGGTCGAAGACTTCGGCCTCGAGGTGACAGGGCCGCCGTTGCGCGTCCCGCGTTCGGCTCACCAGCCCGGCGTCTTCCAACACGCGGATGTGCTTGGACACCGCCTGCACACTGACGTCGTACGGCTCGGCGAGCTCGTTGACCGTCGCGTCACGCGAGGCGAGACGCGTCACGATGTCGCGCCGTGTCGGGTCAGCCAACGCCGCGAACACCTGGGAGAGCCGGTCGTCCGTCACATCACCCTCACTTCTTCAACCAGATCGTTGAGTACGAAGTTACGGCGACTCGAGCCTGTTGTCAACCCGCTGGTTTAATACATTGGTCAGGCCTTCTCGCATAGCGCCGGATCGGCCCGCACCTCGGGCACCTCGTCCCGCTCGCGCAAGACCCGGCGCGACCTGCGGCGAGAGATCGCCACACCAAGCAGGCACAGCGCGCCACCCGCGAAGCCGTACGCCGTCGGGAGCTCGGCGAGCAACACCCAGGACAACAGCACCGACACCGCTGGCACGGCGTATGTCGTGGCACTGAGCCTGCCGGCGTCCATCCGTTTCAGCGCGTAGGCCCAGGTGCTGAAGCCGATCGCGGTCGGGAACAGCCCCAAGTAGATGGTGCCAAGAATGGCATCTGACGGCGCCACGGCCAGCTCGCCGACGAGCCGAGGCAACCACGGCAACAGCGCGATGGTGGCGACGACGCTGCCGAGCCACGTCACGGTCAACCCATCTACCCGGCGCAGCGTCACCTTCTGGATCAGCACACCGGTCGCGTACAGCACGGCGGCGGTCAGGCACAGCACGATGCCGAGACCGTCGATCTGACCGGTGGAGTCGAGTGCGATGACAGCCACGCCGGTGAACGCGATCAGCGAGCCGACGATCAGCGGACGCGGAAACCCCTCACCGAGGAACCGACCCGCGCCGAACGCCACCAGCAGCGGCGCCAGCGCGACAAGCAAGGCCGCGGTTCCGGCGTCGACAAGTTGTTCGGCGGCATTGAGCGCCACCGTGTACCCGGCGAGCCACAGCACGCCATACGCGAGAATCAGCCGCAACGACGTCCACGAACGCGGGACGCGCGGCATGCGGCGGGTCGCCACCATCACCATCACGGTCAGCGCCGCCGCCGCGACGGCGAGCCGCAGCAGTGCCATCGACCCTGGTGAGAGCGTCTGCCCGATGTCACGGATGGCGACGAACGACGACGCCCACAGCAGCACCGTCACGCACACCGCGAGCAGCGCCTTGACGTCGACGCCATCGGATGCCGGAAGAATGCGAGGTTTCTGAAAGGTCACGTCATCCATACTCGACGCGTCAAAGCATCATCACAAGCGAATATTTCTACATTACTGTTAAGCTCAGGTGTACAATCTGACGCATGCTGGACATCACCCGCCTACGCCTGCTCCGCGCCGTCGTCGCGACCGGCTCGATCCGCACCACCGCCACCCAGCTCGGCTACACGCCATCCGCGGTGAGCCAGCAGCTCGCGGCGCTGCAACGCGAAACCGGGCTGCGACTGATCGAGCGCGTCGGGAGGGGCATCTGCCCCACCGCAGCGGGGCACACCCTCGCCGCGGAGGCCGAGTCGCTGTTCGAGACGCTGACCAGGATCGACGGCGTCGTCAGCGATCTACGCGCAGGTCGCATGGGCAGCCTGTCGATCGGCTACTTCGGTTCGGCGGGCACAACGTGGCTGCCGCCCGTCGTCGCCGCTCTGCGTACCGAGTTCCCCGACCTGCGGATTGACTTGCGGATCACCGAGTTCGATCTCGGCGGCCCCGAACCCGACATCGACCTCTTCGTCGAGCACGCACATCCCGACCGAACCGCGGGCCGTGCGATACGGCGCCTGATCGCCGACCCGTACTTCGCCGTCGTGCCGAAGGACGATCCGCTGGCGAGCAAGGACAAGGTGCCGCTCGCGGAGCTGGCGGGCAGCCGCTGGGTAGACAACGACGTCAAGCAGGGACCGTGCCGCGAGGTGCTGCTCAACGCGTGCGCCGAGGCGGGATTCAGCCCGGAGTTCGCGGTGGAGACGCACGACTACCGCACCGCGATCTCGTTCGTGACCACCGGCATCGGCATCACCGTGCTACCCAAGCTCGGCATTGGAACGCTGCCGGACGGCCTGGTCACGGTGCCCGTGGTGGCACCGACCCCGGTGCGACACATCAGCGTCGCGGTCAGAGCGGCAGTGGCGCAGCATCCCGCCGCGCGCCGAGCCGTCGAGCTGCTGGAACGCAGCGCCGCGGCTCAGGAGACAGTTGCGACAGGCTGAGCAACGACGTCCACATCGGACACGGCGGGCCCGTCAGCCGTCTTCCACACCACCCAGGTGCGAGCACCAGCGGGGAACGCGGCGCTCGGGCGCAGTCCCAGCGCCGTCGCGGCGATGAACGCACCGCCGATCCGGTTGATGTCACACACCGTGGCGATGCGGAACAACGACCGGCTCTCGCTGACGACGTCGTCCTCCCCGCCCGCACGCAGCACGATGCGCTGGTCCGGGGCCACGGCCCGCGCCGCGACACCGCCCTGCCGCCGATAATGCCGGTCAGCCGGTGGGAAGTCATGCGATCCACGAGACCGGCGGTGAACAACGCGGCGAACGCGAGCGCGGCAAGCATGGTCAGCGCCGAAACGGCGTGGTACCAGGGCGCGGCGTGCGTGGCCGCGTCGGACGAGCCGACCGTGGTCAGCACGCGCGCGGCGTGCCAGAACGCCTCGGTGACCGACTCGTGCAGCACAAGGACGCCAAGGACGACGTCGAGCAGCAGCACCGTGGCCAGCCCCGCCAACCCGACGAGCAGCGCTCGGGATGTCGCGTCATGCGGCCTGCACTGGGCGATCAGCCGCGCCGCGAGACCCTTGCGCCGCACGATGCGCTTCGCGGGAACGCACGCCAGACTCGGCGCATCGTGCCGCCCGGCAACCACGAGGTAGTCATCGTCGATGCGGTGCAGGCTGAGCAGATGCTCCGCCACGCATGGGCCAAGCAACGCGGGCACCAGCGCGTCGGTCATCGCCAACACCGTGCAGTTCGGCACCGAGCGCACCACCTCGCCGCCGACCGTGCGGTCGAAGATCGTCACCAGCAGCCGGATGCCGGGCCGGATGTGCTCCACGAGCAAGGCGTAGCGCAGCGCGAGGATGTCGTCGTGGGTGACGACCGCGACGACATCCCAGCCCCGAGCTAGCGTCTCCCGCAGCTCCTCGTCGGACGGCGAGGGCAGATGCCGGACGGTCGAGCCCCACCGGCGGGCCTGCTCGGCCACCGCCGCGCTCAGTGACCCCGCGCCGACGAGCAGCACCCGCTGTGGGTCCACCGTTCCGGCATCTGCCCGTGCCATGTCAGCCGACCCGCTCCGGCTCGACGTCGACGTCGCCTTCGCGGAGCCGGGCGCGGAACCTCGTCAGCTCCTGCTTGACCACCGGTGCCAATAGGTAGAGGCCCACGATGTTCACCACCGAGAGCAGGAACAGCACCGCGTCGGTGAAGCTGAGCACGCTGCTGAAGGTCAGCACCGCGCCGACAACGATGAACGCGCAGTACACCAGGTGGTAGACACGGATGCTCAGCGTGCTTTCGCCGAACAGGTGGCCCCACGCCTTCTGGCCGTAGTACCCCCACGTGATCATTGTCGAGATGGCGAACAGGATCACCGCGAGCGTCAGCACGTACGGGAAGCCAGGCAGCACGGTCTCGAACGCGCTTGAGGTGACGGTGACGCCGTCGGCCTTCTCTCCCTCGGCGACATAGGTCGCCTTCGCGTCGTTCCAGAACTGCGAGTTGGCGATGACGATGGTCAACGCCGTCATGGTGCAGACGACGACGGTGTCGATGAACGGCTCAAGCAACGCGACAAGGCCCTCGGTCGCGGGGTAGCGCGTCTTGACCGCCGAGTGCGCGATCGGCGCGGAGCCGAGACCTGCCTCGTTGGAGAACGCCGCGCGGGTGAAGCCGACGATCAGCGCGCCGATCGCCCCACCGACGACACCCTCGCCGGTGAACGCGCCGCTGAAGATCTCGCCGAAGGCGGCGGGAACGAGGTCGATGTTGACCAGAATGACGATCGCGCACGCCGCGACGTAGATGACGGCCATCGACGGCACGAGCCTGCTGGTCACGCGGCCGATCGACTTGATGCCGCCGAAGATCACCGCGCCGACGACGACCGCGAGGATGATGCCCATGACGAGCGCGGCGCCATCGCTGGCGAGGATGCTGTCCTCACCACCGGTGACGTCACGCAGCTGCGCGACGGTCTGGTTCGCCTGGAACATGTTGCCGCCACCGATGCCGAACAGCAGGATCATGACGGCGGCGAGCCCGGCGAGCGTCCCGCCGAGCACGCGGCCAGCCGAGCCAGGAATCCGCTCGGCGATGCCCTTGCGCAGGTAGTGCATCGGGCCGCCGGACACGGTCCCGTCCGGGTGTTCCTCGCGGTACCGCACGCCGAGGGTGCACTCGACGAACTTCGTGCACATGCCGAACAGGCCGCACAGCACCATCCAGAACGTCGCCCCCGCGCCACCGATGGTGACCGCGACGCCGACACCGGCGATGTTGCCGAGTCCGACGGTGCCGGACACCGCCGAGCTCAACGCCTGGAAGTGGGTGATCTCCCCCGGCTCATCGTCCTTCGTGTATTTGCCGCGCACCACCTCTGTGGCGAGCTTGAAGCTGCGGAACTGGATGAAGCCGAAGTAGAGCGTGAAGATGATGCCGGCGAGGACCAGCCAGGACACGATCCACGGGAACGTGACCCCGAAGACCGTGACCTCGGCGAAGACGAAACCGCCGAGCCCTTCGGCGATCGGGTCGAACCAGCTGTTGATCGTCTCCTCGATGCGCGCGAGAGTCCCTCCGCCCCCGTCGGGCTCCTGCGCGAGCACGGCATCGGGTCGGAATGCCGACCCCTCGTGGTGAACGGGCACCATTGCGATCTCCTTTGGACACGCTGTCGAAGCACACCCAGGCTCAGTAGCCGAGATGGCGGGTGCGCTGTGCAATTCGCCAAACCGTATGTGAGCCCGAACACCTGGGGCTTGTGTAGTTGGCTAGGAAATCGCGCGTGATCTTGTGGAGTCGGACAATCGCTAGGCCGAACGGCCGTGACGTCGGTTACAGGGGCGGCGGTGGGCGCAGCTCGACGTCAGCTCACCTGACGCTGGCGGCCCTCCCAGTACGGCGCGCGGAGCTTGAACTTCTGCAGCTTGCCGGTCGCGGTGCGGGCCAGCTCGGTGCGGAACTCCACCGACGTCGGGGCCTTGTAGCCCGCCAGCCGCTCCTTGCAGTGCTTGATCAGCTCGGCCTCGGTCACGTCTGCGCCTGGCGTGGTCACGACCAACGCCTTGATCGTCTCGCCCCATTTCTCATCGGGCACGCCGATCACCGCGACCTCGGCGACAGCCGGGTGGCTGTGCAGGCAGTCCTCCACCTCGATGGACGAGACGTTCTCCCCGCCGGTGATGATCACGTCCTTCTTGCGATCCATGATCGTGAGGTAGTTCTCCTCGTCGAACACGCCGCCGTCTCCGGTATGGAACCAGCCGCCCTCCAGCTGGCGCGCGGTCTCCTCTGGCTGCTCCCAGTAGCCCTCGAGAACGACGTTGGACCGCGCGAGCACCTCGCCGTTCTCCGACGTCCGCAGCGTCACGCCGAGCGCGGGCGCGCCCGCGCGCACCAGCTTCGCGGCACGCTCGCCCGCGCTGATGTCGTCCCACTCCGACCGGGTGCGGTTGATCGTCAGCAGCGGGGACGTCTCGGTAAGCCCGTAGATCTGGATGAACTCCCAGCCCAGCTCGGTCTCCACCCGCTCGACGGTCTTGGTCGGCGGCGGCGCGCCCGCGACGATCACGCGCACCCGGTCGCGGCCGGGAATCTCGCCGTCCCAATCTTGCGCGGCATCCAGCACCGCGTTGACAACGGCGGGCGCGGCACACAGCACCGTGACGCCGTACTTCTCGACGCGACGCAGAATCTCGGCGCCGTCGATCTTGCGAATGACGATCTGCGGCACGCCGAGTCCCGCCATCGCGAATGGCATCCCCCAACCGTTGCAGTGGAACATCGGCAGCGTGTGGAGGTAGACGTCGCGATCGGTCACGCCAGCGTGGAGCGCGAACGTCGTGGCGTTGACCCAGATGTTGCGGTGTGTGAGCTGCACGCCCTTGGGCCGCGCGGTGGTGCCGCTGGTGTAGTTGATCGTGGCGGTGGCACCTTCGTCGGCGGCCCACAGCGTCGGGTCGGCGTCGAAGCGATACAGCTCGGCGTCGCTGGCCGCGCCGAGCGTGAAGCGGTGTTTGACCGGAATGTCGGCGACGGTGTCCTCTAGCTCGGGGTCGGTCAGCAGCACGCTCGCGCCGGAATGCTCCACGATGTAACGGATCTCCTCGGGACTCAGCCGGAAGTTGATCGGCACGAGCACCCTGCCGTACCCGCACACACCGAAGAACGAGGTCAGCAACCGCGCGCTGTTATGCGACACGACCGCGACCCGCTCGCCCTGCGCGACGTCGAGGGCGTCGAGACCCGCCGCCTGTGCTCTGGCGAGCTGGGCGACTCGCTGATACGTCAGGCCCGTGAGCGGTTCTGCCGGCTGGTCGGGTTCATCCACGATTCCGGTTCGTTCGCCATAGACGGTTTCCGCCCGGTCGAGAAAATCCCGTGCGCTGAACGGCACGAACATGCTGGCCTCCTCCGAAGTGTGTCCGCCTCAGATACACATCACAGCCACGGTCGCACCGGCGGCGGGGAAACGCCAGGGCTCACCGACACACAACCGCACCCGTCGGGACACACCCTTACCCACACTCTCGGCGAGCACCAGGTATCACCCACCAGAGTGGGTACGCCGTCACGCGAGACCGCGAGTGAGCAGCGGCGGCGCGTCGAGAAGCCCGCGGGCGAGACCGACGTCGGCTCAAACGGCGCCACGAGACCTGGCGGCACGCTGGTCCTCTCCCTAGGCCAACCTGGTGACCAGCACTACCGGAAGTTGTGACAACCTCACGCTGGAATCCGGTCGCATCACCGTCCGTAATACCAACGCTAGGCCAAAAGCGCGGAATAGTGAGCGGTATCTTCCCCCGAATTACCGCCTACCGTTCGTCTCGCTTTTCTCGAACTCAACGCCCGTGGCACGACCAGCCCTAGTTCACGGCATAACCAGTGCCGATGACCGCGCGAAAGAATTGCCAGTCGCTCTTTCAGGGAATGTACCGTCGCGTTCACCCGCTGGTAGCTTCACATTCGCGACGGCCCAGTTCAGAGAGCGGGACCACGAGGAAGCGGTCACCATTCCGCCGTCCTCGACGATAAACCGGCCAACCTGCGATCACCCTTTCCTGATTGGCGGTGGATTGTGACCAGCCAGGGCGACACCCTGCTGTCGCGGGTCAACGAACCCTCCGATCTTCGCGTGCTCTCCGACGCCGAGGTAGCGCGGCTAGCCAGCGAGGCGAGGGACCACCTCGACAGCAGCCGTGCCGAACCTGTCAGCACCGTCGAACTGACGCTCGCCGTGCACCGGACCTTCTCCGCACCCAAGGACGTCTTGCTGTTCGACACCCAGCACACCGTGGTGGCGCGCGAAATCCTGACCGGCCGCGCCGAAGTCCCCGAGGGCGCGCCGCACCAGATCAGCGAGCACGCGCACGCGGCAGCACCACTGTGCTACGCCGATGGGCTGGCGAAGGCGTTCGCGGTGCGCGACACGACTCGGCGGCGCGTGGTCGCCGTCATCGGTGATGACGCGCTGACCAGTGGAATGAGTTGGGAGGCGCTCAACAACATCGGTGCGGCGCCTGCCCGGCCGGTCGTGGTCGTACTCAATGACAACGGCAGGCCCTACACCTCGGCACAGGGCGGCATCGCGAGGCACCTCGCGGAACTCAAGCGGGCGGCCGCCGGGCTCGCCGCCAGTCAAATTCCCGTGCAGCGGCGAGGAAAACCGTTGCGGACGAACATGTTCACCGACCTCGGGTTTGTCTACATCGGACCCGTCGACGGGCACAGCATGAGCGCGTTGGAACGCGCGCTACGGCGTGCGGCCACGGTGGGCCGCCCCGTCGTCGTTCACTGCGTGACACGACGGCCGAACACGGACACGACGGCGGTGCCACCGCAATCGACCACGCGGCGGCGTAGCCGCACGCGCAGAACGTGGGCGTCCGTGTTCGAGGCGGAACTGGCAGCGCTTGGCGCCGACCGCGATGACGTCGTGTGCGTAACGACGGGTACCGGCATCGGTGAGTTCGCGGCGCGGTTCCCCGAGCGCGTGTTCGACGCCGGTAGCGCCGAACCACACGCGATCACCTCAGCCGCCGGACTCGCGCTTGGCGGCACGCATCCGGTGGTCCGAATGCGTGCGGACGCGTTGCCCCGTGCGTTCGATCGACTGCTCGCCGACGTCGCGCGACATCGGCTACCGGTTACCGTTGTGCTCGACCACGCTGGTGTCAGCGACCGCGGGGAGCACGGCGTGTGGGACCCGTCCGTGCTCGCGGCGATCCCCGGGCTACGGCTCGGGGCACCGCGCGACACCGTGCGGCTTCGGGAACTGCTACGCGAGGCGATTCACCGCGAAACCGGACCCACCGTACTGCGGCATCCATCGGGTCCGGCACCGCTGGACGTCCCCGCGACACGCCGCGTAGGAGAGTGCGACGTACTGCGCGAGACAGCCAATCCGGACGTCGTACTACTCGCGGCCGGTGCGCTCGCGAAACCATGCCTCGCCGCGGCCGAGTCCCTCGCGCTCCGCGACGTCACTGCGACAGTCCTCGATCCACGGTGGACAGTGCCGGTGGACCCCGCGTTGATCAAGCTGCTCGGCGCGCACCGCATGGTCGTCGTTGTCGAGGAAGCCACGGCGATCGGCGGACTCGGCGCGCGTCTCGCCCAAGCACTCGCGGCCGCGGGGTCGGGCACCAGGGTCGTCACGCACGCGCTCCCGCCGCGCTTTCTCCCGCACGCGCCACGCGACCAGTTGCTGCGAGCGTGCTCGCTGGACGCGGCTGGCATCGCGCGGGTGATACGCACGCTGCTTGGCAAACCGTCCCTGCGACGGGAGTAGACGCGCGCCGTTCGCGGTCCCAGGCGCGGTGCGGTCCGGGTCAGTACGGGTTCGTCTCCGCGCCAAGGTCGTCGACCAGGTCGCCGGCCAGTCGGCGCGGGAAGGACACGACGTCTGGCTGCCCGTCTGACGTGTAGCGGCGCTTCGGGTGGTCGGCCAGCCAGTCGAGCCAGTACGCGGAATCGAACTTCACCCGACCTTTGCCGGAACGGATGCGTGGAACGCCAGCACCGTCTAGCCCGGCGAACGGTGACGGCGCGGGCTCGGCGCCGACGAGCATGACCCCGTCGAAACGATAGGAGCGACCGTTCCAGCTACCGCGCCGCGCGAGCCGCCGATCGCTGGGGTAGATGCCAAGTGGCAGCGCCATCGTCCGGACCTTCGCGCCCGGTGCCGCGGTCTTGATGCCGTTGATGTTGCTGACCAACTCCCGCCGCACACCCGCCCCGCCCAGCGCCCCGAGGTTGGCGTGCGTGCTGGTGTGCGCGCCGATCTCGTAGCCATGGTCATGCAGCCACTTCAGCGCCCGCTTGTCTCCGGCGAAGGGGTCGGCGTTCACGTAGAAAGTCGCGGTCGCGTTGAAATCCGGGTGTTTCTCACCGAACTCGGTCAGGATCGCGAGCGCGGTCCCCGGCTTTGGCTCGCCGTCTTTCGTGATCTGGACCTGGCTCGTGGTGGAGTCGTCGAAGGTCAGCACAACCGGATGCGTACCCGCGGGCAGGTCGATGTCGCCCGCGACGAACCGCGCCGCCGTCACCGGGCGGTAGTCCTCGCGGTACAGGCGTTTCAACTCGGCACGGAACTCCGAGGGCGTCTGGTCGTATTCGCTCACCGGGTTCGGCGAGAGCTGGTGATACATCAGCACCGGCACGAGGCCGAGTTCGTTTGCGCCGACGTCCGCCGGGTCGGGCGTGGCTGACGTCGTGGTCGGCGCACTGCTGCTGGGGGTGCTGCTGGTCGGCGCGCTCGCGGACGGCGCAGACGTTCGTGACACTGGCGCATCCTGGGTTCCCGACACCGGCCCGGCACACCCCCCGACCAGCACACCCAGCAGGCATACCGTAACCGTCGTCCTCGCCGCGTGACGCGCCCCGATCGTCATCTAGATCAGGTTACGGAATGCATCGGTTCAGTCACTGATCGATTTGAGTGAATCTTGACGACAGCACCCCGGACACGATGGATAGTAGAGACACGCGACACACGATCGGGGGTGCACGAACCGGTGAGCAAACTCCGCATTTCTCGTCATTGGCTACTCGCCGTCATAGCGGTCGTGATCGTAGTACTCACGTCAGTGACTGTCAGCGGAGTGACATCGGAGCAACCGACACTCGACGTGTCCGGGCTGCCCGCTGGCGTCATCGGCGCGGCCGCACTGTCCGATGTGGAGATACGGGTGGAGACGGGTGGGCAAGATCCCAGCCCGATGACGCTCACCCTCGATGGTGAGCCCGTTCGGGGCAGCGTGGTCGGCTCCGCCATGGTTTACCGACCGAGACAACTGAGCGACGGCGAGCACGTAATCGCCGCTGAACTACCCGCGTCGGGCATACTCGGGTTCCTCAAGTCATCCCGCACCGGCACTCGCACGTTCACCGTGGACGCAACGCCGCCCACGTTGGAGATCGACGAACTACCAGCAGCGACGTCATACCGAGACGGCGTCGCCGTGACGGGGCAAACCGATGGGGCCGACCGGCTGACCATCGACGGCGAAGACGTCACGCTTGGCCAGGACGGCAAGTTCGAAGCGGACCTGCCGTACGTCCCGACCGACGCGAAAGTCGTCGCCACCGACGCCGCTGGCAACGAGACGTCCAAGACGATCAGTGGATCGGTCACCACCCCGCGGATCAGGGCGGTGCACGTGACCGCGCATGCGTGGGCGCACGACGGGCTGCGCGGCGGCGTCCTCGACATGGCGCGGCGCGGCCTCATCAACGCGGTCCAGCTCGACATCAAAGACGAGGACGGCATCGTCGGCTACGACTCGAAGGTCGGCCTCGCCAAACGGTCCGGCGCCAACGCTGGGATTTACGACGCCCGTAAGGCGATCAAGAAACTGCACCGCATGGATATCCGGGTGGTCGGCAGGATCGTGGCGTTCCGCGACCCGACGCTGGCGGAGTGGGCGTGGCGGAACGGACACCGCGACTGGGTCATCCAGCACCCGGGCGGGCAGCCGTACTCCAGCAAGTACGGGCCGATCGCGTTCACCAACTTCGCCAACAAGAAGGTGCGGCAGTACAACATCGACCTCGCGACCGAAGCGGCGGAACTCGGCTTCGACGGGATCATGTATGACTACATCCGCAGACCGGACGGTGATCTGGCGGGGATGGCGTTCCCCGGCCTGAAGACGAAGCCGCATGTGTCCGTGGCGCGGTTCCTGCGGGAGAGCCGCGAGCCGGTGCGCTCGGCCGGCGCCCACCTCAGCGCGGCGGTGTTCGGGATAGCGGCCACCCGTCCGCACGAGATCGCCCAGGACATCCCGATGATGGCCGAGCACGTCGACTACCTCGCGCCGATGGTCTACCCGTCGCACTGGAACAAGGGCGAGTACAACGTCGCTAACCCGAACTCACAGCCGTATCCGATCGTGCGGCGCTCGCTGAAAGATTTCAAGAAGCAGGTGCGCGGGACCGGGGCGAAGATCATCCCGTGGCTCCAGGACTTCAGCCTCGGCGTGACCTATGGCGACGCCCAGGTCGCCGCCCAGATCTCCGGCGCGGCCGACGCGGGCATCGACAGCTTCTTCCTATGGAGTCCCAGCGTCCGCTACCACTCCGGAGCCCTGCGCTAGCGCGAGGTCCGCATTCCGGTGGCGGGAGCTCGGCGTTCGCGGCGACGTTACCCTCGACGTATGCCAGCTGATCACGTGATCGTGTCCACGACGACCGACAGCGAATCCGAAGCCACGGCGCTGGCCTCCAGCGCGATCGAGCATCGCCTCGGCGCGTGCGCACAGGTCGTCGGGCCGTTGACCAGCGTGTTCCGGTGGGACGGTGCGGTGCAGACCGAGCGGGAGTGGCGCGTCGACATCAAGACCGTCGCGGACAGGGTTCCCGGGCTCACCGACCATCTCAAGGCCGAGCACAGCTACGACGTCCCCGAGATCATCGCGACGCCGATCGAGGGCGGCAGCGCCGAGTACCTCGACTGGCTGGTCGAGGAAACCGCCGACCCCGCCTGACGCCAGAAGTTGGTACACCCCGCACCACAACGCGGGACCCGCGGGCGTTAGCCGTGCCCGGAACGGGTGTAGGCCGCAGGTGTCACGCCTTTCCAGCGTTTGAAGGCGTGGATGAAGCTGGTCGCTTCGGCGTAGCCGAGGCGGACGGCGACGTCGGACACCGACAGCGCACCGGTCGCCAGCATCTCCTCCGCCAACGCCTCGCGTACCTCGTCGAGCAGCATCCGGTAACTGGTGCCTTCCTCCGCGAGTTTCCGGCGCAGCGTGCGGGTGCTCAGGTTCAGCTCGGCGGCGACCGCGTCCATCCCGGTGTCCGCCCCGCCGAAGTTGATCAGTCGCTCCCGCACGTCGTGCGAGATCCCCGTCCGTGCCCTGCGCCGGGCGACGAGTTCGCGGCACTGCGCCTCACACATCGCCACGGTCTGCGCGTTGGCCTGCGGTAATGGCTTGTCTAGGTAGGCGACGTCGAACGTCGAGACATGCGCGGGGCACCCGAAGTCCGGCGTCACCCCGAACACCGTCTCGTACGGCGCCACCGATGCGGGCTCAGGGAACGCGAACTCAAGCCGCCGGATCGGCACTCCCATCGGCAACAGGTCGTTCATGATCGTGTACATCGCGGCGAGGTCGCGCTCCACCAGGAACCGGCGGAGCTGGCCGGGTACCGCGTCGTCGTGCAGTTCGATCTTGATCTCGAAGTCGCCGATCTCCACCTCGGGGATGCCGAACGCGAAGCTCAGGTCCCAGTACCGCAGCGCGAAGGAGATGACATCGCGCAGCGTCGGACTGCTGACGCAAGCGAAACCGAAGATGCCAAACGTCGTCACCTGGTAGCGCGAACCGACCCGCAGTCCAAGTCCCGGCTCACCACCGAGATGAGTGACGAGGTTACGAACGACGGCGAGTTCCTGGTGTGCGTCGATCTGGGTGTCCGGGTCCTCCGCCTCGGCCAGCGTGAGAGCGGCGCCGCGCAGCATGTCCTCGTGCCCGACGCCGTGCTCGGCGGCGAAGCGGGTCATGAGCAGCACGCTCGCGGCGCTGCGTGGGAAGTCCCACTCGCGCACCGCAGCCGCCGCGTGTTCCACCATGACCGGAATTATGGATCCGCGAGTGCTTCCACTGGCGGGGAGACTCGCCAAGTTTGGCCGAAACTATGGATTTTCTGTCCGCGCATCGCTGCTCACCGTGGCTGCCTGGGGCTACGGTAAATCCATGAGCAGTTCGACAGGCCCGTCGGTCGCGATCGTCGGCACCGGCTTCGGCGGCATCGGCATGGCGCTGGAACTCAAGCGCGCTGGTCTCGACGACTTCGTCATCCTGGAGAAGGGAGACGACATCGGCGGCGTGTGGCGCGAGAACACCTACCCTGGCGCCGCCTGCGACATCCCGTCGCCGTACTACTCGTTCTCCACCGAACCGAACCCGGCATGGTCGTCACGGTTCTCGCCGCAGGGCGAGATCAAGGAGTACATGCGGCGCGTCGTCAATGACAACGACCTGATGCCGCACATCCGGTTCGGTGCCGAAGTCACCTCGGCCACCTTCGACGAGGCTCACGCGCAGTGGCGACTGGCCACCGACACCGGCGAGGAGTTCACGGCGGACGTCTTCGTGCCCGCCACCGGACAGCTCTCCCGGCCCGCGCTGCCGCACATCGAGGGCATCGAGACGTTTCGAGGGCCGTCGTTTCACTCCGCGGAGTGGGATCATTCGGTCGACCTTCGAGGTAAGCGCGTCGCGGTGATCGGCACCGGGGCGAGCGCGGTGCAGTTCGTGCCCGCGATCCAACCGGACGTCGAACACATGACGGTGTTCCAGCGTTCCGCTCCCTGGGTGCTACCCAGGCCCGAGGTCGTCTACAAGCAGTGGCATCACACGATGTTCCGGAAGCTGCCGTTCACCCGGGTCGCCGAGCGGTTCGCGTTCTGGCTGCTCTGCGAGGTGCTGGCGCTCGCGTTGGTCGACGTCCCGAAGATGCGTCCGCTGTTCGCGGCGATCGCCCGGTTCCATCTGCGCCGCCAGGTGCCCGACAGGCGGCTGCGCGCCAAGCTCACCCCGGACTACGAGCCGGGTTGCAAGCGCGGGCTGTTCTCCGGCGACTACTACCCAGCGCTGGGCCGGCCGAACGTCCACCTTGAGACGACCGGCATCGAGCGCATCGAGCCGGAAGGCGTCCGCACCACGGACGGCACGCTCCACCGGGCGGACGTCATCATCTACGGCACCGGCTTCAAGACGTCGGAGTTCCTTGGCCCGATGGCGGTGCACGGGCTCGACGGCCGCAAGCTCGCCGACGAGTGGAGCGAGGGCGCGCACGCCTATCTCGGCATGACCGTGCCCGGCTTCCCGAACATGTTCCTCATGTATGGCCCCAACACTAATCTGGGTGTCGGCTCGATCATCTACATGCTGGAGTGCCAGGCCCGCTATATCGGCAAGGCGGTGCGGCTGCTCGCGCGCGACGGCGCCCGCGCCATGGACGTCAAGGAGGACGTCGCGAGGCGGTTCGACCAGCGACTGCAATCCAGACTCAACCGGTCGGTGTGGACGCTGTGCTCCAGCTGGTATCGCAACGAGCACGGCCGCATCACCAACAACTGGCCTGGCACGGTCAGCTCCTACCGGCTGGCCACCCGCACTCTCGACCCGGATGACTACCGGCTACTCGACCGCGAGGAGGCGGCGTGAGCAGGACCTTCGACTACGACGTCATCGTCATCGGCTCAGGCTTCGGGGGCAGCGTGTCCGCGCTGCGGCTCACCGAGAAGGGCTACCGGGTCGGCGTGTTCGAGTCGGGGCGTCGATGGCGTCCCGACGACTACCCCAAGTCCAACTGGAACCTGCGCAAGTCGATCTGGGCGCCTCGACTCGGGCTGACCGGCACGCAGCGGATCAGCTGGCTCGGCAAGGTCGCGTTGTTCAGCGCGTCCGGTGTCGGCGGCGGGTCGCTGATCTACGGCAACACGCTGTACGAGCCGCTGGACAAGTTCTACTCCGACCCGGCGTGGTCGCACATCACTGACTGGCGCGCGGAGCTCGCGCCGTACTACGACCAGGCGAAGCGGATGCTCGGCGTGACCACCAACCCGAGGCTGACCCCGGCGGACGAGGTGCTGCGGGAGGTCGCCGAGGAGCTGGGCGTGGCGGAGACGTTCCACCCCACGCAGGTCGGCGTGTTCTTCGGCGAGGGTGACGACGCCGAGGGCAAGACCGTGCCCGACCCGTACTTCGGCGGGGCGGGCCCGGAGCGCACCGGCTGCGTGCACTGCGCCCGGTGCTTCACCGGCTGCCCGCACAACGCGAAGAACACCACCACGACGAACTACCTCTACCTCGCCGAGCAGGCAGGCGCGCGGGTGCACGAGATGGCCACGGTGACCGACGTCCGGCCGCTCGACGGCGGCGGCTACGAGGTCGTCACCGAGCGGTCCGGCAGCGTCGTCCGCAAGCAGCGTCGCCGCTATACCGCCGAACAGGTGGTGTTCTCCGCGGCGGCGCTCGGCACGCAGAAGCTGCTGCACCAACTCAAGGACACCGGGCGGCTGCCACGGCTGTCCGACCGGCTCGGGGAGCTGACCCGAACGAACTCCGAGGCGATCCTGGTGTCGTCCAGCCGCACCCGACGCGACTTCGCGCAGGGCATCGCGATCACGTCGTCCATCCACCCCGAGGCGGACACCCACATCGAGGTGTGTCACTACGGCACCGGGCAGAACTCGTTGTTCCCGCTGTCCGCGCCGATGGTCGACGGCGGGAAGCTGCGTGCGCTTCGGTTCGTGTTGTCGGTGATCGCGCATCCGCTGCGGTTCCTGCGTTCACTCAACGTGCGCGGGGCGTCCGACCGGTCCGTGATCCTGCTGGTGATGCAGTCGCTGGACAACTCGCTGACGTCGTTCCGCAAGCGCGGGCTGTTCGGGCACCGGCTGTCGACTCGGCAGGGCACCGGCGAGCCGAACCCGACGTGGATCCCGATCGGGCACGAGGCGAACCGCCGCTACTCCGACAAGATCAACGGCGATGCGCTCGGACTCTACATGGACATCGTCAACGTGCCGTCAACGGCGCACTACATCGGCGGCTGCCCGATCGGCGACTCACCGGAGACCGGCGTGGTCGACCCGTACCAGCGGCTCTACGGCTACGAGGGACTGCACGTGGTGGACGGCTCCGCGATCTCGGCCAATCTGGGCGTGAATCCGTCGCTGACGATCACCGCGCAGGCGGAGCGGGCGCTGGCGTTCTGGCCGAACAAGGGCGATGCCGACCCGCGCCCACCACTGGGTCAGGCGTACCAACGGATCAACCCGGTCGCGCCGATCCATCCGGCCGTGCCCGAGTTCGCGCCCGGTGCGCTACGGTTGCCGATCACTCCGGTGAAGCGACGCACGAAGAAGGCGGAGCAGGCATGACGGAACAGCGGTACCCGCCCGAACCGTGGACGCTGTGCGGGGACGCCTTCGTGTCGGTGTGGCGGCTGCCCGAGCAGGAGCTTCCCGCGCTGCCAGACAGTATGAACGGCATTGTGCCGATCTCCATGGGAGGCTATGGCTTCGTCGTCACCGCATGGGTGGACTACCAGGAGCCGGGGATGCTGTCCTACCGCGAGCTGATGGCCACCGTCGCGGTGCGTGACGGCACGAAACCGGCCGCGTCCATCACCCACATCTGGGTGGACAGCGAGACGTCGCTGGCAGGTGGCAGGGAACTGTGGCACATCCCGAAGGACATGGCGAAGTTCGAATGGCGCAGCAGCCGCGCGATCACCGCGACGGCCCACGGTGACCACGGCCCGATCGCGGGCGCGGCGTTCGTGCCGATGGCGACAGTGCCGATCGCGGTTCCCTCGGCCTTCGCGGTGATCCAGCGTGGTCCGCTGCGCAGCCCAGTGCGGGTAGCGGGCAAGCCGATGCTGGTGCGCACGTCGTGGTGGGTGGACGCCGACGGGCCGCTCGGGTTTCTGCACGGCCACAAGCCGCTGGCCAGCATGGGGCTGACCGGCTTCGACATGCGCTTCGGAACCCACCTCAGATACGCGGCGCGACGGCGCTAGCGCCGTAGTGCACGGCCAGCCCGGTCTGGCCTGCCGAAAGGTCAGGACGCAACACCAGGTCGTCGTCGTAGTCACCGCTATCCTCGTGCCGGAACGGCAGCGGATCGGCGGTGAACAGCGTGGCCAACCGGTGCCGGAGTTCGGGTAGCACCGCGCGGTAGCCGTTGTCGTCCATCCGGTCGGCACCGTAGATGACCAACGGCGCCAGCGCGGCCATGCCGGTGTAGAACAGCGTGCCGTGCAGCAGCGGGAACAGCACGTGGTCGACGTCGCCGTGGATGCCGCGCGGGCCGAAGCTGGACGGGCGGGCACCCACTGACGTGATCACCAAGGCACGTTTGCCCGCCAGCCCGCCGTCGCCGTAACGCCGGGTGCGACCGTCCGTGCCGGTGACGCCGAACGCGAAGCCCTGCACCAGCACGCGGTCAAACCAGCCCTTGAGGATGGCGGGCGGGCCTAGCCACCACAGCGGGAACTGGAAGACCACGGCGTCCGCCCGCGCGAGCTTGGTGTGCTCGGCGCGGATGTCCTCGCTGAGCGTGCCGCGCCGGTAGCCGCGCTCCTGCTCGGCGCCGACGATGAGCCGACCGCGGACGTCGTGCGTGACGTCGTGGGCATCCGCGATCGGGTTCCAGCCCATCGCGTAGAGGTCGGACACCTGGACGTAGTGCCCCGCCTCGCGGAGCTGGTTAATGCCGTGCGTGAGAAGTGCTCCATTGAGTGAGCACTGCTCCGGGTGAGCGAAGATCCACAGTACGTTCATGTGTTCCAGCCTGACCGGGTCGCCCGCTCGATACGAGTGGCCTGATGGACATGATGTGAAAGAATCGGGCCATGCATCGAGTAGCTGTTCTCGTCCGCCACGGCCTGGTACCGCTGGAGCTGGGCATCGTGCATCAGATCTTCGGCCGCGCCTTCGCGCCAGACGGAGCGCCGCTGTACGACGTCGTCACCTGCGCGGCGCTGCCGGGTCAGGTGCCCACCGACGCAGACTTCCCCATCACCGTCACGCACGGGCCGGAGGCGCTGGCCGAGGCGGACACGGTGATCGTGCCCGCGACGCACCCGGACGAGACGGAGACTGAGGGCCGTCTCGGGCCGGAGCTCGCGGCGGCCCTGGCGCGCGTCCGGCCGGGCACGCGGGTGGCGTCGATTTGCACCGGGGCGTTCGTGCTCGCCGCCGCCGGATGGCTCGACGGCTTGCGCGCCACAACGCACTGGAAGTCGGCTGAGCGGTTCCGACGGCTGTTCCCGCGCGTCGAACTGGACACCGACGTGCTCTATACCGACTCCGGCGACGTTCTGACGTCGGCGGGCGAGGCGTCCGGCATCGACCTGTGCCTGCATATGGTGCGTCGCGACCACGGCGCCGCCGTGGCCAACGACGTCGCACGCACGACGGTGGTGCCACCGCACCGAGAGGGCGGGCAGGCGCAGTTCATCCCACGGCCGGTGATGTCGCGACGGGAGACGTCCACCGGCGCCGCCCGGGAGTGGGCGCTGGCACATCTCGACCGGCCGATCACCCTGCGCGAACTGGCCGCGCGCGAGGCGATGAGTGTCCGGACCTTCACCAGGCGCTTCCGCGAGGAGACAGGGCTGTCGCCACTGCGGTGGCTGACGCAGCAGCGCGTGGCGCGAGCCCGCGAACTACTCGAGGAGACCGACCTGCCGGTGGACAGGGTCGCCGCGGCGGCCGGGTTCGGCACCGCGGTCTCGCTGCGCCAGCACCTGCACGACGCGATCGGTGTCTCACCACGGGCGTACCGGGCGACGTTCCGGGGATGTCAGGGGGACCCGGTACGGTCTGGGGTCATGGCCGCAAACCCAGCGAGAATGACGCCGCCATGAGAAAGACCGTGGCGCGACTCGCCGATGGCAGACAGTTGATCTACTACGACGATACCGGCGGCCAGTCTCGCGCGCGGCCGGTCGACAGCAGACAGCTGCCTCCGCTGAACGTCGGCAGCGAACTGCGGTTCGATCCGCTCGTCGACGAGTGGGTGGCGATCGCCGCGCACCGGCAGGACCGCACTCACCTGCCGGATGCCGCCGACTGCCCGCTGTGTCCCTCGCGGGAGGGCGCGCTGACCGAGATCCCCGCCAGCGACTACGACGTCGTGGTGTTCGACAACCGGTTCCCGTCGCTGGCCGCTGACGTCGGTGAACTGATGTCGCAAGGCGAGGATCTCGTACCGCGCCAGCCCGGCATCGGCCACTGCGAAGTCGTCTGCTTCACCAGCGACCACGACCGCTCGTTCGCCCAGCTCTCTCCGGCAAGGGCACGCACCGTCATGGACGCGTGGGCCGACCGCACCATCGAGCTTGGGTTGCAGCCGGGCATCGAGCAGGTGGTGCCGTTCGAGAACCGGGGCGTCGAGATCGGCGTGACGTTGGAGCATCCACACGGCCAGATCTACGCCATCCCGTTCGCCGCGCCAAGGACACGGCGAATGCTGGAGTCCGCCCGCTCGTATCGCAGGCGGACATGGCGCAACCTCTTCGGCGACATCCTCGCCACCGAGCGCAAGGCGGGCACCAGGATCGTCGCGGAGAACGAGCACTGGACTGCGTTCGTGCCCGCGGCGGCGCGCTGGCCGGTCGAGGTGCACGTCTACCCGCATCGGCAGGTGCCCGACCTGCCAGCGTTGTCCGACGCCGAACGGGACGCGTTCTGCCACCTCTACCTCGACCTGCTGCGGCGACTTGATCGGCTCTACGACGCGCCGCTGCCCTACGTCGCCGCATGGCAGCAGGCCATGGTCAACATCGACCGCGACCTGAGCTACCTGCGGCTGGAGCTGTTCTCCATCCGCCGCGCCGAGGACAAGCTCAAATACCTCGCCGCGATGGAGTCCGCGATGGGCGTGTTCCTCAACGACGTCCGCCCGGAGGATGCCGCGCAGCGCTTGCGAGACGTCGGCGACTGACACACCGCCCGCGGCGCCGACCTCCGATCGACCAAGCCCACTGGGCTCAGTACGCTCAGACGCATGGTGGCTGTGGAATCAACCATGCTCACGCTCGGAACGACAGCGCCGGACTTCGCGCTACCCGACCCCGACGGCGTCATGTGGAGCCTGGATCAGGTCGCGGGAACGCACGGCACCTTGGTCGCGTTCGTCTGCAACCACTGCCCGTTCGTGCGCCACATCGCGGTCGAGTTCGGCGAGGCGACGGCCCGCTGGCAGGAGTCCGGGATCGGCGTCGTCGGCATCAACAGCAACGACGTCACGTCCCACCCTGACGACCGGCCGGAGAAGATGGCCGAGCAGGCGAAGGCCTGGGGCTGGACCTTCCCGTACGTCAGCGACACAGACCAGTCTGTCGCGAAGGCCTACCGCGCGGCGTGCACGCCGGACTTCTTCCTGTTCGACGACTCGCGCTGCCTGGTCTACCGGGGCCGCTTCGACGGCGCGACGCCAGGTAACGACGTCGCCGTGACCGGTGAGGAGCTGGACGCCGCGGTGCGGTCGCTGCTCGCGGGCGAGCCGATCAGCGGCGACCAAGTGCCCAGCATCGGCTGCAACATCAAGTGGACCCCGGGCAACGAACCCGAGTGGTTCGGCTGATCAGCTCTCGTCGCTCCGCGCGGCGCAGGTGCCGCAGTCGCAGGCGTCGACCAGCCCATAGCTGATCTCGTCGGCGACGCACACCTCGAAGGTCTCCACCGACATGCCGCTCGGGGAGATCACCAGCCGCACCCCGGTGCCGCCTTCGACCGGGGTGTATTCCGTCTTGCCGACGTCGTCGTGCAGCAAACCGACGATGCGGTAGTGCGCGAACGGCCGGATCAGCGTCTCTACCTCGTGATAGGCGGCCCGGACGTCGTCCCGGCTCGCCAGCGGCTCGTCGGACTCCATCCAGTCGGCGTGGCCTTCTGTGATGTGCCACCCCACCGCCTCAAGGACGTACGAGGATTGCGTAGTCATGCGCGTGTACCCTTCAGCTCGCCTCGTGGGCTATCTCGCCACAGTGACGGCCTTCGTTACCGCGATGACGGGATGGACCGGCCCCTGATACTGAATCGAGTTCCCGCCGTGATACGCAATGCCGCGTACCGGACAATCGCGCCGAAACTACCGCCTGATCAGGGCGGATGCGAGTCGGAGACCATCGGTGACACCGTCGCCACCCTCGGTGTCGACGCCGTCGAGCGCCGGGAGCCTGGCGGCATCGACCCCGGCGAGCACGAGCGCGGCGGCGGTGACGGCGTCCCGCGCCCGGCTGGTGCCGTCGGCGATCTTGATAGCGACCGATGTGCCATCCGGCAGCGCGGCGACCTCGACGCCTTCCGCACCGTCCTTGGCGATGAGGCCGGGCACCGCCTTGATCAGTTCGGTGACCGGGCGGGTGCTGCCACCGAGTCGCACCGGGTGCGTGCGGGTCGCCGCGGCGACCGCCGCCATCGGTGAGCCGTCAGCCGCACTGGCGACCGCGCCGATCGCCCTAGCGAGCCCGGTCAGCGACAGCGCGAACAGGGGCGCGCCGCAACCGTCAACGGCCACCTTGGCGACCTTCTCGCCGGAGAGTTCCGCGAGCAGCGACGCGATCTCGCGCTGCACCGGGTGCTCGGGGTCGCGGTAGTCGTCGAGCGACCAGCCGTTGCGCCGCGCCGTCACCAGCATCGCGGCGTGCTTGCCCGAGCAGTTCTGCGCGAGCCTGCTCGGCGGACGCCCCGCCGCGAGCCATTTGTCGCGCACGGTGGTGTCGAGCGGGTAACCGATCGGGTTCCGCAGGTCGTCCTCGGACAACGACTCAGTGGCGAGGATGCGCAGCACGCCATCGACGTGGCACTGCTCGCCGGAATGGCTGGACGCCGCGAGCGCGAGCAGGTCGGCGGGCAGATCGAGGCCACAGCCGACCATGGCGCTCGCCTGAACCGGCTTGACCGCCGAACGCGGATACATGACCGCATCCGGGTCACCGACAGCGTGGCGGACAGCGCCATCGGCATCCAGCACGACGGCGGAACCGTAGTGCACACTCTCGACCATCCCGTTGCGCATGACGTAGGCGAGCGGTTCGTGGCGCGGCGCGCGCGGCTCCATCGACGTCCCCTTCCCCTCGGCTCGGCGGTGTCACCCGAACGGCGCCACTGTACCGGGGTGGTGTGGCGCGCTGTCGCCGCCAACCGTGCAGGACTGGTGGCATAACCGAGAATATCTCATTTTTTCGCCTCCAATTAAATACCTAGTGATGCGTATCGTTCATTCCTAGTCGTCGTTGACCTGTGCGGAATCCACGAGTGAAGCCACGATCACAACACCCTCGGCTCCACTCCTTACCGTCACATTCAGGGAGTTCCTATGGTCGATAAACCACGCGCCGTCCTTGTCACCGGAGCTGGCGGCTTCATCGGAGGCCACCTGGTCAAACGACTTCTGGAGCAAGGTGAGTACGTGCGCGCGGTAGACGTGAAACCCGCTCATAAATGGGATCAGCGGTTCTCCGAGGCGGAAAACATCACACTCGACCTCAAATTGTTGCCACAATGCCGGATCGCGGCCGCCGGAATGGACGTGGTGTATCACCTGGCCGCCGACATGGGTGGCATCGGTTTCATCGAGAACCACAAAGCCGAGTGCATGCTGTCGGTGTTGATCAGCACCCACATGCTGCAGGCCGCCCGCGACTCCGGGGTGAGCCGGTTCTTCTACTCGTCGTCCGCCTGTGTCTACGCGGCGAATAAGCAGGATCGGCCGGACGCCGACTATCTTGTCGAGTCCGACGCCTACCCCGCCATGCCGGAGGACGGCTACGGCTGGGAGAAACTGTTCTCCGAGCGCATGGCGCGCCACTTCGCCGAGGACTACGGCATGTATACCCGCGTCGCCCGCTACCACAACGTCTACGGGCCGCACGGCGCGTGGCAGGGCGGCAGGGAGAAGGCCCCCGCCGCGATCTGCCGCAAGGTCGCCACCGCCAAGCTCACCGGCGATCACAGCATCGAGATCTGGGGCGACGGTAAGCAGACCCGCAGTTTCACCTATGTCGACGACTGCGTCACCGGCAGCATGATGATCGCCGAGGGTGACTACGCCGAACCGCTCAACCTTGGCAGCTCCGAGCTGGTGACGATCAACGAGCTGGTCGACGTCGTCGAGGACATCGCGGGCATCCGGCTGCACCGGCGGTACAAGCTGGATGCACCACAGGGCGTGCGCGGCCGGTGCAGCGACAACACGCTGATCGAATCGGTCTATGGCTGGCAACCGTCCATCTCGCTACGCGAGGGACTGACCGAGACCTACACGTGGATCGAGCAGCAGGTCGCTAAACAGCTCGCGCTGGCACCGGCCAGCTGAGGGCGACGCGGTGCGCGTTGCGGCAGGCGCCGCGGCGCGCACCGCTCTCGGCCGGTTCCCGGTCTGCGCACACCCCACCGGTCCCCGGTGCGGGTGGCACACCGGGGACTGGCCGTCTTTCACGCGCCGCGCCGGGCCGAGCGCGTGGTCGCGCTCAGGCTGGCGGGCCGAACACCGTGATGACGTCGCCCGAGTTGGGCAGGCTGAAGCGATCACCGGCACCCCAGCGGGAGAACTGCCGGTGCACCCGCATCCCGGCGTCGGCCACCAGCTCGGCGAACAGTTCCGCTGTCATCGCCGAACGCCACCCCTCGGCGGAGCCGCCGTCACCAGGGTGATGGATGACGGCGACCGCGCCGGAGCGCATCACCCGCGCCAGCTCACGCAAGTAACCCTTCTGGTCGACCGGCGCGATGTGGAGGAAGACGTCGAACGACCACACGAAGTCGATCGAGCCGTCCGCGACGCCCGGCAGCGTGTTGCCGTCGGTGACAAGGAACGACAAATTCTCGGCGGCGAAGCGCTCCCGGCACAGCTCGATCGCGCGCTCGCTGATGTCGGCCAACGCCAAGGAACGCGCCCGGGGCGAGAGCTCCCGCGTCCACCGGCCCGCGCCGGGGCCGATCTCCAACACGTCCGCGTCCGAGGGCAGCAGCGGCACGAGCACTTCGGTGACAACCGACTCGCGCCACTCCACCGACGGCGTCCACTCTTCGCCATCGTGCGACCAGTCGTAGGCTGTCCACAGCATCCGGTTGTACTCGCGGGTGTTCACGCCGGGCAGGTCGCGCGCCCGCTCGCGAGCGCGAGCGCGGCCGTCGAAGAACCGGCTTACCTTCGCGGCGGCGCGGTCGAGCACGTGATAGCCGAGCCACACCGGATCGTTGGCCTTGAGCCGGTCTCGCAGTACTCGCACCGCCCCGCTCGGCAGCGCATCTCGCCCACTGTCCCCGGACACCGCCGTGCGGGCCAACTCGGGGGCATTGCGCGCATCGCGGTCGGTCATCGTCATCGTCACTCCCGGCTCTGTCGGTCTACTCGTCCCGTCCGTCCCGATTTCACGACGACGGGAAGGGCATCACTTCCGCTTTCCCGTAACGACGCATGGCGCTTCTCGTTACGCATTCTTGAAAGCAGACACAATCTTCCGTGATCGGCCTTTCCCAGGAGTTCCTATATGCGGTAAACGTCTGTCTCCGCAGCTTGCGGACAGTGTTACATGACCACAGTCACAGCCACACCAAAAAACGTGAAGAACGCTCGCTAAATTGGCTCGGCTAAATACCTAGTCGCGCGTCCACAATCCGGGAACCACACACGACAAGGGGGCCTCGTGAAGCTTGGCCATTACTACCCGCGGGCGACCGGGCCGCACTCCGGCGTCACCGCGGGCATCGCGGCCTGGACCACCGCCCTGCTCGATGCGAACCAGGACATCGTCGTACTGCACGACGGCGCGCCGGACACCGACCGCTACGGCGCGGCCGAACTGCGGCCGGTGCGCCACGTGGGCAAGGGGCGCCCTAGCCGGGTGCCGGTCGGCATGGCCGACGCCGTGCGCGACCTCGACGTCCTGGTGCTGCACGAGGCGTGGTTCGCCGCGAACCCAGCGGCCGCACTGGCAGCGCGACGGGCGGGCGTGCCGTACGTCGTCGTGCCCCATGGCGTGTTCGAACCGACCTGGGTGAGCTACCTGAAGCAGCCACGGACACCGCGACAGGCGGTGGAGCGCGCGGTGCTGCGCGGCGCGGCGGCCGCGCACGTGTGGTTTCCGCGGGAAGCCGAGCATGTGCACCGCATCGAACCGTCGGTGCGCTGCGTCGTGGCGCCGCCCGGTTTCGACGTCCCCGCCGAACAGTGGCGGCCCGGCGGTGACTATCTCGCTTGGTACGGCCGGTACGCGGTGACGAACAAGGGACTCGACGTCTTGCTGCGCGCGCTGGCCACGATCCCCGCGTCGTCGCGTCCGCCGCTGCGGCTGCACGGCGTGGACTACGAGGGCGGCCTCGCCCGCACGAAGAACCTGGTCAGCGAACTGAACATCACGCGATGGGTCGACGTCGGCGGCCCGATCTGGGGCGACGACAAGCGGGACTTCGTACTGAACAGCGCCGGGTTCGTACACCCGTCCCGGTGGGACTGCATCCCGATCGCGGTCGCGGAGAACCTCGCACTCGGCGTGCCATGCCTGGTCTCTGACGCGATCAACTTGGCGCCCGACCTGGCGGCGGATGGCGCCGCGACGGTAAGTGGCCTCGGCATCGCGGAGTTCAGCGCCGCGCTCGCGAGCTTCCCGGAACGCGGCGAGGAGCACGCCAACGCGGGTCGCCGGTTCGTGGCCAAGCGGCTGAGCTGGGGCGAGATCATGCCCGGCTACCTGCGGAACCTCGCCGACGTCGTGCGCGAGAGCGGCGCGCGGTGTGGCCGTGCGCGCTGAGACGCCCGCGTCGACCGCGCGGAGGCTAGGCGGCTACGTCCTGTCGCTCGGCAGCGCGGAGATCCTGGGACGCGGACTGTCCTTCGTCGCCATCATCGTGGTGGCGCGGGTGCTTGGTCCGGAGTCGTTCGGCCGGTTCGCGCTGGCGCAGGCGATCGTGCTGTACCTGGCCGCGCTAGGCGACGGCGGCCTCACGCTGTGGACGCAGCGTGAGATCGTACGCCGCCCGGCCGAGTTGTCCCGGCTCATCGCACAAACGCTGGTGGCGCAGGTGCTGCTCGCGCTCGCCGCGATGGCGGTGCTCGCGGTGATCGCACTGACCGCGCCGATACCCGGTAACACCGCCGTGCTGCTCCTCGCCGCCGCGCCCACCGCGCTGGCGCAGGCGTTGAGCACGGTCTACGCGCTACAGGCGCTGGAGTGGATGCGGGCCGCGGCCGTGGTCAAGGTGGTGACCCAACTGGTCGCGGCGGCCCTTGCGATCACGCTGGCGCTGCTGACCGGTGACGCCGTCGTGGTGATCATGACGATGTGGTCCGGCCTGCTGGCCGGCGCGGTGTTGGCGCTGGCGATCTTGCGGCGGCGTGCCGGGCTGCGGGCTCACCTGCCAAGGCTCGCGCATGTGCGGACGACGTTGCGCGCGGGCCTGCCGATCCTCGGCGCGATCGCGCTGGTGCACTACTCGCAGCTCATGGACACCCTGGTGCTCGGCATGCTGCGCGGCAGCCACGAGACCGGTGTCTATGCGGCGGCGGCGCGGTTGATGGTGGTCGCGGCCGTGGTGGCGATGGTGCTGGCCAACGCCGTCTACCCGGAGATGGTGCGCCGCTACGGTGTCAGCGCGGCCGAACTCGGCGTGTTCAGCGGCAGGCTGCTCGCGCTGACGCTGCGCGGGTCGCTGGTCGCCGCCGCCGTGACGGCCGCACTCGCCCCAGTGATCATCGACGTCCTCTACGACGCACGGTTCGCGGCGAGCGCCGACATTCTCCGCGTGCTGGCCCTGCTGATGCCGGTGCTGTGCGTCAACAGCATCGGCACCCAGGTGCTCATGGCGGCAGGGCTGCGACGTCGACTGCTGGCCGGTGTCGGCATCGGCGCGGCGATGGCGTCGGTGGCGATTCCCCTTGCGACGCTCGCGTTCGGCGGAGTTGGCACGGCGGTGGCGCTAGTCGGAGCGATGACGACCCAGTGCGTCGCGTTCAGTTGGCTCGCGCGCGGACCGGTGACGACTGGCTGGGCGCGGTCACTCGGCCGCGAGATCGCACTCGGCCTACTCCCGTTCGCCGCGATCCTCGCGCTGGCGACGTCAACGGTCGCGCACCCCGCTGTAGCCGTGCTGCTGGCGCTGGCGATCGCTGGCGGCGTCGAGGCGGCGCGCGGCTGCCCGACCGTCGCCCTGCTCATGCCCCGGCTCAAGGGAGGACGGCGATGCTGAGCCCCGCGGCGTCCCGCGACGTCGTTAGTCATGCGGCGCGGTTCTGGCGCGACCATGCGGCGGTGATCGCGCTCGGTGCCATCGCCGTGTCGGTGCTTGGCTGCCTGACGTACGGCTTCGCACTGGGCGCCGAGATCCGCTACGCCGATGAGCGCGACTATCTCGCGCTGACGCACGCTGTCCTCAGCGGGGACGGCTACGCATCAGACGGCGAGCCGACCGCCTACCGGCCGCCGGGGATCGTGTTCCTGCTGGTCCCGCTGGCCGCGGTGTTCGGCGACGGCCTGCCAATCGCGCGGCTGGTCGGTATCGCCGCGCTCGCGGTGTCGGCATGGCTGATGTTCCTGCTCGGCCGCAGGCTGCGCTCGCCTTCGTGCGGGGCACTGGCGGCGGTCGCGGTGGCGAGCTACCCGCCATTCGTCTACACCGCGACGACGATCTACCCACAGTTGCCTGCCATGGCGCTGCTGCTCGGGTTCCTTGCGGCCGCGTTCCGAGCGGCCGAGCGACGCGGCGTCCCCGCGGCGGTGGTCGCGGGGATGTGCGGCGGGATGCTCGCGCTCACGGTGCCGACGCTGGCGGTGTCGGTACCGATCGTGGCGGGGTGGTTCGCGCGGCGGCACCGGCCCCCGCGCGCGGTGCTGGCCGCGATGCTGGTGCTCGCGGTGCTCATCCCCGGCGCGTGGACGGTGCGCAACGCCGTCGTGCTGGACGCCTTCGTGCCGGTGTCGACCAACAGCGGCGTCAACCTGCTACTCGGCAACAGCGAACACGTGACTCCGGAGGCCGGTTCGGCGGCCGACATCACGCATTACTACGAGCAAGCGGATCGGCTCGAACTCAGCGAGGTCGAAGCCAACCGCTTCTACCGCGACCAGGCGCTTGACTGGATCAGCGAGCACCCCGCCGAGGCCGCGCTGCTCTACGTGCGGAAGGTGGCGCACACCTTCGCGCTCCACAATGACCTGTTCACCGACGACGCGACGTCGCTGCTGCACGACGTCGTCGCGGCGGTCACCTTCTCGCTGCTGTTCGCGCTCGTGGTGCTGCGGCTGGCGCTGACCCGCTGGCACCCGCTCGACCCCCGCGAAAAGCTGCAGATCACGCTGGTCGTGGTGAACGTCCTGGTGATCGCGGTGTTCTTCACGCGCATCCGGTTGCGGCTGCCGGTCGACGGCCTGCTGATCCTGCTCGCCGCGTCCGCGCTGGCGCGAGTGGTGTCCCTGCCGCGCGAGCAGGGACACCACCGGATCAGCTCACCGTGATGGTGTGCTCGGCCGACGCGGCCTGGCCGTTCTCGCCCCACTGCACCAGAGTCACGCGGTACACGCCGGGCCGTGGGTAGACGACGGTGCCGTCCGCGGTGCGCGCCGGGCCGGTACCGAGGTCCCACAGCGCGTGCCGCGCGGTGTTCGTCCGGTCGGCGCCCTGGTACGCGACGGGCTCCCCCGCGACCGCGGTCGCGGGCATGTTGATCGACGGCGACGGCGGCGACCATCGCGCGCCCCACTCTCCCGCGTTGAGATCGGGACACGGGTCACCACAGTCGTTGTCGTGCCAGTTGACGTTGCCTGGCGGGGTGGTACGCCAGTCAATGAGGCTCGCGTTGCCGGTCAGCGTGCTGTGCCGGACGGCGATCCGGTCGGCGGCGACACCGGAGTGGGTGATCGCGCTGCCCGCGTTGTCGGTGAGTGCGACACCATCCATCGTGACGTTCTCGACGACGTTCCACATCGCGACGCCGTGCCCGCCGAGCAGCAGGCCACCGCTGGTCGCGTGGACCGTCCCGCCCGAGGCGTAGACGTGGCTGACGCGGTGCTGCCCGGTGTCGTCCGCCTTGAACCACGCCCCGATCTCCTTCGCGTGGTAGACGTCGTTGCGCAGCAGCGCGAGCCGCTTCGCGTCCCGCTCGCTGCCCGCGAGTACGGCGAGGCCGTGGTTGACGCCGGAGTCAACGATGTTGTCGGCGGCGACGACGTCGTGGGAGGTGCCCAGCTCGATGCCGACGAACCCGGACGCGTCGGGTGACTGCGCCACGGTGTTGCGCCGCACGGCGACGCCGCGCGATTCGACGACGCTGATGCCTTGATCGAGCCGGTTGTCCTCGACAAACGACTCGTCGCAGCCGTGGTACAGCTCGATGCCCCAGCCGTCGTCACCCACGTTCGTGACCACATTGGATCGGACGCTGATCCCACTCACGGTGTGGTCGGGGTCGCTCGCCCCGGCCGGCGTCACGCAGACGATGCCTCGGCCACCGACGCCGTCAACGATGTTGTCGCGGATGCGCACATGCTCACTGCGGCCGACGGACGAGCCGGGCAGTGTGGTGACGCCGATCCCCTCGCCACCGTCAGCGGGATCGATGGCGCTGACCTCGGTGCGTTCGATGACGATGTCGCAGACGTTGCCGAGGCGGATGCCATGCGACCAGCGGCGACTGAGGTCGCGCACGGTGACGTCGTGAACGTGCAGCGTCGGGTCGCTCGTCGCCGTACAGGAACCGGACGACCAGCCGTTGTTCCACGAGGTGATGCCGAACTGGAGCCACGAGGCGCCGTCGCCGTCCAGCGTGAGTCCGCTGATCTCGACGCCTGGGGCGGGTGCGGCGACGCAGGAGCCATCGCCTTCGGGACGTGCGTTGACCTCGATCATCGCCGCGCCTTCGATGCCGCAGATCCTGCCGGTCGGCGCGCGCAGCGCGGCCGCGCGGATGATCGTCGCGTCACGGCCGGCGCCGATCAGCGTGGTGCCCGGGTCCAGGTCGAGGGTGTCGTTGATATGGAACGTCCCCGCACACAGCTCGATCAGGGATCCGGACTGGCGTTCGATCCGCTCGCGGTCGGTCGCGCCGAGCGTGTCATCGGACGGCGCGAGGCACGTGTCTTGGCTCGCAACGAACCGTGTGGGGGTGGCGGCGCTGCTGCCCTGACCGAGTAACACTCCGGTGAGCGTGAGGATCAGCGCGAGCACGGCCAGGCTCGGTTTACCCGTCGTAGGCGATGAAATAGCGGCGTCATCCTTTCTCATGACGGTTTCCGGACAGCTCGGCACGACGTCCGCATCGGGCGGACTCGATGGCGTTCTGATAGGACGCGAGCAGCGACCGCAGCCCGGTCTCCTCGGTGTAGCGGCGCAGGTAGATGTCGCGGGCGGCCTGACCAACGGCGTCCACGATGGCGTCATCGCGCAGCCTGAGCAGGGCGTCCGACCAGCCTTCGACGTCACCGGGCGGCGCGAGCCACGCCGGTCCCAGTTCGCCCGCGACGTCGGCGGGCCCAGCGATGTCGGAGGCCAGTACCGGGACGCCCGCGGCCATGCCCTCGACGGCGGTCATGCCAAACGTCTCGTAGCACTCGGTGGGCACGACGACGGCGCGTGAGCGCAGCAGCTGCGTGCGCACCTGCTCGGCGGGCAGCCACCCGGTGAACCGCACATTGTCCGGCGCGCGTCGTGCCAAATCCGCGTGGCGGGGACCGTCACCGACCAGCACCAGTTCAAGGTCGTCATGTCCCGCGGCACGCCAGGCGTCAAGCAGCGTGTCGATGCCCTTCTCCGGCGCGAGCCTGCCGAGGCAGAGCACGCGTCGGGAGGCGGACGGCGGCAACGTTCGCGGGCCGGGATCAGCGGCACTGTGCGGTTTGACCGTGATGCGGCTAGCATCGAAGCCCGCCGCGACGTAGACGTCTCTGACGAATCGAGACGGGGCGAGGAAGCGTGTCACGTGCTCCCAGGTGCCTCGGCGGGCGTGCAGTGCGATCGTCGCCGCCGCGACCGCGGACTGCGTGCGCGAGCCTCGGTAGCAGCCGTGCCGCACCGCGTGCCACGGCTGCCCGCCAACGCAATCGGTGCACACCGCCCCGTCGCGGAACAGGAGCGCGTTGCCGCACACCAGCCGGTAGTTGTGCAGCGTCATCACGGTGGGTACCCCGGCATCAGCCAGCGCGTCCACAATGGATGGAGACAGGCTGAACCAGGTGTTGTGCAGGTGCGCGACGTCCGGCCGATCGGCACGAAGCCGATCCCGCAGTTCGGCGCGCCGCGGCGGGTTCCACGGCGCGCCGGCGAGCGCGAGGGCCGCTCGCGCGCCGCCGGGATTGCGCACCCGCAGCGTGTCGACCTGGTGCCCGGCATCGGCGAGCAGCCGCGCCTCGGCCTCGACGACGGAGTCTTCCCCGCCACGTGCGGTGTAGTGGTTGTGGATCTGGAGCACCTTCACGCGACCACCTCACGATCGGCGCGAGTGAGCCCGAGAAACCGCCGGATCGGCGTGACAAGACTGTGCTGGCACGCGACCGCCGACAGGTGCCCGAGCGCCCAGTAGTACGGCAGCGCCCCGAACGGCGCCTCCAACATCACCCCGACCAGTGCCACACCCGGCATGCCCGCCGCGATCATGATCGCCAGCACGTCGACGTCGTTGAGCCGCGGCGCGCGCCTGCCGACGACCACGGCGAGTCGCCAGCCGAGCACGGTCAGCGCGAGCAGCAGCGCCAACCCGACGAGGCCGAGTCGTGCCCACCCGCCCAGCAAGTAGTTGTGCGGCGATCGGACGTCCTCGCGCGTGCCGCTGTAGAGCTCATAGTCAGCCTTCGAGTCGATGAGGTAGTTCGGCCCGAAACCAACACCCACGACGTTGCGCACCGGATCGTCCTGGAGGTATCCGGCAAGGTGCGCCCAGGAGTGGGCGCGGGCGGACATCGTGCCCTGCGCTCCCCCGACGTCCGATGTGGAGGAAAACAGTCCGCCGACCGATGCGCTGAGTCGCTCGATGGCGTAGCCGTCGCTGGCCACGATCCCCGCGATCGGTAACGCGAGCAGGAGCAACGCCACCGCCCAACGCCGGGTTCGCCCGGACTGGCCCTGGACACCGCGCCTGCGGTGGCCGAGCAATGCCACGGCGATCAGCGCGCCGATGACACCGAGTAGCGCGCCCCGCGAGCCGAGCGCGATGGTGACGGCGAGACTGACGCCAGCGAGCACGAGATTCACGACAGGTGCGCTGCCGCTGAGCGCGCGGTGCAGCGCGAGCCCGGCGAGCAGTCCGCAGATGAAGCCGTCGACGTCCGGCCGGGGCACGAACACCGGCACGGTCTCGCTCAGCGGGGGCACCAGCTCCACCACCGATGGCAGCGTCAACCCGATGACGCTCCAGGCGAGATGGAACACCAGCGCGACGGTCACCGCCGTATCCAGGCGCGGTCCGTGTTCGGCGCGCGGCACGAGCACCAGCAGCGCGGCCAGCACGTAAACGTAGGGCGCGGCGTCCCGCAACGCGACGATCTCCCAATCGCTGAGCGCCAGCCAGGCGAAGGACACCGCGAGCAGCGCGGTCGTGGTCACCGCGAGCGCCGCGTCATGCGGCGTACGCTGGCTCCGGCCAGCCGTGAACAGGAGCACGCGGTCCAACAGCAGCACAGCGAGCACGATGTCGGCGATGTACGGCGGCGACGCGGCGGGCAGGAAACTACCCCACCGGGCGGTGGCGAGCAGGAACAGCGCCAGCGCGACCACTCCGTAACGCCGCAGGCCGTCCGATCTCACCGCGCGGCCACCAGCACCGCACCGGCGACCTCGGCGCCCACGGCGTTGAGTTGCGCCAACGCGGTCTCGACGTCGCGGCGGGAGGTCGTGCCCTCGGCCACCACCAGCACCACGGCGTCGACCTGCGCGGCCACCGCGACCGAGTCGGCGTACGGCAGGATCGGCGCGCCGTCGACGACGACCACGTCGTAGCGCGGCGCGACGGCACCGATGAAGTCCCGGAAAGTGCGCCCACCGAGGAGTTCGCCCGGCTGCCGGACATCGGTGCCCGCTGGGATGATGCCAAGCGCACTCGCGGTGGCCAGCGTCCTCGGCTGTGGCTGTGGCGCTGCCGCGCGTGGGCCGGCGACGTCGACCACGACGTCGGACAGCAAAGCGTTGCCGCGCAGCACGTCGGTGAGGCCGGGCTGAGTCGTGAGACCGAGGCGGTGGCACAGCCGGGGGGCGCGTAGGTCACTCTCCACCAGCAGGGTCGCCGCGCCCGCTGTCGCGCTGGCGTTGGCGAACAACGCGGCGACGGCCGACGCGCCCTCGCCGCCCGCGACCCCCGCGACCAACAGGGTGCGTGGCGGATCGGCGCTGAGCTGCGACGTCGCCCGCCATCGGCGTACCGACTCAAGGCTGGCCTCGTCCCACCGGCCCGCTCCCGGCAACCCGGTGCCGTCGGTGCCGTTGTCAGCCAGCGACACCCGCGCGAGCGGGGTGACGCCGAGTGCGCGACGCAGGTCGTGCTCGTCGCGCACCCTCCGCTCCAGGATCTCGCCAAGGACCGCGACGCCCGCGCCGAGCAGCACGCCGACGACGGCGCCGACCGGAATCAGCCGCGTAGGGCTAGGCGCTGTCGTCGTCGCCGGATCCGCGCGGGAGGCGATGGTCAGCGCGAGACCGGACTCGCGTTGCCCGAACAACCCGTTGACCAACTCACTCGCCTCGGCCGCCGCGGCGTTCGCGATCTCCACCGCCTTGTCGCGGCCAGGCGCCGACGCCGAGAGCGTGATCAGGTAGGTGTTGGTGGGCACCCGCGCGGTCAACGTCTCTCGCAGTTCGGCGGGCGGTGTGTCCAACGACAACCGCGCCACGACGCCAGCGGCGACGTCCAACGAGGTCGCGAGGTCGGCGTAGGTTTCCATGCCGGTCGCCGAGATCAGCGCGGGTGCCCGCGCGCCCGCCGCGTCCGACGCGGCGACCGGGGTGACAACCAGCGTCGCTGACGCGGTGTGCCCGCCTCCCGACACCGCCCCGAGCGCCAGCGCGCCGAGCACGGCCACCGCTACCACGGCGGCGACAGCCCGCCACCGCCGCCGCAGCACCTGGCAGAACTCCTCGAGCGTCATCAGCGTGTCCGCAACCAGATGCTCGACGGGAAGTGCCCCGCACCACGCCCGTCGTCGATGCCGCGCGTCATCGGGCGGGGTCGGTAGTCCGGCAGTACGGCGGCGAGGGCGTCGGGACGAGCATGGTGCAGCGCCGGCTGGCAGCTCAGCACCTCGAACCGGTCATTGCCGATCAGCAACGCCGACAGCAGCGCTGTCTCTTGCCAGTCCCAGATGTCGTCGAGCACCCAGGGCGAGTACTGGTACGGCAGGTAGATGTCGTGGATGTGCACCAGGACGCCTGGCGGCAGCGACGGCAACAGTTCCAAGTAGATGCGGTGCAACTCGGAGCCGGTCTTGACGGCGTGGGTTGAGTCGATGAATAGCAGGTCGCCCTCGCCGAGCCCGGTGACCGTCTCGGTCGGCACCCGCTGCGCCGGGAACTCCCGCACCGACACGTGCGGCAGGTGCCGCAGCGCGGCGGGGGCGTACGGGTCAATGGTGGTGATCTGGCTTGCCCGCCCGCCTTCGGCGACGGTGCGGCTCACGGCGGCGGACATGATCGCGGTGGACGCGCCGCTGCCGATCTCCACGATCCGCTTAGGGGCGAAGCCGCGCACCACGCAGTGCAGCACCTGCGCCTCGATCGCGCCGTAGCGGAAGTCGATGCCACGCGCGTCGAGGTCGCGCAGGAAGCCGAAGCCACGCACCTCGTCCAGGTAGGACGTGGTGCAGACGCGGGCGAGCCAGTCGATCTGCTCGTCCAGTCGCCACCGCACGCCGGGCAGTTCGGTGGGGCGGCGCCACAGTTCCTCGTTATCGCGCAGCCACCGCCGTTGCGGCACCGACGAGTAGAAGTGCGCGGGCAACACGTGCAGCCGGGAACGCTCCAACGACGTCAGCGCGGTCACGGCGGCGCGTTTCAGCAGGCCCTTCGCGGCGACGCCTTGTGCGACATCGCTGTCGCCGCTGGCGGCCGCGGGAGTGCCTGATGAGTGCTGAGCCATGTCGGTGCTCCTCAGAGGGGAATCCGCCGCGCCGTGCAGCCGCGGCGGGCTACGCAGCACGGCGGCGACGAAGCGGGGGTTGTGCTTGAGGTAGCGCGGTCCCAGTCGACGCGGTGAGCGTGCCATTCGGTACGCCCATTCGAAGCCGGTCGGGCGGATCCACGCTGGCGCCTGCTCGGCCAACCCGGCGTGAATGTCGAACGCCGCGCCGAAACCGAGCAGCGCGGGCGCGGTGACCTTGCCGAGTGCCCAAGACATCCAGCGCTCCTGCTTAGGTGTCGACATGCCGACGAACACGATGTCCGGCTTGGCGGCGTTAATCTCGTCGACGAAGGGGGCTTCCGCCTCGGGATCGAGCTCCCCGAACGGCGGCGACGCCGCGCCGACGACGCGCAGTCCCGGATACCGTGCGCACAGCCGGTCGGCGAGCCGTTCCGCGACGCCGGGCGCCGCGCCGTAGCAGTAGATTCGCCAGCCGCGCTCGGCGGCGCGCTCGGCCAGCGCGGGCATCAGGTCGGGACCGCGCACCCGGCCCATGGCATCGGCGCCGACGTAGCGGCCCGCCCACAACAGTGGCGCACCATCCGGCACCGTAAGCCCCGATGCGTTGTGGATACGCCGCAGCTCTGGGTCGTGCCGCGACTCCATCACGCCGTGCACGCCGCTGACACAGACATAATGCTGCTCGCGACGGTCGATCCAGCCGCCGATGCGTTCCAGCGAGTCGGCGATCGATGTGATGCTGACCCGGACGCCGAGGACGTCGACGCGCGGTTCGGTCACGGTACTCATGCCGCTGGCCTCCGTCCCGAGGCGAGGCGATCGGAGCTGATGAGGAATCGGGCGCCGCCGACCGCCCTGATCCGGCCCTCGTTGACCCAGCCGGCACCGAGTACCCAGCGCGGCACGGTCGACAGCCGAATCGTCTTGCCGCCGACCATCAACAGCGCGGTGCGCCAAAGGATCCACAGATCCATGCGCAGCGAGCCGTATTGCAGGTAGCAGAAGTCGTATTCGGGACGCTCGTGCACGAGGTAGTGCGACTCGTGGCCGATCTGCCACAGCCCGGTGCAGCCCTGCCGCACCAGTTGGCGAGCATCTCGATAACCAGGGTCGGTCGGCTCAAAGCGGTCCGGCATCTTTGGCCGCGGCCCGACGAGACTCATCTTGAGCAGCGGGACGAGCAGCAGTTGCGGCAGCTCGTCGAGATGGCGATGCCGCAGGAAGGCGGTGAACCGATCAACGGGGATGACCGCGCCACCGTCCTTGAGCGCGTAGCGCGGCGTCGCCTTCGGCAGCGTCCGCAGCTTTGGGAACGTGATTGGCTTGCCATACTGTCCGATCCGCCGATGCCAGAAGAACGGCCACTGTCCTAGCCGGATGGCCAGAATGACGGCGAGTGCGGCGATCACGGGGACCGCCACCACCGCGAGGATCGTGCCGAGCACGATGTCCATCAGCGCCTTTCCCACGCGACCGGCGAGCTGGCCAAGTCGCGCCGTATCGATGTCGTGCTCGTCGTGAAAAATCGTTGCTCTGTCACCAGCATGCTGTGCGTACAGCGGGTCACTAGCCGGCTCGCTCACACCTAACTCCCGAGTGCCAACGCCGAGAAACGTGAATGTGAATATTCGTTTCATCGCCCTTGTGGGGCCGCCGCGATATCCAACGGGTTACTCACGACTTGGTTACGGGGTTAATTTGATCTATCGAGAATTATCTAATGTCAAGGTGACCTTTGTTACTCGCTTATAGTTATTTATGAAAAAGTCTCTCCTTCGCGGTCACGCCGGACGCCCAACCGGACGTGAGGGCTTTTCACGGCATCGTGCGCACGCGAGACTGGCGCCATGACGCAACGCGACGGGGACATCCTTGGCACGCGCCGCATGCCACTGCGCGGGCGCGAGCGGGAACTCGCCGCGCTGGAAGATGTGCTCGACCGCGACGCCAAGGGGCGAGGCGGCGCCGCGGCCATCGCGGGCGCCCCCGGCAGCGGCGCTACGTCGTTGCTCGACGCGGCGGCAGAGCGGGCAATGTCGAGCGACGACGTCCGGGTGCTGCGCACCCGTGGCACCCCCGCCGAATCGACCCTGCCCTACGCCGGACTGCATCAACTCCTGCTGCCGCTCGGCGACCTCGCCGTACGTGTTCCAGAGCGGCATCGAGCGGCGCTACTCCCCCTGCTCGACCCAGCGGCGGACGTCGACCCGCCCAGCACGCTGGCATTCCACTCCGCACTCCACGCGTTGCTGGTCGCCGCCGCCCGCGAGCGGCCGACGCTGTGTCGCGTCGACGCGGCGCACGACCTTGACTCAGCCTCGCTCGACGCGCTGGCCTTCGTCGCACGCCGCAGCGACGTCGCGCCTCTTGTCGTGCTTTTCGCAACCGACCTCGTGGGCACGGGTGCCGCCGAGGCACTGGCGGCCGTGCCGCGGCTGCGCCTCGATCCGGTCGACGACAGCACCGCGAAGCACATCCTGACCGACCGCCTCGGTCCCGCGGTCCCGCACGAAGTGAGCAGCGGCATCCTCGACGTCGCGGAGGGGAACCCGCTCGCGCTGGTCGAACTCGCCGCGTGCGTCACACCGGCCGAGCTCAGCGGCATCGACCCGCCACCGTCCACGTTGCCCGCCGACGGCAGGCTCTGTCACGCCGTCCGTCGCACGCTCGCGAGGCTGCCAACGGCGACCCGGCTGCTGGTGTGCCTCGCCGCGCTCGACGAGCGACTTGATGTGTCCACTCTGGAGGCTGTGGCCGCTCTGGAACCGGAGCCAGACGAGACGTCAGGTGCCGAGCCCGACGTGGGAGCGATGGCCACAACACACGCGCTCGATGACGCGGTACGCACCGGCATGGTGATGCTCACCAACGACATCGTTCGCATCCGCACTGGCGTGCCACGCGGCGCGGTCGTGGCCGCGATGAACACCGCGGAGCGGCGACAGGCACACCAGTTGCTGGCACGCGCCGCCGAGGCGACGGCGGACCGCGCCAGGTCGCTGTGGCACCGAGCGGCCTGCGTGAGGGCACCCGACCCGGCGCTGGCGACCGAGCTGGACGTCGTCGCCGACCTGGCACGGCAAGCGCACCGACACGGTGACGCCGCCTCGGCGAGCGAACGCGCGGCGACCCTGTCGGGCAACGACGCGGACCAAGCCCGGCGGTTGCTCGCCGCCGCCTCCGACCATTGGGCGAGCGGCCATCCGCACCGCGCGAGGACGGCGTTGCGGCGAGCCCGACCGATGGCACGTGGTGTCGACAGCGCTGCCACGCTACTCGCCGGGGAGATCGAGCTACGCAGCGGCAACCCGGCGTCGGCGGCGGCTGACCTACTCAGAACCGCCCGACAGCTGAACCGCGCGGACACGGGACTGGCGGCCACGACGTTCCTGCTCGCCGGAGAGGCGAGCTGTGTCGCGGGTGACGACGACCGCTACTGCGCCACCGCGCTCGACGTCGCCCGGTGGCGGGAGCTGTACCGGCAGCCCGCCACCCGGCTGGTGCTGGAGCACTTCGTCGCCATGTCCGCGACGTTCAATGGGCACCACACGAAGGCCGAGGGCCCGCTACGCAACGTCGTCCGGCTGGGCGACGAGATCGCGGACCCGACCGCGAAGACGCTGGCGGGCCAGGCCGCGTTCACCCTCGGAGACGCCGCGGCGACCCGAGACCTCGCGCTAGGGGCCGTGGCCTGCGCACACGCGACGGGCGACCTCGCACGGGCGCCGTGGGCACTGGTGTACGCGGCACTGGCGGCGCTGCTGTCCGGCGAGCACGCGCCGGCGATCAGCAGCGCGATGGAAGGGCTGCGCCTCGCGGAGTCGCTGGGGCAGCCGAACTGCGTCGTCGACCATCTGACGATCCTGGCGATGCTCGCGGCGTTGCGGGGCGACCGTGAGACGACCCGCCTGCGACTCGACGACGCGGCATCCGGGGTCATCGAGCGCGGCCTCGGCCGCCCCGGCTCGCTAGCGAGCTGGGCAGCGGCGTGCGCCGACCTCGCCAGTGACCGACCGGCCGACGCGCTGCATCGTTTTCACCGGATGAACACGGGCCCGACGTGGAGCTTCTCCCCCATCCGCGTCATGGCGACACCGCACTACGTCGAGGCGGCCGTGCGTTGCGGGGAGCAGCGCACCGCCGCCCGCGCCGTCACGCACTTCGAGCGCTGGGCGGGCACCACTGGTGGACCGGCTCGCGTCGCGCTCGCGCACCGCTGCCGGGGGTTGCTCGCGGAACATCCCGGCGAGGCACATGATCACTTCACCGAGGCGATCCGGCTGCACCGCGGCGCGGGTGCGTCCTACGACCTCGCCTACACCGAACTGCTACTAGCCACCCGGCTCCGTCGTCACCGCAAGCCCCGACAGGCGCGCGAGCTCCTCATCGAGGCGACACAGATCTTCGACGACCTCGACGCCCACCACTGGCGCGACCACGCGCGGCGCGAGCTGCGGTCGTGCGGCTATCCGATGGAACAGCCATCCGGTCATCCTGGCCGCGAGCTGACGTCGCAGCAGGCGCGCATCGCCGAGCTGGTGGCCGAGGGCGCGACCAACCGCGAGATCGCGGCGACGTTGTACATCAGCCACCGCACCGTCGATCACCACCTTCGCAACATCTTCGAGCGCCTCGGCATCCGTTCCCGCGTTGAGCTCGCCGCGTTGTACCGATAGCGGGACACGCGCCGGGTGCCGTCGTCGGGCCAGGCCAACACGCAAGACCGGCGATTTCACCGATACCGGCGAGTAGTGACCGGCGGCAAGAATCGATAACCGTTCGTCAGCAGGCGGACCCATCCGGCACCGCGCCGGATGGCGCTCGAAGACGAAAGGAATCGACATCGTGGGTTCCCGAGTACAGTCCCCAGTTCCGCACCGACATCGCACGGTACGGCGGCGACTCCGGCACGGTCTCGCCGTCCTGTTCGCCGCACTAGTCGCGGTCGGCACGCCAGCCGCGACCGGCGTGGCCACCGCGCAGGACAACCCGTACGAGCGCGGGCCGGATCCGACCGAGAGCAGCATCGAGGCTCCGCGCGGGCCGTTCGACGTCGACGAGACGTCGGTGTCGAGCTGGGTGTCCGGCTTCGGTGGCGGGACCATCTACTACCCCACCGACACCAGGTAGGCATATACACTGTGGGGCATGACCGCAGCAGCCGCACACACCCCGCTCCCCGCCGTGTCCCCCGCCCCGTTCCCCGTGGTGCTGTACGCCCGTGCCAGCCAGGCCCGCGACGAACGCAGCACGTCCGTGGAAGATCAGCTCGAATACCTGCGGAACTGGGCCAGGCGGGAGGGCTGGACCGTCGTAGCCGAGTACCGCGACGACGACGTGTCCGCGTCCAAGTTCGCGCGCCACAAGGCCCGCACCGGCTGGGATGCGGTCACCGCGCACCTGCGCAACGGCACGGTGAGGGCGCTGCTCACGTGGACCTTCGCGCGTAACACCCGCGACCGCCGCGTATACGCCGAACTCGCGGACATCTGCGAGGAAACCGGGGTGCTGCTGGGCTACAGCGGTCGGCTGCGGGACTTCAACGACGTGGATGACGGGTTCGGGCTCGACCTGGACGCGGCAATGGCAGTGAGAGATAGTCGCTTGATCAGCAAAAACGTGCGCCAGTCCACCCGCAGCCGTGCGGCTAAAGGTCGCCCCCACGGCGACGTGCCGTACGGATACAAGCGCATCATCGACCCCGACACAGGCAAGTCACGCGGCTGGGCCGTGCACCCGCAACAGGGGCCGATCGTGAAGGAGATTGTCCGGCGGCTGCTAGCCGGGGAAGGCTGCTACCCGATCGCCACTGACCTGAACCGGCGCGGCGTGCCGACCGCATGGGCGGGGCGGTGCGCGAAAGAGTGCCCGTGCCGCGAGACGATGCCCAGCCGCAGGCCGAACCGTGACTACGACGGCGAGCACGTCACCCTCAACCCGCCGTGGCGCAGCGGCAACCTGCCGAAGATGGTGACGCGCCCCGTGTACGCGAAATACCGCGTCCACGACGGTCAAGTCGTGGAGGGCGTGCGGGGCACCTGGCCGCGACTCGTCAGCGATAAGGACCACCACCGGTTGCGGCGCATGTTCGCTGACCCTGAGCGGGACAAGTTCCGCAACCCGAAGCACTCCAAGCACCTCGGGACAGGCCTGTTCCGCTGCGGGCGCTGCGAGAGTGGGCGGATGCGGGTGACCATCCAGAAGGGGGGAAACGACTACGGGTGCCGGGACTGTTTCCGGGTGAGCAGGCGACAGGCCCCCGTGGATGCCTACGTGGAGCGGACCGTCATCCGGCGGCTGTCCCGGCCGGACGCGCTCACACTCCTCAGTAGCAAGCAGGACACCGCGCACGCCGACGCCGCCCGCGCCGAAGTGGAGCGGCTGCGGGCCGAAATGGCGGAGGCGCAGAAGGCACTACGTGAGGGGCGGCTGAACCCGCTGGACATGGCGACCTACCGGGAGGGCTGGGAGCCGCGTTTCGCTGCCGCTGAGGCAGCCGCGCAACCGCCGGAACTGCCGGACGCCGTGGTGAACATGGCCGGGCCGGACGCGGAGAAACGGTGGAAGGCCGCGTCGCTCGCCACCCGGCGGCAGGTGCTTGACGCCCTCTACACGGTGACGATCTTGCCCGTGGGCAGGAACGCGGTGAAGTTCTCCACCAGCGGCGTCCAGATCACCCCCAAGTAGACGGCTGCACGGGCAGGCCAAGCAGGAGGGCAACGGCCACCGGCAGCGCAGCGGCCGGGTAACACCCTGAG
The DNA here is from genome assembly GCF_042662605.1 of Haloechinothrix salitolerans. Classification (NCBI taxonomy): domain Bacteria; kingdom Bacillati; phylum Actinomycetota; class Actinomycetes; order Pseudonocardiales; family Pseudonocardiaceae; genus Haloechinothrix; species Haloechinothrix salitolerans. The sequence goes on from NZ_JBHSXX010000001.1 coordinate 5,204,269, forward strand.
GGCCGTGTCAGGCCAGATCACCGCTGCCCTTCGCTGCCGCCTTAGCACCGCTTAGGCGGTGAAGCGGTGCCATATGGCAGGAGCGCAGGGGCGTGCGCGCAACGGCGGGGCTATATCCGGTGATGCGCCCACGGTCTAAGGGCACCGGCGGTGGTGGGTGCGACCGCTTCACCCACCACCGCCGGGGTAGCTCGGCAACCACAGGGCCTAGGGCCTGTAGCGCCACAGTAGGCGTCAGCACCGGCGGGCGCGGGCGGCGTGAGAAAACACCCGCTGCGCCGCCGGTGTCGGCACCGCAGGCATCTAGGGGCTCTGCTGGTGCCGCGCTGCGGAGGCTACGCAGGAAGCGAGCCCCCGCAGCGGGGTTCCTTAGGCCGGGCTGGTGCCCGCGCTGAGCCCGGTCACACTGGAGGTCACCTGGAGCCGCAGGCTCTCCGCACCGAGGAAGGCGGTGGTCTCAAAGTCCTCAGCGAACACCTGCGCCCGGTTCTCGCTGTTGAGCGTGGAGTCGCGCACCAGGCCCAAGTCCATGGTGCCGCCGTCGAGGTGCAGCCAGTCACCCTCAACCGCCAGCACTGAGTCGATCATGCTGGGGTAGTCGGGCAGCGGGTTGCCCGCCGTGGCATCCGCGAACTGCTGGTTCGCCGCGCCGTCCAGGTGCCAGGTCGGCCGGATTTGCCGCACAGCGAACCAGTTCAACAGCTCCCGCTCTGCCAGCTCGAACGCCTCCAGGCCACCACCTGCGTGCTGACGCACGACATCGGCCCGGAGCGCATCCAGCACCCACCGGGGCGCGGTCCACCGCAGCGCGGTGCCGTCCGTCAGGCGGTGGCGGCTGCGCAGGTACGCGGCGGCACGGTCCAGCGCTTCCAGCACGTCACGCGCCATGCCGAGGTCACCGGTGAACGTGACCGTCGTGGAGCCGCCCTGGAGCGCCGTCAGCAGCTCGTTCTCGGCACGGGCAGCCTGCGCCACTAGGGCAGCGTTGACGACGGCAGTGGCCAACTCACGGTCAAAGCGGACGGTGAAGTTCCGCACCGTGAGGCAGGCGTAGATGGCGTGGACCGTCGCCTCCTGGGTGGCGGGGCAGTCGATGTCCAGGCACGACTTCGGCACCAGCGGGTCGGCGTCGTCGTCGGCCTCAGTCCACACGCCAACGCCCGCCGCCGCGTAGTCCACGGCCAAGCTCGGGCGGTACCGGATGCCGCCCCGGTCCACGCCGAACCGCAGCAGGCCATCCCGAATGGGCCGCTCCTGCGTGCCGATCGCCTGCACGTCGTAGCGCGGCTCAAGCGGCTGACACAGCGCGGCGGTGAGGCTTTCCAGCTCCTCGGGCTGGCGGGCTGTCGCCTGCAACTTGTTGATCTTCTCGATGTTGGCGAAGCCGTCATCGGTGAGCAGCCGCTCATCCGGGAACTGCGCCACGGTGCGCACCACGTTCCGCCGCCCGCTCTCGAAACGGGACGCCTCAATCATGTAGCGGCCGATGGCATCCATCGTGAGCGGCTTCGCGGGGTCCACGCCCTGCGGGGTGGGCGTGCTGTCCTGGATGGCGCTGGATGCCGTCAGCGCGGGTGGCAACTGGCCGCGCTGACGGAGCGTCTCCCGCACCTGCTTGCGCAGACTGGCGAGCTGTTCCAGCGACCGCACGGTGCCTTCGGTGGCGGGGGCCTGCTTGAGCTGGGCGGCGAGCTGGGAAATCTCAGTGAGCGACCGCCGTAGGTCTTTCGTTGGGGGTGGCGTAGTCATGGGGCAAGCGTGACCGTGGCGAACGCTGAGGGTCCAGCAAGTTGCGGCAACCGGGCCGTATGTCGTCGTGTACCCCCTTGTACCCCCCGTTGTCTCAAGATTTTTTCGTGCTTCTGACCAGCGGAAACTCTCTTGTGCCCCCCACTGCTGGGGTAGTTTTCCCTTACATGCCAAAGCAAAATGACTCATAGCGCCCGCTACGGCTCCCCTAGGTGGGGCCACAGTGGACGCAGGCTCACACCACTGAGGAGTTCCATGACCACCGAGCCAAGGAACGAATCATGGCACCCACAACACGAACACCCGACCCGGCGCAGGCACTACGCGGCCGTCTCGGCGCAGCAGTGCGGCGTGGCAACGCCGCACTCGCCGCCGAGCTGCGCGCCGAGCTGCGCGCCGCATGGGTCGCCCGCCAGATCGAGAGTCTGGTCAACGATTTTGAGCTGACGCAGGAGCAGCGTGACCGTCTCGCCGCGCTGCTATGCCCAAGCATCGACGCCGTGACCGCCGGGGGCGGGGGCGATGGCGATGGCGAGTGACACCAACGGAAACCCGCCCGCAGGCGTGACCCCCGACGAATGGGCGGACATCTGCGCTGCCGCCGACCGCGTGGCTGCCGAGTCGCCGCCGCTGACCGCTGAGCAGGCTGACACGCTCGCCGCGCTGTTCGCCCCCGTTACGGCAGGAGGCACCCGATGACCTCCACCGCTGATCCGTACGATCTGTTGGCCGCAACCAGCAGCACCGGCCGTGCCGTGCGCCCCGCCGAACTGCGCCCCGTCCGCGCCGTGCACGTGCTGCGCTGGTGCCCCGACGCCGTGTACTCGGACGGCTGGCTGGGCGAGCCACCACAGCCAGGGAACGCGGTCGAGTTCGATGTCGGAGACACCGACGCACTCACACGCAAGGGCTACCAGCGCGCGTGCCAACTGGCCGGGCTGTGCCCGGAGGTCCACGTGCGCGGCTCGGGGCTGGCCGTTGGCAGCTTGCAGCGCGTCCTTGCCGCCTTCCGGCACCAACACGGAGGTGGTCTGCGGTGAGCGCGCGTGTAACGGGTGACGTAGCCGATGAGCTGATAGCCGAAATGACGGGCGCACAGTCGCTTGAGCTTGACGCTTTCCTCGGCCAGGGGGTGCCGGAGTACGACTGGCTGGTGCCCGGCCTGCTGGAGCGAGGGGACCGCGTGATCGTCACGGGGCGCGAGGGTGGCGGCAAGTCAACCCTGCTGCGTCAACTCGGGGTGCAGTTCTCGTCCGGCATCCACCCGTTCGGCGGCGACCCGTTCGAGCCGCTGAGGGTGCTGCTGATCGACCTTGAGAACAGCGCCCGGCAGGTTCATCGCAAGATCAAGCCGCTGCGCGCTGCTGCTGGGCCGTTCTATGCGGGGTCGCTGTTTCTGAACGTGCGGACGCAGGGACTCGACGTCCTCCAGCCGCCTGAGGCGCACTGGCTGCGTGAGGTCGTGGCCGACTGCCGCCCCGACGTGTTGATCACGGGTCCGACGTACAAACTGGCGGCGGGTGACCCCACCGAGGAGCGCACCGCCCGCACCGTGGCGGCGCACCTCGACAGCCTCCGTGCCGCCCATGACTGCGCGGTCGTCCTGGAGGCGCACACCCCGTACGGCACGAACGGCGGCAAGCGGCCGGAGCGTCCGTACGGGGCGTCCCTGTGGTCGCGCTGGCCTGAGTTCGGAATCTACCTCGACGCCGACACGGGCGAGCTGCGGCACTGGCGCGGGCAGCGGGATGAGCGGGACTGGCCCGCTGCCGTGCAGCGCGGCGGCGAGTGGCCATGGTCGCCGGTGACCCGCGACCGCGACCTGATGTGGGCGCGGGTCCGTGAGGAGTGCACCCGTGAAGGTCAGCGCCTGTCGCTGCGGGAGCTGGCGAAGCGGCTAGGGACGTACCACGTGGCCGTCAAGCGCGCGGTCGATGAGCACCAGGCCGACTGGGAGGCGATGGCGTGATGGCCGAGCTGTATCACCCGTATCACCGATGCGTAACACCTCCTGACCTGCGAAAACAGCAGTTGTTACAGATTTCCGCGTTACAAGATCATCTACAAGCCTCTGACCTGCGCTGTTACAGCGTTACAGGCGTACCCCCTACGGGGGGCCTGTGGGTGTTACGGCCCCCACGGGGGCGGGCACCGCTACCACGCGGAAGCGGTCCTATCGGGACAAGGCCACGCCGCGAGCCGCGTCCGTGCGTGCGCTGCGGCCAGTTCCGGCCGCTGAACCCGAACTTGCGCCTGTGCGCGTCCTGCCAGGACGAGCCACCCCCGCGCGAGGACACCAACTGGCCAGGCGTGCGCCCCCCAGCCCGTCGAGAGGACCACTGATGAGACGACCGCAGATACCTACCCGCAGCGTGCCCGCCCGGGCATGGAGGGCACCGCTGGCGCGTGAACGGGTGCACGAGGCCCGCACCGCACGCACCACCGCGCTTGCCGCCGTTGCCGCGCTCCAGCGCGTGCGCCAACCGGAAGTGCTGCGCGAACTTGCCGCGTACGCCACCACCCTCGCCAACGAACAGGAGGCACCCCATGAGCAATGAAGACCGTGCTGAGCACGTGCTGATGCCGTTCCCGCCGCTGCTCCACTGCGTGCCTGAGCAGAGCCACGCCGCTGCCGTTGATGCGGTCGCCTGCCCGGACTGCACCGGACAGGTGCAGATGGACAAGCACAACCCCTCCGACTGGCGGGTGCTCCACGACGAGACCTGCCCGCGTTGGGCGGGCCTGCTCCGTCAGCAGCGCGTCCAGCAGGAAGCCGACAAGCGGGACGCCGCCCGTCAAGCCAAGATCGCCGCACGCCGCAAGCGGCGGCACCACAACTGAGGAGGCCCGGCATGGGAGACGTTGACCCGAAAAGGCTCCACGCGAACCCCAACTGGCCAGTGCAGCAGCTCACCCCGCAGCCCACGTCGATGGTGAACGGCTTCACGGAGCTGACCCGCATCGTGAACTCGCTCCTGCGGTCCAACCCGCTGGAGAACGCCCACATCCCCGAGGGCGGCGTCACCGTGGAGGGCACCGCCACCATCCGCAGCACCTCGTTCGACGGTGACCTGACCGTCGGGAGGGTTGGCACGCAAGGATGGGCGCTCGGTGCCGACCGGTTGGCGCTGCTGGGGGCGCTGGTGGTGCCGGTGGACTTCTACAACGACTTCGCCAGCGGTAACAACTACGGGATCACCAGCGCGCCCACGGTCAAGACGTCGATCACGGTGCCGGTGCCGCGCTGGGCTGCCGAAGCCGGTGCCATCGCGATCAGCATGATCAGCGCGCAGAACAACAGCGCCAGCTCGGACAGCCTCAACGGCCGCAGCAGGATCGACGGCATTGAAGGCCAGTTGTTCAACGCGACCGTAACCACCGGCGAGGTGTTCGACGTGACCTTAGGCCAAACCGAAGTGCGCGACGTCCGCGACCGGGACAGTTTCGACGTAGACATCCAAGTGTGGACCGGTGGCAACACCTGGCCCGCCGACAACGCCAACAACGCCGCCCTGACGTTGCTGGTGGTGTTCCGAGGCGAGGGCTAGCCATGCGGTACACGGCAATCCTCGCCGCGCTGGTGGTGTTGCTCGCGGCGGGGTCCGGTCCGGCCGGGCACACCGACACACCCCGCCAGCCCAACACGGACGTGCCCGCCTGGGTGGCGGACATCCTGGAGGCCAAGCCGCAAGACTGCGACTGGCAGCGTGAGTACACCGGCACCATCGCGGCGCTCGGCGCTGACCCGGCCAGGTTCCGGGTGTCAGAAGACACGCGCCTGTACGGGCGTGTCCGGTTCGATGAGCGCTTGGCGCTGATCAACCCCACCACCCCGTGCCGGTTCGTCGCTGACACGGTGCGCCATGAGTGGATGCACCTCCAGCAGGCGCGGGCCTACGGTGACGCGGACGGCGTGCGTGACCGCTACGGCACCCGAGACCACACTGAGCGCGTCGCGGACTGCGGAGCCCGCATCCTCGGCAGCACCACCACCCCGTACGTGGACGCCGACTTCGCGCACACCGCCATGTACGTCGGGCCGTGCCGCCCCACCGACATCCGCGAAGCCCGGCACCTCATCGCGTGGGGGACACCATGAGGTACGAGAGCCGCGTCATCGACGGGCACGTCATCCGGGTGCCCAACCTAGACAACGACCCCATTACCGACCCCGACGCGGCAGCGCTCGACCACGCCATCACCGGGGCGCAAGACGCTCTACTCCATGTCCTGTTCGACCCTGAACACGACAGCATGAACGACACAAACCCCAACATGGAGCCACACAACGACAACCAGCCAGACAGCGGCACCAACGGTGAAGCAGGCAACAACGAACCACCGGGGTGCCCCATGTTTGTAGCAACGACTGTTTCGTGCTCAGGGGGCACGGATGCTCGGGTGGAGCAGCCCGGTGCAGCCGTGGCCCGCATGGTGCAGTTGCGCCGGTGGGGCGTGTCGTTGCGGGTGATCTGCGCGGTGCTCACCGCCGAGGGCTACCTCACGGCGCGTCACGGCCGGTGGCACGCCTCGCAGGTGTTGCGGGTGTTGCGGCGGGAGCTGGGCCCGGAGGTCACTGCGCGGTACGGGCAGCGCGCGGGCAGGCCACACAAGGACGGCCGACCGGCGCGGCACCGGCGCGAGTACGTGACCGTGCCGCCGGAGCTGCGGGAGCTGGCGGACGAGCTGGACCGCTTGCCGCCGGGCACCGTGGTGGCGGGCGTGGACGTGTCCGGGCTGCCGCTGGATGAGGCGATGGATGTGGTGCGTCCGCTGGCGGAGCCGGACTGGCCGCGTGACTACTGGCCACCGACAGCGGCGGAGGAGCTGCGGGAGCTGGCGGCGGAGCTGCGTGGCCACACGCGGGATGAGGTGCTGGAGACGGTGCGGCTGCTGCGGAGCGAACCGGAGTCAGGGTGATGACACAGGCCTGAGCATGCGTGGGTGGGTGGGTCTGTGCGATCGCAAACATCCCCGTATTGGGGGTGTATCATCCCCAGACCTGCACTCCGCTTTGCCTGATTAGTCCGGTTATCCGAGGGAATCACAACATGCTTCGACGGCTGCTCCGCGCAACCCTGGCGGCTTGCCTGATAGCTGCACTCGCCGCCTGCTCCGGCGACGACGTGGAGGAGCCGCTGAGCACGCGCGGCGGCACAAGCCTCACCTCGTCGCCACCGGTGTCCGCCGGAACGACCGGTGCCGACCCGATGGAGGAGATCTACCTGGACGTGCTCACCGAGGACGGCTGGCTGGAGCGGAACATGCTTGACGAGACCGCCGCGCTGGCACTGGGCGAGTGGGTGTGCGCCGAGCTTGCCTCTGGCACGTCGCAACGGGAGATCTGGGATGAGCTACTGGACCGGAGCGTCATGTCCGCGTCCGACGCGGGCCACCTGACCGGCGCGGCGCGTGTGCTCTGTGACAAGTGAGCGGACAACTGCGGTAGAACTACCGCAGTACGGGGTGATGACACATGCCGGTTTCCGGGGGTGATGACACCACCCCCACGTAGGGGGTGACTGGCACGGATAGCACCGCTTCCGCACGTTCAACCCGCGCGGGGTGCGGTATGGCCCCGCAATGGGCGCGAAGCGGTGCTATTCACTCACCAGGTGCGCCGCGACATCGCCTCAACCAGATCATTCGCACCCAGGTGCGCCAGGTACCGGCCGGTGGTCGCGAGGCTGGCATGTCCGAGCTGGCCCTGCACCACGTGCATCGGCTCCGTGCGCGCCAAGTCGTAGGCCAGGGAGTGCCTCAACCCGTGCGGGTGCACCCGCTTCGTGATCCCGGCGCGATCGGCGGCACGCACCAGGGCTTTGCGGACGTCCCGCTGTACCAACGGCTTGCCGAACGAGTGGGAGCTGTACGTCGCGAAGATCGGGTGCCGCCCGTTCAACCCGAGCTGCGCGCGGCGGTCCATCCAGCGGTCCAGCAGATCCCGGCCAGTGGCGTCGAGCCCGACCGTGCGGGCCTTGTCGCCTTTGCCGTGCTGAACAAGTACCTCACGGCCCTGGACGTCGGCGGGCGTGAGGGCAAGCACTTCCGCGATCCGCAACGCGCTGCCGAACAGCACGCCGATGAGGGCGCGCATCCGCACCCCGGAGTGGCTGCGGGCGGGGGTGTTGTCGATGAGGGCGCGGACCTCAGCGGGGCTGAGCACAGTGATGGGGAACCGGCGACCCTTGTTCGTGGGCGGTGAGGGCCGGGTGGCCACCGTGTCGTCGGTGAGGGTCGTGTCCTTCATCGGTCATCACCGCCTGACGCGGCGCTGTCATACACCCAGTGGTAGCGCGCGGCGAACCAGCGGCAGACGCGGCCAGCTTCGGTAGCGGAGCGCACCCCGCACAGCGGCGACGGTGCCGAACCGGGGTACTGCACAAAGATGCGGTGCCACCCGTTGGGCTGTGGTTTCGAGTAGACGCGGGTGGCGGCGCGGCGGAACGCGCCGTGCTCGTCACCCTCACCGCGCGGCGTGGGGCCGATAGGGTTACTCATGGGTCGGAACTCACCTTCCGATCAAGTGAGCCCCCGGCCAGGTTTAGCGGCGTGGTCGGGGGCTCGCGCTGTGTAGTTGGCGTGCCAACGCTACACCGCCGTGCATAAGCCTGCACAGGTCTGATCAGGGTGGAACCTGGACGCATGGGTGTGCACAAGTCGCTCTACGTGCGGGATGAAGAGATCGCGCTGTGGCAGCGCGCAGAGCAGTACGCGAAGGCGCACCGCATGCCGGTGAGCGGGCTGGTGATGGCCGCGCTGGAGGCGTACCTGGCCGACGACCAGGACGCGCAGGGCCAGCAGGACGAATAGCCAGGTCAGCCCGTGACTGTGTGTATTGCTATTTGGCTGACACCAGTGAAGGAACGTTCGGCGGGGTCGCCATCGCTCCGGGCTACACCGCCAGCGAGTCGAGCATGAGCTGGTACGGCCCGAGGTTGGCGTCGCAGGGCTTCGTGGTGTTCACCATCGACACCAACAGCCGCTACGACCAGCCTGGCAGCAGGGGCGACCAGCTCCTCGCCGCGCTGGAGTACCTGACGGAACGCAGTGACGTCCGAAATCGTGTCGACGAGAACCGGCTCGCCGTCATGGGGCACTCCATGGGTGGCGGCGGCTCGCTCGAAGCGGTGTCCGATGACCCATCGCTGCAAGCCGCGATCCCGCTGACGCCGTGGAACCTGGACAAGACCTGGTACGAGGTGACGGTGCCGACGTTGATCATCGGCGCGGAGGACGACAGCATCGCCCCGGTGCGCAGCCACTCGGAGCCATTCTACGAGAGTTTGTCGTCGAGTTTGGACAAGGCGTACCTCGAGCTGAACAACGCCAGCCACTTCGCGCCGAACTACTCCAACACCACGATCGCCAAGTACAGCATCTCGTGGCTGAAGCTGTTCGTGGACAACGACACCCGCTACCACCAGTTCCTCTGCCCCGCACCGAGCGGCTGGGAGATCGAGGAGTACCGGGAGACCTGTTCGTACTCGCCGTAAACCGCGGCACGAGCCACGGGTCCCATCGAGTGAGGTCGCTCGATGGGACCCGTACATGCGCGCCTGCCGCGAACGTGCCGTTGGCCGCGCCCGGCGCGCTTACCGCGTCATCGTGACGACGGCGCTCTCGTGCAGGCTGCCGAAGTACAGCTGGGCATCGCGTTCACGCACCCCGGTCAGCATGTGGAAGCCGTTGATCTCACCCTCGTAGGAGTGGACGATGTCGCCCCTGTCGTCGACACCGATGACTCGCACGGTCTTACTCGGCGATGGTTGTAGCGTCTCCGGCAGCTTGGTGACGGCGGTGCGGACCGGACCGGGCAGCTTCTGCACCACTCCGAGGGCAGGGTTGCGCGGCGCGGGGATCGCGATCCAGATCAGGCCGTCACTACCGGTGGACGAGTTGTCCGGGTAGCCGCTGAGCTCACCGACGAAGAGGTCAGCGGTGCCAGCACGCTGCCCGGTCAGCCAGAACCGGCGCACCTGGCAGGCACCGGACTCTGCCACCGTCACGAACGACTCGTCGGCGGCGAGCGCGACGCCATTGGCGAAGTGCAGCCCGGTCAGCAGTTCGTCAACCGTGCCGTCGGTGTTGCGGCGCAGCAGCCGTCCGGTACGGGTCTGCTCGATCAGGTCGGTGCGCCATTCCGGAATCGGGTAGCGGCGCGAGGAGTCGCTGAAGTAGATCGTGCCGTCACTGGCCACCGCCGCGTTGTTGCACGCGATAATGGGTGCGTCGAACACCGTGTCCGCGAGCACCCGCACGTCACCGGAAGGAAGCGACACCGCGAGCAGCCCGGCATCGGAGGCACACACGACCAACTCGTCGTCGCCGTAAAACTCCAGCCCGAGCGGGCGGCCTGGACAGGTCGCGACGGTCTCGATCGAGCTGCCGTCCTTGTCGACGCGAAGGATGCGCCCGTCGGCGAGGCCGGTGTAGATGCGGCCCTGCTCGTCGACGAGGACGTCCTCGGTGCCCTCGCCGTTGACGGGGATGACGGTAGTGGCCTGGAAGCTCATGCGAGTGCTCCTAGCGGTAGGTGAGCAAGCTGCGGTGTTCGGCCTCGAAGTGCGCGTGTTCGTTGAACGCCAGCAACGTGAGACCCGACCGACCGGTCACCAGTTTGGTGATTCCAGCGTTGCATGTCACGCGGTGCAGCGCGGTGAACCGGCCAGGCTGGTCCCCGATCGCCCGCGCCGCCAGCGCGCCGATCACCCCGCCCGAGGTGAACACCAGCGCGCTGCCACCCTTGGGTAGCCCTTCCGCCAGCTCGTCGAACGCCGAATTCACCCGATCGGCGAACGACGTCCACGGCTCCATACAGGCGCTGCCGTCCGCCGCGGCGATCCAAGCGAGCAGCGCCTCGTCCAGCGCGGCCTGAAATCCACGCGGGTCCACCGGTTCTGGCAACTCAGCCCCGTGGCCGCGCAGGACGTCGATGAAGTCGTACTCGTTCCAGCGCTCGTCGGCGACCGCGTCGAATCCGGCCGCCGACGCGGTGTCATGCTGCCGGACCATCGTGCCGCAGCGCACCTCGGTGAACTCGACGCCACGCCTGCGCAGCTCGTTCCCCACGACTTTGGACTGCTCCGCGCCGACGTCGGAGAGCTGGTCGTAGTCGGCGGAGCCGAACGACGCCTGCCCGTGTCGGACCAGATAGATCGCGCCCATCAAGCACCGGCCTTCGCGATGATCTCCTTACAGCGCCACTCCAGGTAGCCGACGAACATCCAGTAGTCGGCGTAGCGCGGGTTCTGGGTGCCGCCGTCGTGGTAGCGCCGGTACAGCTGCTGGATGATCACCGCGAGCCGGAACAAGCCGTAGACCTCGTAGAACGTCCAGTCGTCCACCGCGAGGCCGGTCTTGGCGAGGTAGTAGTTGACGACTTCGTCCCTGGTGAGCATGCCGGGCAGGTGTGTCGGCTGCCGCCTGCTACGGGTGAAGACGTCGTCGTCATCGGCGTGCACCCAATACGCCATGGTCGCGCCCAGCTCCATCATCGGGTCGCCGAGCGTGGACATCTCCCAGTCCAGGATGCCGACCACCTGCATGTTCTCGTCGAACACGATGTTGTCGAACCGGTAGTCGTTGTGAATCAGGCAGGTGGCGACGTCGTCCGGCTGGTTGGCCGCCAGCCACTCCATGACCTCGGTGTAGGCGGGCACGTTCTCGGTGCGCGCCTTGCGGTATCGGTCGGACCAGCCCTCGATCTGCCTGCGCACGTAGCCCGCGCCCTTGCCGAGGTCGGACAGCCCCGCCGCCTCGACGTCAACCTGGTGCAGCTCGACCAGTTTGTCGATGACGTCCTTGCACAGCTTGCGCACGTCGTCCGGGCTCAGGTCGAGCCCGTCCGGCAGGTCGCGGCGCAGGATGATGCCCTTGAGGCGTTCCATGACGTAGAACTCGGTGCCGATGACCGACTCGTCATCGCAGAACGCCACCATGTCCGGCACGTAGCCGAACACCGGCTTGAGTCCGGATTGGACACGGTACTCGCGCCACATGTCGTGCGCCGATGCGGCGCGGTGACCGCCAGGCGGCCTGCGAAGGATCAGTGCGCGGTCCGGATAGGACAGTTCGTACGTCAGGTTTGAGGCCCCGCCGGGAAACTGCCGCACGGCTGGCGGATCGTCCCCCAGCCCGTCGACCCGTGCCGAGAGCCACTCGTGCACGGCACGCGGATCGAACGCGTCTTCCTCCCTGACCTCGCCCGGAGTATCGACCAGTTCGCTCATGACAACTTCCGCACCAGGCTCAGCGGGGCGAACCGCAGTACCTGGGCGAGCACGGTCCACGGCCACCACGGCACGTACGCCTTGGCCTTCTCCGCCTCGATCGCACTGACCAGTGCCTTCGCGCCCTTCTCACCGCTGACCATCAACGGCGTTTTGTTCGCGCGCCCGGTCATCTCCGACTCGATGTAGCCCGGCAGCAGGGTCGTTACAGCGATGCCGGCTGTGTCCTTGCTCAGGTGCTGCGCACGGATTCCCTCGGCCAGCGACGCGGCGGCGGCCTTCGACGCGGCATAGGTGGTGACGTTGCCACGCATTCCCCGTACCGCGCTCACCGACGAGACGACGACGAGGTGGCCCGCCTCTTGCTCGCGGAAGATCTCCATCGCGGCCTCGCACTGCGCGAGCAGGCCGATGACGTTGGTCTCGATGGTCTGCTTGTTCGCCTCGAAATAGCCGGTGCCGATGGGCTGACCCTTGCCGAGCCCGGCGTTGGCGATGACGCGGTCGATGCCGCCCAGCTCGTCGCGAAACTCGCGGAATACCCGGAACACCGCGTCGGTGTCGGTGACGTCGAGCGCCTTGGTCGTCACCGTGATGTCGGGGTGCGCCTCGGTCAGTTCCTTGGCCAGCGCCGCAAGCCGGTCGGTACGTCGTGCGCACAGCGCGAGGTTGCGCCCCTTGGCGGCGAACTCCCGCGCCATGCCCTCGCCGAGGCCCGCACTTGCCCCGGTGATCACGATGTTCTTGCGTTCGGTGCTCATGTGTGCCTTTCTCGGGTTGCGTTATCGACCCTAGCTGCGTTCTGCCCGCTCCTTGTATGGGGCGAGCTCGATGCGGGAGATGACGCCGAGGTGGACCTCGTCCGGGCCGTCGGCCATCCGCAGCGAACGTGCGCCCGCGTAGGCGCCCGCGAGCGGGAAGTCGTTGGTCAGGCCCCCGCCGCCGTGCAGCTGGATCGCCATGTCGATCACCTGCTCGGCCATGCCGGGCACGCTCGCCTTGATCTGCGACAACTCGGACAGCGCGCCGAACGGGCCATGGGTGTCGAGCAGCCACGCGGTGTGCAGAACCTGCAGCCTGGCCTGGTTGATCGCGATGCGGGCGCGGGCGATGCGCTCCCGGTTGCCGCCGAGGTTGACCAGCGGCTTGCCGAACGCGGTGCGGTCCATCGCGCGAGTGATCGCCAGTTCCAGCGCGCGTTCGGCAAGGCCGATGAAGCGCATGCAGTGGTGGATGCGGCCTGGGCCAAGACGTCCCTGGGCGATCTCGAAGCCCTTGCCGAGCCCTGCGATGACGTTCTCCCGCGGCACGCGGACGTTGTCGAAGGTGACCTCGCCGTGGCCGTACGGCTCGTCGTAGAAGCCGAACACCGGCAGCATCCGCTCGACACTGACGCCGGGCGTGTCCTTCGGCACCAGCACCATCGTGTGCCGCTGGTGGCGGTGCGCGTCCGGGTCGGTGAGGCCCATGAAGATGACGAACTCGCAGCGCGGGTGCCCGATACCGGTGGAGAACCACTTGCGACCGTTGAGCACGACGTCGTCGCCGTCCGGGACGACGGTGGCGGCCATGTTGGTGGCATCGGACGAGGCGACCTCGGGCTCGGTCATGCAGAACGCCGAGCGGATCTCGCCGTCCAACAGCGGCCGCAGCCAACGCTGTCGCTGCTGCTCGCTGCCGTAATGGATCAGCACCTCGGCGTTGCCGGTGTCCGGGGCGTTGCAGTTGAACACCTCCGGCCCGAGCACGTGGCGACCCATCCGCTCGGCGAGCGGCGCGTAGTCGACGTTGGAAAGCCCCGCGCCCTCCCCCGTCGCCTCGGAGTAGGACTTGGGCAGGAAGAAGTTCCACAGACCGCGCTCGCGGGCCTTGGCCTTGAGCTCGTCCACGAGCGGCAGCACCACCCACGGGTCTTCGGCCTGGTGCAGGGTGCGCAGGTAGTCCGCTTCGGTGGGAGCGACCTCGGTGGCGATGAACTCGGCCACCTTGTCGCGGTACTTGGCCGATCGCGCTGACGGCGTGAAGTCCATGGCAGCTCACGCTACTCTACGTATCGAGCATTGCTCAATAGAGAGGAGGTCGCATGGCCGCATCCAAACGCCGTGCCCGGCAGAGCCCGGACGAGCGGCGCAAGCAGCTCATCGGCATCGGCCTGGAGATGCTGACCACGCGACCGCTGCACCAGATCACCATTGACGACGTCGCCGAGCGCGCGAACATCTCCCGCAGCCTGCTGTTCCACTACTTCCCCACCAAACGCGACTACTACGCCGAGGTCGTGCGCGCGGCGAGCAGGCGACTGCTGCGTGCGACGCGGGGAGAGGGCGAGACGATCGACGACCTGGTCGCTGGGTTCCTCAGCTTTATCGAACGACGGCACGAGCCCTACATCGCGCTGTTCCGCAGCGCGGGCACCGACGACTGGGTGCACGAGATCTTCCGCGATACTCGCGCCGCGCTGACCGACCAGGCACTCACCGCGCTGGACATCGACGAGCCGAGCGAGCTGGTGCGCGCCGCCGTTGGCGCGTGGTTGGCCTACGCCGAGGAATTGGCACTGGAGTGGGCACAGCACCACACCGGCTCCCGCGAGCAGATCCACGCGCTGCTGACCGGCGCGCTGGACCACATCGTGCGAACAGCGCGCTAGCGCCGCGCCGCGCCGCGTCACGCGGGCGACGCGTGCGCCAGGCGCGGTGACGAACGATCGAACGTGAGTCGTTGTGGTTGTCCGGACGACCACAACGACTCACACTCTCCCGGTCCACACACAGGATCGGGCATACAGGGCACGCTATCCCGTCAGCTTGTCGCGGAGCAGCTTGCCGGTGGCGTTGCGGGGCAGTTCGTCCAGGAACTCGACGTCGCGCGGCACCTTGTAGCGCGCCAGGTTCGCCTTCACATAAGCCTTGATGTCCTCGGCCTCGGCCTCCGCGCCGTCCGCCAGCACCACGAACGCCTTGAGCCGCTGGCCGAACTCCTCGTCCGGCACGCCGACGACGGCGGCTTCGAGGACGTCCTCCCGATCGGCGAGCAGGTTCTCCACCTCGAGCGGATAGACGTTCTCGCCGCCGGAGACGATCATGTCGTCGTCGCGGCCGTCGACGAACAGCAGGCCGTTCTCGTCGAAGTGGCCGACGTCCCCTGTAGACAGCAGGCCGTCGATGATGTCCTTGTTTCTGCCGTCGGTGTAGCCGGAGAAGCTGAGCCCGCTGCCCACGAAGATGCGCCCGACGCTGCCTGGCTCGGTCACCTCTGCGTCGTTGTTGTCGTAGAGCCGCACCTGGCACCCGACCGGCGGCTTGCCCGCCGTGCTCGGGTCGATCCGCAGGTCCTCAGGGGTGGCGACGGTAGCGACGGCGACCTCGGTCGAGCCGTACAGGTTGTAGAGGACGTCGCCAAAAATGTCCATGGTGCGGGTGACGACGTCGCGCGGGATGGCCGACCCCGCGGCGAAGATGATCCGCAGCGACGACGTGTCGTATTTGCCAAGCACCTCGGGGCCGAGGTCTATGATGCGCTGCAACATCGTGGGCACGACGACCAACACCGCGCACCGGTGCTCAGCGACGACGCGCAGCGCCTCCTCGGGATCAAAACGACGTCGCAGCACGACCTTGTTGCCCAGCGCGAACGCCAGCAGAACCTGCGACAGTCCGGTGCCGTGGAACATCGGCGCCGCCATGTGCATCGGATAATCGCGCCGCAGCGGCACCCGATCGAGCAGCTGCGCCGACGACAATGGCGACGTCTTCTCGCGCGGTGCGCCCTTCGGCGTACCCGTGGTGCCGCTGGTGAGCAGGATGAACCCGCCAGGACGCTCCGGGGCGGGCACGGGCGCACCGTCGGTGGCGGCGACCAGCGATTCGAGCGAGTCGGCGGGCCGCTCGGTGTCCACCCAGGCGAGACACCGCTCGACGTCCGGGTCGACGGCGTCGAGAAGCTCCGTGAACTCCTCGTCGTAGACCAGCAGCGAGACCTGCTCGCGGCGGGCGACGTCGGCGAGCTGCGGCTTGGCGAACCCGGTGTTGAGCAGCAGCAACCGCGCACCGAGCTTGCCGGTCGCCGCCATCGTGGTGACCAAGCCCCTGTGGTCGCGGCACAACGCGGCGACGACGGTGCCCGCCCCGATGCCGCGCTGCGACCAGGCGCGCGCGAGCGCGTTGGAGCGGCGCTCGACCTGGCCGTAAGTCAGCTCACCCAGTTCGTCCACGATCGCGACGGCGTTCGGATTGCGGTGCGCGCCGATCGAGATCACACCGGCGAATGGTCCGACTTTGTGCACCGCGAGGAGCGAACGGATGCTGTCGTCCGGTCGATCGGCCAGCCCCGCGCGATACAGCACGGCGGCGCTCTGTACGGCGACGGTCGCCTTCGAGGCGGCTTTCGAGACGGCCTTCTTGGCATGGGTCAGGATCATCGCCGTACCTCCGTTGCTACCGATGAGTACACGCCACGACTGACACTAATCGGTTCACGTGATGAGAACGACCCGAGCGAGAGTCAGGTAACCGAATCCAGCGCCCGCCGCACCCGCTTCTCCGACACCGGGTACGCGGTACCCAGCGTCTGCGCGAACAAGCTGACCCGCAGTTCCTCCAGCATCCACCGGATCTCGGTCAGCCGTTCGCGCACGACGTCGTCCTCGGCGGGGACGTCCGCGAGCAGCGCGCGGTACTCGTCGGTCAACGCCAGCACGGTGCGCATCCGCTGCGTGTCGCGCTCCAAGTCACGCGGCAGCTTCTCCAGTCGCCGCTCGATCGCGTTCAGGTATCGCACCAGGTCGGGCAGCCGCGCGAAGCCCGTCGCGGTGACGAAGCCGTCGTAAACCAGGTCGTCGAGCTGCGCGGAGACGTCGGCGAGCGCGTCACCAAAGCCGGGGCCGTCGGTGCGTTTCACGGCGAGCTGCGCCGAACGCCACGCGACAAGCACCTTCCGCACCCGCTCCATCGTCTCGACCACCGTGCGGTCCAGGCCTTCCCGTGCCGCCTGAACCAGTCGCTCGAAACCCTCGGTGTCCCACGCGGGCCCGCCCGCCTCAGCGACGAGGACGTCCAGCGCGCAGTTCACGCAGTCGTCCAGCAGCCCGGACACGCCGCCGTGCGGGTTCTGCGCCAGCTCAAGCTTCGCGGTGTTGGACAGCGTCCGCCGCAACGCCTTGCGCGGCGAGCCGACCCGCAGCAGCACCAACCGCCGCGTGCCGTCCCACATCGCCTCGCGCTGCTCGTGCTCGGTGGCCAGCACCTTGACGTCCACGGCGTCGCCGCGATCGACCAGCGCCGGGTAGCCCCTGACCGGTTTGCCCTGCTTGCCGCCCGAACTGCCCTCGAACGACCTCGGCAAGCTGTCGAAGTCCCACTCGCGCACGCCGGAGCGCTCCAACTTCTCGGCGGCGCGCGAAAGCTGGGTGCGCAGCTTCGGCGCCAACTGCTGCCGTAGCGCCTCCAGGTCCTTGCCCTCGGCGGCCCGCTTGCCGCGCTCGTCGACGATGCGGAACGTCATGCGCAGGTGGTCCGGCACCTTGGTCAGATCCCAGTCGTCAGGCCGGACGTCGACGCCGCGCAGCGCGTACAGCTCCCGTTCTAACGCCGTCTGCAGGGGCTCGCCCTTGTCCGGGTCCAGCCGGTCGAGCACCGCCTTCGCGGTGTCCGGTGCGGGCACCAGATCCCGCCGAATCGGCTTCGGCAACGCCTTGATCAGCGCGGTGATGAGCTCCTCCCGGAAGCCGGGGACCTGCCAGTCGAAGCCGTCCGCGCTGACCTGGTTGAGCACGGCGAGCGGAATGTGCACGGTCACGCCGTCCGCGTCACCCTCGGACGCGCCGGGCTCGAACTGGTAGGTCAGCGCGAGGTAGAGATCGCCGTGCCGCCAGCACCGCGGGTAGTCGGTCTCGCTGACCTCGGCGGCGCTCTCGTTGACCAGCATCGGCAGCGAGAAGTCGAGTAGGTCGGGCTGCTCGCGACGCGCCTTCTTCCACCACGAGTCGAAGTGGCGGGCGGAGACGACGTCCGCGGGGATGCGCTGGTCGTAGAAGTCGAACAACGTCTGGTCGTCAACCAGGATGTCGCGTCGCCGCGCCCGGTTCTCCAGCTCGGCGACCTCGTCGAGCAGTTCGCGGTTGGCGTGGAAGAAGCGGTGGTCGGTGCGCCAGTCGCCTTCCACGAGCGCGTGTCGGATGAACAGCTCCCGACACAGCTCCGGCTCTACCCGCGCGTAGTTGACTTTACGACCGGAGACCAACGGGACGCCGTAGAGCGTGACGGCTTCCAGCGCCATCACCGCGCCCCGGTTGCGCTCCCAGTGCGGCTCGGCGTAGTTGCGCTTGACCAGGTGACCGGCAAGGCGTTCCACCCACTCCGGCTCGATACGCGCGACGATCCTGCCCCACAGCCGCGACGTCTCCACCAGCTCGGCCGCCATCACCCAGCGCGGCGTCTTCTTGAACAGCGCCGAGCCGGGGAACACCGCGAACCGGGCACCGCGCGCGCCGAGGAAGTCACGCTTCTCCGGGTCCTTGAGGCCGACGTGGGACAGCATCCCGGCGAGCAGACTCTCGTGGAGGCGCTGATAATCGGGACCGGTGAAGTCCGCATCGGACTTCGGCTTGCCGACGGTGATTCCCGCGGACTTGGCGGCCTCGCGGAGCTGGTTGTAGAGGTCCTGCCACTCGCGCACCCGCAGGAAGTGCAGGAACTCCGCCTTGCACAGCTTGCGGAACCGACTGCCGGACAGCGCGCGTTGCTGCTCGCGCAGGTAGTCCCAGAGGTGCAGGAAGGCAAGGAAATCCGAGTTCGGGTCGGCGAAACGGGCGTGTTTGGCGTCGGCGGCCTGGCGCTGTTCCTCCGGACGTTCCCGCGGGTCCTGTATGGACAACGCGGCGGCGATGACCAGCACCTCGTGCACGCAGCCGTTTCCCTCGGCGGCCACGATCATCCGCGCCATCCGGGGATCGACGGGGAGCTGCGCCAGTGCCTTGCCGACATCGGTGAGCTGGTGCGCGGAGTGGTGCTTGCCTTTCCTGCCATCGGCGGTGTCCAGCGCGCCCAACTCGCGCAGCAGCGCGAGACCGTCGGCGATCTGGCGTTTGTCCGGTGGCTCGACGAACGGGAAGTCCGCGATGTCGCCCAGGTCAGCGGCGGTGAGCTGCAAGATCACTGAGGCGAGGTTGGTACGGAGGATTTCCGGGTCGGTGAACTCCGGGCGCGAGAGGAAGTCGTCCTCGGAGTAGAGCCGGATGCAGATGCCGTCCGACACGCGGCCGCATCGGCCCTTGCGCTGGTTGGCCGACGCCCGCGAGATCGGCTCGATCGGCAGCCGCTGCACCTTGAGCCGGTTGCTGTAGCGGGAGATGCGGGCGGTGCCGGGGTCGATGACGTACTTGATGCCCGGCACGGTCAGCGACGTCTCGGCGACGTTGGTGGCGAGCACGATTCGACGTCCGGTGTGGCGCTGGAACACGCGGTGCTGCTCGGCGGCCGACAGCCGCGCGTACAGCGGCAGGATCTCGGTGCCGGGCAGGTCCATCGCGGTCAGGGCGTCGGCGGTGTCGCGGATCTCGCGTTCGCCGGAGAGGAACACGAGGATGTCGCCGGGCGGCTCGGCACGCAGCTCGGTGACGGCGTCACAGATGGCCTGGGTCTGGTCGCGATCCTTATCCGGGGCGTCGTCGGTATCGTCCTGGATCGGCCGGTAGCGGACCTCCACCGGATACGTACGCCCGGACACCTCCACGATCGGCGCTGGGGTGCCGTCCGGCGCGGCGAAGTGCTCGGCGAACCGTTCCGGGTCGATGGTCGCCGAGGTGATAATGACTTTGAGATCGGGGCGGCGCGGCAGGAGCTGCTTGAGGTAGCCGAGCAGGAAGTCGATGTTGAGGCTGCGCTCGTGCGCCTCGTCGATGATGAGCGTGTCGTACCGGCGCAGGAGCCGGTCGTGCGCGATCTCGGCGAGCAAGATGCCGTCCGTCATCACCTTGACCAGCGAGTTCTCGCTGACCTGGTCGGTGAACCGGATCTTCCAGCCGACGGTGTCACCGAGCTCGGTGCCCAGCTCGCTCGCGATGCGCTCGGCCACCGAGCGGGCCGCGATCCGGCGCGGCTGGGTGTGGCCGATGGTGCCGTGCACTCCCCTGCCGACGTCGAGGCAGATCTTCGGCAGCTGCGTCGTCTTCCCGGATCCGGTCTCGCCAGCGACGATGACGACCTGGTTGTCCCGGATGGCGGCGGCGAGGTCCTCGGCGCGCTGGCTGACCGGCAGCTCGGCCGGGTACCGGACCTTCGGCACCGACTCGCGCCTGGCCGCCAGCCGCAACTCGGCGGCATCGACGTCGGCGGCGATCGCGCGCAGCACGGAGTCGCGTTTGCGCTGGTCGCGGAGCTTACGGATGCCGTCGATCCGTCGTCGCAGCCGGACGCGGTCGGCCAGCATCACGTCGTCAAGCCGTCGCAGCAGCGTGCGGGGCGCGACGGGTTCCGCCGAAGGTGCAGTGGACATACCTCATATCACTGTATCCGGGCCGTCGCGGGATTTTTCCGGCCAGCCCGCTAGGCGACGCGCACCACCAGACGTTGTTGATCACGTCTACTCGCGCTCTTGCGCAATTATGCCCGTTTTGCCTGTTTCTTCGAACAACACCGCGAGTAGGCCTGATCAACTTCTGCATCGCCGCACTACCGCCACCTGCGGAACAATGGAGCTATGTACCGGGTGCTCGCGGACGCGACGATGGTGCTGCACTTCGCCTTCCTCGTGTACCTCACGCTTGGCGGGTTCGTGGCGTGGCGCTGGCCACGTACGATCATCGCGCACGCGGTCGCGGTGGCCTGGGGACTGCTCATCGTGATCTTCGAATTCGAGTGCCCGCTGACCGGCCCGGAGGACTACTTCCGCAAGAAGGCAGGCCAAGAGGGTCTGCCGGGCGGGTTCATCGAGACCTACCTCACCGACGTGGTGTATCCCGCCGAGCACGTCGACCTGGTGCGACTGGCCGTCGCGGTCGTGGTGGCGGTGTCCTGGGCCGGGTTCGTCGTCCGGTTGCGGGCGCGCCGCGGGGCACGGCTCAGTCGGTGATGTCGCGCTGGGCGGCGCGCAGCTTCTCGCATAGGTCACGCAAGCTACGCAGCTCAGCGGCGGTGAGCCCGGTACCGACGTAGCGTGCGATGGAGTCGGCGTGCTCGCGGCCAACGCGCCGCTGCACCTCGATTCCGTAGTCAGTGATGATCACTATGGTGCCCCTGCGGTCGTCAGGATCGCGCTCCCTGCGCACGAGCCCCTGCTTCTCCATCCGCTCGACGAGCCTGCTCAGACTGGGCTGGGTCAGGACGATGTGCTCGTTGAGCTCGTGCAGTCGCAGCCGTCGCCCCTCGAACAACGTGAGGTTGTAGAGCACGTCGTACTCACCGAGCGTGATCTCGGCGCCGCGGAAGTCGTCCCGGAGCCTGCGGAACACCGCCACCTGTGCACGGAACAGCGACTCCCAGCTTTCCAACGCCTGCGCTCGACGGCCGCGCACGACACACCTCCTCCCGGTCCGCCCCGATCTTGCCATGTCACCCCGACAGGTGAAGAGTGTTCGGGAAATCTCGGGCGGGGTTGTCGCCTACGACGCCGCCGCGGCCAAATCGGCGAGGTCGCTCTCGCGGAGTTGCTCTGGCGTGGCTTCGGCTCGCTCGTCGACGAGAACGCGCAGCGCGTCAGCGTCGTCCCACACGTTGACGTTCATCGCGGCCGTGACCTTGCCACCGCGCCGCCAGAAGGCGATGAACTCCCGACTCGCGAGGTCGCCACGCACGACGAGCTCGTCCAGGTCAGGATCGGCAAGGCCGCGGTACTCGCAGCCGAGGTCGTACTGGTCGGTGAAGAAGTACGGCGTCGCGGTGTAGGGCTCGTGCGCACCGAGCAGGTTGGCCGCGACATGCTCGCCCTGCCACTTCGCGTTCGCCCAGTGCTCGACGCGGATGCGCTTGCCGTAGCCGGGGTGGAAGTGGGCGGCGACGTCGCCAGCGGCGTAGATGGCGGACGCGGCACTGCGCAGCCCAGCGTCGACGTCGACGCCGCCGTCGTCGGCGAGCTCAAGCCCCGCCGCGCGGGCCAGCTCCGACCGTGGGGCCGCGCCAACCGCGACCAGGACGACATCGGCGCTGACCTGCGTGCCGTCGGACAGCTCGGCTCCTTCGACCTGCTCCTCACCGAGGAACCGCGTCACCGACGTCGCCAGCCGCCAGCGGACGCCGTTGTCGGCGTGCAGGTCGCGGAACACCGTTGCGACGTCGTCCCCCAGCGACGGCAGCGGCAGCGGCTGCGGCTCGACGACAGTGACATCCGCGCCCGCCGAGCGGGCAGCGGCGGCGGCCTCGCAGCCGATCCAGCCCGCGCCGACGATGAGGACGTCTTGGGCTTCCTCGATGGCCGCACGCAGGTCGAGAGCGTCGTCGAGGGTGCGTAGTGTCGCGATGCCCGGCAGGTCGGCGCCGGGGACGTCGAGCGTGCGCGGGCGGGAGCCGGTCGCGAGCAGCAGCCGGTCGAAGGTGTGTTCCGCCCCGACGACGTCGGTGAGCGTCCGCGCGCCCAGTTCGACGCGAGTGATCTCGACGCCGCGCCGCAGATCGATGCCGTGCTTGACGTAGTAGTTCTCGTCGGCGACCCAGTCCGGCTCGTCGGTATCGTGCAGCAGCACGCTCTTGGACAGCGCGGGTAACTCGTACGGGCGATGTTGTTCCGCACCGAGCAGCAGCACGTCACCGTCGTAGCCCTGCTTGCGCAGCGATATCGCCGCTGTGGCCCCCGCGAGACCCGCTCCGACGATCACGATGCGACGCGGTTCCGCCATCGCCAAAACCTCCCATACCTGCACGCGCGTGCTCGCACGCTACCGCTCGCGGGCAACCCGCGCGCGAGGCAGTCCGCGGTGTGCGTCTGGTGGGGACCGCCACGCACCTGATCCACCACCCACCACCCGTGAGCTACTGTCTGGCGCGTGAACGATCGTCTTGTCTGGATCGACTGTGAAATGACCGGACTCGATCTCGCGAAGGACGCGCTGATCGAGATCGCCGCGCTGGTCACCGACGCCGACCTGAACATCCTCGGCGAGGGCATCGACGTGGTCATCCACGCCGATGACGACGTCCTGGCCGGGATGCCGGACGTCGTGCGCGACATGCACTCCGCGTCGGGGCTGACCGATGAGGTGCGCCGCTCGACCGTCACCATCGAACAGGCCGAGCAGCAGGTGCTCGACTACATCCGTTCGTGGGTGCCCGAGCCGAAGACCGCGCCGCTGGCGGGCAACTCCATCGCGACGGACCGTGGCTACATCGCCCGTGACATGCCGAAGCTCGACGAGCACCTGCACTACCGGATGGTCGACGTCTCCTCGGTGAAGGAGCTGGTGCGCCGCTGGTACCCGAGGGTCTACTACGCGAAGCCAGAGAAGGGATTGGCGCACCGCGCGCTTGCCGACATCAAGGAGTCGATCAGCGAGCTGAACTACTACCGTCGGACAGCGTTCGTCGGGCACCCCGGCCCGACCAGCGAGGAGGCCAAGGCGGTCGCGGAGGACGTCGTGCGCCGGGGCGCGAAGGCGGAGGCCGCGGAGACGTCCGGCGACTGACGGCGCCGTGCGGGGCTCGGCTGGACGCACGAGCGCGACCGCCACACCGAGGGGCCGGACGTCTGGCCCCATCGGCGACACGCTACGATGTCCTGGCTGGCACGTCATGGACGTGCCACATGGTGGGTATAGCTCAGTTGGCAGAGCGCCTGGTTGTGGTCCAGGAGGTCGCCGGTTCAAGTCCGGTTATCCACCCCAGGTCAGAGGCCCTTTCCCACGATCGGGAAAGGGCTTTTCTGTTCTGCCTCCCGAAGTCCTCGCGGCAGCCGCCACCTCGATCCTCGTGCCGCACGTCACCTCGCTGGCCCCGGCTTGCCCGCCGTTCAATACGAGTTCATCGAATCGCCGTAGTCGGCTTCACCCGAAAGCGTGTGGGCTTGGCGTGGTCGCGGTTCACCCCGAACGACCGCGACGAGACCCGAGTTGGAGGAGCACCAACATGTCGACCCACCACACTTCAGCCGACACGGCGCCAAGCCGGCGCGGCTTCCTCAAGGCAGGCGCCGCGGCGGGAGCGACCGCCACGCTGCTCGGCCTGATGCGCGCCACCAGCGCTGAGGCGGCGCCGGGTGGCCACCCCGGCAAGCCCGGCCACCCCGGCAAGCCCGCCGGGCAGGCCCCCGATAACGGCGGCTACGGCCCGCTCCAGCCCGCGCCGGGCGGCGAGCTCCTGCTGCCCGCCGGCTTCAGCTACGTCGCGTTCGGCCACACCGGCACACCGATGAGCAATGGCACCCCGACGCCAGGACGTCACGACGGCATGGCGGCGTTCGCCGGTGACGACGGCCTGATCCGGCTGGTGCGCAACCACGAACAGAGCAACGGCGCCGCGTTCGCCTCGCCCGCCTACGACGTCCTCGCGGCGGGCGGCACCACGACGATGGTGTTCGACTCGAAGAGCATGTCGCTGCGCGACACCTACCCATCCATCGCGGGCACGATCCGCAACTGCGCTGGCGGGCCTACCCCGTGGGGCACCTGGCTGACCTGCGAGGAGACCTTCACCGGCCTCGATGTCGACACCCCGCACGGCTACATCTTCGAGGTACCCGCCGACGCCGAAGGCCCGGTAGAGCCGGTGCCGTACAAGGCGATGGGCCGCTTCGTGCACGAGGCCGTCGCCATCGACCCGAACACCGGGATCGTCTACGAGACCGAGGACAGGGGCAGCGCGGGTTTCTACCGCTTCGTGCCGAACGAGCCCGGCAACCTCGGCGCGGGCGGCAAACTGCAAATGCTGGCGATCAAGGACCAGCCGAGGTACGACACGCGGCTCAGCCAGCGGGTCGGCAAGCCGTTGCCGGTGGAGTGGGTCGACATCGCCGACCCCGACCCGGACAGCGACGACACGCTCGCCGTGTTCCACCAGGGCCGTGAGCGGGGTGCCGCGGTGTTCGCGCGGCTTGAAGGCGCCTGGTACGGCGAGGGATCGATCTACATCGTCTCCACCAGTGGCGGTGACGCCGGCCTCGGCCAGGTGTGGGAGTACCGCCCGCGCGGCAACTCCGGCGGCCAGCTCGTGCTCGTCTACGAGTCGACCGACCCCGAGCTGCTGCAGAGCCCGGACAACATCTGCGTGTCCCCGAACACCGGCGGCCTCGTGCTCTGCGAGGACGGCGGCGGCAAGGACCTGCTGCGCGGTGTCACCAACAAGGGTCAGATCTTCGACCTCGCCGAGCTGAACAGCGACAACACCACGGAGCTTGCCGGGGCGACGTTCAGCCCCGACGGCGAGATCCTCTTCTTCAACGCCCAGAGTCCCGGCGTCACCTACGCCGTCACTGGTCCCTGGGAGCGCGGCGCGCTCTGAGCGAGCCTGGTGCGGTCGGCCCGCGCGGCCGACCGCATCAGAGCGTTCAGTCCACGCCGCCAGTGCGCCACTCCCGCCACGGCAGCTGCCAGACACTGAAACCGTCCGTCGGCTCCAGCCGCTGGCCGCCGCTCTTGACGACGCGGAAGAGGTCACCCGGCTTGGAGTG
Source organism: Haloechinothrix salitolerans (assembly GCF_042662605.1). Taxonomy (NCBI): domain Bacteria; kingdom Bacillati; phylum Actinomycetota; class Actinomycetes; order Pseudonocardiales; family Pseudonocardiaceae; genus Haloechinothrix; species Haloechinothrix salitolerans. The sequence continues at coordinate 5,229,840 of NZ_JBHSXX010000001.1, forward strand.
GTTCATCATCCACTCGGCGTTCGCGGTGGACAGGTTGATGCAGCCGTGGCTGACGTTGCGGTAGCCCTGATCGCCCACCGACCACGGCGCGGAGTGATAGAAGATCCCGCTGTACGACAGCCGGGTGGCGTGCGACACGGTGATCTCGTAGCCCTCATCGGCATCGACCGGGACACCGTAGGTCGAGGAGTCCATCGTGTAGTCGTAGTGCTCGCTCATCACGGTGTACGTGCCGTGCGGCGTCGGGTGCGTCGGCTTGCCCATGGAGATCGGCATCCGCTTCACCTTCTTGCCGTCGATCCACACGCTCATGTGGTGCGTCTTACCGTTGGCGACGGCGACCACGCGCTTGCCGATCGTCATGTCGGCGCTGACGTCCTGGGCGCCGTAGACGTCGTCGCCGAGGTTCCTGCCGTAGATGTCGGCGTCGACGCTGACCTCGGTGCCCGGCTGCCAGTGCTCCTTCGGGCGCCACACCACCCACTCGTCGCTGAACCAGTAGAAACCGCCTTTGGTCCTCGGCTCCGATGTGACGCGCAGTGCACGCTCGGCGGCGTCCTTGTCACTGATCGGCGCGCTGAACCGGAACGAAACCGGCATGCCTACCCCGACCGTGGCGCCATCGACGATGGCGGGCGTGACCGACACCGTCTGGGCGGGCACCGCCGTGGTGAAGGTGGAGCGCTCGACCTCGCGCTCACCGTCCTCCCCGATGCCACGCGCGGTCAGCGTGTATTCCTTGCCGAACCCGAGCTTCTCGCCAGCCCGCCACGCGGTCTTGTCGCCGTTGAGCGAGCCCTTCACGACGGTGCCGTCCGCGCCGATGAGCGTGACCTTCGTCAACTCGCCATGCTCGGCGTCCACGGTGATCGGCTTGCCCGGCTCGACGTCCTCGGCCTTGGATTCGGGGGTCAGTTCGAGCTCAAGCGACGGAGGCCGCGGTGACGATGCCGGACTCGCGGACCGCGACTCCTCCGCGTGTGTAGTCGTCGTGCACCCTGCCGCGAGCAGGCAAACCCCCATGACCGCGGCGAAAACCCGCCGTGTATTCGGCATCCTGACTCTCCCCTAAGCCGTTGACTCGTCGCGCACGATTCCCCGTGGCACTCGTCGTGTCGACGCGTCAAGTCTGTCGGACGTTGTCCGCTATGAGGTCACTATCCTGACTCAGCTCCACCACCATTCCGCACCCCCTGTGCGAAGCGGCCTGACCGCGCCGTGCTAACGTTTCCAACGTCGCATCGGCCGGGTGCCGGTGAGTCCCTTTCGCGCCGATAGCTCAATTGGCAGAGCAGCTGGCTCTTAACCAGCGGGTTCGGGGTTCGAGTCCCTGTCGGCGCACTCCCACCGCAGGTCAGCCTCCCGCTGGCCTGCGGTTTTCGCTATGCGGCACCGATCGGCCGGTTACCGTGCCACGTTCGATTGTCCCGCTACGCCGCGCGCTCGTCACATTCATGTTTCTGTCGCGGCCCGGTCTCATCCTGGTTAAGTCCGCGCGATCCGGCTAACGACCGCACCGTGCGGAACGACATCCCGATCGCTGCCCGCGCGGCGTCGGCGACCCATTCGTCGCTGGGGGCCACGTCATCGACGTGATGCTGGGCTGATTCGGCCCGTACCGCCGCGCACCCAACCAAGGCCACCACTGTGGCTTGCGACACTCATAACGAAGGGACATTGGTAATGACGGAGCAGAACCCGTACCCGAGCCATCCCCCGGCGCCACCCGCACAGCCGCCGCGGCCAGCCAATCGGAACGGGCTCGGCACCGCTGGCTTCGTGCTGGGACTCATCGGGCTGATCTTCTCGGTCATCCCCGTTGTCGGCGTCATCGCGTGGCCGCTGGTCATCCTCGGGCTGATCTTCGGCATCCTCGGTGTGCTCCGCGTCAACAAGGGCGAAGCCAGCAACAAGGGACTCGCGATCGCAGCTGTCGTGGTGTCCGCTGTCGGGCTCGTGATCTGCATCTTGTGGGTGGCCGCGTTCGGCAAGGCGGCCAACGACGTCCAGGAAGAGGCCAACCGGTCCGTCACCGTGCACTACGAGGTCACCGGGACTGCCTCGAACGTCACGGTCACGTACTCCACGTTCGGCGATGGCAACAGCTCGATGAACCAGGAAGAGGTCGCGAACCTGCCATGGTCGAAGGACGTCGAGACCAAGGGGCTGTTCAAGGGTGGTTCGCTCACGGTCACTACCGGCGCCGACGGCGGCAAGGTGACCTGCACGGTGGTCGTCGACGGTGAGGAGAGCACGACGAGTACGGCAAAGGGCCAGTTCTCCACAGCGTCGTGCGACGGCTTCAGCGGCTGACAGCTGAGTGAGTCAGGGACGGTGATGCTCGCCGGTAGCTACCATCGGCGAGCATGACGACACCGCCACCGCCCTACCAGCCGTACGAGACGCCTCACGGCCAAGGGCAGCCAGACGTCAAGCCGTCCAAGGCGCTCTACGCCGTCGCGGTTGGCGTGTTCGTGCTCGCGCTGGCCGGAGGGGCGTTGATCGGGTTCAACGCGATCAACGCCTTCCCCGGCCCTGTCGCCGAGCTGTCCTCCGGCGAGCAACGCGACGTCACGCTGGACGATGAGGGCCTGACCATCTTCATCGACCGCACTCCAGCCAGTGCCCGGTGCCAGGCCACCGACAACACCGGCGCACCGGTCGAGCTGGGACCAACGAAGGGCACCGAAACGGTCACCGCCAGCGGCGCGGAGTGGCGCGTCCTACTGCGCTCGACGAACCCTGTCCCGCCAGGCACCTATACCGTCACCTGCGTCGCCACCGAAGCCACCGCGGAGACGGCCTGGTTCGGCGTTGGTCCTCATGCCTCCGTCTTCGGCGCGGTAGCGATGATCTTCGGCGCGTTCGGTCTCGCGATGTTGGGCTCGCTCGTCGCGGTGATCATCGGTCTGGTCACGTTCTTCCGCCGCCGCTCCGCGCTGCGCAAGCGCCAGCAACAGCCGTACGGTGCTTACCCGCCGTATCCGCCGCAGGGGTATCAGGGCTGACAGACGCGCTGTCGGCGTGCTCCATCCGCCGTAAACCAATTTTTGGAAACTCCCTCACACCGACGCACCAACGCTGCTAACCTCCGCCCCATCGTGTTGATCACGGTTGGTCCAATCGCACCACGGCATGCGATGAGGCGAGGGGTTTTCCATGACAGGCGGGTACGGAGCTGTCCCGGAGCAGATCCAGCGGGCAGCCAACGACATCACCGACGTCGTCGGGCGGGTCGCGAACACAGTGTGGTCCGGCCCCAGCGGCGACTACGGCCATCCGGGCGTCCAAACCGGATGGGCGCGGTTCATCGAGATGATGCGCGACCACGTTGAGGACCTGAAGAAGCAGGCAGAGGATCACAGCACGGGACTGTTCGACGCCGTCTCGACCTATTTCGGCCTTGAGGACGACGCGGAGTCGACCATCGGCGCTGCCGGTTCCGGTATCGACGACGTCGGAGGGGCGATCGGCGGCGCGCTGGGTGGTGCGGGCGGCGGCTTCATCAACCCTGATATCGCGAGCAAACTCAACCCGACCGCCGACGAGGACACCGGCAAGGGCACCGGACGAGGGGGGCCGTTGTACTGATGGCAGCGGAATTGGGACAGACGACAGATCCTACCGCGCTGATCCCGGGACAACCGGAGCAGATCTCGAACGACCTGCGCGAGATGGTCGGCATCATCACCAACCTCAGCGGGGTCAGCGACGGCCTCGGCGGCATCGATCCGCTCGACTGGACCGGCGAGGCGAGCACGGCGTTCCGCAACGCCTTCGCCCAGGAACCACCCAAGTGGCTCCAGGCGATCGACCAGCTCGGCGGCGGCAGTGAACGTCTTGCCGACTTCGCCGACACGCTGACCTGGGCGCAAGGCGAGGCGCAGCGCGCGATCGAGATGTACACCGAGGCGCAGGCGGCCAGCAGGGCCGCAGCGGCGGAGTACAACGTCCTCGCGCAGGCGGCCCAGGCGGCTGGCGAGATGATCGGGGCGTTCGTCGACCCGGCACAGGGGGCCGTCGAGGAAGCCCAAGCCGTCCTCAGCAACGCCCGAGAAGAGCTCGCCGCGGTCGGCGGTGTGGTGGCGGGGGCGCTCGGGATGGAGCCGGACGGCGAGGGCGGCTTCAGCCACACCCTCGGCGAGCGCGGCTTCGGCGCGGACAACCGCAGGCTCCAAACCGACCCGGTCACCGGCGAACAGGTCGACCCAGGGGGCTGGCAGCGCGGTCCCGGCGGCCGCAGCTTCCAGCGGGAGTGGGGCCAAGGCTCTGGCGGCCTGTTCGACCTGGACGGGGTACTGGAACAGTTTGGCATCGACGTCCCGAGCGCGGAGTGGTCCGGCGAGGCCACCGCCGAAGTGTGGAAGGGCGACGTCGAGGGCGAGTTCGACGCTGGCTGGGTCGACGGCAGTGGCACCGCTTCCGCCTCCGCCCTCGGAGCTGGCGCCGAGGCGCACGCCAGCGCGAGCCTCACCGGCGTCTCGGCTGGTGCCAGCGCGGAGGCGTACCTCGCGAAGGCGAACGCGGAAGGCGAGCTGAACTTCGGTGACCACGCCAGCGTGGCCGGGCAGGGCGAGGTGTTCGTCGGCGCGGAGGCCTACGCGGACGGCAGCATCGGACTGACCGGCGCACAGGGCGAGGGAGGCGCGTTCGTCGGCGGTCGCGCCGTCGGCGAGGCGTCGGCGGAGGTCGGCGGTCTCGGCGCCGGTGTCACCGGCGAAGCATGGGCAGGCGCGGGGGCCGAAGTGGGCGGACAGTTCGGCATGGGCGAGGACGGCAAGTTCCACATCGGCGCCGAGGCTGGCATCGGGCTCGGCTACGGCGCGAAGCTTGGCTTCGACGTCTCCGTCGACCCGGGCGAGGTTGTCGATACCGTCAGCGATGTCGCCAGCGACGTCGGCGATGTTGCCAGCGACATCGGCGGCGCCGTCAGCGACGGCGTTGGCGCCGTCGGGAACGTCCTCGGCTTCTAACCACAGATCGGAGACTTCACACTCATGGCAAGCACGATTCCCGTGCCGATCCAGTTCTCGCTACCCGAGGGCTGGCAGTCGGCCCCGCCAGACGAGGTGGGCGCGCCGGATGCCGCGTTCGTCGCGCTGCGTCCCCCGGCGAGCAACGGCTTCACCCCCAACATCACGCTCAGCGGCGAGTTGCGCGGCGACGACGTCCCGCTGGCGCAGGTCGCCGACGAGGTCATCGCCCGGCTGGAGAGCAGCGTCGGCACCGTCCAGCTCGGCAGACGCAAGGAGGTCGGCTCCGACGACAGCCCAGGGCTTACCCAGGCGGTGCGGATGCCGATCACGCTGGAGGGCAGGAAGCAGGACGTCGTCCAGTTCCAGGTGTTCATCACCATGCGCGACACCAGTGACGCGAGCAGGAAGGTCGTGCTGCACGCGGTACTGTCGTCGACGCCAGACCGGTTCGAGGCCGTGATCGGCGAGTTCCAGACGTTCCTTTCCACCATCAAGCCCGACCAAGCCGTGTGAGGAGCTGCCATGAGCGAACCCGCTGAGCGCTTGCTGCGCCGGATCGAGGCGATCGACACCGCGGCGGCGGACAACCGGCGGCGCACCGAGTCGTACCAGCGCATGTCGGCGGAGCTGGCTGAAGTCACCGGCACCGCCACCTCGCCGGACGGCGTCGTCACCGTCGTCACCGACGCCGCTGGCACCGTCAAGGACATCCAGTTCACCGAGGCGACCCGCACGGTGTCGCCCGCCGCGCTGTCCGCCAGCGTCGTGCACACCATCGCCTCGGCGCGGGCGGCGGCCGCCCGGTCACAGGCCGAGGTCGTCCGGCGCGGGCTCGGCGACACGACGTTGCTGGACCGGGTGCTCGACGAGGACGCGACGCTGTTCGGGGACCGGCGGCCCCCCGACCCGGGCCCGCCACCGGTACCGCGCCCGGAGCCGCGAGTGAGCAGCGACGACGACGCCGACGATGACTACGACTTCGGGGCGGTGCTGCGATGAGCCCAATCGCCATCATCGCCATCGTCGTGGGCGGCATCCTGCTGCTCGGCGGAGCCCTGACCTGGTTTCTCATCTGGAACAACCGCCAGTACCAGGCGGACAAGAACGCCGCGCTGGAGCGGCTCAACGAGCAGGCACCACAACGCGGCTGGACCTACGAGGAACGCAACGACGACTACGTCGAGGTCTACAACAACCAGCAAGCGCACACACCCGAGCGGCTGCTGACGCAGGCCCCGCCGAAGGCACGCGCCGCGCACGACGTCATCACCGGCACCCACCGGGGACGACCGTTCCTCGCCGCACGGTTCAGCGTCTACCAGTCAGCCGACGCACGCCACGAAGGACGGTTCTTCGACGTAGCACCGATCCTGGTCCGCACGCCCGCTATTCGGCCAACGCTGAGCGTGCGCAGGGCGTTCGCGATGCAGACCGCCGTCAACACGGGGCTCGGCCTCACCTTCACCACCGGCAACCCCGAGTTCGACAAGCAGTTCGAGATCGACGGCGAGGATGAGCAGTTCGCCCGCGCGGTGCTACACCCCGCGTTGATCGAGTTCCTGCTCACCGATCCTCGGCAGCCACGGGGATTCTGGCTCGTCGGTGGTCATCTCGACGTGCTGCACGAGGTAGGCGACCACCGCGATCCGGACAACCTCGTCCCAGCGCTCGATCTCCGCTGCGACATCCTCGACCGCATCCCCCAGCAGGTCTGGAGCTAAGCGTCCCTGAACGCACTCGCGCCCCGCACACCAGACGGTGCGCGGGGCGCGAGAACGAATCCGATCAGAACGACACTGGCGAGTAGTAGTCCAGCATCTCCGCGAACGTCTCGAACGCGGGCTTGGACACACCGTACGGCGCCTCGAGGTGGATGCTGATCTCGAAACCGAGGTCGGCGACCTGGTCGATCACCCGCTTGTACAGATCCACCAGCTCACGCTTCTTCTCCTCGAACGACGCCTCCGCGAGCTGCGCGACGAACTTCTGCTCCTGCTTGACGGCCTCGTTGCCCGGGTCCTGGATGAGCCAATCGATCAGCCCGATCTTCTTCTCGATCCCCGGCACGAAACCGAAGGACAGCAGTACGTCCGGCCGGTGGTCGGTCTGCTTCGCGAAGTCCCGCAGGAAGTCCACGATCGAGTCGGAGAACAGCAGCTGCGTCATGGCGTACGTGGCGCCCTGGTTGCACTTGAAGTTGAACCGGCCGTGCTCGCCCTCCCGCGTCGGGATGAGGATGACGCCTCGGTTCGGCACCAGGTCGGTGAACTCGGCCAGCGCGTCGGTCGGCGCCATGCCGGGCCCGTCGCCGTCGGCCATCGTGCGCGGCACGCCGACGAAGGTGATGCCATCCATGCCAGCGGTGCGCAGCGCGTTCAGTCGGTCGGTCAGTTGCGGTTTGTCATCGAACGCGGTGACCTGGGTGCACAGGCCGCGCATGCCGGGCAGTTCTGGACGCAGCCGCTGCCAGAAGTCGAGGACGTCCATCCTCGGCTTCAGCTCGACAGGGCGGTCATCCTCCTCGGCGATCATGCCCGGGATCATGACGTGCTTGATGGCACCGGACAGGCCGGTCTCCTCGGCCACCCGCGCGACTTTCTGGCCTTCTTCGACAGCCCGCTGCTCGCCACCGTCAATCTCCGGCGGCACCAGCTCAAGGGCAATGGTTTTCATGAACGAATCGCCTTCTCGGGTCCACGCGTGCACGAACGGTCGCTGTCATGGGGTGCGTACCGCCCGGCGGTGTCGCCGAGCGGTACGCCCCAGATCAGTACCGGTAGTGGTCGGGCTTGTACGGGCCCTCGACGTCGACACCGATGTACTCGGCCTGCTCCTTCGTCAGCTTGGTGAGCTTCACGCCAAGGGCGTCGAGGTGCAGCCGGGCGACCTTCTCGTCGAGGTGCTTCGGCAGCACGTAGACGTCCTTGGCGTACTCGTCCGGCTTGGTGAAGATCTCCATCTGCGCCATCACCTGGTTGGTGAAGCTGTTCGACATCACGAAGCTCGGGTGGCCAGTGGCGTTACCCAGGTTGAGCAGCCTGCCCTCGCTCAGCACGATGATCGAGTGGCCGTCGGGGAACACGTACTCGTGCACCTGCGGCTTGATCTCGATCTTCTTGATGCCCGGCGTCTTCTCCAGACCGGCCATGTCGATCTCGTTGTCGAAGTGGCCGATGTTGCCCACGATGGCCTGGTGCTTCATCCGCGCCATGTGCTCGGCGGTGATGATGTTGAAGTTGCCGGTCGTGGTGATGAAGATGTCGGCCTTGTCGACCACGTCCTCGATGGTAGCCACCTCGTAGCCCTCCATCGCGGCCTGCAACGCGCAGATCGGGTCGATCTCGGTGATGATGACCCGCGCGCCCTGGCCACGCAGCGACTCAGCGGAGCCCTTGCCGACGTCACCGAAGCCGGCGACGACCGCGACCTTGCCGCCGATCAGGACGTCGGTGGCGCGGTTGATGCCGTCGGCAAGCGAGTGGCGGCAGCCGTACTTGTTGTCGAACTTCGACTTGGTGACCGAGTCGTTGACGTTGATCGCCGGGAACAGCAAGTCACCGGTCTTGGCGAACTCGTACAGCCGGTGGACACCGGTCGTCGTCTCCTCGGTGACACCCTTGATCTGCTCGGCGATCTTGGTGAACCGCTTCGAGTCGGCCGCCAGGCTCTTCTTCAGCGTGGCAAGCACGACCTTGTACTCGTCAGGGTCGTCCTCGGTCGGCTCCGGCACGGCGCCAGCGGCCTCGAACTCGACACCCTTGTGGACGAGCAGCGTCGCGTCGCCACCGTCGTCCAGGATCATGTTCGGGCCCTTGTCACCGAACTGGAAGAGCTGGTCGGTGCACCACCAGTACTCTTCGAGCGTCTCGCCCTTCCAGGCGAACACCGACACGCCCTCCGGCTTCTCCGGGGTGCCGTTCGGGCCGACGACGACCGCGGCCGCCGCCTCGTCCTGCGTCGAGAAGATATTGCAGGACACCCATCGAACTTCAGCACCGAGCTCGACAAGCGTCTCGATCAGCACGGCGGTCTGCACGGTCATGTGCAGCGAGCCCGCGATCCGCGCGCCCTTCAGCGGCTTGGAGTCCGCGAACTCGCGGCGAGTCGCCATCAGGCCAGGCATCTCGTGCTCGGCCAACCGGATCTGGTGCCTGCCCGCCTCGGCAAGCGAAAGGTCGGCGACGGCGAACTCAAGACCGCCTACCTGCTGCAACTTCGTGCTCATAACTTCCTTTCAATCATTTCGACCCGCGCCCCTGCGACCGCACGGGTCGAGCTGAGGGATTACGGGAACAAAGGGGACGCCGCACGAGCGACGGGATCAGGGAACTGATCTGTCAACACGGTCGGCCTCCTCGCAAGAAGGCGCCCTTGCTGCAAGAGACGGGGCCGAGCGTGGCGGACGATCGTCCGCTGCAGCGCCTCTCGGCCGTGACTTCGAGTTTCGCAAAACCGCAGTACGACGTCAAACCTTCGTCGCACGGCTCACTGAGTCGACCTCGGCGGTTAATGGAGACCATACGATCAGTCCTCCGGGTCGTAGCCCAGGTTGGCCGACAGCCAGCGCTCCGCCTCGGCAACCGACCAGCCTTTACGGTCGGCGTAGTCCTCGACCTGGTCGCGGCCGAGTCGACCGACGACGAAGTACCGCGACTCGGGGTGGCTGAAGTAGAAGCCGGAGACGGCGGCGCCGGGCCACATCGCCATCGACTCGGTGAGCTCGATGCCGACCGTCTTCTCCACATCGAGCAGCTGCCACAGCGTCTGCTTCTCGGTGTGCTCCGGGCACGCCGGGTATCCGGGGGCGGGGCGAATGCCGTCGTACCGCTCCTTGATCAGACCGACGTTGTCCAGGTCTTCGTCGGGTGCGTAGCCCCAGAACTCCTTGCGCACGCGCTCGTGCATCCGCTCGGCGAACGCCTCAGCGAGCCGGTCGGCCAGTGACTCCAGCAGGATCGCGTTGTAGTCGTCGAGGGCATCCTTGAACTCCTGCACCTTCTGCTGCGAGCCGAGGCCCGCGGTGACGGCGAACGCACCGACCCAGTCGTCGAGACCCGTTTCGCGAGGCGCCACGAAGTCGCCGATGGAGCGGTTCGGGACGCCCTCGCGGTGCTGGCCCTGCTGGCGCAGGTTGAACAGCGTCGTCAGCTTCTCGGTGCGCGCCTCGTCGGCGTAGAGCTCGATGTCGTCGCCGACCGCGTTGGCCGGGAAGAGTCCGATGACGCCGTTGGCGGTCAGCCACTTCTCCTCGATCAGCTTGTCGAGCATGGCCTGCGCGTCGTCGTACAGCTTGCGCGCGGCCTCACCGGTCGACGGGTTGTTGAGGATGTCCGGGAACGACCCCTTCATCTCCCATGCGTTGAAGAACGGCTGCCAGTCGATGTACGGGCGCAACTCGGCCAGGTCGTAGTCCTCGAAGACGTGCACGCCCGGCTTGGCAGGCACCGGCGGCGTGTACGACGACCAGTCGATCGGCGTCCGGTTCTCCCGGGCTTGCTCGAGGCTGACCAACGGCCGGTCCTGCTTGTTCGCGTGACGAGCGCGCAGCGCATCGTAATCGGCCTGGACCTCGGCCATCAGCGTCTCGCGCTGCGTCTCGTGCAGCAGCGACGCCACCACCGGCACCGAGCGTGAGGCGTCCTTCACCCACACCACGGGCCCGTGGTACTTCTTGTCGACCTTGACCGCCGTATGTGCGCGTGAAGTCGTGGCACCGCCGACCAACAGCGGTATGTCGAACTCCTGCCGCTGTAGCTCGGAGGCGAAGTTGACCATCTCGTCCAGCGACGGGGTGATCAGCCCGGACAGCCCGATCACGTCGGCCTGATGCTCCTTCGCGGCGTCGATGATCTTCTGCGCGGGCACCATGACGCCGAGGTCGATGACCTCGAAGTTGTTGCACTGCAGCACCACGCCGACGATGTTCTTGCCGATGTCGTGGACGTCGCCCTTCACGGTCGCCAGCACCACCGTGCCGTTGGTGTCCTTCTCGCCGGTGGTGCCGTTGTCCGCCTTCTCCTGCTCGATGAACGGGATCAGGTAGGCCACGGCCTTCTTCATCACGCGGGCGCTCTTGACCACCTGGGGCAGGAACATCTTGCCGGCGCCGAACAGGTCGCCGACGACGTTCATGCCGTCCATCAGCGGGCCCTCGATGACCTCGATCGGCCGGCCGCCGCGTTCGGCGATCTGGCCGCGCAGCTCCTCGGTGTCGGACTCGACGTGGGCGTCGATGCCCTTCACCAGCGCGTGCGTGATCCGTTCGCCGACCGGCAGTTCGCGCCACTCGTCGGCGGTCTCGTCGGTGGAGGTGCCGCTGCCCTTGTACTGCTCGGCGAGCTCCAGCAGACGCTCGGTCGCTGCCTGGGAGTCGTCGGTGCGGTTCAGGATGACGTCCTCGATGGCGTCCCGCAGGTCGGGCGCCACCTCGTCGTAGACGGCGAGCGCGCCCGCGTTGACGATTCCCATGTCCAGGCCCGCGTCGATCGCGTGGTAGAGGAAGACCGCGTGGATCGCCTCGCGCACGGTGTTGTTGCCGCGGAAGGAGAACGAGACGTTGGAGATGCCGCCGGAGACCTTCGCTTCCGGCAGGTTCTCCTTGATCCAACGGGCGCCCTCGATGAAGTCCACGCCGTACGTGGCGTGTTCCTCGATGCCCGTCGCGACCGCGAACACGTTCGGGTCGAAGACGATGTCCTCGCGGGGGAGGCCGACCCGGTCGACGAGGATGTCGTAGGCGCGCTTGCAGATCTCCTTGCGGCGTTCGAGATTGTCCGCCTGCCCGTCCTCGTCGAAGGCCATCACGACGACGGCCGCGCCGTACTTCTTGCAGAGCTCGGCCTGCTGAATGAACTCGTCCTCGCCCGCCTTGAGCGAGATCGAGTTGACGATCGGCTTGCCCTGGATGTTCTTCAGGCCGGCCTCGATGACCTCCCACTTGGAGGAGTCCACCATGATCGGCACCCGGCTGATGTCGGGTTCGGAGGCGATCAGCTTGAGGAAGCGGTCCATCGCCTCGACGCCGTCGATCATGCCCTCGTCCATGTTGACGTCGATGACCTGCGCGCCGTTCTCCACCTGCTGCACGGCCACCGAGAGGGCGGTGTCGTAGTCGCTGTCCTTGATCAGCTTGCGGAACCGGGCAGAGCCGGTGATGTTGGTCCGCTCGCCGACGTTCACGAACAGCGACGAGTTGTCGACGTTGAAAGGCTCCAGGCCGGAGAGCCGCATCGCCGGCTCGAGCTCGGCGGGCTTGCGAGGCGGCAGCCCGTCGGCCGCCTCCGCGATCGCGGCGATGTGGTCCGGGGTGGTACCGCAGCAGCCGCCGAGCACATTGACCAGACCGGCCTCGGCGAACTCGCGGACCACGGGCGCCATCTGCTCGGGGCTCTCGTCGTACTCGCCGAACGCGTTGGGCAAGCCCGCGTTGGGGTAGCAGTGCACGAAGCAGTCCGCGATCCGGCTGAGCTCCGCGACGTACTGGCGCATCTCGGACGCACCGAGAGCGCAGTTGAGGCCGACCATCAGCGGCTTGATGTGCCGGATCGAGTTGAAGAACGCCTCGGTGGTCTGACCCGACAACGTGCGGCCGGAGGCGTCGGTGATGGTGCCCGAGACCATCACCGGCCAACGGCGGCCACGCTCCTCGAACAGCGTCTCCAGCGCGAAGATGCAGGCCTTCGCGTTGAGCGTGTCGAAGATCGTCTCGATCAACAGCAGGTCCGCGCCGCCGTCCACGAGGGCGTTGGCCTGCTGGAGGTAGGCGGTGACCAGCTCGTCGTAAGAGACGTTGCGGGCGCCGGGGTCGTTGACGTCCGGAGAGATCGACGCCGTGCGGTTAGTCGGGCCCATCGCGCCCGCGACGTACCGCGGACGCTCCGGCGTCGCGAACTCGTCCGCGGCGACGCGCGCCAGCCGTGCGCTCTCGTAGTTGAGCTCGTAGACCAGCTCCTGCATCTCGAAGTCGGCCTGCGCGATCGTGGTCGCCGAGAAGGTGTTCGTCTCGACGATGTCCGCGCCTGCCTCGAGAAACTGGCGCGTGATGCCGGTGATCAGCTCCGGCTGGGTGAGCGACAGCAGGTCGCCGTTGCCCTTGACGTCGCAGCCCCAGTCGGCGAAGCGTTCGCCGCGGAACTCGGCCTCGCTTGGCGACTGCTGCTGGATCATCGTGCCCATCGCACCGTCGATGATCAAGATGCGCTCACGCAGCAGCGCGGAGAGCTCCTCGGTGCGGTCTGGCTGGATGTGGCTCACGTTCGTATCACACCCTCAGTTTGGACTCGATCTCGGCGGCGGCGTCATTGCCATAGGCACGCGCGGCGCGATCCGAGAAGTCAGCGCGGTCGAGCGGGTACTCCTGCGGGCCGACGGTCTCCAGCACGATGCTCGCCAGCACACAGCCAGCCTGCGCGGCGCGCTCCATGCTCAGGTTCCAGCTCATGCCCCACAGGAAGCCAGCACGGAAGGCGTCACCGACACCGGTCGGCTCGACCTCCTTCACCCCGGGCACGGCCTTGACCTGGACCGGCTCGTGATGCTTGCTCTCAATGCGCACACCCTGGCCGCCGTACGTGGTGACCCAGCTGCCGACCCGGTCAAGCACCTCATCCGTCGTCCAGCCGGTGTGCTTGAGCAGCAGCGAGCTCTCGTACTCGTTGGTGAACAGGTAGGACGCGCCATCAACGAGCTTCCGGACGTCCTCGCCTGGCATGATCGCCAGCTGCTGCGAGATGTCGGCGGCGAAGGTGAAGCCCCGCTGCCTGCACTCCTCGGTGTGGCGCAGCATGGCCTCGGGGTCGTTGGGCGCGATGACGACGAGATCTAGCTGACCGACGCGGTCGGCGACGGTCTGCAACTCGATCTCGCGGGCCTCGCTCATCGCGCCAGCGTAGAAGGACGCGATCTGGTTCTGCGTCTGGTCGGTGGTGCACAGGAACCGCGCGGTGTGCTTGTCCTCGGACACGTGCACCGACTTGGTGTCGACGCCGTGCCGGTCAAGCCACGAGCGGTAGTCACCGAAGTCGTGGCCGACGGCGCCGACCAGGATCGGTGAGAGTCCCATGCGACCCAGCGCGAAGGAGATGTTGGCGGCAACGCCTCCCCTGCGGATGTCCAGTTCCTCGACCAGGAAGGACAGCGAGACGTGGTCCAGCTGGTCGGCGACGAACTGGTCGCTGAACTTGCCGGAGAAGGACATCAGGTGGTCGGTCGCGATTGAGCCGGTCACCGCGATACGCATGCGGGCTCTCTCCTCTAGTGAGTCGAACGTCGTAAGTGTCGTGAGGCGAGGCTCCGCGGGTGACGCTCCGCCTCAGGAGCGTCACCCGCGGAGATGACGAGTTACGCCTTCGCGGCGTCCTTGAGGGCGGCGGCCCGGTCCGTGCGCTCCCACGGCACGTCGATGTCCTCACGGCCGAGGTGCCCGTACGCCGCGGTCGGGCGGTAGATCGGGCGCAGCAGGTCGAGGTCCCGGATGATCGCGGCAGGACGCAGGTCGAAGACCTCGTCGATGGCTGCCTGAATCTTAGCCGGGTCGACCTTCTCGGTGCCGAAGGTCTCCACGAACAGACCCACCGGCGCCGCCTTGCCGATGGCGTAGGCGGTCTGGATCTCGACACGGTCGGCAAGGCCTGCCGCGACGACGTTCTTGGCGACCCAGCGCGTCGCGTACGCGGCGGAACGGTCCACCTTCGACGGGTCCTTACCGGAGAAGGCGCCACCACCGTGGCGGGCCATACCGCCGTAGGTGTCCACGATGATCTTTCGGCCGGTCAGCCCGGCGTCACCCATCGGACCACCGACGACGAAGCGGCCGGTCGGGTTGATCAGGATCTTCGGGTCCTCAGCCTGCAGGCCGAGCGAGGTGATCTCCGGCTCGATGACGTGCTTCTTCAGGTCAGCCGCCAGCTGCTTGTCGAGGTCGATGCCCTCGGCGTGCTGGCTGGAGATGACCACGGTGTCCAGCCGAGCGGCCTTCTCACCGTCGTACTCGATGGTGACCTGGGTCTTGCCGTCCGGGCGCAGGTAGCCGACCGTGCCCTCCTTGCGGACCTTGGTCAGCCTGCGGGAGAGCCGGTGCGCCAGCGCGATCGGCAACGGCATCAGCTCGGGGGTGTCGGTGCAGGCGTAGCCGAACATGAGGCCCTGGTCACCGGCGCCCTGCTTGTCCAGGTCGTCGAGCTTGCTCTCCACCCGCGACTCGTACGCGGTGTCGACACCCTGGGCGATGTCCGGCGACTGCTGGTCGATCGCCACGTTGACACCGCAGGACGCGCCGTCGAAACCCTTGTCAGAGGAGTCGTAGCCGATCTCGAGGATCGTGTCGCGGACCAGCGACGGGATGTCGACGTAGGCCTTGGTGGTCACCTCACCGGCGATATGTACCTGTCCGGTCGTGATCAGCGTCTCCGCCGCGACACGCGAGGTGGGGTCCTCGCGCAGCATCGCGTCAAGGATGGCGTCGCTGATCGCGTCCGCCATCTTGTCGGGGTGCCCCTCGGTCACCGACTCGCTGCTGAACAGCCTTCGACTTGCAGTCACTATGCCAACCTCTCTGTGTTGTGCTGGTGGGTCAGGAACGTGCGTGGAAGATGCCCCAGGCGAGGTTGCCAGCGCGGCCACCCTCGACCCAGTGCTTGAGGCCCGTCTTCATGCGGGTGCGGTACTCCTGGCTGATGTGCTGGGAGATCTCATCCTCTCGCTTCTCGAGCTCCTCGAGCACCCGACCGTAGTGGGTGGGCAGCTGGGGAGTGCGGTCGTCGAACTCGACCACCTCCATGCCGAGGCGGCTCAACTCGCGGCGGTAGAACGAGGGCGAGCCCATCGACTCGAGGTGCAGTCGGTCCAGGATCGGCTTGAGGCTGGACTTGCTGGCGCTGTCAGACGCCATCGGGTCGGTGAAGATGAACTCACCTCCCGGCTTGAGCACACGGGAGACCTCCTGCAAGACGCGGACACGGTCACCGCTGTGCAGCATCGCGTCCTGCGACCAGATGATGTGGAACGTGTTGTCCTCGAACGGCAGGTCCTCGAACGATCCGTCCACCACATCGATCAGGTGGTCCAGCCCTTGCTCCACGTTGTGCTGGCGGTTTCGGTCGTTCTCCACCTCGCTGAGGTTGAGACAGGTGACCTTACACCCGTAGGTGCGCGCGAGATACCTGGCGGCACCGCCGTACCCAGCGCCGACGTCGAGCACGTGGGTGTTCTTGGTGAACTGGCCCTTGCTCGCCATGGTAGCCACGGTGCGCACGCTGGCTGGGGCGATCTCTTCCGACGGGTGCTCGTAGAGCCCGACGTGGATGTCCTCGCCGCCCCAGACATGGAAATAGAAGTTGTCCGCGTCCTCAGAATTGTAGTAGTCGCGGGCCGTATTCTCGGCGGATGAATAGCTCGCCTTGTCTACGAGCGATTTCACGTAATTCTTTTCCGCGACGTGAACGAGGAAGTCAGGCTCATCGGCCTTGAACGTTTCCTGGAAGTCACCGTACGTTTCGACGTGCTGGAAACCGACCTCACGCAAAAGCCTGCGGACATAATCTTTCCGCAGGGGGTACATGTTGAGGTGGTATTGGGAGTTGTCGGGGAACTGGTACCGGAATCGAGCCAGCCCCTCGTCGACGTACTCCGGCTCCGCGGTGACCTGGTCGCCGCAGTAGTAATACGTGTGCTTGCTGGAGAAACCATTGTCCAAAATGGTGTCATAGTTGCGCTGGTCGAGGATCAGCACGCCGTCGTGCTTGAGCACGGCGTAAAACTCCGCCAGCGCCTTGCGACGGTCCCGCTCCGAGAACAGGTGCGTGAAGGAGTTGCCGAGGCAGATGACGGCGTCGAACTCGCCGTGGACGTCGCGGTTGAGCCAGCGCCAGTCGGCGTGAACGACGCGGAGGATGTGGCCGCCGTAGTTCTTGCCGTTCTCGAAGGCCTTGGCCAGCATCTCGGGGCTGCCGTCGACGCTAACCGTCTCGAAACCCTCTTCGATCAACCGCACGGAGTGAAAGCCAGTACCCGTCGCGACGTCGAGGACGGATTTCACCCCACGCGACTTGAGCAGGTCGACGAAGAAGCTGCCTTCACTCTCGTAGCGCTTCTTCCAGTCGATCAGATCGTCCCACTTGTCAACGAATCCTTCGACGTACTCATCGGCGTAATGGTCGGAGTCACGCACCTGCAACGGATCAGCGCCAAAGTCCTGTTTTTGTTGGCCTGACAGGGCGCCATTACCGGAAGCGGGTGTCACGTCCGGTTCGTCGGTCATCGAGTTATTCATCGAGCTTCCTTCGGGTACGGCCGGAAATGTGATCGGTCAGACACGCCACGTGAGCAGCGCGTCGCAGGGTCACGTCACTTTCTACTGCCTCCTCCGCTACGGGATCCGCGCGCGACGCACCGATTCCGCCTAGCCGTAAATCGAACAGCGACCGCGCGACCGTCACGGTCCGCGGTCGGGCCGGCAGGCATGGATCACCTCGCCGCGACGGCTGGATCCCGCAACCCCGACCTAGTGGGCCCGGCGGCGCATCGGCGTTGATCACCGCAAACCACTGGCTAATAACTTATTCACTAGAAGCGCTCCGAATCAATAGGTCGATGGCGTGAAAGTCGGTTTTCACCCCAGGTGAAACTCGCGACCGTGAGTTTGCGACCTGCGCGCGCCTTCTCGACCGTTCGGTCAGCCCATCATTCTTGGCATACATGGAGGTAGTAGCGCGTCCAGTGCGAGTTGCCGACGACCACCCACCGCATTACCGTGCGCTAGACCACACCCGTCACGGCATCACTCAATTGCAGCAGTAAAAACAACCCTGAGTAGATTTTTGGCCCTCATGGCGCCCCTGCTTGGTCCGCTCGCCTGACGTTGCAACCTTCGGTTGAACATGGTGTGTAGCCGAATACCTAGGGCGCTCACATAATTACTTTCGGTAATATTGGGTTGCATTTTGCGGAACCGTTTCTCTAGAAACAACTTCCGACCGCGTTCACATACATAGTTGTTCCCGCAACAGATATGTCAGATTCACCACGATTCTGAACGGATCTAGCGCCGCCGCGCTACCGCGGGACCCGGAATGATCACGGGTCGGTGGGCACCGGACGCCGACCGCGCGAGGTCCGCCATCCCCGGCCGCGCGGACCTCGCGTCGCGGCAGGTCGCGTCGCGGCAGGTCGCGTCGCCGCCGACACGTGTGCTTCGTCGTCCTAGCGCCACAACACGGCAACGGCATGGTGAAGCTCGCGGGCTCGCGGCGAGCCGACGGGGCACCATAGAGTCAGGCACACATGCTCACGTGCCCCGGCCACGCCACAAGCGACGGACGGGGCCGACAACGAGAGGTCATCACCATGACTGCGAGAGTGTTCACCACAAGGCCCTGGCATGAGCAAGTCGTGTTCTGTCACGACGAGCCAAGCGGTCTTACCGCCATCATCGGTATCTACTCCACCGCGCTCGGCCCCGCGCTTGGCGGTACCCGCTTCTACCCGTTCGAGTCGGAAGACGCCGCGCTCGCGGACGTGCTCAACCTGTCGAAGGGGATGGCGTACAAGACCGCGCTCGCCGGGCTGCCGCTCGGCGGTGGCAAGGCCGTGATCATCGGCGACCCCGCGACCGACAAGACACCCGAACTGCTCCGAGCCTACGGCCGCTACGTGCAGTCCCTCGGTGGCCGCTACATCACCGCGTGCGATGTCGGCACGTTCGTCGCCGACATGGACATCGTCGCGACCGAGTGCGACTACGTCACCGGCCGCTCACCGGAACGCGGCGGCGCTGGCGACTCCTCGATCCTGACGGCCTACGGCACGCTGCGGGGGATGCGGGCCTGCGCCGAGCATCGATGGGGCACGTCGTCACTGCGGGACAGGACGGTCGGCATATCCGGCGTCGGCAAAGTCGGCCACCTGCTCGTCGACGACCTGATCGAGCAAGGCGCGCAGGTGGTGGTCACCGATGTCAACGAGCGCGCGATCGAGCGGGTACAGCGTGAGCATCCCGAGGTCCACGTCGTCGACGACACGCAGACGTTGATCACCTCGGACATCGACGTGTTCGCTCCGTGCGCGCTCGGTGGCGCGCTCAACGACGACTCGGTACCGGTGCTGCGAGCGAGCATCGTGTGTGGCGCGGCGAACAACCAGCTGGCACATCCTGGTGTCGAGCACGACCTCGCCGCGCGCGGCATCCTGTACGCGCCTGACTACGTCGTGAACTCCGGTGGCGTCATCCAGGTCGCCGACGAGCTACACGGGTTCGACTTCGACCGCGCGAAGGGTGTCGCGGCGAAGATCTTCGACACGACCAAGGAGGTCCTGGAGCTGGCCGACGCCGAGGGCGTCCCGCCAGCGACGGCCGCCGATCGGCTCGCGGAACGCCGCATGGCGGCGGCCCGCACCCCCGCAGCCGCGGCGAGCTGATGGCTGGCTGACGGCACGTCGACCCGCGCCGGGGCCCGTGTGGGTGGCATCCACCGGGCCCCGGCCCTCGCGTGCGTCGTGTCCTGCACTCCCGACACCGTGTCCTGCGTTCCCGACGCTGTGTCCTGCACTCCCGACGCTGTGTCCTGCGTTCCCGACGCTGTGTTCGTCATTCCGGCACACCGCGTAACCACACGGCCCACTCCGACGACCTTCGAGCAACACCTACTCGACCGTCGGATGGCACTCATGGCATCGACACCGGACATCCTCGCGCCGCCAGCCTCTGTCACACGCACTGTCGCGCGGCTGGACGCATCCCTCGACGCGACGGTTCCCGCGAAGCGACCTGAGGACAACATCCTGATCGCCACCTGGAACATCCGCGTCTTCTCCGACCTCACGAAGGCGTGGGAGACCCCAGAGGACACCTCTCCCCTGCGCAACTTCGCTGACCTGCACTACATCGCCGCGCACATCCGCCGGTTCGACGTCGTCGCGGTACAGGAAATCCGGGGCAACCTTCGCGCTCTGCGGTACCTACTCAAGGTGCTCGGCGACCGATGGACGTTCCTGCTCACCGACGTCAGCGGGGGCCACGCGGGCAACAACGAGCGACTCGGGTTCCTGTACGACACCGAACGTGTGAAGCCGTCCGGCCTCGCGTGCGAACTCGTGCTGACGCTCGGCGAGGGGCCCGCCAAGGTGAGTCGCGGTGTGATCGACAGGCAGTTCGCCCGCACCCCGTACGCGGTCAGCTTCCGCTCAGCGGAACAGACGTTCACGCTGGTCACACTGCACATCAACTACGGCGACAAACCCGCCGACCGCCTGCCCGAGTTGACCGCGATAGCGCAGTGGCTGGCGAACTGGGCCGAGCGCGAGTTCGGCTGGCATCACAACCTGATTACACTCGGTGACTTCAATATCGATCGCACGGACGACCCGCTGTTCGACGCCTTCACCTCCACGGGCCTCACCCCAGCGCCGCCACTGGCGACGCTGCCCCGCACAATCTTCGACAAACCCGGCAAGCAGCACCACTACGACCAGATCGCCTGGTTCACGCGCGGTTCCCGAGACCGGGCGGTGCTGAACCTTGAGTGCACGGCAGGTGGCCAACTCGACTTCACCGAGGGCTTGCGGGGCGATCAGACGCTCAACACGCTGTCTTGGCACATCTCAGACCACTACCCGCTGTGGGTGGAGTTCGGCGTCCCGCGATGACCGTCTCCCGCCGGCACCGAGCGGCCTCGGTGAGTGACACAACGTCCGAACGGAGGAACACTGTGTCATGCACGTGCCATTCGACGTCGAGAGTGCAGGACACAACGTCCGGAATGCAGGACACAACGCATCGCGGCGTACTCAGCGTTCGGTGTGTTGGTAGCGGACGTAGTGCTGGGTGACGTCGACGTGCTCCGGGGCGCCCGCGGCGAGCCGAGCGGCTCTGCGGCCGTAACCGCGCGACCACGGCGCGGCGGTGACACCGTGCGTGACGACGCTGAGCAGCACGGTCACGCTCGTGATCAGCAGCACCTGGTCCGCGACCGCGACGCCGGCACGCTCGACGACCAGCAGCGCGAACAGGATGGACGCGAGCCCCCTCGGCCCGAACCAGCCTAGGAAGGCCACGGTCTCCCACCGCACCTTGCTGCCCACCATGGCGACGGTGACCGCGAGCCCACGAACCAGCACGAGACTGCCCACGGCGTAGCCGACCACCGGCCAGGTGACGTCGTCCAAGCGGGGACCGAGGATGACCGCACCGAACATGGTGAACGTCAGCATCGATAACAGCTCACCTTCACGCTCGGCGAACTCGTGCACGTACGGGCATTGCTCCCGCGCGACCGCACCGAAACACAGCCCAGCGGCGAACGCGGCGATGAACCCGTTACCGGTGGCCAGCTCCGCCAGGCCGTAGGCGAGCGCCGCGATCGCCACCACGATCAACCGCCGATACGTCGCGTTGATCCAGCCAGCGGCGTCGATACGGCGGAGCAGCCACCCGCCCGCGAACCCGACGACGAGCCCCGCGAACAGGCCAAAACCAATCTGTCGCGCCGCGAAACCGACCCACCATGATGCGGACTCGATACCCTCCTCCGCCGAGGCCACGACGGAGACCAGCAGCATCACCACGGGCAGCGCGATGCCGTCGTTGAGCCCGCTCTCGACGTTGATGCTCTGGCGGATGCGCACCGGCAACCTCCTGTCGGAGACCACCGCCGCACCGAGGGCGGCGTCAGTCGGCACGAGCACGGCGGCGACCAGCGCGGCCTCCCACCAGCCGATCCCTGGAAACACCAGCGCCGCGAGCAGCGTACCGAGTCCCAGCGCCAGCGGCATCCCGACCGCGAGCAGCCGCAAGGGAAAGTGGTACTCCGCCCGGAGCAGCGGCAGCTCGATCCGCACCGCGTCGGAGAACAGCACCAGCACGAGGGTGGCTTCGGCGAGGATACGGAGCGCGGTCGTGTCCACGGTCCCGGTGAGCACACCAAGTCCGCCCGCGCCGAGCAGCAGTCCGGCCGCGACGAACGCCATCGGCGGGGTCAGCGACGTTCCCTGCGCCTTACCGGAAATCAGGCCGAAGCCGAGCACAACCGCGGCAAGCACAACCAGATCGATCACGATCCGAGACTAAGTCGTCATCCGACCGTGTGCTCTCCAGCAACGCCCAGGTCACGCCTCCGCCACGACCACCCCATTCCGGTTGACCGTGCCCTTACCGGGAGGATCATGGACACTGATCCGTCCACGATGGAGTGATGATGAACCGACGTGCACGAGGGTGGCTGATCGCGGTCGCGATCGCGGTCGCGGTCGCGCTGGTGGCGGCCATGATCTGGTACGTCATGCAACTCTCGGAACCGAGCCCTGAGCAGGCGCGCGACGACACGCTGCCGAGCGAGTCCGTGCTCGCCGTCAAGATCGACAATGTGGCGGCGGCCCGGCCGCAGACCGGCCTCGACGCGGCCGAGGCCATCTACGTCACGCCGGTCGAAGGCGGGCTCACCCGCCTGCTCGCGATATACACCGGCGAACTGCCCGACGCGATCGGGCCGGTGCGCAGCGCACGGGAGTCGGACATCGAGCTCCTCGCCCAATACGGTTACCCCACATTCGCCTATTCCGGTGCCGCCCCCGACGTACTCACCGAACTCGCTGACGCCCCGCTGGTTCCCGCGTCCCCGAGCAGGAGCGGGGGCTACTACCGAGAAACGGAACGCGAGTCGCCCCACAATCTGTACGTCGACCCCGCGGCGCTGCCATCGCCCGACGCGCCGCCGGAGCAGACCGTGCTGCAGCGCGGCGACGCCCCGGCGGGCGGCATCGTCGCGGCGAGCCATACCACGAGCTACGGCAACGCGACATTCGAGTTCTCCTGGTCAGCGCGCGAGGGATGGGTGATCTCGATGGATGGCTCACCGATCAGCACTACCGAGGGCGACGGACTGAGCGCGGGCACCGTGATCGAGCAACACGTCGAGATCAGCGACCAGGGCCCGGCGGACGCCACTGGAAACCGCGCGCCCACGTATCGCACCGTGGGAACCGGCGACGCGACGGTGCTACGCAACGGCAGGCGGTTCGACGCGCAATGGTCGCGGCCCGCGCCCGAGGCGCCAACCCGCTTCACGACCTCGGACGGTACTCCCCTGCCGATGGAACAGGGCCAGGTGTGGATCCTGCTCGTCCCGAGCTCGTGACACGCCCGGTGGTCCGGCGCCGTGGTGCGTAGCCTGAAGCCATGACGCCGCCCACCGGCCACTTCACGCTCGGCCCGCCCTCCGCGCGACTCCTCGTGATGACCAGTCGTACCGGGCTCGGCGCACGGGCGGGACATGACTTGACCATCGAGGTCACCCGATGGTCTGCGCGGATCAGCGTGCCGGAACCCGATGTGACGACGTCGTCGGTGAGTGTCGAGGCCGACACCGACTCGTTCGAGGTCCGCGAGGGCGCGGGCGGCGTGCTGCCGCTTTCGGACTCCGACCGGGCCGAGATCGAGCGCACCATCCGCGACAAGATCCTCTTCCCGGATCGCTACCCCACCATCACGTTCACCTCGACGGCGGTACGCGCCGAGGGTGACGAGATCGAGGTCGACGGCGACCTCACCGTCATGGGCGTCACGCATCCGCTGACCGCGCGAGCCAGGCTCGATGACGGCACGGTGCATGGCAGGGCCGCCGTCACGCAGACGACGTGGGGCATCAAACCGTACTCGGCGTTCTTCGGCGCGCTGCGGCTCGCCGACGAAGTGGCCGTGGAGATAGAAGGCACGCTCGGCTGAGCTCGGCCTTACCGAACGGTTACGGACCTCGCCACGTCCAGGGCCTCGATGCGGTGCGCGACTACGCTGGCCGCATACGTTGTCCGCGCCATTGCCGCATGTCCACGGAGGTCACCTCATGAACGCCAGTGCCCGCACGATAGGGCAGGTCCTGCTCGCCGCCGCGTTGCTGCTGGTGAGCGCGTGCGGCTCCGGTGCGGGGGACACGACGTCGGGAACGGGGGACACGACGTCGAGAGCGGGGGACACGACGTCGGCAACAGGGGACACGACGTCGAGAGCGGGGGACACGAGCGCAACGGGTAAGGACACGGCCGACAAGCAAGCCAAGTCTCCCGCTCCGGAAGAGCTCCGATTCACCGCGCGGACGCTGGACGGCGCCACGTTCAACGGGACGTCGCTGGCCGGCGAGCCCGCCGTGCTGTGGTTCTGGGCGCCATGGTGCCCGAACTGCCAGCGTGAGGCCCCTACGATCGCCGACGCCGAGGACAAGCACGGCGAGCAGGTCACGTTCGTCGGCGTCGCCGCACGAGACGAGGTGTCCGCGATGAAGGACTTCGCCACCAAGTACGGCATCGACGACTTCACCAACCTCAACGACGCGAACGCCGCCGTGTGGGCCCGGTTCGGCGTCACCTACCAACCCGCGTTCGCTTTTATCGGCGCGGACGGCTCGGTCGACGTCGTCAAGGGCTCGCTGTCGGCGGCGGACCTCGACGCCCGGCTGTCCGCGATGGCGGGCTGACCAACGATCGCCGACTGACTGATGGACACCGCAACGCTCGGGTTCGCGCTGAGCGCCGGGCTCGTCGCCGCCGTCAACCCGTGCGGGTTCGCGATGCTGCCCGCGTATCTGGCGTTGGTGGTGCTCGGCGAGGGCACCGAACGCGGTCAGGCGACGGCGATGGCGCGGGCCCTGGCGGCCACGGCGGCGATGACGTTCGGCTTCCTGCTGGTGTTCGGCACCTTCGGGCTGGTGGTCGCGCCGCTGGCCAGCCAGGTGCAGCAGTACCTGCCGGCCGTCACCGTGGTGATCGGAGCCGCGCTGATCGGCCTCGGCGTGTGGCTGGTCAGCGGCAGGGAGCTGACCGTACTGCTACCGAAGTTCGCCAGTGGCGCACCGACCGCGCGACTCGGCTCGATGCTCGGCTACGGCGTCGCGTACGCGATCGCGTCGCTGTCCTGCACCATCGGCCCGTTCCTCGCGGTCACCGGGACGACGTTCCAGAGCGGTTCCGCGCTGCTCGGCGTGCTGGCCTTCCTGGCATACGGCACTGGTATGGCGCTCGTCGTCGGTGTACTCGCGATCGCGGTGGCGGTGGCAGGCGCGAGCGCGGTCACCCGGATGCGGCGGGTGCTGCCATATATCAACCGGGTCAGCGGTGCGCTGCTGATCGTCGTCGGCGGTTATGTCGGCTACTACGGCTTCTACGAGCTGCGGTTGTTCCACGGCGACGCCGACCCGAGCGACCCGGTGGTCGACGCGGCGGGCGCGATCCAGCAGACATTGGTCCGCTGGGTGGACACCATCGGTCCGCTGCCGCTGCTCGCGGCGCTCGCGGGGCTGATCGGCCTCGCGGTGCTGCTCGGCTACCTACGCTCCCGCCGACGCGCACGGACGTGACGATCGCGATCGGTATGGGGCCGTAGCCGCTCACGCGCTCCGCAGTGGCTCCACCCACTTCCGCAGCCGTGGCGGCACCCGCTTCTCCAGCCCATACGGCTCGAGGTGCGCACCAAAGACCTCATCGAACGCGCGCCGGACGCTGTCGACGTCCCATCGCTCGCGTTCCAGGATCGGCTCCTTGAGGTACGGCTGCCCAACGATGTGCAGTTGCGAACCATTGCAGCGCACGAGCTGTCCAGTCACCCCGTCCGCGTCGTCGCTGAGCAAATACGTGACGAGCGGCGCGACCCGATCCGGGGTGCGGTCCGGCTCGCAGGCGCGCTTCGACCGCTCCGACTTGAGAACCATGCGGGTGTAGGCCAGCGGGCACACCGCGTTGACCCTGATGCCGACGGCTTCCATATCAAGGGCCCAGGAGTAGGTCAGCGAGGCGACCGCGCCCTTGCTCGCGGCATACGTCGCCAGGTTGCGCTGCCCGAGCGATGCTCCCGACGCGATGTTGACGATCGATCCGCCGTCTCGGTCGACCATCGCCCGCGCGGCCGCCCCGCCGACGTACATCACGCCCAGCACATTGACCTCGACAAGTTCCCGGATCAGCTCGGGATCGTCCTGCCAGGACACGGCTTCGTAGTTGAGGCCAGCGTTGTTGACGAGTCCGTCGATGGCGCCGAACTCCCGCAGACAGGTCGCGATGATCTCCTCGGCCCGCACCGGGTCGGCGACCGTGTGCCCGCTGACGACTGCCCTGCCACCTCTGTCGGCGATCTCCGTCGCGGTGCGTTCCGCGTACGCGACGTCGACGTCGTTGACGACTACAGCGGCGCCAGCGGCGGCGGCGTGGGTCGCGAAGGCCGCACCCAGTCCACGACCCGCGCCGGTAACGACTATCGCCTTGCCTTCGAGCGTGTTCATGTCACCCACTCCCCGTAGCAGCCGCGCCTCGACCACGCCTTGTGGTGGTGCGGCTCTACCCAGTGTGTGTCCGGTGCCGGCCAGCGGGCGTCCCTCATCGGTGAACGGTCTAGTCAATGCGTCGAATGAGTGACCGCTGATTAGTGCAGTGTAACCAGCGATCCGATCACCCTATCGAAACCGCTGACAGTGCGTATTCGCACTAGTACGATCTGACACAGGGCTTACGAATCGGGTAACGCGGTGGTCGGGGGCCGTGTGGTCACGCCATAGCATGACGTCACCGCGCCGAGGGGGCACGAACTCAGCGAGTCATCGAGGACGGGCAACGCAACGGTGCAGAAGAAATCATCGGAGTCACCGGCCACACCGACGTCGTCGAGCGAGCGGAACCGGAGCATACCCCGAATCACCGACGTTGTCGCCAACATCGAGTTTCGTGGCCTCTGGTTAGCGGAAGCACTGTCCATCGCCGGTGACCAGCTCGCCAAGGTCGCCCTGGCGATCATGGTCTACGACCGCACCGATTCGGCGCTCTGGGCCGCGCTCGTCTACGCGATGACCTTCCTGCCCGCGCTCGCCGGAGGTCTCGGGCTTGCCCAGCTCGCGGACCGATTCCCACGACGCACGCTGCTGGTCGGCGCGGCGCTGGTGCAGGCGGGTCTGGTGGCGGCGATGACGCTGCCCGGCATGCCGCTCGTGCTGCTGTGCGCGCTCGTCTTCCTCGTCTCGCTGGTGTCGGCCCCAGCCAACGCGGCACAGAACGCGAGCGCGCGCGAGGCGTTCGACGACGACGCGTTCTATCTCCGCAGCCAGGACCTGCGCGGCATCACAATGAACCTGATGATGCTGCTCGGCCTCGCCGGTGGCGGCATGCTCGTGACGCTGATCGGCACAAGGGCGGCACTCGCCATCGACGCCGCGACCTTCGTGATCGCCGCGTGGCTGCTCTACACCCACGTCCAGTGGAGACCGGGCGCGGGAGGACAGGAGCACGGCTGGTTCGACGGCGCTCGACTCATGGCGTCCGACCGCAAACTTCGTGTGCTGCTCGGTCTCGCCCTGCTCGTCGGACTCACGGTCGTGCCAGAAGGCCTCGCGGCACCACTCGCCGACCAGCTCGGCGCCCCCGACCACGCGGTCGGCTTGCTGCTCGCCGCCGATCCACTTGGCTTCGTCATCGGCACGTTCGTGCTCTCTCACTACGTTCCTGCGCACGTACGGCTACGGCTCATCGGCCCGCTCGCCATCGCGTCCTGTGCCGTGCTGATCGCGTTCGTCACACAGCCGTCGATGCCTTTCGCCCTCGCTCTGCTCGCGTTGTCAGGAGCGACTGGGGCCTACATCATCACCGTGATCGCGACCGTCAACACCTCGGTACCCAATGATGTGCGAGGGTCCGTGATCGGCTTCGGCAACGCGAGCCTCCGTGTCGTACAGGGACTCGGCGTAGCGCTCGGCGGTGCCGTCGCGGAAGGGCTCGGCTCCGCATCGCATACCGTCGCCGCCGCGGGGGCGCTCGGTCTTGTACTGGCGGTGCTGCTCGCGGTCAGCTGGTGGCAGCTCAGCAAGACACCTAGGCACGAGCCGGCGCCATGACACTGGCGAACTACACCGCCCTGATGGTCGTCACCACGCACGGTCGGACATCAGAAACACCTCCTGGAAAAGGATTGCCGACTATCATGAATTCTTTTACCAAGCCCGGTCAGACATTCCATTCCTCCTAGTCACGACGAGAACTGCGGTCCATGGCATGCGGTCACCATGCGCGATCCGACATCAGGGATCACCTCCTCCGCCAGGTCGACACGTCGACAGGCCGGGACGAACGTCGTTTCTCCACGCACACCCGCCAACGTGTGAACATCATAGGATTCACTCGATGGGTACAGATACCCTTGCGGTCCCAACAGTCGAATGGCCACTAGGGCAAGACCGTATGAACACGCCGCACGAGACGTTAGGCGCCGCATGACAGAGCGGGTGGCGCCGCACGGCAGCGGCACGGCACCTCCAGGATCGGAACACCGCGCCGCACGGGAAAAGCGCGGTGTCAGGGAATCCGCGAGCGCCGCCATCAAAGCCACCCACCCACGGAACTGGGAACTGTGGACACTGAGGCCACGGGTACTCGTTTTCCTCGCGGTGTGGGAACCACTAACCCTGGCGCTGGTGATCTGGGGAATCGCCATCTCGGAACCGGCGACCGCGACCGACTGGTTGCGTTTCGCGAGTCTCGCCGCCTGCGCGACGGCACACATCCAGCTCACCCGCAGGCAAGAGGAGCGGAGGCGAAGTCGCCTGGCGAGGGTCTTCATCGACCTCACCGGGATCTGGATCTTTCCAGCCGCGCTTTTGTTGCCAATGGGTATCACGGTACTGCTCATGGTTCTCGTTGGCGCGCAACGGTGGTTCAACTGGCGTCGCCCGCCGCACCGATTCCTGTTCACGTCCTTCACGACGGCGGCCGCCGCCGCGGTCGCACACTGGCTGTTTCGCGCGCTCGATCCGACGGCACTCACCGCGTTGAGCGATCAGAATTCGGCTGTTGAGTTTGGATACCTCGCCATCGCCGGGTTCGTGTACGCGGCCATCCAGGCGCTCGCTGTCGCCGCCGTGTTGGCACTGAGCAGTTACACGCGACCGACGATGCGGACGATGTTCGGCTCCATGACCGACAACCTCCTCGACGTGGGAACCATCGGCGTCGGGGCCATCAACGCGGTCCTGCTGGTGTATCTCCCGCCGGCGATCGTCGTACTGGTGCTGGTGAGCGTGCTCGGAAACCGGCTAGCGGAAATCAGTCAGCTGCAAGACGACGCCCGGACCGACGCGAAGACCGGGTTACTGAACATGCGCGGCTGGTCGGAGTCCGCGGCCAGAGCGTTCGATCGGACGCGGCGATCGGATGGTCACCTGGCACTGCTCATGATCGACCTCGACCACTTCAAATGGATCAATGACACCTACGGTCATCCCGCCGGCGACGAGGTCATCCTCACGGTAGGCAGGCTGCTTCAGAAAATCGTGCGACCTGCCGACGTCGTCGGCAGGTTCGGTGGCGAGGAGTTCGTCGTGCTCCTGCTCGACACCCACTCGCCTGCGGCACACCGCGCGGCCGAACGCGTCCGCAGCGCGATCGCGGAGCTGGAGATCAGGACGACCGGGCGACGTGGTGCGGCCACGACCATCACGAACCGCACGACGTCGATCGGGGTCGCCGTCTATCCCGACCACGGAAGCACCTTGGACGGGTTGCTGCATGCCGCGGACGCGGCGGTGTACGAGGCGAAGGAAACCGGCCGCAACCAGGTACGATTCGCTGTCACACCGCCTCGTTCCGAGGGTGGCGACCACGCCAAGGACCGTGTGAATGGTGCCAGTTCGCCTCCCGCTGACCGCATCGCCGAGTAGGTCCGAAACGCCGTTGTCCTCGGGACGAGCAGGGGGAGCACAACACCGACTTCACTCCAACGCCGTAATCTGTGCCCGACGGCCGGGGGCGGATCGTGAATCTCCTACGCTTCGGAGGCAACCTGGCCGGGCGTGACCGGCGTCATCTCCATCGAGTCGCCGGTCGCGCGCACGGGCAGGTGGAGCGAAGGGAGAAGTGGCGTGGAGCAACGGCCACGGTCTGGCGACGGTCGGCCTGAGCCTGACCGTGCGTCGCGATCCGGCCGCTCCACCCCTCCGCCACCGCATCCACAGCGACCACGTCGTCAGCCACCGCCGCGTGCGGCCACGCGGTCGAGCGCGCGCGGTCGGCCCACGGGCGCGAGCCGTCCCCCACGCCATGGCGACCGGCCGCCGCAAGGCGCCCGCGACCGTCCCTCGCGGTTGGACGGGCGCAACGTGCCGTTACTGGCGACCAAGGTGGCGCTGTCGCTGGTTTCGCTGCTTGTCATCAGCCTCACCGGCTACTCCTGGGCCGCCGTCGAGGGTTTCCTTGATGGCGTCGTCTCGGTCGACGTCCTCAGTGAGGGCGCTGGTGGCGACAGACCGGCGGACGGTTCCCGTGACATCCTGCTGGTGGGGATGGATTCCAGGACGGACGCGAAAGGTAATCCGCTACCCCGGGATCTGCTGCGCAAACTCAACGCGGGCAACCCGGATGGCGTACTGAACACCGACACGCTGATCCTGCTGCACATCCCGAATGACGGCAGCAAAGCCGTCGCGATCTCGATGCCGCGGGACTCCTATGTCGAGATCCCCGGCTACGGACAGCACAAGATCAACTCCGCCTACGGCCGCGGCAAGGCCACCAAAACGCAGGAGCTGCGGGAAGCGGGCGTCACCGACCCCACCGAACTCGAAATGCGGTCGAACGAGGCCGGCGCGGAGACGCTCATCAAGACGGTCGAGACGCTGACCGGCCGCACCATCGACAACTACGCCTCGGTGAACCTGCTCGGTTTCTACGAGATCACCGAGGCGATCGGCGGCGTCGAGGTATGCCTCAACAACGCCGTGAACGACTCCCTTTCCGGTGCCAACTTCCCCGCGGGCCAGCAGACGGTCTCCGGAATCGAGGCGCTGCAGTTTGTCCGGCAGCGGCACGGTTTACCGAGGGGCGACATCGACAGGGTGGTGCGCCAGCAGGTGTTCATGGCTGGACTGGCCCGCAAGGTCATCTCGGCGGGAACGCTGGCCAACCCGCGGAAGTTCGCCGACCTCAAGGCGGCGATCGAGAAGTCCGTCGTGCTCAACGAGGGCTGGAACATCGTCGACTTCGCCGACCAGATGAGCGATCTCACCGGCGGCCAGATCCAGTTCCACACCATTCCGTTCGGCGACATCGGCCTCGACACGCCCGACGGCTCGGCCGTCGAGGTCGACCCATGGCGGGTTCAGCAGTTCATCGCCGACCTGACCAACGACAACGGGCAGAAGCAGCAGACCACCGAGGACAAGGCCGCCAACGCCAGGACCACCGTCACGGTGCTGAACGCGGCAGGTGTGACGGACATGGCGGGCAACGTCTCGGACCGGCTGACTCAAGCGGGCTTCACCGAGGGCCAGGTCGGCAACGCCGCGCCGAGGGATACCACCCTCGTCCGGCACGCGCCCGGCGAGACCGAGGCCGCGCACCGAGTCGCCACGGCGCTCGAAGGACCCGCGCGGATCGAGGAGGACCCCACCCAGGCGGCGGGCACCGTGACCGTCCTGCTCGGCGCGGACTTCCCACCGCCTGGGCAAGGCGCCGCGACGGCCGGAGGCGGCGCGCAGGCGGGAACGCAAAACGGCACGCGGCCCAAGTCGAGGCAACAGGACCCGCGACCCGCGGACGACGCCATCACCGCCGACGGCGTCACCTGTGTGAACTAACTCGCAGAACTATTCTGGCCACATTCGCGTCAGGATCCGGGACCGGACGGCTTTCACCTTGTGAGGTGGCCATGCGCCTCACCGACGCACCGCTGAACCGGTGCGAGCCACGTGGTTCGAGCTGAGGGATGAGACCAGTGCACCTGGACAGCGAGCACTACCAGCGACTGTTGGGTAATGAGCTGCGCGCGCTGCGCAAGAGCCGCGGCTGGACGCGCAAGCAGTTGAACGCGCGGTTACAGAGCACGATCTCGTTGCAGACGCTTGCCACCTATGAGCACGGCACGCGGCACTGCTCGGTCGTCCGTTTCGCCGAGATCTGCCTCGCGCTCGGCGAGAAGCCCCACGACGTGCTCGCGCGGGTGGACCGGCGACTGTTCACAACGGCCGCGGACGAGATCAGGGTTGATCTCACCAGGATCACCGAGTCAACCGATCCCACCCTGCTACCGCTGCGCCGCTGGGCCGCCGATCGGCTTCGAGAAGCCGATCCAGCCACCGGCGGCGAGATCACGCTGACCACCGCGGCCGTCGAGCGGATGGCCGAGCTCTGCGGCACGACATCGGTCGAACTGCTCGGCTACCTGCGCGACATGACCGGGCGTCTCCCGACCAGCTCGTAGTCGCTGGCGTCAACCTTGCGGGTCTCCAGCCAGTACTTCCAGGTGAACCCGGGCCACAACGTCCGGTTGACGCCCTTGGCGTCGAGGTACCAGCTCGTGCAACCACCGGTGCTCCAGACGCCCTTGGCGAGCTTGTCCTGGATCTCGCGCTGGAACTCCTCCTGCGCGTCGGCCCGCACGCGCAGCGCCCGCGCGCCAGACCGCTCGACGTGGTTGATCGCGTCGATGACGTAACGCGCCTGCGACTCGATCATGAATACCACGGACATGTGGCCCAGCCCGGTATTCGGACCAAGCAGGAAGAACAAGTTGGGAAAGCCCTCGACCGTGATGCCCTTGTGGGTCCGCATGCCTTCTTCCGCCCACTCTGTCGACAGGTCACGGCCGTTCTCGCCGGTGATGTCGAGGTAGTCGAAGGCGTCGGTGACGTGGAAGCCCGTGCCGTAGATGATGCAGTCGACCTCGTGCTCAACACCCGATGTGTCGACGATGCTGTGTTCACGCACCTCAGCGATGCCGTCGGTGACGACGTCGACGTTCTCCCTGGCCAGCGCCGGGTAGTAGTCATTGGCCTGCAGTACCCGCTTGCAGCCCATCCGGTAGTCCGGGGTGAGCTTGGCCCGCAGCTCGGGGTCCTTGATCGCCTTATTGATCTGGCGGCGGCAGACCCGCTCCCCCGCCTTCATGATCGCCGGGTGGCCGTTGAAGCCGATGGCGCGTGACTCGAGGAACCAGTACAGCGCGTTGCGCACCGCGCGCTGCGTGATCGGTGCGCGGCGGAACAGCGCCTTGGCCCAGCGCGGAACCTCGTGGTCGGGCTTCGGCATCACCCACGGCGGCGTGCGCTGGAACAGCGTCAGCCGGTTGACCTCCGGCGCGATCTGCGGGACGAATTGGATCGCGCTGGCACCAGTACCAATGACGGCGACGCGCTTGCCGTGCAGGTCGTAGTCATGGTTCCAGTCGGCGGAGTGGAACTGCTCGCCCTGAAAGGTCTCGATGCCGTTCAGCTTGGGGATGTTCGGGATGTGCAGCGCGCCGACACCGGAGACGAGGTAGGTGGCGACGAACGTCTCGCCGTTGGCGCCGGTGACGGTCCAGGTGGCGTCGGACTCGTTCCAGGTCGCGCCGGTCATCTCGACGCCGAACCGGATGAACTTGCGCAGCCCGTACTTGTCGGCGACGCCCTTCAGGTAGTCGAAGATCTCCGGCTGGCCGGAGAACGCCCGCGACCAGTCCGGGTTCTGCTCGTAGGAGAACGAGTACATGTGCGACTGGATGTCGCAGGCACAACCGGGATACGTGTTGTCACGCCACGTACCGCCGACTTCGTGCGCCTTCTCCAGGATGACGAAGTCGTCGCGGCCGTCCTTGAGCAGTTGGATGGCCATGCCAAGACCAGAGAACCCGGTACCGACGATCACGATCGTCGCCCGTTCTGTGCTGGTCTCCGCTGTTCCGGTGCTGCTCATCGCGCCCCAATCCTTACGTCGGTCGTTCCCCTCACCACTTACCTTACTATCAGTAGGTTACTTCCGGTAGAGTGTGTGATGTGACCGCCATCAACAAGCAATCACCCAGTGGACCACCGGCCCGTCGCAAGCGCATGCCGAGGGCGGAGCGGGAACGACAGATGATCGACGTCGCGGTCACCACCTTCGCCGAGCGCGGCTATGTCGCGACATCGATGGATGACATCGCCGAACGGGTTGGCGTGTCGAAGCCGATGCTGTACGAGTACTTCCACTCGAAAGAGGGGTTGCTGCTCGCCGCGATCCGGGAGGCGCGCACCGCACTGCGGCAGGCAACCGAGCGGGCGGTGACCGGCGCGACCACCGGCAAAGAGGTACTGGAGCGCGGCCTGCTCGCCTACTTCCGGTTCATGGCCGAGCGACAAGACGCCTGGTCACTACTGCGGCACGAGTTGTCGTTCCTCGGCCCGGTGGCCTCCGAGGAGGTAGAGGCCATCCGACAGCAGCAGACTGACTTCAACATGCTGCTGATGCGGGCGCACCTGACCGGCGCGTCCGATGAGGAGGTCGAGGCCGCCGCTGAGATCCTCGTCGGCGCCTGTGAGCGAATGGCGGTCTGGTACGAGCGGCACGACCACGCGACGCCCGAACTAGCCACCCAGTACACGATGAACATCATCTGGAACGGCATGGCGTTCTGGCAGGAATCAGATCGGGGCACACCAGCGGGCTGACCCGCTTCGTGATCCCACTACTAGACATGTCACGCCAATTGTCGTAACGACGCTCGTCCGTTCGGGTCAAATTCGTGGTGCTTTTCGGACTAAGCGGTGACGATCGACGTCAGGAGTCGCACGCAGCAGGGTCACACGGTCACGCTGCGAATCCGGGCATTCGCCTGTGAGGCGCGGTGACCGACGTCCATGAGCGAGAGGGATGAACACGGTGGATCCGATCACGGCAACCTACGCCCACGACGACGCCGACTGGACGATCACGGTATCTGGTCTCGGCAAGGAGCTCACCGATCGCGCGCCCGGCATCATCGCGGCACGCGACCGCGCCGACCAGCTCGTCGAGAAGGTTGCCCCGGAACGCGGCGGCAGGACCGTGGTGCACTTGCTGAACGGCAGCGCGCTCGACTTCACGGCCGCCTACATCGAGGCACGGCTGACGACGCCCGCCACGCAGTCGACGGACTCGGGCTCGACGGACTCGGGTTCGACGGACTCGGCGAGCGCGTCGGGCAAGGACGCGACCGAGGAGACCGCCAAGATGAAGCCCGAGGCCACCGGCGCGAACACGGAGTCATCGGCGGACAGCGCGGACGCCAGCGAGCGAAAGGAACCCGCGGTCGCGACCGCGGCCAGCGCGAGTTGAGGCGAACGACTACAACGACAGCGGCGTCTGACCCGCTTCCTTTTTGAAGTTGATCACGTCTACTCGCGTTATTGTTCGCGAAATCCGACGAACCAGACATTTTCGCGCAACAACGCGAGTAGACGTGATCAACAACACACCACGAGCACGGCGGGAGCCAGCCCACGGCCCGACGTGATAGCACCCCGCAGGAAAAACCTCAGCGCAGCAGCTTGCGGAGCAGCAACAGCACGATCAGCACCACAACGGCGATGACCGGATACTTGACCTTCGGCTCGTCGAAGGTGTTCTTCGCGGTGGTCTTGGCGTCGTCGGCGAGGCGCTTCGGGCTCATGCGAACGCTGAGCTGGTCGATGTTCGACGCCAGCGCGTCTCGGTGCTTCTCGATGTCTCGCTTGATGGCTTCCTGGTCGCGAACCACGGATCCTCCTCCATTCCTGGCGGGGTGACCGGCCAACGCTGCTGCCGCCAGGCCATAACGGTAGATCACGGCGGCGGACGGCCGCGCACAGGCCACGCCGAGAAGGGTCACACCGTCACGCCACGGAGGCAGCGGTTAAGCTCTTAGTCATCGGGGTCCGTAGCCCAATTGGCAGAGGCACACGGTTTAGGTCCGTGCCAGTGTGGGTTCGAGTCCCACCGGACCCACCATGTACGGAGCGCGGCGTCGCGTCGCGAGCTCGATCGCGACCGCGTCGCCTCGCCAGCCGTGTCGTCGGTGCGTCGCCGACGGGCCCGCGCGCTCGCGGTGTGCGATCTAACACGGCGGCGAGTAGGACTGCTGCGGCAGGTACCGTTCCCACGCGGCCGGGGTGAGGACGTCGGCCGACACCGCGCAGACCCGCTCGATGCTGCGCTCGACGTCGTGGCCCCACAACCGGACCGTGCCGTCGCTGCCGCCGGTGACAACGGTGCCCCCATCCGGCGTGAACGCGACCGCATCGACCACACCGTTGTGCCCGGTGAGCGCGACCGACCCGGGTAGCCGCGACACCTCCCACATCCGCACGGTCTTGTCGTAGCCGCCGCTCATCAGCTGCGCACCGTCCGGGCTGAACGCCACCGACGTCACCGCGTCGGTGTGGCCGTACAGCGGCCCGCCCATCGGATGGACATCGGACAGGTCTCGTGTGGTCCACAGCTGGATAGTCTTGTCGCCACTCGCGGTCGCGAGCGCGAAGTCGTTCGGGTGAAACGCGACCGACCATATCGGCCCGGAATGCCCGGTCAGCGGGTCACCACGCAACCGTGGATCACTCGGATCGCTGACGTCCCACAGCCGCGCGGTCTGGTCGAAGCCGCCGGTCGCGAACGTCTCGCCGTCCGCGCTGAACGCCCCAGACGTGATATAGGCCGAGTGCCCGGTCTCGACGTCGGCCAGTTTCCTCGGTCGCGCGGGATTCGAGACATCGTAGAGCCGCAGATCCATGCCGTCGACCACGGCCAGCGTCGTCGCGTCGGGACTGAAGAAGCCCGCAGAGCCTGGCAACGTCGCCACCCGCTTCGGGTGCTCCGGGTCGTCCACCCGCCACAGCCGCACCTTGGTGTCGGTGCTGCCGGTGGCGAGCAGCCCGGCGCGCGAGCTCATGTCGAGCGCGTATACCGTGCCATCGATGCCACGCAGCTCCGGCCCGACCGGCGTGGGCCTGGCGCGATCGCCGATCCGCCACAGCCGCACTGTCCGGTCCGCGCCACCGGTGGCGAGCAGCTTGCCCTGGGGGCCGACGGCGACCGCGCTGACGCCGTCCGGGTGACTGGCCAGCGCACCGCTCGGCAGCGACCACACCCGCGCGACACTGTCGTCGCTGCCGGTGGCCAACCGGGTGCCGTCCGGGCTGAACCCGACGGCGTAGACGATGCCGGACCGCGCCGACAACGGCTCCCCGAACGGCACCGCGTGCGCCGGGTCGGTGACGTTCCACAGCCGCGTCGTGCCGTCCGCGCTGGCGGAGGCCAGTAGTCGCCCATCCGGGCTGAACTTGACCGACCACACCAGGCCCTCGTGCCCGGTCAACGTGTCGTGCTGCCGCGCCCGTGTCGGGTCGGAGACGTCCCACAGCCGCACCGTGGTGTCCTCGACACCCACCGCGAGCGTGTCACCGTCCGGGCTGAACGCCACCGAGTGCACCATGTCCGCCGCGCCGGTCAGTGGCTTGCCGAGTCGCTCAGGCCGTCGTGGGCGGGAGATGTCCCAGAGCCGGACGTCGTGGTCGTCGCTACCGCTGGCGAGCATGGTGCCGTCAGGGCTGAACGCGACCGACCTGACGGCGGCGTCGTGCCCGGTGAGTGTGCTCAGCCGCGATGGTCGCGACGGATCGGAGATGTCCCACAGACCAACCGTGCCGTCGTCGTTGGCGGTCGCGAGGACGTCGCCATCCTGACCGAACGCGAGCAGGTACATCGTGCCGTTCCCTGGCCGCAGCGGTTCCCCGATCCGGGTGGCCGCGGCGGGATCGGAGACGTCCCACAGCCGGATGGTGGCGTCGTCGCCGGTGGTGGCGAGGATGTCCCCACCAGGGCTGAACACCGCCGAGCTCACCCAGCTGTCGTGACCGGTCAGTGGTTCGCCGAGCGGCCGCGCGTGCGCTGGGTCCTCAACGTCCCACAGCCGCACGGTTCGGTCCTCGCTCGCGGTCGCGAGCACCGTGCCGTCCGGGCTGAACGACGTCAGGTACACCGCGCCCTCGTGGCCGCGCAACGGCGTGGCCAGGGGCGACTGCTCGGTGGAAAGCAGTCGCGCCTCGACGCCCTGATGCTGCGGACGCATCCGATGCGCGACCAGGCTGAGCTGGGCGGACAACGACGGGTCCTCGGCAGCGATGCTGTCCGCCTCGGCAACGATCTGCCGAAACTCCGCGTCGTCTCGCTCGTTGACGGCGACGGCCGCCGCACCGGCCGCGATCAGCGCGAACACGCCGACCAGTGAGACGGCGGCTCGTCGCAGCCACCGTTGTCTCCGGTGATGCTGGCTGGACACCCGCACGAACCGCCGAGCGAGGGGCGTCAACCCGACGGTGTCCGACTCGCGCGCGAGCTGCTCTGACGACTCCAGCCGCGAACCGCGATAGAGCAGGGACGGGTCGCGGTCGTGCTCCTCCCACGATGCGGCGTCGGCTTCGAGGCGCTGCCGAGCCAGGTTCTCCGCCCGGTTGTCGTCGATCCAGCCGCGCAGCCTCGGCCACGCGTCCAGCAGCGCTTCGTGGGTAATCTCGACGGACTCGGCATCCAGCGTGACCAGCCGAGCGCGCACCAACACCTCAAGCGCGCGCTCCCTGGACGGATCGCCGCCGACCAGTTCGGCGCGGGCGGCCCTGCGCCGAACATCGCGGGTCTCGTCGCCAACGCGCACTAGACGGAGCAATATGCGTCGCGCGGCCGCGGCGCCCTCGTCGTCCAACTCGGCCCACGCACGCTCGGCGGTGGCGGCGATCGCACCGTGTATACCGCCCGCGCGCCGGTAACCGGCGACGGTCAGCTTGCCATTGCTGCGATGCTGCCATGTCGCGAGCAACGCGTGCGCGAGCAGCGGTAGTGCGCCCGCCGCGTAGCCGGGCGCCCCGCTGGGACGGTTCCCGCTGCGGCGCAGTGTCGCGCCGAGGTCGGCCAGCATCAGCTCGACCAACCCCGACTCCCACTGCAGACCGACGGTCTTCGCGGGCCGCACGACGGCGTCGCGCAGCTCGCTCTCGCTCATCGCGCCCAGCGCGAGCTGCCGTCGCTGCATCGCCTCGACGAGCTCCGGGAAGCCGAGGCAGTGGTGATAGAAGTCGGCCCGGACACCGAGCACGACGACGTATTGGACAGGCGCGTCGCCAGCCGGCGTACACAGGGAGTGCAGCCGCCGCACGAACTCACTCCGGACGTCCTCGTCATCGCAGAGTGTGAAGAGCTCCTCGAACTGGTCGACGATGAGGACGCCGCGTGGGGTGGGATCGGTGGACACGGCACCGTCGTCCGCGCCGTCACCGTCGTCCGCGCTCGGTGCGGCATTCTCGAACCCCGTGAGTTGGCCGAGTGGGTCGCCACCCGGGGTCAGCGCCGTGATCGGCAGCTCCGACGTCTGCTCCTTCCCCAGCGTGCCCGCGGCCAGGGATGGACCGAGGCCCGCCCGCAGCAGCGACGACTTCCCCACGCCCGACGCACCGACAAGCACCACGAACCCGCCGTCCGCGCTGGCCTGGGCTATGCGCGAGAGCAGATCCGATGCGGCGCGTTCGCGGCCGAAGAACCACTCCGAGTCGGACTGTTGGAAGGCCGCCAGACCCCGGTACGGACACACCGCGTCGCCATCGACCACGGCGTGCCGCGTGCCAGCCTCACCGTCGCCGTCGCTGGTGAGCGGGCTGGCGAGCGCGGCATCCCACCACGAGCGCCAGGTCGCCATGTCGTAAAGGCCAGCGGCAACCGGCTCGGGTCTGCGCCTTCGCGCCTCGCCGATCAGCACCCGCAGTGTGGCGGCGAGCCCCGCGAACCGCGCGGGCACGTTCCTGCCACGCCGCCAGTCGCTGATGCGTTGCGCCGAGACGCGCACCGGACGTCCGTGGTCGTCCACCCCGCGTTCCCGAGCGACCGACTCGGTCACGCGCTTCAACGGCGGGTTGCCCGCCTCGGCGTACAGCAGCGCGAACCGTTCAGCGAAGGCGGCACGGGGGTTTGCGGGCACGTCGGTCTCGGTCACGAACCTTCACTTCCTACGCGGCAGGGTCCTCGCGTCCGGACCGGAAAACCGGCTGCCAGTCGCTCAACTGGGATTTTAGAAACCGGATCCGACGAACGGCTGTACTCCCCCACCGATCGGCGGCATGCTGCTGGTCGGGTCGGAGGGGCCCACAGGGGTCACGCCGCGTTGGGCAGGGCTAGGGGGCCTGCCCAGCGCGGCGACCCGGCTGAGGGGGGTCAGCCGTCGGTGATGAGCCCGCCGGAGTCGTCCGGTTCGCTGCTTGTCGTCGTCGGCTCGGCAGACGTCGAGGGTTCGCTCGGCTCGGTGCTCGGCGAGCCGTTAGCGGGTGGCTCGACTGGCCCGCCGTCCGGTTCCGGCTCGGGGTCCGGTTCCGGCGGCGGGGCGCACCGGATCTCCTCCTGCGGCTGGTAGACGACCGTGCGCGACTCCCGCTTGACGAGCTCACCGTCCATCGTGCGGATGATCCTGGTGTTGGTCGCGCTGTAGCCCGAGACGCCTTCCTGCGGGACGCACTCGGTGCCGTACGGCTTCACCACGACCGGTGCGGCGGTGTAGTTGAACGGGTCGCTGGTGACCGACTTCACCTTGAAGTGCTTGGTACCCCAGAGCTTGACGGTGATACTCGTCGGCGTCCACTTCGTTTGGATCGCGACGCCATTCGGGGTGGTGTTGCGGAACTTCAGGTCGATCACGCTGGAGCCATCGGGGTTCTGGAACACGGTTGCCTCGCGCGCCAGCGGATACCGGCTGATGTATCGACTGTGCTCACGGTGCTCGACGTCTTCCATGCCCGCGAAGTACGCCGCGTTGTAGAGCGTGGTCGCGAACTGCGAGATGCCGCCACCAACGGCGCGAGTCAGCTCACCATTCTCGATGACGGCGGCGGCTACGTAACCTTGCTTGATGCCACGCGGCCCGGTATAGCCGTTGAGGCTGAACGTCTCGTCCGGCCGCACGATCGCACCGTGGACCTCCTTGGCGACGCGCTTGATGTTCACGCCTGAGTCGGGCGCGAAGTTGTGCGTGGTGAACTTACCGATGACTTCCTTGATGCCGAGGCTCTTGAGCTCCTCGGTGGTCAACTCGGCGGGTGTGTGGTGGTAGGCGACGTTCATCTCGCGCTCGTCCGTCGTGGCGGCGGCCTTGAGCAGCGTGTCCGCCGTGGCCTTCCACTCGACCTCAGTTCCGTCGACAGACGGCTTGACCGTGGCCCGCTTCTTCCCGAACTTGATCCGCGCGTCCTTGCCCTTGACCTCGGTCGACGCGAGGCGTTTGCCCATCGTCTCGCGCAGTCGCTTGGGCGGGATCCTCGGGCTGAGGCTGCCGTCGTCATTCGGGGTGAACGTGACGACGGAGGCGATCTCGTCCGGCGTCATCCGCAGTGTGCGACCGCGCGCCTCCAGGGTGATCGGCTCGGACACGGCCGTCCGCGCGAAGCCGTCCATCGCGCGCCGTACACCTTCTGGACTCGCCTTTACCTCAAGTGTCTCGACCGGAAGCGCGATGACCTCGCGATCGACCCAGCCGGTGATAACGTCCTGTACCCCGCGCGCCACGTTCAACCGCTTGCCCGCCTCGGGCTCGACCGGCACCGGCGTCGTCCCGTCGAACTCCACGGTGCCCTCGACCTTGGCGATATCGATCTCCTCGGCGAGGCCGCTGAGTGCGTCCGCGATGGCCGCGTTGTCGCCGTTCGCGACGGCGGTGACCTCACGATCGGTGAACAGCGACAGCACCCGCGTGAACGGGTTGTAGCTGGGCGTGTTCGCGACGTCGACCGTCGCCGCCCAGTCGATCGTCACGTCGGCCGTATCAGGATCGATCTCGACCGACTCGCCGTCGGCCGTCACGGTGCGGGGCTGGTCGAGCCTAGGCGAGAGTCGAAGCCGCAGCGCGGACTCCGCCTCGATCGGCTCCAACCCACCGATCTCGACCCCGGCGACGACGACGTTACGGGGGATCTCGCCCTGCGTGGCGAGTAGATCGATCAGGTAAAGGCCGGTAAGCGCTGCCAGGACGGCAGCGGCGATACCGAGCGTCTTGCGGAGCCGGACGAACAACGACGCCACGGCCGTGCCGGCAACGGCCAGCACGGGCTTGCGAGGCTCGGCTGATGCCGCGGCCTCGGACGTCTCACCGTCGGCCACTTCGCTATCGGCCGCGACATCCTCGGGCGCCACATCCTCGGGCGCGACAGCGGCGATCTGCTCCGTCCGCGGATCAGCGATGACGTCAATCCGCTCCGTCGCGGGGCCAGCGTCGACCGGCTCATGCTGGATTGTCGGCGGCTCGGCGGTGACCGGCTCGTGTCGCGTCGTTTCCTCGGCCGCGCCGGGCGCGCCGTCGGCGGCCTCTTCGGCATCCAGCCCGCGCGCGTCGTCGGTGTCCTCGCCGGTGGCCTCGGTGTCGGCACTGGATGTGTCATCAGCGGTGGCATCGGCGTCACCGATGCCACCCTTGTCATCGTCCTCGCCATCGGCCGCGGCGCTGGCTTCGTCATCGTCCTCAGCGTCACCGTCGGCGTCGCCGCCGTCGGCCGTGTCCTCAGCCGCGCCTGCCGTGGTGTCCTCGTCGGCGGCGTCCGTGGTGTCGTCCGCGCCCGCCGTGTCGTCCGCGCCCGCCGTGGTGCCCGCGGCGTCCGTGGTGCCGTCCGCGTCATCCTTCGGTTCGGTAGCCGACTCGTCGTCGGCGGCGTCCGAGTCCGCGACGCTGGGCTCGTCGGTAGCCACGCCCGCATCGCCGGGCGCGTCGGTGTCCTGGCTTTCGGTCTCGGCCTCAGTAGCAGCGGTCTCGGCATCGGACTCCGCGTCGGACCCCTCCGGGTGCTCACCCTCGGCCGTGTCACCCTCGGCAGCGTCCGCGTCGGCCATCGTGCCCCCAAGTTCGACACACTCAGCGTCTGCTACGTCACCCGTCTGGGGCTCCGCTGGCGGCGACTCGCCATCACGCGCCTGATCCGCTTCCTCAGCTGGCCTCGCGGCGGGGTCACCGTCACTCATCGCGAGTCCCTCACGCATTCACCTCGATTTCAGCGGCAAGGCCCAGAATCATGCCAGATCGCGCCACTCGCTCACTGCGGACCCGCCATCACCAACACCGGGCGTCGTCGTGAGCCACGCACGGCGAAGATCAGCACTACCCCAGCTCAGCTCGCTCACAGCCACGAAGCGGGAGGCCGACGAGCGGAGCCGGCAACAGAACATAGCGCAACAAAACAACGAAGAAAAATTCGTGGAAGAACTGCCCGACCGTCGCCATTCTAGAACTACCAACACGCCCGGTTAACACCCATTACACAACCGAGCGACAAATCACTGGAAGAACCTAGAAAATTGACCCAGTGATACCTACATCAGGCAATCTCACCTAGACCGCTGACACGTTATGACAACTTCGCATCACACATCGTAATGCCCGAATTGTCACCTCCAACCCGAAAGCGTTACCACGCCACCCTTAAGCTGGTCACCACCATGAGTGATCACCGTTACGACAGTTTCGTCGCCATCGGCGACTCCTTCACGGAGGGGATGTCGGACACCCATCCCGCTGGCGGCTACCGGGGCTGGGCGGACCTGCTCGCCACCCGCCTCGCCGAGACACGCCCGCGGCTTCGGTACGCGAACCTCGCGATCCGGGGCAAGGTGGTCGGCCAGATCGCCGAGGACCAAGTACCTTCCGCGGCATCGATGCGCGCCGACCTTGTCAGCTTCGCGGGCGGCGTCAACGACCTCATGCGACCGCGCTGCGACCTGGACGTCGTCTGCGCTGCCGTGGAGGGAGCGGTAGGGCGTCTCGTCGAGACGTCGGGCACGCTGATCTTGTTCCAGCCGATCGACCCGTCCCGGCGGATGCGCGGCAGCGCTCGTCTCGTGCGCCGCCTTCGCCATTTGACCGCGCTGGTATGCGAGTTGGGAGAACGGCATCGTGCGGTCGTCGTCGACCTCGCGTCGGCGCGTGTCTTCGACGACCCCCGCCTGTGGGCGGACGATCGCATCCACCTCAACGGCGAGGGGCACCGCAGGGTCGCGGAGGCCGTCGGCCAGGCGATCGGCCTCCCAGCACGCTTTGACTGGAAAGCACCGCTGCCACCGATGCGGCCCGCGACGCTGGCGGAGCGGCGGCTGGCCGATGCCCGGTGGGCACGCGGCCACTTGCTGCCCTGGATCGGCAGACGCTTGACGGGCCGATCGTCTGGCGACGGGCTCACTCCCAAACGCCCCAGCCTCGCCCCGCTAGATGTGGACATCAGCGGCTCCGGTGACTCCAGGTGAGACACCGCGGCCAACGACGACAACCACAATGAGATAGCGATTACTCCGTTGGCACTACCCACCCCCATGCACGTGCATATTACTTTTCATGTAGGATCGCACGTG
Organism: Haloechinothrix salitolerans; assembly: GCF_042662605.1. Lineage (NCBI taxonomy): Bacteria > Bacillati > Actinomycetota > Actinomycetes > Pseudonocardiales > Pseudonocardiaceae > Haloechinothrix > Haloechinothrix salitolerans. The sequence goes on from NZ_JBHSXX010000001.1 coordinate 5,273,936, forward strand.
CCGGTCGACCCCCAGGGCCGGCATACGCCCCCGGCGCCCCCTCCCCCCTCGGCGCCGGGGGCCCTCTTCTTCATGGCCGTTTCTCCGCGTCGTCCTTCCCGACTCCCGGGCCTTGTCGGCGCTGCTGAGCACTGCGCTACGCTCCCGGGCCATGCGCACGCTGAACCCGTCGCGGTGGGTAACCCGGCTCGCCGACTCCTTCGAAGAGCGTGGCGTATATGTGCCCGGCATCGACGGGGGTCCCGTTCAGCCGTGGCGGGAATTCGGCTGGGCCATCGTCGGCTGGATCTTCACCATAGGCATGTTCGTTCTTTTCTTCGCTCTCGCGACCTGAGTAGCGAGAGCGACACGACGACTTTTCATGTCCCGTCAGAACAATTCCATTCGATTTCGTGAGCGTCGTCACCAAGAACGACCATCGGATTACGGGACGGCCACGGGCGTACACCAGGTCCGACTCAACGTGGCCCCTCGGCTCGCCACCGCGAGCTGTTGCGTCCAGAGTTGTGGCTAGCCGGTTTTTCATACTGGTGCACCCAAAGTCCTGTTACGTCCGTAACAGCCGCCCGCTCACGAGAAGGAGTGACCCCTGTGCGCAGACCCGTGAGGGCTGTGATCGCGTGCGCATTGCTCGCGGGCGTCATCGCCGGAGCCACCGCATGCGAGCAGACCGCGGAAGGGGACGCGGCGGAGGACCCCACCGTGAGCGCTCCGTCGTCCGTCGGTCCAACCCCGGGAACGGGCGAGCAGGCGTTCGGCGACCAATTCACGTTCCTGAACGGCCTCTCGGTCACGGTGTCGAGGCCGAAGTCGTTCACGCCGAGCGAGACGGCCTATCCGGAGGCACCGCGCGCGGTCGCGTTCGAGATCGTCATCAAGAACGGCACCGAGTGGCCGTACCACCTTTCCGACCTCTCGATCACGACGGTGGTCGGCGGCGAGGAAAGGCCCGAGCTGATCGACACGACACAGGGTTACAACGGCATCGTCGACATCAGCGCCGAGGTGCCTGTCTCCCGAAAGACCCGCATGACGTTGGCCTACGCCGCCAACCCGCACACCGACACTGTCCGGATGCGGATCCGCCCCAACCCCGACGCGTCAGCGATGGTGACCTACGTCGGCCACGGGTAACCGATAGTCTTCCCCCGTGACTGAGCAAATCCGACTCCAGGTTGGCGACGCGGCCCCCGACTTCTCGCTGACCAGCAGTGACGGCAAGCAGGTAACCCTTTCCGACTTCCGGGGCACGTCGGTCATCGTCTACTTCTACCCGAAAGCAGCCACGCCCGGCTGCACCAAGCAGGCGTGCGACTTCACCGAGAACCTCACCCTGCTGGGAGACGCGGGTTACGAGGTGCTCGGCATCTCCCCTGACTCGCGGGAGAAGCTGGCCCGGTTCGCCGAGGACGAGAAGCTGCGGATCACGCTGCTGTCCGACCCGGAGAAGAAGGTTCTCACCGAGTGGGGCGCGTTCGGCGAGAAGAAGAACTACGGCAAGGTGGTCCAAGGCGTGATCCGGTCAACCTTCGTCGTGGACCCGGATGGCGCGATCGCCGAGGCCCGCTACAACGTGAAGGCCACCGGCCACGTCGCGAAGCTCATCAAGGACCTCGAGATCGCTTGACGACGCCGCGCGGGGCGGGAGGACCGCCCCGCGCGGCGTCACTCCTCGGTGAGGGCACGCAAGTGCGGTAGCAACGCCCGCAGTGCCCTTCCCCGATGCGATAGCGCGTCCTTCTCCGCCGAGTCCAACTCAGCGGAGGTGCGCCGCTCGCCCTCCGGCACGAAGATCGGGTCGTAACCGAACCCATTCTCACCGCGCGGTTCCCGGGTCAATATGCCTGGCCAGCGACCCCGCACCACGGTCTCCGACCCGTCAGGGGTCACCAGCGCGGCCGCGCACACGAACGCGGCGTCTCTGCGGTCATCGGGGACGTCGGTGAGCTGGTCGAGCACCAGCCGCAGGTTCGCCTCATCGTCACCGTGCCGACCCGCCCAGCGCGCCGAGAGCACGCCAGGCATGTCGTTCAACGCGGCCACGGTGAGTCCCGAGTCGTCCGCGACGGCGGCAAGCCCCGTCGCGGCGACGGCATCGCGCGCCTTGGCCAGCGCGTTGCCCTCGAATGTCGGCTCGGTCTCGGGCGCCTCCTCGAACGGCTCGACGTCGCCGAGGCCGACAACCTCCAGCCCCGCGACGCCCTCGGCGTCCAGAATGCGACGCAGCTCGTCGAGCTTCTTGGCGTTGCGGGTCGCGAGCAGGAGCCTGGTCACTTGCTCGCCTTCGACTTCTTGTCGTTCTTGTCCTTCTTATCGTTCTTCTCGGGCTCCGGCTCGGGCAACTCGCCGGGATACGGCTGCTTCAGCGCCTCAGCTTGCTTCGCACTCAACTCGGCGCAGCCTGCCAGCGCCATGTCGAGCATCGCGTCCATAGTGGAGCGGGTAAACGTCGCGCCCTCAGCGGTGCCCTGCACCTCGATCAGGGTGCCGGAGTCGGTCGCGACGACGTTCATGTCGACCTCGGCGCGCGAATCCTCCTCGTACGGAAGATCAAGCCGCACCCTGCCGTCGACGACGCCGACGCTGATGGCGGACACCCCGCTGGCCAGCGGCTGCGGGTCGGCCAGTCGTCCGGCAGCACCGAGCCAGGTGATCGCGTCCGCTAGCGCGACGTAGCCGCCGGTGATCGCGGCCGTGCGCGTGCCGCCGTCGGCCTGGATGACGTCGCAGTCGATGACGATGGTGTTCTCACCGAGCGCGGCGAGGTCGATGCACGCCCGCAACGACCGGCCGATCAGCCGGGAGATTTCGTGCGTGCGCCCACCGATCTTGCCCTTCACGGACTCGCGGGCGCTGCGCGTATTGGTGCTCGACGGCAGCATCGCGTACTCGGCGGTCACCCAGCCAAGCCCGGAGCCAGTGCGCCAGCGTGGCACGCCCTCGGACACGCTCGCCGCACACAACACCCTGGTGTTGCCGAACTCGATCAACACCGACCCGGCTGGCCACTTCTGAAAGCCCCGGGTGATCCTCACATCGCGGAGCGCGTCGTCGTCCCTACCATCTGCTCTTACCACGGTGCGTCAGCCTACGAGCCCTGCGACGGAGGCACGCCGGGTGGGTGGGTGTCGCCGCGCTCAAATGTCGTAGATAGCACCCTGTTCGACCAGCTCGAGCGGCCCGTCGAACGTCGTCCGCGCCTCGGCATAGATCTTGGCGCGGTCCGTCCATGGCGCCACGTGCGTCAGTAGCAGCCGCCGCGCGCGAGCCCGATGTGCCAGCTGGCCTGCCTCCACACCCGACAGGTGAACGCCGAGCGGCCGGTCGTCCGCGTCGGTCCACGATGCTTCACTGAGCAGCACGTCGACGTCCCGGGCCAGGTCATCCAGCACGGGACAGACACCGGTATCACCCGTGTAGGCAAACGTGGTGCCGCCGTGGCTGATGCGCAACCCATACGCGGGGGTCGGGTGCAGCACCTCGTACGCCGTCACCTCAAACGGTCCGATCGTGAACGGCGTCACCGTCGGCAACGGGTGAAACTCGTAGACGTCGCCTAGTTCGGTTTCGGCGCGTTCCGGCTCATTCGGCGCGTACAGGTTGACCAGCCGCTGCTCGGTGTCGGCTGGTCCGTAGACCGGCAGTCGCACCGGCCTGCCCTCCGGCCAATGCGGGTGGTATCGCCGGATGACCGTCAACGCACCGAAGTCGGCACAGTGATCCGGGTGCAGGTGGGAGAAGACAAGCGCGTCGAGATCGAACGGACTGCGCAACGACTGGAGCTGCGACAGGGTACCGTTGCCGAGTTCGAGCCCGAGCAGGAAACCTTCCGCCTCGAGCAGGTAACCGGAGGCGTTGGTGTTCGGGCCGGGCACGCTGCCAGCGCACCCGAGGATGGTCAGACGCACGTGCCTACCCTGCCATGCCGACGCCAATCCGCGAATGACTGGCAACACGTCGCGACGGGTTTCACTCTCGTGCGAGTACCACGGTAACGCGATGTGGTCACGCCATGGTGAGCTGAAACCCCGGTGGCGCGCCGAGGAAACGTCTGGCGAGCTTGTTGAACCGCTCCGGCTCACCGGTCGCGAGGAACTCGTGCTTCGGCTGCTCGTCGGACGGTTCCGCCAGCAGATCGGCCTCGGTGAGCACGCGCACGACGTCTTTGGCGGTCTCCTCCGCGCTGGAGACCAAGGTGACGTCCTGGCCCATGACGATCTGTAGCACGCCGGTGAGCAGCGGGTAATGCGTACAGCCGAGCACGAGCGTGTCGACCTCGGCGGCGAGCAGCGGCTCCAGATAGCCCTGCGCGAGCCCGAGCACCTGACGACCGGAGGTGATTCCCCGCTCGACGAAGTCCACGAACCGAGGGCAGGCGACGCTGGTGACGCTGATGTGGTTCGCGGCGTGGAAAGCGTCGTCGTAGGCGCGGGAGCGGATGGTGCCCTCGGTGCCGATGACCCCCACCTTTCCGGTGTGGGTGGCGGCCACAGCCCTGCGCACCGCGGGCAGGACAACCTCGACCACGGGGACGTCGTAACGCTCGCGAGCATCCCGAAGACACGCCGCCGACGCCGTGTTGCACGCGATGACCAGCGTCTTCACGCCGTCGTCGACCATCTTGTCCATGGCGGCGAGCGCCAGCGCGCGCACCCGAGCGATCGGCAACGGACCATACGGCGTGTGGGCGGTGTCCCCGACATAGCGCACCCGCTCGGCGGGCAGCTGATCGAGGATCGCCCGCGCCACGGTCAGGCCACCGACCCCGGAGTCGAAGATTCCGATCGGCGCGTCGATCGCGGCGGCGGGTGCGGGGGAAGCGCTCACGCGCCGAGATTACCCGGCACGCTGGTGCGTGCGGGCAGCCTGGTGGTGCGGTCCGCGCGGGAGACGAGCCAAGCGGCCAGCACTCCCGCGATCGCGCCGAACAGATGCCCTTGCCAGGAGATATTACCCGCGACGGTCGGCAGGACGCCCCAGAACATCCCGCCGTAGACGAAGAACAGCACCGCCGCCAGCACCAGTTGTCCGACAGACCGGTTGAAGATGCCCCTGACCAGCAGAAACGCCAGCCACCCGAAGGCGAGACCGGACGCGCCGATCGTCACGGCGTCCGGTGGCCCGACCAGCCACACGCCGAGCCCGCTGCCCAGCCAGACCGTCGTCGTCACCGCGAGCCACTGGCCGATGCCACCGGACATCACCAAAAACCCGAACAACATGACCGGGACGGTATTGGCCACCACGTGCCCCCACGGGCCGTGCAGCAGCGGCGCCCACAACACGCCGTCAAGCCCGGACAGCGTCCGCGCCTCGATGCCTTCCCGCTGCAGGTTGGCTGGCACCACACGGTCGACGAACTCGATGACGTACAGCAGCGCGGTGAACGACGCCGCCAGCAGCGCGGCCGCGAACGGACGCGGCGGCACCACCCGCTTGGCGGGGTCGGTCCGCTTGAGCTGCACCGGGCTCGCGTTCATATCTCCAGGCTACGCAGCCCCGGCGCGGCTCGGCATGGCCTCAGGCCCAGAGCTGACCGTCGAGGCGTTCGGCCGCCTCGTCCAGCGAGCCGGAGTACGCACCGGTGGATAGGTACTTCCAGCCGGCGTCGGCGACCACGAAGGCGATATCGGCCGGTTCGCCTTTCTTGACCGCCTTCTCCGCCATCGCCAGCGCGCCGTGCAGCACCGCCCCGGTGGAGATACCAGCGAAGATGCCCTCCACCTCAAGCAACTCACGTGTCCTGCGCAGGGCGTCGTAGGCGCCGACGGAGAACCGGCCGGTCAGCACGGTCTCGTCGTACAGTTCAGGCACGAAGCCCTCGTCGAGGTTGCGCAGCCCGTAGACCAGCTCGCCGTAGCGCGGTTCGGACGCGATGATCTGCACGTCCGGCTTGTGCTCACGCAGGTACCGCCCGACCCCCACCAACGTGCCGGTCGTCCCGAGGCCACCGACGAAGTGCGTGATCTCGGGCAGGTCTTTGAGAATCTCCGGCCCGGTACCGCTGTAGTGCGCGTCGGCGTTGGCAGGGTTGCCGTACTGGTAGAGCAACACCCAGTCCGGGTTGGCATCGGCGAGCTCCTTCGCCCTGCGCACGGCCTCGTTGGAGCCACCGGCGGCTGGCGAGTACACGATCCGCGCGCCATAGGCCTGGAGCAGTTGCTTGCGCTCCTCGGAGGTGTTCTCCGGCATCACGCACACCAGGCCGTAGCCCTTGACCTTGGCGGCCATGGCGAGCGAGATGCCGGTGTTGCCCGACGTCGGCTCCAGGATGGTGTCGCCGTGCGTCAGCGTGCCGTCGGCCTCCGCCGCCTCGATCATGGCCAGCGCGGGCCGGTCTTTGATCGAGCCGGTGGGGTTGCGGTCCTCCAGCTTCGCCCACAGCCGGACGTTCGGCGCGGGCGAGAGCCGGGGAAGACCGACGAGTGGGGTGCCGCCGAGCGCGTCGAGCAGCGATGCGTACCTGCTCACGGCACTTAGCGCATGCCACCCGCGACGGCGGGCAGGATCGTCACGGTGTCCCCGTCGGACACCTCGGCGTCGAGGCCGCCCGCGAACCGCACGTCCTCGTCGTTGACGTAGACGTTGACGAAGCGGTGCAGCTTGTCCTCCTTGACCAGGCGCGCCTTCAGCCCGCTGTGCCGCGACTCGACGTCGTCGATGATCTCGGCCACGGTCTTGCCCGTCGCCTCGACGGACTTCTCGCCGCCGGTGTGGGTCCGCAGGATGGTCGGGATGGACACGGTCACGGCCATGTGGGTTACCTCCGCTAAATGGGTTGACGCAATCAACTGACGTTACGAACGGCTGCTGTATTCCCGCACGTCAGGAGTCGGGCTTGTCGTCACTGCCGGTATTGGCGAACATGTACGACTCGGTCGGGCTCACATCGGCGCTCGCCGCCTCGATGATCTCGACGTCTTCCTCGGTCACGACGCCGTCGACGATGCGGAACGATCGGAACTCGTACGTCTCGGGGTCCCGTGTCGACACCAGCACGTAGTGCGCGTCCGGTTCGGAGGCGTAGGAGATGTCGGTCCGCGACGGGTACGCTTCTGTCGCCGTGTGGGAGTGGTAGATGACGACGGGAACCTCGTCGTTGGCGTCCATCTCCCGGTACAACTTCAGCAGGTCGAGCGAGTCGAACTCGTAGAACGTCGGCGAGCGCGCGGCGTTGAGCATGGGTATGAAACGCTCGGGGCGGTCGGAACCCTCTGGTCCGGCGATCACCCCGCACGCCTCGTCAGGGTGGTCCTTCCTGGCGTGCGCGACGATCGCGTCAACGAGGTCGCGGCGGATCTGAAGCACACTCCCATCCTAAGGGGTGGACGCTCTGCGCCCACGGGTGTCCGCACCGTGAGACGTCCCACGTCACACCGCGAGTGTTACGGCATCGCCGCGAGGCGCGCGTGGTGGGTGACGACGATCCGCCGACGCGGATCGGACGACGGCAGCGCGCGGCAGAGCCGCTCCACGACCTCGACGTCGTCCGCGCCACAGGACGTCTCCCAGTACCGCCATAACGCCCCGGCGTCACCGCTGTCCAGCACCGCGCGACGGACCAGCGCGATCAGCGACTCCCGCTCATCGCGCACGGCGGGTGCCTCGGAGTCGGCGAGCAGCGGGCCGTCGAACGCCGCCAGCACCGCGTCGACATCGCCGTCCCGTAGTGCCGCGTTGACCCGGAGGAAGTCGGCGTCGATGTCGGCCGCCAGCCGGTACGGGCGAGTGCGTACGACCTCCGAACCGAGCTGCGAGCGGAGCCGGTGGATCTCCGCGCGCACCGTGACCGGGTTGCCGTCGTCGCCGTACAGCTCCATGGCCAGCCGATCGGCGGACATGCCGTGCGGGTGCATCGCCAGCACGGTGAGGATTTCCGCGTGGCGCAGTGTGATGGGAATCTCCCGCCCGTCGACGGTCACGACCGGCGCGCTGTCACTCAGGAAGGTGAGCCCCAGCCGGGGGCGAGACGCCGCGCGAGAGGTCCGGCCGAGCCGCAGCAGGTAGCCCTCCGGTAAGGGCTCCAGCGTGCCCACCCTGCCGTCGGGCAGCGCGACATCCGATCCGGTGATCGTCACCGCGTCCGGCAGTGGCCCGCAGGACTCCGTCGCGAGCACCCGCCCGGACGTCGACAGCAGCGCGCCCGGCTCGCCGCGCAGCGCATGGAGGTGCGGCATGTGGCTACGGCGCACCCGCTCGTCACGCACCGCGAGCTGCGCCTTGAGCTGCCCTTCGGCGAGGCTGGCCGACGCGGACACCAGCGCCAACATCGCTGGATGCACCGTCCGCAGCGGGCCGCTGACGTCGATGGCGCCAAGCAGCGCGCCCGTCTCGGGATCGCGCACCGGAGCCGCGGCGCAGGTCCAAGTGTGATACATCCGCACGAGGTGCTCGGCGGAGTACACCTGTACCGCCTCCCCCGTCGCGAGCACGGTGCCCATCGCGTTGGTGCCGATGACGTCCTCCGACCACCGAACGCCCTCGGTGAGCAGCACCCGGTCGGCGTCGTGGCACACCCCGGACGCGCCCTCGCGCCACAGGATGTGGCCATCGGCATCGGTGACGATCATGATGTGCTCGGCGTCGTCGGCGATGCTGACCAAGTTCTGCCGCAGCAACGGCAACACGGACGCGAGCGGATGCGCCTGCCGGACGTCGTCCAGCTCATCGGCGTCGTAGACGAGCGGCGGGAGCTTGCTGTCCGGATCGACGTGCGCGGCGAGCGAACGGTCCCAGGACTCCGAGATCACCGAACGCGGCGGACGAGGCGCGGGCGCGCCGGAGAGCACGGCCTCGTGCACCCGCCGCAACAGCTTGGCGTAGGCGTCGGGGTCGTGCAGCAGCTCCGAGGACACAGCGTGCTCACCCACGGATATGACGGTAGTGATCGCCATCACCGCACTGCAACGTCGTTGCAACGTTGCCGCTCCTAGCGTCGCGCCATCACACCGCAACGAAGCGAGTTAGGACCGCCCATGACCACGTACGCAGCGCCCGGCACCGCGGGCAGCATCGTCTCCTACGAGTCCCGGTACGACCACTTCATCGGCGGCGAGTACGTCCCGCCGGCGAAGGGCCAGTATTTCGAGAACCCCACGCCGGTGACCGGCCAGCCGTTCACCGAGATCGCGCGGGGCACAGCGGACGACGTCGAGCGCGCGCTGGACGCCGCCCACGGCGCGGCACCGGCGTGGGGCAAGACGTCCGTGGCCGAGCGAGCCACCATCCTGAACCGCATCGCTGACCGCATCGAGGCCAACCTCGAACCGCTCGCGGTGGCCGAGAGCTGGGAAAACGGCAAGGCGGTGCGGGAGACGCTGAACGCGGACATCCCGCTGGCCATCGACCACTTCCGCTACTTCGCCGGGGCGATCCGCGCGCAGGAAGGCGGCGTGTCCGAGATCGACGGCGACACCATCGCGTACCACTTCCACGAGCCGCTCGGCGTCGTCGGTCAGATCATCCCGTGGAACTTCCCGATCCTGATGGCGACCTGGAAGCTGGCTCCGGCGCTGGCGGCGGGCAACGCCGTCGTGCTCAAGCCCGCCGAGCAGACCCCGGCGTCCATCCACGTGCTCATGTCCCTGATCGGTGACCTGTTGCCACCCGGTGTGGTGAACATCGTCAACGGCTTCGGCGTCGAGGCTGGCAAGCCGCTGGCATCCAATCGACGGATCAGCAAGGTCGCCTTCACGGGGGAGACCACAACCGGGCGCCTGATCATGCAGTACGCCAGCGAGAACCTGATCCCCGTCACGCTCGAACTGGGCGGCAAGAGCCCGAACATCTTCTTCGACGACGTCGCCAGCGCCGACGACGCCTACTACGACAAGGCACTCGAAGGCTTCACGATGTTCGCGCTGAACCAGGGCGAGGTATGCACCTGCCCGTCGCGCGCGCTGATCCAGGCGGGCATCTACGACCGGTTCCTCTCCGACGTCACCGAGCGCACCAAGGCCGTCAAGCAGGGCCACCCGCTCGACATCGACACGATGATCGGTGCCCAGGCGTCGAACGACCAGTACGAGAAGATCCTGTCCTACATCGACATCGGCAAGCAGGAGGGCGCCCGCGTCGTCACTGGCGGCGAGCCCGCCGATCTGGGCGGAGAGCTGTCCGGTGGCTACTACGTGCAGCCGACGATCTTCGAGGGCCACAACAAGATGCGGATCTTCCAGGAGGAGATCTTCGGGCCGGTTGTGTCGGTGGCGAAGTTCGACGACTACGACGACGCCATCAAGACCGCCAACGACACCCTGTACGGCCTCGGCGCCGGCGTGTGGTCGCGCAACGGCAACGTCGCCTACCGCGCCGGCCGCGACATCCAGGCCGGTCGCGTGTGGGTGAACAACTACCACGCCTACCCGGCGCACGCGGCGTTCGGCGGCTACAAGCAGTCCGGCATCGGGCGGGAGAACCACTCGATGATGCTGGATCACTACCAGCAGACGAAGAACCTGTTGGTCAACTACTCGGAGAACAAGCTGGGCTTCTTCTGAGATGAAGGCCGGGCGAGCATCGACTGAGCGCAGCGAGGGAGGAGCGCGGCCCGGCCGGGAATCGAAGCAACGACCGCTGAGTTTCCACTGACCGCCGGGCGCGGTGCGAATGCCCCGCCGCAACGGCCCGCGCCGCGCCCGGCTCCCATGCCGCCAACACCCCGCCACGAGCAGAAAGGCCTGCCGATGACCGCAGAACGGGTAGCCGTGACACCGGAGGCCGCGGATCTGCTCCGCAGCCTCGCGGACACGCACGGCCCACTGATGTTCCATCAGTCCGGTGGGTGCTGCGACGGCAGCGCGCCGATGTGCTATCCGGCGGGCGAGTTCCGCACCGGCGACTCCGACGTCCACCTCGGCGACCTGACCGTCGACGGCATCGACCCGGTCCCGGTGTGGATGTCGGCGTCCCAGTTCGAGTACTGGCAGCACACCCACCTGACCATCGACGTCGTGCCGGGGCGCGGCAGCGGCTTCTCGCTGGAGGCCCCGGAAGGTGTGCGGTTCCTGATTCGATCGCGACTACTCACCGACGACGAGCTCCGGGAGTTCGGACTCGCCTAGAGCGTGTCTCCCGATTCATCGGGCGAGCATGACGGTGGCGGCGAGGAGTACGCCGCCGAAGTAGGTCCGCGCGTACTTGTCGTAGCGGGTCGCGATTCCGCGCCACTGCTTGAACCGGCCGAAACCGCGCTCGACGGTGTTGCGCTGCTTGTAGAGCTCGGGGTCGAAACCCGGTGGCCGACCACCGGCGGACCCCTTGTCCTTACGGCGTTTGGCCTGGTCGGAGCGCTCGGGGATGGTGTGCCGGAGGCGTCGCCGCCGCAGTTCGCGGCGAGTCGACGGGTGTGAGTAGGCCTTGTCCGCCAGCAGGCGATCCGGCCGGTGCCCGGTCGCGGCCAGGGCCTCGAGCAACGGCGCCAGGCGCGGATTGTCCCCGGCTTGCCCGGCGGACAGCAGCATGGCCACCGGGCGGACACCGGAGGTGACCAGGGCGTGGACCTTGGTGGTCAATCCGCCGCGCGAACGACCGATCGCGTGGTCGTCCGGCTCGGAAATCTTGTCATTCGACCTGGCCCCCTGTGTGGTCCGCGGAGGGCGCGCCGGCGGCATGCTGGTGCGCCCGCACGACGGTGGAGTCCACCGACAGCAACCAGTCCAGCTTGCCCGTATCGGCGTGGTCGGACAGCACATGCTCGAAGATCCGCTCGTACGTGCCGTCGCTTGACCAGCGGCGATGCCGCTTCCACAAGGTCTGCCAGGGGCCGAACTCAGCGGGCACATCACGCCACGGCGATCCGGTGCGAAAGCGCCACGCGATCGCTTCCAGCACCTGACGGTGATCACGCCAGCGCGCACCACGCCGCCCAACATCAGACGGCAACACCGGCTCGATCGACTCCCACAACTCGTCCGTGATCACACCAGTTCTGATCATTCACCGATCATCAGCGAACCACCGGCCGATATTCGGGAGACACGCCCTAGCCGGGTCCGTCGTTGTCCAGTTCGTCCCCTTCTTGCAACCGCTGCCATTCATACCCGCGCGCCGCCATCGCGACATACGACTGCACCTGCGCCAGCCAGAACGGCCGGCCATGACCGAAGGACCCCTGCAACGGATTCGGTGACCTGCGCTGCACATACAGCGCCTGCGCCTGCCCGCACACGGCGAACCAGTCCGCGATGGCGGCGCGGTCGAGCACGAACGTCGGCTCATCGGGCCAGCCGTCCCTGATGCGACACGCCGACTCGTAGAGCGACGCCCGCATCCACCCGTTGTGCCGCTTGCGGAACTGCCTGCTCGGCTTCGGCCGAGGGTAAGCGTGCGCGAACAACCGCCAGTTACTCAGCCGCCTGGGCAACACGCCTGGTCTGCGCCCGGTTTCCAACGCCGCGATGAATTGCGACACGCTGGTGAGCACGATGTCGGCCACGTCGGGCGACAACGTCAGCCGTATCGCGCCATCATCCAGCGTGACGGCCTCGATGTAGCCCCGCACGTCACGTCCACTTCATTGACGCCCACAGGCCGTAAAGCTGCAGCTGAGCGACCAGCCGCTCCGCCTGCTCTTGACTCTCGTACCTGCCGAGCACGATATCGCCCTTTTTGTCCGTTTCGGCAGCGGCCTGCAGCCCACTCTCGATCGGGATGCCCAACACCTCATGCAGGACGTAAACGACGCCTTCGATGGTGTTGATGTCGTCGTTGTGCAGGTGCACCGCCCACGCCCGCTCCCGCGCCATCACGGCCTCGCGCACCGCGCTTCCGGCCAGACGTCGCCGTAAGCACGGAGCGACCCCACACTGCTCGCCGCGAGCACGCCGTGCACCACGGCCCGCGCGAACGACGTCGCCGCGGCGGCGCAGAGCCCATCAAGCACGGCGGCGCGTTGCGGGACACCGAACGGGCCGCTTGCCGCTGGCAGCTCACGCGCGCCCGTGGCGAGTGCGAACACCGTGTCGCCGTCGAACATCGAATGCGCGGGCCGGACCGCTCGCGCGAGACCATCCTGCGCACTCATGGCAAGACGTCGACACTCCGCTTTGGACAGTTCGGCATCGGTGGCCACCACACCGATGGTGGTGTTCAACGACGTCGCGGCATCGGAACCGTCAGGGCCAAGGTCGCCCGCCCGATTCGGCCACACCATGCCGAACTCCCCGGCTAGCTCGTGGTCGGCCGCCCAGGGACGTCCTGTGCTCAGGTCCACCGCCTCGCCGTGCGCGTTCACCACCGCCAGCGCGCCGACCGTGTGCTCGCCCACCGTCACGCTCGCGGTGCCGACGCCGCCCTTGAGTGAGCCGACCTTCGCGCCAGCGCCCGCGCCGACGCAGCCCTGCGCCACCTCGACGCTCGCCGCATCGCAGGCGGCGTAACCGAAACCGGCGTCCGGCCGGTTGCCCCACTCGGACTGCGGCAGGTCGAAGATCACCGCGCCCGGCACGATCGGCACGACCTCATGTGGCTCAACGCCAACGGGAAATCCAGTGTCCTGTTCGGACAACCACCGCATCACGCCGTCCGCTGACGCGAGTCCATAGGCGCTGCCGCCGGACAGGCACACGGCGTGCGCCCGCCGCACCATGTTCTCCGGCGCGAGCAGGTCCGTCTCGCGTGTGCCCGGCGCGCCCCCGCGCGCGTCAACGCCGCCGACCGCGCCGCCGGACGCCAGCACGACGGTGGTGCCGGTAGCCCAGCCGTCGCCGATCCGGTGGTGGTGGCCGACCAGCAGGCCGTCGACGTCAGTGATCGCGTTACGCGGACCCGACGTGCTCATCCCGACATCGCCTGCACGAGGTTCTCTTGCAGGTACGTCAGCCAGTGGTAGACGCCGATGTGCGCGGCGCGCGGGTCGTCCTCGGGCAGTTCGTCCGGCATGTCCTCGCTGACGTCGAGCGCGGTGCCGAGCGCGAGCCGGACGTCGTTGATCGCGGACAGCCACGCGTCCGCCTGCTCCAGTGAGAGCCGCACCTCACCGCCTTCCGGCCCCAGCGTTTCCATCACCACCTCGGCGACGCCGAGTTTCGCGTCGAGCAGCTCCGGCTCGTGCAGCGACCGGAGCGCGGCGGCGGAGTCCATGTCCTCTTGTGCGGGCTGATCCGGGTCAAAGCGGTGGAAGTCCGGCAGCAGCCGCGCGAGCACCGGGTCGTCCGGGGCGGTCGACGGACCGGCCTTGATGCCTGTCAGCTCGCTGAGCTCGTCCTGCGGCGCTTCATCCGCGCGCGCCTTGAGCATGTCCTCCATCTGGCTGACGAGGCCACGCAGCACCGCCGCTTCCTGCTGTTCGAATCCGGCAACCAGTCTGGCGCCTTTACGCCGCCACGGCTTCACGATGCCTTCTGCATGGTCGCCCACAACCCGGCGGCGTGCAGCCGGGAGACGTCTCCCTCGACTTTCTCCTTGGAACCGGACGACACGATCGCCTTCCCCTTGTGGTGCACGTCGAGCATAAGTTTGGTCGCATGCTCATGGCTGTAGCCGAACAGCTTCTGGAACACGTACGTCACGTACGACATCAGATTGACCGGGTCGTTCCAGACGACGGTCTGCCAGGGCCGGTCCGCCGCGCCGAGTTCGTCGGACGCGGGCTCGACCTGCGTCTGCTCGTCCGCTGCTGGCATGGACATAGTTCTATGGTGGCACGACACATCCTCCGCGCAATGACCAGGTACGGGCGTGCGCTGCCCTGTCACCCGTCTCGCTCATAGGCTGGGACCCATGACCCCGCCGACATCGTCACCAAGCACCGCCCTGCTGACCGACCATTACGAGCTGACCATGCTCGCCAGCGCGCTGACGGACGGCAGCGCCGAGCGCGACTGCGTGTTCGAGGTCTTCGCACGCAGGTTGCCTGACGGCCGGAGGTACGGCGTCGTCGCCGGGGCGGCACGGCTACTCGAAGCGCTGGTGGACTTTCAGTTCACCGATGCCGAGATCGATCAGCTCGCCGCTACCAATGTGGTGGACGACGACACCCTCGATTGGCTGGCGAGCTACCGATTCACGGGTGACATCGACGGATACCCGGAGGGCGAGTTGTACTTCCCCGGCTCGCCGGTGCTGACGGTGCGGGCAAGCTTCGCCGAGGCAGTCGTGCTGGAGACGCTGGTGTTGTCGATCCTCAACCACGACTGCGCGATCGCTTCGGCCGCGGCGCGGATGGCGGCCGCCGCGGGCACGCGCCCGATTATCGAGATGGGTGGCCGCCGCACCCACGAGTACGCCGCCGTCGCCGCCGCCCGCGCCGCATACATCGGCGGGTTCGCCACGACGTCCAATCTGGAGGCTGGCCGCCGCTACGGGATCTCGACGCGCGGCACCGTCGCGCATGCCTTCATGTTGCTGCACGACACCGAGGAAGCGGCATTCCGCGCGCAGATCGAGAAGCTGGGCACCGACACCACCCTGCTTGTCGACACCTACGACATCACAGCTGGCATCGACACCGCCGTCCGCGTGGCTGGCACCGAGCTCGGCGCTGTCCGCATCGATTCCGGCGACGTCGGAGTCCTCGCGCGGCAGGCCCGCCAGCAGCTCGATCGGCTCGGGGCACGCGACGCCCGCATCGTCGTCTCCGGCGACCTGGACGAACACGCCATCGCCGCGCTGCGCGCGGAACCCGTGGACGCCTACGGGGTCGGCACCGCCGTCGTCACCGGATCGGGCGCACCCACCGCGAACATGGTCTACAAACTGGTCGAGGTCGACGGTAAGCCGGTGGCAAAGCGCAGCGAGAGCAAAGAGTCGCGCGGCGGCCGGAAATCGGCGTTGCGCAGGCACAAGCCGACCGGCACCGCGACCGAGGAGGTCGTCCACCAGGCGACGTCGCCGCCAGACCCCGGCGAGCATGACCGCGTGCTGCCGATTCCACTGGTGCGAGGTGGAGAGGTGGCGGACAACCTGCCTACCCTGGAAGACAGCAGGCAACGCCTCCGGCACGCGCTGGTGAGCCTGCCTTGGGAGGGTCTGAAGCTTTCCCATGGCGACCCGGCGATACCCACCGTGTTCCGGTAGCAGGAGGTAGGTAGGCATGGCGAACGCACTGATCATCGTCGATGTGCAGAACGACTTCTGCGAGGGCGGCTCGCTCGCCGTCACCGGCGGCGCGATGCTCGCGGGCGACATCTCGACGTTCCTCGCCGATGACGCCGCCTACGACCACATCGTCGCCACCCGCGACTATCACATCGACCCCGGCGCGCACTTCAGCGACAACCCGGACTTCGTGCGGTCCTGGCCGCCGCACTGCCGCGCTGGCACGCCCGGCGCGTCCTTCCACCCCGCGCTCGACGTCGGGCCGATCCGCGAGGTGTTCTCCAAGGGCCAGTACAGCGACGGCTACTCCGGCTTCGAGGGCGAGTCGTCCGAGGGCAACCCGCTCGCGGCCTGGCTGCGCTCCCGCGACGTCGAGCAGGTCGACGTCGTCGGCATCGCGACCGACCACTGCGTGCGCGCGACGTCGTTGGACGCCGCGAAGGAGGGCTTCCAGGTACGCACGCTGCTCGACCTCACCGCGGGGGTGTCGCGGGAGACCGTGGACAAAGCGCTGGACGACCTCCGCGACGCTGGCGTGGAGCTAGTCGGCGCGCCCAGGGTCGGCTGACGCGCCGTACGGGTCGCAGGCGGCTGAGCCGACGAGGATTTCGCCGCTCGCCGGGCCACCCTCTGGGAACAGCTCGATGCGGATGGCGTTCACCCGCAGGCTGCCGTCCGGCGGTTGCGGTGCGATCAGCTCGTTGACGACGACTTTGGCCAGCGGCGGATCGTCCTCGTCGGGCGCGGGGATCGTGACAGTGTGGTTGGACGACACGTTCTCCGGCAGGTCGAGGCCGTACACGCCGCCGAGTTCCATCACGCTGCTGCTGCCCTTGCTTGTGGTGTGGCAGCGAGCGGCGAACGACGACACCCTGATCCTCGGCCCACCCCACCTACGCAGCAGGCTGGTGGAGAAGTACCTGCCATCGACGTCGGCGTGCGCGTTGCCTTGCTCGTCGCGGGTGCAGTCGCTGGTACCGCCCCAGAAGTCCGCGATGTCTTGGCCGACGGAGACCAGGCCGGACTCCGCGTGCTGCTCCCCTTCGACGTCGCAGGGCGCGATCGGCTCCCGCACCACCTGCTCGTCGTCCACGATGACCGCGACGGCGCCGAGGAAGCCGCTCGCGGTGGCTCTGGGTCGCGCGGGGAGATCGGCTGGTTCGGCTGCCGCCGGGCCTGCCGTGGTGAGTGCCGCCGTCAGGCCGCCCGCGATGGCGACCGCGACGGCCCGCCGCACGCTGCGTGCCATGAGTGGTCCCTCCTGCGCGTAAACAAGCTCGCGAGTGGAACATCGGCAGGGTCAATCACCGGGCTGATGCCTGGTCGGCCACGCCACCCACTCGTGTGCCCGCCCGCGGCGAGCCACGCGGCGGTACGGTTTTGTGCCATGGCTACCCTCTCCCCCGCCGCCGCACGGACCCGTCTACCCACCGTGCGGGAGCTACTGCACACCGCCGTCGAGGCGGTGGGTGGCACCGAGCGCGAGGGCCAGGTCCGGATGGCCGACGCCGTGGACACCGCGATTCGCACCGGCGAGCACCTTGCGGTGCAGGCGGGCACCGGCACCGGGAAGTCGTTGGCGTACCTGGTGCCCGCGATCCGGCACGCGGTCGAGCGCGACACCACCGTCGTCGTCTCGACAGCGACCATCGCCCTGCAGCGCCAGCTGGTGGACCGCGACCTGCCCCGGCTGGCCAAGGCGTTGAAGTCCGAACTCGGGCGGGAGCCTCGGTTCGCCATCCTGAAGGGGCGGCGCAACTACTTGTGTCTGCACCGGCTCGACACCGGCGCGCCGGACGAGCCTGATGACGGCTTGTTCGACCAGTTCGCGGTGTCGCGGCTGGGTAAGGAAGTCTCGCGGCTGCACGAGTGGGCGGGCGAGACCGTCACGGGCGACCGCGATGACCTGGTGCCCGGCGTCACCGACCTAGCATGGCGGCAGGTGTCGGTGTCCGCGAAAGAATGCCTCGGCGCGGCGCGGTGTCCAGTGGCGTCCGACTGTTTCGCCGAGCACGCCCGCGCGGAGGCGGGCAAGGCGGACGTCGTCGTCACCAACCACGCGTTGCTCGCGATCGACGCGATGCAAGGCCGCCACATCATGCCCGAGCACGACCTCGTGGTGATCGACGAGGCGCACGACCTGGTCGACCGGGTGACGTCGGCGGCGTCTGGGGAGCTGACCAGTTCGATGGTGGCCACGGCGGCGAAACGCTGCGGCAGGCTCATCAGCGCCGAGGTAGCCGACCGGCTGATGGAGGCCTCCGACGGTCTCGCGGTGGTGCTTGACGACGGCACACCGGGACGCATGGACGCGCTGCCCGGTCCGCTCGGCGGCGCGCTGGCCGCGGTGCGCGATGCGGCGCACGGCTGCATCACCGCACTCGGTCCGGAGCGCAAGGAGGACGCTGAGGACGCCAGCTCGCGCAAGGTGGCGCGCTCACTGCTGGACGAGGTCCACGACACCGCCGTGCGACTGCTGACGGCGTTCGAGCCGGAGTTGGCGCAGCGCCGCGACGTCGTGTGGCTGACGTCAAACCCGGAAAGCAGCCGCCCGCCGTCGTTGCACGTCGCGCCACTGTCGGTGTCCGGGCTGCTGCGGGAAGCGCTCTTCGAGAGCCGCACGACGGTGCTGACGTCGGCGACACTGGCACTCGGCGGGTCGTTCGACACGCTGGCGAGGCAGTGGGGTCTGCCACCCTCCACCCCAGGCGGGCTGCCACCATCATCGGGCTCCGGCGGCGGGACGGGCACGGCTATCTCCGACGCGCCAGCCGCGCAGCAGGCCGCCGCCGACAACGCCCGCACCGGCACCGCCACCGAGAAGGCCCCGCCGTCGGACGACAGCGGGCCAATCTGGACCGGGCTCGACGTCGGCTCGCCGTTCGACCACACGCGCAACGGCATCCTTTACGTCGCGCGGCACCTGCCGCCACCGGGCCGCGACGGGCTGACCGACGCACTGCTCACCGAACTCACCGAGCTCATCACCGCCGCTGGTGGCCGCACGCTGGGGCTGTTCTCGTCGATGCGCGCGGCGAAGCAGGCGACCGAGGCGCTGCGGGAGCGGGTCGATCACCCGATCCTGTGTCAAGGCGACGACTCGACCGGGCTGTTGGTGCGCCGCTTCGCCGATGATGAGCGGACCTGCCTGTTCGGCACGCTGTCGCTGTGGCAGGGCGTCGACGTCCCAGGGCCGTCGTTGCAGCTGGTCGTGGTGGACCGGATTCCGTTCCCACGGCCGGACGACCCGGTGCAGTCCGCGCGACAACGCGCGATCGAGGCCCGCGGCGGGAACGGGTTCATGACGGTCGCCGCGACACACGCCGCGCTACTGCTGGCTCAAGGCGTCGGCAGGCTACACCGGACCATGGACGACAAGGGCGTTGTGGCCGTGCTCGACTCACGGCTGGCGAAAGCACGTTACGGGGGCTTTCTGCGTGCGTCCCTGCCACCGTTTTGGCCGACGCACGACGCTGAGGTGGTCCGGGCCGCGCTGCGCAGGTTGGACTCGGGAGCCAACGGGCATACGTGACCCCTGGGGTTGACCGCGTGTGAGTGGCGTTACGGTGATGACGCAGCACACGCAAAGGAGATCTGTTGTCCCAGGATTCGCGGAACGCACAATCTCGCGCCGTCACCGTCGATGACACCGGCGTCCGCCGGACGCTCGCCGACGGCAGTGTCGAGTCGGTGACCTGGGAGGAGCTGAAGTCCGTCGTGATCAGGGTCATCCCGGAGGGCCCGTGGTCCGAGGACGTCTTCCTGATGCTTGCTGGCAGTGACGGCACCGGCACCGCCGTGCCCAGCGGCGATCCCGCCGCCGACGCGCTGATCGAGCGCCTCCAGACGCTGCCCGGCTTCGACAACGAGCGCTTCATCGAGGCCATGACCACTGACGCCGATGAAGCCTACGTCGTCTGGACCGCCGCCTCCGCCTAAGCGCCGTGTCCGACGCTCCCGACGCTGTGTCCGACGCTCAGAACGCCGTATTAGGCACTCAGCACGTTGAGTCCGCGGCGGGACTCACGGTCAGGGCGCCTCCGCGAGCACCGTGATGGTGCCGGGGTCGACCTCGGTGAAGCCTGCGTCACGGACGGCGATGATGCCTCTATCGCGCCAGGCCGCCGCCGGATCGGCGGGCAGCATCGATGCCCAGCGCTCCGCCGATGGCGTCCGCACCGCACAGCGGAAGCCGCCCCGCGCCCACACCGCACGCTGCTCGAAGTCGAGCACAGCGGCGAGCAGCATCGTGGCGTGACCGACCTGAGCGGCCGCCTTGCCAACCGTCATCTCGACCTTGGGATTCAGCCACAGCACCGGCACGCCCGGAGGCGGCGGTCCAGGCGAATCGGCGGGCAGATCGCTGCCGGAGACTTGCAGGCGACTGACGGTCTTCGGCAGCTCACTCACCCGGCACGGCAGCAACGCACGGACCTCGGCGCTCGTACCGTCGGAGCCTGGAACCACCACCGTCACACCGGGTAGGTCCTGTACCGCGCGCCAGTGCGCGCCACGCGCCCGTCGCGCGACCTTACGAATCCGCCCGGACATCCACGCCGCCACGGCGTCGTGCCACTCGCCACCCGGCTCGGCACGCGGATCGAGGCACACGGCGACGGCGGCAGCCGCCGCGGCCTCCAGCAATGGCGTCCGAGACGGCGCCGGATCGCGCTCCAACCGCAGGATCACCGGCATCGCGCGGACGTCGTTGGGATCCTCGTCACGGACGTCGGCAACGGCATGCGCGGGCAGCCCGTGCCAGGCGGCGTAACGCGCCGCGAGCGGCGCCAGGACGTCGGGGCCAGAAGCGGCGCGGCCGAGGTCGGCGAAAGTAGCAGCGTCGCCGCCGTCAGCCCCCAAGCCGTCGCTCACGGCCGCAGCAGTTCCAGTCCGTCGGCCGCGTCGGCGGCCTCCACCTCAGCCCTCGTCACGCCGAGCATGAACAGCACCGCGTCCAGATACGGGTGGCTCAGCGTGGTGTCCGCGATCTCCCGCAGCGCGGGCTTGGCGTTGAACGCCACACCCATCCCGGCCGCCGAGAGCATGTCGATGTCGTTCGCCCCGTCACCGACGGCGACGCACTGCTCAAGCGAGATGCCGTACGAGTCCGCGAACTTCCGCAGCGCGACCGCCTTGCCTGGCCGGTCAACGACGTCGCCGACCACGCGTCCGGTAAGCCGCCCGTCGGCGATCTCCAGTTCGTTGGCCGCGACGAAGTCCAGCCCGAGGTCGTCCGCGAGCTTGCGGATGATCCGGGTGAACCCACCGGACACGGCACCGCAGCGGAAGCCAAGCCGTTTGAGCGTGCGGATCGTGGTGCGTGCGCCCGGGGTCAGGGTCATCTCGTCCGCGACGTCGTCGAGCACCGACTCCGGCAGCCCTTCCAGCAGCGCGACCCGGTGCTCCAGCGACTCGGTGAAGTTCAGTTCGCCCCGCATGGCCGCCTCGGTGACCTTGGCGACCTCCTCCTCGACACCGGCGTGCGCGGCCAGCATCTCGATGACCTCGCCGGTGATCAATGTCGAGTCGACGTCGAACACGATCAGCCGCTTGGCCCTGCGCAGTAGCCCCTCGGTCTCGACCGCGATGTCCACGCCCGCCTCGGTGGAGACGTCGGCCAGCGCTGCGCGCAGCTCGTTGTCCGCGCCCTGCCGGTGCTCACCAGCGGAAATGTGCAGCTCAAGCCCGGTGACCGGGTAGTCGGCCACGCTGCGGATGGTGTCGATGTTCGCGCCGAGTTCCGCCAGTCTGCTGGACACCGCCGTAAACGCCCGCGCGGTGACCGGTCTGCCGAGCAATACGGCGACGTGTGTCGAGTTGCGGCGGCCCTGCGCGAACGGGTCGTCACCGATCTCGTCCCCGACCCGGATGTCGACGTGCATGGACACCGTGGCCATGGCCTGTTCCACGGCCTCCTGCAGCGCCTCCGGGTCCTCCTCGACGGCGACGAGCACGCCGAGCACGAGCCTACCGCGAATGACGACTTGCTCGACGTCGAGCACCTCGACGCCGTGTCTCGTCAGCGCCGCGAACAGCACGGACGAGACGCCCGGCTTGTCTGGCCCGGTTGTGGTGATCAGGACTGGTGTCGCGGTCACGGTATCGGGCACCACGCTCACTTGTGGTCCGGGTTGGCCTCGTCCGGTCCCGCCGCGACCTCAGCCGCCTTCTCGTAGGGCGACTCGTGGGCCGACTCGTGCGGAATCGGCTTGCCGGTGAGTGAGATGTGCGCGTCGCGACGCGCCTGCTCGACCAGATGTGGGTAGTGCAGCTCGAACGCGGGCCGCTCGGAGCGGATCCGAGGCAGCTCGGTGAAGTTGTGCCTCGGCGGCGGGCAACTGGTGGCCCACTCCAGCGAGCTGCCATAACCCCACGGGTCATCGACGTCGACCTTAGTGCCGAACCGATAGCTCTTGAAGACGTTCCACAGGAACGGCAACGTCGACGCGCCGAGGACGTAGGCGCTGATCGTGGAGATGGTGTTCAGCGTGGTGAACCCGTCCGACGGCAGGTAGTCAGCGTAGCGCCGGGGCATGCCCTCGTTACCGAGCCAGTGCTGCACCAGGAACGTGCCGTGGAAGCCGACGAAGGTCAGCCAGAAGTGCCACTTGCCGAGCGCCTCGTCCATCATCCGGCCGGTCATCTTCGGGAACCAGAAGTAGATCCCGCCGAAGGTGGCGAACACGATCGTGCCGTAGAGCACGTAGTGGAAGTGCGCGACCACGAAGTAGCTGTCCGAGACGTGGAAGTCCAGCGACGGCGCGGCGAGCAGGATGCCGGTCAGCCCGCCGAAGAGGAACGTCACCGCGAAGCCGACCGAGAACAGCATCGGCGTCTCGAAGGTGAGACGGCCCTTCCACATGGTGCCGATCCAGTTGAAGAACTTCACACCGGTCGGGACAGCGATCAGGAAGGTCATGAAGGAGAAGAACGGGAGCAGCACCGCGCCGGTGGCGTACATGTGGTGCGCCCAGACCGCGACCGACAGCGCCGCGATGGACAGCGTGGCCAGCACGAGACCCTTATAGCCGAACACCGGCTTGCGGCTGAAGACAGGGAAGATCTCCGAGACGATGCCGAAGAACGGCAGCGCGACGATGTAGACCTCGGGGTGGCCGAAGAACCAGAACAGGTGCTGCCACAGGATGACGCCGCCGTTGTCCGGGTCGAACACGTGCGCGCCGAAGTGGCGGTCGGCGAGCAGACCCATCAGCGCGGCGGTCAGGATCGGGAACGCCAGCAGGATCAAGATGCTGGTGATCAGGATGTTCCACGTGAAGATCGGCATCCGCCACATCGTCATGCCAGGGGCGCGCATGCAGACCACGGTGGTGATCATGTTGACGGCGCCGAGGATGGTGCCGAGACCACCAACGGCGAGGCCCACGATCCACAGGTCGGCGCCGACGCCAGGCGAGTGGATGCCATCCGACAGCGGGGTGTAGGCGAACCAGCCGAAGTCCGCCGCGCCGCCAGGAGTCAAGAAGCCGCCGAGCACGATCAGGCTGCCGAAGAGGAACAGCCAGTAGGAGAACGCGTTGAGCCGGGGGAACGCCACGTCGGGCGCGCCGATTTGCAGCGGCAGGATGTAGTTCGCGAAGCCGAACAGGCTGGGTGTGGCGTACAGCAGCAGCATCACCGTGCCGTGCATGGTGAACAGCTGGTTGTACTGCTCAGCCGACAGGAACTGCATGTTCGGCTGCGCCAGCTCGGTGCGGATCAGCATAGCCATCGCGCCGCCGACCATGAAGAAGGCGAACGACGTGACGAGGTACATGATGCCGAGCTGCTTGGGATCGGTCGTACGGAACAGGCTCAGCAGGTAGGAACCCTTGGCCTTATCGGGCGCGGGATGCGGTCGCGTCGCGATCGGCTGGGGGGCTACGGCCGTCACTCCTGCCTCCTGCAGTGTCTTCGAACGTCTCTCGAACGTCATTCGAACGTTGGCTGGCGGCGCGCGAGGGCACTCGCGGCTAGGGGGATCGTAGCCCGCGTGCCTTCCGGTGACGCGCGCCGGTTGGCGTGATCACACCGTGACCACTTCCACGGACCCCCTCCCCCGACACGTCGACAGGAGGTCTATCAAGGACATATCCCCTGGTGGCGCCAGCCGCGCTTGAGCTCATGCCACGCCGGAGGCGTCCCCCGGCGCGTTGCCGGCCAAAGGTGTCCCGTTAGCCACCGATGTGGGCCTCGAGCGCTGTGTCGAATACCACCCCTGCCGCGAGCGCGCCGCTCACACGCCGTCACCGCAGCCAGCCGAGCACGGCCTCCGCGACAGCGGCGGGCTGCTCCACCGGCGCGAGGTGGCCCGCCGAGGGGACGATGTCCAGCGTCGCCTTCGGCAGCGCGTCAACCATGGTGTGCGCCTCCTCGACGCGGGTCAGCGCGTCCTCCTCGCCGACGATGACCAGCGCGGGGACGTCCGCGCGCCGCAGCGTCTCGATGGAGTCAGGGCGCATGGCCATCGCACGCTGCGCCCAGGCCACGCCAGCGGGCGACTGGCTCTCGATCAGCTCGCGCACCCGCGCGACGACGTCCGGCCGCTCGGCGCGGGTCGTCTCGCCGAGCAGGACGTCCAGCATGGCGTCCGGCACCCAGCCGACGCCCTCGCGCTCGACCCGTTCCGCCATCGCGAGCCGGTTGTCGCTCGCCTCCTCGATGTCGGAGCTGGCCTTGGTGTCCATCAGCACGATGCCGCCGACACGCTCCGGCGCGGCCCGCAACACGGCCATGGTCACGTAGCCGCCCATGGAACAGCCGCCAAGCACGACCTTGTCCAGTTCCAGCTTGTCCAGCAGCGCGATGACGTCGCGGGCGGCGTCGTCCAGCGTCGGCACCCGCTCGCTGTCCGGCAGCGGCGACCTGCCAAGGCCGCGCTGGTCCGGAGTGATCAGCCTGGTCCGCGCGGCGAGCGGCTCACGGACGCCGTCCCACATCCGGGCGTCGACCGGGAAGGCATGAAGCAGCACCAACGGAAGATCAGCCATGGGAGTCATTGTGTCGAACCGGTCAGAGGCGACGGGTAGGGCCACGCCGGTGGCGGGCGTTCCAGCACGCGCGGTGCCAGTGTCTGCGGTCCGCGACACCGCCGGTGCCATCGGCCGGCCACGTCACGACGTGCGGCGTACCAGGGCGTATCTCGTGGTCACACCCAGGACAGCGATACATCTTGGTGGCGCGGTCACCCGGGATGCTGCGCACGATCCAGTCACCGTCCTCGGCCGACTCGTGGCTGCCCCACCCGAGCGACACGCCCGGCGGCGGAGCCGCCTTGCCGCGCTTGGGACGGTTACGTCGAGGCATGCGGTCACCGTAACGGGATAGGCGCGATCGAGCCGCCGGGCTTGGCGCAGCGTGGCCCGCGCCACGAGACGTCGACCTCCGCTGGCCTCAGCCGTAGGCCAATACCAGCGGCACGAGCTGTTCCGCCGAGGTCAGCGAGCCGTGATGACCGCGCAGCGAGGACTCGATCGGCTCGACCGTGCGACGCAGCACCGCGGACCGGCCACGCGAAGCGACGACGACGTCCCCGATCCGCTCCCGCACCGAGGCGGTGACGCCCGAGCCGAACCAGCCGGTGTCGATGGCCTCCTCGCCGCTGACCACCCATGCCCGCTCGCCGAGCGTGTCCCGCCACGCGGCGAGCACATCGGACGCCGCGCCGTCCACTGTGTACACATGCCTGGCACGGGCCTCACCACCGAGCGCACGCACACCGTCTCGCAACGGCTCGCTGCTGTCGGCGTCCACAACGGACTCGTCGATCTCGACCATGCCGTGATCAGCGACGACGGCGAGTACGGCTCCGGGCGGCAACTCGTCGACGAGCGTCGCGACCAACAGGTCGACGTGGCGTAGCTGGATCCGCCATGCCCTCGATCCCGGCCCGTACAGGTGCCCGACGAAGTCCAGCATCGCGTGGTAGCCGTAGCAGAACCCACCCTGGTCCAACGCGGCGAGCATCGACGCGCTCAGATCACCCAGCGCGTGCACGCCGATGTAATGCCCACCCCGAAGGACGGCCTGTGTCATCCCGGAGTGGGTGAACTCCGCGCTCGACACCACCCGGACGTCGACTCCCGCCGACGTCGCGCGCTCGAACGCGGTCGGCATCGGCTGCAGCACCGCGGGGTCGACCGTCCCGCGGAGGTCCTCGCCCCACGGATGCACCCGCCAGCGCAGCGCGTTCATGACGCCCACGTCCGGCAGGTCGAACGAGTACCCGACCATGCCGTGTTGCCCGGAACAGGTGCCGGTGCCGATCGCGGCGAGCCCCGCCGACGTCGTCGACGGGTAACCGACCTGCAGTGTGCCGCTGCGCAGCCGGGCCAGCGTCGGCGCGTCGGTCGCATAGGTGTCGAGGAGTTCGGCGCCGAGGCCGTCGATGAGCAACACCGCCGCGGAGTTCACGTTGGCGATGTCGAGGGTGTTCTCGAAGCCGGGCGTGCCTATCGCCGCGAGCAGGGACGGCGTGACCTCGGCGAGGTGCGGAATCCCATCGGGTGGTGCGGGTCGGTCCATGCCCTTCAGGGTGCCTGATCACGGGTGGCGACGGGGTTCGACCTAAGCCGGACATGCGCGATAATCGGAAGCATGCCGACTTATGCATACCGGTGCCGCGAGTGCACCACCACCTTCGAGGTGAACCGGCCGATGACCGAGGCGAGTACGCCCGCGGCGTGCCCCGAGGGCCACGACGACACCGTCAAGCTGCTGACCACGGTCGCGCTGACCGGCCGCTCCACACCAAGCGCCGCCGCGAGCCCTGCCCCCGCGGCACCGGCAGGCGGGTGCTGCGGGGGCGGCTGCTGCGGCTGAGCCCGGACGCTCGGCGAGCGGGCCCGAGCCGCGCGGGTTAACGCCTCACACCATCTCGGGCACGTGGAGGTGTGCCAGTGCCAGTTCGAACTCACAAACGTCGAGCACCTCGACACCCGCCTCGCGCGCACCGGTGAGCCGGAGCGAGTCGGCCTCGTCGCGGGTGCGTTCCATGGCGGCGCTGTCGTCGTAGGTCACCGAGGACACCGCGATGCCGGACTCTCTGTCGATCATCAGGCTCGCGCTGCAGAAACCCTCCAGCTCCCGCATCGCGGGCAGCATGCCCATCCGGTAGACGTCGATGGCGCGGTCGACCGCGTCAGTGTCGAACCGCACCCAGGTCGCCCGCACGCAGGCGCCGTGATGCGAAGGGTGGTCGCGGTGCAGCACCGCGATCTCCCATTCGTCCACCTGCGCTCGGTTGCCCATGATCTCCGCGGCCCGCTCGCGCATCGGCCGCGCCATGTCCTCGCTGGCCCGCATACTCTCCATCGAATCCCACGCGCTGGTGGCGATACAGCGGCCCGATTCCCGGTCCACCAGCATGGAAAGCCCAACGCAGCCAGGCATCTCCATGAGCGCGGGCATGACGTCATCGCGGATGAAGGCGATGCCGTTGTCGATCGAATCCAGGTGCGCCTGCACCGTGGTGGAACGCGCGTACACGCCTCTCCACCCCCTTCCGATCGGGGCAGCGCCCCGGCGGCGCCGCCGGTCGCCTCTCAGCCTGCGCCGCCCCCGCCATGGTCGCAACGCCAGCTCACCCGCACGCGCGATGCACCGTTAGGGCCACCCCGGCGATCAGGCCCGCGATCAGCCGTAGTCCCAGAAGCCCTGCCCGGTCTTGCGACCCAGCCGACCGGCTCTGACCAGGTGTTCCAGCAACGGTGCCGGTGAAAACCCGGCTTCACGGAACTCGTTGAACAGCGTCCGCTGGATGGCGAGCGAAACGTCGAGCCCGACGACGTCCAGCAGCTCGAACGGTCCCATCGGCAGCGAGCAGCCGACCTTCATCGCGGTGTCGATGTCGCCGGCCTTCGCGTAGTGCGCCTCGAGCATCTTCACCGCGTCGTTGAGGTACGGGAACAGCAGCGCGTTGACGATGAACCCGGCCCGGTCGCCGCAGCGCACCGGTACCTTTCGCACCTTCGCGCAGACGTCGGTGACGGTGGCCTCGACGTCCGGCGCGGTGTTGATCGTGCTGACCACCTCGACCAGTTTCATCACCTGCGCAGGGTTGAAGAAGTGCATCCCGATGACGTCGGCCGGACGGCTGGTCGCCGCCGCGCACTCCACCACGGGCAGTGACGATGTCGTGGTCGCGAGCACCGCTCCGGGCTTCACGGCGGCGTCCAATGCGGTGAACACCTCGCGCTTGACGTCGATGTCCTCGGCGACTGCCTCCACCACGAGGTCGACGTCGGCGAGCGCGCTGAAGTCCACCGCCGGGGTGATGCGAGAGATCGCGGCCTCGGCGTCCTCCGCTGCCATTCGACCCTTCGCCACCGCCTTATCCAGCGACTTCCGCACCTTCGCGATCGCGCCGTTGGCCTTGTCCTCGCCGCGGGCGCGCAGCACGACGTCGTAGCCCGACTTGGCGAACACCTCCACGATGCCGGTCGCCATGGTGCCCGTGCCAACGACGCCAATCGCACGCACCGGCCGCGCGCCGGACGCCGCCGACGCGTTGTCCGGGGTGAACGCGTCCGCGACGACGGTCGGCGAGTCGGGCGCGTCGTAGGTGTAGAAGCCCCTGCCGGTCTTCCGGCCAAGCAGGCCCGCCGTGATCATCTGCTTGAGGATCGGCGCTGGCGCGTGCCGCCGGTCCCGCGACTGGTGGTACATCGAGTCGAGGATTTCGTACGCCGTGTCCAGCCCGATCAGGTCGATCAGCGCCAGCGGCCCCATCGGGTAGCCGCAGCCGAAGCGCATCGCGGCGTCCAGATCCTCGCGAGTGGCGTACTTCTGCTCGTACATCGTCACCGCGTGGTTGAGGTAGCCGAACAGCAGCGCGTTGGCGATGAACCCCGCGCGGTCCCCGGTGACCACCGGGCTCTTGCCGATCCGCGCGGCCAGCGCGACGACGTCGTCCACGACGTCCTGCTCGGTGACGACGGTGCGCACCACCTCGACCAGCGCCATCACCGGGGCGGGGTTGAAGAAGTGCAGGCCGACGACCTTGCTTGGCCGCGGTGTGTGGACGCCGATCTCGGTGATGGACAGCGACGACGTGTTGGACGCCAGGATCACCTCCGGCTTGGTGATCTTGGCGAGTTGCTCGAACAAGTCGCCTTTGGCGTCGAGGTGTTCCGGAATCGCCTCCACGACGAGGTCGACGTCGGCCAGCGCTTCCAGCGACGTCGTGTAGGTGATCCGGTCGAGCAGGGCCTCGCGCGCCGCGTCGTCCAGCTTGCCCTTCGCGAGCGCCCGCTCCGTGGAGTGTTCGATGTGCCCGCGCGACCGCGCGATGCAGTCGTCATTCAGCTCGACCCCGACTACGGGGATGCCGCTGCGGGCGAACACCTCCGCGATACCGGCACCCATGGTGCCAAGGCCGACCACTCCAACAGATGCGAACTCACGCGGCATGCGGGCCTCCGATGCTCAGTCGCCACCCTCGGCTACTACTGGGTAAGGTTCCGATAGTGCCACGGATCACGTCCCAAGGCAGCGCGGCGACCGGGGGATTTTCCGCGCCTCGATGTGTCCGCTCAGTTACCGGGTAGTTCGGGCAGCACGGATTTGGCGAGCGTGACAGCTTTCCGGCACGCCTGCTTCGGCGTCTCGTCTCCGCCGACGCGCTGGTAGCTCACCCGCACCGTCTCGGCGATGTGGTCCCCGTTCCGCCGATGCACCCACTCCACGTCGCAGTCAGCCGTTCCGGTGCCACTGCTCGCCACGAACGCGGTTACGCCGCCCGGGAGCGTGGTCTTCTTGGTGCGTTCATTCGTGAGGATGTCCCGCCCGAAGCGGAAACGCACCATCGCCACGCGGGACCCCGCCGAGAAGTGACATCCGTGCAGACGATATGGCCGCGCGTCGATGTCACCGCCAAGAAACCGCCCCATAGCGAAAGTGCCGAATCGAGTGCAGACGTCCAGTGTGCGCAGCGAGTGCCGCACGACGTCGACCCTGGGTGGGGCGGACCGCAGCTGCCGAATGACCTGACCCAGCACGGTGTACCCGGTCACGCAGGCGTCGCCGTCGGCGGCGCTCAGATGCGCGCGGACACCCATGGCCGGGTCCTCCGACGTCAGGACGTCGACGAAGCAGGTGTCCTCGTCGAGCCGATCCGCCCGCGCGGGCAACCCTTCGATGCCACCGGTGGCCTTCTCCGGCAAACCAACGACGGCGTCGCCGAGGGTGAGCCCGACCCGCACCTCGTTCCCGCGCGCGTCGGTGAACGACCTGCTACAACTCTCCGCGTTGGTCGCGTACGGCTCGCCATCTGGCGTGCCGATGTCTCGCATCACCTCCGGCGCGAGCAGCGCGCAGACGTCGACATCCCGTAGCGCGGCGGGAGCCAACGACGGCTCGTTCACCGGACCACTGCCCGGTGTCGGGGTGATGGTGGTGCGCTCGTAGGTGCGTTTGCTCAGGTCCGCACCAGCGCAGCCCGCGAGAAGGGACAGGCCTCCAAGAACCACCCAGATCAACGTCCGCGTCAGCCCACGACCGCGTCGAAGAGAGAACAACACGACACGAACGGTATCCACCGACACCGACGTCGCGTGGCACAACCGCCAAAGCACCCTCCGGCGGCTGCGGAGTCACCGCGCGATCAGTCTCGCGCGCGTGGGGTTAGCCGCAGTTGGAGCAGCAGCCACACCCAGGGCCGGAACACTTGCCGCAGCCGCATCCGCATCCGTTCATGACACCCTCCGTATCGTCGGATGCGCATAACGCTACGCACGACGGCAAGGCAGGGACAACCTCCACCCGAGCGATGCACTCTGGGTAACGGTGGCTCCGTGGTGGACGTCAGAACAGGCGAAACTCGTCCGGTTCGATGCCGCGCAACGCGTCGTAGTCCAGCGTCACGCACCGGATGCCGCGATCCTCGGCGAGCGTGCGGGCCTGCGGCTTGATCTGCTGCGCCGCGAACACCCCGGACACCGGCGACAGCAGCGGATCCCGGTTGAGTAGGTCGAGGTAGCGCGTCAACTGCTCGACGCCGTCGATCTCGCCCCTGCGCTTGATCTCGACCGCCACCGTCGCGCCGCCCTCGTCCCGGCACAGGATGTCGACCGGACCGATCGCGGTGGGGTATTCGCGCCGAATCAGGCTGTAGCCGTCGCCGAGGGTGGTGATGTGCTCGGCGAGCAGTTTCTGCAGGTGCGCCTCGACGCCGTCTTTGACCAGCCCCGGCTCCGCGCCGAGTTCCTGGCCATGATCGTGCAACAGCTCCTCGATGGTGATGACGAGCTTTTCGCCCGCCTTGTTCTGCACCGTCCACAGCGCACCGCCGTCGTCGCGGTACTCCTCGGTGAGCCAGCACGGCGGGCTCATCCAGTTCAGCGGCTTGTACGCGCGGTCGTCGGAGTGCACCGACACCGACCCGTCGGATTTGACCAGCAACAACCGGGTGGCCATCGGCAGGTGGGCCGTCAGCCTGCCCGCGTAGTCCACCTCACACCGGGCGATCACCAAACGCACGCGACGCAGCCTAGGCGACAATGCGAGGCATGGAGACGCTGGGTTCGCGCGAGGTGTACGCCAACAACTGGATGAGTGTGCGGGAGGACGACATCCGCCGGGCGGATGGTTCCGACGGCATCTACGGCGTGGTCGACAAGCCGGACTACGCGCTGGTCATCCCGCTGGACGGCGATCACGTGCACCTTGTCGAGCAGTTCCGCTACCCGCTCGGTCTGCGACGCTGGGAGTTTCCGCAGGGCACGGCGCCCGACCGGGGGCACATGGCGGCGGACGAGCTCGCGGTGCGGGAGCTTCGGGAGGAGACCGGACTCAGCGCTGCCAGCATGGTCGAGATCGGACTGCTCGACGTCGCGCCGGGCCTTTCCAGCCAGCGCGGCCGGATCTTCCTGGCGACGGGGCTCACCGAGGGAGAACACGCCCGCGAGCTGGAAGAGCAGGACATGCGCACCGGATGGTTCACCCGATCGGAGTTCGAAAAGATGATCAGCGACGGGGAGGTCACCGACGCGCAGTCCATCGCGGCCTACGCACAGTTGCTGCTGCACGAGCGGCGGTCGTAACGCGGCTGGGCGCCACACGCCGAACCTGCCGCCGGGGCGCACACACCACGAGATGTCCGAATCCGAGGGGTTCGTGTCCTTGTAGCCATGCGTACGGTGGCGCACGCTTAGGCCGTGACCATCGATCGGCTCGTGCTCATCGTCGTCTATGACCCGAGTTTTGCCAAGTTAGTGCGTAGGCTGGCTGACCGTGTTGATGGCGTCGAGCGCGTGTTGGAGGTCGTCGGGTAGTGGGTCGGCGGCTGTGATGGTCTGTTCGCCTGCCTGGATCTCGACGGTTCGGTAGCGGCGGGCGGTGCGGACGAACTTTTTGATCGACCAGCCGGTGGCGTCTTCGATCCAGCGAGACACGGCGAGGGCGGCGAAGACGATGGTCAGGTGGGCCTCGATGGAGTCGCGTTTGCGGGCATAGATCGGCCGGGCCTGGAGGTCGTGTTTGGACATTCGAAACGACTTTTCAATCTGGAACAGCTGGTGGTAGGCGCCGATGACGAACTCCGCGGTCGCGCCCTCGAGGTTGGTGACATAGCCCTTCAGGCCAGCCAGGGCGCGGGCTTTGGCCTCGAGGTCGCGGTTGACGGTCTTGGTGGCGCCGGTGAGCTGGAGGAACCGGTTGCGCTTGACCGCTACCTTTCCGGCGACGGCTTTCTCGGCTTTGGCGATCTGCTCGTCGATGCCGCGCAGCGTCCGGCGGCCCGATCGTGCTTGTATTGGTAGTGGATCACCTGGTCGCGGCGGTTGTCGGTGTGCCCGGCGGGCCAGGGCTGGGTGAAGATCTGCCCGTCGGCGATCGCCGTGTTGGGATGCTTCTGGCGCCACTCGGCCACCACATAGGGAACGTCGGGGATGCGCATGCCGAGGATGAACGACAACCCAGCCTTTTCGATGTCACGCTTGTTCGCGTCGGAGATCATTCCCGCGTCGGCCACGATCGTGACGTCGGTCAGCCGGTGCGCGGCCATGAACGCCTGGATCGACGGCAGCATGGTGGCGGTCTCGGCCTTGTTGCCCTCGAACGCGTTGACCATCAACGGAAACCCGGTCGCGTCGGTGAGCAGCCCGATCGTGATCTGCGGTTCCAACCGCCGCTCCTTCGAAAACCCCGGCTCGCGGAATCCGTCACCGGCATCCGCCTCGAAGTACAACGTGGAAACGTCGTAGAGCACCAGGCTCGCCGGCCCGAGCCCGGCATGGGCGGCACACACCGCCGCCAGCCGCTCCCGCCACGCATCGGCGGCGAACACCGGCAGGCGACGGTTCACCGTCCGATACGACGGCGCCTGCACCCCAACCTCGTCGAGAACCCGCAGCGAGTCCAACTTGCTGGTCGGCTCGATGATCCGCGCCAACACCAGACCCCGGAACACCTCGTCACCCTCGGCCGCGGCATCGAAGCCCAGCGCGTCATACGCCCGCGAGAGCGCATCCCACAGGTGCCCCATCCGCGACGATCGGATCGGCAACGGCCCACCAGCCCTCCCACCTGCCTGGCCAGCGGACTCGAGACCGAGTTCGAGCTCGCCCTGACCAGCAGCCAGCCGCTGCCGCGCCGCAGCCTTCAACAGCTCCACCTCGGCGTCGTCGTGCGCCGAACCAACGTGCTCGATATCGCGCGACCCCCGCCGCGACGAGTGCACGATCTGCACCGCCGTCGCCCCCGAAGCCGTCTTCACCGTGCGCACATACGCCACCCGGCCACTCTACGACCCCATTTAGTGCGCAAATCAGCCCAGCAACCAAGGCAAAACCGCAGGTCAACGGCTCGCGCTCGTCACGGTCTGCCGAACGTGGCAAAAGTCAGGAGCAGGACATGCGCACCGGATGGTTCACCCGATCGGAGTTCGAAAAGATGATCAGCGACGGGGAGGTCACCGACGCGCAGTCCATCGCGGCCTACGCACAGTTGCTGCTGCACGAGCGGCGGTCGTAACGCGGCTGGGCGCCACACGCCGAACCTGCCGCCGGGGCGCACACACCACGAGATGTCCGAATCCGAGGGGTTCGTGTCCTTGTAGCCATGCGTACGGTGGCGCACGCTTAGGCCGTGACCATCGATCGGCTCGTGCTCATCGTCGTCTATGAGGGCGTGCAACTCCTCGACGTCGCCGGACCCGCCGAGGTGTTCTCGACCGCCGCCAAGATCAACGGTGGCTCCGGCTACCGGCTGGTGATCGCCTCGCCCGACGGCGACGCGGTGCGCACCGACTCGGGGCTCACCCTCGGAGTCGACATCGCGCTCGCCGACGCGCCCGCGCGTGTGGACACTCTGGTAGTCGCCGGTGGGCTTGGCGCGTTCACCGCCGTCGAGTCACCCGAACTGCTCGCCGCGCTCGCACCCCTGCGCAACGCACGACGTGTGTGCTCGGTGTGCACCGGCGCGCTGCTGCTCGCGGCGACGGGATGGCTGCGCGGCAGACGCGCGACGACGCACTGGATGGCCTGCGGCGACCTGGCGTGCCGCCACCCAGACATCGACGTCGAGCCGGATCGGATCTTCGTGCGGGACGACGACGTCTACACCTCGGCAGGCGTCACCGCCGGGATGGACCTCGCGCTCGCGCTGGTGGAGGACGACCACGGAGCCGAGCTGGCCAGGGCGGTCGCCCGCGCGCTGGTCCTATTCCTGCAACGGCCTGGCGGACAGTCGCAGTTCTCCGCACGGCTGGATCACCCGGTACCCGCCGACACGACGTTGCGGCCCGTGCTGGACACGATCATCACCGACCCGGCCGCCGACCATCGGCTGCCCAACCTCGCCGCGCGCGCCGCCGTCTCCGAACGCCATCTAACCCGGCTGTTTCTCCAGCACACCGGAACCACACCGGGGCGATTCGTAGAACGGGTCCGGGTCGAGGCCGCGCGCGGGCTGCTGGAGCGCGAGGCACTCGGCGTGCGGGCGGTGGCGGCCCGAACCGGCTTCGGCAGCGAGGAAACCCTGCGGCGCGCGTTCCTCCGGGTGCTTGGCGTCGCGCCATCGGAGTACCGCGCGCGGTTCCGCTCCGCGCAGCCCGAGTTCGAGGAGGTCAGTTGATGCAGGTGGCGATCGTGTTCTATCCCGGCATGACGGCGCTGGACGCCATCGGTCCGTACGAGGTGCTGCGGCAACTGCCCGGCGCGACGGTGCGCTTCGTCGGCCGCGAGGTCGGTCCGGTCGCGACCGACAGCGGCGTGCTGTTCCTCGGCGTTACCCACACCTACGCCGAGACGCCATCACCCGATCTGGTGCTGGTGCCGGGCGGGACGTCGGTCGCCACGCCGATGGCCGACACCGAGCTGACCGGCTGGCTGCGGCAGGTACACCGCACGACGACGTGGACGACGTCCGTCTGCACCGGGGCGATGATCCTCGCGGCGGCGGGCATCCTCGACGGCGTACCAGCGACGACGCACTGGCTTGCGCAACGCGCTCTCGGTGCCATGGGCGCGCGACCGCGACAGGACGAGCGGATCGTTGTCGACGGCAAGGTCGCCACGGCGGCGGGGGTGTCGGCGGGCATCGACCTCGGGCTGTGGCTGGCCGGCGAGATCGCGGGAAGGCAGGTAGCGGAGACGATCCAGCTCGGCATCGAGTACGAACCGCGGCCACCGTTCGACTCCGGGCATCCGAGCAAGGCGTCGTCGCGCACCCGGTCGATGGCCAGGACGGGGCTCATCGCGCAGGGCACCAGTCTCAGCGAGGCGGTCGCGATCCCGAAGGTGGCCTGGCGTCGCGCGCTCGACGTCTACCGCAAGAAGGCTCGGGCGTGACAACGCTGTCACAACCGGACGTGCCATCTCGTCATGTCGACAACAGCACGCCGAACGGGGAGAGCGCCATGAACAGGTACATCGCGACGGTGACGACGCTAGCCGGGCTCGCGACGGCGACCATCGGGGTGTGGGGGCTGGTGCATCCGACATCGTTCGGGGAGTTCGCTGGCTTCGGCTACCACGAGCATTTCCTGCACGACATCGGCGCGTTTCAGCTCGGACTCGGCGTCACGCTGCTGCTGGCGGCGCTGTGGTCGGACGCCCTCGCGACCGTACTAGCGGGTTTCCTGGTGGCGAACACCGCACACACCGTCAATCACGCCGTCGACCTCCACCTGGGCGGCGACGCGTGGCAGGCATGGGCGCTCGGCGCGGTGTCGGTCGCCGTCGCCGTCGCATTAGTGCTCCGGTTCCGGCAGCTTGGCAACAGCACGACCGAGCCGACCCGGACGCCGGAACGACCGGACGCCGATGTGCGCGGCTGACTCGCCCTACTCAGGCCACTCGGGCTTGCGCTTGTTCAGGAACGCCGCCATGCCCTCGCGCGCGGCGTCCGACTGCGAGGCACGCGCCATGACGTCGAGCGCGACGTCGTAGGCCTCCTCCTCGGGCCGGTCGAGCTGCGCGTACAGCGTGCGCTTGCCGAGTGCCTTGCTCGCCCTGCTCCCCCGCGTCGCCCTGCCGAGCAGGTCCGCCACGGCGTCGTCCAGATCGGCGTCCGGCACGACGCGGTTGACCAGTCCCCACTGTTCGGCCGTGCGCGCGTCGATGGGGTCGCCCGTGAGCGCCAACTCCATCAGTCGCTTGCGTCCCACCGACCGAGCCACCGGAACGGCGGGCGTGTGGCAGAACCAGCCGCCCTTGCCACCCGGCAGCGCGAATCCGGCCGACTCCGCGGCTACCGCGAGGTCACAGGACGCGACCAACTGGCAGCCCGCCGCCGTCGCCAACCCGTGTACCCGCGCGATAACCACCTGCGGCACCGACTGGATGGTGCGCATCAGCTCGGTGCAGAGCTCGAGCAGCTCACGCACACCGTCGAAGTCGCGCTCGGCGACGTCACCGAAGTCGTGGCCCGCCGAGAACACCGGCCCCTCACCCGCGAGCACGATTCCGGTCGCGTCGGTTTCGCCCGCCTCGGTGAACGCGTCCAGCAGCTCCGCGAGGTGGTCCCCGGACAGCGAGTTCCTGCGCGCGGCGCGGTTCATCGTGATGGTCACCGTGTCGCCCTCGCGCTTGACGACGATGTGCTGGTAGTCGGCCATGCCTACCAAACTAACGCCGCCAGGGCTACGAATCGAGGGCGAGAAACCCAACTCGACGCGAACGCATCGCCGTGTCGGAACTGACATCCACGGAACTGTCGGCCCCCGGGCTTATGATCACGACACGAACCGGTTCCGTCGTGCGACATCAGAACAACGGCAGCCGCCCGCGAGCGGCGGGAACGGATGATGGAGATGGTCAGCGAGCAAGATCGCGAAGAGCTGGCCCACGCGGCCGAGCTGTTGACGCACGTGATCGAGCGCCACCGCAGCGAGGATCTGCGCGCGGTCAGCATCTTCACCTCGGCATTGCAGGAGATCAAGATCGGCCAGCGCTATCTCGACGGCGACCGCGAGCGCAGCGACGCCAGCCAGCGCGACTGACGCGAGTGCCACCGTCACCGGATCGCGCGACATGATGGAGGCATGAACGACACGGTGACGATCGCGGGCCGGTTCAACGGACCGCCCCGCTCAGCCAACGGTGGGTACGCGTGCGGCATCACCGCCCGTGCCCATACGCACGGCACCGCGCAGACCACCCTGCGCGTGCCACCCCCGGTCGAACGGCCGATGCGCGTCGACGTCAGCGAGGACTCCGCCAGTCTTTACGACGGCGACACGCTCGTCGCGCAGGCCAGCCCCGCGACGGTCGACGTCGACCTGCCGACACCGGTGACCCCGGCCGAGGCCAAGGACGCCGCCGACCACTTCGACCACGACGCCTACCGGGCGATGCACTACTTCCCCACCTGCTTCACCTGCGGCCCCGGCCGCGCCGAGGGCGACGGGCTGCGGCTGTTCCCCGGCAGGGTGAACCGGCCGGAGC
This sequence comes from Haloechinothrix salitolerans, assembly GCF_042662605.1. Taxonomy (NCBI): domain Bacteria; kingdom Bacillati; phylum Actinomycetota; class Actinomycetes; order Pseudonocardiales; family Pseudonocardiaceae; genus Haloechinothrix; species Haloechinothrix salitolerans. The sequence goes on from NZ_JBHSXX010000001.1 coordinate 5,311,858, forward strand.
CGATGATCGCCTGGCCGTGGACGCCCGACCCGTCGCTGCCTCGGGAGGATGGCGGGCTCGATCCGCTGATCCTGTGGGCCGCGCTGGACTGCCCGAGTGGCTGGGCCACCTACTACTCCCGCGACCCGCACCCGCACGTGCTCGGCAGCCTCGCCGCCCGCATCGAACGGCTGCCCGAGCCGGGTGAACCGACCGTCGTCGCTGGGTGGCCGATCGCCGACGACGGCCGCAAGGAACGCTCCGCGTCCACGATCTGGTCGACGGACGGCGAACTGCTCGCGGTCGGTGCGGCGACGTGGATCGCGCTGACCGAGGAGCAGTTCGCGCGGTTCCGTGGAGCCGTCAGCTAACTCCGATGACCCGATGGGGTGTGGTTTGTAGCCTGGCGGGATGCGTCGAGCGGAGCGACACCCCAGCGGACCCGATCTCGCGGGACTCGAATCCGATGTCCCGCCGCGCTGGCTCACGCCGAACGCTGTCACGGAACTCGTCGACGGCGCGCGGCTGCCGTTCGACGCGGGCGAGTACGAAATGCGGCTCGCCCGCGTGCGCGAACGGATGGCGGACAGGGGTCTGGACGCCGTGCTGGTGTTCCGACCGTCCAGTGTGGAGTACCTGTGTGGGTACCACACGGCGGAACGCCTGCCGCAGCCGTTGCTGGTGACCGAGTCGGACGTCGTGCTGTACGTCCCAGACTTCGAGGTCGGCCGCGCGTTGGTCAGCGGCCGCGCGCCGACGGTGCGGTACTTCCGATACGCCTCCGCGAGCCGCGCGCTGCGACGTGTCACCGACCATGTCTCCCGGTTTCTGCCGAGGCGGGCACGCATCGCCGTCGAGCTGACGCACCCGGCGGCGCCGCCCCAGGTGGCGGACATGCTCCGGCACGACGACCTAGCCGTGATCGACGGTGACTTCCTGGTGGAACGGGTCCGGCTCGTGCTGTCCGAGGCCGAGATCCGGTGCGTCGAGCGGGCCGCCGTCGCGACGCAACGCGGTGTCGAGGCGGCGGTCGAAGCGGCCCGTGAGCCGGACGCGACCGACGCCGCACTCGCCGCGGCGATCAGTGCGGCCCTGCTCCGCGACGCGAACTCCGCGTCGGCCTGGGGGCCGACCGTGGCCACCGGCTCCCGGGCGGGTATCCCACACTCCACCGTCGGACACGTCCCGCTCAGCCCAGACTCGACATTCATGGAGTTCTCCGGCGCGCACCACCGCTACCACGCGCCGGTCATGCGCACCCTGTACCACTCGCGACCGTCGTCCTCGATCGAGAAGTTGGCCGACCTTGCCACCACGGCGCTGGCTGCTGTTCTCGACACGGCACGGGCAGGCGTCACCTGCTCGGACGTCGCCATGCGAGCCGCAAAGGCTGTCGACCCGTTGCCGGACGACGTCGTCTTCCACGAGCTCTTCGGCTACCCAGTCGGGCTCGCACACCCTCCCCATTGGATGGACGGCGCGCCGTTCACCATCACCGTCGACAATCCCGCGCCGCTGGTGGCGGGAATGGTCTTCCACATTCCCGCCTCGTTTCGCAGGTTCGGTGAGGCAGGCGTCGGTCTCAGCCAGACCTTCGTGGTGGAGTCCACCGGTACCCGCGTACTGACCCACGGTGCGGCCGAGCCGCTCGTGCTGTGACCGCTCTTTAACCCTCGCCAGCGACCTCGGCGGCCACCATGCGCAGCGCGGCCAGCACCGCCGCGATCGGCGGGTTGCGGCTACTACCAGCCCGCACCGCCACCGAGATCGTCCGGGACAACGCTGGCTCGGCGATTTCGCGCAGCTGGACGTGGGTCGACATCGACTCAAGCGCGAGCCGGGGCACCAGCGACACCCCGAGACCCGCCTCGACCAGCGCGAAGATCACCGTGTAGTCCGAACTGGTGAAGTCCAGTGCTGGCGCGAACCCGGCGAGCCCGCAGGCCCGCTCCAGCATCACGCGCAGCTCGTCGTCCCGCTGCGCGGCGATCCACGGTTGCTCGGCCAGCTCGCCTAGCTCGATCGGCCCGCCCGGTACCCGCACACTGGCGGGGAACGCGGCGAGCAACGGCTCGGTCAGCAACTCCTCCGTCGTCACGCCGGGGACGCGCACGCGCGGCAGCAGGTTGTAGGAGTACACCAGCGCGACGTCGACGTCACCTGATTTGAGGGCGTCGATCGCCTGTTCCTGCTCGGTCAGGCGTATCCGCAGGTCGGAGTGCTCGGCGCGGCACCGCGCGATCGCCCCGGGCACCAGCGCCCGCGCCGCCGTGGGGAACGCGGCGATGGTCAGCACACCCTGCACCGTCGAGGACAGCTCCGCGACCCCGGCCTCGGCGGCTTCGAGGTCCGCGAGCAGCCGTTCGGTGTGCTCAACGAGCACACGCGCGGCCTCGGTGAGCACCAGACGACGTCCATCGCGGATCAGCAGCGGGCTGCCGACCTCCCGTTCCAGCAGCGCCAGCTGCTGCGACACCGCGGACGGCGTCAGCGAGCACACCCGCGCGGTCGCGGCGATCGTGCCGTGCTGGGACAGCTCTCGCAGCAGCCGGAGCCTGCGCACGTCCAACATGTAGTAAATCTAATGGCCGCAGCAAGAAATCATCGCTGGTTCTGATGGTCAGGCGGCCGCATGCTGGCGGTGTGAACACCGATCTGAGCCTCGCCACCTCGGCACACGACCCTGCCCTCGACGCCGCGAACCCCACGCCTGACTCCGAACACGCGGCCCGGCTCGCGGCGTTGCGCGCCAGGATGGCCGACGCCGACCTCGCCGCCGTCGCCCTCGCCAGCCCGGAACGCATCTACTACCTCACCGGACTGGACCACCTCGGCTACTTCGCCTTCACCCTCCTGCTCGTGCCCGCTACCGGCGAGCCGGTGATCGTCACCCGTGCCATGGAGCGGCCCACCATCGCCGCGCAACTTCCCCACTGCCGTCACGTGACCTTCGCGGACGGCGACGACCCCGCGATAGCCGTCGCGGCGGTGCTCGGCGAGCTCGTACCCAACGGCGCGACGGTCGGAGTCGAGGCGAGCGCCCTGTTCTTCCCACCCACGATCCTCGCCCGCATCCGCGCCGCGACGCCGTGGCTGCACCTGCGCGACACAGATGCGCTGCTCAGCGATGCCATGGCGGTGAAGTCGCCCGCCGAGATCGCGCTGACCCGCCGCGCGGCAGGCATCTCGGACGCCGCCATGACGGCGGGGATCTCCGCCGCCCGTCCCGGCGCGGGCGAACACGACGTCGCCGCGGCCGTGCACCATGCGATGTACGCGGCTGGCGGGCAACAGCCAGGCTTCGCGCCGCTGATCCGGCCGCTGTCGCTACTCAACCAGGAGCATGTCTCCTGGCAACCGCGCCCGCTCGAAGCGGGCACGGGACTGTTCCTTGAACTGTCCGGCTGCGTCGCGCGCTACCACGCCCCGCTGAGCAGGACCATCTACCTCGGCGGTCTGCCCGACGGCGCCGCGGAGGCGCACGCCGCCGCGCTCGCGGGCCTGCACGCCGCCCGCGACGCGCTGCGTCCCGGCGTCACCACCGGGCAGGTCTACGCGCGCTGGCAGCACGCCGTCGCGGGATCGGACTCTCCCGCGTGGCCGCTACGGCATCACTGCGGCTACCTCGTCGGCATCGGCTTCCCACCAAGCTGGGTCGGTGGCGGCGAGGTGTTGGGCATCCGCGCCGACGGCGGGACCCCGATCGCAGCGGGCATGACGTTCCATCTGATGTCGTGGGTGGCTGGCCACGTCGTCTCCGACACCGCGCTGGTCACCCCACACGACGCTGAACTGCTGACCACAACCCCACGAGACCTCACGGTGGTGATCTGATGCGTATCACGAAGCTGCACGCGACCCCGGTGGCCGTGCCGTTCCGCGTCGACGAGGTGTGGGCGTTCGGACGCCGACGCGGCTTGATCAGCGTGCTGCTCGAAGTCGAGACCGACGAGGGCATTGTCGGCATCGGCGAGGCGGCGGCCTACCCGTCGGTCGACGTCGTCCTCGCGGTGCTGCGCGGCCTGGAGCCGCTGGTCATCGGTGAGGATCCGTTCGCGATCGAACGGCTCGTGCGGCGCATCGACCTTGTCGGAACCTGGCACCACGTCCGCGCGAGCAGCCCCGCGATCGCCGCCGTCGAGATGGCGTGCTGGGACATCGTCGGCAAGGCGTGCGGACAGCCGTTGGTGAACCTGTTCGGCGGTCGGTTCCGCGACGACGTCGAGTGCTTCTACTACGTCGCGGCTGGCACGCCGGACGCCGTAGCCACCGAGGCGGCGTCGGCCACCAAGCACGGCTTCACGACGTGCTACCTCAAGGTGGGCTCGGACGACCCGCGCAACGACATCGCGCGAGTGGAGGCACTGCGCGACGGCGCTGGCCCGGACGCGAAGCTGCGCGTCGACGCGAACGAGGCATGGTCGCCAGGAGAGGCCGTCCGAATCATCCGCGAGCTGCAACGCTTCCACCTGGAGCTGGTCGAGCAGCCGGTATCTGGCAGGGCGCTGCCCGAGATGGCCTACGTCCGCGAACGCATTGACGTGCCGTTGCTAGCCAACGAAGCGAGCTGGACCCGGCACGACCAACTCGCGGTGATCCGCGCCGGTGCGGCGGACGTACTCAGCGCGGACAACCAGATGGATGGTGGCCTGCTCAACCTCAAGCGTTCGGCGGGTATCGCCGAGGCCGCGGGGCTGACCGTGGTCAAGCACAGCCTCGGTGAGCTGGGTGTCGCGCTCGCCGCGGCGGTACACGTCATCGCCGCTACCCCGAACTTCCGCTACGCCAACCAGGCGTACGGCTCGTTGCTGGCCGATGACGTCACCGACGGTTTCGGGGGTGGCGCCGAGTTGTACGTCGACGGCCGCGTGCCGGTACCGGATGGACCCGGACTCGGCATACGGCTTGATCCCGATCGGGTGAATCGCTACTCGGAGCTGTATCGCACGGACAGCGGCGCGTTCGCCTTCAGTGACCCAGCGGCGTTGTCCGCCGCCCACGCGCTGCCCAAGCTATGACTCGACTTTGAGCGATCAACACGGAAGGCCGCGCCGCTCCGAGCCATCCGCACGGCGTGTCGCCACCATCAGAGCAGGTCAGTCCCCGTTGATTACGACCTTGCAAGAATTGTGTCCGTGTGAGTGATCAGTGCCCTAGGGTGTCGACAACACAACGTGAACGAGACGAAGAGGAGGTCCCCAAAATGCGGGCCATCCACACCAGCAGACTTCGCCGCCGTCTTGCCGTACTCGTTGGAGCCGCCGCGCTGGCGCTAGCCGGCTGTGGGGACGGGGGCGATGGCGGCGAAGCCGGCGATGGCAGCGGTCTGCCGCCGAAGGACCAGCCACTGACCATCGGCATCGCCAACGAGCAGCCCTACGGCTTCAAGAAGGGCGATGAGGTGACTGGCTTCTCGCCCGATGTCGCCCGAGCCGTGCTCAAGGAAATGGGCTACACCAACTTCAAGTTCGAGGTCGTCGATTTCGGCGCGCTGATCAAGAACCTCCAGGCGGAGAATTTCGACATCGTCGCGGCGGGCATGTACCTCACACCCGAACGCATGAAGCAGGTCGCGTTCTCCGACCCGGACTACTGCATCGGCGAGTCGCTCGCGGTGAAGCAGGGCAACCCGGAGAACATCGAGGACTACCAGTCCTTCGTCGACAATCCGGACCTCACGCTCGCCGTAGCCAGCGGCACCGTCGAGGTCGGGTACGCCGAGGACGCGGGCATCCCGGACAAGCAGCTGAAGACGTACTCCGGCATCGACCAGATGTACGCCGCGCTGGAGGCCGGTGAGGTCGACGCCGTGACCGGCACCGCGGCGACCGTCACGTCGCAGGTCGAGGCTCGCAGCGGGATTGAGGCCGTGGAGTCGTTCATCCCACAGGACAGCGTTCCGCCATGCGGCGGCTACGCCTTCCGTCTCGAGGACCAGGAGTTCCGGGACGCCTTCAACGAGCAGCTGAACGAGTTCCGCGAGGACGGCACCACCACGGAGATCATCACCAAGTACGTGGACCAGAACGGTCCCACGGCTGAGGACGTGGCCAAGGCCAACGAGATGACCACGGAGGACTTCAAGGAAGCGCCGTAGAAAGCTGAGTCACTTGTACTGTTTCCGGGGCCGGGCAGTCCGGCCCCGGAAACAGTCGGCCTGACATCGAGGTGATGCCGTGAGTATGAACGGGCCCAGCTATAGCACCGCCACACCCGAGATCGAGCACCCTCGCACCAAGCTGGTGCAGCTGCTTGGCTTCCTCAGCATCCCAATCCCGCTGCTGGGGCCGGTCGCCTGGTGGATGGGCAACGAAGAACTCCGTAAGCGGGATGACGGCGACCGCGCACAACTAATCCTTGGCAGAACCATCGGCATGGTGATGTCCATCCTGTTGATGGTCGGGCTCGTGCTCCTGGCCGCCCTGTGGGTGGTCGCCAAAAGCTGGCTGCTGACCGGCGGCCAATACGAGACCCTGGTCAAAGCCTCGCTGGTGACGATCCAGATCCTGGCCTACTCCTTCGCGCTCGGGATCGTGCTCTCCCTCATCGTCGGGGTGGCGCGCCTGTCCGAACGCCGGTGGGTCCGTGGTGCCGCCCTCGCGTTCGTGGAGTTCGCGCGGGGGATCTCATCGATCATCCTGCTCTTCATCATGGCTGTCGCCATCCCGATCCTGCTGGACGTCCCGCAGACCTCGAAGATCCTGCTGGCCTCGATCGCACTCGGCATCAACATGGGCGGCTACGGCGCGGAGATTATCCGCGGCGCGATCCTGTCAGTCCCGAAGGGACAGACAGAGGCGTCGCTCTCGCTGAACCTCTCCCCGACGCAGCGGCTGCGCTACGTGGTCCTGCCGCAGGCGATGAGGGTCATCCTGCCACCGATGGGCAACCTGACCATCGAGATCTTGAAGGGAACAGCGCTGGTCAGCCTGGTCGGCGTCACCGACATCATGCAGTCCGCGAACAACATCCGGCAGGCGCAGCTCTTCGACCAGGCAGGCACCCAAACCGTCCTGTTGCTCAACGTGCTCGTTCTCTACTTCATCCTGGCCCAGGTCGTGAACGTGCTGTTCAAGCTGTGGGAACGGCGGGTGGAACAGCGATATAAGGGCGGCCCGGCGCTGTCACCGGACCAGTTGCCCGCCCATATTCGACACTCAACTCCTGGAGTGACGGGATGAGCACCATGGAAAACGCGGCCGCGACAGCCGCAGAAGATCAGGAGATCGAGGAGTACCGGCCGCATCGCAAGTGGTACCGGCGTCCGGACATCATGGTGCCGGTCCTGCTGATCCTGCTGGTCTATGCGCTTCTCGTGGGCTATGTAGAGTCGCCGAACTTCTTCCGGACGAAGATGGAGGCCCCCAGTGGGCTCGTGAACTTCGACTGGATGTGGTTCTTCCACCTGATCCCGCTCATGCTGCAGGGTCTGCTGGTCACGATCAAAGGCGCCCTGCTTGGTTTCGCCGTCGCGGTGGTCCTTGGCCTCTTCTTCGCTCTCGGGCGACGGTCGAAGCTGCCCTTCGTCAGCTGGCCCGTGATCGCTGTCATCGAGTTCATCCGCTCAACGCCGGTGCTGGTGCAGCTGTTCTTCTGGCTGGCGTTGGAGCGCACCATCCCGGTCATCGACCTCTCGCCGATCGCGCTGCTGATGGTCGGACTCGGCGTCCACTACGCCACCTACTGCTCCGAGGCCTACCGTGCCGGCATCAACAGCGTCGACAAGGGCCAGTGGGAGGCGGCCACCGCACTCAACCTCAGTCCGGTCACCAAGTGGACGAGGGTGGTCCTCCCGCAAGCCGTGCCCAACGTGCTGCCCGCGCTGGGCAACTACCTGGTCGCCGCGTTCAAGGACGCGCCGATGGCCTTCATCATCGGTGTCCACGGCGTGCTCTTCTTCGCCGACCAGGTGGCCGCCGAGACCTTCCGAGTGACCGAGCCATACCTGATCGCCGGTGTCGGCTTCCTGATGGCGAGCCTGCCGGCCGCCTGGGCCGTCCGCCAGCTCGAAAGGAAGATCGCCTATGAGCGAGTCTAAGACCGTTACGGCGCCTGAGGGCGTCTCAGGGAAGGGCGCGGCAGGCGTCCGCTTCCACGGGGTCAACAAGGCGTTCGGCACCAACGTGGTGCTGCGCGACCTCGATCTCGACGTCGCGCCGGGAGAGCGCGTCGTCATCATCGGCCCGTCGGGATCGGGCAAAACCACGATCCTGCGGGTCACGATGACCCTTGAACGGCCAGACTCCGGCACTGTCCAGATCGGCGGCCGCCACCTCTACCACGAGCAGCACGGGGACAAGCTGCGCCCGGCACGGGAGAAGCACATCAGCGAGGTGCGCTCCGACATCGGCATGGTGTTCCAGCACTTCAACCTGTTCCCGCACATGACAGCGCTGGAGAACATCATGCTCGCGCCGATGAAGGTGCACGGAAAGTCGCGCACCGAGGCCAGCGACGTCGGCATGGAGCTTCTCAACAAGGTCGGGCTGGCCCACGCGGCCAACCAGACCCCTGGCCAGCTCTCCGGCGGTCAGAAGCAGCGGGTGGCCATCGCGCGGTCCCTGGCGTGCGAGCCCCGCGTGATGCTCTTCGACGAGGTCACCTCCGCGCTCGACCCCGAGCTGGTCGGCGAGGTGCTCAACGTGTTGCGCGATATCGCCCAGGAGGGCAACACCACGATGCTGCTGGTGACGCACGAGATGGCGTTCGCGCGGGAAATGGCCGACCGGCTGCTGATGTTCGACAACGGACAAGTCATCGAGTCCGGCAGGCCGGCTGACGTCCTCGACCATCCCCAGAACGAGCGCACCCAAGCGTTCCTCGGGGCGGTCAAGCAGCACTGAGCGTCCGAGGCGCGGGGCCGCGCCCACGCCGTCAGGGTGGGCGCTGTCAGGACAGGCCCCGCGCCTCGCGCACGACCGTGACGATCTCGTCCATGATCTCGGTCAGCTCGTAGTCCTTCGGGGTGAACACCCGCGCTATGCCGCGTTCGGTGAGCGACGCGGCATCGTCGCTCGGGATGATGCCACCGACGATCACCGGCACGTCGCCCGCGCCCGCCGCGCGCAGCCCGTCGACCACCTCGGGCACCACCTCGAGGTGCGAGCCGGACAGCACCGACAGCCCGACGACGTGCACGCCCTCCTGTACCGCCGCCGCGACGATCTGCTGCGGCGTGAGCCGGATGCCCTGGTAGATCACCTCGAACCCGGCATCACGAGCGCGCACGGCGACCTGCTCGGCGCCGTTGGAGTGCCCGTCGAGGCCCGGCTTGCCAACCAGCATCCGCAGTCGTTCGCCCAGCTCGTCCCCGGTGGCGGTGACCCGCTCCCGCACCCGCGCGAGCTCGTCGCCGGAGCCGCTGGTCGACGTCGCCGTCACGCCGGTCGGCGCGCGGTACTCGCCGAACACCTCGCGCAGCGCGCCGGCCCACTCCCCCGTCGTCACGCCAGCCTTGGCGCACGCGATCGTGGCCTCGAACAGGTTCTCCGAAGTGCCGGCGACCGTCTTGAGGGTGTCCAGCGCGGCGGCGACAGCGTCGTTGTCCCGCTCGGCGCGCCACTTCTCCAGCGCGGCGACCGCCTGCTTCTCCACCTCGGGATCGACCGTCTCGATCGCCTGTGCGCCTTCGGCTTGCAGCGGGCTCGGCTCGGTGGTGTCGAACTTGTTGACGCCGACGAGCACCCGCTCGCCGGTCTCAACCTTGCGCCGGTACTCGCCGAGCGACGACACCAGCTCGGACTTCATGTAGCCGCTCTCCACCGCCGCGACCGCGCCGCCGAGGTCCTGCACGCGGTCGATCTCGGCCCGCGCGCCCTCGACGATCTCGTTGACCCGTGCCTCGACCACGGTCGAGCCCTCGAACAGGTCGCCGTATTCGAGCAGGTCGGTCTCGAACGCCAGCACCTGCTGCATCCGCAACGCCCACTGCTGGTCCCACGGCCTCGGCAGGCCCAGCGCCTCGTTCCAAGCGGGCAGCTGGATCGCGCGCGCCCGCGCGTCGCGGGAGAGCGTCACCGCGAGCATCTCCAGCACGATGCGCTGGACGTTGTTCTCCGGCTGTGCCTCGGTTAGCCCGAGCGAGTTCACCTGGACGCCGTAGCGGAATCGGCGTGCCTTGGCATCGGTGACGCCGTACCGGTCTCGGGTGATCTCGTCCCAGAGCTGGACAAACGCCCGCATCTTGCACATTTCCTCGACGAACCGCACCCCGGCGTTGACGAAGAACGAAATGCGGGAGACGACGCGGGCCATGTCCTCCTCGGTGACCTGCCCGGAATCGCGCACCGCGTCGAGCACGGCGATCGCGGTGCTCATGGCGTACGCGACCTCCTGCGTCGGTGTCGCGCCGGCTTCCTGGAGGTGGTAGCTGCAGATGTTGATCGGGTTCCACTTCGGCGCGTGGTGCACAGTCCACGCGATGACGTCTGTGGTCAGCCGCAGGCTCGGACCAGGCGGGAAGATGTAGGTGCCCCGCGACAGGTACTCCTTGATGACGTCGTTCTGCGTGGTGCCGGTGAGCCGCGCGAGGACGTCGTCCACGTTCACGCCCTGCTCGCGCGCCTGTTCCTCGGCGACCGTCACGTACAGCGCGAGCAGCCACATCGCGGGCGCGTTGATCGTCATCGACGTGTTGGCCTCGGCTAGCGGGATCCCGTCGAACAGCTGGCGCATGTCGCCGATGTGGCTGACCGGCACGCCCACCTTGCCGACCTCACCGCGCGAGAGCGGGTGGTCGGCGTCGTAGCCGGTCTGGGTGGGGAGGTCGAAGGCAACCGACAGGCCCGTCTGCCCCTTGGCGAGGTTGCGACGGTAGAGCTCGTTGGACGCCGTCGCCGACGAGTGTCCGGCGTAGGTCCGCATCACCCAGGGGCGATCGCGCTCGTTGTCGGCTGGGTACGGCATCTGTCGACCTCCGAGATTGCTGGCGTGCTTACCCGATCTCATCAGAGTACTGGCCAGTAACCTCGGAGCGCGAGAGCACATTCACACCGCCCAAAGGGCTCGAGAGAAATCCGTTGCGAGCCCCGCTAGCGTGACGGCTATGGGAACGTCGTGGAGCGAGTATGGCAGCTATCTCGTGCTGGTCGTGCTCTTGGTGATCGCGCCAGGGCCCGACACCATGGTCATGCTGAAAAACTCGCTCTCGAGTGGTGGCAGAGGCGGGCTGGCCAGCATCAGCGGCATCGCGAGCGGCAACATCCTCAACGGCAGCGCGGCGGCGCTCGGCCTTGGTGCGCTCGTCGCGCAGTCACAGACGTTGTTCACCGTGCTGCGCTGGTTCGGCGTCGCCTACCTGTGCTACCTCGGCGTGCAGGCGCTGCGCGCGGCGTGGCGCGGCGAGTACGGCGGCGACGTCGGTGCGGCTCGACGTTCCGGTGGGTTCCGCTGCTTCCGTGAAGGATTCCTGTCCAACGTCACCAACCCGAAGGTCCTTGTGATGTACCTGTCGGTGTTGCCGCAGTTCATCGACCCGGCACAGACGTCGATAGCCGAGGCGCTGCTGCTGGCGAACACCGTCGGTGTGCTCGGCGCGATCTGGTTGCTGCTCCTGCTGTTCGTGGTGCGGCGCGCCAGGGTGTGGCTGAACCGGCGCCACGTGCGGCGGTCCATGGACGCGCTGACCGGCACCGCGCTCGTCGGCTTCGGGGCGGCGCTGGCGTCGTAAGTCGCGCTAGCGCCGCGAGGTGGGGACTTTCGGCCCACTACGTGGGGACTTTAGGCCCGTAACTCCCACCCTCCGTACTCGAAGAATCACGTGCCGACACCGCAGGAAAGGCGCCACCCCAGGAGGTATTGCTTTCGTAGTACATGAACCGCGCTCAGGTCAAGCCCGCTGAGCTCCGGCCACACCCCGGCACACGGCTCTTCCCTGCGGACCCGCCCGCCATTCGAGGAGCAGCCATGACCGTCATGGAACCCAACGCCCCGGTCACCGACGCCGAGCTCGCCACTGCCGACTCCGCCGATACCGACACCGTCGACACCACCGTGCACATGGAGCCCGCCACCGGCCCGCGATCCGACCCGAGCGCACCGGCCGCGGCGTCCGTCGCCCCCGAAACGCCGCTGACGGCCGACGACATGTCACCGGCCAACGGCCACATCGCCGCCGAAACGACCGACGAGATCACGCCGATCCCGATCCCGCGTCCCGTTCCGTTCCCGCAGCCCATGCCGTTCCCGCTGCCATATCGCATGGCCAGTGGGCGCTACCGGTCACGTCCAATCGGCTATCAACTGGAACTCCGTGTCGATATCGACGGCACACGCCCACTGCGCAGGCTCAGCGGCGACTACTACAGCATCTCCGAGTCCGCCGTAACCTACTTCGGATCGTGGACGGTCGACGCCGTGACGGTGCGGACGTCCCGTTCGCACGTCACCGTCGTCGGCACCGCCCGCACCACGTGGCCCACGACGTTCACCATCGCCACGGTCACCATCCCCAGGGCTCACCTAGGTAGGCCAGCACCGGCCGCGACGCTCCAATGGTCGACGCCGAGCGGCGCGAAGGGCGCCCGCTACCAATGCATGTGGGAGTCGACGTCGTTTCGCACCGTGGAGCTGGAAGAGGACTGCGAGTCCGGCGTCGCGCCGTTCCGCTCCTACGACACTCGCTCGCTGCCAAGCGGTGGTGCCGCCCGCACGCTCAGCGTCGCCGGTGCCTTCGCTGAGGCGGGCGTGCAGATGCTCGACACCGGCGGCGGCAACGTCGTCAACACGCCATCGGGCTACCTCTGGACGAACGCGAGCCTGCACCACGCGATGCAGGCCCACTTCTCGCGCTGGCAGGAGCGTCCGCAGTACAAGGTGTGGCTGCTGCATGCTCGCGCGCACGAGTACGGCGTCGGACTGCGCGGCATCATGTTCGACCAGCAGGGTCTGCAGCGGCAGGGTTGCGCCAGCTTCTACCAAGCGATCTCGTCCGGTTCGGCGCAGAACCAGCGCGAGCGGCTCTACGTGAACGTCCACGAGCTTGGGCACTGCTTCAACCTGTTCCACTCGTTCCACAAGAGCTACATGAACCCGCCGCTGCCGAACCGGCCAGGCGCGCTGTCCTGGATGAACTACCCGCAGAACTACAACCCCGGCGGCGGCGCACCCAGCGGTACCGCGGCGTTCTGGGCGGCGTTCGGCTTCGAGTTCGACACCCTCGAACTGGCACACCTGCGGCACGGCTTCCGCAACGCGGTGATCATGGGCGGCAACCCGTTCGGTACCGGCGCCGCGCTGGAGGTCGGGGAGGAATTCCTGGACCGGGTGTCCGACACCAGCGGACTACGGCTGTCGATCGCGCCAGCCGACCCGCGTCCGCTCCTCGGCATGCCGATCGTCCTGAACATCACGCTGACCGCGGAGCGCACGCAGCAGGTGCACCGGCGCGATCAGCTGCACCCGAAGTACGGCTTCGTGCACCTCGCCGTGAGCAGGCCTCGCGGCGACGTCATCGTGTATCAGCCGCCGGTGCAGCACTGCGCCGATCCAGCGTTGGTCAGCAGCGGCCACGACGACGTTCTGCCGATCAGCGCCTACATCGGCTACGACGCGGTCGTGGGACAGCTGTTCGACGACCCTGGCACCTACCGGATCAGGGCCTCCTACGCCGCACCGGACGGCACGATGCTGGTGTCCGACACGGCGACGTTGCGGGTCGTCGCGCCGAGGACGTCATCGGACGACCAAGTCGCGGACCTGCTGCTGCGCGACCAGGCAGGCATGGCCCTGACTCTGCTCGGCAGCGACTCGCCCTACCTGGCCGACGGCACCAACGCGCTGGAGACCGTCGTCGCCGAACACGGCGAGCACCCGGCCGCGGTGTTCGCCAGGCTGGCGCTTGGCACCAACGCGGCACGGCCGTTCGCGGAGGTCGACGCCACCGGCGCGGTGCGGATGCGCGAGCGCGACCTCACCCGCGCGGACGAACTGCTCGGCGCCGCAGTCGACGCGTCCCGCGGCGACAGCGGACTCGACGACCTGACCGTGTACGAAACGCTCGGTTACCTGGCGAGCAGCCACGACGCCGAGGGCGACACGGATCGGGCACGCGAGTTGCGGCACGACGCGGCGACTCTCGCCGAGTCCAAGCACGCGCCCACGTCGGTGTTGCGGTCGCTGCAAGAGTAGCGCCGCAGGAGTAGAAAGAACGCATGTCACGTTCCGATGCTGGATCGGGCTCGGCAGGACACGCTGCCGAGCCCGGCCCCGGCGCTCTCGTGGTCGAGCTGGCCGAGGGCTTCGCCGGCGACGACGTCACGGTGCTCATCGACGGCGAGCAGATGTGGCACCGCAACGGCGTCAGCACGAACTACTCCGTTGGCATCGCCGATGTCGTGCGGCTGCCGATGCCCACGAAGGCATGGCCAACGGTGGAAGTGCAGGTTGGCCGCCGCGCCGCTACCCGGCGGGTCGACGTCGGAGAGACCGCCAGAGCGGCAGACGGTGAGGGCGTCGACGTCGGTGCCGAGGCTGGTTCCGAGGCCCCGCGGGAGCTGCGGTTGCGTGCCCGCATCGACCCGGCCGGCACCCTCTCCCTCGGGGTCGCCTCAGAGGAGACGCGGTACTAAACCGGGTCAGCCGCGCTCGGTGACCGACGAGACGCGCTCGATGTGCGCACCAAGGCGGTTCAGGTTCTCCACGAAGTACGGGTAGCCGCGGTCGATGTGGAAGACGTCCCATACCTCGGTGACCCCCTCGGCGCAGAGCCCGGCCAGGACAAGGCCCGCGCCCGCTCGGATGTCCGACGCCCACACCGGTGCGCTGGACAGTTTTTCCACCCCGCGCACGACGGCGTGGTGCCCGTCGGTGCGGGCGTCCGCGCCGAGTCGCACCATCTCGTCGATGAAGCGGAACCGCGCCTCGTAGACGTTCTCCGTGATCATCGACGTGCCCTCGGATATCGCCGACAGCGCGACGGCGAACGGCTGGAGGTCGGTGGCGAACCCGGGATACGGCAGCGTGACGAAGTCGACGGCGGTCGGCCGATCATGCTGCACGACGCGAAAGCCCTGGTCCTCGCTGTCGTTGAACGTAGTGATCTGCGCACCCGCGAGCCGCAGCTTTTCCAGGACGAGGTCGAGGTGATGCGGGTCGACGCCGCGCACGGTGATGTCGCCGCGCGTCGTCGCGGCGGCGAACGCCCAGGTCGCGCCCACGATGCGGTCGCCGATCACGCGATGCGTCGTCGGTTGCAGCTCATCAACACCGTGCACCGTGAGGGTGGACGTCCCCGCCCCCTCGATCTGTGCGCCCATCTGCTGCAACATCACGCAGAGGTCGATGATCTCCGGCTCGCGCGCGGCATTGTCGATCACTGTCGTGCCCTTGGCGAGCACAGCGGCCATGAGGATGTTCTCCGTCGCCCCCACGCTGGGGAAGTCGAGCCAGATTTGCGCGCCATGAAGACCGTCCGCCTCCGCGACCACACAGCCGTGCGCGATCTCACTGGTCGCGCCGAGCTTACGCAGGCCGTTCTGGTGCATGTCGAGCGGGCGCGAACCGATCGCGTCCCCGCCCGGCAACGCGACGACAGCACGCTTGAGCCGCCCCACCAGCGGGCCGAGCACGCATACCGAGGCCCGCAGCTTGCCCATGGCGGACGTGTCGGCATGGTGCGACAACTCGGCGGGCGTGGTGATGGTCGCGACATCGCCCTCGATCGTGACCTCGCAGCCCACGCTACGCAGGACATCAGCCATCAAGGGGACGTCGAGGATCTTCGGGCAGTTGGTGATGGTCGTGGTGCCCTCGGCCAGCAGGGCGGCTGCCATGAGCTTGAGCACGCTGTTCTTCGCGCCTACCACTGCCACCTCACCCTTGAGGCGAGCTCCGCCATAGACGTCGAAGTGCTCTGTCATGTCAGCGTTTTCCCTCTCGTCGACCTGCTGGGTTGCTGCACGGTACGGATTGGGCTCGGTGAGCGCATCCGGTCAAACGCCGCGGTAATCGTAAGCGAGACCAGCTTGCGTTCTTTGGTCGCGGTGCGCGAGCACACCCCGGCCGCAATCCGATTAAGGTGCGGGTATGGCTGTTCGGATCAATCGGGTATACACCAAGGTGGGTGACAGCGGAACGACGGCCCTCGGTGACGGCTCCCGCGTCCCGAAGTCCTCACCCCGCATCGGCGCCTACGCGGACGTCGACGAGACCAACGCCGCCATTGGCGTCGCGGTCGCGCTCGGCGAGCTGCCAGACGAGCTTACCCAGGTGCTTCTCGCGGTGCAGAACGACCTGTTCGACGTCGGCGCTGACCTGTGTGCCCCCGTGGTGGACGACCCGCCGTACCCTCCGCTGCGCGTAACCGAGGATTACGTCGAACGACTCGAGGGCTGGTGCGACGAGTTCAATGAACGGTTGCCGAAGCTCACCTCCTTCATCTTGCCTGGTGGCACGCGCGGCGCCGCTCTCCTGCACAATGCCCGCACCGTGGCTCGCCGCGCCGAGCGCTCCGGGTGGCTGCTCATGGAGGACGACGCCGACCGCACGAACGTGCTCGCGGTGCGGTATTTGAACCGGCTGTCGGATTTGCTGTTCATCCTGGCGCGCGCGGCGAACCCGGACGGGGACGTGCTCTGGCAGCCGGGCGGCGGGCGGTAGGTCGGCGGCGCTGGCAGCGCTTTCCTCCTACTCAGAACGGTGGTGGTCCGGGGTCAGGCAGTACGGGTGACTCCGTGTCGGGCTCGGGCGGTGGCTCGGGTTCGGGTTCTGCGATGCGGGGCACGCGCGGCCGGTACTTGCGCCCGGTGGGTGTGGTGATCGTCAGCGTTTCGCCGTTGAACTCGAAGTGCCATCCGGGTCGGTCCTTGAGCCGGTGATGACGCCGACACAGGCACGTGAGGAGTTTCGCGTCGGTGGTGCCCTGGCGGTGCCATTCGACGCTGTGGTCAGTGTCGCACCACCGGGCAGGCCGGTTACACCCCGGCACGAGGCACCGCTGGTCGCGAGCGCGCACGTAGTCACCGAGCTGCGCCGGTGGCTTGTAGCGGCGGCGCCCCATCTCAAGCAGTTGGCCTGTGGAAGGGTCGGTGAGGAGGCGTCGCCACGTGCACCTCGGATCGGCGGCCATCTCCCGCGCGATATCAGCCGGGACCGGTCCGTAGCCTTCGAGGTCGCCAGGCAAATCACGCGACCCGAGCAGCGTCGTCACCGGCACAGTCACCTGAATCCGCACGTGCCGGTAGCTCTGCCGCTTACCGAGAAGCAGTTCGGTGAGCACGTCGGCGCGGATGGCGTCGAGACTGCGCTCATCGCGACGTGCCTTGTCGGATTTGGCGATCGCGTCAATTCGGCCGTAGATGGCGGTGGCAGTCTCGGCGGGCAGATAGGCGCAGAGGTCGGCCATGCCGTTCTCGGCGAACCGCAACTCCAGCCTGCGGTCCTCGCGGCAGCGCCGCACCCGCTCCGCAGCGCCCTCGGGATCGAGCTTGTCCACCCGATAACGAGCAGAACGTTGGATCGACGCGCCATCCCGACCCGCCAGCAACGACTCCATCTCCGCATCAAGCTGATCGGCGTGCTCATCGGAGAGCAACGCACCCGTCTCGACCACCTTCGCAGCCTTGGTGGCATCAACGTCGCCGCGCTCCAACGCCGCCAACAACCGAGGAAAACGGCGCGTGATCTGCGTAGCGAGTTCGATCTGGCGATCCGCCTGGTGATGGCCCACCGCCAACGCGAGCCCGACCTCATCTGCCGTCTCTCGCTCGTTGCCGCGTCGTTTCCGCAGTTCCGCGATGACCTTGAGTTGGACCGCTTGCACCTGCCCGATCAAACGTTGGGAGAGCTTCGCGACCTCAACCAGAGCGTCCGCATCGAACTCCGCCCACTCGACATCATCGAGGCGCAACACATCTTCCGGGACGCGCTGCCCAGCGAGAAAGACATCCTCACCCAGCGACTCGCCATCCGATTCGCCATTAACCTCAGGCGGGCTCACCGGCTCGTACTCACCGTCCGGCTCATGCTCGTGACTGGACTCCGGCCCCAACACCAGCCTCATACCCCCTGCCGCGCGACGACACACTGACTCGTCATCCCGCGCCCCAGAGAAGGAGCCTGAACACCAGGATAGTCGAACTAGTGTTCGAGATTCAAGCCTTTCGGAGTCACCACATCAGGTGACCAAGAGCTGAGCGAGACGGGTGCGGCATGGCCTGCGAGTCGAGTAGCTAGACCGACCACACCAGAAGCCCGTCAAGGTTTGCTGACCGTCAGCACGCGGAATGGCTTGCCTTGCATGCAGTAGGACATGACGTCCTTGTCGACGTAGCCGGTGAGGGTGACCTTGTCGCCGGGCTTGAGACGGTCCTGGTCGTCGAGAAGCAGGTAGAGCGTCCCGCTATCGCGCATGACGAGGCAACCTGCCTCCACACCAGCGCGGACAGTGCCACTGATCGTCATACGATCACCAGCGGGCTTCGACGGCTCCGGCGACGGTTCATTCGACGTCGGCTTCGACGTCGGCTTCGACGGCGGCGTCGGCGCGGCCGAGCTGTCGGACGGGGCACCAGGAGACACGGACGACGTCTCCGACGGAATGGTGGACGACGTCGGCGATGGCGGAGTGATGGACGACGAAGCGGTGGTCGGCGTGGCGCTCACCTCGGCGCCACCCTGCCCGGCGCAGCCCGCGAGCACGATAGCGAGCACGACAGCCGGCGCCGCGACAACCGCCCTGCCAACGGCGGCAGCCCGCCGTGTACCAGCTACTCTGCCTGTCACCGGCATTTCGGCCCCCTAGCTCGCACGTCTCACCTGACGTCCTGGTGGCGCTGACTCGAGCCAGGAGAGAAACCCGGTAAGGGCGCCGGTCGCCATGGCGATCTCGATCGAGTCTCCCCTGCTCGATTCGCAACGCAACACTGACGCGCCCGATGGTAGCGCGTACACCTCGGAGCCAGCAGGCTCACGACGCTGGGCGATCCGCAATCCCTCGCGATACAACACCCGATCGGGGCCCCGTCGGAGGCTCAGCACTCGAAACCATACAAACCGCTCACCCTGGTAACGGCCAATACCGAGATGCCAGCCGAGATCGTCCTGCTCGTCGTTCCAGCGGAGGGCGACGTTGATGCCACCCGCACGAAGTACGCGACGCCAGCGGATCGCGACCCACGCGAGCACGGCCACTATCGCGGTCAGGAGCCCGATGACCACCAGGGTGATTTCCATGGCCCAGCTCCTGCCCGCCGCGCGCTCAGGCCGACTGTCCCGCGGCGCGCAATCGCGCACCGGCTCTCGCGCGCTCGTCCTCGTCGCCTTGGCTCAGCGCCGCCTTGGCCGCCGCTACGTCGACCTCTTCGCCGAGCTCCGCGCTCTCCGCGAGCACGCTGACCGAGTCGGCCGTGACGGAGAGGAAGCCACCGTGGACCGCTGCCCCAACGTGCTCGCCGTCCACCGTCGTGATCATCACGACGCCACCCTCGACGAGCTGGCCGAGCACCGGTTCATGACCAGGCAGGATACCGATCTCGCCCTCCGTGGTCTGGGCGATGACATACTTCGCCTTGCCCGACCACAGCCTGCGCTCGACGGCGACCAACTCGACGGTCATCTCAGCCACGTGGTTGCTCCTTCGTCGTGCAACTACTGAATGTCAGTCTAGTTCCCCCACACGCGGCCCCGGCAGGGGCGTACCACTTGCGTGGGAGATACCCGGTGCGAGTGGTGGGCCCGCAGCGAACTACGGACCCACCACCAGCCAAGCCAGTCCCGCACACCGGGGTTCGCGGGGCGGAACCCCGCGGGTTCACTTTCCGGTGATCTCGCGGTACTTCTTCTCGAGGTCGTCCAGGCCACCGATGCCGAGGAACGCCTGCTCCGGGTAGTGGTCGAACTCGCCCTTGGCGATCTTGTCGAACGCCTCGACGGTCTCCGCCAGCGGCACGGTCGAGCCAGGCTGGCCGGTGAAGACCTCGGCGACCAGCATGTTCTGCGACAGGTACCGCTCGATGCGGCGCGCCCGGTTGACCGTCATCTTGTCCTCTTCGGACAGCTCGTCCATACCGAGAATCGCGATGATGTCCTGCAGCTCCTTGTACTTCTGCAGGATCCGGATGACCTCGGAGGCGACCCGATAGTGCTCCTCACCGACGATGCCAGGCTCGAGGATCGTCGAGGACGACGTGAGCGGGTCGACCGCGGGGAAGATGCCCTTCTGGAACACGCCACGCGACAGCTCGGTGGTGGCGTCAAGGTGGGCGAACGTCGTCGCTGGCGCGGGGTCGGTGTAGTCGTCCGCTGGGACGTAGATCGCCTGCATCGAGGTGATCGACCGGCCCTTGGTCGAGGTGATCCGCTCCTGCAGCGTGCCCATCTCGTCCGCCAGGGTCGGCTGGTAACCCACGGCCGACGGCATCCGGCCCAGCAGGGTGGAGACCTCCTGGCCCGCCTGGGTGAAGCGGAAGATGTTGTCGATGAACAGCAGCACGTCCTGGTTCTGGACGTCACGGAAGTACTCCGCCATGGTCAGCGCGGACAGCGCGACCCGCATACGGGTGCCCGGCGGCTCGTCCATCTGACCGAACACCAGGGCGGTGTCGTTGATGGTGCCGTCCTCACCGAGCTCGAGGAACAGGTCCGTGCCTTCACGGGTGCGCTCA
This sequence comes from Haloechinothrix salitolerans, assembly GCF_042662605.1. Classification (NCBI taxonomy): domain Bacteria; kingdom Bacillati; phylum Actinomycetota; class Actinomycetes; order Pseudonocardiales; family Pseudonocardiaceae; genus Haloechinothrix; species Haloechinothrix salitolerans. Next base: position 5,332,437 of record NZ_JBHSXX010000001.1, read on the forward strand.
CCGACACCGGCGAACACCGAGGTACCACCGAAGTTCTTGGCGACACGGGTGATCATCTCCTTGATGAGCACCGTCTTGCCGACACCGGCGCCACCGAACAGGCCGATCTTGCCACCCTGCACGTACGGGGTCAGCAGGTCGATGACCTTCAGGCCGGTCTCGAGCACCTGCGTGCTGCCCTCGAGCTGGTCGAAAGCCGGCGGCTTGCGGTGAATGCCCCAGCGCTCGAGGTCGTCGCCGTAGCCGGGCTCGTCGAGGCACTCGCCGAGCGCGTTGTAGACGTGGCCCTTGACCTTGTCACCGACCGGCACCGAGATCGGCCCGCCGGTGTCGCGAACAGGTGCGCCACGGACGAGGCCGTCCTGCGGCTGCAGCGAAATGGTGCGCACCAGGTTGTCACCGAGGTGCTGCGCGACCTCGAGGGTGACGGTCTTGGCGAGCTCTTCGAACTCGATGTCGACCTTGAGCGCGTTGTACTGCGCGGGGATCTGCCCGCGCGGGAACTCGACGTCGACGACGGGGCCGGTCACCGAGACGATGCGACCCGTCGCACCTTCGGTCTTGGTAGGTTCTGTGGTGGTCATTCTTCAACTCCTGCCGTGGCCAGCGCGTCCGCGCCACCGACGATTTCGCTGATCTCCTGGGTGATCTGGGCCTGCCGAGCCTGGTTCGCCTCCCGCGTGAGGGTGTCGACCAGCTCGTTCGCGTTGTCCGACGCCGCCTTCATGGCGGTACGGCGGGCGGCGAGCTCGGAGGCGGCCGACTCGAGCAGCGCCGCGTAGATGCGGGTGTTGATGTACTTCGGCAGCAGCGCGCCGAGCAGGGTCTCCGCGCTCGGCTCGAAGTCGTAGGCAGGCAGCAGCGTCGGAGCTTGCTGTGCGCTCTCACCCTCGTCGGCGTACTCCACCTCGAGCGGCGCGATCCGCTTGGCGACCGGTGTCTGGGTGAGCATCGAGCGGAACTCGGTGTAGACGATGTGTAGCTCGTCGACACCGACGACACCGTCGGCGCCAGGTCCCTCCGCCTCGTCGTCCGCCCCGGCCAGGAAGAGGTTCACCATGGCGTCGCCCGCTTCGGCGGCGTTGACGTAGTGCGGCTGGTCGGAGAACCCGGTCCAGCTGTCGGTGACGTCGCGGCCCCGGAAGCGGTAGTAGTTCAGCCCCTTGCCGCCGATGACGTAGAGGACCGGCTCCTTGCCCTGCTCGCGCAGCAGCGAGAACAGCTCCTCCGTCGCCCGCAGCACGTTGGCGTTGTAGCCGCCGCAGAGGCCCTTGTCACTGGTCACCACGAGCACCGCGGCCCTGCGCGGGTTCGCCCGCTCGGTGAGCAGCGGGTGGTCGAGGTTCGACGCCCCGCTCGCCAGCGCGGAGAGCACGTTGGTGATCTCCGTTGAGTAGGGCCGTGCGGCCTCGACCCGCGCCTGGGCCTTGGTAATGCGCGACGTCGCGATCAACTCCATGGCCTTGGTGATCTTGCCAATGGACTTGGTCGACTTGATGCGCGCTCGCAGTTCGCGAAGTTGTGCACCCATGAGTTACCCGGTCACTTCTTCGGGGCTGGCTTGTTGACCTTGACGGTTTCCTGCCCGACCTTCTCGGCGTCCATCGCCTCGGCCTCCGCCTCGACCAGCGGCTTGCCCTCCGAGGTCAGGAACCCCTTCTTGAAGTCGTTCACCGCTTCGACGACGCGCTTGGCGTTGTCGTCGCTCCACTTCCCGGTGTCACGCACCTCGGCGAGGATGCCCTCGTGCTTGTGCCGCACGTGGTCGATGAACTCCGAGTTGAACCGGCGGACGTCGTCGACCGGCACGGTGTCGAAGTGGCCGTCGGTGCCGAGGAAGACCGTCAGCACCTGCTCCTCGACCGGGATCGGCTGGAACTCGCGCTGCTTGAGCACCTCGTACAGCCGCGCACCACGCTCCAGCTGCGACTTGGACGCGTCGTCCAGGTCGGAGGCGAAGGCGGCGAATGCTTCGAGCTCCCGGTACTGCGACAGGTCGATACGCAGCGAGCCCGACACCGTCTTCATCGCCTTGACCTGCGCGTCACCACCGACACGCGAGACCGAGATACCGACGTCGATCGCGGGCCGCTGGCCAGCGTTGAACAGGTCGGACTGGAAGAAGCACTGTCCGTCGGTGATCGAGATGACGTTGGTCGGGATGTAGGCCGAGACGTCGTTCGCCTTGGTCTCGATGATCGGCAGGCCGGTCAGCGAGCCGCCACCGAGGTCGTCAGACAGCTTGGCGCACCGCTCGAGCAGACGGGAGTGTAAGTAGAAGACGTCACCGGGGAACGCCTCGCGGCCCGGCGGACGGCGCAGCAGCAGCGAGATCGCTCGGTACGCCTCCGCCTGCTTGGTGAGGTCGTCGAAGACGACAAGCACGTGCTTGCCCTGGTACATCCAGTGCTGGCCGATGGCCGAACCGGTGTAGGGGGCGAGCCACTTGTACCCGGCGGAGTCGGACGCCGGGGCGGCGACGATGGTCGTGTAGTCCATCGCGCCGTGATCCTCGAGCGACTTCTTGACCGCCGCGATGGTGGAGCCCTTCTGGCCGATGGCGACGTAGATGCAACGCACCTGCTTCTGCGGGTCGCCGGATTCCCAGTTGGCCTTCTGGTTGATGATGGTGTCGACGCAGACCGCGGTCTTACCGGTCTTGCGGTCACCGATGATCAGCTGGCGCTGGCCACGGCCGATCGGGGTCATCGAGTCAATGGCGGTGATACCGGTCTGCAGCGGCTCGGACACCGGCTGCCGCTGGACCACCGACGCCGCCTGCTTCTCGAGGGCACGGCGGCCTTCTTCGGCGATCTCACCGAGGCCGTCGATGGGCTTGCCGAGCGGGTCAACGACCCGGCCGAGGTAGCCCTCCCCGACCGGCACCGACAGAATCCGGCCGGTGCGCTTGACCTCCTGGCCCTCTTCGACCGACTCGAAGTCACCCAGGATGGCCACACCGAGCTCGCGCGGCTCGAGGTTCAGCGCGACACCAAGCACGCCGCCGGGGAACTCCAGCAGCTCGTTGGCCATCGTCGAAGGCAGGCCCTCGACGTGCGCGATGCCGTCACCGGCGTCGACGACGACGCCGACCTCTTCCCGGCTCACATCCGGGGAGTAACTCGAGACGTAGTTCTCGATCGCACTGCGGATCTCGTCCGAGGAGATCGTCAGCTCCGTCATGTCGTTCCCGCTCTCACTTCATTCTCTGCCACTTGCAACGTCTGTGTGTGTTTGTGCCGGTGACCCGGCTTGCCAGCCGTCAGGCCAGCTGACCGCGCAGCGCCATGATCCGGCCAGCCGAACTGCCGTCGATGACCTCGTCGCCGACCTTGACGACGATGCCGCCAAGCACGTCCGGCTTGACCTCGGCATGCAGCGTGATCGGCTTGCCGTAGATCCGGTTCAGCTTGGCCGAGAGCGCATCGCGCTGCTCGTCGGTGAGCGGGCTCGCGGTGATCACGTGTGCCACCGACTGCTCGCGTCGCCGTGCCGCCAGTTCGGACAGCTCGTCGAGCCGCTTCTCGACTCCCCTGCCCTTCGGGTCGCCCGCGACCTGCTCGATCAACGCGAGCGTGACCGCGTTGACGCGGTCGCCAAAGATCTGGCGCACCAGCTCTCGCTTGGCCGCGACGCTGCCGGACTGATCCGACAGTGCACGGTCGAGCTCGGCGTTGTTCGCCACGGCCCGAGCGACACCGAACAACTCGTCCTCAACCCTGTTGAGGGTACCGTCACGCTCGGCCGCGGCCAGCATCGCGCTCGCCCCGAGCGCTCGGACGCCGTCGAGCAGCTCACGCGGATTGGACCACCTGCTGCCAGCGACGACGTCGAGCACCTGCAAGGTCGGCTCGCCCACCTTTTCGCCGAGCAGCGAACGCACCAGGTTCTTGCGGGCGTCCTCCGACGCGGCGGGGTCTGCGACGGCACGGCGCAGCGAGACCTCGTCCCGCAGCAGCCGCGCGAACGCGAACAGCTCCTCGCCGACCGTGGCAGGGCTGGCATCCGCCCCGCCGAGCACCCCGTCAAGGCGGTGTTCGGCGGCGGCGAGCGCGTCCCTACTCGCGGCGTGCATGGTTGTCGCGGCCATCAGTTCCGTGCCCCGGTGGTGGCGTCGAGCTCAGCGAGGAACCGGTCGACGGTGCCCTTGCGACGGGCCTCGTCCTCCAGCGACTCACCGACGATACGGCTGGCGAGTTCGATGGAGTTGCGACCGAGCTCGGAGCGCAGCTCAGCGATGATCTGCGCCTTCTGCGCCTGCAGCTGAGCCTCGCCGTTGGCGACGATACGTGCCGCCTCGGCCTCGGCCTCAGCACGCAGCTCGTCACGAATCCGCTCCGCTTCCAGCCTGGCGTCGTCACGGATCTTGGCGGCCTCGGTGCGGGCCTCAGCGAGCTGCGCGTTGTACTGCTGACGCGCCCGCTCCGCCTCGGCCTGCGCCTTCTCGGCCTTCTCGATCCCGCCTTCGATCGTCTCGGCCCGCTCCTCGTACAGCTTCTCGAAGCGCGGGACGACGTACTTCCACAGGATGAAGAGCAGGATGCCGAAGGCGACGAGGCCAAGGGCGATCTCTGACGGCAGCGGAAGGACTGGATTGTGCTCTTCCTCAGCTGCCAGCACGTATGTCATAAGCACGACGTCTCCCAATACGGTGAGGCGTTAATCAGGCAGCGGAAGCGATGAAGTACAGCACCAGACCGATCAGCGCGAGCACCTCGGTCAGCACGAACGTGGTCCACGCGATACCCATCAGCTTGCCCTGCGCCTCGGGCTGACGCGCGGTGCCGTTGATGACGGCGGCCCAGATCAGGCCGACACCGATACCGGGGCCGATGGCGCCAAGGCCGTAACCGATCATGGCGAGGCCCGGGTTCAGGTTGACGGCTTCCTGCGCGAGAACGATGTTGCTCACTGTGTATCCCTTTCCAACTCTCATCCGCCATGCTGCGGATCGCGAGGCTTTCTCGGTGTGGTGTGCTTAGTGGTCTTCCGCCAGGGCCATGCCGATGTATCCGGCGGAGAGCACGGCGAAAACGTAGGCCTGGATCACCTGGATCAGGGCCTCGACAAAGGTCATCAGGATCGCGAACGCCCACGAGATCAGCGAAACGGGCTTCAGCGCGGCGCTAGCCTCAAGCAGCAGGTACGAACCCGCCAGCGTGAACACCAGCAAAATGAGGTGCCCGGCGAACATCGCGGCGAAAACACGAATCGCGAGCGTGATCGGGTTCATGATGAACTTCTGGAAGAACTCGATCGGCGTCAGCAGCAGGTAGATCGGCTTGGGCGCACCGGCGGGGAAGAGCTGGTTCTTCAGGTAGCCGGTGAAGCCGTGCCGACGGAAGCCCGCGATGTGGTAGACGGGGTAGACGACCAGGATCGACAACGCCAGCGGGAAGCCGATATGCGAGAACGTCGGGAACTGAATCAGCGGAATGATCCCGAACAGGTTGTTGACCAGGATGAAGGTGAACAACGCCAGAATCAGCGGAACGAAAGGCCGGAAGTCGGCCGAGCCGATCTGCTCCCGCGCGATGTTGTTGCGACCGAAGTCGTAGACCGACTCAGCGGCGAACTGCAGCTTGCCGGGAACGACCTTGAGGTTGCGGGAGGCGATCAGGAAGAACGCCGCCACGATGACCACGGATAGAACGACCAAGACCATCGGCTTGGTCACTCCGCCGACGATCGGCGGAAGGAAGAAATCCCCGACACCCGGGGGTACGAAACCGCCACCTTGTGCAACTACCAGCGCGCCCAACGAGGGCTCCTTCCGGTTCTCCCGGTCGGCGTTCACACCGCCAGGGGAATCGTCATGATCTGTCGTTAACGTACCTGACACATGCCAGGCACCCTGCGGCGGATGGGCCCAGGCCGATACCGGCGAGCTCCGCCCGCAGAGCGGACCCTACCAGCCCGCATGACGCCACATAGTACGGGCGTACTCCTTAAGACGAGGGACACCCCGCCGTCACTGAGAGTTCGGAATGATCGTCGGGATCTTGGTGCGTTTGAACGCGACGACCTCGGCTCCCGCCCACACCATCACGGCCGCGAGCACGGTCAACGCGAGCGAGAGCGTGTGCAACGCGTCCACCTCGCGCAGCAGCATCATCACGACGAGTAGCGCCAGGATCTTGAAGACGTATCCCCCCAGCGCGACCGCCATGACGAACATCACAGGCAGGTCGGCGGACTGCTTCATCATCACGAACGTCGCCAGCGACGACGCCAGCGCGACCACGCCGCCAACCAGCGCGCCCCAGAGGCCCGCCGTGCCGTTGAGCACTGTCGCGACGACGGCGGCGATCACGATGGTCACCGCGGTCACGGGCAGCGCGGTGCGCAGCATGGTGTCGGCGAGAGTTCGGACGACGGCGCCGTGCGGGTTCTCCGGTTCCGCGGTGTTCGCACTGGCGCCGGCGGTGCCGGTCTTCGGGGTCTCCGTGCCTTCGGGAGTCTCGATGGCGTCGGTGTTGTCGCTACCGGCGTCGGTCACTTGGCGGCCTCCTTGGGTCTCGACCTGAGTCTAGGCACCGCCGAGACGAGCACCCCGACGAGCAGGCCGAGCAACATGATCCAGAACACCGCCGCCGCCTCGAACAGCGTCAGCGCGACCGTACCGAACGCCAGCAACCCGGCCCACATGTACATCAGCAGCACGGCGCGACGCTGCGAGTGACCGATCTCAAGCAGCCGGTGGTGCAGGTGCATCTTGTCGGCAGCGAACGGGCTCTCCCCCCTGCGAGTCCGACGGATGACCGCCATAAGCAGGTCGAGCAGCGGCAGGAACAACGCGCCAGCCACCACGATCAGCGGCGACAGCAACGCGACGATGTTGGTGGTGTTGTACTGCGGGTACGACATCTTGCCCGAAGCCGACGTGATGGCGCCCGCGAGCATCAGCCCGATGAACATCGACCCTGAGTCGCCCATGAACAGCTTGGCCGGCTGGAAGTTATGCGGCAGGAAGCCAAGGCAAGCTCCGGCGAGCGTCGCCCCGATCAGCGCTGGCGGGTAGGTGGCGACGTCGCCGCCGGTCGTGGCGAGCAGGCCGAGCGAGAACACGCACAGCGCGGACGCGGCGACCAGCCCGATTCCCGCGGCGAGGCCGTCGAGGCCGTCAACGAAGTTCATGGCGTTGACCATGGTGACGACGAGCAGCACCACCAGCAGTCCACCCTGGTTCTGGTCCAGTTGGAACAGCGTGCCGACGTCACCGTCACTACCGCCCCACGGCACCCAGAAGGTGCTCCACTGCACACCGAACAGCACGAGGATGCCCGCGCACATCACCTGGCCCGCCAGCTTGGTCCACGCGTCAAGCTCGAACCGGTCGTCGACCGCCCCGATCAGCACGATCACCCCGCCGCCGATCAACACCCCGATCGGGTCGAGTGAGAACTCGAACGCGGCGCGCAGCACCGGGAGCTGGTGCGCGAGGTACATGCCCCCCGCGACTCCGGCGTACATGGCGAGCCCGCCCAAGTACGGCATCGGCTGGGCGTGGACGTCGCGAGCGCGCGGGTAGGCCATCGCGCCAAGCCGCATCGCGACACGACGCGCGACACCGGTGAGCAGGAACGTCAGCGCGGCTGCCGTGAGCCCGACGAGGAGGTACTCGCGAATCGGGAGGACGGCTGTTTCTGTCACGATCGGCCAGCTCAGCCTGCCGTCTCGACCTGCGCGCCAAGGACTTCGGACACCGCGTCAGCGCTGACAGCGCCCTCACGCAAAAGGACGGGCTTCTCACCGGTCAAGTCGACGATCGTGGACGGCACGGCATCCCCGCTCGGACCACCGTCGAGATAGATGCCGATCTCATCGCCGAACTGCTCGCGGGCCTCGTCAACGGTGGCCGCTGGCGGCAGGCCGGAACGGTTGGCACTGGACACCGCCATCGGCCCGGTCTCGCGCAACAGCTCGAGCGCGACTGAGTGCAGCGGCATTCGCAGCATGACCGTGCCCTTGGTGCTGCCGAGGTCCCACGACAGGCTCGGCGCGTGCGGCAGCACGATCGACAGGTCCCCTGGCCAGAACGCCTCGACGAGAGCGCGGGCTGATTTCGGCACGCCGAGAACCAGACCGTCGATCGTGGACCACGAGCCGACGAGGACTCCGACGGGCATGTCGGGGCCCCTGCGTTTGGCGCTGAGTAGCGAGCGCACGGCACCCGCGTCGAAGGCGTCACATCCGATGCCGTACACGGTGTCGGTCGGCAGTATCACCAGCCGCCCTGATCGCACCGCGGCGGCCGCCGCGCGGACACCTTCGGCACGCTCATCTCGCAGGCTGCAGTCGTACACCTGGCTCATGCCCAAAGACTACTGCGAACGGCGTCAACCCCTACGGGCGGTGGCGAACCGTGCCCGCCCCGCGAGGTCGGTATGGCCGACGACCCTGCTGAGCACCTTGCGCGCCGACAGCAGCGCGGGCACCGCCTCGCCGTGGGTGTCGTCGTGCTCTATGGCCACTCCCCCATCGATGACAAGCAGGCGAGCGGCGAGCGCGACCACGGACCTGATGATGGCGAGGCCGTCGCCGGCGGCGAACACGGCTTGGTACGGATCGTGGTCGGCGACCTCGGGCGGCACCGTCGTCCCCTCCGGCACGTACGGCGGGTTGCACAGCACGAGGTCGACCATGCCGTCGAGGTCAGCGAGCAGGCGGTTGTCGGTGACGTCGCCGGAATACAGCGTGATCGGCGTGTCGCCCGCCGCGACGCGGGCATCGGCGTTGCGACGCGCCCAGGCCAGCGCGGACGGGTCGTTGTCGATGGCGTACACCCTGGCGTCAGGGCGGGCATGCGCGACGGCGAGCGCGAGTGCCCCCGACCCGGTGCACAGGTCGACGACGACGGGATCCTCCCGACGTTGGATCAGGTCAAGCCCCCATTGCAGCATCAGCTCGGTCTCCGGGCGCGGCACGAACACACCGGGGCCGACGTCGACGCTGATCGGTCCCATCGCGGCGGTGCCAGTGATGTGCTGGAGCGGGATACGCTTCGCGCGGCGGGTGACGACCTCGCGCATGGCATCCACGACGGGCGGGTCGACCAGCGGAGTCAGCGGGAGCCGGTCGCGTTCCACGCCGAGCACGTGCGCGGCGAGCAGCTCCGCGTCCACGCGCGGGGACGCGACCCCGGCCTCCTCCAGGATCCGGGTTGCCTCGACGATCGCCAGTCGCAGTGGTTGTCGCTTCACGCTGTCAAGGCTAACCGTGCGGTTCCGCCCGATCCGGTAGTGACTCGGGTGGGTTCGGGTTCGCGACACCACCCACCGCGACTCACACCGCGACGATCTTGACGAGGTCGTCAACTCCGGCGAAGTCCTTGGCGTTGCGGGTGTAGACGCGGGCATCGTGAGCATGGGCTGTCGCCGCGATCAGCAAGTCCATGACGCGCGCCCGTGGCTGGCGGCCCGTGCGGGCGACCGCGGCCGCGAGTTCGCCATAGCTCGCGGCTACGGCGTCATCGATCGGCAGTGGATCGAAATGCCGTTGAAGGCGAGACAGCCTGCGCAACCTGGTGGCGCGTACGGGCTCTTTCTTCGCGACGAGCACGCCGAAGTGCAACTCGGCCATGGTGGCGACGCTGATCGCGAGCTCGCCCGGCAGCGTACCGAGCCCGGGCGCGAGTAACACGCTTGTGTCGAGCACCGCCCGCATCAGTCCTGCCAGGGGTCGCGCAGCCGCTGGTCGATGAGGTCGCGGTCGGACTCCCAGTCGGGATCGGGACCGCCACCAAGCGCATCGGCGATCTGGTCGAACGTCTGCCACTGCCGAGGGGTAATAGGCACGAGGCGCGCGCTGGGACGGCCAGCGACGGTGATCGTCACCTCTTCGCCGTCCTGTGCCTTCCGCACCAGCTCAGACGCCTGCTGTCGCAACTCGCGCAGGCCTACCGTGTCCATGTGACGAGAGTAGCACAAGTGCTACAGCGACGGCTTACACCTGCTGCTGCTCCGCCAGCCGCTCTTCCTTGTCGGCGGCTTGGAGGGCGTCGAGGACCCCGGTCAGCTCGCCCGCGAGCACCTGGTCGAGGTTGTAGGCCTTGTAGTTGACCCGGTGATCGGAGATGCGGTTTTCCGGGAAGTTGTAGGTGCGCACTCGTTCGGAACGATCCACGGTGCGGACCTGCGAGCGGCGCGTGTCGGCGGCCTTGGCGGCGGCTTCCTCCTCCGCGATCGCCTGCAACCGGGCCTGCAACACCCGCATCGCGCGCGCCCGGTTCTGGATCTGCGACTTCTCGTTCTGGCACGAGACGACGATCCCGCTGGGCAGGTGCGTGATCCGCACGGCGGAGTCGGTGGTGTTCACGCTCTGCCCGCCGGGGCCCGACGAGCGGAAGACGTCGATGCGCAGGTCGTTCGGATCGACCTCGACCTCGATCTCCTCCGGCTCCGGATAGATCAGCACGCCCGCGGCCGAGGTGTGGATGCGACCCTGCGACTCGGTGGCGGGCACGCGCTGCACGCGATGCACACCGCCCTCGAACTTGAGGCGTGCCCACACACCCTCCGGTCCGTCCGCCTTGCCCTTGATGGACACGGTGACGTCCTTGTAACCGCCGAGGTCGGACTCGGTCGAGTCGAGGATGGTGGCCTTCCAGCCCTCGCGCTCGGCGTAGCGCAGGTACATCCGCAGCAGGTCACTGGCGAACAGCGCGGACTCCTCGCCGCCCTCCCCCGACTTGATCTCCATGACGACGTCGGACGAGTCGTACGGATCGCGGGGCAGCAACTGCTCGGTCAGCTTCGCCTCAAGCTCGGGGACGCGCTGTTCCAGCTCAGCCGATTCCTCCGCGAAGGCGTCGTCCTCCGAGGCGAGTTCCTTGGCCGTCGCCAGGTCGGAGCGCGCGGATTCCAGCTCCCTGATGGTCTTCACGACCGGCGTCAGCTCGGCGTACCTGCGCCCGAGCTTGCGCGCACGGTCGGCGTCGGCGTGCACGGCGGGGTCGGCGAGCTGACTTTCGAGCTCGGCATATTCCGCCAGCAAGCCGTCAAGCGAACGAGAATCCACGGCTCACCTAGCGTCGGAGGAAAGGAACCGTGTGGTGCGCCGAGCATGCGCGCCCGGCGCACCACACGGTTCTAGCGAAAACAACGGCGCTGGTCGGCAGCGCCGGGTGGGGCTGTGCTCTGGCCTGCTGCGCGGCCGAGTTACTTCTTGCCCTTGCGCTTGCCGTAGCGCGCCTCGAAGCGCGCGACGCGACCACCGGTGTCGAGGATCTTCTGCTTGCCCGTGTAGAACGGGTGGCAGTTGGAGCACACCTCGACGTGGATGTGACCGGACGACTTGGTGCTGCGGGTGGTGAAGTTGTTGCCGCAGCTGCAGATGACCTCGGTCTGGACGTACTCGGGGTGGATACCGCTCTTCATGGCTGTCCCTTCTGGTGTGGCCGCCGGGTCCCCGAACAATGCTCGGCTCGATGTGAGCCAGTGGGGTGAACCGGTGCCGGACTTCGTCTCGATTCTGCCAGACGCCACACGCGGGCCCCGCACCGTGGCAGGGCCCGCGTGAGCCGCGTCGCTACTCCTCGTCCTGACCAGGCGCCGTCTTCGACACCTGCATCAGGAACTCAATGTTGGTCTTGCTCTTTTTCAGCCGGTCGATGAGCAGGTCGATCGCCTGCTGCGAGTCGAGCGCGTGCAACACCCGGTGGAGCTTGACCGTGACCGCCAGCTCGTCCGGCGAGAGCAGCAGCTCCTCCTTGCGGGTGCCGGACGGGTTGACGTCGACCGCGGGGAATACCCTGCGCTCGGCGATCTTGCGGTCCAGCTTCAGCTCGGCGTTACCGGTGCCCTTGAACTCCTCGAAGATGACGGTGTCCATGGTGGAGCCGGTCTCGACCATCGCCGTGGCGAAGATGGTCAGCGAGCCGCCGTTCTCGATGTTGCGGGCCGCGCCGAGGAACCGCTTCGGCGGGTACAACGCGGTGGAGTCCACACCACCGGAGAGGATCCGGCCGGACGCGGGTGCCGCCAGGTTGTAGGCCCTGCCGAGGCGGGTGATCGAGTCGAGCAGCACGACGACGTCGTGGCCCATCTCCACCAGCCGCTTCGCACGCTCGATGGACAGCTCCGCGACCGTGGTGTGGTCCGACGGCGGGCGGTCGAAGGTCGAGGAGATGACCTCGCCCTTGACGTTGCGCTCCATGTCGGTGACCTCTTCCGGCCGCTCGTCGACCAGCACGACCATCAGCCAGCACTCGGGGTTGTTGGTCGCGATCGCGTTCGCGAGGTCCTGCAGGATCGTCGTCTTACCCGCCTTCGGCGGCGACACGATCAGCGCACGCTGGCCCTTACCGACCGGCATCACCAGGTCGATGACCCTCGTCGTCAGCTTATGCGGCTCGGTCTCCAGCCGCAGCCGCTCGTTCGGGTAAAGCGGCGTCAGCTTGTGGAACTCGGCGCGCTGCTTCGCCTTCTCCGGCTCGAGGCCGTTGACGCTGTCGACGCGCACCAGCGGGTTGAACTTCTGCCGCTGCTGCTCGCCCTCGCGCGGCTGCCTGACGACACCGGTGATGGCGTCACCCCTGCGCAACCCGTACTTGCGCACGAAGGACAGCGAGACGTAGACGTCGTTCGGTCCCGCGAGGTAACCCGACGTGCGGACGAACGCGTAGTTGTCCAGCACGTCGAGGATGCCAGCCACGGGCAGCAGGACGTCGTCCTCGCGGATCTCGGTGTCCGGGCCGCCGCCCTCGCCGCCACGGCCACGACGCCGGCGGTCACGCGACCGCCTGCCACGGCGGCCACCACGGCCGTCGTCGTCATCGTCATTGCGGTCATTGCGGTCGTTGCGGTTGCGGTCGTTGCGGTTGTTCTGCCGCCGCGCATCGCCCTGGCCGCCGTCGCCCTTGTCCGACTTGTCTTGCCCCTTGTCCGACTTGTCTTGCCCCTTGTCGGAGCCCTTGTCGCCCTTGTCAGAGCCCTTGTCGCCCTTGTCAGAGCCCTTGTCGACCTTGTCGCCGCTGTCGCCGCCCTGGTCGCTCTTGTCACCTGGCCGGGACGCACCGCGCCTGCGACGGCCACCGTCCCTGCGGCCACCACCCTGGTCCTGGTCACCCTTTCCGGTGCCCTGAGAACCGGACTGGCCCGAGCTCGGCTCCGTGCCCTGCTCGGTGGTCGCCGTCGTCGCGGCGGGGTTACTGGCGGCCGGTTCGTTAGTGCCGGCCTGGCTCCCCGACTCGGATGACGACGGGGCTGTGGTTGCCGCTGGCTGCCGCGTGGCCGCGCCGGACTCTGACGACGACGCTTCGGCCTTCGCCTCCGCGTTGGCCTCGGATTTCGGCTCGGCGTTCGCCTCAGTCGTGGACTCGGCCTTCGCCTCGCTCTTCGGCTCCGACTTGGTCGCGGACTTCGTGGCGGGCTTACGCTTCGCCTTGCCCTGCCGTTCCCTGATCGCGGCGATCAGATCACCCTTGCGCATGCCGCTGGTGTCGGAGATGCCCAGCTCGCCCGCGAGCTCACGAAGCTCGGCTATGACCATCCCTGACAGCCCGCCAGAGCGACGCTTCGGCGTCGCCGTCTCGCCATTGGCCCGCGGTGTGGTCTCCACCGTCACGTTGTCGCTCCCCGATTCCGATTTCTGCTCTGTCTGCGTTTGCGCATGAGTTTCTGTGTGGCCGCTAAGAAGATCGGTGTTGTTCACACAAGTCCTTCCTGACCGATCCCGCCTCCGCGTGGATCAGCGCCAGACGCCGCTCGGGTCGAGACCACGAGCAGGCGCTGTGTCATATAGAAGCTCGGGCTGGTCACTCCGGCCCACCTTCACCTCACAAGGTCACCCTCGACCACCGGCATCGCTCCGCCATAGGCGGAACGCTCCCGCTGGACTGTGACCGCCCTCACATACTCCCCGCTGTCGGCGGATTCTGGCAGGGATTTCGGCATCACTGCGGCAGAGCCGCCAACACGGGATTCGCGCGCCTCGCCCGAGGCCCACGAATCGGCCACCGCCAGCCAGTGCGCACCGATTCTTACATCCAGGCAGGACCCCCGCCCGTGCGGGAGATACCTGAACGAAGTGATGTTCCGGGAAGAAACCCGGAACCAACACCAGGTGCGTGAACTGCGCACGGTGATCGAACGCCTCTGAGCGTAGACGCCGTATCTCACCCGTGCAACAACCACCCCCCAGTAGTTGTTCCCGCGTGTCCTGGCAGCGTCCTTCCCGCTACAACTGGGCGACGGTTACGCCCGCTGAATCGATCGGGAGTTCGACAACGCGGAATCCCGATGTGTCCACATCCTCGGGAACGCGACCATCGGTGGTCAGCGCGAGCACGGTCGGACCCGCCCCCGACACCGCCGCCGCGACGCCAGATTTCCGAAGCGCCTCGATGAGGTGTGCCGTCGCGGGGTAGGCGGGGGCACGGTAGTGCTGATGCAGCCGATCCGCCGTCGCCGCGACCAGCAGGTCGGGCGCGGCGGTCAGCGCGTGCACGGCGAGAGCGGCCCTTCCCGCCGAGAACACCGCGTCAGCATGCGGCACGGACTCCGGCAGCAGGCCACGCGTGGCGTCGGTGGACGAGCGCTGCTCGGCGATGGCCACAACGGGACGGATCTCGGAATGCGGGGAGAGCCGCTCCGCGTGCCAGCCAGCGGCAGCGCCACCGCGCGCCGCGTGTCCGGCGGCTGGTGAGGCCGCGGCCGGTTCGCCCTCGTCTCGCCAGGCGATAACCGCGCCACCGAGCAGGCTGGCGGCCGCGTTGTCCACATGTCCCTCGAACTCGGCGGCGATACCGAGCACGGCATCCGTGTCGAGCGGCTGATCGGCCAGCGCGTACGCGGCGGCGACCCCCGCCACGACGGCGGCCGCCGACGAGCCGAGGCCCCTGGCGTGCGGGATCGCGTTCTCGCACCGAAGCGCCAACCCCACCGCCGAGACACCCAGGTGGTCGAACGTTCGGCGCAGCACGCGAACGACCAAATGCGACTCATCGCGCGGCACGTCCTCGATACCCCCCGCGCCGGCATCCGAGACGTCTATGGTCAGGCCCGGCTCGGCGAGCGTGCGCACCTCGATGTGGTCGTAGCGGCCAAGCGCCATACCGAAGGTGTCGAATCCGGGACCGAGATTCGCCGTGGAAGCGGGCACCCGTACCCGGACACCGCGAGGCGGCAGCGCGGCCGCGCCGGAGTCGCCGGACGTGCTCACGTCAGCTCCAGCGCGGCGGCGACGGCGTCCGCGTCCACCGGAAGCGGCTCCACCTCGATGTTGCCTTCCAGGGCGGTGCCCGGGTCCTTGAGCCCGTGGCCCGTCAGCGTGCAGACCACGACCGAGCCCTTCGGCACCCTGCCATCGGCCGAGGCGATCAGCAGGCCAGCCACGCTTGTCGCCGACGCGGGCTCGACGAAAACGCCCTCCCTTGAGGCGAGTAGCCGGTAGGCGTCCATGATCTGCTCGTCGGTGGCGGCGTCGAACAAGCCACCGGAAGCGTTCTTGGCCTTCTCCGCGCCGCTCCAGGACGCGGGGCTCCCGACCCGGATGGCGGTCGCGATGGTCTCCGGCTCGTCGACCGGCTCACCGTGCACCAGCGGCGCGGCACCGGCTGCCTGGAAGCCGAACATGCGTGGCGTGGTCTCGACGACGCCGTCGGCGGCATACTCGGCGTAGCCAGCCCAGTAGGCGGTGATGTTGCCCGCGTTGCCGACCGGGAGGCAGTGGATGTCCGGCGCGCGGCCGAGCATGTCGCAGACCTCCCATGCCGCCGACTTCTGCCCGACGAGCCGCACCGGGTTGACCGAGTTCACCAGCGTCACCGGGTAGTCGGCCGCGGCCTTGCGGGCCAGTTCGAGGCAATCGTCGAAGTTGCCGCTGACTTGGAGTATTCGCGCGCCGTGACGCACCGCCTGCGCCAGCTTGCCCATCGCGATCTTGCCCTGCGGCACGAGCACGGCACAGGTCAGCCCCGCCCGGGCGGCATAGGCGGCCGCCGAGGCCGAGGTGTTGCCGGTGGACGCGCAGATGACGGCCTGCAGCCCGCTCGCCTTGGCGTGCGTGATGGCCAGGGTCATGCCTCTGTCCTTGAAAGACCCGGTCGGGTTGGCGCCCTCGACCTTGAGGTGCACCTCGCATCCGGTCAGTTCGGACAGGTACGGGGCGGAGACAAGCGGGGTGTTGCCTTCGCCGAGCGTGATGACCTCGGCGCCGTCCGGCACCGGAATCCGGGACGCGTACGCCTTGACGACGCCGGGCCAGCCAGCCTTCACGTCACTGACCCGCGGTCGCGCGGGGGACCCTGTCACCTGAGATGTCACTAGTCGTCGCCTTCCACCCGCATCACGCTGATCACCTCACGGACCACTTCGAGCTTCGCCAGGTCGTCCACGGTGGACTGCAGCGCCGCGTCCGGCGCGAGATGGGTCACCACGACGAGACTCGCCGTCGAGTCGGCGTCGCGCTGTCGCACGGCGGCGATGCTGACGTCGTGCTCGGCGAAAACGAGCGCGACCTGCGCCAACACACCTGGCTTGTCCGCGACGTCGAGGCTGATGTGGTAGCGCGTCGGCGTCATGCCCATCGGCCGCACCGGCAAGGCCGCGTGCGCCGACTCGCGTGGCCCGCGCCCGCCGAGCACGCGGTTACGGGCGACGGCGACCAGGTCACCAAGCACCGCGCTGGCCGTCGGGGAACCACCGGCGCCGTGGCCGAAGAACATCAGCTCACCGGCGGCGTCCGCCTCGACGTAGACGGCGTTGAACGCGCCATTGACCCCGGCGAGCTGGTGACTACGCGGGATCATCGCCGGATACACCCGCGCCGAGACGGACTCGCCGCCCTCGGCGTCGAGTACCCGCTCACAGATGGCCAGCAGCTTCACCGTGCGGCCGAGAGCCTTGGCCGCGTCGATGTCGGCCGCGCCGATCGCGCCGATGCCCTCGCGGTGGACGTCGTGGGCGGTGACCCGGGTGTGGAACGCCAGCGAGGCGAGGATGGCGGCCTTGGACGCGGCGTCGTAGCCGTCGACGTCGGCGGTCGGGTCGGCCTCGGCATACCCGAGCCTGCTCGCCTCATCCAGCGTCTCGGCGTAGCCGGAGCCGGTCTCGTCCATGGCGGACAGGATGTAGTTCGTGGTGCCGTTGACGATGCCGAGCACCCGGGTGATCCGATCGCCTGCCAGCGACTCCCGCAGCGGGCGCAGCAGCGGGATGGCACCCGCGACGGCGGCCTCGAAGTACAGGTCGGCCCCGGACGCGTCGGCGGCTTCGGACAGCTCGGCGGAGTACTCCGCGAGCAGCGCCTTGTTGGCCGTCACGACTGATTTCCCTTGGTGCAGCGCGGAAAGCAGCCACTTGCGTACCGGGTCGATGCCGCCGATCAGCTCGACGACGACGTCCACATCGGAGTTGACAAGTGCCTCGGCGTCCGAGGTCAGCAGATGCCGCGGCAGCTCGGGGTGCTTGTCCGGCCTGCGCACCGCGATGCCAGCCAGTTCGACCGGTGCGCCCGCCCGCGCCGCCAGCTCATCGGCCTGCTCGTGCAGCAACCGCGCGACCTCGCCGCCAACGGTGCCACACCCGAGCAACGCCACCTTGACCGAATCGGCCACTTTACGACGCCTCCAATCGGGTCAGGTCTTCCTCGGTCTCTCGCCGCAGCAACAACCGCGAGCTGCCGTTGCGCACCGCGACGACGGCGGGCTTGAGCAGCTTGTTGTAACCACTGGCCATGGAGTAGCAGTACGCGCCGGTCGCCGCGACAGCAAGCAGGTCACCCGGGCCGAGGTTGTCCGGCAGCCAGCAGTCCCTCACCACGATGTCACCCGACTCGCAGTGCTTGCCGACCACCCTGCTCAGCACGGACTCGACGTCGACAGCGCTCTGCCCGTTTGACCGCGACAAGATCGCACCGTCGTCGCTTGACCGCGACACCAGTCGACAGTCGTAGACAGCGTCGTAGAGCGCGGTACGGATGTTGTCGCTCATGCCGCCGTCGACGCTGACGTAGCGGCGGGAGAGGCCGTCGCCGAGCGCGACGTCCTTGATCGTGCCGACCTCGTACAGCGTGACCGTGCCGGGCGCGGCGATGGCCCTGCCAGGCTCGCAGGCGATCTTGGGCACCGGCAGCCCCGCGAACTCGCACTCCTTGCGCACGATCGCGCGGATCTGGGTAACCATCTGCGCGGGCGGCGGCGGGTTGTCCCGGTCCGTGTAGGCGACGCCGAAGCCACCGCCGAGGTCCACGATCTCCAGCTGCTCGCTGATCTCAGGGCCGTGCTCGGCGCGCAGATCCGCGATCAAGCCGATCACGCGGCGCGCCGCGACCTCGAAGCCGTCGGTGTCGAAGATCTGCGAGCCGATGTGGCTGTGCAGCCCAACCAGCCGCAGCCCGGTCGCGGACAGCACCCTGCGCACCGCCTCGGCCGCGTCACCTGAGGCGAGCGAGAAGCCGAACTTCTGGTCCTCATGTGCGGTCGCGATGAACTCGTGGGTGTGCGCCTCAACGCCGACGGTGACCCTGACCAGCACGTTCTGCGTGACGCCCCGATCCTCGGCGATCTTGGCGAGCCGCGCGATCTCCAGGTAGGAGTCCAACACGACGGTGCCGACCCCGGCGTCGACGGCGGTCTCCAGCTCGTCGACCGACTTGTTGTTGCCGTGGAACGTCACCCGCTCCATCGGGAAGTCGGCGTGCTTGGCGATGGCGAGCTCGCCGCCGCTACAGACGTCGAGGCTGAGGCCCTTGTTCGCCACCCAGCGCGCGATCTCGGCGGACAGGAACGCCTTGGACGCGTAGTGGACAAGCGCCGGGTCCTCGAACGCCTCCGCGTACTCGGAGCAGCGGGACTTGAAGTCCACCTCGTCGATCACGAACAGCGGGGTGCCGTAGGTCTCGGCCAGCTCACGGACGTCGACGCCAGCGATGCGCACGACGCCGTCCGGCGCGCGGTAGGTGTTGC
Organism: Haloechinothrix salitolerans; assembly: GCF_042662605.1. Taxonomy (NCBI): domain Bacteria; kingdom Bacillati; phylum Actinomycetota; class Actinomycetes; order Pseudonocardiales; family Pseudonocardiaceae; genus Haloechinothrix; species Haloechinothrix salitolerans. The sequence goes on from NZ_JBHSXX010000001.1 coordinate 5,351,344, forward strand.
GCGGCCAGACCTTCGGGTAGAGGCGGTCGAGTTCGGCCGCCGTCGCCGGCGGGATGCCGGAGGTGTCCGCGTGCGGGTAAACCTCGGCGTGGCGGGGGCCTGCGGGGTGTGCGCACATGAGCTACATCCGTTCCGGGGCTGAGACGCCCAGCAGTGAGAGTCCGTTGGCGATGACCTGGCGCGCGGCTTCGCACAGCGCGAGACGGGCGTACGTCAGCCCGTCCGCCTCATCGTCACCCTGTGGCAGCACCCGCGCCACGTCGTAGAACTTGTGGTAGGCGCTGGCGAGTTCTTCCAGGTAGCGCGCGACCCGGTGCGGCTCCCGCAGCTCGGCTGCCTTGGCGATGACCGCGCCGAACTCGCCGAGGGTGCGGATCAGCTCGCCCTCCTTCGGGTGGTCGAGCAGCCCGAAGTCGATCTCGTCGGGCCCGGGCGTCGCCAGGCCAAGGTCGGCCGCGTTGCGCTGCAACGACGCCAGCCGCGCGTGCGCGTACTGCACGTAGAACACCGGGTTCTCGTTCGTGTGCTTGCGCAGCAGGTCGAGGTCGATGTCGACCGGAGAGTCGACCGAGTAGCGGCACAGCTCGTACCGCGCCGCGTCGACCCCGACGGCCTCGACCAGATCCTCCAGCGTGACGACGGTGCCAGCGCGCTTGCTCATCCGCACCGGCTTGCCATCGCTGACCAGATTGACCATCTGCCCGATCAGCACCTCGACGACGTCAGGGTCGTCGCCGAGCGCGGCCGCGGCTGCCTTGAGCCTGCCGATGTAGCCGTGATGGTCGGCGCCGAGCATGTACAGGCACAGGTCGAAACCGCGCTCGCGCTTGTCCTTGAGGTAGGCGATGTCGCCCGCGATGTAGGCGGGCGCGCCGTCGCTCTTGATGACGACCCGGTCCTTGTCATCACCGAAGTCGGTGGAGCGGATCCACCACGCGCCATCGGCGTGATACACCGTGTCTGACTTCTTGAGCCGCTCAAGCGCCGCGTCGACGGCGCCGGAGGTATGCAGCGAGTCCTCGTGGAAGAAGACGTCGAAGTCGGTGCCGAACTCGTGCAGGCTGCGCTTGATCTCATCGAACATCAGTTGCACGCCGACCCGCCGGAACACCTCGTCACGCTCGGCGTCCGGCAGCCCGAGCGCGTCCGGCTCGGCGGCGAGCACCTGGTTCGCGATGTCGGCGACGTAGTCACCCGCGTAACCGTCCTCCGGCGCTGGCTCGCCGTTGGCGGCGGCGACCAGCGAGGACACGAACCGGTCGATCTGCGCCCCGGCGTCGTTGAAGTAGTACTCGCGGGTGACCTTGGCGCCCTGCGCGCCAAGAATGCGGCCAAGCGCGTCCCCGACGGCGGCCCAGCGAGTGCCGCCAAGGTGGATCGGACCGGTCGGGTTGGCCGAGACGAACTCCAGGTTGATCGACACGCCGTCGAGCGCATGCCCGGTGCCGTACGTCTCGCCAGCGGTGAGTACCTGGCGGATGACCTCACCCTGGGCGTCCGCCGCGAGACGCAGATTCAGGAAGCCTGGGCCGGCCACCTCTGCGGCCTCGATGCCCTCGGCCTCGGCGAGCCGCTCCGCCAGCGCGGTGGCCAGGTCACGCGGCGCCATGCCTGCCTTCTTGGCGACCTGCAACGCCAGGTTCGTCGCGTAGTCGCCGTGCTCGGGATTTCGAGGTCGCTCGATGGTCACGACCTCGGGGAGCACGGCCGTATCCACGCCGCGCTCGGTAAGCACGGACGTCGCGGTCGAGTGAACGAGTTCAGCGAGCACTGCGGGAGTCACCTGGTGAGTGTAAGTACCAGGGGTGATGGGCGCTGACGACGGGTCCCAGCACGCCCGCGCGGCCTGGCCAGCGGAAAGACCTCCTGGAATGATCCCACCTCACAGCGGACAGACATCACGCGGCTACGCTTGCGGAGGCGGCGGCGAATCCGCACGTGTGGGTGGAATCACCCCGGGAAGGCACAACCGAGACGAGGTCGGCGCGGAAACATGGCAAGCGGCACCAAGAAGAAGGGCAAAGGCGGCAGCGGCGTGCGCGCGGCGGCGGGCGCGGTGAACAAGAAGCAGGTGCCCTGGGGCACCGTCATCGGGGCCGTGGTGATCGTCGCCCTGCTCGTCATCGTTGTCGGCTACTACCTCGTGGAGTCGGCACCGATGCGTGAGCAGGAAGCACGCGAGGAGGCCGCCGCCTCGTTCCAGCCGACCGAGCAGAATCCCGACCCGTCCAAGGACATCGAGGGCGTCGAGATCACCGAGATCAAGGGCTCCGGGCACGTCAAGCGGCACGAGCGCGTCGCCTACGACGTCGAGCCTCCGATGGGCGGGCCGCACGAGGAGTTCTGGGCCGACTGCGACGGCACCGTGTACCCGGAGGCCGTGCGCACGGAAAACATGGTCCACACGCTCGAGCACGGCGCGGTGTGGATCGCCTACAACCCGGATAAGCTGGACTCCGACGCGATCGAACTGCTCAAACTACGGGTGGACGGCAAGCCGTACATGGTGATGTCGCCGTACCCGGGTATGGACTCGCCCATTTCGGTGCAGGCGTGGGGACACCAGCTCAGGCTCGACAGCGCGGAGGACGAGCGGATCGACCAGTTCATCGCCGCACTGCGCCGCAACCCAAGCATCACGCCAGAGCCCAACGGGACCTGCGAGGCATCCCCGGCGACGTTCAACGTCGACGATCCGCCGCCTTTCAACCCGGAGGAACCCGGCAAGGATGCCAAGCCGATGGACTATAACGGCAACGCCGGCATGGGCAACACGGCCGGGCAGCAAGGTGCGGGACAGCCGGGCGCGGGACAGCCCGCGCCCGCCGACAAGTAATCGGCGACGGCTGCCGCCTGGCCTCTGCCCGCGCGGTGAATGACCCTTTTGCCGCGTTCGGTGCGGTGAAAGCGTCATTCACCGCACGGGCGACCGCAGCGCGTCGATTTGCTCGCTGAGCATCCAGCGGGCTCGCTTCCTGATGGCGGCACGCTGCTCGGGAAAGCCGCCGACCATCATTCCGATGCCACCTATCAGCGCGATGATGCGTTCCGCTTCATGTTCGACGTCAACGCCGTCGGACAACTCGCCCGCCTCATCGGCCTGTTCGAGCAGCGACACCACGAAAGCCCGCAAGCCTCGGTAACCGAGGGAGTCCCCTTCCGCGACGACGAACTGCTGCGCGGCACCGTGTCCCCAGAAAGCGGTGAGCACGGTCCAGCAGAGCAGCATCTCCTCGTCCAGCGGCAGCAGCGCCTCCATCGCCGACCCCAGCGCGGCAAGGCCGGTCCCGCCCGCGGCCGCCTTGCCGATGCGCTCGGCGATGTGCTCGTTGTTGTAACGCAGCACCGCCGTCATCACGTCGGCTTTGCCGGTGAAGTAGTGCGTCACCGCCCCGGTCGACACGCCTGCTTCATGCGCGATACCCCGCATGGACGCCGCGTGTACGCCACGCTTGGCCACCAGCCGACGCGCGGCGACGACGATTCGTTCCTTCGCGTCCGGAGTACGAATCTCCTTCACCATGAGCCGATGCTACGGCCATGACGTCGAGCGGCACAGTGCCACCACACTCGCGGGTACTCGCCAGTGTGGTGGCCACGGCACCACTCGGTTCACCACTCACCCAGCGAGCAGCCCCTTGGCGATGTGAGTCACCTGGATCTCGTTGCTGCCCGCGTAGATCATCAGCGACTTGGCGTCCCGTGCGAGTTGTTCGACGCGGTACTCGGTCATGTACCCGTTGCCGCCGAACAGCTGGACCGCCTCCATGGCGACCTCGGTCGCGGTCTCCGACGCGTACAGCTTCATCGCGGACGCCTCGGCCAAGTCAGGTGTCTTGCCCGCACGCAGCTTCTCGATGGCGGAGAACACCATGTTCCGCACGTTGATCCGCGCGACCTCCATCTTCGCGAGCTTGAGCTGGATCAGCTGGAACTGGCCGATCTCCTTGCCCCACAGCGTGCGCTGCTTGGCGTAGTCGACCGAGAGCCGATGGCACTCGTTGATGATGCCCAGCGCCAGCGCCGCGACGCCGACCCGCTCGATGGCGAAGCTCGATCGTGCGCTGTCCCTGCCGTCACTGTCGGACGCCTCCGGCTCGCGCTCACCGAGTAGCCGATCCTTGCCAAGCCGGACGTCGGAGAAGAAGAGCTCACCCGTCGGCGAGGACATCATGCCCATCTTCTTGAACGCGGGACCCTGGGTAAGGCCGTCCATGCCCTTGTCGAGCACGAACGTCAGCACCGGACGGTCGCGCTGCGGCGTGCCGTCACCGGTGTCCAGCTTGGCGTAGACGACGATGACGTCCGCGTGCGGGCCGTTGGTGATGAACGTCTTCTGTCCGTTGAGGACGTACTCGTCACCGTCGCGGCGCGCGGTCGTCGCCATGCCACCGAACGCGTCCGAACCGGATCCTGGTTCGGTGATCGCCCACGCGCCGACGTGCTCGAATGTGGCGAGTTTTGGCAGCCATCGTTCTTGTTGCGCCAGCGTCCCTTTCGCCATGATCGTCTGCGCGGTCAGCCCAATGCTGACACCCATCGACGCGACGATGCCGAGGCTCACGCCCGCCAGCTCACTGACCGCGATCAGTGCCAACGACTCCTGCCCGCCAAACGGGCTACCACTGGAGTCTCCCGTGGACTTCGGTGTCTTCCCTGCCTCCCCCGACTCAGCGCGCTCACGCCGCTTGGCCAGCAAGGCATTGATCGATTCCTCCGCCATGGTATCCACACCGAACGCCGCGAATAGCTTGCGAATGATGTCGTACGGCGGCAGCGCCCCGGACTCCAGTTCGTCGACGTGTGGTCGAATCTCCTTGTCGACAAAGGACCTGATTGAGTCACGGATCAGAATCTCGGTTTCCGACCACTCGAACATGATGTCTCCTCACCAGTCGCCGATCTGGTCCGCGACGGCGTCGATGGTCCATTCCTTGTCGGTCTCCGCGGTCTCGGTCGCTGTCCAGCCCTCGAGACGCTGGATGGAGCCACCCTGAACCGCGAACACCTGCCCGGTGTGCGGGCATTTCTCGCTCGCCAGATACGCGACGAGCGGGGCGATGTTCGCCGGAGAAAGCAGGTCGGGTTCGCCTTCCGGCACCTCCTGCGCGAACAGGGCACCCATACCGGGTGTTGCCAGCGTCAGTCGGGTACGCGCGATCGGCGCGATGGCGTTCACCCGCACGCCATACCGCTCCAGCTCCTCGGCCGCGACCAGCGTCAGCGCGGCGATGCCCGCCTTGGCCGCACCGTAGTTCGCCTGGCCCGCGTTCGGCATCGTCACGCCGGACGCCGACGCGGTGTTGATCACCGAAGCCGACACCGACTCGCCCGCCTTGGAGCGCGCCTTCCAGTACGCGGCGGCGTGGTGCAACACGGCGGCGTGCCCCTTGAGGTGGACGTCGATCACCGCGTCCCACTGCGACTCGTCCATCCCGGCGATGAAGGCGTCCCGCAGGATGCCCGCGTTGTTCACCACGACGTCGAGCCCGCCGAACTCCGCGACGGCCTGCTCGATCACCCGCGCCGCGCCACTCCAGCCAGCGACGTTGTCCGTGTTGGCGACGGCGGTGCCGCCCGCAGCGGTGATCTCGTCAACGACGTCCTGCGCGGGCCCCGCGTCAGAGCCGTTGCCGTCGTTCGCGCCGCCGAGGTCGTTGACGACGACCCGCGCGCCCTCCGCGGCGAACAGTAGCGCGTGCTCCCGGCCGATGCCCCTGCCCGCCCCGGTGATGACCGCGACGCGCCCGTCAAGTGATGCTGCCATCCGTGCTCCTCAGCTGCTGATTTCCGCGAGGCCGTCCTTGATCACGACGGCATCGTCGGTGGTGGTTTCGTAGGCGTAGCGCTCTATCTCGACCGCGCCATCGGCTGTATCGACACGGCCCGCGTGCCAGAACTCGGTAGTGAGGTCCTGGCCTGGCAGCACTGGTTTGGCGAACCGCACCGCGAGCCGCCGCAGCCGCGCGACGTCGGAACCAGCGAGCTCGGTCAACGCCGCCCAGGACGTGAACGCCATCGTGCAGAGACCGTGCGCGATGATTCCCGGCAACCCAGCGTCCTTGGCCACCTGCTCGTCCAGGTGAATCGGCATCGGGTCACCCGCCGCGGGGCTGTACCGGAATGTCTGGTCGTCGTCGACGTGCTGGACGACCTTCGCGACCGGTGCGTGCTCGCGCAACCGCTCGTCGAATGCGTGTTCCGGCGCCTGCTCACCCACGGTGTCGCCGGTGTCGAATCCGCGCACGAAGAACGTCACGTACTGCTCGTTGACCAGTTCGCCCTCGGTGGTGTGGGTGGTGAGATACACGCACGCCGCGGTGCCGTTCGGCTTGCCGCGCCAACCGGTCATGGTGCCCTTGGCGACGAGCTCGTCGCCCGGACGGATCGGCCGGTGAAAGCGGAAGTCCTGCTCGCCGTGGACGATCCTGCCGATCAGCGAGAGCGGCACGACCTCGAGCGCGGGTTCCATCAGCGACTCGAATACCGGCACGATCGCGAACACCGGACTGGCGACGTCGCCCGCGCGGTGCGCCGGGATCGGGTCATTGGTCGCCTCGGCATAGGCGGCCAGCCGCTCGCGGGTGACGTCGAATCGCTTCTCGTCGGTCCACGTGCCGAGCGCGCTCGCGTCGAAAGTGAGCTCCGCCGTCATCAGGCTGACCCGATCAGCTCGGCGAAGTTGGCCAGCGAATCGTCGAGATTCTTCTTGCCGTCCTTCTCCACGGCCTTGCCGAGCGCACCGACGATCATCTGGCCCTCGAACTCGGCGTCGATGGTCGCGGTGGACCCGGTGTCATTCGGGGCGACCTTCAGGTCAAAGCGGACCTTGACGCCCGCCATGCCCGTGCCCGAAATGGACAGTGCGCTCGGGGCGTCGAACTCATCGACCGTCCACGTGATCGTGTTAGGCATGCCGAGCATCGTGACGACCTCGGTTGCCTGCGCACCCTGGCTGAACTCGGCGGGAACGTCGCCCTTCCACTTGGTGTGGATGGTCAGCCACTTTTCGAAATTGCTCGGATTGGACAGTTCACTCCAGACCCTCTCCGGCGATGCGGGAAGCTCGACGGACGCGCTGATCTGACCCATGATGATGCTCCTAACGTGCTGGTTCGATGACTCGCGTTCGTTGCTCTAGCGCATCCGTGCGCTAGCGTTCGGCGCGTTGGTACGCGGTGACGACGGCAGCGCCACCGAGGCCGATGTTGTGCTGCAGTGCGGCGTCTAAGCCGTCCACCTGGCGAGCGGCCGCGGTCCCGCGGAGCTGCCACGTCAGTTCGGCGCACTGCGCGAGGCCGGTCGCACCGAGCGGATGTCCCTTGGAGATCAGCCCGCCGGACGGGTTGACCACCCATTTGCCGCCATACGTCGTCTCACCCGCGTCGATCAGCTTGGGTGCCTCGCCCTCGCCGCACAGGCCGAGCGCCTCGTAGAGCAGCAGTTCGTTGGCGGAGAAGCAGTCGTGCAGTTCGATGACGCCGAAGTCCTCGGGACCGAGACCCGATTGCTCGTACACGGCGCGCGACGCGCGGACATTCATGTCGTAGCCGATGATGTTCTTCGCGGTGCCATCGAATGTGGACTCGTTGTCCGTGGTCATCGACTGGCCAACGATCTCGACCGATTTCCCCGCCAGGCCGTGTCGTTCCACGTAGGCCTCACTGACGAGGATCGCGGCGGCGGAACCGTCCGATGTGGGGGAACACTGCAGCTTGGTGAGCGGGGAATAGATCTCGCGGGAGTTCAGGATGTCTTCCAGCGTGTAGACGTCCTGGAACTGCGAGTACGGGTTGTTCGCCGAGTGGCGGTGGTTCTTCTCGCCGATCTTGGCGAAGTGCTCCGCGGTGGAGCCGTACCGTTCCATGTGCTCGCGGCCGGCCGCGCCGAACATCCACGGCGCGGGCGGGAAGACCGGGTCGTACAGCTCGCACAGCGCCTGGATGTGACGCATCATCGGCTGTTCCCGGTCGTCGTAGGTGGTGCCGAGCGAACCGGGCCGCATCTTCTCGAAGCCGAGCGCGAGTACGCAATCCGAACGTCCTCCTCGGATCGCCTCGGCGGCTAGGTACAGGGCGGTCGACCCGGTGGAGCAGTTGTTGTTGACGTTGACGACCGGTATGCCGGTCATGCCCAGCTCATAGACCGCGCGCTGCCCCGACGTCGACTCGCCATAGACGTAGCCGACGTAGGCCTGCTCGACCTCGCGGTACGACACGCCCGCGTCGTCCAACGCCTTGGTGCCCGCCTCCTTCGCGAGCCGAGGGTAGTCGCCGTCCTCGCGACTGCCCGGCTTGTCGAACTTCGTCATCCCCACGCCGACGACGTAGACCCTGTTGGCCACTGCGGATACTCCTTCCGCTCGCTGACACCGGTGGGCCACTGCGGCCCATCATGAAGAAACATACATTCAAGCCTGACTGTTTTCTAGAGTCATGCCGCGATTCATCCACGATCTTGCGTATCCACGACGCATGAACAGCGAAAATCTGACGGCTATGACCGCGGTCACGGCAAGCGCCGCGCTGAAGCCTGCAAGCGAACGGCGCCACGTTACAGTCAGTAACGCACGTAAGTTACACTTTGAGGTATGACCAGCAGCGCGACCGGTACCCGCCGCCCGAGGCGCACCCAAGAGGAGCGCAGCGCGACGACGCGGCGCGCGCTGCTTGAGGCCACCATCGACGTCCTCGTCGAAGAGGGCTACGCGAACCTGACGACAACCAAGGTCGCCGCGCGGGCCGCTGTTTCGCGCGGCGCGCAGGTGCACCACTTCCCCACCAAGGCGGCTCTGGTCGGCGAAGCTATCCAGTACCTGATCGGGCAGGTAAGCCAGTCGATGCTGAGCGAGGTCGGCCAGTTGCCGCCCGGACCGGACCGCGCGGGCGAGGCGCTTGACCTGTTGTGGGACACCTACCGGGGAAAGACGTTCCAAGCGGTCGTACAGCTGTCCGTCGCGGGCGGGGGCGACCCGGAGATCGACGAGAAGCTCGCCACGCTCAACCAGGTCGTCGCGGACCTGATACGTGGGTCGGTGCCGGTGCTGTTCCCGCGCGAGGCCAGGCACCCCGACTTCGAGGACGCGCTCTACACGGCGATCAACACCATGACCGGACTGGCGATGAGCCAACGTGTCGCGAAGCTCAGCGAGGCCGAGGTCGCCGGTCGCTGGCGCCGGACCAAGGCACAGTTACTGCGCCTGATCCAGCTGGAAGACTGACCCGCCGCGCGAGTCGCACCTTATCCGGCGCGAGTCTCACCCCGGCAGCGCAGTTGATCACGTCTACTCGTGTTGTTGTTCGTAGAAGCCGACGAAACGGATATATTCGCGCAACACCGCGAGTAGACCTGATCAACATCGCGCACGGCACCGTAAGGGTGCGACTCGCGGCTAGGGCAGGGCACGAGGGCCGAAGCGGTCGGCGAGCAAAAGAGCCAGGTGGAGGCCGAGAGGATCGGCGTCCAAGGGGTGACCGAGAAGGCCCTCGACCTGACGGAGTCGGTAGAGCACGGTGTTCTTGTGCACGCCGAGCGCGGCCGCGGCCGCGCGGGCGCCGCCCGCGTCCAGATACGCCAACGCTGTCGTGCGCAGCCGCGCGACAGCGTCGTTGGTCCCGCCAGCCTGGCTGGCACCGCTGTCACCGGCTAGCCCGCCCAGCGAGCGGCGCACCATGGCGCGCATCGCTTCCTCGTCGGCGGACAGGCAGCTGAGCAGCTCGACGTCGCGGTAGCAGGTGACCGGCTCCCCGCGCACCGACGCCGCCGCGACCCGCTGGGCCCGCAGTGCTTCCCGATGGCTGGCGCGAAAGCCCGCCAGGCCGCGCGCGGCCGTGCCCACCGCGATCCGCAACGAGTCCGACCGGCGCAGCGCGTCCAGTTCGCGCAGCCGATCCAGCGGCAGCTCGCCGCTCCCGGCCAACCACGCCCAGACCACCCGCGCGCTGGAGCGCACCGCCAACGGCCGGAGGCACCCCAGAGCCGCGGCGGCCTCCCCCGCCAGCGACTCCAGCTGCTCGCTCGGGTCGGGCTCGCCGGCCGACTCGCGCGCCCACAGCACCAGCGCCGTCTGGTGTCGCAGCAGGTTGTGCCCCAGCTGCTCGCTCGCGGCGGAAACGTCGATCGACTCCCCGCGCAGGATGGCGTGCACGGTCTCCGTCCTGCGCACCAGCGCGCCGCGCAGCCGCCGCTCGCTCTCCTCGGTGTGAGTGTCGACGAGCAGGTCGATGTTGCGCTCCAGCGCGCGGCTGACCCGTTCCCACAGGAACTCCAGCACCGCCATGCGCAGCTCGGCGTCTTCGATGCGGTCGGTGACGATCCGCATCAACCGCGCCCAGAACACCCGCTGACCGACCCGGTACATCCGTAGCAGCAGGCTGACGTCGTGACCACGCACGGCGAGGGTGCGGGCCAACTCGACAGCGGCTGGCGGGAAGGTCATGTCCGCTTGAGGGTCCTTGGCCGCCTGAACCAAGTACGACCACAACAGGTCGTGCGTGCTGACGTCGAGGTCACGCCGGATGCCGATATCGGCGGCCACCTCGGGCACCTCGGCGGCGAGCTCGGCGGTCACCTGCTCGGTCAGCTCGCTGACCAGGTCTTCGCGGAGCATCGACGCGGCATCGCGCTCCACCCACTCCAGCACGTCGCGCTGGCTGATTCGTCCCGCCATCCTGCCGCGCTCCCTTCCGCGATCGGCCCCCGTATTGGCCGCACGGTACAACACGACGAAGGCGATTCGGCCGCTCAGCTCAAGCGCCTCTCGTGCCATCCCCGCCATACTGCGCGTGACGGGTGACACAGCGGCGGAGAGGCAGAACACCGATGGCACGGACAGCGAAGTCCCCTGCGGCGATCAGGAGCCAGCTCCAGGGCAAGATCGTGGCGATCACCGGGGGCGCGCGGGGCATCGGCAAGGCGACGGCCGAGCGGTTCCTCGCCAACGGCGCGACGGTCGCGATTGGCGATGTCGACGTCGAGCTGGCCGAGAAGACCGCCGTCGAACTGGGCGCACGGCCGGGCGCGACGGTGATCGGGCTGCCACTGGACGTCACCGACCGGACGTCGTTCGCCACCTTCCTCGACCAGGTCACCGAGCAGCTCGGCGGACTGGACGTGCTGGTCAACAACGCCGGGATCATGCCGACCGGGATGTTCCTCGACGAGTCCGACGTGATGACCGACCGGATGATCGACATCAACCTGCGCGGGGTCATCACCGGCAGCAAGCTCGCCGGACAGCGGTTCGCCAGCAGGCGCACGGGCACGATCGTCAACATCGCGTCGCTGGCGGGCATGACCGCCGAAGCGGGCATCGCGACGTACTGCGGCACCAAGCACGCTGTGGTCGGGTTCACCGAAGCGCTACGCAGGGAGCTGATGGACAGCGGCGTCAACGTCACCGCGGTGCTGCCCGGCATCGTGCGCACCGAGCTGTCCGCCGGCGCGAATCTGCCGGGCTGGGCGGAGAACATGACCACCGTCGATCCGGAGGACGTCGCCGCCACCGTCGTCAGGGCCGTGGTCAGCAACAAGGGCAGGCTGACCGTGCCGACGTCGTTGACCGCCACGATCAAGTTCATGTCGCTGCTGCCGGAACGGGCGCGCTACGCGTTCGCGCGGGTCACCAAGCTGGACCACGCGTTCAGCGACCCCGACCCGGCGCAGCGGGAGTCCTACCACCGTCGCATCGTCGGAGGTGCCAAGTGAGCATCGAGGTCCGCTCCCCCGCCGACGGCAGCGTGGTCGGTGTCGTCAAGGATCAGCGGCCGGACGAGGTGGCCGAGACCGTCAACCAGCTACGCGAGCACCAGACGTCCTGGGAGGGCGGCGGTTTCGCCGAGCGCGCCCGCTGGCTGCGCCGTTACCGCGACTGGCTGCTGGACAACGAGGACACCATCGCGCGCATCCTGCAGTCGGAGACCGGCAAGCCGTGGGCGGAGGCCACCATGGAGGTGCCGTACGCCGCCGACGTCATCAACTACTACGCCAAGCACGGCGAGCGGTTCCTCACCGACGAAACGCCGAAAGCGCACGGGCCGATGACGCTGACCAAGCGGCAGCGCGCGGTACACCGCCCGTACCCGGTGGTCGGAGTCATCACGCCGTGGAACTTCCCGGTCGCGCTGTCGCTGATGGACGCCATCCCCGCGCTGCTCGCGGGCGCTGCCGTTGTGGTCAAGCCGTCCGAGTTCACGCCGCTGGCGACCAGCACGGCGATCGCCGGTTGGGCGGAGAGCGGCGCGCCGCCCGTACTGACCTGCCTGACCGGCTACGGCGACACCGGCGCGGCGTTGGTGGACACCGTGGACTACGTGCAGTTCACCGGTTCCACCCGCACCGGGACGGCGATCGCGACGCGCGCGGCGGAACGACTGATCCCGTATGGACTCGAGCTGGGCGGCAAGGATCCGATGCTGGTGTTGTCCGATGCGGACCTTGACCGCGCGGCGAACGCCGCCGTGTGGGGCGGAATCTGCAACTCGGGACAGATGTGCACCTCGGTTGAGCGGATCTACGTCGAGGCCCCGGTGTACGAGGACTTCGTCAACCGCGTGGTGGAGCGGGTGCGCGAGCTGCGGCAAGGCACGGATGGCGCGGACACCGACGGCTTCCGCTACGACGTCGGCGCGCTCGCGAACCAGGCGCAGGTCGAGATCGTGCGTCGCCACGTCGATGAGGCGATCGCGGCGGGCGCGAAGGCACTGATCGGCGGAAAGGCCACAGGCACGGGGACATTCTTCGAACCGACCGTGCTTGTCGACGTCGACCATTCGATGGCGTGTATGCGTGAGGAGACGTTCGGGCCGACGCTGCCGATCATGAAGGTGACCGACGCCGACGAGGCGGTGCGGCTCGCCAACGACACGCCGTACGGGCTGTCGGCAACGGTGTTCAGCCGCGACACCGAGCGCGGCGAACGGATCGCGCGCAGACTGGAGGCGGGCGCGGTCAACGTCAACGACGTCTTCACGAACCTGTTCGCGCTACCGCTGCCGATGGCAGGCTGGAAGCAGTCCGGAATGGGCGCCCGCAACGGCGGCCCGCATGGCATCCGCAAATACTGCCGCACGCAGGCGATCGTGTCCTCGCGGGTAGCGCCACGCGCGGAGCCGATGTGGTATCCGTACCGTCCGTTGCGCGGGAACCTGCTGCGCCGGGTCACCCGGTTCGTGATGGCGCGTGACCTCAAGCGGCGGCTCGGCCTGCGCTGAGGCATCGGCCCTTCGCGCTATGGTGGGCCGCGAGCGAGGGCCATCGCGAAGGGACGTCAGGTGCGAGTGAACGCCGCGGCAAGTGCGCAAAACGGCTCGGCGCGACCGCGTAACCGTAAGGAAGTCATCTTGCGCACCGCGACGGAGCACTTCCTGCGCAACGGCTACCACCGGACGTCGATGGTCGACATCGCCGCCACCATCGGCATCACGTCCACCGCGCTGTACCGGCATTTCACCAACAAGGAAGAGCTGCTGACCCGCAGCGTGCTGGACGGCCTCGACGAAATCATTGAAGGCATCGCGCACACCGAGGGCCTCGACGAGCTGATCGACTCGCTGGCCCATGGTGCGCTGGCGCATCGTGGCATGTCGGCGTTGTGGCAGCGCGAGTTCCGCTACCTGTCGAAGGACACGCAGGCGCTTGTGATGCGCAAACTGGTCGGAGCCGCCGCGACCGCGCAGGCGGCGATCGAGCGCGCCAGGCCGGAACTGAGCCACGACGACGCCGAGTTCCTCGGTTGGTGCCTGCTCGCGGTGTTCGAAAGCGTGTCGCACCACCAGGTCATGTTGCCGGAGGAGGAGTTCCGGGCGCTGCTGCGCGCGGTGGCGCATCGGGTCGCGGCGACCGAACTGCCGGCCGATGCCACCGCCGACGAGCAGGACTACGCGATCGATCCGGTCATTCCGATGCCACACGAAGCGTCGGGGAGCTCGCGCAGGGACCGGCTGATCGCGGCGGCGGCGCTGCTGTTCAGCGAGCGCGGCTATGCCTCGGTCAGCATCGACGACATCGGCGCGGCCGTCGGCATCACAGGACCGAGCGTGTACTACCACTTCCGGCGCAAGTCGGACATACTCGCCGACATCATCGACCGTGCGGCGGCGGCGACCGAGCACTACACCGCCGCTGCCATCGACGACGCGAAGAGTCCGGTGGACTCGCTGGAGCGGATGCTGCGGTACTACATCAGCTTCGCGTTCACCCATCGGGATCTCGTGCGTGTCGCGGTGAGTGAACTCACCCACCTACCCGCCGACGTCGCGGCCGGGCACCGCACGCGACAGCGCGAGGGGATCATGACGTGGGCGCGGGCGCTGCTCGCGGTCCGGCCTGACCTGGACATCGACGCGGCACGAGTGGTCGTCCAGGCGGCGATCATGATCATCAACGACGTGGTACGGCTGCCTGGCCTCATGTGGCGCCCCCGTTTGCACGAAGATCTGTTCGCCGCTGGGATGGCAGCGCAAGTGACCCAACGCACATAGAGATTTGGACTTTTTGGGTGTCAGGGCTTTTCTAGATCACCCGAACGGGTACTATCTGAGACCTCCCCCCGACAGACAAACAGACCACTAGCGGCCATCAACTGGGTTATCGGATGGCCGGACGAGAGGTTCCCGCGTGTCTATGAACACGGTTGCACAGCAACGGAATGCACGGAAGTACTGCACCGTCGCCGAGCTCGTCGCGCGCGAACGCGCCGCGTACACCCCGTACCGCAGGCCCCGACAGCAACACAGGGAGCGCCAGTTGCAGCCGGTGACCGAGCTGCTACGGCGCGAGGGTATCGAGTTCGAGGGTGAGGACACCCCGACGCTGGAGATGCCGACCACCAGGATCCACGTCAACCAGCTCATGCGGCGCGAAGCCGAGCCTGCGCAGAGCGCGCCGAGGGCCGCCCGCGGCGTTGGTACGAAGGTTGACGCGGCGGCAGGCACCCAGTCGGACAAGCGCAAGGGCGGCAAGTTCGGTGCCATCAGCAGCGCCGCCGTACTCTGCGGACTCACGGTCGCCGGGCTGATCGCGCTCAAGCCGACCACCGCCTCCGGGCCCGCCGACACGCTCGCCGACGCCGCGGGCACCGGCGACCGGGTGACAAGCGAGGCTCGGCTGGGCGGCGTCCAGCCGACGAGCACGGTGCTGAACGCCAGCAACAACGTCGACACCTCGCAGCGGACCACCGGCGGCGGCGCCGCACAGCAGCAGTCGTCCAGCATCGGCGGCGGCGTGCGGGCGACACAGCAGGCCAGCGAGCCGACCACGGCGGCGCCTGGACCGAGCAGGACGGTCGCCCCCGTGCCCGCTGAGGAGACGCGGCAGTCGGAGCCGACGTCGCGGCAGAGCGACCCGTCTCAGGAGAACGAGGACGACGGTGGCCTGATCGACGACACCGTCGACACGGTCGATGACACCCTCGACCCGGTCACCGAGCCGGTCGAGGACACGCTCGACCCCGTCACCGGCACCATTTCCGGCACCCTCGACCTGCTGGGCTGAGGCAAGCTAGGGCACACGTCGACGTCGCACTCGGCTCCGTCGCGAGCGATCGCAGCGGAGCCGATTGCCGTTCGGGGTGTTACCGCGCCGCTACGCCGAATCCGCAGTGGCGATGCGGTGGGCGAGCAGCGTGGTCGCGTCGTCCGCCGAGGCAGGCGCGCCGAACAGGAAGCCCTGCGCGCTGTCACAGTGCAGCACCCGCAGCGCCTCCACCTGCGCCGGTGTCTCCACACCTTCGGCGGCGACGTCGAGCCCTAGCGAGTGCGCCAGCGAGATGGTCGCCGCGACGATCTTGTCGTGCGCGGGATCGGTCGGCCCGCCCGGCCGCACCGGAGACAGGAACGACCGGTCGATCTTGAGCGTGTGGACCGGCAACCGGCCCAGGTGAGCCAGGTTGGAGTAGCCGGTACCGAAGTCGTCGATAGCGAGGCTGACGCCCGCGGCCGCCAGTTCGCTTAGCGCGGCCAGCGCGCACGAGGTGTCACCCGCTACGGCGCTCTCGGTGAGCTCCAGCTGGAGCCGGTCGGCGGGAAGCCCAGCGTCGTGCAGCGCGCCGAGGACGTCGGCCACGAACGACGCCTCCCGCAGCTGCGTCGCCGCGACATTGACGCTGACCATCACCGGAACGTCGCGGAAGTCGTCGTACCAGCGGCGCGCCTGCGCGCACGCCTGCTCGAGCACCCATCTACCGAGCGCGACGATGTGGCCGGTCTGCTCGGCGAGCGGAATGAACCGGTCTGGACCGAGCAGCCCCAGCTGCGGGTGCCGCCAACGCACCAGCGCCTCGAAACCGCTCACCACCGGATCAGGCAATGTGACCATCGGCTGGTAGTCGAGCACGAACTCACCACGGGACAGCGCGAGCGGTATCGCGGTCGCCAGCTCGTGTTTGGTCGCCTCCTCAGCACCCCGGTCAGGGTCGTAACGCTCCCAACGCGCCCTGCCCAGTGCTTTCGCGCGCTGCAGCGAGATGTCCGCGGCGCGCATCAGCTCGGACGGCGACCTCCCGGCTGTCGCCGTGTGCACCACACCGATGCTGGCGGTGACCCGGTACTCGTCCTCGCCGATGCGGATCGGCGCCGCGAGCGCGTCCAGCGTTCGCTCGGCGTAGTGGGTGACGCGGTCGGCGTCGGTGCCGTCCTCCTCGATGAGCAGGACGAACTCGTCGCCGCCAAGCCGAGCGATCAGCACGCCATCGTCTACCGCCGCCTGCCGCAGCCGGTTGGTGACGGCGATGAGCAAACGGTCGCCGGTGTCATGGCCGAGGCCGTCGTTGAAGCTCTTGAAGCCGTCAAGGTCCACATAGCACAGTCCAGCGAGCCGCTCGGTGCTCGCGAGCCGTTCCAGGAACAACTTGCGGTTCGGCAAGCCGGTCAGCTCGTCATGGCGGGCCTCGTGCCACAACTGCGCTTCCAGCGCACGGCACTCACTGAGGTCGACGACGACACCGATGAGGAAGTCGAGCTCGCCTTCGTCGTCGGTCACCGCCGAGAGCGTGACGTCGAGCCGCTGCGACCTGCCGTCCGCGCTGGTGCGGACGCACTCGGTGCGGAACCGGCCGGTCTCCCCAGCGAGCAGACCCGCCAGGTTCGCGCGAACCGTCGCGGGGAGTTCGTCGGCGATGACGTCGGCGATCGGTAGCCCGGTGCAGGCGTCATCCGCGCTGCCCAATATCTCGGCGAGAGCGGCATTGGCCTCGATCACTAAGCCGTGGGAATCCACGATAGCGATGCCGACGGACGCCTCGGTGAACACCGCGCGGAACCGGGCCTCGCTCGTGCGTCGACGGCTCTCGGACGCCCGCGCGGCCGCGAGCGCCGCCGCCTGCGTGGTGTGGCGTTCCCGCAGCATCCTGCCGCGCAGCGCAAGCGAGAAGCCCTCGGCGACCGCTCCCTGCACCGCCGCGATCTTGGCGGCCGCAGCCTCGTCGTCGAGGCCGAGCACCTCGCCCAGTTCCTGGGCGAAACCGGTGCCCAGCAGCGTGATGGTCCGGTTCAGGGATCGAGCGTTGCGAAAGTTCGCCTCCACCAGCGCCATCCCGACGTCGCGCGCGGTGTCGCGAGCGCGGGAGTCACCGCGCACGGCCTCGAGGAGGTCGCCGACCAACGGTTGCAGCGCGCGTTCGACGTCATCAGGATCCCGCGGCGGAGACGCGGCTTCCGCGAGCGCGGCGGCCCAACGCCGGGTGAACTGGCGTGCTTCAGCGGCGACGGACTGCCGCGGCATCAGATCAGCGTCCTAGTCGATCCGTCCACGCCCACCTCACGCCTCAGGGTCGTCGTACCATACGGAGCGTACAGGTAGGGCTACCCTACAGTGTGATTCGCCGGTATCAAGTCCGTGACAATGCGTGTCGACCCCCGCGCCGCGAGTCCCGCGCTCTGGAGTCCCCCGCTGTGGGACCGCTTGGACCGCTTCACGCCCGCTGTGACAGCGAAACGTCTCCGATGTCCAGTTCTACTTGTCACAGCGGGCGTGAAGCTGGCGCTACCCTCTTGGTGCGCGACCACGTCGTACCCCTGGCGCGCAACGTGGCCGTTACTCCTCCGGGCTATAAAGGAGGAATGAGCGACCCGCAGTATGAGCGTTATGTCGCGCTGGGTGACAGCCAGACCGAAGGCCTGTGCGACGGCGACGAGTCGACTGGCTATCGGGGATGGGCTGACCGGCTGGCCGAGCACCTTGCCGAGCTGAACCCGGACATCCGGTACGCGAACCTCGCTGTGCGCGGCAGCGTCGCCGCCGATATTCGCCGCCAACAGCTGGAACCGGCGCTGGCGATGCTTCCTGACCTGGCCACCGTCGTCGCGGGCATGAACGACCTACTCCGGCCGTCGTTCGACGCCGACGAAGTCGCCGGCGAGATCGAGGCGATGTTCGCCGCGCTGACCGAAGCGGGCGCGCGCGTTGCCACGATCACCTTCCCGAATATCGGTGAGATCGTGCCGCTGGCCCGACCACTGCTACCCAGGGTGATCGCACTCAACGCCCGTATCGACCAGGCCGCCGCACGCCACGGTGTGACCGTGCTTGAGACCTATCACCACAGCGTGACCACCGACCAGCGGCTCTGGAGCCCGGACCGGCTGCACGCCAGCCCACTCGGCCACAGCCTCATCGCGGCGGGCATGGCCGACGCGCTCGGCCTGCCCGGCAGCACCGCGACCTGGTCCGAGCCGCTGCCACAGCCTGATGAGCGCAGCACGCTCGGCACGGCCGCCACCGAGCTGCGGTGGATGGCGACGTTCTTCGGCCCATGGGTCGGCAGGCGCATCCGAGGGAGGTCGTCCGCCGACGGGCGAACCGCCAAGCGGCCGGAGCTGACGCCGCTGCGGTAGAACGGGGTGTAGTGAAGGGCAGCCCTTCACTCACCGGCGCATCGCGAACAACACCGAGTGCGCGATGTCCGTGCCGGTGGAGTCCGTGAGGCGGAGAATGGCGGAGCGCGGGCCGGGTTCCGACGCGCCAGAACCCGACGCGCCGTCACCGCGCCCGCCGGACGGCTCTGGTCCGCCAGTGGCGACGGCACGCAGCGTGATCGACGTCGTCCCCCTGGCGGGGACCGTCACCTCGCTGGGCGCGATAAACCGGACACCCTCACCGACGCGGGAATCGATCGACACCGACAACCGCAGCGCCCGGCCGGTCAAACTGCTCAGCCGCACGGTCGCCTCGACGGGAGCGCGGCCCCGCAGCGTGCCGAACGACGTGCTCACCGGCCCGATCGCCACCCGCGCATGAACGGCGGCGCGCAGGTCGGCTAGCCCAGCACCGGTCACCGTGACGTCGTCCAACACCGTGCGCCCGTCCTCGTACTGGGTCAGTGCGCCCTCGGCGGCGGTGTTCACGACGGCGGAACGGACCTGCGCGGACGTCCACTCCGGGTGCGCGGCACGCAGCACCGCCGCCATGCCAGCGAGGTGCGGCGCCGCCATCGACGTCCCCTGCATGAATGCCCAGCACGAATCGGCGTCGCACTCGGTACCGGGGACGCTGGCGAGCACGTTGGCGCCCGGCGCGACGACGTCCGGCTTGACGAGGCTGGCCTCGTCCGGTGTCGGTCCCTGTCCGGAGAACCCGGCCATGATGTTGTCGTTGCCGGTGCGGAAGTAGCTGGGATCGGCGTCGATCGTGGCAGTGCTTCCGTCAACCGCGAGTACGTCCCGAGCCGCGCCGAGCCCGATCATGTACGCCGGGATCGTCGGCCGCGGCTCGACGGACGGGTCGGCCGCCATCGACGTCGGGTCACCCGCGACGTCGTTGACGACCAACGCGGCGACCGCCCCGGCGTCCTCCACGACACGAACCTTGGCGGAGAAGCTGCACTCGCCCCTGCTGACCACGGCGATCCGGCCGGTGAGATCCATGCCGTCGAGCGGTTCGCACGCGGTACCGAGGCCGTTGACGTCGCCCTCGACGACGTCGAGCGGCGCGGTGCGGTCCGTCCGCACGGTCGGGAATTCCCCGGCGGCGGCGCGGACCGTCCTGTCCTCGACGGTGATGGCGGTGCCGAGGAAGTGGCCGACCGTGGACGCACCTGACGTCAGCGCCCGCTTGGCGGTTCCCGGTGAGGCGACGGTGCCCTCCCCCGGGCCGTCGTTGCCCGCCGCGACCGTGACGACGACGCCCGATTCATCCAGGTTGTTCACGGCATCGGCGATGGGATCTGTTGTGCGTTCGACCGGCCCGCCGAGGCTGAGGTTGATGACGTCCATGCCGTCGCGGTATGCGGCCTCCAGGGCGTCGAGCAGGTCGGCATCGGACACCGTATCGACGTCGCCGGGAAAGACGTTGTAGTTGCCGAGCCGCGCGGCGGGCGCGACACCGGACACCCGGTACGGGACACCCACACCCCGCACGCTCGCGGGGGTGTTCGCGTTGCACGCGACGGTGCCCGCGACGTGGGTGCCGTGCGCGCCGATCGCCTCCGGAGTCAGGCTCTCATCGGAGTTGAACGCACGCGCCACGACGACCTTGTTGTTCGTGAAGCGAAGGTCACCGCGCTGCACGTGCACAGGAAAGTCGGAGTCGTCGAAGCACGAATGTTCGATGTCGATGCCGCTGTCGATGATGCCGACGTCGATGTCGGCGCCCGCGTTGGCGACGCCGCCGACCCGCTCCGTCCGCCACGCCTTGATCGCGTTGATCAATGTCAGGTCCGGGTCAGCGGCGAGTGGTTCATACGACCTGCTGGGGTACACGCCGCGCACTCCCGGCGCGCTCCGCAGGTCGGCGATGCTGGCGCCGTTGAGGTCGACGGCGACGGCGTTGAGCGCGAGGTGATACTCGCGGACCACCGTGGCTGGCACGGCGTCTAGCCAGTCCCGGAACCGATCGTGCTGCGCGGCGAGTCCCTTCCGGACCGCACGCACGGGGGCGGCGTCGAGATTGAGCGGCGGCCCCAGACCCGACGTCTTCGGATGCGTGAGCAGCGGCTTGTCGGTGAAGACGACGATCGCGCTGTCGTTAGCGCGGGTGGTGCCATCAGTGGGCGTGCCGGTCGCCGATGTGAAGAGGCTGCCGACGACGACCGCGCTGGCCACAGCGGCGATGACGCCGACGAACACTCGTCGAGCGCGAGTGGAACTCACCACAATCCTCCCAGCGGAGCGGGAACGAGCACAGTGGACACACACGCCAGAGCGCGGAACCCGCGGCACAATAGCGCACTATCGGGTGACGACACACCAGGACGGCGGGTTTCCGAGGCGTCGGAGATGATCGCGACCAGGCTTATACAGTGAGCCCTCTCACTCGGCGAGGAGGACCATGGCAGAGCCCGCTTCCGGGACCCGCGGCCGTACCCGCATGTCACTGACCGCCCTCGACGACATCGCGATGCTGCTACTCGCGGTGTTCTCGGTCGGGCTGTTGGTGTACGTGACGTTCATCGAGCCGTCGATGTCCTTCGCCCTGTGGGTCATCATCGTGGACACGTCGATCTGTGGTGTGTTCCTGGTCGAGTTCCTGTGGCGGTGGCGTTCGCACGGCTGGGAACGCTGGTTCCCGTTGCGCAACTTCTACGAAATTCTCGGCATGATCCCGTTGGCGCATCCCGCGCTGCGCAGCCTGCGGTTGCTGCGGATCGTCGGCATCGTGGTGCGGCTTGTGCGCGCCACGGACATGGTGTTCGGTAAGCGGTTCACGTACCGGCTGGTGGAACGGCTCGCCGAGCCGATCGTGCTGGCGATCAAGAAGCCGATCACCGTGGCGGTGCTGGACGAGGTCGTGAAAGTGCTCGCTACCGGCCATTACCCCCGCCATCTGGCGAGTTCGCTGCGGGAGAACCACGACGAGCTGCAAGCGTTGATCGCGGAGAAGCTGGACGAGGACCCGCAGCTCGGCAGGCTGAGGCTGGTGCCGTTCCACGACCAGCTCGTACGGACGGTGACCGAGTCGACGATGCGGATCACGCTTGAGGTGCTGACCGACCCGCGCATTGACGAGTTCTTCGCCGACTTCATCCAGCAAGCAGAGGAGCAGATCCGCGAAGCGGTGCAGCGCGGCGAGCACGAGCGGCAGCGGGACGAGGAGATACGGATTCGTAGTTAGCCGCGGGACGCCCCGCCGCGCGGCGACGGTTAGCGACGTCGGTTGGTGCGGGTGGTCGGCTCGGCGGTCAGCGGATCTTCCGGCCAGGAGTGCTTCGGGTAGCGACCGCGCAACTCGGCACGCACCTGGGGATAGCCGTTACGCCAGAACGACGCCAGGTCAGTCGTGACCGCGCACGGTCGGCCCGCGGGCGACAACAGGTGGAGCACGACCGGGACCGCGCCGTCCGCGATCACCGGCGTGTGCGGCCAGCCGAACGTCTCCTGCAGTCGCACCGGCAGTACAGGGTCACCGCCGGAGTAATCGACACGAATGCGCGACCCAGTCGGCACTTCGATACGTTCCGGGGCGAGGTCGTCCAGCCGGGCGGCGTGCTGCCACGGCACGAGTCTGCGCAGCAGGTCACCGGCGTTGAGCTTCCCGAGATCCGCCCGGGAACGAGACGTCGACAGCTCGGGTTCCAGCCATTCGTCCGCTCGCGCGAGCAGGTTCGCGTCGTCCATGGCTGGCCACGGTTCACCCAGCGCGCGATGCAGGAACGCCAACCGGTCACGCAGGTCGGTTGCCTCGCGGGTCCAGTGAAGCAACTCGGTGCCCTCGGCGCGGAGGCCGTCGAGGACGGCGGATCGGATGGCGGCCGGATCAGGGTTGGCGAGTGGCCGTTGGTCGAGTTCGGTCGCACCAAGCCAGTCGCGGTGGCGAGCGCGTACGTCGCCATCCGCCCAGGTGATCTCATCGTCGGTGCGGCGCAGAGCCGCGGCAGCTTCGGTGGCGAGGTCAACGTCGGCCGGTGCCGCCAGCCGGATGACCGCGTGCTTACGTCCCGGCTCGCGGGTGGCTTCCGCGATCGCGAGCCACTCCGCATCCGCCAGGACACCGTCGTGCGGCAGTTCCGCCGCCGTGCCGTTGGCCATGAGGTACACCCGCGTTCCTGGTGCGCGACGTCGTGCGAGGCGTTCGGGGTGTGCGAGCGCGATGACGTGCGCCGGGTCGGGAGTGCCGCTGCCCTGGTCCTTCGATGCGGTGCGCTCCAAGCGCGCGACGTCGTCCCGCCAGCGGCGTGCGCCCGCCGCGTTGCCCCGCCGGAGGGCGGACAGCGCGGTGTCGACGTCCGTCGCTGTGCCCGCACCCACGGTGTCGAGCAGTGCGACCACCTCCGCCGCGCAGCGTCGTCCGGTGTGCCGGGCGCCGTCGAGCAACGCGCGGGCGAGCCGGGGATGCAGGCCGACGCGCGCCATCGCCCGTCCCCGCTCGGTGACCTTCCCACCGTCGTCGAGCGCGCCGAGAGTCGTGAGCACCCGCACCCCGGCGTCCAGCGGGCCGCGCGGCGGCGGATCCCACCAGGACAGGCCGTTGCCGTCCGGCGTTCCCCAGCAGGCGAGTTCGAGTGCCAGCGAGGTCAGGTCGGCGATGGCGATCTCTGGTTCCGGGTAGGCGGGCAACGTGCCGTGCTCATGTTCCGGCCAGCACCGCAGCACCAGGCCGGGCCCCTGCCGCGCCGCCCTCCCCGCGCGCTGCTCGGCGACGGCGGCGCTGACCTGTACCGTCGTCAGCCCGGACAACCCGCGTCGGTGGTCGACGTGCGGCACCCGAGCCCGACCGGAGTCCACGACAGCGCGCACGCCGGGCACTGTCACGCTCGACTCGGCGATGGCCGTCGCCAGCACCACCCTGCGCCGCTGGCCCTCCCGCAGCACGGCGTCCTGCTCAGACCCGGTGAGTCCACCGTGGAGCACCCGGACGTCTACTCCGGATAAATCGCCAAGCAGGTCGGACACCGCGGCGATCTCACCGACGCCGGGCAGGAACGCCAGCACGTCGCCGTCCGATTCAGCCAGCGCGGTACGCACCGCACGCCCGACACAGGCCGCCACGCGCTCACCTCGCGCCGGGGCGACGTGCCGGGACTCGACGTCGAACAGCGGCGTCCGCGCGGTCACGATCGGGGCGGGTGAGGCGTCACCGAGCAGCGACGCGAGCCGGTCAGCGGCCACGGTCGCGGACGTCGCGAGCAGACGAAGGTCGTCGCGCAGACCGCCCCGGACGTCCAGCAGCAACGCGAGCAGCAGATCGGCGTCGAGATGCCGTTCGTGACACTCGTCGAGCACGACGGCGGCGACACCGGGCAAGTCGGGATCGGCCTGCAACCGCCGCACCAGCAGTCCCGACGTCACCACCTCGATGCGGGTGGCGTCGGAGACTTCGCGGTCGCCGCGCACGGAGTAACCGACGGTCTGGCCGACGCGCTCCCCCAGCAGCGACGCCATCCGGCGCGCGGCGGCACGGGCGGCCACACGACGCGGCTCGGCCACGACGATGCGGCCCTCGTAGTCCCCAGCGAGCGCGAGCGGGACGAGGGTAGTCTTGCCGGTGCCGGGCGGCGCGACCAGCACGGCGCAGCCGGTGTCACGCAGCCCGTCGAGCACCTCCGGCACGACGTCGCGCACCGGCAGGTCCGGCAGTGCGGCGAGATGTGTGTCCATCAACCCTCGGTGACGGCGGGCGGCGCTGGCAGCTTGTAACCGGACGCGCCGAGGTGCAGTCGCAGCGACCGTTCCCACTCGCCGCTGCCGATGAACATCCTGATCGCGTCGTTGACCGCGCGCTGACCGCTGTGGTCGTCCTTGCGCAGGCCAATACCGTAACGCTCCTCGGAGAACTGCTGGCCGACCACCTTGAGCAATTCGGGGTTCTGCGCCACATACCCGGCCAGGATGGCTTCGTCCGTCGTCACGGCATCGACCTGCCCGGCGAGCAACGCGGTCACGCAATCGGCATAGCGTGGGTACTCCTTGAGCTCGACGTTCTTGGCGTGGCGCTGTTTGACCCGCTGTGCGGACGTCGAGCCGCTGACCGAGCACAAGGTCTTGCCGTTCAACGCACCGGGGCCGTTGATGCCCTTGGTGCCTATCCGGACCAGGATCGCCTGGCCGGTGACGAAGTACGGACCCGCGAACGCCACCTCTTGTTTGCGCTCCTCGGTGATCGAGTACGTGCCCACGATCATGTCGACGTCGCCGTTCATCAGCGCGGACTCCCGCTCATCGGCGGTGACGTCGACCCACTCGATGTCCTCATCGTCGACGCCCAGCTCGTTCGCGACGAACCGGGCGAGGTCGACGTCGAACCCGACGAAACGGCCGTCGAGTGTCTGTTCCGACATGCCGGGCTGATCGAAGCGCGTTCCGATGGCCAGGCTTCCGGCGTCCTCAGCCTTGGCGACCAGCGAATTCGGCGCCACGTCCGAGCCGCAACCAGCGACAGCCACGGCGACGCAGGTCAGCACAAGAGCGGTGATACGGCTCACGAGCCACGCGCGCCACGCAGTCACCAGGCAGATCGCCTCCTGAGCCCCAGCAGCGAGAAGCCGGACGTCGACAGTGCCGACCGTAGCGCAAGCGACGCCGTGCCAGCTCCCAATTGGCGGTACTCGCTGGGACTTTCTCACGCAGGTCAGCCGCCCCGCGGGGGCCTTGTCCTGGTGTGAGCACGCAACTGCCAACCCCCTGTACGACGGCTAGATCGGCGTGATGTAGCGTGTAGTCATCGCAAGGGGCTGTGGCGCAGCTGGTAGCGCACCACACTGGCAGTGTGGGGGTCACGGGTTCGAGTCCCGTCAGCTCCACTCGTTGTGAACATCGTTTATTCAACCCCTGACCTGCGGGAATGTGGTCGGGGGTTGATCTTATTCTGGCGTCCATAGTGGACTGGGTGCACCGCAACTGGAGCAAAACTGGAGCAGCGGTGCCGGTGTCGCGAAATGGGGTCACGGCACTGCTCCACCGGATTCGTCCGTTTCGTACGCTTGTTGCGAGGCTGGCGTCAGCTGACTGTTGTCAGATCAGGGGCTTGAGGACACCGGTATCGGCATGGGCTCGACCTTGATTGGCGCACATGTCGACGCCACCACCGCCGACACCAACAGCACTACTGCCAGCACGCCCGCCGTGATCCACCGCCTCGTGTGTCTCGGTCTGTTTCGCCGGGTAGTCCTGGCGCCAGTTGCGGCGGTTTGACCGGCGCAAGCTCGCCCCAACACTGAAGACGCGCCGTGGGATTGTCCGTTCCGGCGCGCGACGGCTCAGCGGACTGTGCGCGTGCCTATCCGTGGTTCTCTTCGTCGCTCTCGACGGTGTTGCCGGGCCTGTGCCGTGACGGTGTGGGTGGTGTGCGGTCCGGGGTGCCGCGGCGCGGGTCGACCGTGACTGGCTTGCCCTGTGGGTCCAGCAACGGTTTCCCGTCAGGCCCCATGACGGGGATTTCGCTAGGGAGCTTGTCGTGATCAATTGTGCCGTCCTCCGCTACCCACGGCGGAGCGGGTGGCGGAGGTGGCGGTTGCTCACTGGAGGCGGAGAGCGCGATCGCGACGCCCGCTGTCACGGCCATAGCCGCGAGTCCGATGACGCTGATCGTGACGGTGGTGCGCATCCGCATTTTGTGGCCCCTTTTCCTGCTTCCTGTATCTGTTGGCTAACTTGGCAACCAGTGGTATCCAGACCACACGTCACCGCCCAGCCAGCCACGCACCAAACTGTAGGCGTAGCCGTAGGATACGGTTCCATAATATCCAGACCCGCAGGGCGCGAAACCCCACGTAGTTCTGTATGAATACTTGTGCGCCCAGTTTTTGTTATAGTGCCAATCGCTGGAGTGGCATACCCACCATTCAGTGCCGGTCCATATATAGAAGTCATTCAGCACTGCCAGATGACCCTCTGGCAATTCTGAGCGGTCCAGGCAGTTTTCAACGACATTGTTGTCGTTGTAACCCGCGTACCAATATGCGACCACTCCTTTCGCCATGGGGTGCCCGTTATTTCCCGGACTGTGGACCGCATAGGGTCCGTTCTGGAAGGGATGTTGGTTCGTGGCAAGGAAGTATCAGAAGTACACGCCTGAATTTCGTGAGCAGGCGGCGAAGCTGGTTGTGGAAGGGCAGCGTCCGATCGCTGAGGTCGCTCGCGAGTACGGTCTCGGGGAAACGACCCTAGCTAATTGGGTGAAGAAATACCGCGAGGATCACGCCGGGGACGAGCCGCCGCTGGAATTGTCTGAGCGTGCCGAACTCGCCGAACTGCGTCGCCGGGTGCGCGAGCAGGAGATGGAACTGTCCTTTTTGAAAAAAGCGGCAGCGTACTTTGCGAGGGAGCAGCGGTGAGCGAGAAGTACGAGTTCATCGCCGCCGAGTACGCGCACAACAAGGGCCATAATGTGGCGGACGCTCCCACCCTGACGCAGATGCTGGCGTGGCTGGATGTGTCGAAATCGGGCTACTACGAGTGGTTTCGCCGGCCGCCGTCGGCGACCGAGCGGCGCCGCGAACTGCTCAAGACCAAGATTGAGACACTGTTTGACCTCTTCGGCGGCACCTACGGTTACCGGCGGATCCATGCCGAGCTCGTCCGTGCTGGTGAGCGGGTCGATGACGAGACGGTCCGCCAACTCATGCGCGAGATGGGCCTGGTCACGGTGCAGCTGAAGCCGTACCGCACCACCACCGTCCGCAGCGCTGAACAGCCCGACGGCGTGCCAGATCTGGTCGAGCGGAACTTCACCGCCAACCGGCCCGGGGCCAAGCTGGTCGGCGACATCACGTTCATTTCCACCTGGCAGGGCTGGCTGTATTTGGCGACCGTGATTGATTGTTTCAACAACGAGGTCATCGGCTACGCGATGGCCGATCACATGCGCACCGAATTGGTCACCGACGCCCTCGACATGGCCGCACGAAATCACACGCTTGAGTCGGGCTGTATTATGCACAGCGATCGCGGCACCCAATATACATCGGCCGAATATCGCGCGAAACTGGATGAACTCGATTTGCGACATTCCCTCGGTCGCACCGGGATTTGTTGGGATAACGCGCTCGCCGAGTCGTTCTTCGCCAGCCTCAAAAACGAGCGCGTTCATCATATGGTGTATCCCACACGAAAAAGGGCTTCGACTGATATTGCCCGCTATATCGAACTTCACTACAATCGGCGACGAATCCATTCAGCACTGGGATACAAAACTCCGCACGAAGTCCGCAACGAATACCTGAATCAGCAGTTCGCGGCATAAAAGGACACAAACTCACCAGTCCGGAAAACACGGGGCAGCCCACCACCCCGCCGGGATAAGTGTCAGTGTGGTTTGTTTTCGCTCTCGCTTTGACACACTCGGCCCTGTCTACAACGTACACCGTTTTGAGTTGTGTTTTGGGGTGCGCGATCGCTGATGGTGTCATCACGATGGCAGTGATCGTGGCAAGGACTGTCGCCACGGCACTCAAGGCCGTCAGTCCACGTTTCCTTTTCTTCAAGACTGGCCACCGTGTCCTTTCTATCGGGAACACGTGTCCGTTGCCGCATGATCTACCTCGCCATGGTCGACCTGACCAGGCGTGAGGAATCTATGTTGGCAAGATCGATTGGTGTTCGACTGCTATCGGTCCTGGCAAATGACAGGTAGGGGTGTGTGGCGACCAGGCTCTGCCAGTGGATCTTGTTCGATCGCGACTGGTATGACCAGCGCGCCAGCGAGTGCCGTTCTTGCAGGTAGATAGGTTCGTTCTCAGTGAGCTGTGTGCACTGGTTGCCGTTGTCACCCGTCATCGAGTGAGTTTCAATGGCACGGAACGCCCAGTCGAAGATGCCCCGCCAAAAAGGAAGGAAGATCTTCTTGGCAACGGACAACACGGATTTAATCTCTATACAACGTTTGCCTATAGTCTCTATACAGCGTTCTGTCGCGATAGATCTAACTGGGTGGAAGCTCAGGCGTTCCTGATTACCCCAAGCCCACCCCGTGTAGCGCTCGGCCGCCTCCTGATGCCAGTCATTGCGGAGCGCGCATGAATGCGGCGAAGTTCCTACCCACGCACTGTGCCTGAATCGATCAAATACGCTGTCGTTGTGGCCGCGACTGACATCTGCAACCGTGCGGGTGGAAGGTGCCCAGGCGATCTCGCCGTACTCGCGTGATGGCTGGTGGGGCCACACCCGCAGGGGGACGAGCCGGGGCCAGAACTAGCCGTCCTAGACAGTCTCGGTCGCTTCATCGTTCACGCCAAGCCGCTAATGGACCTCAACCGTGACCGCAGCCACGAGTCGCCGATCGACAGCGCCGCCTTCGTACCTCGCTGACTTCGTGAGGCGGTAGCGGCCCAGCTCGACGAGACCTCCGAACGGCCAGGTCCGCGCGTCGGTGCTCTCACCCGGTCGCAGGAGGATTCCAACGTCGGGCCAGACACCGTGCTGTGTGATCTCGACCCACCGTTCGCCGTTCCACCGCTCCTGGATGATCGGCAGACCTGTCATGACCTCTACGTCACCCCGGTTGACCAGTCGGACGGCAAGCTGCTCTCCAGCGTCCATGGAGCGCGTGTCGAGTACCAGCTGGATCGCCGCCTCACCCTCCGGCGTGTGCAGACGGGTCACATCGCCACGGACGACGTGCCGCGCAGCGTGCGAGGTGGCGCTTGTGTCGCTCCGCAGTGGCGGCTTATCGCCCGGACCGTCATCGACGCAGGCAGCGACAACGACTACTGCGAGGGCGATCGACATCGACACACGGAGACGACGCGTCACAGGCTTCCCCTTCCGCAGCAGCCCCTTGCTCAGAAGACGCAGGTGATGTTCGATGCGTTGCACTGCCCTGGCGTTGCACCGGGTAGCAACCGGATCAGAGCGCAGTCCGATGCGGCGCCCTACTCCAACGCATCGGACTCGAGCAACGGCGCGTGGCGCATTTCATCGACCTGCACCACCCGCAGCTCGACGACGCCCGAACAGAATTGTTCGACGAACTTCGATACCATCGAATCTGTGTTCGAGTGTCTATGTGATCGGGTGGCTGAGGGGCGCGAGAAGCGCTGTCCCCTGCACCCGCTGCTCAGCGTCACCGAAGGCCTAGTCTGGGTACAGCTCGACCATTTGTTCCCGAATGTTCCGCTTGAGTGTCGGAAGCCCAGTGCTGGCGGGCTCAACGTGCGAGGAGATGTCCCCGGCGAGCTACGGAAGTGGGAACGCGCGGCGGATGGTCGCTGGCTCGGTGTCGTCGACTACGCGATCAGCTACACCGACGAGCGTGGGCCCGGCACCATAGGCACGTCGGCGGCGGTGCGCCCGGCACGTGGATCGGTCACCATCGGCAGACAGCACTATCCACATCTGAGCAAGCAGGTCGAGCGCACTTCCAGATCGTGACCAAGGTGCCGATCACCTAACGGCGTTGAGCAGTTCGCGATGGCGAGTGGTCTGGTCCCAGGTGCCACACCAGTCCGGTCGCTCTACAACACCGGTGTCGGGAGGTTGAGGACCGGACCCACCGGCGCGCACGGCTCGGCTGCCACATCTGTCACCGCCGAATGTGAGCCAGGGCCGTAAATCTGACAGATCCTCCGGCGACTCTGACGATATGAGGGCAGGTCTTGTTTTCTTCAGCACGAGGCTATAGAATCGCGGCCATGTCATTTGGACTGATCATTATCGGCGGCGCGGGCTGACGTAACAACAGCCTGCGCCAACCTCTCGTGCGTTCGCACGGGAGGTTTTTTGTTTGCCCAGTCCCGCTCAGAACTCCCACAAGGAGCACCCGATGTCCCTAGTAGTTGAGTCAACTGACCACGAACAGGTGGTCTTCTGCCGTGACCGAGCGAGCGGACTTCAGGCAATCATCGCGATCTACTCGACCGCCCTCGGGCCAGCCCTCGGCGGAACCCGCTTCTATCCGTACGAGTCCGAGCACGAGGCGCTAACCGACGTACTACGACTCTCACGCGCCATGGCCTACAAGGCAGCGTGCGCCGGC
This sequence comes from Haloechinothrix salitolerans, assembly GCF_042662605.1. Classification (NCBI taxonomy): domain Bacteria; kingdom Bacillati; phylum Actinomycetota; class Actinomycetes; order Pseudonocardiales; family Pseudonocardiaceae; genus Haloechinothrix; species Haloechinothrix salitolerans. Next base: position 5,382,184 of record NZ_JBHSXX010000001.1, read on the forward strand.
CTAGACCTCGGCGGCGGCAAAGCTGTCATCATAGGTGACCCCTCCGAGGTGAAAGGCGAGGCGCTGCTGCGCGCATACGGCCGGTTCGTTGAGTCACTCCACGGCCGCTACTACACCGCCTGCGACGTCGGAACCTACCCCGAAGACATGGACATCATCGCTCGCGAGAGCCGCTACGTCACCGGCCGCACCCGCGCCCACGGCGGAGCGGGCGATTCCTCGGTCCTCACCGCACTCGGCGTCTACCACGCCATGCGCGCGGCCGCCCAGCACACCAGAGGCACCGCTTCCTTGCGCGGGATGCGCGTAGGTGTGGCCGGCGCAGGCAAAGTTGGCCGCAAACTCGTCAAACACCTGCTGTCCGAACAAGCGTCGGTCGTCGTCGCCGACATCAGCAAGGCCGCCGCCGAACACCTACGCAACCGGCACCCGGAAGTCGAACTTGAGGACCCGGAGAAACTGCTGTCCCGTGACCTCGACATCTACGCGCCGTGTGCGCTCGGCGGCGTCCTGAACGAGCAAACCGTTTCCGCGCTGCGGGCGCAGATCGTGTGCGGCGGCGCCAACAACCAACTCGCCCACGACAGCATCGATCAGGTCCTCAACGACCGCGGCATCCTCTACCTGCCGGACTACACAGTCAACGCTGGAGGGCTCATCCAGGTTGCCGACGAGATCAGAGGATTCAACCACGAGCGGGCGCGGGCCCGCGTCAACAAGATCTTCGACACCAGCCTAAAGATCATGACAACGGCCACCGACACCGGCACCACCCCGGCACACGCCGCCGGACTACTCGCCGAGCAACGTATAGCCGAGGTCGGACGACTACGCAGCGTCTGGCTATCGAACCCGGCCTCGAACGGACACGCCCATGCCCAAGTTTGACACCACACCGTTCTCCACTGCCCTGTCGATCACGATAAGGGCGACCAACAACAGCCTCGCCCGTGTCATCGCCCTGCTGCACCGACACGGCGTACACGTCCGGTACCTGAACTGGGACGCACCCGAATTCCACCGACACGGCCACGCCCAGATGATGGTGATCGCCCAATTCCAGCACGACCGCTCACAGAACCTGAAAACCTCGCTCGCGCAACTAGTCGACGTCCTCGACGTGCGAAATCATGACACCACACCACACACAGCCAAAGCAGATTCGGCGTGGTGGTAGCGCGAGACGATTCGGGTACGTTGTCGGGCGCTGAACGATCAGGGACCCTTCGATCAGCGCCCGCAACGCACTCGTGAGCCCCTTCGCACGTGAGTAGTCACTCAGTCGAACGCGAATCTTACTGAACCGTCCCGGGTTTGGCACCCTTTCCCAAGTTGGGGGTCTGTCCGATGAGCGGTTCTGGCGCACTTTCCGTGAACCGCTGCGGCGTGTCTGTCTAGTGTGGACAATTTATATGGAGCGATCTAATCATGTAACGCTCATAATTGTTGCTGTGTAAAGGATATGCTTCCTCATCTCGCGGGTGTGGTGGTCGATTCGGTGAAAGCTCGCGGTGAGGGCACGGAGATTTGGGGATCGGACGATCTCTTCGGTGTAGCACCAACCGACTACCGCCAAAACGCCGGGAACGGGACCCTCCACGCCATCCGAGGGTCGCCCAGCGCCTGGCCGACCGTAGTCGGCGCGCCCGGCGCGCGTGCCTTCTCGAACAAAACCGCTGCGATGCCGGACTCCTCCATGCCGACCTTGTCGAGCTCGCACTCGCCACTGAGGTCCGGGCGGGGCGCCCCGGTGCCGACGAGCGTGATTGCCTTGGGCCCCTTCTCGGGGTCGGTGCGCACGGCGGTATGAGCACCTCCACCGCGCACTCAACAGCGACCCTGCGATTCGCTGGCAGTGGAACTCACGCACTTCCGCAACATCTCCAACACCATCCGGCCCCACAAGGCCCAGTACGCCCCCACCACCGTTAGCTCCCAGCGCCACGTGGCGGCAGTTGAGTAAACGCCCGCGCGTATTGAGGTGCGACTCCGACGGCCTCACCGAGCTCGACGGCTGCGTGCAACGGCCATCGCGGGTTGGCGAGAGCCGCCCGTCCGATCGCCACGAGGTCCGCTTGCCCCCGTTTCAGGATCTGTTCAGCAAGCGACGCCGTCGTTATCAGACCCACTGCCATCGTGGTGATTCCAGCTTCTGTCTTCACAGTTTCTGCGAAGCCCACTTGGTAGCCAGGGCTCAACTCGATGCGCTGCTCGGGGGAGCTTCCCCCACTGGACAGACACAGATAGTCGCAGCCACGCGAAGCAAGTTCCGATGCAAACGCAACCGTATCTTCAAGCTGCCATCCCTGTGGCGTCCAGTCTGTGGCACTCACCCGCACACCCAACGGCTTGCCGGAGGGCCAAGCTGCCCGCACTGCCTCGAACACCTCCAGCGGGAAGCGCATGCGTGCCGAGCGGGTTCCGCCATAGCGGTCGGTCCGAGCATTGCTGTGGGGAGAGAGGTACGAGTGCAGCAGGTAGCCATGTGCGCTGTGCAGTTCGAGAAGGTCGAATCCGATGTCGTCAGCACGCCGCGCGGCATCGGCGAATGCCCTGAGCAGCTGCGACATTTCACTCTTGGACAACGGATGCGGGACGTTGTTGCCTGGGTAGGCGATAGCGGATGGAGCAACTGGATCCCATAGTCCCTCCGCCGGCTGGCGATGAGCCTTCCACGGGACCGGGCGACCGGCTTTTCGTCCCATGTGTGACAACTGGATCCCAAATTTCGCCGGCGCAAGGCGCCTGCAGAACGACAACACATCGTGCATCGCCGCTGCATGTTCGTCCGTCCACAACCCAGTGCAGCGGTCGCTGGCCCTGCCCTCCGGAGATACAGCCGTCGCCTCCATGATGACCAAGCCCGCTCCGGAGAGAGCGAGCGTCCCTAGGTGCATCTTGTGCCAATCCCCCGGTATGCCATCGGCGCTGGCAGAGAACATCCCCATCGGGGAAATCACGATCCGATTGTCTAGCTCCAAAGTATTCAGCTGGATCGGTCTGAACAGCAGCGACCCTGAGGTGCTCGTCGGTGCGGCCGGGCTCACTGCGCACTCACCCTGGCCTCCGTCAGCGCCTTGTCGAGGATGGCCAGTCCCTGGCGCGCCTCCTGGACGGTGGTCGTGAGCGGCGGGACGATGTGGATTCGGTTGAAGTTAACGAAGGGAAGCAGCCCACGACGCTTGCAGGCCGCCAGGATCGCCGCCATCTCCGGACTGCTGCCACCGTACGGCGCCAGTGGCTCGCGGGTCTCCTGGTCGGCCACGAACTCGATGGCCCAGAAGGCCCCAGTGCCGCGCACCTCACCGATCCAGTCGTGCTTGTCCGCGAGCTCGCACAGGCCTGGGCCGAGGACCGTGTCACCGAGATCGGCCGCGTGCTCGACGATGCGGTCGTCCTCCATCGCGCGGATGGTGGCGACGGCGGCGGCACACGCGAGCGGGTGCCCGGAGTAGGTCAAGCCACCCGGGTAGGGCCGATCGGTGAACGTGTCGTAGATGGCTTCGTTGATGGCCACCCCGCCGAGCGGCACATAGCCGGAGTTGACACCCTTCGCGAAGGTGAGAAGGTCCGGAACGACGTCGGCGTGCTCGAGGGCGAACCACTTGCCCGAGCGGCCGAACCCGGCCATCACCTCGTCGGCGATGAACACGATGCCGTGCCGATCGCACAGGTCGCGCACGCCTTCGAGGTAACCCGCGGGTGGGATCATGACGCCCGCGGTTCCCGGAATGGGCTCCAGGACGACCGCGGCGATGGTGCTCGCCCCCTCGAGGGTGATCACCTGCTCGAGGTGTTCCAGTGCCCGCTGGCACTCTTCTGCCTCAGTGGTGGCGTGGAACGGGCTCCGGTAAAGGAACGGTCCGAAGAAGTGCACCGTGCCATCGGAACCGTTGTCGCTAGGCCATCGACGGGGGTCGCCGGTGACGTTGACGGCCAGATGGGTGCCGCCGTGGTAGGAGCGGTACGTCGACAGCACCTTGTGCTTGCCGGTGTGCAACCGCGCCATCCGGATCGCGTGCTCGTTAGCATCGGCTCCACCGTTGGTGAAAAAGACCCGGTTCAAGTCGCCCGGCGTGTGCGAGGCAATGAGGCGAGCGGCCTCCGAGCGGGTACCGTTGGCGAACTGCGGCGCGACCGTGCAGAGCGTGGCCGCCTGATCCTGGATCGCGGAGACGATCCGCGGATGCTGGTGGCCGAGGTTGGTGTAGACCAGCTGGGAGGTGAAGTCCAGCAGTCGATTGCCCTCGGCGTCCCAGACGTGGGAGCCTTCGGCCTTGGTGATGACCATCGGGTCCAGGGTCGCCTGCGCAGACCAGGAGTGGAACACGTGGGCGCGGTCGAGCTCGTAGGCCCGGTCGGCGTCGTTGAGTGCGGTGACGGTTGTCTCAGACATTTTGCGGGAACCCCAGCTCGAGGCCACCCTCGGGACGAGCGGCCGGGTTGATCCAACGGGTGGTGACAGCCTTGGCGCGCGTGAAAAAGTGCACGCCCTCGGTGCCGTGTGCGTGGGTGTCGCCGAAGAGCGAGCGCTTCCAGCCGCCGAAGGAGTAGTAGGCGACCGGTACAGGAATCGGGACGTTGACGCCGATCATGCCGACCTCAACGTCCTCCTCGAAGCGGCGGGCGGCACCACCGTCATTGGTGAAGATCGCGGTGCCGTTGCCGTACGGGTTGGCGTTGATCAGCGCCACGGCCTCGTCGTAGGACTTGGCCCGTACGACGCAGAGGACCGGGCCGAAGATCTCCTCGGTGTAGATATCCATGTCCGGCGTGACGCCGTCGAAGAGCGTCGGGCCCAGCCAGAAGCCGTCCTGCTCGCCGCGGGGCTGCACCTGCCGACCGTCGATCACCACCTTGGCGCCGGCCGCCTCACCGGAGTCGATGAAACTCGCGACGTTGTCGCGGTGGGCCTTGGTGACCAGCGGGCCCATGTCGGCTTCCTTGCCGTCGACTGTGGCAGCCTTGCTGCCGTCACCGATCAGCAGGGTGCGAGTGCGGTCCACGATGCGAGCGACAAGCTCGTCAGCGATGGGCTCGACTGCGACCAGCACGCTGATAGCCATGCAGCGCTCACCCGCGCTGCCGTAGCCGGCGTTGACCGCGGCGTCGGCCGCGAGGTCGAGGTCGGCGTCGGGAAGGACCACCATGTGGTTCTTGGCGCCGCCGAGAGCCTGGACGCGCTTGCCGTAGCGGCTAGCCTCCTCGTAGACGTAGCGGGCGATCGGGGTGGAACCGACGAAACTGATCGCCGCGACATCCGGGGACTGCAGCAGCGCGTCGACCGCGGTCTTGTCGCCCTGAAGCACGTTGAAGACCCCGTCCGGGAGGCCGGCTTCCTTCCAGAGCTCGGCGAGCCAGAGTGAGGCCGAGGGGTCCTTCTCGCTGGGCTTGAGTACGACGGTGTTGCCGGCGGCGATCGCGACCGGGAAGAACCACATCGGCACCATCGCCGGGAAGTTGAACGGGCTGATGATGCCGACCACGCCCAGAGGGTCACGCTTGGAGTGCACGTCGACACCGGTGGAGGCATTCTCGGTGTGGCCGCCCTTAAGCAGGTGGGAGATGCCACAAGCGAACTCCACGACTTCCTGGCCGCGTGCGATCTCGCCGAGCGCGTCCGAGTAGACCTTGCCGTGTTCGGCGGTGATCAGGTGCGCCAGCTCCTCCTTGCGGCTGTTGAGTAGCTCTCGGAAGGCAAAGAGGACCTGGGTGCGCCGAGCCAGCGAGGTCTCGCGCCAGGTCTGGGATGCAGCCTTGGCAGAGGCGATGATATGCGCCGCGTCCCCCGTGCTGGCCAGGGCAACCTGCCCGGACGCCTTGCCGGTGGCGGGGTTGGTGACATCGGCCCACTGGTCCGAGGTGCCGTCGTAGATGGCTCCGTCGCGCCAGTGGGTGATGATGTTCGTCATGGCATGGTCCCTTCCGTCGTGAGGCACCATCGTGACCCAGCGAGACCTCAGATGCGGCCGACAAACTGTATGATCTGCGCTAGATGTCCGTCAGATTGTCAGGCCCGGAGGTGGGCGGACGCATGACCGCACTCTCAGTCGCTGATGTACTGGCGACACCGGCTCTACGTGCCGCAGGCCCGACTGTCCTCGCCGGCGCCGACGCACTCGACAAGCGGGTGCGATGGGTGCACTCGGCAGAACTCGCGGATATCGCTCCCCTGCTCCGCGAGGGCGATCTGTTGTTAAGCACCGGCATCGCCATGCCCGACACCTCAGACGAGCTCCATCAGTTCGCGACCAGCCTCTCCGAGGGCGATGCAGCCGGACTCGTGATCGAACTAGGTCGCCGGTGGCAACATCTGCCCCGCTCGCTGATCCAGGCGTGCGAACAACTCGGCCTGCCCTTGGTTGCGCTGACCAGCGAGGTGCGGTTCGCCGCGGTCATCCAGGCGGTGGGCGAGCGACTCATCGCATCCCAGCTCACCGAACTGCGCGAAGCCCAGCGAGTGCACGACACCTTCACCGAGCTGAGCATCGACGAGGCCGGCCCCGAAGAGATCCTCGCCGCCGTGCAACGGCTCTCCGGCGCGACGGTGGTTCTAGAGAGCGAGCAGCACCAGGTGCTGGACTACCGGTCCGGGCCGGACGACGTTGCCGACTTCCTCGCGAACTGGACCACCCGCTCCCGACACGTTCGGGTTGAAGGCCGCACCACTTGGGACTCCGATCTCGGCTGGCTCGTCACCCAGATCGGCAAGCGCGAGCGGCGCTGGGGGCGGCTGGTGGTGCAGACACCCTCACCGCCGCCGGAACGGATGGTGGCACTCGTGGAGCGAGCCGCTGCTGCGCTGGCGCTGCACCGACTGCACGATCGGCAACGCGACAGCGTCGTACGCCGTGCGCACCACGAACTTCTCGTCGGCCTCTTGGCAGACCCGACCGTGCCCGACCTGTTACGGCGATGCGAGGTAGCAGGGCTGCCCACCGAGCGTCGCCACTTCGTCGGGATCACGCTACGCCCCCGGATCGATCGAGCCGTGGAAGGAGGCGGCGCGCTTCTCATCGATGAGGCCATCGCCGCAACCGTGCACTCCGCACACGAGATGCAGTTGCCAGCCCTGGTCAGCGAACTCGATCACAACGTCCGCGCGCTGGTGTCGCTACCCCGATCGGTCGACGCGGATCGTGTGGTCGACGACCTCGCCGCACGGGTGGCGCGCCGCGTGGCGGTGCTCATCGGCGCCGGACGCCCCGCACCCCGTCCGGCAGAGATCGACCGTACGCTACGCGAATCCCACCAGGTGGTGCAGTCGATCCGGGACACCAAAGCCGACGAACGCGTCCACCGCCTCGACGACGTCCACCTCCGCGGCCTGCTCGCCATGCTGGCAGAGGACGACCGCGTCGCCACGTTCGTGGACCGCGAACTCGCCGCACTCCGCGAGTACGACGAGCACTACGGGAGCCATCTGACAGACACCGTCCGCGCCCTGGTCACCCACCCGACGAGCAAGGCCGAAGCCGCAACCAGCCTCCGAGTCTCCCGGCCCGTCTTCTACGACCGGCTGGCCAAGGCGAGCCGGGTAATCGGCGCCGACCTGGACGACCCCGACATCCGGGCATCACTGCACGTCGCGCTGCTCGCGGACGAGATCACGGGCGGCTCCGCCACCTGACCGTCGATCAGTGAGCGCACGTAGTCAGCGGCAGTGATGTCCACGGTGGCTCCCGTCGCATGACGCGCCCGGGCCGATGCCAGGAACACTGCGATCTCGGCAACCTCCTCCGGAGGGGCAGGCTCTCTCAACGAGAGAGCCCCGACGACCTCGTCATCGACCGAATCCGCGGCGAGGTCTGTGGTCACCCAGCTCAGCGCGATCCCGTAGGCCACAACCTGGCCCAGCTAAGCTGTGGGCGATCCGTCTACCCAACGCGAAACAGCTGGCGCATGCCCGTCCGCTCTTCAAACGCGGACCGAGACACGGGACGCGTCGAAGACTCCACCGGACCTTACCCTCACAAGAGAAGAGCCACCTTGCCGAACCGTTCTGGCGATGCTAAGCGCTCGTGCGCCGCTTGAACCTCGTTCATCGAGAATGTTGTGTCTACAATGGGTTGCAGCCAATCGGAGCCGATTTTCGGCAGGAACTCTCGCACCTCGGACATCGAAGCTGTGTGGCAGCCACGGATGTCGACCTCGTTGCGATGAATGCTCACGAGTTGCACTTCAGCCGACCTTCCCGAGTGGCTTCCCATGCAGACCAGGCGACCACCATGTCGTAAGGCATTGATCGATCGCTGAAAGGTGGCGCCGCCAACCGTGTCGTGTACGAGGTCTGCGCCTTTACCATTCGTGAGTTCTTTAACAGCGTCGTGCCAATCATTCCTGTCTGCATAGTTGACCGCATGATCGGCTCCGACCTCCAGCGCTCGACCGCACTTTGCGTCCGAGCCTGTGGTCGCGATCACGGCAGCTCCGACAGACTTTGCGACCTGGATGGCAGCACTCCCCATGCCGCTGCCCGCACCGACGACCACGACTGTCTCGCCCGATCTTAGGCCACCACGCGTTAGCAGCATGTGCCATGCGGTCATATATCCCACAACCGATACAGCGAGTTGCTCCCACGAAGGCTGTGGCGGCGCAAGTAACGCATTCGCGGCCGGCAGTGCTATGTACTCGACGTATGTGCCATCGCAGTGCTCGCCCACGATGCGCAACTCCGGGCAGCGACTGACCTCGCCCGACGCGCATGCCGGACATGCATGACATGTGAGCATCGGCAGTATCACCACTCGATCCTCAACCTTGTGAGTGGTGACTCCCTCGCCAACTGCGACCACCTCGCCGGCACCTTCGACACCCGGCGATATTGGGAGTCGCTGCTGCCTCTCTATCTCGATGAACCGCCCCTCGCGTACTAGAATGTCTGCTTGATTTAGGCCGGCAGCACGCAACCGTATAAGTACTTGCCCCGGCAACGGAGATGGTATGGGCACGTCTTCTACGCCCAACTGATCTATGCCGCCGAACTGACGCACGCGCACTGCTCGCATTTTAGTTCCTTCCTAACCTGGACTTTGTGGATCACCGCCACTCCGAGAGTCCGTTCAACATGAGCCACAACAACTGAACCCTCTACCTGGTGTCGGGAATGTCGCTCATCGCCAGCGCCTCCCCTAAGCGGACGCATTTCGTGACCCACGAGGCAACGCTCATATGGATATGGGACCTCGGCGCTCCCTATCACGCCGCAGCAAGCAGTTCTGCCATCCATCGGCCGTACGAAGCGAGGCGCGCATCATCACCGGCCTGACCCATTATCTGAACCCCTAGGGGCAGTCCATCAACAGAGAGCATTGGAACGTTGATGGCAGGAATGCCCAGCATAGACGCCGGAGTATTGAATACCGGGTCACCGGTCGGCCACAGAGCCGGTGACAATTCGGGCGACTCCCCTTCCCACTGCGGCGCTGGTCCGGGCGACCCCAAGGTGACGAAGACGTCTACGTCTCGACGCAGACTCCGGAAGACCGTCTTGGCTTGCTCGCGAATACGTGTCAGACGTTCGTAGCCGCTGGGCCCGAGGTTCTCGGCGACCGTCAGCCCGCGCTTGGTGCGATCGCTGACGCCATCTGGGTTGCTCGCAAGAATGTTTCTCAGCTGCCACTGGTTTTCCCAGGCGGTCATCGTGGTGGTGAGTTCACTGCAGCCCTCAAGCCGATCCTCGAGTTCCTCGATTACCGGGTGCTCTTCTGCTCCAATGAGAGTCACACCGGCGGCCTCGATGGCCTTGGCAACGCGTGAAATCCCTCGCTTCGCCGCGTCAGATGCCCTATCCCATCCCTCGGTTTTCAGAGTAGCGACAGTAAGCGGACGGTTCGCGGGGGGACATGCGGTCGGGCCAGACAGCCGTGGGAAGCCAGGGTCACCTCCGGTCAGTTCGGCCACGACTCGTAGCGTGGTCCACATGTCCTCAGGCGAGTTCGCGTGCGTGCCGTGGGTGCTCATCGTCGTGGCTTGACGCTCCCCGCGGTGCACTGCTCCTTGGGAAGGTTTGATCGCCCAGTTTCCGCAGAAACTTGCCGGGCGAATGATGGATCCTCCGACCTGGGTACCGACCGCGACGGGAACCATGCCTGCGGCCACTGCGGCGGCAGACCCGGAGGACGACCCTCCGGGGCTATGGGCGAGGTTCCATGGGTTCTTGGTCGGCCCGGGGTGCGCTCCGCCTAGTTCTGTCGTGACGGTCTTGCCCACGATCACCGCCCCGGCTTGCCGGAGTGCCCACACGATGGCGTTGTCCCGCTTCGGGAATGCGCCCCGGAAGGCTTCGCACCCCATCTGAGTTGGCATGTCGCGCGTCTCGAGCAGGTCCTTGATACCAACCGGCATGCCGTCGATGGGTGAGAGTTGGCGCCCCTCGCGCCAGCGCGCCGTGCTTGCGTCCGCCTGCTGTTTCGCCAACTCGGCGTTGAGTTCGACCCATGCCTTCACGTCGGACTCTCGGGTGTCGATCACAGCCAAACACTCCTCCAGCATGTCCCGTGGCGTGAAAGTTCCCGATGCGAACGCTGGCACGGATTCGGCGAAAGTCCGCGCGTGAGTGCTCCCGACTTCGTAATTCTGGGCTGTTAGCTTATCGTTTGGCATCCTAGTTCTCGTTTTCCCGCTATTAGTTCAAGCTGTCTTCGTAATGTGTCCAGATCTCTTCTGAAATCGACACGTCCTCGAGTGGCTGCAGAGTTCTCCAATGGGCAGTACACTCCCGCGCCGTAGGATTCCACCAAGTGCCATCTCTCATCACGTCTGCCAAGAGGGTGTCGAAACGCCACAGTCGATGGGGCCAGGCGATGGCGTGCGGGTGCACGGTAGCGTTGAAGACCAACCCTCGGTTTTGCTGCGCACGCAGTTCACGTCGCCAGTTACGTTCGAGCGCATCCATGTGCTCGAGCCCGGTTCCTCTGGCCGGGAACAGCAGGAAGAACTGGTCGTCGAAGTGGTAGTAGTAGGGCATTGACAAAATGCCCGCCGACTTCTGTGCATCGGTGAGCCAATAGTGCGGTCGGTCGTCCACGGTGCTGTTGCCGAGGTACTCATAGCCGTGCTTGACCAACAGCGCGACCGTTTGGTCGCTAAGTCCACCTCCGGCGTACTTGTCCGATGGGCGCGGCAGGCTGAACCAGCCCCATGGCCGGTGACCAAGCGCCTGACCAAGACTGTCGGTGGTGCGCGCCAACCGCGCCTCCTCCTCATTCTCGTCAAGCAAACTGGGATCCTCGTGTACCCATCCGTGCGCTGCCACCTCGTGACCTTCAGACTCGAGGCTGCGCAACAGCGGCGCATAGGCTTCCGCCATTACGCCGGGAACTGCGAATGTCGCACGGACAGCATGTTTACCGAGCGTTTGACGCAGTACGTCCATTCCGCGATTCATGCCATAGAATGCCTCGGGCGTCTGAAAGTCATGGAGTCGCAGTCCTTCGGCGCGACAAGTGGGAGAGAGGTCGATCGTGAGCGTGAACGCAGCTTTCTTGACGCCTGGCCACGTCACTTGCTCATCGGCAAAGCAGCGTTCGTCGGAGACCGTGTATCGGTTTTTCCATGGCATGGCCCCTCAGCTCCTTCCAGCGCCAAGCATGTGTCGTGCGACGTCGGCGCAGGTCGAGAACCAGACGCCGTCGAATGACTTCATCCGTCGAATGAGTTCATCGAGCATGTCGATGCGCAGCGAACGTCCCGAGAATTCGGGGTGTAGACAGAGGTTCAAATAGCCTCCGACTTTATATTGCTGCTGGAAGGCGTCCCACCAGAGCTCCAACACTCGGTCGCTGTCTGCCATGCGCTGCGCACTATTCTCGGTGTTGAGCCAAGCGAAGTTGAAGTACATGGCGTCATCCCACGTATAGTGGAATGGGAGGCTGACCAGTTCCGTGCCGCTGTCGGTCGTGACAAAGTGGGGCCGATCGTCGGCAGCATCATGCGAGTTGTAGAGGTAGCCCAACTCGCTCATCAGATCGGCGTCGTGCCAACTGCGACTCCCTATTGGCCGGATGCCGGTTGTGGCAGCGAGTGCATCAGCCGTGCGGACCAGGTGTGCCCGCTCGATCTCATAATCGGCAGGAACACGGTGCTCCCACATGTGGTCGGCGACCTCATGCCCGTCTGCGGCAGCTTGGCGGACCGCATCCGGGTAGAGCTCGCAGATGCGTCCTGGCACAAAGAAGGTCGCGGAGACATTGTGCCGCCTGAAGAGCTCAAGCAAGCGCCAGACGCCGACTCGGCCCCCGAACTCACCCTTCCCAAGTTGCATCGGCGGTTCGTCGAGCAATTTGCGGAGCAGCATGGCATCGAAGTCGACGGTGAGATTGACCGCCACGCGGTTGGCGTCTGGCCACTCGATCCTGTCAGGAATTCGGTGATGCGATGCGTGAGCCTCAACGACGTCGACGACTTGTTCGGGAGACTTGATGATGCCTTCGCCGCCCGCCGTTTCGTGAACCGCGTTTTGAGCATGTGGGGACGGCCGCGACGCGCTGGTGGCCATAGGCACTCCTAAGTAGGTGTTGGGAAAGGGGTTATCTGGTGTGAGCGGGTTGCCAGGGGCGTCGTGTGTGGGGGGGCGGGTGCCAGGCGTCGGGCCATGAGGCCGATCACGGACCACTTGACCATGGCTTCGGCATGTTCGGGGAGACCTTCGTAGTCGCGGCCGAGGCGACGGCAGCGCACCAGCCAGGACAGGGTGCGTTCCACCACCCAGCGACGCGGCAGGACCTCGAAGGTGCGCTGTCCCTCGGGTTTGCGCACGATCTCGAGCAGGATCCGGCAGCGCTGCTGAACCCAGGCGACGAGCTTGCCCGCGTAGCCACCGTCGGCCCACACCAGGGCGATCGAGGGCACTGCCATCTTGGCTCGTGCCAGCACCCGTCGGCCGCCGTCGCGGTCCTGCGCGCTGGTCGCGCCGGGTCGTCGCGAGCCGCCGGGTCAGGCTGCGTCCGCCATGCGAAGCGCAGCAATGCCTCGTTCGGTGACGGTGACCTTGCGATCGAACGGGCCACGCCCCGGTTCGATCACGACGAGACCCAGCCCGCGCAGCCTGTCCAGCTCGAGCTCCTGCCAGGAGGGCACCAAGCCCGCCTCGTCACCGTCAGGCCCGCGCCAACGGTAGCCGGCGGGGCCGCCCCACCGGCCGGTGTGGAACAGCAGGTTGCCTGCTGCTGCATCGTGCAGTGGTTCAAGCTCTCGGTCGGTCATGGCGCACCTCTCAAGTCTTGTCAAACCAAACTATGACGTATCATACAGCGGCACAGTGTTCCGTCAAGAAGCACGATCGAAAGAATTGCTGAGAGGATCGAGTACTGGACTTAGCGACTCCCGCTCATCCCGCGCGGGTGCACGCGTTCACCAGTTCCCACGCGGGATGGCTCCCTGGGAGCGGCGCAGTCAACGACACGAACGTGGCACCGAGCGTCTCCTTCCACTCACACAAGGGCGTCGCCCCAGGCGAGCGGACTCAAGTCAACGCCTGATCGAGGACACCGGATTTGGATCCTCGTGCGCAACCGGTTCTCCAGCGCAACAGCCATTGCGCGCTCGCGACTGAAGCTCGTCTCCTCCGGGATGGACGCCTTCGAGTATCCCTCGCGCCACGAATCTTCGTCGGCCATATCGGCTGGCCCGACCGTCGATCTGCCGGGCCACAATTCTCGCGAATCAGACAGCCCAAAGTGGGCTCAAAGCCGTAGAACCGTCAACGTCAACCAGTTCGCTTTTGGCGCCAATCCTTCACGGCAGTTGGCTACACACTTCGGTGGCGGCCGCACGGACGCTCTCGCCTATAGCCGCCGCTACCTCCTCGGTGACCCTGAAGTCGGGAATGGAAATGACGAGAGCTGCTAACGGTTCACCGGCGCCGTTTAGGATCGGGGCGGCAACGGCGGCAACATGCGGACGCCACCATGACGAGGGGTTGAAGGCGTATCCTCTTTCGGCGGTACGGCGCACCTCGCCCATCAACAACTCTGGGTCAGTGACTGTGGTGTCGGTGAAGCTCTTCAGATCGCCATCGAGAATGGCTGCGGTCTCTTCTTCTGGAAGACGGGACATAATGGCGATACCCGATGAGGTCGCGTACAGCGGTGCACGCGTGCCCAGCGCCACATACGTTCTGATCGTTTGTGAACTGTCCTCTCGAGCTGCAACGATGCCCTCGTCGTCATCGCGCAGCACTAAGTGGACCGTCTCATTGGTTTCCGCGCATAGGCGCCTCATCACCGGCTGCGCTACTGTCCGAATGTCCCACTCGCCACTGGCACGCAGCCCGATGCCCAGCGCCTTCGCGGTCAGTCCCCACCGCGACCTATCGACCATACGCAGCCAACCGGCCGATTCCAGCGTCCGGAGGGACCGCTGGACTGAGCTCTTGGGGAGGTCGACGTGACGCGAGAGTTCAGAGACCCCCACCGGCTGCTGATGCGAGACCGCCTCCAAGATTCTGAGGGCGTTCAGCACGCTCACCACACCGGCACTTTGCCGTGTCGGCCGTGTAGCGGCCTGCGTGTCGTCCAGCACCATGTCTCCCCCTCGTTCATCAGCCATGTGCACTGCCTTCCCCTGCCCGTACCGGGGACAAACTCCGCTCCGCCCGCACGCTAACAAAGCCCGGAACTCGGCACTTGGCCAAGTCATGCGATTACGAGCTTGTCGTCGTCTAACGCGACCTCCTCGTCGTGGGCCTCAAGGTTGCGCGCTCGTGCTAGCGACTCACGTAGAACGAGAGCAAGGATAATCGCAGTCCCGAAGATAACGGCACTTAATCCTCCAGCAGAAGCCAGTGCGAACGGCAGGACGACTACCAAAGCCGCACCGAGAACCGGTCCGACGGCGAGTGAGTCCTGCCCCGCCACGGTAGCAGCGAGCAGCACGTAGACACTGGTCCACAGCGTGAAGGACTCCGGCGTGACGACACCGACCTGGAATGCTGACAACGCGCCCGCAAATGCGCCCGCACCCGCGCTGATAGCAACCGCTACGACCGCCAGTAAGCGTGTGTCGTACCCAAGTGCCGATGCACCGTCGTTGCTGTCACGGGCCGCGCGGACACGGATGCCCAAAGAACTACGGGCAATCACGACCAGCACGCCCAACGCAACGGCAGCACACGCCAACGACAGCAGCCACAGGTCGTACGGCTCAATCAGGGAGCGACCGGCCAGCGACACAGGGGGCAAGATCAGGCCGACCTCTCCCCCGGTCACGCCGGTCCATGATCGCGCCAACTCGGTCACGGCCAGCGTGAACTGCAAGGTCATGATCGCGAGATAGAGCCCTGAGATCCGGAGGATGCTCAACCCGAGTGCCGCCCCGAGAAGCACGCCCACAGGTACCGCAGCCACGATGGCAAGAAGCGCGGGCAGCCCGGAGTGGAGTGCGAGGTTCGCGGCGACGAATCCTCCCACCAGCATAAAGCCGCCTTGGGCCACTGCTAGTCGTCCGGAGAGGCCAGATAGGAACTTCTGCCCGGAAACCGCGATCGTCATAGCGAGAGCGGATGCGCCGACGAAGATCCACGCGGTTGGCATCAACCTTGGCACCAGCACCAGACCCGCTAGCAGAACCGCCGCCACCGCGATCAACCCCGGCCGACCCACGGTTAGGCGGGCCGCGCCCATCCCCCGCACCGTCCAACCAGATCGGACAAGCGCCCGGGAGAGCTTCAGGTTCGTACCGGCCTCGATAGAAACCCGATTTGTGGTGGCTAGACGCTCTCCTCCCAAGAGTCCGGTGGGCCGCACCAGATATACGATGGCGAGCACGCCCAATGACACCGCGGGGACGTATTCCGTGCCTAGGTAGAAGGAAACGCCAGCAACGACGATTCCATACAGAAGGCTGCCGAGTACAACGCCCCCGAGGGTTCCGATGCCGCCGAGCACCACAGCCGTGAACGCCTCGATTAGGAATCCGGTCAAAAAGTTGGGGTCGAGCTGCGCTGCCATACTGATCGTCAGCCCCGCCACGCCCGCAGTCATACCGGCAAAAGCCCAGACCATCGATTGCAGTCGCGACACATTGATGCCATTGAGCGAAGCCGTGGCGGGGTCGTCAGCGCAGGCGCGCAGAGCCAGCCCCATCGACGTCCCTCGCAGTAACAGCGAAAGCATCGCAACGACGGCGAGGGAGACGCACAGGGCTACCAATTCGAACTTTCCGACAGTGGCTCCGAGCACCGATACCGCGCCCCCTAGGGCCCCGGGTTCTGACAGCGGTTGGGGGCTCTCACCCCACACGTAGCCCGCGAGACCAATGAAGGCGAGGGCAGGTCCGAAGGTGGCCATCGCTGTTGTCAGCTCTGCCGCTCTGGGCAGGTATCGCGCCAACAACACGGAGACCACCACGGCGAGTACGCCGCCGATCGCTGCCGCCGCGAGGAAGGCGACTACGGGGTTGTGACCGTCCCGCAGTATTTGCCAGCCTACGTAGGCGGCCAGCGTGGCGATCGCACCGTGGGCGAAGTTCACTGCGTGGGCGAACCTGATGGTCACGACCACTCCCAGTGAGATGGCGAGGTAGAGACCGCCGGTCACCAAACCGCTCAGAACGATGGTCCACATGTCTCAAACTCTCAGTTCTCTTGTGCTGGCTTTGAAAAGCTGTGCGCCGGGGTAAGCGCCTCATTCGACCTTGACAAAGTCACCGTCCTGCACCTGGTACAGCGTGAAGGTCGACGTGTCCTCACCGTCCAGCGAGTCGTGTGCCTCCTCGGTCCAACCCACTTGGTCGAGAACGCCAATGGACTGGCCACCCAGCTCCTCGAGCGCAGCAAGAAAGTTGGCAGACGTCAGGCTCTCCTCCGACTTGGCGGCCCGCTGGATGCCGGCCTCGATCAAGGCGCCGGCATTCCAGCCGACCATGCCGAGAACCGACACCGAGCCGGGCTTATACTGCTCCATGGTGTCGCGGAACTCCTTCACGGCTGGGGAAGAATCGTTGAGGAGCGGGAAAAGACCCGTGACGTAGAGACCGTCCGCGGCCTGACCGGCGAGTTCGATCATGCCCGCGTCCAGGTTCCCGGAGTACGCAACCATCGGTACGTCCAAGCCAGCTTCTTGAGCAGCCTTGCGCAACCCCGCGACACCCTGCTGCGCCACCTGAAGGATGACGCCGTCGGCGCCACTGCTGCGGATCTTCTGGACTGCCGGCGTATAGTTGCTCGATGACGAAGGCATCTGAATGCTCTCCACCAGTTCTGCGCCCTTTTCGTCCGCGTACTCGGCGTCCGAATCGGCAGACTCCTGCGCAAAGGTTGGGTCGTACACGAGGGCGAGCTCGGAGTGCCCCATTTCAGTGAGAGCATCGATCGCCGCGAAGCTTTCAGTGGTGTAGTCGGTGAACAATCCGTATGCCGTGTCGAGGTCGGCCGCATCGATGGCCGCTCCGCTAGAAAGTGCGAGGACTGGCATATCCGGCTGGTTGCGCAGAACCGACGTTGCGCCCGTGAAGGCGCCCGAACTGACGACACTCACGGCGAACGGGTCATCCGAGAGCAGCGTCCGAACCGATTGGGCGCCTCCGTTGACCGTGCCTTGATTGTCGACAACGTTCGTTTCGACGGTGTAGCCCGCGACACCACCCGCCTCGTTAACCTTCTTGAAGTACGCTTCCAAGCCGTCCGCCGCTTGGCTGTTGATAGCGAGTGGACCAGTCTGCGGAGCCGAGATACCCAGAACGATCGTGCCGCCTGCAGAAACAGAACCGTCGTCGGCGGCGCTTCCGCCACAACCAGCGACAGCCACAACGGTCATTACCGCTGTGGTGGCCGCAACCAATCGGCGTATCCGATGCTGGCCGGGTTGGGGTCGAATCATGTCAATCTCCTTGCAGGGATGCGTAGTACTTCTTTGGTATTTATCGATCTACCGGGGCTTGCGCCGCTCTAGAAACCGCCGAGGTAGGCTTCTAAAACGACCGGGTCGTTACTCACGAAGTCCCAAGGGCCTTGACTGATGACCGCGCCCGCGGCCATGACGTACAACCAGTCGCAGATCCCGCTGATGAACTCCATGTCGTGCTCAATCAGCAGCACGGTGGTGCCCACTTGGTCCACGTGCTGTCGGAGCAACTGGCGGACGACCTTGCGATCGGCGACCGGAACGCCGGCCACCGGCTCGTCGAGCAGTAGCAGTCGCGGTTCCGCGGCCAGAGCACGGTGGAGTTCGGTCATCTTTCGCTGACCGCCGCCTATTTGTTCGCCGCGTCGGCCCAGAAGGTGCCGGAGCGACACGGGCACCTCGCGCTCACTGCTTCTTCCGTTGGCGGCCTGGCGCCTACCTGGACGACGTCGGCCGAGCATCAGGTTCCGTTCGACACTAAGCGAGTCGAAGACCTGAGCAGTCTGAAACGTTCGAATCATCCCTCGCCGTGCGCGACTCGCGGGCCCTTGGCGTAGCAGCTGGTTGCCATCCATCTCGATCCGGCCAGCCGCAGGAGGGGTCATTCCAGTCATGGCATTCACCAGCGTGGACTTGCCGGCCCCGTTTGGACCGATGACGCCTACGACCTCACCGGGGTATGCCGAAAGCGTGAGGTCCTGCAACGCTGCAAAGTCGCCGAACTGTACTGTTAAGGCCTCTACCCGCACGGTCGGGTCGCCTTGCGCGTGGGTTCGTCGGTTCTCTTGTACCTGGTTCACGACATGTACGCCTTTGCCACTCGGTCGTCCTGCTTGAGGTGAGACGCAGACTCAGACATGACGATGTGCCCGCGCTGCAAGACGAAGCCACGGTCGGCGATCTCTAGGGCTCGATGGATCTGCTGCTCGACAACTAGTACTGCTCGGTCGTCCGTCGCAAGCGCGCGGATTGCACCAAAGAGCTCCTCGGTAATGATGGGGGCCAGACCGAGCGACGGCTCATCAAGCAGAAGGACACGCGGGTCACCAAGAAGTGCACGGGCTATCGCGACCATCTGCTGCTGGCCACCCGACAGCCGTCCTCCCAATTGATCCAAGCGGCTCTTCATCCAAGGAAAAGCGCTCAGCGGCTCCTCGAGCATGTTTCCGACGGAGGACTTTCGACGTGCCATGTACTGGCCGAGCAGCAGATTCTCCCGGAGCGTCAAGTTGGGAAAGATCCCGCGGCCCTCAACCACGTGGGCCACTCCCAAACGCGCGATGCGATGCGGAGCCATACCCGTGACCCGCCGCCCGGCGATCGACACGGCACCCCGACGAGTGGAGAGCAGCCCCGAGACGGTGCGCAGCAACGTGGACTTGCCAGCGCCGTTCGGCCCGAGTACGACGACAACTTCACCCGCCTCCACCGACAGGGTCACCCCATGCAGCACTGGCACCAGCCCGTAGCCGGACTCCAGTTCGTGAACGTCAAGCATGCTGTCCTCCGTGTGCCATTATCTGACACATTGTGCCGCGTAGTGAACCATTGAATCTGTGCGCGCGGGCCATGTCAACAGATCGTCACCGCAATCGAAGCTGAAAGTCCGCGAGCGACGTGGGACGCCTACTCCCAGAGTTGACGGCGCTCCACAACTTGTCGCGCAATCACGTTCTTCTGGATTTCGTTCGTGCCCTCGCCGATGAGCAGCAAGGGCGCATCGCGGAAGTACCGCTCGACGTTGAACTCCTTCGAGTACCCGTAGCCACCGTGGACTCGCATGGCCTTCAGGCAGACATCGACACACATCTCAGTCGCAAAGAGCTTGGCGGCACCCGCCTCTAGATCGCTACGCTTCCCGGAGTCGAAGTTCGACGCAGCGATCAGCGTCAGCGCGCGAGCGGCGTGAAGTGACGTGGCCATCTCCGCCAAGTAATTGCCCACCGACTGGTGGCGCCAAATTTGGCGGCCAAACGCCTCACGCTCCTGCGCATACGTAACCGCCTCTTCGAACGCGGCGCGTGCCAACCCAACCGCGCGCGCCGCCACTTGGATCCTGCCCACCTCGAGAGCGCGCATCATCTGCGCGAACCCCCGACCGGGCGTGCCCCCGAGTAGATTCTCATTCGTAACGCGGTAGTCATCGAAGACGAGCTCACACGTTTCGATCCCGCGATAGCCGAGCTTGGGTAGATCACGTGACACTTGGAATCCCGGAGCCTTCTCGGCGAGCAAGATGCTGACACCAGTGTGTGCCGGCTGGGCGTTTGGGTCGGTCTTGCACAGCAACCCGGTCATTCCCGCACGCCGAGCATTGGTGATCCAAGTCTTCGACCCAGTGACGACCCACTCGTCGCCGTCGCGGCGAGCCACCGTACGCATCGCCTGAAGGTCCGACCCGCCGCCAGGCTCCGTGAGCGCCATTGATGAACGCAGTTCGCCTGTCGCCATCTGGGGGAGGTAGCGCTGCTTCTGATCGTCAGTGCCGAACTGCCCGATCAGATACGAGACTACGGAGTGCCCACCCATCGCGCCGGCGAGGCTCATCCAGCCTCGGGCAAGTTGTTCAGTGACCATGGCGAAGGCGGTGGCCGACACCCGGCCCGGGCTGTAGGGCTCGTCGATCAGCAAACCGAAGATCCCCATGTCCTTCATCTCGTCGATGAGTTGCTCGGGATAGGTGTTCTCGGCCTCAAGCTCCCACACCACGGGTTTGACCTTCTTGTCTACAAAGGTTCGGACCGTCTGAACGAGGGTCTTCTCCTCGGGCGAGATATCAAATGTGGTCAAGGTTCTCTCCTGTCGATTGCACGATCCGCTTTGCCCACTCAATTACTGGCTTGTCCACCATCCGACCGTCGACCTTGATCGCGCGGCCTGGTGCGGCGCTTCCAACAGCAGCGAGCACTCTGCGCGCGCGTGCCAGCTCACCTTCCGGTGGTCGGAGGCCCCTGTGAACAGCGTCGACCTGCGACGGATGAATGCAGATCTTTGCGCCGAATCCCAACGCCCTAGCGGCCCGCGCCGCAGCTTCGACGACGGTTGGCTCGCCGAGCTGGGTTTCAGGGCCTTCAACAGGCGGGGGCAGCCCGGCTACGCGGCTCGCCAGCACTATTGGGAACTCGACGTGCCCACGCACACCCGGTGTGTCAAAATCGCAGCCTAGATCCTCGGCTAGGTCTAGATTGCCGCTGACGAGTCTTGACACACCGTCTGCCTGCGCGATCGAGTTGACTCGCGCCAGGCCTTGAGCGGTCTCTACGATCGCCACCACCGGGAGGTGGCCGCCCATCCGGTCACGGAAGGCAGCGACTTGGTCAGCGTGCTCGACCTTCGGGAGCAACACTCCCGACAGACCGTCCAGCGAGCCGAGGCGTGCTAGTTCGGCTAAATCGCGAGAACCAAATGGGCTACCTAACGCATTGAGGCGCAGGAAAACCGACCCATCGAGCACTCCCTGTTCGATCGTCCGAACCACGACGTCGCGGGCCTCGTCCTTGTCGGCGTCGGCGACCGCGTCCTCGAGGTCGATTACCACGGCGTCGGCGCCCGCTTTGAGGGCCTTCGAGAAGCGGTCTGGCCGGTTGCCGGGCACGAACAGCCACGACCGCGCGGTGCAGACGACAGAGGCGTTAGCGCTCATGGGTACTCGGTGCGTGGCCGCGTCGGTAGACCATGACGTGACGGCTGTAGACCAGCACGTCCTCGCCTCGCTGGTTGTAGCCTCTGGTCCGCACGTGGACGATCCCGGCGTGGGGCCGCGACTGGGACTCACGCACCGCAAGAATCTCAGACTCAGAGTACAGAGTGTCACCCTCGAACACAGGGTTAGGCAGGGTGACCGCGTCCCATCCAAGATTGGCGATGACGTTCTGGCTGATGTCCGCAACAGACTGGCCATTGATGATCGCGAACGTCAGGGTAGAGTTCACCAACGGCTTTCCGAACTCGGTTTTGCTGGCGAAGTGGTGATCAAGGTGCGCCCTCGCCGTGTTCTGGGTGAGTAGTGTGAACCAAAGGTTGTCGGTAGTGGTCACGGTGCGGCCCACGCCGTGCTCGTACACGTCGCCGGCTACGAAATCTTCGAAGTAGTGTCCTTGTGAGGACTGGTGGACAGTCATTTACGAACCCCCGCAATCCCATCAGAAAGAAGGCTGTCAATCTCCTCGCTAGCGATGCCGGCCCATGCGAGAACCTCCTGGGTGTGCTGACCCAGGTCGGGGACCGGAGCATTCTGCGGAACGAAGTCTTCGTCAAACTGCGGCGGCAGCACTGCTTGGAAATCGGCGTCGGCTGTCTGAACGGTGAACCACCGATCTGGCGCCAACGCCTTGTACTCGTCAACGAACGACTGAACGTCATTGAGCCGCGCGTTCGCGATGTTGGCCGCGTCCAGCCTGGCGAGAGCCTCTGCCGCGGGCACGTCGCGGAACGCCGCTTCCACTTCGTCGCGGAGCTCAGCACGATTCGCGACCCGAGCCGCATTGTTGACAAAGCGCGGATCGTCAGAGAGCCGTGTACGCAGGAGGACCTCATCACAAAGGCGCCGCCACTCTCTCTGGTTCTGCACGGCCAGCATGACTTGTCCATCTGCGACGGCGAACTGTCCGTACGGCGCAATGGTCGGGTGGGAGGTCCCGGTCCGGCGCTGCTGTGATCCGCCGTGCATTGCGTAGAGCAACGGGTGGCCCATCCATTCGGCCAAGGAATCGAGCAGGGATATACGGACTCGACGGGCGTGGCCGGTCCTTTCCCGTTCGATCAGCGCGGCAAGAATCGCCTGCGACGCCTGCGACCCGGCGGCTATATCGGCAACGGAGATCCCTGCCCTAGCCGGCTGCTTCTCTGTACCGGTTAGCGACATGAGTCCGGACTCAGCCTGGATCATGAGGTCGTAGGCCTTCTTCCCTGCGTAGCGTCCACCAGCGGAGCCATAGCCGTCGATGGTGCATGTGATGAGGTTCGGGTACGTGCTGGCCAGCAGTTCGTCGGAGTAGCCCAGCTTGGAAAGGGATCCGGGCTTCAGGTTGCTGAGGAACACATCCGCTCTCGCCAGGAGCGCTCGCATCACCTTGGTGGCCTCCGGCCGTTGCAGGTCGATCACCACCGACTTCTTCGACCGGTTGAGCCAGGCGAACGCGCTAGCGACGCCGTGAACAACGGAGTCGTAGTCGCGAGCGAAGTCACCACCGTCCGGTCGCTCGACCTTGACAACCGTCGCACCCAGGTCGGCGAGTGACCTGCTCGCCAGCGGGCCCGCCAACGCCTGTTCGGCACTCACCACCACTACGCCTTGGAGTGGCAACGTCATCGTCGTGTTCCTTCCTGTGGCACGCTATGCCGTTAGTCGGCACGACTACATTACACGGCTCCCCGTGCTGCGTCTACAGCGACTTCTCGCCCACTCGATACGAGGTGCCACGCGACCAAAGACAACGGTGAGGCGCCAGTCTCAGCTAGTTGGGATTCCGCCTCGTGATTGGTCGGTTCTGTAAAAGGTGGTACGCGGAACAAACTGGCCATGGTTTTCGAAGCCCTCAGACGAGACGCGCGGGCGACCTCATTCAGTCAGGATGTTCGCGAGTGATCGCGTGTTCGTCCACGGCCAAGGTTGCCAATTGTTCGAGCACGTCGGCGCGCCGGTCGTGGCCGAGCGGTAGGCGATCACGGACATAGCCCACTTCGTCGAGAGCGAGGCAGGCTCGGATGATGACGTTGGCGCGGTGCGCGGGCGCCTGGGCCACGATGTGACCGTCCGGTCGTACTACCGCGGAGAGGCCGAAGTAATCCGCCGTCTCCCCGCCGAGAGTCTCGCGGCCTGCCCTGTTGGCCGCGACCACCCAGGTCTGGGACTCCATCGCGCGAGTCCGCAGCTCGGCAAGAAACAGATCTTCGCGGCTGCCCAGTGAACTCACGATGACGATGACAATCTCCGCACCCAGTAGTCGCTCGACGGCCCAGTATTCGGGGAAACTCCGGTCGTAGCAGATGACGCAGCCGATTCTCGTCCCGGCGAGGTCGACCACCGCTGGCGCTTGCCCTGGCGAGAACCAGCGCCTTTCGTCGACTTCGATTCCGCCGATCCGGGCGACGGGAAGCGACAGTTTTCGGTAGCTCCGGCTCGTGTGGCCGTATGGCAAGTGCCAGGTGATCAGCGCGCCGTTGTTATCCACAATGGCCGCGGCATTGTGGAATATTCCTTGCGGGGTGCGTTCATACAAGCCGAATGCGATCGCGACTCCGAGCTCCGCGGCGAGGACGGCGAAAGAATTGGTGACGTCACCGGGGATCGGTTGTGCCCACGATCGGTAGTCGATGTCCCGGCTACCGCAGAAGTAGGGAGTAGCGGTGAGCTCGGGTAGCACGATCAGGTCGGGAACCCGGCCTCGGGAACCGGGCGCCGCGGCTTCGCGGATGAGATCTCCGAGACGTACGAGGTTTGTCTCGAGGTCAGTCGTAAGTTCGCCTGATTGTACGACCGCGACACTCAGTTCTCGAGACATGGTCAGCGCACCGGTGCCCGGTCCCGCCGGGACTTCATCAACGGCTGGATGCGGGTGCCGAATTTCTCGATGCCGTCAAGGAAGTCGTCGAAGACGAGCATGATGCCGTTGACTCCTTCCACCTGGGCGATTTCGTCCAGCATTCGCGCGACGTTCTCGTACGCCCCGACCAAGGTGCCCATGTTGAAGTTCACCGCACCCTCGGGGACGACCATTGTCCGCGCCGTCGATTTGTCGTCCGCCGTCTGGTCGCGACCGGACTCACCCGCCATGTATGCCAGCGCCTCCGCATCGGCGTTATCGTGGTAGTCACGCCACTTTTCGCGCGCTGCCTCGTCGGTCTCGTCAGCGATCACCATGAACAAGGTCATCGCGCCAACATCTCGGTTGGCCGCTTTCGCTGCGGTGAGAAGCTGTTCAGTGTTCTTCGCGAACGCGCTCGGCGTGTTCACTCCCACGCCTAATAGGAAGTTGAAATCCGCGTATTCAGCGGCAAATTTCGTTCCGGTTGCGCTTTGACCCGCCGCGACGATGTCGATGTGTCCGCTCGCCGGCCGTGGGGAGAGCACGCAGTCCTGCATGTTGTAGAAGTCGCCACGGAAGTCGCTGACGCCGTCGCGCCACAGTTGCTTCATGACGGTGACGTACTCGGCCGCGCGTGAGTAGCGGTTACGGAAATGCTCGTCGCCCGGCCACAAGCCCATCTGGCTGTACTCGGCGGCTGCCCATCCCGTCACGATGTTGACCCCGAAGCGGCCGGGCGCGACCGAATCGATCGTGGCGGCCATGCGCGCCACCATAGCCGGCGGTAGCACGAGGATCGGCGTGGACGCGTAGAGGCGGATTCGGTCCGTCACGGCGGCCAGCCCCGCCATCATCGTAAACGATTCCAGGTTATGGTCCCAGAACTCCGTCGCACCACCGAATCCTCGCAACTTGATCATCGAGAGTGCGAAGTCGAACCCATGGTGTTCGGCTCGCTGCGTGACCTGCTTGTTGAGGTCGAAGCTCGGCAGGTACTGGGGTGAACTCTTCGAGATAAGCCACCCGTTGTTGCCGATGGGAAGGAAGACTCCGATGTCCATTCCAACTCACGTTCCTTAGATCATCCAATTCTACCTACATCGTTCCGAATTACGGCACGACGTTCCAAGTTCTCGAGCTCTCATCTATGCACAGCCTCGGGCACGTGTCAATCCGAAGTGCAGGTACGGCACAACCCCGAAGCCGAAGAAGACTTGACACCAGCCCGGCGTGCAGCAACACTTTCTGTACCACTATACGGAACAGCGGTCCAGAATCCGACCTGGTTGCCTTGCGGCTCCACACTCGCGAGAAGGAGACCAAGAATCATGACAACGACTGTCGTAGTGGGAAACCCCAAGCCTGCTTCGCGAACACTTGGAGCCGCCACGATGCTCGCGGAGGCTCTCACTGATCATGCTCCAGATGTCACCGTCGATCTGACCACGCTCGGCGCCCGCCTACTCGACTGGCACGACGAGGGCGTCGCCAAGGCCGTCAAGACGATCGCCGCGTCCGAGCTGACCGTGATCGCCAGTCCAACGTTCAAGGCAACGTACACCGGCCTGCTGAAGCTTTTCCTGGACCGATTCGCTTCCGGTGACGGGTTGCGAGGCGTCATCGCCGTCCCGCTTATGTTGGGAGCGGGGCCGGCGCATGCGCTCGCGCCCGACCTGCTCCTCAAGCCGGTGCTGGTCGAACTCGGCGCCGTAACGCCCGCACCGGGGTTGTACCTCCATGACAACACATACGCGGACGATGGTCGGATCGCTGAGTACGCCGGGCGCTGGGCGCCAGTCCTCGCAGCACTCCGAGGGGGCAAGGTGGTGGACGAATGAGTACGCGCACCACGGTCGACATCGACCCCACTGGATTACGAGAAGCGTTCGGCCATTTCCCTACCGGAGTCGTCGCGGTGTGCGCGGAGATCGGCGGCGAACGGGTGGGGATGGCGGTGAGCAGTTTCGTCCCGGTGTCACTGGAGCCGCCCCTCGTGGCGTTCTGCGTGCAGAACACGTCGACGACGTGGCCATCATTGCAGCGCTCGTCGGAGATCGGGGTCAGCGTCCTCGGTGAACGGCACGAGCGAGCGGTCAGGTCGCTAGCTGGCGACGCGGCCGGACGCTTCACCGAGTTGCGAACTGAGACACACCAAGGTGGAGCGCTATTCATCGACGGCGCTAGCGTGTGGCTCACGACAGTCGTCACGGACATCACCGCGGCTGGGGATCACCTCATCGTGGTTCTCCGCGTCCGGGCAATGCGAGTTCAACCCACCGTCGAGCCGATCGTCTTCCATCGGAGCGGGTTGCGCCGCCTCGCGCCAGAACGGTCATGAAGGTGGACGAGGCCGTGGCGGCACTTACTGAGGGGAAGCCGGTACTGATCACCGACTCTGCGGACGTCGGCAGCGCCGTGCTCGCCGCCGCCACGGCGAGTGTTGGCTGGGTTGCGTGGATGATTCAGTACACTTCCGGCTTCCTCTGCGCTCCCATGCCAGCGGCCCGCGCCGATTTGCTCGGCCTGCCACCAATGGTCTGCCGCAACCAAACGTCGCACGGGAATCACTACACCGTCACCGTAGACGCGAGAGACGGTGTGACGACCGGAATCAGCGCCGCTGATCGCGCACGGACCTTGCGCGCCCTCGCCGCGCCTGGGACCTGCCCAGCCGACCTGATCCGCCCGGGGCACGTAGTCCCGACGTGCGTCAGGCAGGATCGTTTGCCCGCACCACTGAGCGCCGAAGAAGGTGCGGTGCGTTTGTGCGAGCTCGCAGGCCTGCCGCCCATCGCGGCCAGTGCAGTACTGCTCGCTGATGACGGCGCGATCCTGCAGCCGATCGCAGTCAAGCAACTCGCCGACCGCTATGACCTCGTTGTGCTCTGCCTAACGGACGTTGCGAGTCAGGTGGTCGCACAGCAGTAGGCGATGTGCGCGGGGAACCGAACGTGTCGATCGACATATCGGCGGTGAGCAGACAGCGCCCCAAAGGAGAACACGAGCGCGGTGACCTGGGTTGAAGGATAGTTATCCGGCCCGCGCCCAGGACCACAACCGGGCAATC
The DNA here is from genome assembly GCF_042662605.1 of Haloechinothrix salitolerans. NCBI lineage: Bacteria > Bacillati > Actinomycetota > Actinomycetes > Pseudonocardiales > Pseudonocardiaceae > Haloechinothrix > Haloechinothrix salitolerans. Next base: position 5,409,624 of record NZ_JBHSXX010000001.1, read on the forward strand.
ACGTCGCGTTCGCGCGTCTGGTAACCGGCAGCTTTTTGACTTCTAAAACAAGCGAAGCGCTGTGCTACATAGCAGCATGTATGTACTGCATCGTGGAACAATAAGGAGCCACTGTGATGGAACCCCGGTACGGGCTGGTGTTGTGCAGTCAGTTTCTCCCCGGCGAGGACAGCGCAGTCCGGTTCGCCGAGCAGATCGAGCAGGTTCGCTATGCGCGAGACGCCGGATTCCACTCGGTCTGGGCGACTCAGCACTACCTCGCCAACCCGTTTCAATATCTCCACCCGCTAGCGGTGCTCAGTCGGATCGTTCCGGAAACCGGCTCGATGCGTATCGGGACCGCGATTCTGCTTGCCGCCTTGGCCAATCCTGTTGATCTCGCTGAACACCTGGCCACCCTCGACATCATGTCCGGCGGACGGCTCACCGTAGGACTAGGCCTCGGCTACCGAGCGGTCGAGTTCGACGCGTTCGGCGTGCCACGTGGTGCCCGTTTGCGCCGCTTCCGGGACAACATCGACCTGCTGCGCAGGCTGTGGACCGAGGAGGAAGTCAGCTTCCACAGCGAGGCCTTGACCTTGGATGCAGTGCACCCCGTGCTGCGCCCGGTACAGCGGCCGCACCCGCCGATCTGGCTGGCCGGGCACACCGACGCCGCGCTGCGCCGTACTGCGGCATCCGGTGTGCCATGGCTGGCCGCCGCCGCCCACGTCGACCGTGACTACCTGCGACGACAGGTGTCATTCTTCCGGCAATGTGGCGGTAGGCAGGTCCATGTGCTCCAGGAGATCTACGTCGCTGAGACCGAGCAACAGGCGGTCGACGGTGTGCGCACCGCGTTGGAGACGAAATACCGCGCCTACCGGAAGTGGGGTCAGGACAGCGTACTGCCCGCGTCTCAGCGCTTCGACAAGGACTTCGACGAGTTACGCAAGGGGCGGTTCATCCTCGGAGATCCGCGGCAATGCCGCGCTCAGCTTCGCGCGCTCGTGGCTGACACGGACGCCGGGGACGTGCTCCTGCGCGCGCAATGGCCGGGCATGCCACACGAACAGGTGATGGCGAGCCTGCGACTCCTGACGACCGACGTGCTCCCGTGAACCACAAGTTGTGAGCGTAGGCTTCACACCCCATCTGGGTCGGCGTGTCGGCCGTTCGAGCAGATCCTTGATCACTCGGTCGCGGCGTGGAAAGCATCATTGCTCCGTGCGGTCAGTTCAGGCTGTCCCCGTGGGTGCTGCCAGCTACTCGGCGCGAGGCGGAGTGTCTTCTCTGATGGGTAGGCGCCGAGCCAGTGACGGGCACACTCCCCCGCGATGGCGTTCCAGAGCCCCCGGGCGGGCGCCCACATGGGCGAGGGAGTCGTCCAAGCGTCGAAGCCGGTTCGGCCAGGCAATCGCATGTGTTCCTCTGCCCGATCGAGGGCGCTGATGTCCTCGCAGCGCCAGCCGTTGACCGCGATCTCGTGTCTGCTACGAGCCCAGGCCCGGACGGCCTCGGGGCTGAGCTCGGCGATGCGCCCACATAGTGTCGAGATCGTCGAGCTCGGGACCCAAGTCGCCGTCCTTGTCCACGTCGTTCTGGGCATCGAGAGAAGGCCGTCAGGCTCGCGGGGGTTTAGTCATTGATCAGCTCCTCGGGTGACCGGGGGATGTCCAGAAAACAGTACGGTGTGCTACTAAATGAATCGATCGACGACCATCAGGACAAGACCAGCTGCCACTCCGGGTCGGCGAGGATCTGCCCGATCCGAGCGAGGACCTTGCTGCCCAGCTCGCCGTCGACCAACCGGTGGTCGAACGACAGAGCGAGCTGAGTCGTCCAGCGCAATGCGACCTTCCCCTTGTGCTCCCACGGGGTTCTGCGCACGGCGCCTAGGCAGAGGATCGCGGCCTCGCCGGGGTTCAGGATCGGCGTCCCGGCGTCCACCCCGAATACGCCAATGTTCGTGATGGTGATCGTGCCATGGCCCATGTCCGCCGGCGTCGCCTTGCCCTCGCGCGCGGTCCGGATCAGATCGGTCAGCGCCGACGCGAGCGCGGGCAGGGAAAGGGAGCCCGCGTTCTTGATGTTCGGCACGAGAAGACCGCGCGGGGTGGCGGCGGCGACGCCGAGGTTCACTTCGTGATGCAGCACGATCTCACCGGCTTGGGCGTCCCACGAGGAGTTGATCTCGGGGAACTCACGGGCCACAGCGAGCAGCGCCCGTGCCACCAGGAGCAACATCGTCACCTTGTGCTCGCGGAAGACAGGCTCCGCCTTGAGCTTGTCGACCAGACGGACAGAGCGGGTCACGTCCACGGTGAGGAACTCGGTGACGTGCGGCGCCGTGAACGCACTTGCCGACATGGCGGCCGCGGTGGCCTTGCGCACGCCCTTAACCGGGATCCTGGTGGCCGCTTCCGGCTTGGGGGCCGCCTCCCGGTGTCCGGCGTCGACATGGCGTAGGACGTCGTCTCGGGTCACAACCCCGCCGGGCCCACTCGGGGCCAGTACGCCGAGGTCGACCCCGAGATCCTTCGCGAGCTTGCGCACCGGTGGCTTCGCGAGCGCGTGCGCGGGACCTCGCGGAGCTGCATCCACGTCGACAGCGCGCGTGGCTCGCCTGCGGCGCGCTCCCCCGTTCTCGCTGGGTCCGTAGCCGACCAGAACCGTCGGCTTCGTTTCCGGCTCGCCAATCGTCACCATGGGCGAACCAACCGCGACGGTCTGTCCCTCCTCGACGAGGAGCGCGGCGACCGTTCCTGCGAACGGCGACGGCAATTCCACCGCGGACTTCGCGGTCTCGATCTCGACCAGGACATCGTTGATGCCTACGGTGTCCCCGACCGCGACATGCCATTTCACGATCTCGGCTTCAGTGAGACCTTCCCCGACGTCGGGCAAACGGAATTCTTGTACACTCATCGTTTCACCAAGCAATTGATCGGTCGACGGCGTCGAGCACGCGGTCGAGGTCGGGCAAGTACTGATCCTCGAACTTGGCAGGCGGATAGGGCGTGTTGTAGCCGCCAACTCGCAAGACAGGAGCTTCGAGGTGGTAGAAGCAGTGCTCGGTCACGGCGACGCCGATCTCGGCGCCGAGCCCGGCGAACGTCGGTGCCTCGTGGACGACTACACACCGGCCCGTTCCGCGCACCGACTCCGTGATCGTCTCGATGTCCAACGGGGACAGCGTGCGCAGGTCGATCACTTCAAGCGACTGCCCTTCCTCCTCGGCAGCTTCCGCCGCTCGCAGGCAGGTGTCGACCATGCCCCCGTAGGTGAGCACGGTGACGTCGCCACCACTCCGCAGTACCTGGGCGTGCTCGAAGCGCGGCAGGTCGCTGGGATCCTCGGGCACATCGGCCTTGTTCCAGTAGCGACGTTTCGGCTCGTAGAAGATCACCGGGTCGTCGCAGTCGATCGCCTGTCGCAGCAGCCAATGCCCGTCATGGGGGTTCGAGCAGCACACGACCCGGAGCCCCGCAGTATGCGCGAAGTATGCCTCATTGGATTCGCTGTGGTGTTCGACAGCGCCGATGCCACCACCGACCGGGATCCGTACGACTACTGGCATTGCGAGCCTGCCACCGCTGCGTGCCCGCAACTTCGCCAGTTGCGAGACGATCTGGTTGAAAGCCGGATACACGAAGCCGTCGAACTGGATCTCACAGACCGGCCGGTACCCGCGCAGCGCCAGGCCGATCGCAGTTCCGACAATGCCGGCCTCCGCCAGCGGGGTGTCGATCACCCGTTCGGTACCGAAATCCTTCTGCAAACCGTCAGTCACGCGGAACACGCCGCCAAGGCCGCCAACGTCCTGGCCCATGACGATCACCGACGGATCGTCTTCGAGGGCGCGGCGCAGGCCGGTGTTGATCGCTTGAGACAAGGTGAGTACGGGCATGTTCGCTCCCGTTCGATCGGGCATCAGTCCTGGTAGGACTGTGCGAGTTTCTGGAATTGGCGACGTTCCCCGGCGAGCAACGGTGTCTCCTCGGCAAGCACTGCGCTGAACAGATCCGAAAGCTCGCCCAGCGGCAACTCGCGGCACGCCGTACGGGTCTGTTCCGCCAGTGCCGTGCATTCCGCCTCGACCGCGGCTCGCTGATCACCGTCCAACCAGCCTTGCCGGACCAGCAACGCCTCCAACCGGGCGATGGGGTCACGAAGAGACCACGCATCCACGTCGCTCACCGTCCGATAGCGGTCCGGGTCGTCAGAGGTGCTGTGGCCAGCCATCCGGTAGGTCACGGCCTCAATAAGCGCCGGGCCGCCCCCGGCTCGGATCCGATCGGCGACGGTGCGTGTGACCGCGTGCACCGCCAGGACGTCGTTACCGTCGACGCGGTACGCATCGAGCCCGAACCCGCGGGCCCGCTGGAACAGCGGCGCGCGCATCTGCGTTCGTACCGGCGTCGAGATGGCCCAATGGTTGTTCTGACAGAAGAACAGCAACGGCACGTCCGCCGCGGCTGCCCAGTTGAACGCCTCGTTCGCCTCGCCCTCGCTAGCCGCGCCGTCCCCGAAATACACAGCGACGATCTCGTCGGCGCCGTCACGCTGGACGCCCATGGCGTATCCGGTCGCGTGGGGCAACTGGGCCGCCAGGACCAGGGTGTAGATGTGGAATCGATACTGTTGCGGATCCCAACCGCTGTGCCGGTTCCCCCGCCACTGCACCAGCAACTCGGCCGGGGTGATGCCGCGGCACAACGCCGCCGCATGCTCGCGGTAGCTCGGGAAGACGTGGTCGGTCTCTCGCAGCGCGGTGATCGAGCCGACCTGGGCCGCCTCTTGCCCGAGAGACTGTAACCACAGCCCTAGCTCGCCCTGTCGTTGCAGGGCTAAGGCGGCACTGTCGAGACTCCGCGCGATCCGCATCCTCCGGTAGAGATCGCGGCACAGTTCCGGTGTCACGTCGAGCGTCCACTCCGGGTCGTCGTGCAGGTTGCCGCCTGGGTCGAGCAGCTGCAAGGGGTCCATAACGTCCTCCGTGGAAAACCGGGCTCCGACCGCCACGGTGGCGACGGCGGAACCGCAGGTCCGGTCGCCGGATGCCGTGCGCTTGACAGCGATCCAGGCGACAACTCAAGATTTCTGGACCACCATACAGCACAACGTTCCGCAATGGGGTACGTTACGACAGGTTTCTCGCATCAAGTCGGGTCGCCCGGCCACGGACGTCCAGGAGTAGCCATGACCGCACCACCCCAGCCCAGGTCGACCGCGCAGCTCAATGCGCGCATGGACCGACTCCCTCGGACTGGGCTGCGGCTCCCGGTGTTCGTGGTGATTGGGCTTCGATTGACAAAGGAGCAGCAATGGATTTTTTAGTTCGTGTCGACGCCTCGCGCGCCTACGAGCTCCCGGAGGACGAACGCACCGCGCTCATCAAGCGGGAGCGGGTCCGGGGACTTGAGCTGATGGAGGAGAACGTCATCCGGTATTTCTGGCGGGTGCCTGGCACCCGCGCGAACGTCGGCATATGGTCGGCACCAGACGCGGACGCGCTGGAGGAGGTGCTCGCCAGCTTGCCCATCCGTCACTACGCCGATATCGAGGTGACCGCGCTAGCCACGCACCCCATGACGCGGATGCGCGAGGCCGCTGCTTAACGTACGTGATCGTGGGCTTTCGGACATTCGTCCGGTGGGCCCACGGTTTAGGTTTCGAGGAGTGCCTTCGAAATCTTCTCGGCCGCGTCGAGTGCCTGTTTGGCGTAAAATGCCTCGTTCTGCCGGTAGAACCGGCTCGACGGGACCGACACCGCCAGCGCGGCGACGGGTTTGCCCGCCGCGTTGACGATCGCGGCGCCGATGGCGCAGACATCGGGCCGCCACCAGGAGGCGTCGTTGACGGCGTAGCCGCGCTCACGCGTGCGCTCGACTTCGTCGAGCAACGCCTTCTTTGTGACGATCGTGGTGTCGGTGTACCTCCTCAGCTCGCCGTCGAGTGCGACCTCGGATTCGTCCGGTGTCATCTTCGCCAGAATGGCCATCCCGCACGACGTGGCGTGCAGCGGCGCCCGAGTGCCGACCTCAACGAAGGTGCGGACGGCCTGGCTCGAGTCCCGCCGCATGAGGATCCGCAATGAGTTCCCGTCCCGGACGGCGAAGTGGATGGTCTCGTTCGTCGCGTCTCGCAGCGTCTCCAGGTGCGGGCCGGCCGCGTCACGCAGACCGGCCTCGCCGGCGGCTCGCAGACCGATTCCGAGCGGCTTGCTGGTCACTCCCCACCGCGCACGATCGGTATCGACGATGCGCAACCAGCCTGCGGTGCGCAGGGTCACCAGACATCGCTGCACCGTGCTTTTCGGCATCTCCGTCGCTCGCGCGAGTTCGGAAACGCCGACTGGCTGCCGTTGCGCGACCTCTTCGAGCACACGCAATGTGCTGAGCACGCTCGCCATGGCCTTGCCGTATTCGGGCTGGCTCATCGGACGGCCTCCTCATACCTGGATCGGCACCCCTTCTGTCCGGGACACCGATCCACATTGTGGCACACTATTAGGTCAGAAGCTCCTCGGCATGCCAAGGACGTGCTCGCCCACGTACGACAGGATGAGACTCGTCGAGATGGGTGCGATCTGGTAGTACCGGGTTTCGCGGAGTTTCCGCTCTTTGTCGGCTGGCCGGCGTCGAAGAGCTCGGCCGCGCAACAGCGCATCGGATTCGCCGCCTCGACGTGGACGTGGACGCGCGATCGGGAACTGATCTCCCTGGTTCTCGGGTTGGTCGCGCCGCAGGAACCTCCCATCGTTTCAGTTCGTACTGTGCGGCCGCCATGACGGGATCGGGAAGGAAGTCGTCGATGCGCAGGCGCCGCCAATCGACCGCGCGTACAGCAATCAGGAGATCACACAAGCGCCCCGTGAGGTTCCGCCGCAGGCCAACGGGCGTGCGTCGCCCAGTACGTGGTAGTCACACTCGCCCGGGACCCGGCGCATCATATGCGAAGACCGTCGGAACCAGGTGCCGTCGGCATCGGGCCAGCGCACGCAAGGCGTACGCAGATCCTTCTCTCCAGCGCTTTTAGCAGAGAGATCCACACGGCGGTCGGCCTCCACTAGACCGCAGTCCGGGTCGGTCAGCGCGATGCCAAGACTCGCGGCGAGATCGGCGTGCGTGAGCCGCGGCCACCACCTCGACCTCGGCGACCGATTCGACCTTCGGCAGGAGGAGGCTGGTGAGCCGATCGAGGATGGGTTCGAGTGCGTCCAGGTCTCGGTCGCAAGCCTCGGTGCCGACGACGTCAACCCGTACCGCGACGTTCTGGCAGGGCTGCTCCCGCACCACTTGGCGACGAGCTCGCGTGCCTTTTCCTTCGCCGGCTCGGGTCTTCGAGATCGAGCACGACGGCGTCCGCGTCACCCGCCAACGCACGGACGGTCCTGCGCGGTTGGTCGCTTGGCGCGAACAGCAGTACGCCCCGGTAGCCAGCTTGATGCGCGTTCACGCCAACATGTTCCACTATAAGGAACGATGTGCCATAATCGTCGTGATGTCAAGGTGGGAGGCGAAACATGGAGGATCTGGCGGTGGGACTCGCCCAATGGGCGTCGCGGTTGGTGCCCCAGCCCGGTGACCTCGACCTCGCCCAGCGCGCATTGGCCGACACGCTCGCCGTAACGATCGCTGCGGTCGACGCTCCTGTTGCCGCACAGACAGCAAGCCTTTCCGAAGCCATCCGGTGGGCCGCCGTCGGCCATGCACTGGACTTCGACGACGTACACCTCTCTTCCACATCGCACCTCAGCATCGTCTGTGTCAGCGCGACGCTCGCCACAGGAGGTGGCGCGCGGGACTACCTCGGAGGCGCTGGCGTCATGGCTCGCTTAGGCACCGCACTAGGCTGGGAGCACTATCGACGCGGCTGGCACACGACGTGCACCGCCGGCGCACCGGCCGCGGCTGTCTCCGCCGGGCTGGCCTTGGGACTCGACGAGGAGGGCCTGGCTCGGGCACTGGCACTGGCGGCGCCTGCCGCAGGTGGGGTACAGCGCGCCTTCGGCACGGACACCAAGCCACTGCAGGTGGGTTTCGCCGTCGATTCCGGGGTCCGTGCGGCGAAGCTCGCCGCCGCAGGTGCCACCGCTGATCCCGGCTTGTTCGACCAGTGGTTCGAACTAATGGGCGGCGCCACGGAGCCGGATTGGGGCGGACCAGTGATTCCGGACGGGCTTGCCGTCAAGCTCTACCCATGCTGCTACGCGATGCAACGACCAATCGGTGCGGCCCGACTGCTAGACGTCGATTCCGACCAAGTCACACGCCTCCGGGTCGAGGCCCCCGCCTCCTCGCTGCGACCGCTGATTCACGACCGGCCGAAAACCGGGCTCCAAGCCAAGTTTTCCCTGCCATACGCGATCGCCACCGCCCTTCTCGACCGAACACCCACCACCGCGAGCTTCACCAACAAGGCTGTGACGCGGCCAGAGGTCCGCGACGTGATGGAGCGCGTCGAGGTCGTCACCAGTCCAGACGGTGACGGCGTCTTTGCCGGACCAACTCGGCTCACCGCGCACTTGCACGACGGATCCACAATCACGAGCTCGCTCGACCTGCCGCCCGGACATCCGGACACCCCGCCCAGCGCCGACGAACTAGCCGCGAAGATCTACGGATGTGCCGGTGACCGCTGGGCCACCCAGGTCATGTCCGCCAGATGGGACACTGCGGCCTCCCTCCTGCGATCGGCCCTCACGACTAATACCTGTGCTACTGACGTTGACCGGACGGGGCTGTGATCTTGCGACAGGTGGGTAATCTTGATCCTACTGGCGCGGTCTCTCCCACCCCGCCGCTGACCGCCGCGAACATCGTCCCCGGACACGAACAGCTGACTGACCTTACGGTGGTTGGCACCCCTCGGACTGGGTGGCCGCGAACGCAGCCGGTCCGACTCGTCCGGGTAGCTGAACCTTCGTGGTCGAGCGAGATCGCGCTGTTGCGCGCACCGTCCTCTATGTGCCTCGAACGATCAGCCGGGCCACGCCACCGAAGGAGCCTGCGCCTCCGTGGTGCCCACGCCTTGCCGGGGAAGTTGTCGCCTGCGGGAGACTTACATGCGACTTCTCACAGTTGTTCCTGCTCCGACAGGCATCCACATCGCGTACAACCACGAGGACCAAAGCCAGTGAGCCATTCCGTCGACAGATCGGTGGCGGACGACATACTCGGCGAACCGCGGACTTACACGAGCCGTGATGTCGCTGCGGCCACAGATGTACCGATCCACCGCGCCCGAAGATTCTGGCGCGCTCTCGGCTTCGCCAACGTCGATGAATCTGAGGTGGAGTTCACCGCCTCAGACATCAATGCTCTTCCCATTCTGACAAGCCTGGTCGCGGATGAAACGGTAAGTGAGCCACAGGTGGTCCACTTCACCAGGCTGCTTGGACGGGCGATGTCCCGACTGGCCGCATCCCATGTCGAACTCCACTACGAACCACCCGACCAACGCGACAACCCAGATCACGACAAGTCCGCGCAGGCACGACGACACACAACCCGCGTAAGCCACGATCTCGAATGGCTCTTCAGCTACGCCTGGCGACGTCATCTGCGCGCCGCGCTAAACCGTCTCAACGCGCATCACGACGGAACCAGCCCGACGACCCTAGGCGTGGGATTCGCCGACATGGTCGGATTCACAGAGCTCAGCAACCGCACGTCCGAAACCGAGCTCACGCACATCATCGAACGGTTCGAAGGACGCAGTGCTGACACGATCACCGCACATGGCGGCACTATTATCAAGCTTCTCGGTGACGGAATTCTTTTCTCCGCCGCCGACACTGACATTCTCGCTGAGGTCGCTACCGAACTCATCGCCACCTTTGACAATGACCGCGACATACCCGCCGTGCGTATCGGTCTCACCTACGGCCCGGTCATCTGTCATCTCGGCGACGTATTCGGCCCAACCGTAAATCTCGCCAGCCGACTCACAAGTCTGGCCGAACCCGCCACCATCCTCACGACGCAGCAGCTGGCGACCGAACTCGGCGTTGAGGCCGACTACGCACTACGCCCGGCCGGAACGCACACGCTGCGTGGTATCGGTCCGACACGCGTCATGCGGCTAACGAAGCAACACACGTAGTGAGCACGGGATGGGCGACGTCGAGCGTTCCAGGTTGGCTACGCACATTGGCCTGGACCTCAACGCCGAACGCGTCAAGATTATGGATCGGCGCGTTTGCCGACCAGTGCGCCCGAGACGACGGTTCGGCCGCAAATTACCGCTGATAGACCCACCTGCGGAGCAGGCCCTCCTCGCGGGGCCGGTGGCGCGGATGACGTGTTCAAGGCTTCCGTCTATAAGGTCAGCCCTTTCGAACTGGAGAGCGTGCTCATCGAGCACCCGCCGTGCTGGAGGCCGCCGTCGTCGTTCCCGCACCGAACCCGGTGCGGCTTGCCGTGCCCAAGGCGTATGTCGCGGTCGCACCGGGCTACAACCCCGGCGCCGACACCGCGCGAGACATCCTCCGCCACGCGCGCGAGAACTTGGCGCCTTACCTGCGGGTGCGGCGGCTTGAGTTCGCCGAGTTGCCCAAGACCGTGCCGTCTCCGCGACCGCGCGCCGTCACTGTGGACGAAGTCATCCGCGAACCCGCGACCAAGCCCGCAGACCAGGGTCGTCCGGGATTCGGACAGCTCGCAAGCCGCTCAGCGCAAGACGATGGCAGCCACCATGCAGGCACTACGAGGAGGTAGACATGACGGCTGTCGCGGAAACGCGTCTGGCGGATTCGGTCACGGAGTTCCTGGCCTCGCCGAAGCAGCTGCTGATCGGCGGTGAATGGGTACCGGCGGCGTCGGGAAGGACGTTCACCACCGAGGACCCGGCCACGAGCCGCGTCCTGACCGAGGTGGCGCACGGCGCGGCCGAGGACATCGACCGCGCGGTCGCCGCCGCGAGGAAGGCATTCGACGACGGCCCATGGCGCCGCTTCACACCCAGTCAGCGGCAGCGCGTGATCTGGCAGATCGGCGAGAAGCTGCTCGAACGTGCTGAGCAGTTCGCCCAGCTGGAGTCCCTGGACAACGGCAAGTCCGCCGCGATCGCGCAGGCAGTGGACGTGCCGTGGTCGGCTGACGTGTTCCACTACTATGCGGGCTGGGCTACGAAGATCGAAGGCCGCACGATTCCGGTATCCGTGCCGTGGGTTCCCGACGGCCAGTTCCACGCCTACACCCTGCGCGAGCCGGTCGGGGTGTGCGGGCAGATCGTCCCGTGGAACTTCCCGCTGCTGATGGCCACCTGGAAGATCGCACCGGCGCTGGCGGCGGGGAACACGGTCGTGCTCAAGCCCGCGGAACAGACGCCGCTGACCGCGCTCCTGCTCGGGGAAATCATCCAGGAGCTTGACCTGCCGCCCGGCGTGGTCAACATCGTGCCGGGATTCGGTGACGCGGGCGCCGCCATCGCCGCCCATGAGGACGTGGACAAGGTGGCCTTCACCGGGTCGACCGAAGTCGGCAAGCTGATCGTCGCCGCGGCGGGCGGGGACCTGAAGAAAGTCTCGCTCGAACTGGGCGGCAAGAGTCCGCAGGTGATCTACGCCGACGCCGACCTAGAGCTCGCGATCGCGGGCTCGTCCGCGGCGTGGATGTTCAACCAGGGCCAGAGCTGCGTGGCGGGCTCCCGGATGTTCATCGAGGAGTCGATCTTCGACGAGTTCACCCAGGGCGTGGCGGAGCACGTCAAGCAGGCCAAGATCGGCCCCGGCTTGGACCCGGCGTCCCAGATCTGCCCGCTGGTGTCCCAAGAACAGCTCGACCGGGTGTCGGGCTACGTCCAGCAAGGATTATCGGACGGTGCCCGGGCCGTGACCGGCGGCAACCGGCACGGCGACGTCGGTTACTTCATCGAACCGACCGTGCTGGTCGACGTCGCGCCCGAGATGAGCGTCGTCCGTGAGGAGATCTTCGGTCCGGTCGTCGTCGCCACGCCGTTCGACCCTGAACGGGGTGCGAAGGCGGAGGCTAACGACACACCGTACGGTCTCGCCGCAGGCGTGTGGACGCGCGACATCTCCAAGGCACACCGGCTCGCTCGCGAGATCAAGGCCGGGACGGTGTGGGTGAACTGCTACAACGCATTCGACTCGGCGCTGCCGTTCGGCGGGTACAAGCAGTCAGGCTGGGGGCGCGAGCTCGGCGAGAAGGCGCTCGACCTGTACACCGAGCACAAGTCGATCAACGTGCAGCTGTAAGGCCGGGGGCGGGTGCCGCATTCGGCACCCGCCTCTGCCCTCACGGTGCCAGCGCTCGGCACTCGATCGGGCTCATCCCGAAGCGTGCTTTGAACATGCGGCTGAGGTGCGCCGGGTCTCCGATGCCCCACCGCATCCCGATAGCGGTGACGGTCAGTTGAGACAGCCGCGGGTCCCGCAGGTCCCGCCAGCACCTCTGCAGCCGCAGTTCCCGGATGTAGCCCGCGACGGTCGTGTCGGTCTGCGCGAACAGTTTGTGCAGGTAACTCACAGAGATCGACGAGGCCGCAGCGATGGAGGCCGGCGAAAGGTTCCGATCGGCGAGATGGTCACGGATGTAGGCACGCACGCCGACGAGCAGGGGGTTCAGGCCCTCGTCGATGGCAGGGGAAGCCTCTGAACGGCCCCGGACCACAGCGGTGACGAGGTCGGCGACGGACAGCGCCAGCGCCTCGCCGGTTCCGGGTGAACACGAGTCCGCGGTGCCGGCGAGTTCTCGCACGAACGCACGGACGACCGCACCGATACCCTCACTCCCCGGCAGTGCGACGGCGGTCGCGCGGGTGAGCTCGGCTTCGCGCAGCGGCAACAGCCGTTTCGGGAGCATGCACACCTTGATCTGAAACGGTCGCGCCATGGCGACCGAGTAGGGCCTGGTGCTGTCGTACAGCACGAAGTCTCCCGGCTGGAGCACTGCTTCGCGGCCGTCCTGGACGAAGACGCTCGAACCGAGCTCCATCATCCCGACCTTGACGTAGTCTTCGTCCGAGCGGCGGATCAACGTGCTTGTTCGCACGAAGTGGTGGGGTGTGGCGGTCAGATCGCGGATCTCGAGCGGGCCGAGCGACGATGCCGCGACCTTTCCCCGCAGGACGGTGTCCCGGCTCGGCTCGACACGTAACGGGACAAACTGCTCACAAATGGCGTCGCGCCAGTACTCCATCCGGTCGCGGACGCCGACATCTCCAGTATCAGTCCGGTATGTCATTCACACGATCCTTTTCGCGCGGATCAATGCAGTGTAGCCAGCGTAGCCACCTCGCAGCCAGAGCACAGCCACGCCAGGAGGAGACCCGATGGCAACAGCTGTGCACCCAGATCCAAGCGCGCGACGCGCCGTGCCGGTGACGATGCTCGGCAAAGTGGTCGACGCTTTGTCGGGAGGACGGACGTGGCTGAGGTGAACTTGCTCCCTCCGGGGCATGACCAGGAAATCGCGCTGTCATGGAAGCGCTCGCACCAGTTCGGACTGCCGCGTTCCCGGGCGGTGGACGGCCTGCCCTCCGAGGACTACGACCCAAGCAGCCGCCTGCTGGCCGCCGCCAGTCCAGTGCTCGACGAGCTCGCCGACCAGGTGGCTGCCGGACCGCTCTGCCTTCTTCTCGCTGACGACGACGGCCGCATCCTCGACCGGCGCCTCGGCACACCGACCCTGGAACGGTCTCTGGACCAGATCAGCGCGGTGCCCGGCTGCCGGTACTCGGAGGAGGCGACCGGGACGAACGCGATCGCCACGACGCTGGAGACCGGCCGCGCCATCCGGGTGACCGGTGAGGAACACTACCTGGAGTCGTTGGCCGGGTTCGGGTGTTACGGGCACCCGATCATCCATCCCATCACCCGCCGCCTCGAAGGCGTCCTCGACATCAGCACCGCGGTCGAGCACACGTCTGACCTGTTCGTCCCCTTCGTGGCGCGCATCGTCCGGGACATCGAAGAACGACTGCTGACCGGCAGCCGGGTATCCCACCAGCGACTCTTCGCGGCGTTCCAGAGCGCATCGAACCGCCGGACCCGGCCGGTCGTGGCTCTCGACGGCGACGTGGTCCTAGCCAACCAAGCCTCGGTCGACCTGTTGGAGACGATCGACTACGTGACGCTGCGCGAGTTCGCAGTCGAGCACGCCGCGGCCGGCGACGGTGAGCGGCGCCTCCGGCTGCACTCGGGAGCGAATGTGCGCGTGCGCGTGACCTCCGTGCCCGGCACGTCATACGGTTCGCTCCTGGAACTGGGGGTGGAGACTAGTCCCGATTCCGAAAACGCCGACCGCCCGATGGGAGTGCGACGCCGGGACCCCGTCCACGCCCCGGGCGTGCAGCAGCAGATCGAGCGCCTGCGCGGGCGGCGCACGACCGTATTCGTATCGGGGCTCTCCGGTGCGGGCCGCAGCACCGTGGGTCGCGAGCTGGGTGGTGACAACCGCGTGACGGTCGCCGATTCCCTCGATGCGCTCGTGGGCGACGAGCGTAAGTGGGCGCGGTATCTGTACGCGGCCATCGACCGCGGCGACGGAATCGTGGTGATCGACGACGTCCACCTGCTGCCTCCCGCCGCAGCGGTTCAAGTGCGTCACATGATCGCCCAGGAGCGGGTGTGGGTGGCATTGACCTGCGACCGCAGGAACAGCGACTCCGAGCACGTCGCGGAGCTCGCGGCGCAGTGCGCCGACCGGATCGAACTTCCCGCACTCCGGGACAGGACCGAGGACATCCCCGCCATCGCCCGCCACTTGATGTCCACAATGGATCACAACGACCGAGTGCGGCTCACCCCGTCCGTACTCGACGCGTTCGCCCGTCATCCCTGGCCGGGGAACTTGCGCGAGCTGTCGGCACTCCTGCGACGGCTGAAGAGCCGCCGGTCCGCCGGCGACATCACGCTCGCCGACCTGCCTGCCGAGTACCGTAGCGCGCCACCGCGCCGACTCACCGGTCTCGCGCGCGCCGAACATGAAGCCATCACCGCGGCCCTCAATGAGTGCGACTGGAACAAGACCCAGGCGGCTCGATGCCTGGGCATCAGCCGGTCGACGCTGTACGAACGCATCCGCGCCCTGGGCATACGCGGCTGAAGGCGTCCGGAAACCGGACACCGAGCCCCACGAATTTGGCCGCAACATAGCGGCAGCCCTTATTCGAGTATCCGTTTCTCACGTTGTGGAGACACACGATGACTGCTTCCCTCGAAAAGACGTCGAGTGCCACCGTCCGCGGCGCCTGCCCCCAGGACTGCCCGGACACCTGCGCGATGATGGTGACCGTTCGCGACGGTAAGGCGGTTGAGGTCGCGGGAGACCCGGATCATCCGTTCACCCGTGGCGGCCTCTGCGTGAAAGTCGATAACTACCTGGACCGTGTGTACAGCACGGACCGCGTGCTGTTCCCGCTGCGCCGCACCGGGCCCAAGGGCAGCGGGAAGTTCGAGCGGATCACCTGGGACGAGGCGCTCGACGAGATCGCCGCCCGGTTCACCGAGATCAGCGCCCAGGACGGTCCCGAAGCCATCATGCCGTGCAGCTACCTGGGAACCCAGGGCATTCTGAACGGGCTGAACGTCGGTGACCCGTTCTTCGCCAAGCTCGGTGCCACGATCGCCGAGCGTACCTACTGCGACTCCGGATCGTGCACCGCCTACGCGATGACCATCGGCGACACCGCGGGCGTCGATCCCGAAAGCATGGTGCACAGCAACTACATCCTCATCTGGGCATGCAACGTGATGAGCACCAACCTGCATCTGTGGCCGTTCATCGCGGAAGCGAGGAAGCGGGGCGCGAAGGTCGTCGTCGTCGACCCCGTCAAGACTCGCACTGCCAAGGCGGCGGACTGGCACCTCCCGATCAAGCCGGGAACCGACACCGCACTCGCACTCGCCATGATGCACGTGATCATCCGCGACGGGCTCACCGACGACGACTACATCGCCCGCTACACCGTCGGCTTCGACGAGCTTGCTGACCGGGTCGCACAGTACCCACCAGAATGGGCAGCCGAGGAGACTGGCATCCCCGCCGAGGAGATCGAGCGTCTGGCTCGGGAGTACGCCGGAGCCCAGCCGTCGGTGATCCGCATCGGAGTCGCCGTGGAACGACACGCCGGCGGCGGGCAGACCGTCCGCGCGTTGTCCTGCCTGCCCGGCCTGGTGGGCGCCTGGCGCAAGCCGGGCGGCGGCATCCTGCAGCTTCCGCTGTGGGCCTTCCCGGTGAACTGGGGAGCGATGATGCGCCCCGACATGCTGACGCCGGGCAAACGGGTGGTCAACCAGTTCCTGCTGGGAGAGGCCCTCACCGGGGAGATGGAGCTGGACCCGCCGATCAACGCACTGATGGTGTACAACTCCAACCCCGTTGTCGTGTGCCCCGATCAGGACAAGCTCGTCCGCGGCCTGAGCCGGGACGACCTATTCACCGTCGTGAGCGAACAGTTCCTCACCGACACCGCTCAATTCGCGGACATCGTCCTGCCCGCTACGACCCAGCTCGAGCAGGCCGACATCATGTTCTCGTGGGGGCACCTGTACGTGTCCTACAACAACCCCTCGATCGAACCTCTCGGCGAGGCCGTACCCAACACCGAGCTGTTCCGCAGGCTCGCCGCACGGATGGGGTTTACCGACCCGGTGTTCCAGCGCACCGACGACGAGATGATCGCCGAGGCGTTCGACTGGACGGCGCCCGCCATGCAGGGCATCACCGTGGAGTCGCTGAAGGCGAAGGGCTGGCAACGGCTCAACGTGCCGCCGCCGGACGCCTACGCGCCACACGCGGAAGGCGGGTTTCCGACCGCATCGGGCAAAGTCGAGTTCGTCTCGTCCGCCGCCGCGGGCGGCAACTTCGTCGTGCCGCTGTTCCGCCAGGGGTCGAACGACTTCCAGCCGGGCGACCCGGTGGATCCCCTGCCCCACTACATCCCGCCGCGGGAGTCGGTACGGACCAACCCCGAACTGGCAGCGAAGTACCCGCTGAACCTGCTCACCCCCAAGTCGCACGCCTACCTGAACTCGAGCTTCGGCAACCTCGAGGTCCACCGCAAGGTCCAGAAGGATCCCACGGTGCTGATCAACCCGATCGACGCCGAGGAACGCGACATCACCTCCGGGCAGCGGGTACGACTGTTCAACGACCGAGGCTCGTTCACCGTAGCGGCCAAAGTAGACAAGTCAGTATTGCCGGGAGTTGTGGTCTCCAGCCTCGGCGGGTGGCGCAAGGACTCCCCGTCGTTGTCCACACTCGCTTCGGTCAACCCGACCACGTTCGCCGATCTCGGCAACGCGCCGACATTCTCCGACACGCTCGTGCAGGTCGAGCCCTGTGTGGATGCGTGAAGTCCGTCCACCTCAATAGAGAGGAGAGCGCCCATGGCCTACGTCGTCACCGACGCATGTATCGACATCCTCGACCAGTCCTGTATGGAGGAGTGTCCGGTCGACTGCATCTATCAGGGCGACCGGATGATGTACATCCACCCCGATGAGTGTGTCGACTGCGGGAAGTGCATGCCCGCATGTCCCAGTGATGCGATCCACTGGGAGCACAAGCTCCCGGCGGACGCGGTGCCGTTCCGAGACGCCGCCGTAGAGTTCTTCGAGGAGCACGAGCAGGCATCCGGAGGGGCCGCTGAGTGCGGGCCCGTGGGCATCGATCATCCCGTCGTGACGCAGGCGGGAGGTCGCGCATGACACTCGATGGCGCCCACGCCACCGAAGAAGTCGCCGAGCTCAAAGTCGACGTCGCCATCGTCGGCGCGGGACCCTGCGGCCTATATGCCACCTACTACGCTGGATTTCGCGGGCTGTCGGTCGCCGTTATCGACGCCCTGGAGGTGCCCGGCGGGCAGATGGCCGCGATGTATCCCGAGAAGCTGGTGTACGACATCGCCGGCTATCCCGCTGTAAAGGCCCAGGACCTGATCGACAATCTTGTGGAGCAGGCCTCCCTGGGCAAGCCGACGTACCTGCTCGGCCACCGTGCTCAGACGCTCGGGAAGACAGCCGACGGAGTGGTGGTCGAGACCGACCTCGGAGCGATCGTCAGCGCCAAGGCCGTAGTGATCGCTGGCGGCATCGGAGGCTTCACCCCACGGCGGCTGCCGGAGGGCGCGCGGTTCGAGGGTCGCGGCCTGCGGTACTTCGTCCCGCGTCTGACCGAACTCGCCGGCCGGGACGTGGTGGTAGTCGGCGGCGGGGACTCCGCGCTCGACTGGGCGCTCAGCCTGGAGCCGCTCGCCCGGAGCGTCACGCTCGTCCATCGGCGGAACCAGTTCCGCGCGCACGAACACAGCGTCACCTTGCTGCGTGATTCCACGGTGCGAACTCTCACTCCGTACGCGGTCTCCGCCATTCACGGCGAAGACCGGATCGCCGAGGTGGAACTTCTCGAGACCCGCACCAACGAACATCTGACGGTCCCCGCCGACGAGGTGGTGGCGGCGTTGGGGTTCCTCGCCAACCTCGGCCCGCTGGCGCACTGGGGCCTGGAGCTGTCCAAACGGCACATCGTAGTGGATCGCACGATGCAGACCAGCGTCGAGCGGGTGTACGCCGTGGGCGACATCGCAGACTATGAAGGCAAAGTCAAGCTCATCGCGGTGGGCTTCGGCGAAGCCGCCCTGGCCGTCAACAACCTTGTCCCCTGGATAGATCCGGAGCTTTCCGTCGTGCCCGGTCACTCCAGTGACGCGATCTGACCTCAAGGGCGAACGTATGACCGCAGTTCATCTCGGCTTACCGAGCACACGATCGGCATCAACCATCGCGGAACGCCCGGACACGCCGTATCTCGTGGACACCTACGGTCGCCGAGCGACCGATCTCAGGGTGTCGCTGACCGACCGGTGCAACCTGCGCTGCCGGTACTGCATGCCCGAGGAAGGCCTGCCGTGGCTGCCGAAGGACGAGGTGCTCAACACGGGTGAGCTGATCCGCCTCATCACCCTCGCCGTGCAGGAGCTGGGCGTCACCGAGGTCCGCTTCACCGGCGGAGAGCCACTTCTCCGGCCCGACCTCGCCACCGTCGTCGCCGCCCTCGCCGCGCTGAAGCAACGACCACGGATGTCGATCACAACCAACGGGCTCAGCTTGCGGCGCAAGGCGGCCGAACTGGCTGAAGCCGGCCTGGACCGCGTGAACGTCTCACTCGACTCGATCCGCCGAGACACCTACCACCGGATGACGCGACGCGACCGGCTTGGTGACGTTCTGGCCGGACTCGGTGCCGCGAGCCGAGCCGGGCTCGCCCCCGTCAAGATCAACGCGGTTCTGCTCCGGGGCATCAACGACGACCAGGCACGCGAGCTGCTGGACTTCTGCCTCGAAAACGGATACCGGCTCCGGTTCATCGAGCAGATGCCGCTCGACGCCGGACGGACCTGGGAGCGGCGGGACATGGTCACCGCGGACGAGATTCTGCACCAGCTGTCCCGTGGCTACACGCTCACCCCGGTCCCGGTTCCCCGCGGGTCCGCCCCGGCGGAGGAATGGCTCGTCGACGGCGGACCGCAGACCATCGGCGTCATCGCCTCGGTGACCCGCCCGTTCTGCGGCAACTGCGACCGCACCAGGCTCACCGCCGACGGCCAGGTGCGCAACTGTCTGTTCGCCCAGGACGAGGCCGACCTGCGCGGACCAATGCGTGCGGGCGCGACCGACACCGAGCTGGCGCACCGGTGGCAGGACGTCATGTGGGCCAAGGCCCCGGGGCATGGCATCGACTCCGCATCGTTCGCCCCACCGGCACGGCCGATGAGCGCGATCGGAGGGTAGTGATGAACGCGGCACCGAGCGCCGTCACAGTCACGATCCGGTACTACGCCGGAGCACGAGCGGCCGCGAGCCTCGAGTGGGAAACGGTGCAGATGCCAGTCGGAAGCAGCGTCAAGACAGTGCTCGACCACGTCAACTTCGCACACAAAGGTCGGTTGACCCAGGTCCTGCCTGCTTGTCACGCTCGCGCCCACGGTCGGTCAACCTCGATCGATCAGCGTGATCGCAGCCGACCGCTACGGACAGCAGCGCGCACGCCAACCGATACGATCGAGCTACAGCTCGACACTCAAGCCAACCCAACGGTATGTCCGTTTTACCCAGAAAACACTGAAGCAAGTGGAGCAGAACTGGCCGTACGTGTAGCACCCAGAAGATCCTGGAGTACCCCGCCACCACCGGCTTGGTAGCGCTGACGACAAAGACGACAAGGCCCGACGCCGCACGACGAAATGCGCAGGCCAGGCTACGGTCCTCCATTGCGCGATCGGGGTGTCGTAGGTTGTAGATGTGGAGCAGGTCCAGTTCATCCTCAATGGAGATCGCTACAAGTTGTCGCGCGCCGAGGTGGAAGCTCGGCTAGCCAGCGTTGAGCCCGAATCGATCCGTGAGCATGCAGTCCTGGTCAACCACACGTGGTTTCCGGTCAAGCAGGCATTCGAGGTAGCAGTGGGCGTCGCGCGGTCGGAGTTCATCTCGCACACCGCACGCCGTCACCTCGCGGCACTTGGGTTCGAAGTACGCGGGGAAATCACCTCTCGCCACGCCGCTCGTGCGGCCGCGCCCAAACGCGAGACGGGGCCGACGCCTGTCGGGTCATCCGTCGTCGACGCGGGAAAAGAGTGGCACACCGAGGCCAACGTCCAGGCGGCCGTCGTCACTGCGTTAGCGGCGGCGGGGTGGACGGTCCGCTCGGTGGCCAACACGGCCACGAAAGAGCGCGGCGTCGATATCATCGCCGAATACGCTGGCGTGATGGTCGGCGTCGAGGTCAAGGGGTTCCCGAGCCGCACGTACGCCGATCCGTCCCGCGCGGGTGAGGCCAAGCCGACAGCCCCGAGCACCCAGGCCGGACACTGGTTCGCCCAGGCGATCCTGGCGGCCATGCGGTTGCGTAGCAGGGAGCCCGACTGGCGCAGCGTCATCGCGCTACCAGACCTTCCGCGCTACCGAAACCTTCACGCCGAGACTGTGGACTCCCTCAGAGCCGCGCGGATCGAGGTGTGGTGGGTACATGCGGACGGCACGGTGGACCTGCCGTGAACGCTTTCCTGCCGCTCGCGACCTACACCCGCGGGCAAACACCGTTGGCCGACCCGCTGACCTGTCCAAGCGCCGTCTAGAGAACTCCTTCGGCCCAGCGAAGTCGCGGAAGCCGGATGAACAACTCCGGGTCGTCGACAACCACGGACCGGTTCGCATGCTGACGCATTAGGCCCACTCTGAGCAAAACTCTCTGATCGCGACGTGTCACGGGTCAGAGGGTTTTCATGCTTTCGACGTCGATTTCCAGTGATCACCATCGAGAGCGTAGGTCCACCGCCGCTCAGCTTGACAGCCGCATTCCGGCCCGTGAGACTCCTCTTAGAGGGGAGTACTTCCCAACGGTTTACCCGGTCAATACGGCCACCCCATGGTGTCCCCGGGCGACCACCCTGACAAGGGTGAAGGAGACCTCCAACGGCGACCGTTCGGAGTTCCCCGTGCCCCTTCATCCCGTGGTTCCTCCCCTGACGGTGGCTGCGCCCGTCGAGTCGGCCGGGTCGTCGTCGATCGGGTCACCCTGGCTGTGGGTTGTCAGCATCGCCGTCATACTCGGCCTCCTCGTGACCGACTTCGCCGTCACCCGCCGCCCCCATGAGGTGTCGATGCGGGAGGCGATTGGCTGGTCGGCGTTCTATCTCACGCTGCCCGTCATGTTCGGGATCTGGCTGTGGATGGCATTCGACCGCGGACCGGCACTGGAGTTCCTCACCGGCTTCGTGGTGGAGAAATCACTGTCGGTGGACAACTTGTTCGTGTTCATGCTGATCCTCGCCGGATTCGCGGTCCCGCCCACCATCCAGCAACGGGTGCTGCTCTACGGCATCGTCGGCGCCCTCGTCCTGCGAGGCATCTTTATCGCGGCAGGCGCGGCACTGCTGCAAGCCGGCACCTGGGCGTTCCTCCTCTTCGGCATGATCCTGCTCGCCTCCGCGGGCAAGATGCTGCACGAGATGCACACCGGGGCAGCCTTCGCGGGCCGGGACGTATCCGAGATGCGCATCGTACGACTGCTCCGCAGACTCATGCCCGTCACCGACGACTACCGAGGCACCCGGCTCACCGTACGGGAGCACGGACGACGCGCCTTCACGCCGCTCGCGGTGGTGGTCGCCGCGGTGTTCGTGACCGACGTGGTGTTCGCCGTGGACTCTGTGCCCGCCGTCTACGGCATCACCGCTGACCCGTACCTGGTATTCGCCACCAACGCCTTCGCGCTGCTCGGCCTGCGCGCGCTCTACTTCGTCGTCCACGCAACACTGGCCAAACTCGTCTACCTCAACCACGGCCTGACGATCATTCTCGCCTTCATCGGCCTGAAACTGGTGCTGCACTGGGCCCACGGAATCTGGCCGACCATCCCGCAGATCCCCACGCCGATCTCCCTCACCGTGATCGTGGGCATCCTCGCCGTGGTCATCGCGGCGAGCCTGCGCACCCGCCGCCGCGCCGAACAACACGCGCTCCAAAAGGACTAACCATGCTCGCAGGCATCCTCATCGACATCGCCCTTACCGCACTCATACTCCTAGCGTTGGTCATCACCTGCGCGGCACTGTGGTCGCCCCGACCGCCACGCCCGCCACGCTGAAATCAGCTGTACTCAGTCGCGCGCGGGCCGGTGTCGAGGGAAGTTGATCGCGTCTACTCGCGCTGTTGTTCGCGAAGTCCGGCGACCGAAGCTGTCGCGTTTTCGCTCTCGAGTACCTCGCTATACGCAAGTTGATCATCTTTACTCCGAGGCTGGAAGAGATGGCCTCAACCATTCCCGCCGACGGACCGCTCTCTGACCGCGACTACGGTGGGGCCCCAATGGACGCGACAGTGACGTACGCGGCCGCATGAAAGTGACTGGCCAGCGCGCCTGCGGGCTGAACTCGAGGGAGCAGTGTCGATAGCCGACACGATCGCGGACCAAGTCTATTTGGCCAGCGGCGCGTTCGACCACAAACAGAAGAATGGACCAGCGGCGGGACCTGGCCACGCCGCATTTGCCAATCTCGCATTCCCAGTTCTCGCGACTTGCGCACGCCTACAGGCCCCGCCATCCGTCCACCATGTCGTCGAGACGATGGCCTTCCTCTCCCCGCTGGACGAGAAGAGGGCACTGCTCGCGATTGCCGAGGCCGTCCCTGGCGAAGGCTCCTACACCCGCGACAGTCTGGCAGCCGACGTAGTCATCTCTACCTCATACGGTTACTTGCCGAGCAGCGACAGCTCGTGCTTTTCGACGACGAGGGTGTCGAAGCTTCCGGCATCTGCTCGCAGCGTTCGCTGCCGCCGGAAACGAGTCCGCACTCTCGCTGGCGTTCACGTTCGCGGACGTCTTTCGCTAGGCCAGGCGAGCGCGCGTCGATCCAGGGTGGGCCAGATTCCGCGCAGAGCGAACGGTGTGCCTCCTCGGCGAGCAGTCGCACCAGACTCGCAACTCTCCGTCAGCGACCGGGCCAGCACGAGTGCCCGGTTGCTCCAGACCTCCGCGAAATCTGGATGCCGTGAGGACTTGCGTGGGTGATGATTGCGCGGTGTTGACCACCATCGAGGCCGATGACCTTCTGCAGCAGTTGCGGGTGGTTGCCACCGCCAACCACCCGCGGCGCCGGGACTGGTGGCGCCGGCGGCTGAGCAGACTGCCTGCGCGAGAGTTGGTCTGGCTCGATGGGCGGGCGCGCGCGGCGACGTGGACCGAGGGCCCGCTCGGTCCGTCGCAGACGTGGTCGGCTGTGGATCTGGAGCACCCGGACGGGCTCGCCGCAGCAGCGGCGAGCCTGCACCCGGACGGCTGGTTGCGGGAACGTGCTGTCGCGGCGATGCGGCGGTCCAGCCGACGGTACGTCGTGGCGTTTCTCGCGCTGCGCACGGTCGATCACGTGCCGAACGTGCGAGATGCCGCACTGTCGGCAGTGCTGCAGCGCACGACGGTAGCTGAGGGCGCAGTATGCCTGCCGGTCCTGCACGCCCTGAGCCGACGTCGCTTTGGGCTCCACGCGCTGCACGCCTACAGCCGCGCACTTTTCGACCGCAATGGTCTGCAGGCCGCGCACGCGCTGTTGGACAGCGCCGACGTCGCCACCCGGCGCGCGGCCTACGCCGCCTGGCTGGAAGAGGGTCAGCCAGCGCACCAGACGATCTGGAAGCGGATTCGGCGCGAGGCCGACCAGATCTCCCGGCAACTGCTCTGCCATGCCTACATCGCCGCCGCACCAGTGGACCTGGTGCGCGAGCGCCTGCTGCATGGCGGCTCGGTGGACGGCCGACTGCTCGCCCTCCGCACGCTGGACGACGCCGACTTCGACGAGACCGATCTCCGCCGGCGCCTGCTGGATCGTTCGTCACGTGTCCGCGACGCCGCCCGGGTCCGTGCCGCCGCCGCGGGCCTGCCGGTAGCACAGACCTACCTGCGTACCTGGCGCGAGGGGCCGCCAGCGATAGAGGCGGCTGCGGTGTTGGACGGGCTGCGCGAGACCGGCCAACATCTCGACCCCGCAGCACTCCAACCGTGCCTGTCGTCCGGCTCGGCCCGGATCCGGCTGGCGGCGCTCCGGCTGCTGCACACAGACCCGGAGCAATGTCGCCTGCTGCTGGGTCTGCTGCACGATTCCAGCCCGAAGGTGACTCGTGCAGCCGCCCACGCCCTGCACCACGTCCCCTCGGTGCGTTACGCCGACCTGGCGGACGCCGCATCGTCCCCTCAGCCGTGGACACGGCAGGCCGCCTGGACGGTCCGCCGCGCGCTCGGCTCCTGGGAGCGGGTGCACAGCAACCTCGAACTGATCACGAGCGCGGACTCCGACCTGGCAAACGCCGCACGTGTGGATATCCTCGCCTGGCTTGACCACGGTGCCGCTCGCACCTGGACCGAGCCGACACAACAGCAACGCGCGGTGATCGCCGCCGCTGTGCAATCCGACATCCTCGACAACGACATCCGCCGTCGACTCGCCTTTCATGCCGGCTTGCCCCAGCCAGCGCTGCGCTGGGTGGACGCAAGCGACGCCCTGGGCACGGAGATCGCGGTCCACGGACAACCTGGGGACATCTTGCTGTATCCGACGAACATCGTCGCCAAGCGATGGGTGGCGCATGAGTACGGTTTCCTGCCCACGCTCGTCGCCGCTGCCCTGGAACGTCTCGGCCAGATCCGCGACGCATCGGAGCGATCACACTCGGACAAACCGTTCGAACTCGGGTGGTGGAGCGCGTAGGGTGGGCGCGGCTCATGGAGTAGCTCAGCGGCAGAGTGCCCGGCTTGGGACCGGGAGGGCGCGGGTTCGAGTCCCGCCTCCATGTCGATCGCGTGGCAACGCGCAGCTTGGAGTAGCTCAGCGGCAGAGCATCCGGCTCTTAACCGGAAGGGCGCGAGTTCGAATCTCGCCTCCAAGTCTCAGGACAGAGTGGGGAGGCCGTGGTGTCGGACGACGAGCAGATTGCGCGCGCGTCACCGGGGTACGCCTTCGGCCAGTTGGAACGTGCCGTGCTGCGCGCCAGTTGGTCCAGCGACCGGGCCTCGCGCGACCGCGCCGAGGCGAAGGTCCGGATGTGGCGGCAGGTGCTGGACGGGATGGCCAGTGGCCGGCTTGATGTCGGCTCCCGGGCGCCCGTGGCCGGGACGCCAGCGTGGGTCACGCTAGAGGTGGCGCACGGCGGCTTCGCCACCGGCCGCTACCTCGCCGAACGGGCACTGACCGGTGACGAGCAGGCCTGGGTGCGGGCCCTGCCGGATTCCGCGCCGGGCCGGACCGATCGGGAGCGGCTCAACCTGTGGTATCTCAGCGACGCGGGCCAGCAGGTGCTACGCGAGACCCTGCGGTCTGGGCGCTACCGCGTTGAGGTTCCCGAGGACGCCGCCCTGCTGGTCGTCACCTGGCTGCTCGAAAACGAGCATGACGCGGCGGCACTGGATCTGGCCCACGAGCTGATGCCGTTCATGGACCGGCTGCGGTTCACCCCCCGGTTCGAAGCCGTTCCGCAGTCGGCGGGAACGCTGGTGCGGCGGGAGCCGGTCGAAGCGGCGCGTCGGCAGCTCCGCGCGAAGCGGGTGCCACCGCAGATCGAGGCGATGCGCCAGACCCTGCGGGTGTGGCACCCGCTCTACGACCGCCTGGTGGCGCTGTGGTGCTCCACCGTCGGTGGTGGTGAGCCGCCCCGCCTGGTACCGGACGGCAACGGCCGCATGACGGTGCGCGGCGGCTGGCCGTGCCAGGTGTGGCCCGAGGACTGGTCCGAGCGGCGCGACGCGTGGCTTACCGACTACCAGGCGGCCTGCCGCGCGCACGCCGGCGAAGCGGAGCCTCGCCATCCGAAGAGCAACTTCGCCCGGCTCCAGCGCGCCCTGCAAGCATGCCCGACCGACAGCCGCGCGCTCACCGCGCGCGAGGTCGGCTGGATCCGCCGCGCACTGGCCAACACGATTGGCAAACACGGAGAGCCCGCGTCCGAGCCACGCACCGCCCTGCGCGCGACCCAGGCTGCCGTCGCGGCGCAGCCGACCCACGCCGCGCTGGCCGAGGCCATGGCGACCCGACTCGACCCGTATCCCGCCGACGGCGGGATCCCGTCGCTAGACCCGATCGTCGCGGACATCCCCTCACACGAGGACGGCGACGCTGCGGTCCACCCGGTACCTGCCCACCTGACTGCGACCGCGGCTCGGGCACTCGAGGCGCCGGTCGAGGACTTGGTGGCGCGCGGCGTGATCCCGTCGGGCGAGGTGCTGGCGACCGTGCTGCCGCAACTCACCGCGCCGCTGATGGCGTCCAGCCTCGACGACCCAACCATGGCGGCCCTCTACGCCCAGACCTACGCAGCATTCCGGCGTCGTCGCAGCCTCCTGCTGCTCAATTTGCAGCACCAGGTCCAGTTCGACGAGCTGCCCTGGATCGGTGCCCTCGCCCCACTCCGTCACGCCACCGAGGCCACCGCCCGCGGTGCGCGCGAGGCGCTGCGGCAGACCGCCGAGCTTGCGGTCGCCGCGTTTCCGCACACGATCCTGCCGAACCCACTGGTGCGGGAGATCGGTGAGCTGGCCTCGCAGGCCCAACTCACCCTGCCGCTGGTCGAGGAGGTCGCCGCGGACATCTTCATGGGCACCTTCACCACCAAGTGGCGCACTGCGGCCGCGATCACCAGCCGCACGCTCGCCGGCACGCTGTATGCGCGCTACTACGACCTACCCGACGCAACGGCGTGGGAGCGCCCGTTCGGGCGGCTCCGTTCCGGCATCGAGCGCCGTTGGGGCAAGCACACCGCCGAGGATTTCGCCGAGCTCTGCCGCGCCCGCGCGGTCGAGGCCGGCGTCGATGATCAAGCCGACTTCGTGGCGCGCAACGGAGCGATCCTCGAGCAAAGCCAAATCCTGACCACCCACAATCTTGCCGTGCTCATCAACGCGCTCGACCTGCAGAACCGGCTCGGCCAGCTTGCCCCCGAACTCGCCGACCGCACCCTCGCCTGGGTCGTGCGGCGCCAAACCCAGCCCGTCCATAACCAGCACGCCGCGCTGCAAATGATCAAGAACGTGGCCTACGCCTGGCGAAACGCGATCTTCTACCTCAGCCTCTGCGACGCCGAAGCACAAGTGGCCGCAGTCGAGGCCCTCCGCAACCGGGTCGCAGGCGCGGGCCTGCACCGGTTCGAGCCGGCTGTGCACGGACTCGCACACATCGTCGGCGGCGGACGGTTCACCAGCACCGGCACGGTCGCGGACACCACCGCGCGACGGCTCCTCGGCTGGTCCGTTGGCCACCACTGGTGCCTCCCCGCGACGCCGCCGGCGCCGCAGCACGCCTGACCGCGCACCTACATCGTCGGAAACCGCTCCACCACAGCGCGGAGGGCGTCGTGATAGCTGCCGAGGAAGCGTTCGGTGCGCAGTCCGGACGCCAGGCATTCCAGCGTCTCGTCGTGAAAGCAGAGCAAGTAGTGCTTCATACGTTCGTGCCATCCACCGCGGTGATAAGGATGCACAGAATTGCGGCGTTCCGACTCGGCGATCCACGCGGAATTGATCACCTCGTGCGCGGTGTACGGGGCGAGGCCCTTACGCCACAGCGGGTGTCCTTCGATGGCTTCGTCGTTCAGCCCGCCCAAGGTAACCTCGTGGACACCGTCAAACCAGATGATCCCGAGCGGCGCGGCCCCCTCGGACGACGGGTTGACAACGGTGACATAGCTGCCATCCCAGGGCAGATCATCGACCCGTCGCGCAGCAGGAACACCAGCGTGAAGATCACCAGCAGTAGCTGGATCAGCGTTTCCCCAACCGTGGCGGCCGTGGTCAACACCCCGGTGGTGATTGCTGCCTGGTTCTCCCGCAGCATCGTGCTGAACTGGGCGAAGTACTCGTCGAGTTGTCGCTCGGTCAGTTGCAGCGGGCCGGTCGTCAGCCAGGCATTGATGTCCGCAAGGCTCTGGAGCAGCTGGTCGACCAACCCGGGTAGGCCG
Organism: Haloechinothrix salitolerans; assembly: GCF_042662605.1. Lineage (NCBI taxonomy): Bacteria > Bacillati > Actinomycetota > Actinomycetes > Pseudonocardiales > Pseudonocardiaceae > Haloechinothrix > Haloechinothrix salitolerans. Next base: position 5,438,074 of record NZ_JBHSXX010000001.1, read on the forward strand.
TTGACGAACGCGATAACGACGAACGTGAGCAGCCCGCCAAGCAGTACCAGCGCGCCCACCATCACCTGGGCGATGGCCACGCCGCGCGGCACCTTCCACTTGACAAGGACGTCCACCGCCGGGGCCAGCAACGCTGCCAACAGCTCCCGAAAGTTGATTGGGTACAGCCGGTCAGACCCAGGGGGCGAGCGGGTACCACGGAATCACATCGAAGTAGGTGAGGATCCGGACGTTCCAGTACAGAACCAGGAACACGCCCGCGGTGACCATGGAGACGGTGATGATTTTCGCGGTCCGGGTTGGCTCGGCGGACAGCCAGCGCTGGATGCGGGCGCCGAAGAAGAAGGTCACGCCGACGAACAGCACAGCGAGCACGAAGATGTTGCCGATGGACTGGAGACTGAACGCCACGGCTCCATAGAGCGGATCGCCGCTCTCGGCGGCGTCGCGGAACATCTGCCGGAACAGCGGGAACGGCCGTCCGACTAGGAACGCGCCGATCACCGCGCCCATGAAGATCATCGGGGTGTTCGGCCATCGGCGCGCTGCCGGTCCGAGTGGGTCAGGAAGAACACCGACCGCGGCGAGCCCGACCCACAGCATCACGAGCCCGAGTACACCGAACACCACCATCGCCTGGATGAGCCTGCCGGACATGACACCGGGTTCGCTGGTCGTGTCGAACTGCGGCATGCGCGTCCCGACCAGACCAATAATGGCCCCATACGCCGAGGACACCACGAGCATGCCGACCGAGAGCCACATGATCGGACGCAGCGCCTGTCGGACCCGACGCCGCCGGGACGACTTCTCCCCGAGCAGCGGTGCGACGGCCCCGAAGGCTGCGATGTTGCACGCGGTGAACGTGCCAGCCAGCCCGGAAACAAACGCGAAGGTCACGCCCGCGAGCGCGCCGGTGATCGGGGTGGCCTTGGCGTCGTGGCCAAGCATGGCATTGGCTACGTTGTCCCCGATCACGCTGTCGACGAACTCCGCCGACCACACCACGGTCAGCAGAAACCCGATCAACGCACCGAGTGCCACGACGCTCGCCTTACGCGAGGGGAAATGACCAGTGACGAACCCGGACGCCGTTAGCGCGGGTTCCGGCGAGGACAACGATCTGGACGGTTGGGCGGCTTCATCCTGTGTCATAACGCTCCCCATCGCCTGCACCAGGCGCCGAATAGTCGGACTCGTCTATCTTGAGTCTGGTGGTGAACACGCAAGCAGCACAAGGCTGGCCTTGAGAGCCGTGCGATGTCGCGTAGCTCCTCCTACCGGCCGCGGCAGAAGAAATACAGGTCCTCGGCCCGTTGTGATCACCAGTCGTGCATTGACCCGTCCAGTTGGAGCCGGTTCACGGGCAGGTAGGCCCGCGAGTACGGGTGGGCAGCCGCCACGTCGTCGTCGTAGCTGATACCCAGACCCGGCTCTGCGCCGGGATCGAGCAAACCGTCCACGAAGGAATAGGTCGGCTGAAAAACCTCCACGGTTTCCGTGGAATGCTTCATGTACTCTTGAATGCCGAAGTTCGGGATCGCGATGCCGAGGTGCAGTGCGGCGGCCAGACCGACGGGTGAGACGTCCGTCGGACCGTGGACCCCGGACTTGATCTGATAAATCGCGGCATAGTCGAGGATCCGTCGCAATGCCGTGATCCCGCCCGCGTGAGTCACCGGCGAGCGAACGTAGTCGATCAGTTGCTCCTCGAACAGCTCGCGGTAGTCCCAGATGGTATTGAACACCTCGCCGATGGCCAGCGGCGTGGTGGTGTGCTCCCGAACTCGCCGCAGCACACTCGTGTTCTCCGCCGGAGTCACGTCCTCGAGCCAGAACAGATCATAGGGCTCAAGTTCCTTACCCAGCCGGGCAGCCTGGATGGGTGTCAGCCGGTGGTGTGCGTCATGCAGCAGTGGAAGTTCCGGTCCGAACTCGGCCCGGACGGCGTCAAATACCTTGGGAGCGTGCCGCAGGTACGCGCGCGTGTCCCATGATTCTTCCACGGGCGCGCTCGACCGGCGGGCGGGCTCGTGGTCGTAACGGGACGTCGTCCCGTGCCGTCCCACGTGCGCGTTCGAGCTGGATGCGACCCCGTATACCGATTCGAGCCCGGGAACGCCCGTTTGGATCCGGATCGCGCGGTAGCCCTCGTCGAGGTGCGCCCGGACCGAATCGAGGAGTTCGTCGAGGTCGTTGCCGCTGGCGTGCCCGTAGGCGAGGCATCCCCGGCGGCTCCGCCCCCCGAGCAGCTGGTACAAGGGCATGCCAGCCATCTTGGCTTTGATGTCCCACAACGCGGTGTCGACAGCTGCGATGGCTGCCATGGTGATCGGACCGCGCCGCCAGTAGGCACCTCGGTAGAGGTACTGCCACGTGTCCTCCACGGCGTGTGCATCGCGACCGACAAGCAGCGGTGCCACGTAATCGCGTAGATAGGAGGCGACTGCCAGCTCGCGTCCGTTGACGGTCGCATCGCCCAATCCGATGACTCCATCGCGAGTCCGCAGGCGCAGGGTGACGAAGTTGCGGCCGGGCGAGGTGACGAGAACCTCGGCCGAGTCGATCCGCGTGGACGCGATATCGGATTGCTCGGTCTCGGCCCGCTTCGGGGGGTGTGTGGCCGTCATGAGGTGACCTCCTGACTCAGCGGCGGGAGCAGGGACCGTGACCCGGCCGCCAAGGCCAGGGCCTCGGGCCGGGCTCGCTCGAGCTGTTCATGGCCTCGGTGTGCGCGGCGATTCGATCCGCTGTCAGCTCGTGGTCGTACACCGCGACCTTGCCGATCGCGCCGTCGAACCACGATCCGAAGTCCCTCGTGCCGACGCGGAAGGGTGCCGAGCCGTTCTCGGGTGTGATGACATTGCCACGGATCTCCATCTGATCCTGGTCGCGCAGGACGCCGTCACGGTAGATCTTGGTGTATCCGTAGGGGTACTCAGCACTGGTGGCATCCACGTTGATGACGAGTACATAGTGGATCCAATCGCCGACGGCTATCGGGTCCTGGAAGTAGGAGCCGGCACCAAGCCCGCCGTCGAGGTTGAAGGAGTAGCCGGAGACACGGTTCGGACGATTCTCGGTGTTGGTCTTTGAGTACATCCGGCTGGCGTACTCGTGCTGGTTCGGCTCGCCCTTCCCCATCCAGTGGACGTATCCCGAACTCTGGTCGTTGGGAAACTCCAATGTGTCGGGCCGGAACCACGCTTCGAGCGTGAACTGGCCGGTGGTGGCCGGGCTGAGCGCGTCGTCGTCGCCGACCTCGAGATACCCCGTCGCGCCGTCGAAGTCCACCGCACGCTCCCCATTGGGTAGCCGGGCCGTGGTCCGCCGCCCGGCGTACGTACCGGATAGCCCGTTGCCGCTGGCGTCGTGTTCGCATCTGGTACCCGTACGGTTCATGCGCCAATAGGCGACGGGACCGTCGGCGAGCACCGCGGCGTCGTAGCTGGAGTGCTCACCGTGTGCGGCGGCAGGCGCCGCGGCTCCGAGCAGGCCCGCGACGAGCGCGACGGCGGTACCAAGTGCCAGGGCGGGTCGCGTCGTGCGGCGAGGGACGATACTCATCGGATTCCTCCTTCGGTTGACTTGCTCGGTGACCGATGGTCACCGAGCTGGACAAGATCTGTGACCGCCCGTTGGAGCGCCCGCCGCAACGGTCGGTTCGTGCCCCACCCGGGCGCGAGCCGGTCGAGCGCGGCGCAGGCCCGCGGGCTGTCCGCCGCGATCTCGCTGGCGGAGAGCCAGGCCGCGACGACGCGCAGAGCGGGGTGCGGGTCGCCGCCGCCCGCTCGGAGCTCGGTAACGAGCGGGACGATACGCTCGCGCAGCTTGGTCTCGGCGTCCGTGGCGATCTGGGTGAGCGAGTGCCGGATTCGGGTGTTGGTGAACCTGGCGCGCAACCGATGCTGGTAGGGACCGGCCTCGGGTAGCCCTTTGGCCGCCGTGCTCCAATAGTCCTCGACGAAGCGGACGAGGACCGGGTCGGACATGGCACCGGCGACGGTGTGGTGACCACGCTTCTGCCCCGCGAGCGCCAGCAGGAGATGGGCGCCGTTGAGCAACCGCAGCTTGCGCCGTTCGAAAGGACGGATGTCGTCGACGACAACCGCGCCCGCCCGTTCCCACTCAGGACGGCCACTGGGGAACTCACCCGCGAGAACCCACTCGGCGAAGGGCTCGGTAACGACCGGGGCACGGTCATGGTGCCCGGTCGCCGCGGCCACCAGCCGGATGTCGTCCTCTGTGGTAGCCGGCGTGATCCGGTCCGCGACCGTGTCGACGAAGGATGCGTTATCCGCCAGCCATGCCGTCAGGTCCCAGTCGACCGCGCACGCGAGTTCGCGCAGTACGGCTCCCATGCGGGCGCCGTTGGCTCGGACGTTGTCACAAGAGACGATGGCGAGCGGGCCACCTCCGGCTTCGCGCCGTGCCGCGAGCGCTTTGAGCAGGCGACCCGGTGCCGTGCGAGGGTGGTCGCCGTTGCGCAACGCCATTATCTCCTGCTGCAGCATCGGGTTGGCTGACCCGATACCGCTGTCCGGGCCGAGTAGATACCCCGCTTCGGTGATCGTCAGCGTGACCACCTTGACGGCGGGGCTGGCCACGAGCTGATCGAGCTCAGTCTGCCGGTCAGCACCGTAGGCGGCCACGAGCGCGGTCATCGGATGAAACGCATCGCCGTCCGGCCCCCGCTCGACGAGCGTGTAGCGACAGTCCTGTGCCCCGAGGACCCGCGCCAGGCGGGCCGAACGTCCCGGAAACGCGGCGATACGCCACGACGGGTCGCCGCGCTGGGTGAACCACACCTGATGAGCCCGATGGAACGCACCGAGGCCGAGATGCACGATGCGCGGCGCGGGCCGGGTGGGCTCAACGTAGCCAGTCATCGCGGCGCTCCTCGATGAAGGCCTCATCTAGGAGGTCTGGAAAACGCGCCCTTGCGCCGGCGATCAGCTCCGCCTGACCGCCGGAGAGACCTTCGGTCGCCGACAGGCAGACGGACGAGGCGAGCAGCCCCTGCTGCCGGAGCACCTCATTCACGCCCGCGACGCAGCCCGCGAACAGGTTAGCGACGTCGAAAACCGCCGCGTTGATCTCCACGAGGTCGGCGCCCGCGGACAGCAGCTCCGTGCCGACCGAGCCGCACTGGCACGCCTCGGCCGCCCGCCTGCGCAGCTCGACCGCGGCCAGGGTACCGACCGACCACTGGCCCAGCAGGCCGCCGCGAACGCGAACGATCCGCTCCTGACCGCCGACCATCGTGGTGTACGGCGTGACCAGGTCGGCGATGATCGCGTCGTCGTTGCCGGTAAGCACAGCGACCTTGTCCCACCTGTCGTGCTCGGCGAGCGCGCGAACGATGTCGTTGGTCTGGTACCGGTTGAAGGGAGCTGCCTTGACGGCGACGACCGACTCGAGACCGAACAACCGATTCCAGTACGACCGCGGTAGTGGCGCGCCACCGATGACTTCCTGCAAGGCGAAGCCGATGGTGGGCAGGACCTCGCCCACGGCCCGGGCACGTTCCAGCTGAGCGTGTGGTCCGGAGTCCTCCATGCCGTATGGACACAGTAGGACCGCGTGGTAGCCGGCGTCGGCAGCCTGCCTGGCTTCGCGGACGGCCTGGCCGGTGTCGCCGATGACGCCCGCGATCAGCAAAGGTTGGTTACTCGCCTCGGCGGCCGTGCGCCCGGCCAGCGCGAGGACCTCGGCGAACAGACCAGGGTCGTCGTGGAGGGCGAACTGCGTGGTGTGGACGCCCACCGCAAGACCGTCGGCTCCGGCGGCAAGGTAGTACCGGGTGAGGGCTCGCTGGGCCGTCGCGTCGAACGCCCCATTCGCTGTCAGCGCGAGCGGGTGGGCTGGGATGGCGACACCGGCGAGGAGGCGTTCCTTGACCGACGCTGCCATCAGTAGCGCCCCTGCCGTTGCTCGAATTTCGTCGCCTTTCCCAGACGCCGTCCGCCGCGGGCGGTCCATTGACCGGTCCACGCGATGAGGGTTCGTGCGGCGAGGGTGGGATAGCCGAACCGCGCGAAGCAGTCGCCGGAGTCGTTGAGCAACGCGTCAGGAGCCTCGGTGCCGGTGAACTCGACCTCGCGGCCCATGGCCTCGGCGAGCAGCAGGGCGATCCGCCGCACCGGGAGTGTCTCCGGGCCGGTGGCGTTGAGGACCGGCGCATCAGAGTCGGCGAGCGTCACGCTGCGGAGGGCCCAGGCACTGACATCCCGCTGCCAGACGATGTTGACCGCGGGCATGGTGACATCGACCGGGCGGTCCTCAGCGATACGGGCAGCGATATCGGCGAGGACGCCGTAGCGCAGCTCGCACGCGTAATTGAGGCGGAACATGACCGTGGGTGTGCCCCAGCGCCCGGATGCCCCTGCGAACACCCGCTCGCGAGCCAGACACGACTGCGCGTACTCGCCGCGCGGGTCTGGAGTGTCCCGCTCGGTGCACCCTCCGTGGCTGACCGGTGTGAACGGGTAGACGTTGCCACTTGAGTACACGACGGTCGGGACATCGCGGTAGCGCTCGGCCACCATCGCAGGCACCGCGGCGTTGGTCCACCACATCCGTGGCTCGGCGCCAGTGGTGCCGAACTTCATCCCGGCGAGGACGTAGAGTCCCGCGGCATCGGGAAGCGAGCGCAGGACCGATGGGTCGCCGATATCGGCGACATGGGTACGCACACCCTGGCACTCGAGGTACTCGCGCACAGCCGGTTCCGACCACCTGGACACCGCGTGGACCTCGGCCGTCGAGTCGAAAGAATCGAGTGCTCGGCGGGCCATGGCCGCCATGGTGGGGCCGATCTTGCCTCCTGCTCCGAGCAGCACTATGTCGCCGCCGAGGCTGGCGATGTCAGAGCCGACGCCATCGAGGGGCGTCGACAAGAGCTCGTCCAGCTCGGTCTCGTCCGAGGGCGGTGGGGGATGGGGCGCTTGCCTCATGCCGGTCCTTCCGTTCAAACGTTTGCATCTTAGGGTGGGCTGTCGGGCACGACATCAGGGCCGGGTTACTCGCGCCGGGGCTCGGCAACGCTGGCGCGCCAGACGACCTCGGTACCGACACCCAGGTGCTCAGGTTCGGTACCGGCATCCGGATCGGACTCGGCGAGCAGCCGATCGACGGCCAGCTGCGCTACCCGCGCGCTGCGGCCCTCGATCGTCGTCAGTCCCGGCTGGACCAGTCCGGCCAGGACGTTGTCGTGCCCGACGACGCTCACGTCGTGTGGCACGGAAAGGTTGAGCTGCCGGAAGCCCTCGATGAGCCCGGCGGCGAGCACGTCATCGAAAGCGACGACCGCGGACGCGCCCTGCTCGGACACTTCGCGTGCGGCCTTCACCCCGTCCTCGTGCCGCGCCGAGGTCGCGCCGAGTTTGACGACGCTCGCGCCGCGCTTACGCACACGGTCGGCGACGGTTCGCGTGCGGACCTTGTTGGCCCATGAGCTGGTCGGGCCCGGTAGGTAAGCGATCTTCTCGTGGCCGAGATCGCACAGCCGGTCGACCAGCTCCCCGATCGAGCTGGTCGAGTCCGTGTAGACACAGGTGAGTCCGTCGACCGGGCGGTTGACCAGCACTACGGGAACCATCTCCGCGATCTCCCGAATATGGGAGACGCTCATGCGCGGCGCGCACAGCAGGATCCCTCGGGTCTGACGTGCGAACTGCTCGCACATGCTGCGCTCGACCTCGGTGGCGTCATCGGTGTCCGCGACAAAGACGCCGATGCCACGCCGGCGGGAACTGGACTGAGCCGCCTTCAGCAGCGTTGTCATGTAGGGGTTGCTGATGTCGGGAACCACCACGCCTAGGTAGGGAGCGTCCCCCATGATCAGAGCGCGGGCCATGGGATTCGGCGTGAAACGCAGCCGCATGGCAACCTCACGGACGTTCCGTACCGTTTCGGGCGACAGACGTTCTGGATTGGAGAAGACGCGGGACACCGTGGAGATCGACACGCCGGCCTCGGCGGCCACGTCGGCGAGCTTGGTTCTGCTGGGGCGCCGGTTCATGACACACCACCATGCCCGGTTCGGGCGCTCAAGGCAGACGGGGCCGTGGCTAGCTCCGGGTGAGCCAACCCCCGGTACCCGGTGGTTCCCACGCGCCGGGTAGCACCTCCCCACGCCGGATCGGCCTCGGAGAGCAGAGTGCCGCGACGGACGCAGGCTGCCACCAGTCGTCCAAGGCCGGCGACCTCGGTAACCGGCTGCCCGTTCCGGGTGGAAAATCGAGCCGCGACCGGCGCTTCGACAGGGGTTCCTGCCGCTTGAACGGCCGCGTTCGTGGTGAGAACGAAGTGCCGCGTCGACTCCAGCGACAGCATCGGGTCGGCCTCGCCGTCCGGGTCGGTGACGGTGGCGTCCAGCGCACCCGGCGTGGACGCGACGGGCGTCACCGGAACCCGGATGCCATGCCGGAACGCGACGGTTCGCCGCCCTCCGTTGGCGACGTGAATAGCGCCGGAACCGGTGTGCACCGTGACGCCCGGAGGTACGACGACGTCCGTTGCGGTGGTGCCGACGGCCAGTACTTGAGGACCTCGCCGAGCCGTGATGCGAATCGCCGAGGTGTCGTCGCCGCGCAGACGACGGGCGCGGAAGCACTCGGCCTCCACCATCACCGGGAACCAGTTCCGCTCGCTCCGGCCCGCGAAGAGCAGGGCGGCCTGGACGACGTGCGCCAATGGGTTGAACAGCGGACCGTCGAGGACCGCGCGCCCGTCCAGGAACCATTCGCCCGCCCACCTGCCGCGGCGGTAGTAGGCATCGGGACGGGACAGTGCTCCGTGAGCGACGATACGCTTGATCTCCTCACGGCCGGTCGCGACCCACGCCCGCTCGAGTGCCTCGACGGTCGCCCTCGATTCCTGGAACCCCACCTCCACGCGCCTGCGCGCCGGAAGGTCGGCGAGGGCATCGAGGTCCTGCAGGAGCGTCACCGGGGGTTTCTCGAGGTAGACCGCGGCGCCCGCCAGAATGGCCCTGCTGGCGAGGTCGAAATGCTCGTGCGGCGGTGTGGCGATCACCACCGAGTCCACCGGTGCCGCCGACAGGGCGTCGCCGAGATGTGAGTGCCAGGTGGGTGAGCAGACATAGGAGGATACTAGCTGTTTCGCGGTGTCGTTGACCGCGATGTCAACCAGCCCGACAAGCTCCACCGCGCGGTGGCGATGCAGCTCGAGCAGACTCCGTAGGTGCCGCAGCCCGTAACCGCCGGTACCGACAAGCACCGTCGCGGGTCGTTGCGTGGTCATCCTTTGAGCGCACCTCCCGCCAGTCCCGAGAAGACGTGACGCTGGGTGAACATGTAGACCAGCAAGGGGGGCAAGATCACCACGAGCGCCGCCGCCGAGATGACCCGCTGATCCGCGGAGAAGGCCCCGGAGAGGTACTGGACGCCCACGCTGACCGGATACTTGTCCGGATCGCTGAGGATCACAAGCGGCCAGAGAAACTGGTCCCAGGAGTCGAGGAAGCCCAGCACCGTGACGACCGCGAGTGAACCCTTGACGTTGGGGAGCATGACTCGCAGGAACATCCGGAAAGGTCCAGCTCCGTCGACCGTCGCGGCTTCCTCGAGCTCGGTGGGAATGCCCCGGAAAGCCTGCCGCATCACGAAGATGGCGGTTATCGCCACCCCCTGCGGGAGAACGACGCCCAGGAGGGTGTCCTGGAGGCCGAGATTGCGCGTGACCAAGAGGGTGGACACCAGGATGACCTCGAACGGCAAGGTAGCCGTCGCGAGCAGAACGGCCATGTAGACAGCCCGGCCACGGAAGGGAATCCGGGCCAGCGCGTATCCCGTTATGGTGGCGATCACCAGGTTCACCGCGACACCGGTCGCGGCGATCGCGGTGGAGTTCAATAGGTACTGCCCCAGCGGTATTTCCGTGAACGCCGTCACGAAGTTGCGCAGGGTCGGGTCGCTGGGCACCAGGCTGCCCAGAAACCCGCTCGTGCTCTCGCCCGCACCCTTGAGGGCGGTGCTCAACTGCCACAGGAGCGGTCCCAGCACGACAGCCGCGGCGATGGTCATGAGTGTCCATCTGAGGATCGCCTCGCCACGGGAACAGCTCTGCCCCGTATCTATTCGGTGCGGGCTCCGCCGCTGCTCCGGCTTCGCCTGCTCGGTGTTCCTGGCTTCCCTGGTCGGGGTACCGCTCACGCCCGCCTCCTCTTGGTCAGCATCCAACTCACGGCCGCGATGGCGAGCACGAAGACGAACAGTACGAGGCTGATCGCCGACGCGTACCCGGCCTGTGTGCCGGGCGAGACACCTTTCTGGAACAGGTACAGCACAATGGTCTCGGTCGACGTGCCTGGACCACCGCCGGTTATGATGTAGGGCTCGGCGAACACACGGAGGACCGCGATCGAGACAAGGACGGCGACCAGGATCGTCGTACCGCGGATCTGTGGCAGCGTGACGTTCCAGGTGCGCCGCAACCAGCCCGCGCCATCGAGCGAAGCGGCCTCGTCAAGCTCTGTCGACACGTTCTGCAGCGCGGCGAGAGTGATGAGGGTGGACAGCGCGCAGCCCTTCCAAATCGTGACGAGCATGAGGCTCAGCAGGGCGAGGTCCGAGCTGCTCAGGAAAGGAATCGGCTCCGTGATCAAGTGCAGTCCGGCAAGGACCTGGTTGATCAGACCGTCGGATTCAAGGACGAACTGGAACATCACGGCGATCGTGGCCAGCGGCATCACCATCGGGGAGAACAGCAACAGACGGACCACCGACGAACCACGTAGCGAGGTGTTGACCAGAAGCGCGAGGGATGTGGAGAGAGCCACGATCACCGGCACAGTGAACGCCATGTAGATGAAAGTCCGCCCCACCGCCGCCCAGAACTCGTTGTCGCCGGCGAGATCCGTGAAGTTCCGCAACCCGACGAAGGTACCGCCACCGACGGTGCTCGCGTCGGTGAACGCGAGCACGAAGGTGTTGACCAGCGGGGTGAAAAGAAACGTCCCCTGAAGGATCAGGACCGGGCCCACGAATACCAGGGGCACGTACCATTTGTGGCGCTTCAGCGCGGCGTCGGAGCGCGGCCTGGGTGGCGATCGCCGGAGCAATGTCCTCACCGTGCCTCGAGGATCGCGGTCAGTTTCATCTCGGCGTTGGCGAGGGCTCGTTCCGGGTCCACCTCTCCCAGGATCGCGGGCTGAACGCCGGACCAGAGCGCGGCCGTGAACTCGGAGTCAACCGAGGCAGACTTCGCGATCGTGTTTCCCTCCATCAGACTGGCGGCCGCGATCGAGCGCGCCTCGGTCACCAGATCGGCAGGCTTCGCCTGGAAGAACGGGTCGTCGAGCGAGGCGGTGGTGCTGGGGAACACGCTCGATCGCTTGGCGAGCGCCAGCTGGTTCGCCGAGGAGGTGAGGAACTTGGCGAACGCGACGGCCGTCGCGGGGTTCTTCGACGCCTTCGGCACCGCGACGCCGTGGGTCACCAGCCAGGTGCCCTTACCGGTGACGCCGAGCGGTCTACCGAGGCCAATCTGCTGGTAGATGGCCGGAGCGTTCTCCTCGATGATCTTCAAACGCGAGCCGCCGGTCTCCAGATAGGCGGTGCCGCCCTCCTGGAAGGTCTCGATCTCGCTTCGCTGCTGGGCGGAGACGGTGTCGGCCGGGATGCCGCCCGATTCCTGGAGTTCCGCGAGAGACTTGACGAACGCCACCGCCGCGGGAGTGTTGACCACCGCTCGAGTGTCGTCGTCGTTGACGAGCGGTACGCCGAGACTCAGCAGGTAGTTGGGGAATCCGATCTCGGTTGGTTGGAAGCCTGCCTTGCCCGTTTCCCTGGCGACCTTGGCCGACACGTCGACGAGCTCCACGTAGCTGGCCGGATCCGGCTCCTCGGCGAGTCCCGCCTCAGCGAGAATGTCCTCGTTCTTCATCAACACCGGAGTATTGAGGTACCACGGGAGCGCGGCCGACGTGCCGCCGAAGCTCAACGAATCCCACGCGGTGTCGACGAAGTCGGTCTTGACGTCGGCCGCGGCCCTGTCCATGTCGACGACCAATCCCTTGCGTGCCAGCGGAGCCAGGGTGCCGGTATCGAGATCAAGCACATCAGGCAAGGAGTTCGCCGCGGCATCCGCGTTGGTCTTGCGCGCCGCGGAGTCGCTGGGAATGTCGGTCCACTCGACCGTGGTCCCCGGGTGCCTCCGCTCGAACTCGGTGATGACACCGTTGATGTAGTCGTCGAACACGGGAGACAGCTGCAGGGTTTGAAAGGTGATGGTGCCCCCTACCTCGCCCGAGGTGTCAACATCTTCACCGGACGGCGGACTTCCACCGGTGAGTCCACAACCGGTGAGCACGAGAGCGCTCGCCGCGGCGAGTAGTCCGCCAATGGCTTTCCTGCGGGCCATGGTTCCTCCTTGACGGCATTTCCTCGGGCGTTTACTCGTTGGTATTCAATCGTTTGCAGCTGTGTGCAAACGTTTGATAAACTATAATGATGCGATCGTCGGAGAGTCAAGGATTGAATGGAAAGCTGGCTGAGAGCGCTTCTCGCGGGTGGGTCGATCGGCAGCTCGGGGCACTCACGCCAAGGCAGAAGCTCGCCCAGCGACTGGTCGCCCTACCGGGTATCACCAACGACGGGCGCCCCGATCAGGCGACGCGGGCGGCCCTCGCGGCCGGTCTCGGTGTGCTGCACGGCCTGACCGGTGTCAGCGTGTCCGGCGCCGCTCGATACCACGTCGAGGTGGCCGAGACCGGCGCGGAGAGAGCACTTCCGCCGACTCTCGTGGCGGCGAACCTCGAGTCGGGTATCGGCTATACCCTCGGCGATGGCGGCACGCACTTTCCCTATCCGCGCGGGATCGGGCACAGCGATGACGCCGACCTGGCTCGGCGCCTGGCCGAGGACGCTGGACGTGAGGCCCGGCTGGTCGGGTTCCACTGGACTTTCAGCCCGTGCATCGACGTGTTGACAGAGCGGGACGACCCGATTCTCGGCGTGCGAGCCTTCGGTGTTGACCCACGGCGTACAGGCGTCCTGGGTGCGGCACAGGTACGCGGATACCAGGACGGTGGGCTGCTGGCCACCGCGAAGCACTTTCCCGGCCACGGAGACAGTCCAACGGATACCCACGCCGCGCTGGCCACGTTGCCACGACGACCCGAGGCACATGAGCGCGTGCACATGCCACCCTTCGAGGAGGCGGTGGCGGCGGGTGTGGCGTCGGTCATGGTGGCGCATGTTGCGTTGCCTGGCCTTGGCGTGGACGGTCCGGCCAGCCTGTCGCCGGTGGTGAACCGCACCTGGTTGCGCGGCGAGTTGGCCTATGAGGGTGTCATCGTGACGGATTCGCTACGCATGGGTGCCATCGCGCGTTCGGTGGGAACCGCCGACGCCGCGGTCGCCGCGCTCGCCGCGGGTGCCGACGTCGCGAACGTCAAGTGCTCTGCCGATGAGATTCCGGCGGTTCTGGATGCCCTGGAGGAGGCGCTGTGGGCGGGCGTGCTGGATCACGAGGAGCTCGACCGGTCCGTCGAACGACTGTTGCGGGCCAGAGCGCGGCTCGGCCTGCACAGGGGGCACGGCATCGATCTTGAGCGCTGCGCCGAACTCGACGCGGGAGAGCCGTGGCGACAGGAGGGGCTGGCGCGCACGGTGAGCACGTGGTCGCGGCCGCACCTGCCGGGCCCCGCTGTCGTCGTCGGCGATAGTTCGCTCGCGCGGCTCGTCGCTGAAAGGCTGTCGTCGCGCGGGAAACAGGTGCTGTACGAGCCTGCCCCGGTGGACACCGGGTCGTTGTCCTCGGTCGCACGGAAGCATCCTGACGCGACGATCGTTGCGGTGACCTGCCCGTTGCCCGCCGAAGGAGGCCGCGATTCAGCGGCGTTCGCTTGCACGGTCCACTCGCTGCGAGCCGAGGGACGTCCCGTCGTCGCGGTGGTTAACTCGGCGGTCCCCGCCGCGGAATTACGAGTCGGCGGTCCGGCTGTCAGCGTGCCAGCGGTCGACGCCTTCGGCGTAGTCTCGCGGGCCTCCGTGGCCGCGGTCGTCGAGGCCCTTCGATGAGTGGCCGCCGCGGACGGAGCGGCTCACTGGTGCTCGAGGAGCTGTTCGAGCAGACGGACCGGAGTAACGAGGGCCTCAGGATCGGGTGTTCCTCTGTCTTGCTGGACGTCCGATACGAAGCGCAGCACCTGCTGCTCAAGGTAGCGGGGCGGGGCCTCCACCGGCCAGGATCCGCCGTCTGTCATGATCGCGAAGCCCTGACAGCGGCCTGGCGCGTCGAACACCAGCTCCGCCGTCAGCCGGTCACCCTGTACCGTCGCGCGAACGCGGCCGTCATCCACGGCGATGCCCGTGACTGCCCGGGGGGCACCTCGACCCGCGCGTCGGGTCACTTCGCAGCACAGCTCGACGTGGTGAATGCCGTAGTGGGCCAGCCCCCCGTGTGGGCTACCCGGGTCGGCCGGTCCCGCGATCGTGAAGGCCGCGGTACCGGCGGTTCGCCGCAGCGACTGCCCGGCTGCCGATACGGCGTCGGCGTCGCGCAATCCCGATCGGCACGCGAGGACAAGACCTCTGGTGGCGGCTGCTCGCACCAACGAACGCGCGTCGTCCTCGCACGTCGCCAGTGGCTTGTCGACCCACACCGAGATGCCCGCTTCCAGCAGTGGAAGCGCCTGGTCGGCGTGGGCCCTGCCGTCGCGCGTGCACAGCAGCGCGGCGTCGACGGAACCGATGATGTCGGAGACCTTCATGCCAGTAGCCTCGACCGCGAATCGCTCCGCCAGGGGTTCGGGGTCGTCTCCCTCCAGCCCGACGACATACCTGACGCGGGAACGGTCGGGTGCCGTCGGTCCGGTGAGGAACTCGAGCAGCCGCGTCGGCCGTGAGCTGTCAAGGCCGACGAGCGCGATACGGGTCCGGTCGCTAGACATCAAACGTTTGCCAACCTTCATGGAGATAGTACTACCAGACGCCACGGGATACCCCATTGGCGTGGGGAAGGGTGTTCATGTCAACCAAAGCCGAGACGTCCATGACCGTGGTCCGCGAGCCCACGCGCGCCGCGATGGGGCAGCGTGCTGGAACCCATGCTGGCCAGATTCTGCGTGCGGCGCTTCGGAACGGCGGCCGGGCCAGGGTCATGCTCGCGGCCGCGCCCAGCCAGAGCGCGACGCTCGCCGCGCTGGCCCGTGCGGAAGGCATTGATTGGGCCAGGGTGGAGCTTTTTCACATGGACGAGTACGTGGGACTGCCTCCGGGAGCCCCACAAGGCTTCGCGACCTGGTTGGTGACCAACTTCGTACGGCATACGCCGGATGCCACGTTCCACCGGATCGATCCGGGCACCGATCCTTACGCCGAGGCGGAGCGTTACAAGGTGTTGCTGGGAACGGAGCCGTTCGATCTCGTCCTGCTCGGGCTGGGTGTCAACGGGCATCTAGCTTTCAACGACCCGCCGGCCGACTTCGATGACCCGATGGGTGTCCGCGTTGTCACACTGGACACGGCGAGTCGGCGTCAGCAGGTGGAGGAGGGGCACTTCGCCACCCTCGACGACGTTCCGACGACCGCGGTGACGGTGACCATTCCCCGGTTGCTCAACGCTGACGTCGTGATCGCCTCCGTGCCGGGCCGGGCCAAACGGATCGCTGTGCGCCAGACGCTCGGCGAAGCGATCGGCCCCATGCACCCCGGCACGGCCCTGCGCAGACACCCCGGTGTCACGCTGTATCTCGACGCGGAAGCCGATCCACGATGACGGCGCCGGACCGAGGGAGCGCGCTCGCGCTCATGAGCGGGGCGTTGCGCTCGACCGCGGCGGAACGCACTGGACGGTCCACGGCGAACGTGGTGTCTGAATCGGGCGTCAGCCGGGGAGCCCCGTCTACCATGGACGATCTGTCAACGCTGCCGGAGGTGCATGTGGACACTCACGTCCCCAGAGTCGATGCGGTGCTCGCGGCGGTGCCCGGTTCGCGAACGGGCGGCGTGTCTGACGGAGACACCCGGAACGCGGAGACGGCCGAACGCGTGCGGGGGTGGGTGCCGCAGCTGTGAGTACGCACCAGATGGCGGGCCGCATGGTGACGGCGCGAGATGACATCCCGGTCACGGTGGAGTGGCAGGGCCCGGTAATCACGGCGATCACCTACCTTGACGCCCCCAGGGCCGAATTGCCCTTGTTGGCGCCCGGCCTCGTCGACCTGCAGGTCAACGGCTATGGCGGTCTCGATGTGAACACCGAGTCGATCACCGTCGACACAGTGATCGAGTTATCGCACATCCTCGCGTCGCGGGGAGTGACGACCTGGCTGCCGACGGTCGTGACCGCGGCTGAGGAGCGCATCGTCGAGGCCGTGCGATGCGTTGCCCGCGCGCGGACCGCGGACCCCGTGGTGGCGAATGCCGTCCCGTCGGTGCACGTTGAGGGTCCGTTCATCTCGGATCACGACGGGGCGCGCGGCGTGCACGATCCGTCGTTCGTGCGGTCGCTAGACATCGAGGAGGTGTCTCGATGGCGGGAGGCAGGCCCGGTCGGCATCGTGACGATCTCACCCCATGGCGAGCACGCCGCTGAACAGGTGCGAAGCCTGACCCGGCTGGGCGTCACGGTAGCGATCGGACACACTCACGCCAGCTCGGATGAGGTGTCGGCGGCCGTCGGCGCGGGAGCGACCCTGTCGACGCATCTCGGCAACGGTATACCGACGACCTTGCCCCGGCATCCCAACATCATCTGGCGCCAACTGGCCGATGACCGGCTCCATGCGGGACTCATCGCCGACGGCCACCATCTGCCTTTCGACACGCTGGAGGTCATGTTGCGGGCCAAGAGCATCGAGCGGGCGTTCCTGGTGTCTGACTCGACCGAGATCGGGGGCCGTCCTCCCGGTCGTTACCAAACGGCCGTGGGTTCCGTCGTCGAACTCAGCGAAGACCTGCGCCTGTCGGAAGCGGGTAGCGATCTCCTCGCGGGCGCCGCGGCCAGCTTGCTGGATGGCGTGCGCAATGTGATGCACGGCACGTCGTTCGGGATTCACGACGCATTGTTGCTGGCCACTAGGAACCCGGCGCGGCTCGCTCCAGGGGTTCGGCCTGGGGTCGGCGAGTTGCGGGTTGGTGGTCCGGCGGATCTCATGGCCCTCGATGACAGCGATCCACACGGCCCCAGCCTTCTCGGCGTCGTCCAGTCGGGCCGCTGGGTCACCCCAACATGTTGACGTGACGGGAGCAGCCTGGAGTCGGCGCTGACTTTTGGCTGCCTGCTTCCACTCCCCTAATGGCCAAGAATCACGCAAGGGAGTTCCCCGATGTGGTCGTGCACCCGCGGCCCACATTCTCAGTGTGGGGCCGAGCAACCGGACGCCACATGGAGATCGACATGCGGACGCACCCGACACCGAATCACGACCGAACTCCTACAGATCACCAGGTGCGGCGCGGGCATATGCACCGACCAGGGGTGGTCACTCGGGCGGCCATACTAGCGGGACTCACGTTGGTTCTGATCCTGCACGCCGCGGGGGTCCGGGCGAACGCCTCTTGGAACCCGCCGGTCATGGACGACGCCACGGTGCGGTCTCCCTCGACACACTCCACCGGGCTCGTCGAGGACGAGCCCGGAGCGAAATAGCAGCGAGTAGGGCGTTCGTGGCCCTCGTCGCAAACTGCGTTCGTCGGGGTCGAGACCGGTGATCCGCGCGTTCGGCTGTGCCCTGAGGACAGCGAACGAAAGGTTGCCGGTGCCGCAGCCCACGTCGACGGCCGTCTGCCCAGGCGTGATGCCGGTCTGTAACGCCCGACCACAGCGTGATGAGAGTCATTCGCGTGCTTAATTATACGTACTACTAATGATACTGTTAACGCATGATTAGCGTTTCCGCACGTCAGGCTGACAGCTCTACCTCGATCTGCTCGTCCCTCTGGAAGCCCAGGAAGTTCGCGCTCAAGTCCGCACGGTCGCCGAGAAGGAGGTCGCACCGCGGGCCGCCATCTATCGGGACAGCAAGATAGGCGAGATCTACGAGGGCACCTATGAGATCCAGAAACGGGTCATCGCACGCCAGATTTTCGGCCGCGACATGACCGGCTAGCTGCTGGCACTAGAGAGAGGAACCAACGCATGACACGCACCCTCGCCAAGAAAACGATCCTGATGTCCGGTGGCAGCCGAGGAATCGGCCTGACCATCGCATTACGGGCGGCCCGAGATGGCGCCAACATCGCCCTGCTAGCCAAGACCGCCGAGCCACACGCCACGCTCGAAGGCACCGTCTACACCGCCGCCCGCGACGTCGAGGCCGCCGGTGGTCAGGCCCTGCCGCTCGTCGGCGACGTGCGCTCCGACGAGGACGTCATGAGCGCGGCGAGCAAGGCCGCCGAGCAGTTCGGCGGTATCGACGTCGTGCTCAACAACGCCAGCGCGATCGATCTGTCCACCACAGAACAGCTCGAGATGAAACGCTACGACCTCATGCAGGACATCAACACGCGGGGAACGGTGCTACTCAGCAAAGCGGCGCTGCCGTACCTGCGCCAGGCCGCGAACCCGCACGTCCTCACCCTGTCGCCGCCACTGAACCTCTCCCCTGCCTGGGTCGGCGCGCATCTGGGCTACACGCTGTCGAAATACGGGATGAGCCTGTGCACCATCGGATTCGCCGAGGAGTGGAAGGTCGACGGCATCGCCGCGAACTCACTCTGGCCACGCACCCTGATCGACACCGCCGCCGTACGCAACGTCATCGGCGGCGCGAACCGGGCCCGCACACCACAGATCGTCGCCGACGCCGCGCACGTGATCCTCACCCGCCACGCGCGATACTGCACCGGCAACCACTTCATCGACGACGAGGTGCTCGCCGAAGAAGGCATCACCGACCTGTCGGCCTACCAACCCGCCGATGGTGAACCGGCGCTGGACCTCTTCGTCGATCCCGCGTGATCGCGAACTCGGTCGAACTCGGCGGGCAGTGTTGCCCCCTCGCTCAACCGCTCCAACTGCTTGTGCAACGAAGCGTGTGACCGCTGCGGAACATCGCTGAGCACCTGCCCGTCGAGCTCGGCCAGTAGCGCGTTCGCCTTTCGCAGCACGTCCTGGCCCGCATCGCTCACATCGACCAGATACCGCCGCCGGTCCTGCGGGTCACGGGTACGGAGCGCGAATCCCCGTTCTTCGAGGTCGTCCAGGGTGCTGACCATGGTCACCGGATCGATCCGCAAGTACGCCCCGAGGGCGAGCTGGTTCATCGCACCGTTGTCGGCTAGCGCCTGCAGTACGCTGTAATGCCGCACCCGCATACCCAGCTGGTCCAGCCGCTCCTCGGCGAGCCGATACACCACCTGGCCAAGTTTGACCAGCAAGCAGCTCGTGTGCGCGCCGATCCCTCCTGGCACCAACGACCCCGCCACCATTACTCCTACTTATCGTTCGCGATACGTACGAGTCCATGGTACGGGTCCGCGGCGGGAACGTGGTCAACGCCGAGCCGCCCACCTCGAGACGTACGCGGCGATGCCCGTATTTGATCTACTTTGCTCCTTGAGTTACCAAAATGCGTTCCGATTGTCCGGTTCCGGTGGTCAGCCAGGGAGCACAGTAGATCATCTTCGCCTCAGAGCACGGTTATGCCGACAATTTTCCAGCCATCGTCGGTTTTGCGTAGCTTGAGCTGAACGCGCGCGCCGCCGAGGCTGGGCTGGTCGGAGCCCTTCTTCTGACCGCGTTGGTTGGCGAAGACCAGTACCGTGGCGTGGTCGCCGCGCAGTTGCTGGACGCCGACCGACGCCACCGATGTGCGCATGGACAGCCCCTCGCTACGGGCTTGGGACAGCAACGGGCCGTAGAGCTTGTCGTACTGTGCGACCGCATCGCCGCGCAAGGTCTGCCGCACGGTGCGCTTGGTTGCCGCGACCGTGTCCGGCGTGAAGCTGAACACCTCACGTGTGATGCGCTTCGCTTTGTCGGCGACCGCGGTGGTGCGCGGCTGGTCGACGTGTGCGTAGTTGATCTCGTCGGTGCGTGGCTTGCTCTCGGCGGCGATACCGATCGTGACAGCGGCCGCGACAGCCAGAACAGCCCCAACGGCCAGGGCTACGCGCGTCCGGGACGATCGTGCGTACGCAGCCATGCGGGCCTCCCTACTTCTCGACCGCGACCGGGGACAGCCCACCAAGCCGCCATTCGCCGTCGACCTTGACCAGGTCGGCGATATAGCGGACACGCTTGGTGGTCGGCTCCTCCCCGGCGGGACGGACCTTGATATCGAGGACGGCCATCAGGCGTGCCTCCTCCTGGCCGCGTTCGGTGAGCGCCGCCGCCACGAGGTGCGCTGTTGTCTTGGACTTGGCCTCGCGCACAGCGGCGATCAGGTCTTCCTCGCTGGCTGCCAACTGCTCACGCAACACCCCGGTCGACGCCGCCTGCCAACGCGCGATGCCGTCCTCGGCGGTGCGGTGGTCCAGCGTGTTCAACGTGACGACGGCTCCGCCGCCCGCGGCGAGGGCCGCATCACGCTCCTCGGCCGCGTCTTGGTCCGCGCCGCTCGCCGCGGTGGCCAGCCGGATGGCGAACCACACCCCGGCAGCGACCGCCAGCACGATCACCACTGCCAGGCCGACCGTGATCCATGATCGCCCGGCGCGATCCGTTCCACCGCCCGCGTCGGCATCGTCAGGCTCGTCAGCACTGTCGGGCTCATGAGCCAACTCGGGCTCATCGGCCGCCTCAGGTTCGTCCGAGACGTCGACTTGGTTCGTCATGTCAACCACCGCTTCCGTGGGGTGCGTTCCGCGCACCACGCACCGAGGTGCGACTGCCCGGCGGTTCGGCGCAGTGCGCGTCGGCGTTGTACGGCTGCGTCGTTGTGGCACTGCCCGGGCGCAACTTGGTGCCCTCGTATCCCTTCGTGCACGGCATCGGATCGAAAGAGTTGGCGACAAAGCCCAGATGCGCGGTGCCGTCGCCGGGCACGACGGTCGGCGCGACGGCCGTCAGGTGCGGATAGCTGACCAAGATCTGCTCGACGCCGTCCAGTCGCCGCACCATGACCTCGGAGGTGGTGAGCAGGTTGGCCATAAGAGAGCTCAGGCCCGGCCCTGCGCCGCGGATGAGCTGATCAAGTTCGGACGCTGTTCCGGGGCCGGTGGCCAGGATCTCCCGCAAGTCGGGATCGGACTCGCGCAGCTGCCCGGCGAGTCCGCGCAGATCCCTGGCGAAAGATCGGATGTTGTCGGCCTGGTCCAGCTGGGTGCGCAGGACGGTACGGCTCTGGCTGATCAGGTCGGTGGTCGCGGGCAGGTGCTCGATCGCGGTGTCCAGGAGCGCGTTACTCGAGTCTATCGTGGACGCCAGTTCGGGGCCGGTGCCGCGGGTGGCGGTGCCGAGTTCGTCAACCACGGTGCGCAGCGAGTCGAGCGGCACGCTGGTCAGCGTCCGGTCCAGGTCGACGAGCACCCTATGGATCGGTGGCGGGGTCGACGTCCGTGACGCGGCGATGACCGACCCCTCGCGCAAGTAGGGTCCGTCGGCGGTGTCCGGCCGTAGATCGACGTACTGCTCGCCGATGACCGACCGGTTTGTGATCACGGCCCGCGCGTCGGCCGGGATGGGCGGCGCCGACTCGTCGATGCGCAGTTCGACGGCGGTGCCTTCGGGTGTGAGGCGCATGTCCTCGACCGTGCCGACCGAGACCCCGCGGTAGGCCACCGCGGCGTCCGGGAAGATCCCGCCGGTCTCGGTCAGGTTGACGGTCACCTGGTAGCCGTCAAGGCCGACCAGCCCGCCGAGGCCAACGTAGCGAACCGCGGCGTAGGCGACGCCAAACACCGAGATGAGCACGAATACCGCGACCTGTATGCGCACACGTCTGGTCAGCATCAGTCACCACCTCCCAGCAGGACGTCGAGGTTGGCCTGGATCTTGACGTCGAGGTTGGTGTAGTCACCGCGAATGACGTCCATCGAGGCGTCGGTGAACGGGAAGGTCAGCAGCACCTCGAGCGATCGTGGCAGGTGCTTGCCTGCTTGCGACAGCTTGCGCAGGGTCGGTGCGAGCGCCTTGAGGTCGGCGATCATGTCCGCGCGGCTGCGCTCGATGGTGTCGGTGGCGACATCGGAAAGCGTATCCAGCGAGCGCAGCATCGTGCGCAGTTCCTTGCGCTGCGCGGCGAGCACCTTGATCCCGGGTTCGAGATCGGTCAGCGTCGTGTCGATGGTGTCGCGCTGCGCGGCGAGCGTCTTGCTCAGCCGGTTCAGTCCGGTCAGTGCGTCGGTGATGTCGCCGCGCTGTTCGTCGAGCTGGCCGACGAACTGGTCCAGGTTGGACAGTAGGCTCCGGATCTGCGCCTCGTTGCCGGACAGCGCGGTGTTGACCTCACGGGAGATGGTGCGGATCTGGTCGATCCCGCCGCCGCTCAGCAACATCGCGAGCGCGCCGAGGATCTCTTCGACTTCCGGGTAGCGGTCGGTGCGCGAACTGTCGATGGTGTCGCCGTCGCGGAGCGTGCCTCGCGGTTTCGCCGGGGCGGCGAGCTGGACGAACTTCTCCCCGAGCAGGCTGGACTGCACCAGCCGCGCGGTCGCGTTCTGCGGCAGCCGGACGTCGTCGTTGATCAACAGGGTGGCCTCGGCGGTCCAGCCGTCCGGAGCAACCTCGATGCGCTCCACCCGGCCGACCGCGACGTCATTGACCTTGACGTCGGACTGCTGCACCAGATCCAGGACGTCGGCGAAGTGCACCGTCACTCGGTACGGGTTGTCACCCACGTCGGCTCCGCCCGGCAGCGGCACGTCGTGCATTCCCTTGAACCCGCAGCCGGTGACGGCCACGGCGACGGCCATCAGGACCGCGGCGAGGCGAGTACGGGTGTTCATCGCTCACCTCCCGGCACCAGGGGCAGTTCGAGATTTCCCTGCTGCGCGTCGGATAACAGCTCCGCGGCGGAGGGCGGTCGCGCTTCGTCGTCGACGATGTCGCCGATCTGACCGCAGGCCTGTCGCAGCACGTCCGGCACGTCAGACGGCTGGTGTTCGCGGATAAGCCCGCAGACGGTGACCAGCGGCGGCTCGGCCAGTTCGTTGAGGTTGCCGCGAACGTGCAGCCTGCCGGTCTTGGCGTCATAGGCGTTGATCAGGTTGTTCAGCGCGGCAGGTGCGACGTCGAGGATCTCGGCGAGCGCGTCGCGCTGGTCGACCAACGCACGACTGGCCTTGGCCAATTTGTCCACATTGGACTTAATGAGACCGCGGTTGTCCTTGACGAACTCCTTGACATCCGACAGCGCCGCCGCCGAGGTCCGCAAGGCCGATGCGAGCTTGCCCTTCTCGTCGTCGAGGAATCCGACGACGTCGGCCAGCCGGGTGGTCAGCTCGCGGACCTGGGCATCACTTTCGGCCAGGGTCGCCACGAACGTCCGCAGATTGCTCACCGAGCCGAACAGGGCCTCCCGGCTGTCGGACAGGGTCGCGGCCAGGTTGCTGATCCGGTTGAGTGTCTCGTTGATCGTGCGGCCGTTGCCGTCCAACGCATCGGCACCGGTGTCAAGCAGCCGGGAGAGTGACCCGTCGGCGTTGGCGCCGTCCGGCCCGAGCGCGGTGGTGAGCTGCTGGACGCTGGCCAACAGCTGATCCCACTCGACAGGGGTGACCGTACGCGAGCGCGGAATCGCCGTGCCGGGTTTCATCGTCGGGCCGCTCCGGTATGGCGGGGTGAGCTGCACGTACCGGTCGGCGACCAGGCTGGGCGCGATGACAAGTGCTTCCGCATCGGCGGGGATGTCGATGTCGGAGTCGACGGTCATCTCCACCCGGACGTCGCGTCCCTGCGGATGCACGGCGACGACCTCGCCGACGGCGTAGCCGAGGATCCGCACCTCCGAGCCTTCGTAGACGCCGACGCCGTTGTCGAACAGCGCGGTAATCCGGTAGTCCCCGTTCCGCGCGGTGATGGCCCATGCCGCCGTGGTGGCGATGAGCAACACCACGATGACCAACGCAAGGCGGGAGGACAGCGTTTCGCGCAGGGTCTTCATCGTCCGCCCCCGGTCTGTGGCGGCTTGCAGCCGCCAGAGTTGAGGTCGAGCAGGTCGAGGTTGACGTGCGGGGACAGCAAGCCGCACACGTAGGTGTCGAACCATCTGCCGTTGCCAAGGGTGTTGGTGAAGAGCCGGTAGAACGGCGCGAGATTCTCCAGCCCGCGGCTGAGATTGCGCTGGTTGCGCTCCAGCACACTCGCGACGCGGTCCAGCTTGCGCAGCGCCGGGTTGAGCTGACGCTGGTTGTCGGCGACGACACCGCTGAGCTGCTGGCTGAGCTCAGTGACGCCGACGAGCATCTCCTCGACCGCCTGCTTGCGTGCTTGCAGCTCCCGCATCAGCAGCGACCCGTCACCGATCAGGGCGCGCAGCTGCTTGTCGCGGGCGGCCAGCGTGCCGGTCACGACCCGGCTGTTCGCCAGCAGCCGCTCGAGCTCACGGTCGCGGCTGGCTACCGTCTCGGACAGCTCCGACAACCCGGACAGAGCCTCGCGGACCTGCTTTCCGGATCCGGCGAACGTCTCGGAGATGGTGTCGAAGCTCTTGGCCAGTTGCTTGGTGTCGATGTCGCTCACCGTGCGGCCGAGCTGATCGAGTGCCTCGCTGGCGTCGAAGGGCGACCGGGTCCGCGCGCCAGCGATGACGCTGTCCGGGTCTTGCGGCTGGTCTCCCTTGGGCGCCAAGGCGAGATACTTCTGACCAAGCAGGGTCTTGATCTCGATGGACACCGTGGAAGCGTCGCCGACGTCAAGATCCTTGACGCGGAAGTCGACGGTGACCTTGTCGCCTGCGAGTCCGATGTCGGTGACCTCGCCGACCCGCACCCCGGAGGTGCGGACTTCGTTGCCCACCCGCAGCCCGGCGACCTCGGCGAACTGGGCGGAATACGTCGTGCCGCCGCCGATGATCGGCAGGTCGGCTGAGTAGAAGGAGACCGTGAGCGCCGCGACGACGCCAAGCACGCCCAGCACACCGATCCGCACGGGGTTTCGTTCGGTGAAGGGTTTCATCGGACACACCTCGGTGACTGCTCTGCCAGCGGCGTCGGGTACACCTGCTGTTCGATGTCCAGCGAGGGGATCGTGACCTTGCCGGAGCTCTGGCACAGGTAGAAGTTGAACCACGATCCGTAGGACGCGGTCGGGGTGATCTTGGCGACCTTGCCGGGCAGCCGCCGCAGAAACCGCTCGACGGTCTCGTTGTTGTCGTCGAGCAGGGTCGCCAGTGAGCGCAGCCCCGCTATGTCTCGCTTGAGCGGCTCGCGTGCCTCACGCAGGAACCCGGCGGTCGTGCGGGTGAGATCCCCGATCGCGTCCACGGCCTCCCCGATCGGCTCGCGGTCCTCCGCCAGTCCGCTGACGTACCGCTGCAAGGTCGCCAGCAGGTCGGACAGGTCATCGTTGCGGGCGGCGATGTGGCCCATGACGGTGTTGAGGTTTGCCACGAGCTCGCCGATGACCCGATCCTTTTCGGCCAGGGTCGTGGTCAGCGACGCGGTGTGGGCGAGCAGGCTGCGAACCGTGCCGCCCTCGCCCTGGAGCACCTGGATGATCTCGTAGGACAGCTTGTTGACGTCGTCTGGATCAAGCGCCGCGAACAGTGGTTTGAATCCATTGAACAGCTCGGTGAGGTTCAACGCCGGTGCGGTGTGCTCAAGCGGGATCAGGCCGCCGGGCGGCAGCGGAGCCGCCTGCTTACCGGGTCCGGGGGTCAACGCGATATAGCGCTGGCCGACCAGGTTGCGAAACTTCACGGTCGCGCGGGTGTCCGCCGGGATCCGCCTGCCCTCGTCTAGCGAGAACTCGACCTCGGCACTGCCGTCGGGAGCGAAGCCGATCTCGGTGACCTGTCCGACCCGGACCCCACCGATTCGCACGTCGTCGCCCGAGTGGACCGCCGTGACATCGGTGAACCGCGCGCGGTAGCTGTCAGTGGACTGCAGGCCGGTGTTGGCGATGGTCAGCGCCAGCAGCGTGGTGGATACCACGGTGACCGTGACGAACGCGGCGACCTTCAGCAGCGTGGGCACCAGGTGACGACGCACGGCACTCACCCCTCTCCCTTGACGAGAGGGCCGGCTGGAGGTTCGGTCGAGCCATCCTTGATCTTGCCGCCCGGCGGGTGCTGCGGCGCGCGGCCGGAGTAGGAGTAACAGGCCGGTCCGCGCTTATCCGCATACCGCGGCTCGTCGCGGCCGGGCACGTACTTCCCTCGCGGCTGCACGATCGCGACGTTCAGGTGCAGCTTGTGGTCGCCGGCCTCCTTACCCCAAACCTCGTCGAGCCGCCCGCGGATGTCGTCGAGCTGCCGGTAGAAGCACGGGAACTCCGGGGCGTAGCGGGCCAGCAGCCGCAGCGCCGGCCCGCTGACCTCGGCCAGGTCGACGACGTTGTCCCGATTCGCGGTCAGGAACTCGCGCGCGTCGTCGGCGGTGGTTGTCAGGGTGATCAGCAACTCCTGTAAGTCGTCCTGTTGCCGCAGCACGGTGCGGCTGGTACGGCTGAGGTCGTCCAGCCCACGCAGCAGGTCCGGGGCGGCGTCGGCGTAGACGTCGGAGAGCTCGGCCAGCGACCGGAGGTTCTCGGTCAGCTCCGGCACGGACGGGTTGAGCTCGCCGAGGTAGCGGTCCAGCTTGACCAGCACCGCGCCGAGCCGCTCGCCGTTGTCGTCCAGCGCGGTGGCCGTCGACGTCAGGGTGGTGGCCAGCTGATCCGGCTTCACCGCCGTCAGCAGCGGCATCAAGTTGTCCAGCACCCGGTTCAGCTCGACCGTGGCCTTCGATCGATCCTCATGGATGACGTCCCCTTCGTCGATCGCGTCGGCCGGCCGCGCGGGCATGAGCAGGTCGACGTAACGTTCCCCGAACAGCGTCTTTGGCAGTAACCGAGCGGTGACATTGCTCGGCACCATGTGGGTGTGGTCGGGGTCAAGGGCGAGCCGCAGCGTTACCCCGTCGGCTGCCGCGTCCACCGACCGCACCTCCCCGACCCGCACGCCCCGGAGCTTGACGTCGTCGTGCGGCACGAGTTGACTGCCAGCGCGCTCCGCCCGCAGGTCGACGTGGACCGCCGGTGTGAAGACCTGCCGGTAGACGAGCACGGTGAACACCAGGAACCCCACCATGCCAAGCACGAACACCACGCCAAGCGCCCGGCGTACGAGCGTGGGTAGCTCGCCTCTCTCGTTCCTCATCCGGCCACCTTCACCCCGGTCGATGTGCCCCAGATCGCGAGGCTGAGGAAGAAGTCGAGGAAGACCACCAGCGTCACCGACGTCCGCACGGCGCGGCCGACGGCGGCACCGACGCCCGCGGGGCCGCCGCTGGCGTAGTAGCCCTGATAGCAGTGCACGCCGATGATGGCCACCGCGAACACCAGCACTTTCCCGAACGACCAGAGCACGTCCTCGGGCAGCAAAAACAGGTTGAAGTAGTGGTCATAAGTGCCGACGGACTGGCCGTAGAACAGCGTGACCATGAACCGCGACGCCGCGTACGACGACATCAGACCGAGCACGTACAGCGGTATGACCGCGATGGTCCCTGCGATGATCCGGGTGGTGACCAGGTACGGCAGGCTGGGGATGCCCATGACCTCCACCGCGTCGATCTCCTCGGAAATGCGCATCGCACCCAGTTGCGCGGTGAACCCTGACCCGACGGTGGCGGCCAGCGCGATCGCGGCGACCAGCGGCGCGACCACTCGGGTGTTGAAGTACGCCGAGACGAAGCCCTCCAGCGCGGCCACGCCGACCTGGTCCAGCGCGGCGTAACTTTGCAGCCCGACAACGGTGCCGACGAAAAAGGACAGCCCCGCCATCACGCCGACCGTGCCCCCGATCGCCGTCAGCGCCCCGCTGGAGAAGCTGACGTCGGCGATCAGCCGGACTATCTCCTTGAGATACCGGCGCACCGCACGCGGAATCCAGGCGAGCGCGCGCACGTAGAACCAGAGCTGGTCACCATAGGCGTCGAGCGAGCGACCGGGGCGTCGTGCCAGCGTCGCCACGCGAGACTTTCGCGTGGTCTCCGGGGATTGGACAGTCGTTGTCATCGAGGTCATCCCACCTTCGGCGGCACGACCTGCAGGTAGATCGTGGTGAGAATCCAGTTGATCAGGAACAGCAGCATGAACGTGATCACCACCGACTGGTTGACCGCGTCTCCGACACCCTTCGGCCCACCGCGAGGGTTCAGCCCGCGGTAGCAGGCGATGATCGCCGCGACGAAACCGAACAGGACGGCCTTGATCTCACTGATCCACAGGTCCGGCAGCTGCGAAAGGGCGTTGAAGCTGGCCAGGTAGGCGCCAGGAGTGCCGCCCTGCAGGAACACGTTGAACGAGTAGCCGCCGACGACGCCGACGATGCTGACGAATCCGTTCAGCAGCATGGCGACGAACACCATGGCCAGCACGCGCGGAACGACCAGCCGCTGGATCGGATCGACGCCCAGCACCCGCATAGCATCGATCTCCTCACGGATGGTGCGTGCGCCGAGATCGGCGCACATCGCGGACCCGGCCGCACCGGCGATCAGCAGTGCCGTCGCGATGGGCGCGGCCTGCTGCACGGTCGCCAGCACACCTGCCGCCCCAACGAACGACTGCGCGCCGACCTGCTGGGTCAGCGACCCCAGCTGCAGCGCGATGGTCGCGCCGTACGGAATAGACACCAGAGCGGTCGGCACGATGGTCACCCGGATGACGAACCAGGCCTGGGTCAGGAACTCCTCGAACTGAAATGGCCGCCGCGGCAACAGACGCAGGACCTCAAGACCAAGGGCGAACGCCCGCCCGATCTCGCTCGCGGCCGTCGCAGCCGCCGAACGAGCCTTGGTCGCCACGGCGGTCATCGGACACCCCCGACACCGGCCATCTGGTGGGGGCGAACGCCGTAGTGCCGCTGCTCTTCAGGGGAGAGGGATTCGATGATGCCTTCCTGGGCGGCTGGTGGCAGGGTGTGCAGGATCTTCATGACGCGGTCCTTGCGGCGCCGCTCGCCCGCGCGGTCCGGGAGGCCAGGCGTCGGCAGGATCTGCGGGACCACGCCACGCACGTCCTCGGTACCGCCATGGTGATGACCGGCGTCAGCCATGGCCTGTTCGGCGGCCATCTGTGCGGTGTCTTTCTCTTCGGACATGCCGATCGGGCCGAGCCGCTTGCCGTTGAGGAACTGCTCGACGACGGGCTCCTCCGAGGTCAGCAATACCTCGCGGGGTCCGAACATCGTTAGTTCCTTGCGGAACAACATGCCGAGGTTGTCCGGCAGCGTGCGCGCCAGGTTGATGTTGTGGGTGACGACGAGGATCGTGGCGTCGATCTGCGTGTTCAGGTCGATCAGCAGCTGGGAGAGGTAGGCGGTGCGGACGGGGTCGAGACCGGAGTCCGGCTCGTCGCAGAGGATGATCTCCGGGTCCAGCACCAGCGCGCGCGCCAGACCGGCGCGCTTGCGCATACCGCCGGAGATCTCGCCAGGCAGCTTGTCTTCCGCGCCTTTCAGCCCGGTCATCTCCAGCTTCTCGAGCGCGATGCGTTTGATCTCGGACTCGGACTTCTTGGTGTGCTCGCGCAGCGGAAAGGCGACGTTGTCGTAGAGGTTCATCGAGCCGAACAACGCACCGTCCTGGAACAGCACCCCGAACAGCTTGCGCACCTCATACATCTCGCGCTCGGAGCACCGCACGATGTCCGTGCCATTGATGACGCATTTGCCCGAGTCGGGCTTCAGCAGGCCGATCATCGACTTCAGAAACACCGACTTCCCCGTACCAGACGGGCCGAGCATCGCCGACACCTCACCCGGCGGCAGCGTCAACGACACATCACGCCAGATGTTGGTGTTGCCGAAGGACTTGGTCAGACCTTCGACGACCACTTCGGCACCCATTGGGCCTCCAGAATTCGTACTATTCGGTCGTCGATTCCGTGGTCCTCGACGCACCTCGTCGGGCGTTGCGTCGGCTTCCATTGACCAGATCGTTGAAACGGTCGACGGCCCAGATGGTTCGAAGTCCTAGCCGGCCCATCATCATCGGACGAGGAAACTTGGGCTTGTCCATCCACAAGGTCTCCAGGTCCTCGTGGCGCTCACCATCGACGATCAGGTCGGCGATGAGGGTTCCGATGTACGGCGCCTGCGCGAGACCGTGTCCGTTGCACGCGATCGAGTAGAAGATGTTGGCGTCGATCTGCCCCGCGAGCGGAAGCCAGGACGACGTGATCGCGATCCACCCTCCCCAGGCACGCTCCACAGCGACATCCGCCAGCGCTGGGAATCGCGTCGCGAAGGCCTCCGCGAGTTCTTCGACGAGCGCGGGGTCGGGTGTCTTCCGCGGAAGTGGATAGCTCATGCCGCGCTCCAGCCGCCGGACGCCGAACACGATGGTGTTGCGCGACGTCAGGCGGTAGTTCTCCATGATGGCGTGCTGGGTGACGAGACCCATGCGGCTGGTCCACCCCAGCGCGGCCAGACGCTCGGGGTCGATCGGCTCCGTCTCCACCTCGATGACGTAAATGGGCACGGAGAGGTGCTTCGGAGTGATGTCCCACTCGCCGGCGAAGGCATTCGTGGACAGCACGGCCCTGTTCGCCCGCACCTGACCCCGCGGCGTAGTGAGAACGACCTGCTCGCCGTCGCGTGTCACGTCGGTGACCTTCGTCCGCTCGATGACTCGCGCGGACGAGTCGAGTAGTGCCCGGCGCATCCCCAGGGTGAACTTGCCGGGGTTCATCATTCCGCCGATGACTTCGCGCATCCCGCCGAGGAACCCGCGCGGAATTCCGAGCTCCTCGCTCGTGCCCACTTCGACGTGGCCGCCGGCGTGTTCAATGATCTTGGCCACCCGGCGTACCCGGCCCATCTGTCCCCTCGACACCGCCGCGAAGGTATTGCCGGTCGGTTCGTAGTCGCAGTCGATGTCGTGCTTGGCGATGAAGTCCTCGACGTGATGTGCGGCGTGCTCGGCTAGCCGGATCATGCCGGGCATCTTCTTCCGGTAGAACAGGTTGAGCAGCTGGAGGTCACCGCCAGGGGCACCCGCCAACTGCCCGGCGTTGCGGGAGCTTGAGCCATGCCCGCAGAACTCGGCCTCCAGCAGCACCACGTCCTGACCGCGCTCGGCCAGCCGTAGCGCCGTCGACATGCCGCCCAGGCCACCGCCGATGACCACGACATCGCAGGTGAGGTCGCCGGCCAGCGCCGGCAGGACGTCCGCGGGAGGATCGACCCAGCCGCTGAAGGCGGTGTACTCGACGTTGTCGGTCTTCATCTGATTGCTCCTCGCGAGCGTGTGCGCTGGTCAGTCGTTCGCTGCTCAGGCCCGGACAACGCTCGGTTCCTTCGAGGCCGGTTCCGCCCCGATCGCCACGTTGTGGTTGTGCAGAGCGCGGTAGGCGAGGTAGTAGACGCACATCTGGACGCCCCACGTGGTCAGCGCGGCGATGTAGAAGAGCGTTCGATGCTCGTCGTCGCCCGGGATCGGGAAGAAGTCGTAGGTGATCGCGATGACCGAGGCGGCCGCGGTCGCCAGCCCGGCAGCGACGGCGAGACGCTTGGCCCCGATCTTCCAGAGCCGCCACGAGAAGTAGACCAGGAAGACCGTGGTGAGCACGTTGACCACGACGTAGAACGTCGCCGGGCCGACGTGGAGCTCGTGACCGCGGAACTGCTGGAGGTACAGGCCGGCGCCGGTGGCCAGTGCGAACACGCCGACATCGACCGCGACAGACGGCTTGTAGCGATGCGTCACGCGCATCAGTCCCATGACGAGGATGAGGGTGATGCCGATGGATCGCGAGAAGGCGTCGAAGAAGTACGCGATGTCGTACAAGACGTTGCCCTCGTCTCCGCTGAGGAGTGCCCAAAGGAGAAAGTTCGTGCCCGACGTCGCGACGACGATCCACTCAAGGCCGAGCAGATAGTTGTTGTAGCGCCGGATGAACAGCCATCCGAAGTAGAAGCCGGCGAACATCATCCAGAGATCGGCCAGCATGAAGAGCAGGTCCTTCATGTCATTGATTCCTTCGGGTCATGCCTTCGCGGGTGAAGGCGGCGTTCTCTCCGATCTGCCAACCGACCTCGACCCACGCTGGAGTGGCGCCGAGCCGGCTTCGTGATCCGGCTCATACGCTAACCCATAGTTGGTCATACGTTCAAGATGTATGACTAAGATGTTTGACTAAGAATCCCGCCACCCCAGTATCGACCACTAACCACGGATCCCAGTGCTAGGCTGAGTGTTGACTTAATCAAGTGTCCAACTACGTGGATGCCTTGCACCGGGAGGATTTCGTGCCACGGATCTCCGCCGCGCAGCGGCGTAGCGACTTCGTCAACGCGGCCGTGGAAGTCATCGCGACCTACGGGATCGAAGGAGCGACAACCCGGCGGATCGCCGACCAAGCTCAGGCGAACCTGGCGATGCTGCACTACTGCTATGACTCCAAGGAGGAGCTCTTCGCCGATGTCTACGAGTACGTGGCGGGCAGGTACCGCGATGTCATCAAGGACAGCGAGCCGCACTCCGACCTGGCGGACACAGCTCGCCAAATCCTGCGCGGTGCCATGGAGTTCTACCTCGAGTCACCCAGCTTCGCCGCCGCGACACTGGAACTCATCAGCTGGGCACGGCGGCAGCACGGAGACCGCGGCATCGCGGTGTACGACCAAGCCCTTGAGTCGGTGCGCGCCGCGCTTCGCGGCGCAGCCGCAGACCACCCGGTCGAACCAGAAACCATCGATCAGATCGCCTATGTCATCGCCACTTTGGCCGACGGTTTCGCCATGAACTGGTTGACCTACGGGGATCGGTCCGCCGCGACGGAGCAGATGGCGATCGCCGAGTCCGTGCTCCAGAGCTGGCTCGTGGTTCGGGTCGGATCTACGTCCGGCACGGTGTGATCATCTCCGGTGGGAGGCCCTGGGTCGGGCCTCCCACCGATCGCGCGTGGTGGTGTCACAACGGCAGATCGGGCGAGTCGACACCGACGACCCGGTCACCGCAGAAGACGCGCACCGACTCGGCTGGTCCGTGGCCGCCGATGCCTGCCGGACCCCAGAAGCTCTGCGCCGAGTCGTCACCGAGGTCGGCGATCTTGGCGCCGTTGACGCGCACCTCGCCGGACAGGATGCGGGAGCCGACGTCGATCGCCCGATCGGTGTCGGCGCCGAACACGTAGGCGTCGAGGCCCGAGGGATTGGCGTTCGCGACGCGCAGCGCCTCGTCGTCGGACTCCACGGCGTGCAGGGAGACGATCGGACCGAACAGCTCAGCGGTGGCTCGAGCGGGGTCGGCGCCCGCGGCGATCGTCGGCGACAGGAAGAAGCCGTCGAGCTCCGGCAGCTGGGCGGGCTGACGAACGGTCGCTCCGAGGTCGCGCAGCCCCTCGATCCTGCTCTGCAGTGTCTGGAAGTGCGGCGCGTTGGAGATCGGGCCGATCTCGACGTCCTCGTCCAGCGAGTGCCCGACGACGAGCTTGGCGATCCGCTCGGTCAACGCCTCGAGAAGCGGGTCGACCAGGTTGCGGTGAGCGAGGATCTTGCCCGGCCCCTCGCACCACTGGCCGTTGAGTTTGGTCATGCCGTCGAGGATGCCGTCCGCTGCGACGTCGAGGTCGGCATCGTCCAGCACGAGCGCCGGATTGTTGCCGCCGAGCTCCAGCTGCAGGACCTTGAAATCCTCCGCGGCTGCCCGTGCGATGGCGCGACCCGCACCGGGTCCGCCCGTGAACGAGACGATCTTGATGCGCGAGTCGGTCGTCAGCGTGGCGCCGACGTCGCCGGTGCCGTGCACCAGTTGCAGCGCACCGCTGGGCAGGCCCGCCTGGACGAAGCACTCGACGATGATCTGCGCGCTGCTTGGCGCGTGCTCCGATGGCTTGAGGATGACCGGACAGCCCGCCGCTATCGCGCTGGCGATCTTGGCGGCGGGGATGAAGCTCGGACCGTTCCACGGCGTGAGGATCGCCGCGGGTCCCCACGGCACCTTGTAGAGGCGGACGTCGCGGCCGCCGGCCGCCAGCGCGGTGACGCGCGGAATGGTCACCAGGTCCGACGCCGACGCCCGGATCCTCGCGGGCAGGAACGCCGCGACCTTGCGTGTGACGCTGATGGGCGTGCCACTGGTCAGCGAGTCCGTCCGTGCGATGTCCTCGGCACGGGTCTCGATGATCTCGGCGGCGCGCTCGAGCATGTCGGCGCGCTCTCGCCTAGCATCTTCGTCCCAGCGGCCGATGTCGTACACACGCTCCGCGTGCCGCAGCGCGCGCTCGAGATCGTCGGGTCCGGTGGTGACCATACGGTGGACGGGCTCGCGCGTGTTGGGATCGACGTTCCACGCGTCATGGACCGTCGCGCATTCGCTCCACTCGTCGGCGATGTAGTTCACCGGTTGGGGGATCGTGATCTGGTTGCTCGCCATGGAGCTCACCTCCGCATTCATTCGCTGATCAGGAGTGGAGGTCGACGACGATGCGGGTCACGTCACCGGACTTCATCGCTTCGAAGCCCTCGTTGATCGCATCGAATCCGATGACGCGCGTGACCATCTCGTCGAGCAGCAGTCGTCCCTGCTGGTAGAGACGCGCGAGCTGGGCGACGTCCTGACGGGCCTGGCCCGAGCCCATGTAGGAGCCGATGAGTCGCTTCTCCTCGAAGAAGAAGTCCGATGCCGGGATGCTCAGCTCGGTGCCCGCGGGCGCGATCCCGACAAGGCACGCGGTGCCCGTCGGGCGCAGTACGGCCACGGCCGTCGCCGCGGTACGGGCCGAGCCAACCGCTTCGAAGGAGTAGTCGACCCCCTCACCCAACTGGCGGTGGAGTTCGGCGACGGTGTCGCCGTCCCCGCCGTTGATGACGTGGGTGGCGCCGTAGCCGCGCGCGGCCTTGAGCCGATCGTCGTCCAGGTCGATGGCGACGATGGCCGAGGCACCGGCGAGCCTGGCGCCCTGGATGATGGCGGACCCGACACCGCCGCAACCGATGACCGCGACCGTGCTGCCCGGGCGCACCTGAGCGCCGCGGAAGACGGCGCCGACACCGGTGATGATGCAGCAGGCCAGAAGGCATCCGACGTGCGACGGCACGTCGTCAGGGAGCTTCACCAGCGCGTTCTCGCGCATGAGGACGTGCTGGGAGAAGGCGCCGATCGCACCGAGCCGCTCGATCGGCTGGCCGTCGGCGGTCTGGAACGCCGGACGGGGACGGCGCCGGATCTCCTCAAGGCGCTGGCACTGGGTCGAGTGTCCTGCCTCGCAATTGGTGCAGCGGCCGCAGGACGGCGTCAGCGCGCCGACCACGCGGTCGCCAGGGCGCAGCCCCTCGACCTGCGAGCCGACTGCCTCGACCACGCCCGCCACCTCGTGCCCGAGCACGGCAGGCAGGTCGGTCGGCACCGCCCCGGTCATATAGTGCAGGTCGCTGTGGCACAGCCCCACGTTCGTGACCGCGACCCGCACCTCGTGTGGCTCCGGGTCGTCCACCTGGATGGCGCTCAGCTCAAGGGGCTCGTCGAATGCGGTCAGTACGGCTGCCTTGGTGTCGATCATGTCGATCTGTCTTCTCTCGTTGGTCTGTTGCAGGTGGTGAGTCCAGTGCGAGGGTTACGCGCCGATGCCTCGGGTGGACCAGAAGTCCTTGATCCCCGCGCTGAGGACTCCGCTCTCCCACGCCTTGGCGGCGGCGAGGTCCTCACGGGCGAAGGCCGCTTCGACCTCCTCCGCCTGCGGGCGCAGGAGCGCGAGATGGAGCGCCGTCGTGTTGCCCTCGGGCGTCCACTCCATGACGGTCTCGATCGCACGGTCGATCAGGGCGTCGGGCTCGACGATCTCGTCGAGAAGCCCGATCCGCAGCGCCTCGTCGGCCCCGATGCGCGGGCAGCCGAGGACCATGCGCATCGCGTGGTTCCCGACGAGGCGCCGCAGCAGCACGCTGGACGCGTTCGAGATCGTGATGCCCCGGCCGT
The DNA here is from genome assembly GCF_042662605.1 of Haloechinothrix salitolerans. NCBI lineage: Bacteria > Bacillati > Actinomycetota > Actinomycetes > Pseudonocardiales > Pseudonocardiaceae > Haloechinothrix > Haloechinothrix salitolerans. Next base: position 5,474,055 of record NZ_JBHSXX010000001.1, read on the forward strand.
TCTCCGGCTGGTAGTACTCCGCTGCTCGGGTGCCGATGCGAGCGTCACAGCACAGGGTGATCTCCGAGGCTCCCCCGACCGCGATTCCGTTGATCGCCGCGATGACGGGGACATGGGTCGCCAGGATGGCCCGGGTGATGTCGTGGAAGCTCTCGAACGCCTCACGGAACTCGGCGTCCGTGGACGGCGCGCTCTGGAGGTCCTCCCCCGCCGAGAACGCTCGCCCCTCGCCGGTCAGCACGATCCCCCGCGCGCGCTCGCCGGTGCCGAGCTCGCGGATGACGGCTGCCAGCCGCAGCCGGGTGGCGACGTCAAGGGCGTTCAGCTTCTCGGGGCGGCGAAGCGTCAGCACCGCGACGTCCCGGACGACGTCGACGTCGAGGCACCCGGCCTCGGAGGTGAGATGCGACATGTCTAGGTCCTTCGTGGTGCGAGGTCGTAGGCGACGCCGGGCTCGTCGGCGGCGCGGGCCTTGAGCGCGGGCTTGTTGACACGTTCGGACGGGGTGCGCGGGAAGTCGGTGACGAACTCGACGTAGCGCGGCACCTTGAAGCGGGCGAGCTCCTTGCCTGCCCGCTCGAGGATCTGCTCTGCGGTGGCGCGCTCGGCCTCGACCCCCGTTGCGAGCTGGACGAAGGCCTTGACTTCCTCGCCGAGGATGTCGTCGGGTTCGGCGACGACGGCGGCCGCGACCACAAGGTCGTCCCGTTCGAGGGCGGCTTCGACCTCGACGCTCGCGACGTTCTCGCCACCGCGTCGCACCATGTCCTTGATCCGCCCGACCAGCCGGATGCCGTGGTCGGGATGACGGATCACGACGTCACCGGTGTGCAGCCAGCCACTGCGCAGCACCCGCGCGGTGTCCTCGGGCCGATTCCAGTACCCGTTCATCATCGGCCTGCCCGCGACGACGAGCTCGCCCGACTCACCGTCGGCCACCTCGGTGCCGTCGAGGTCTACGACGCGGACCTGCTTGGTCGGCACCGGGTGCCCCAGGCTCCCGCTGCCCACGGCGTCGGTGTCGCCGAACGGACTGAACAGGTCGATCCCGGACTCGGTCATCCCGTAGACCTCGCGCCACGGCGCGCCCCAGCGCTCCTCCAGCTGCGCGTGCAGACCGACCGGGATGCCGGAGCAAAACACCATGCGGAGGTCGTTGTCGCGGTCGTCGGGGGTGGGCGGCTGCTTGAACAGCAGCGTCGGCATCGATCCGAGGACGTAGACGAAGGTCGCGCGATGCCTGCGGACGTCGGCCATGAAGGTCGACGCCGAAAAGCGGGGCAGCACGACCAGCGGGGCGCCGAGCGTGAGCGCGAGCGCGGTGTTCCACTGCGGGTCCATGTAGGAGAACGGCTGCGCCGTCAGGAGAACGTCGTCGGTCCCAAGCCCGGTCGCCGCCGCACAGATCCAGCCCAACCGGACCCAGTAGTCGTGGGTGAGCATGCACGCCTTGGGGAAGCCGGTGGTCCCCGAGGTGTACTGCAGGTTCGCCAGGCCGCCCGCGTTGATCGGCACACTCGGGGCCGTGTCAGGGAAGGCTCCTGACCCGTCGTCCGCGATGTCGACCACCCGCACGCCGGCGAGCTCGTCCTCCGCCCCGAGGACATCGCCGACCAGCCCGGAACGCTCGGCGTCGGTGAACACGACCCGTGCCCCCGAGTCCCTGAGGACGAAGTCGAGATCCGCCCGCTGGTAGGAGCAGTTGATCGGTACGACGACCGCGCCTGCCTTCTGCGCGGCGAGCCACACCACCGGCCAGTGCACGACGTTCGGGAGCATGATCGCGACACGGTCACTCGGCTGGACGCCGTCGACCTCGATCAGCCGGTATGCCAGCCGGGATGTCCAGGCGTCGATCTCGGCGAAGGTCCATGACCGGTCGCCGAAACGCAGGAACTCCCGATTCGGTGAGTCGTGCGCGCGCTGCGCCAGCAGCTCGGTCAGCGTCGGGATGGCGGGGTCGTCGCCCGCCTCTTCTGGCTTCACGACCGGCCCGGTACCCGAGCGAGCACGGCCGAGCCGCTCGCGTGCCACCTTCGCAGTCATCGCAAGCTCCTCCGCATCTCTGTGTCGCGACGTCCGGCCAGCTGCTCCGAAGCGGCCCGGACGACCCACGTCAACGTCGGGTCAGTGCTCTTCATCCACTCCGGATGCCACTGGACTCCGAGCACCGGAGCACCTGTGAGCTCGACCGACTCGACCACGCCGTCACTCGTCCGTCCGGTCACCACCAGTCCGGCGCCGCAGCGGTCAACGGCCTGGTGGTGCCAGGAGTTGGTCGTCGCGTGCTCGCCGAACAGGTCGGCGGCGAGGGACCCGTTCTCAAAGGTCACGATGTGATCGGTGGTGCCGTCCGTTGGCGCGGCCTCGGTCGACAGGTGGCTCACGGAGCCCGGCTCGAGGTGGGCGATGAGCGTGCCGCCGAGGGCAACGTTGAGCACCTGCATGCCCCGGCAGACACCAAGCACGGGGATCCCGCGGTCCAGCGCGGCGCGGACGAGGGCGATCTCGTACTCGTCCCGCGCCAGGTCGTGCACCATCGGGTCCATCCGGGGGTCGATGTCGCGGACCACGCTCGTGTCGCCGCCCCAGCACGCCGGGTGGACGTCCTGTCCACCGGTGATCACGACCGCGGACAGCCACTGACACATGCCCGTCGCGTCGCTGTCGTACGACAGGTGCACCGGAAGCCCACCAGCCTCGGCGATCCGCGTCGCGAAGTCCGACATGTAGCTGTCAAGACAGCGATCGCCATACCGCTCGTCGGCTCCCTCGAGCACACTGAGCCGGTATCGCCGTCCCGTGATGCCGATCAACGGCCGCATCACCACAGCCTCCTCACCCGCGCTCACGGGAACTCGAAGTAGCGTGTCGACTCCCACTGGGAGAGCTCAGCGAACGGATCGCCGCCCTTGGTGTGGAACTCCATCCACTCCCATCGTCGGGACGCGACCCAGAAGTCCACGAACTCGTCACCGAGGTACTCGCGCAGGAGAGGATCGGCATCCAGGGCCGCACCAGCCTTGGACATCGTGTCCGGGATCCGGGTCACTCCGACGCTGTCGGGCAGGCACCACGCCATGTCCGTGACCTGCTCCGGCGGCGCGATCCGCCGCTCGATGCCGGCCAGCACCCCGGCCAGCACGCCCGCTATCGCGAGGTAGGGGTTGACGTCTGCTCCGGGAAGTCGGTACTCGAGGCGCGAGTACTTGGGGTGTCCGCAGACGGCGCGCACCGCGGCGGTCTTGTTGTTGATGCCCCAGCTCACGGTGGTCGGCGGGCCGGTGAGGTCCACAAGGCGCCGGTACGACGTGATCTGCGGGAACACGATCGACGTGGCGCCCGGCATCGTGGCCAGCAGCCCACCGACCGCGTGCCGCATGAGCTCGGACGGACCGTCCTCGGCGAAGAACTGGTTCACCCCGTCGCTCTGGAGCGAGAGGTTGATGTGGGCGCCCTGACCGAAGCCAGCGGTCGGCTTGGCCATGAACGAGACGGTGTGGCCCCGCTCGAACGCGACCTCACGCATGACCTGACGGGTCCGCGCCCAGTTGTCACACAGCCTGACCGGGTCGGTCGGCGCCAGGTTCAGCTCGGTCTGCCCGGCGGCGGCCTCGTCGGTCCATGCCTCCCACGTGATCCCGACGCGGTCGAGCCGGTCGACCACGGCATCCATGTAGTCGACCCAGTCGCTGGACCTCGCCAGGTGATACGTCGCTCCCGTGCTGCCGCCCAGTGGCGTCAGGTCCCGATAGCCGACCTTGCGCGCTTCCTGAACGGACTCCTCGAACAGGGTGGCCTCGATCTCCACGGCAACCGTCGCGGCGTACCCGAGGTACTCCAGCCGTGCCACCATCTTCCGCACCAGGTTCCGCGGACAGATCGGCACGGGCGTGCCGTCCTTGAGCCAGTAGTCGCCGATGACGGAGTCCAAGCCCGGCTTCCACTCCACGAGCGTGGACATGTCCGGGATCATCTGGATGTCGTAGATGTTGCCGCGCCAGTCCGGGAACGCATCACCGAGAACGATCTCGTTGCCAAGGTCGATCGCGAAGAGGATGTCGGCGAAGGCGAAGCCGGCCTCCTTGCCGGCGGCGAACTTCGCCGGCGACACGTTCTTGCCCAGGAGGCTGCCTTCGTGGTTCGTCGCTTCGATGCGGATGGCGCGCTGGGAACTCGAAGGAGCAGTGTCCTGAGTGGACTGAGTGAGGTCAAACATCAAAACGAACCTTCCAGGAAGCGGCCGTCATGACCGACATCTGCGACAACGTGCCCTTGATCTGCACACCGGCCGCCAAGGAGGCGAGAAAGTCGTCCGCCCCGCTGAAGACACCGGCGAGAAGGTCGGAAGGTCCCGTCATCAGGTACTCACTCGACCCGGCGCCGAACTGACCCCGCTCCGAGCCATCGGGGCCAATGGCGTCCACGATCAAGACATCGGGGATGCCCGGGATTCCGCGCGTTACTTCCCAGAACCGCTGGGCCGCCTCGCGCCAGTGGGGTAGCGGCGGCCGCAACGCGCGCAAGATGTCGGCGGCCAAGGCAGCATCACCGGTGGGCTCCTGTGCCGACGCGAAGCGTGCGTGCAGATCGACGACGACCGTCGCGTCGGGCTCGCCCAAGACTCCACTGGTTACCTCGACCGTCTCGCCATCGAGGACGACCGTGGCGGCCTGCGGCGTGTCGTGAGAGCGAACCGCCACGGTGCCGACGGACCGGCCCATCACCTCGTCCGCGTGACCGACGCGCGCTGACTCGCGCAACGTGCGTCCGATCAGCCGGACAAGCGGAGTCGCATCGTCCTCGATCGTGACGGGAAAGGTAGAACCCTCCCTCGCGGGCGCATCCGGGGACCTCGCGGGCACTTCGGGGAACGTCATCGTCTCGGTCATCCTTCGGCCCTTCCGACCTAGTCGAAGTCTCGCGACCATAGTTAGTCAAATGACTCGATCGCTTGACGAAGATGATGGCGACCCTGTGTCGCGTTGTCAACAGCCGCATTGGCGACGCCTTGGCAAGCAACCGCGCGTGCCGCCTCTTGACGAGGCAAGCAAGTTGGCACAAACTGAATCAAATGACTTAATCACATGACATATTCAATCCCGTGTCGCCAGGAGATCTCATGAAAGTCATCCATCAGCGCTACGTCGCCTACTCCGAGGCTCACTACGCAGGAAACCTCGTCGACGGAGCGTTCGGTCTGGCGCTGTTCGGTGACGCCGGAACTCATCTCGCGATCGTCACGGACGGCCACGAGAGCCTCTTCGCGGGCTACTCCTCCGTGGAGTTCCTGGCACCGGTGCGCGGCGGCGACGTCGTCGAGATCGAGGCGCGACTCGCGGCGAAAGGCAACCGAAGCCGGACGATCGACTTCGAACTGCGCGTCATCGCCCGAGCCACAGACACCACGGGCAGAGCGGAAGTCCTCGACGAGCCCATCGTCGCCACCCGCGCCCGCGGGACTGGCGTCGTACCCGACTACCGGACTGACGAGTCAGCGGGCCTCCCGCAGGACCACGACCGAGAAGGAAGTGCAGCATGAAGGACACAGACACGACGGAGTCCGCCGACATCGTCATCATCGGCGCCGGACTCTCCGGTATCGGTGCGGCGAAGTACCTGACGGATGACTTCCCGGACAAGAAGATCCTCCTGCTGGAGGCCAGAGACGCGGTCGGCGGCACCTGGGACCTGTTCAAGTACCCCGGCATCCGATCCGACGACTCCGTGCACACCTACGGCTACGAGTTCAAACCCTGGCTGCACGAGGAGGCGATCGCAGACGGCCCGCTGATCCGCGACTACATAGGCGAGACCGTCACCGAGTTCGGACTCGACAAGATCCTGCGGCTGCGCCACCGGGTCACCGCTGCCGACTGGTCCAGCGAGGAAGCGCGGTGGACGCTGCAGGTGACCGCGACCGACGAAGCAGGCAACGAGACGCACAAGAACATCCGGAGCAGGTTCGTCTTCAGCGGTACCGGCTACTACCGATACGACAAGGGCTACGAACCCCACTTCGAGGGTCGCGAGGATTTCCGGGGCGACATCCTGCACCCGCAGCACTGGCCGGAGGACTACGACTACAGCGGCAAGCGCGTGGTCATCGTCGGCAGCGGGGCGACCGCCGTGACGATGCTCCCCGCGATGCTGGTGGGCGAGGGCGCGGCAGCCCACGTCACGATGCTCCAGCGCACCCCGAGCTACGTCGCCTCGGTCCCCCGGGTGGACAAGCTCGCCCAGCGGCTCATGAAGCTCTTCGGCACCAAGCGCGGGTACGCCGCCACGCGACTCAAGAACATCTGGTCCGACCACCTGCTCGTGACGGTGCTCTGCAGGTTCCCGAACTTCGGGCGCAAGCTGCTGCGCAAGCTGACGACCAAAGAGCTACCGGCCGACTTCGACGTGGACGCCCACTTCAATCCGCCGTACAACCCGTGGGACCAGCGTCTGTGCGTCACGCCGGACAACGAGTTCTTCAAGGCGATCCGCGAGGGGAACGCCGACGTCGTGACAGAACACATCGAGCGCTTCATCCCAGAGGGCATCCTGCTGAAGTCGGGCAAGACACTGGAGGCCGACCTGATCGTCACCGCGACCGGACTCGTCATGCAGATGCTGGGCGGCATCAAGCCCACCGTCGACGGCGTTCCGGTCACGATGTCCGACACGGTGCTCTACCGCGGCGCGCTCATCTCCGGCGTGCCCAACTGGGCCATGATGCTCGGCTACACCAAGGCGACCTGGACCCTGCGCGTGAGCAACGTGAGCCGCCTCGCCGCGGACGTGATCCGCACGATGGACGCGAAGGGCTACGACATCGCCGTACCGGTGCCGCCGGAGGACCTGCCCACCACAGACCTGCTCGACCTCAGCGCCGGCTACATCCAGCGGGCGAAGCACGAACTGCCGCGCCAGGGCGTGGCCCTGCCCTGGCGGATGCACACGACGTTCGTGCGGGACAACCGGCTGTTCAAGGGTCGGCTGGTCGACGAGGACCACATCCGCTTCGCGACCCGCACATCCGCGGCGCGCCAACTCACGACCGTGGAGGCCGCGTCGTGAGCGCGCCGCGGTTCACCCTGGCCCGGCGGAGCCAGCGCGCCCTCCTGGTCTCCCTGAGCCGACTCCCAGCAGGGGTCCAGCGACTGCTTGCCCGGCCGCCGGTCAACAGCGCCGGCGACCGCATGGAGCCCGACATGGCCCTGCTGATGAAGCTCAGCGAGTCGGGAGAGGACTACAGCGACCTCGAGCCGCCCGCCGCCAGGGCGATGACGGAGCGCGACCTGGCGCTCTTCGCCGACCGCATCTCCCCGTGCCTGGTCGAGGAGGAGGTCGAGATCCGCCCGGGGCTGGTGGCCACGCGGTACAGCCAGGGCACTCCCGCGCGTAGCCTGGTGCTCTTCTTCCACGGCGGCGGCTTCGTCCTCGGCAGCCGGGCCAGCTACACCGCACCGGCCCGGATGCTCGCCCACGCCACGGGTGCCGACGTGCTGTCCGTGGAGTACCGCCTGGCCCCCGAGCACCCCTTCCCCGCCGCTCACGAGGACGCCCTCGCCGCCTGGCGGTACGCCGTGGAACACGCCCCCGCCTGGGGCGTGGACCCCGCGCGCATCGTCGTCGCCGGCGAGAGCGCCGGCGGCAACATCGCCGCCGTCCTGTGCCAGCAGGTCCGCGGCGAGGCGGTGCAGCCCCTGCTGCAGGTGCTCATCCAGCCGGTGACCGACCTGTCCACGCATCGTCCGTCCCAGGACGAGTTCGCCGACTGCCCGGCGCTGACGGCCAAGCAGGTCGCCTGGTTCATGCGGCACTACCTCCCAGAGGGCGCCGACCACCGCGATCCCCGGATCTCCCCGCTGCTGGGCAACCTGAACGGTCTCCCCCGCGCCATCGTGTCGGTGGCCGGGTTCGACTCCCTGCACGACGACGGCGTCGCCTACGCGACAGCGCTGCTCGAGGCCGGCGTACCGGTCGACGTGATCCACGAACGGGGGCTCGTTCACGGCTACATCTCCTTCACGGCCATCAGCCCGAGCAGCAAGGCAGCCACGACGCGCCTCGTGGGAGCCATCGCGGCGGCGCTGGACAAGACGGACCGAGCCACTACGACAAGGAAGAGCTGAGAGCCGTGGCTAGATCGAGAAGGGTCCGTGACGAGAGCTGCGAGGTCGTCGTGGTCGGCGCCGGCATGGCCGGGTTGATGGCGGCGACCACCCTGGCCGAGCGGGACGTCGTCGTGCTCGAAGCCGCCGGTCGGGCCGGGGGTCGCGTGGATTCGGCTCGCCAAGGCGACTACTGGATCAACCTCGGAACCCAGTTCACCGAGGGCACCGGGCCGCTGATTGACGCCCTGCATCGCCACCAGATCCCGATGGGAACACTGGAGGGCAAGTCGGTGGCGCTCTCGCTCGGCGGGAAGCAGGTCGACACCTCGAATCCGTTCAGCCTGATGTTTCGGTCGCGGATGAGCTTCCTGGACCGGCTCGGGCTGGCAGCCGTCGGAACTCGCATCATCGCGAACGTGCCGTTTCTGGAGATGGCCCCCGAGAAGCGGTGGGCGAAGCGGGTTCGGGCCAAGCTCGACGCTCGACGCGCCGACTTCGTGCTGAATGGCGTGAAGTCCGAGCTTGCTCGGGAGATGGTCCGCTCCTGGTCCGGGCAGTGGATGGGATGCGAACCTGACGAGACCGCCGCGACGCAGTTCGTCTACTCGATGGGCATCCTGCTGACCGATCCCGGGAAGGTTCCGAACCTCTCCCTGCCAGAAGGCGGCAACCAGACGCTCACCGACATCTTGTCCGAAGACCTCGGCGATCGAATCCGGTTGAACTCGCCGGTGAATTCGCTGGAGTGGACCGCGGACGGCGTCGTCGTGGACTACGAGGACGAGAAGGGGCCGGCGCGCCTGAACGCCAGGCGTGCCATCGTCGCGGTGCCAGCCGACATCGCCGTGAAGATCATGCCAGGGCTGCCGCCGGAGTATCGGAAGGCGTTCGACGCCATCCACTATGGACGGTACGTCGTGGTGGGCTTCTTCACCCACGAGGAGGGCCCGCAACGCTGGGACGACTACCTGGCCGTGTCGACGCCGGAGCTGTCGTTCCAGGCGGTGTTCAACCACGCCACGGCCCTACGCCGCGATGGTCCGCGCAAGCCCGGCGGCGCGCTGGCGTGCTTCGCGGGCGGCGCTGAGGCCGACAAGCTGTTCGAGCTCACCGACGAGGAGATCGTTGCTCGCTTCACGGCGGATCTCCTGACGCTCTACCCCGAATTGAACGGGAAACTCGGGGAAGGCATCCTGCGCCGTCACCCTCGGGTCGTGCCGTTCTGGGCGCCCGACGGACGCGCTTCGCTGCCGACGCTGCGCCAGAACCTCGGACCCGTCTACCTCGCTGGCGACTACCAGCTCGACGTGCCATCTCTCGCTGACGCGGCCAACTCGGGTCAGCAGGCCGCGGAGAAGGTTCTGGCGAGCCTGTCCCCGCGCGGCTGACCGCCCACAGCACAACGGAATGACACAGCGACTCCAGGCAGCCAACCCGGACGCAATCAACCCCAGGGAGAAGACTCGTGAGCGATACAGCGCATCGCCGTCATGGTATGTCGCGACGCGGCGCACTGGCGGCCGGTAGCGGAATAGCCGCGGGCCTGACGCTAGGACGAACCCCCGTCGCCGAGGCGGCGCCCGTGAGTAGGCGCGCGGACGTAGTCGTCATCGGGGCCGGGATTTCCGGTCTGACCGCGGCACGCAGGCTCATCCAGTCCGGAGTTTCGTCGGTGCTCGTACTGGAGGCGAACGACCGGGTCGGCGGCCGGACGTTCGATCTCCACGTCGCGGACGGCGTGGTCACCGAGGGCGGCGGGGAATGGGTCGGGCCGGGCCAGGACCGCGTCCTCGGTCTCATCAACGAGCTCGGCCTCGCGACGTTCAAGACCTACGTCGACGGCAAGTCGGTCTACCTGCGCAACGGAAACCGGCAGACCTACACCGGGACGATCCCACCGCTCGGACCTGACGCACTGGCCGACTTCGTGCAGCTGCAAACAAGGCTGGAAGAGATGGCCGCAACCGTCCCCGCCGAGGCGCCGTGGGCCGCGAGTGATGCCCCGACGTGGGACGGCATGACCTTCGGCGGGTGGCTCGACGCGAACTCCGTCAGCGCCGAGGCCAAATGGCTGTTCACACTAGGATTCACCATCATCTTCGGCGAGGATCCGCACGAGACCTCTTTCCTCAGGGCGCTGCACGCGATCGGGTCGTCCGGGGGGATCGAGCACATGTTCAACACGACCGGCGGATCCCAGGAGTCGCGCATCGTCGGCGGCTCGCAGCTGATCTCGCTGCGGATGGCCGAGCAGCTCGGCGAACGGGTCATGCTCGGCTCGCCGGTCACCGAGATCAGCCAGGAAAGCGGCGGCGTGACCGTGAAGTCAGCGCGCGCCAAGGTGCGCTGCCGACAGGTGATCGTCGCCATGGCACCAGCGGACGCCGAACGCATCCGCTTCACCCCAGGGCTTCCTGTCCGCAGGGCGGCACTGCAGCGCAAGTGGCGCAACGGCACCGAGAACAAGCTGTTCGCGGTCTACGACAAGCCGTTCTGGCGCGACGAGGGGTTCAGCGGCCAAGCGCTCACGGACCTGCCGACCACGCCATACGTATCCGACAACTCACCGCCCGACGGGAGCATCGGGATTCTGGTGACGTTCATGGGTACCGCAGGCTCCGGCGACGGTCTCAAGTGGAGCGATGCGCTCCTCGACGACCCCGCGGCCCGCCGCGCCGCGTTCCTCGACGATCTGACGAAGCTGTTCGGACCCAAGGCGGCGAACCCGGCTCACTACCTCGAGAAGTCCTGGGTGGACGAGCCGTGGATCCAGGGCTGCGTCAGCACACGCGCGCCCGGCACGCTGACTCGTTACACGAACGCCGCGCGTGAGCCGGTCGGCCGAATCCACTGGGCGGGCACGGAGACCGGGATCTACTACGAGGGCTACATGGAAGCGGCGGTCAGCGCAGGCGAGCGCGCCGCCAATGAGGTCAGCGATGCGCTCTGACCACGCGACAGCGGCCTCTGTCCAGCGCTCCCGCTCCATCGTCGTTGACCCGCCCCGATGACCAGCGACCTCCACCACGAAGACCACGAAGGAGTCACCATGCTGAACCTGTCGATCCTGCTCGAGGACTCGGCCCGCACCTACCCCGATCGCGATGCCATCGTGCTTGGCGCGACCCGCCTGACGTACGCCGAAGTCGACGGCGCCGCGAACCAGGTCGCGAACCTGCTCGTACAGCGCGGGATCGAGCCCGGCGACAAGGTCGCCCTGATGTGTCCGAACCTGCCGTACTTCCCGATCGTCTACTACGGCATCCTCAAGGCCGGTGCCGTCGTCGTACCGCTGAACGTGCTGCTCAAGGGTCGCGAGGTCGCCTATCACCTCCAGGACTCCGACGCGAAGGCCCTGTTCGCCTTCGAAGGCACCGCAGAACTGCCGATCGGTGCCGAAGCCAAGGCCGGCTTCGATCAGGTAGCGACCTGCGGGGAGTTCTTCGTCATCACTGGCGACCCGGCCGCGCCCTCGCCAATCGCGAGGACCGAGACCTTGGGTCAGGGTATGGCGAACCAGCCGCCGACCTTCGAGACGCTGGCCACCGACCAGGACGACACCGCGGTCATCCTCTACACCTCCGGCACCACCGGCCAGCCCAAGGGCGCCGAGCTACGCCACCGCAACATGCGCGACAACGCGCTGGTCAGCAGGGAGCTGTTCGGCTGCGACGCAAGCCGGCCGGACACCTACTTGTGCGTGCTGCCGCTCTTCCACTCCTTTGGCCAGACCGTCATCCAAAACGCCGGCTTCGCCTTCGGTGGCACCGTGGTGATGTTGCCCCGTTTCGAACCGGGCCCCGCGATCGACGCCATGCTGAAGGAGTCGGTGACGGTCTTCGCCGGCGTCCCGACGATGTACTGGGGTCTCCTCGGAGCACTCCAGCAAGACACCGACATGGACACCCTCGCGCGGAACCTCCGGATGGCGATCGCGGGTGGCGCCTCGCTCCCTGTCGAGATTCACCGTGAGGTTGAGAAGCGGTTCGGCGTCTCGATCGCGGAGGGCTACGGCCTTTCCGAGACCTCCCCCGTGGCCTCGTTCGCGCCGTACGGCGAACTACCGCGCCCCGGATCCATCGGCAAGCCCATACCCGGCGTCGAGATGAAGCTCACCGAGCCGGACTCCTGGGCCGAGATCGAATGGTCCCCGGACGCGATCGGCGAGATCGCCATCAAGGGACACAACGTGATGAAGGGCTATTACAAGCGCCCCGACGCGACCGCCGAGGTCATCGACGCGAACGGCTGGTTCCGCACCGGCGACCTCGCGCGACGCGACGAGGACGGCCACTACTACATCGTCGACCGTTCGAAGGACCTCATCATCCGAGGCGGGTTCAACGTCTATCCGCGCGAGGTCGAAGAGGTCCTCATGACGCACCCGGACGTCAGCCTCGCCGCCGTCGTCGGCGTCCCCCACGACACCCATGGCGAGGAGGTCAAGGCCTTCGTCATCCTCCAACCCGGCTCCTCCCGCACCACCGACCAGCTCATCGCCTGGGCCAAGGAGCAGATGGCGTCCTACAAGTACCCCCGCATCGTCGAGCTCGTCGACTCGCTGCCGATGACCGCCACCGGGAAGATCCTCAAGCGCGAGCTGACGCGAAGCACGTCAACGACCACTCCGCCGACCTCGGACGCATGAGCCTGGAGAATCCGATGACAGGGAATCAGCCCGTGGCCGCAGGCCACCACATCCTCGTTGAGGCCGAGGAGTTCGACGACTTCGGTGGGTGGACGCTGGACTCTCAGTTCGAGGTGGAGATGGGGTCGCCGTACCTTCTGGCTCACGGTCTGGGTGTCCCCGTCGCCGATGCCACCACGTCGATCGACGTCGAGCAGGCCGGTTCCTATCGCGTATGGGTGCGTTCCAAGGATTGGGTACCCGCCCACCATCCCGGCCGGTTCGCCGTCTCGATCAACGGCGAGCGGCTGCCGGTCGAGTTCGGCGCGAACGGTAGCGACTGGAGCTGGGAGAACGCAGGCCGGATCGACCTGGCTGAAGGCCGAGCCACGATCACTCTCACGGACCTGACCGGTTTCGATGGACGATGCGATGCCATCTACCTGACCACCAGCGAGACCGAGCCACCCAACGGGATCGATCCCGACACTCGTGCCTGGAGACGTCAGCTCCGCGGGCTGCCGGACCATCCGGTCGACGGCGGATCGTTCGACCTGGTGGTCGCCGGCGGTGGCGTCACCGGCACCGCGGCCGCGCTCGCAGCAGGACGTCTCGGCCTGGCGGTCGCCCTCATCCAGAACCGCCCGGTCCTGGGCGGCAACGCGAGCACCGAGATCGGCCTCACTCCCCGAGGAGAGACAGGCCCCCTCATCAAGGCACTGTCCGCGCGGTCCGAGGACGGCGATCTCGCGGCTCTCGATCTCCTGCGTGCGGAACCGACCGTGTCGGTGTTCCTCGAGCACCAGATCTTCGACGTCGCCCGTAACGGCGACCGGATCGTCTCAGTCGACGCCCGCGACGCCCGCTCCGGACGCGAGACCCGATTCCGTGGGACGACGTTCATCGACTGCACCGGCACCGCGATCCTCGGCTTGCTCGCCGGCGCCAAGACCATGTTCGGATACGAGAGCCGAGCCGAGTTCAACGAGCCACTCGCTCCGAAGGAGCGTGTCGAGTCGCACCACGGAAACACCTTGTTTTTCCGGACCCGGGAACTGGATCACCCGTCCGACTTCCCCGACGTTCCGTGGGCAGTCGAAGTCGCCCAGGATTACGCCAACCTCGGCGGGCAGCTCGAACGCCCTGGCATCGACAACGTTGCGGGACCGGTCGCCGGGCCGGCCCTGACCCATGACCCGAGCATCCCCCGGCGCATGCTCAAGCCGTTTACCCACTTCTGGGAGTACGGTCACGACCTCGACCCGTACACCGACGCCGAGCACATCCGTGACCACCTCTTACGGGCGGTGTACGGCACGTTCTCCAATGTCAAGACCCTCGAACCCGAGACCTATGCGAATCTCGCACTCGACTGGGTCGCGTTCGTCCCCGGACAAGGCGAGTTCCGTCGGTACAAGGGTGCCTATGTCCTGACCGAGAACGACATCCGCGAACACCGCAGGTTCAACGACACGGTCGCCTGGAACTCCGGTGCGTTCTGCCTGCACTACCCGGGCCACGAGAAGTACGACTTCCGCCTGCGAGACTGGAAGTGGGACACCCGCGACGAAAGGCCTTTCGAGGTGCCTTTCCGGTGCCTGTACTCGGCCCACCTCGACAACCTGATGATGGCAGGAAAACACATCAGCGTGACCCACATCGCCGGATCAGTCACCAAGTTCATGGGCAACGGTGGCCAGCACGCGATCGCCACGGCAGCCGCAGCCAAGCTCTGTCTCGAGTACGACGCCACACCAGGCGAGATCTACGACAACCACGTGGAGGAACTCCAGAAGACGGTCGAGAAGCTCGGGGGGTCAGTCGGACATCCGGTCTGAGTGCGCCGCCAATGAGGTCCGCGACGCGCTCTGACCACGCGACGACGGGTGAGAGACCGCTCCTCGGACAGCAGCCACCCAGTCGTGTTCGATCCTCGGCCTGTCAGCTCCCCCGTTGACGTACGCCTGGCTCCAGCACGACAGTGTGGAGGTGTCCATGCCCGATGCGGAGTCGTCGTCGAGTGGTGAGCTGGCAGAGCCGATCCTCGGCGAGCCGAGGCAGTACAGCGGCCGCACAGCGGCACAGCTCGCCGGGGTCTCACTGGACCGCGCCCGCCGGTACTGGCGCTCGTTCGGATACGCGGGGCTGGATGCCGACGCGACTACCTACACGCCCTCGCGCACCGCGTCTTTCCTGACGTACATCTACTACTCGGAAGCGCCTGGCGGAGACACATGGCGGCCGCTATCGGCCACATCGACCCCGCTGCCGACACCGGCCCGACCGTTGACCTCACCGTCGGGTTCGCTGACCTCTCGACCACCTTCCACCAGCACCCCACGACACCGCCGCTCCGTATCGGCATCGCCACCGGACCGGCGTCCGACACCTCGGCGACGTCTTCGGCACCACGGTCAACCTCGCGAGCAGACTCAGCACACTCGCCGCGCCGGACTCGGTACTGGTCTCCCCCTCCGTCGCCGCCACGCTTGCCGACGACACCCGTTTCACCCTGAGCCGACTACACGAAGTCCACATTCGCGGCATCGGTCTCTTCACCCCGCTATCGCTGACACGTCACACGCCCTAGCCCTGCCCAATGGACGCGACAGCGTCGAACCCTGACAAGCACACTTCACTGTGAGGAAATACTGGCCGAGTTAGCGTCGCCAACAGGCCGCAACGCGGCAGTGATACCGCACGCCGACAGTGTTCGACTACTCGCGGACACGAACGGAGCACTCATATGCATCGATCCACCGTCGTGTCAGGGCTACTAGGCTGCGCCTTAGTTGTCGGCGCATGTAGCAACGGGGACAACGGTAGCGGCGACGGGCAGCCGGATGACGCCCAAACGGGCGACACTGGGACCGGGCAGCAGGCGGGCGAAGCGCAGCAACTCGCGGCCACGAGCATGGAGCAGGTCGCGACGGAGGAGTTCGTGAAGTTCGGACTCGAGCTCGACGTCGGTGGTCAGCAGATCAGCGGTAAGGGCACCGGTCGCTACGCCGACGACCCGGCGACCAACGCCGTGCTGAGCTCCCAAGGCCAGCAGCTCGAGGTCGTGCTGGTCGGCGACTCGGCCTTCGCGAAAGTCCCGGACCAGATGCGCCAGATGATGGAGAGCGGCGCGCAGTGGGTCGACCTCGCCAGGGACCAGCAGGCGGCCCAGATGATGGGCGGCGTGGATATGCTTGCCAAGCAAGCGGACCCGACGAGCGTGCTAACGCAGGTCAAGCAGGCGGGCGACGTCAAGGAAAGCGAGCAGGTCGACCTCGACGGGGAGACCGCCACGAAGCACACCTTCCAGATCCGCCTCGACAAGCTCTCCGATGCGTTCCCCGCTGGCCTGACCAAGGAAGCCATCAAGCCGCTCACGGACGCAGGTGTCGAGTCCTACGGGATGCGGTTGTGGATGAACGACAACGACCTGCCGATCAGAGCAGTCATGGACCTGACCGACGTGTACGCGGCCGCGGCCAAGATGGGCGGCCAACCAGCACCCGACGGCCGCTCAACGTCCACGATGACCTACTCGGCATGGGGCGAACCAGTAGAGATCGAGGCGCCGCCGGAGAACAAGGTCGGACAGATGCCGCAGATACCGCAACAGCCCGGCGGGCAACAGCCACCAGAGGCCCCGCCCACCAACTGATGTTGAGCGGCCTCGATCTTTCCGGACAGCTGTTTAGTGGGTCAATTCATGCCGCTTGCTGCCGGTTCAGGTACTCGTTGTAGACCTCATTTGGGGCCTTATAGTCGAGTCCCGAATGGAGACGTCGACTATTATATCTAAGTTCGATATAGGCAGCAATATCTGTCCTGGCCCTCTTTCGGGTGGAGTAGATCACTCGGTGAACCCGCTCGTTCTTCAGGGCACCAAAAAACGATTCGGCCATCGAATTGTCATAGCATATTCCCGTGCGTCCGACCGATTGCCTGATGCCCAATGATCGGAGCGTGCTGGCAAACTGGGCGGAAGTGTAATTGCTGCCACGGTCGGAGTGGAATATCGCCCCGCGTGCGATAGGATAGTTGCGTACGGCCATGCGAATCGCCTTCTCGATGAGAGGCGTCTGGTAATTATCGTCCATCGCCCACCCGATAACGCCCTTCGTATGACAGTCGATGACCGTCGCGAGATAAACCCAGCCCTCCCACGTAGGGATATAGGTAATATCGCCAACCATCTTCTCGCCGGGCGCGGATGCGGCGAAGTCGCGGCCAACGAGGTCGGGCAGCAAGCTGGCAGACGGCTCAGTCAGGCCGAGTCGCCACGGACGGGGCTGGCAAGGCTCGAGCCCCAGCTCACGCATGATGCTGCGGATCAGCTCAGGGGTGCACCGCTCACCCTGGCGCTGCAGCTGGGCGTGGACGCGCCGGTGACCGTAGGTCTCATCCGAATCGTCGAAAACCTTCGTGATCAACGGAGCCAGGTAGGCGCGACGCTGCGCCGTCGCGCACTTGGGCCGACAACGCCATTCATAGAATCCCGACTTCGACACACCCAACCATTCGCACATTTTGGTCACTGTGTACTTTTTCTCGCCAGTATCGGTCACTGCGCCCTTCTCCACCTCGATGAACTCGTACCTCTCGTTCACCGATACTCGCTCGCGAAGAAGGCTGCGGCTTTTCCCAGGAACTCCTTCTCCATCCGTAGCTCACGGACTTCCTTCTCCAGCTCACGCAGCCGCGCGCGCTCCGACACGGTCAATGGTGGCTCGTCCGCAGCATGAGCCTTCCGGTAGTCGTTCACCCAGTTACGAAGCGTTTGCTCGTTCAGCCCGTTCTCCCGCGCGACCGACGCCACCGGGCGGCCCGTCTCGACCACCATTTTCGCCGCCTCCTCCTTGAACTCAGGAGTAAACGACCGACGATTCTTTGACACTGGCTTCCTCTCTTCCGAACAAAAACCCTAGTGGGTTCGCTGTCCGGAAGATCAACAGCCCCTCATGTCGAGGGTCGCAGTCCCTGGGCAGTAGTACTGCGGGTTGAGTGGTCTCCAGCGCTGCTTCGAGTCGCACCTGGGCATGCGGTTGTGCCGCGGCCAGCGGTGTTGGTCGCGGTGGGCGGGTGTGTGGTTGTGTCGGGTTGCCCTGCGAGGCGGTCTGGGTCGGCGGCTGGGCTGACTAACTCGCCAGGGGGTCGGTGTGGGGTGCGGTGAAGCGTCGGGGTTGGTGTGTCGGGTCCAGCCAGGCGGGTGGTAGGCATTCGGGTTTGCCGTCGGTGGCCATGCGGACCTGCCAGTTGGCGTGGTGGACGAGGCGGTGGCAGGCTGAGCAGAGCAGGCACATGTTGGAGATGTCCGACCCGCCGCCGTGGTGCCATTCGGTGATGTGGTGGACGTGGCACCAGCGCGTGGTGCGGCTGCACATGACGCAGCCGCCGTCGCGGGCGGTGAGGGCGCGGCGTTGTGCGCGGGTGGCGGTGCGGACTTCGCGGCCGAGGTCGAGGATTTCGCCGTTCGAGCCGAGTACGGCGGGCACGAGGCGCGCGTCGCAGGCCAACCGGCGGGCGGCTTCGGCGGTGATGGGGCATTCCCCATTCAACGTGGGCGTGTGCGCGAATAGGTCCTGCGGGGCCGGGGCCGTGTCGGGGTGGCGCTCACGCCGTAGCAACTGGTTCAGGTTCATCGACACCGTCACCACCGGGGTTTCGCCGGCTTCGGTGGGCCGTTCGGTGGCACGCTGGGTGTAGTCGAGTAGCTCGGCGAAGGCGTCGCCGTGGCGTTGGCCGGTGCTGCGCTGATCGGGTATGCCGTCGGCATGCGGTTTGGGTTTCGCCAGCGCCGACAGCAGGGTCTCAAGGAGTTGTCCGGATTCGGCATCCAGGGTGGCGCGCAGTGTGAACCGGTTGTGGCGGGTCCAGGACCACAGCAGTTCGCGTTCCGGTTCGGCCAACCCGTCGTCACCGTCGTCGGTGGGTTCGGGCCCGTCGGGGTCGAGCAGCGCGAGGATGTGGCGCCCGGCGCGGCGCACCACCGCCGGTTGAGCCTGCTGGGCCAACTCGATCAGCGTCTTCTCGTAACCGTCCCGCTCGGTGTCCTCCACAGTGGCGGGCAGGGCGGCCATCACCTCGCTGATCGCGTCGACATGACCCGGATTCAGCACCCCGTCGGCGGCGGCCTGCGCGGTCAACGGTGCGGCCGCCGCCCGCTCCGCCGTGCCCTGCCGGGTGGGGTGGAGTCGTTCGGCGCGCCGGGCGCGTTTCCTGCCCTCGGTGATACCGATACGCAGCGCATCCCGCTGCAGCGCCGCCAACGACGGATACCCAAAGGTAGCGAACACCCCACGCGAGGAAATCTCCGCCAACACCGCCGCCTGCACCGCCTCCGCACGGTTCCGCAGCACCTCGGCGTCCCGCAACGCGGCGGTCAACTCGGCGTCGGTGGCCTGCTACCAACCCTGCGGGCCGGGCGTGGGAAGCGTGATGTTCGCGCTGCTCATACCCCCAACACTACCCACCATCGAACACCTGTTCTAGATATAGGTGTAGAACCTCCGTAGCACCTCCGTAGCACCTCCGCTGCACCTCCGTAGAACCTTTGCTGCACGTGCATCCGGCAACGTACTGGCAGGCGTTAGAGGCGGACCGATGCGGGCACATGTACGGCGAGGAAGCGACGGCGCGGCCGGCAGCATGGCGCCAAATCCACCGTACGAATGCGCGAAGACGTGCGCGCATCGCCGACGGCCTCCTCACATCAACCGCCAGACGCCATCGCTGCTATTGATCGGGATCGCGCCCAGTGCCGAGCAGCTCGTCGAGTGTCTCCGCGGTAGCGCTCGCGGCGGCAACGAAGGGTTCGAGGATGATGTCGGCGCCTGCGGCGCGGTGTTGGTCGGCGTCGTGGCGGGTGTGCGCGGTCAGTGCGATCGTGCCGCGATAGTGGTGATGCCGCAGGCTGTGCAGGAGCGCCTGTTGGTATCGAGCGCGGGAATGGTGCTGATCACGTATCGGGCGCTGGCCAGCGGGAGATTGTCGAGCAGATGTACGTCCTCGGCGCTGCCGAACATGGCCGTCACGCTGTCGCGAGTGTTGGCCGAGACTCGCTGGGGGTCGAAGTCGATCGCCAGGGTGCGGTGTCCTGTGCTGCCAACTGGTCGGCGAGGTGGGAGCCGAACCGGCCGAGCCCGTAGAGGATGACGTCGACGTCGCCGTCCGCGTCGTATGGTTCGGTGTGGCGGGTGCGGGTGCGCTCGAAGGCCCTGAGCCAGCGTTTGATGCGGCCATAGATCTGATGCGAGTACGTGACCTGAGCGTCGTGCTGGGCCCCAAGCTGAGCCGCGCGCCGCACAGCCACACCCGCACCATCGGGGAGGTCCGTTGCGACCAGCATCCGCTGGGCAGGTCCCGCCGCTCGTGGTTCCAACCGCCATTCCCTCCGGCGATCATCACCTCACAGTGACAGATTGGCCTTCTGCCGTCGTACCGTTAGCGTCCGCGCCATGACCCAAAGGCAGGTACGGCCGGACGTCACCCTGCCTCGGGGACCTGGGGCCCGGAGCCGGACAGGGAGCCGTCCGGTCTTGTTCGAACAGATGCCCGTGGTGCTGCTCAATCACCGACCGTCCGGATCTCGCTGAATCTGACGAGTGGTCACAACAGGTAGGCGATAACGAGCCAGAGGATAACGGCGACCGGAAGCCAACGGCCGACGAAGTATATTCGTCGGACCGTCCAGCGTGAGCGCGCTCCGAGCGCGTGATACAGGCGCTTCGGTTCGACGAGCCAGCAAAAGAATCCAGCGCCGAATATCCCTGAGAACAGGATGATCTGTCCGCCGGCACGCTGATCCAACCAGTCGAGGAAAGGTGTGTCACCAATACTGAGCCCTACTGGGGTGAAGCTCAGCGCTGACGGGACGCCAAGTACCAGCAATATGGTGGCCGTAATCAGCACCGCTCGACGGTTGCTCAGTCGGAACTCTTCGGCGATCGCACTCACGATCACTTTGAGCCCAGCGACGCAAGAGCTGAACGCCGCGATGAAGAATAGACCGAAGAAGGCGATGGCGAGTGGCAGTCCCCACGCCATACCGTCGAAGACCCGAGGCAACGTACTGAAGGCTAGCTGGCTGCCTTGTTCGGGGTTGAGTCCGTGCGTGAACACGAACGGGAAGATCATCCAGCCGGCGAGCAGGGCGATACAGGTTTCAGTGATTCCAACAACCAGGCAGGCACGGGGCACATGCGCCTTGCGAGGAACGTAGCTGCCGTAAGTGACGAGGTACCCCTGGCCGATGGCCAACGAGTAGAAACCTTGACCAAAAGCAACGGTCCACAGTGCCGGGTCTCGCCATGCGGAAAAATCCGCATGGAGCAGGAATCCCCTCGCTTGTTCCCATCCGTTGGTACGGCTAGCCGCGACCACCAGGCCGATGATGAGGACGAGTAGCACCGGCATAAGGAACTTCGAAAGCCCCTCAATCGCGGAAACGCCGCGAAGGAGCAGCAGTCCGGCCAGTATGAGTACCGCTAGAAAGAGGTATAACGAAGCGAATCCGTCGGAGAACTCCGCGAAAACTTTGACCTCATCGCGTACCGAATCGGTCGCGTATCCCAGCGTCCAGCCAGTGACTACGAGGTAATAGCTGGTAATCACGACCGTGATCGCGACGACGAACCAGCCATACCACGTTCCGGCCCGGTGAACCTGCCTGAAAGTATGAACGGTATTACCCTGCGCGAGTCGACCGGCAGCGACCTCAAGGTACATGAGGGGAAGACAAATAATCACAAGAGCCAACAGGTAGGCGAGAATGAACCCTCCACCGCCGTACTCGCCGACGAGATACGGAAAACGCCACAGGTTCCCGAGGCCCACCGCCGCCGCGGCCATGGAGAAAACGAACGCGGGTTCCGAAGACCATTGGTCACGACTCTTGACGGTTTCGGTCCCCGGTCGATTCCGGTCGGTTACTGCTCCGATCTCCCGCACTGAAGCTTCCTACTACTCGGGCGTGTGAGTGCTTCGACGTCGTAAGGGCTTCAGCACCCACCGTTCCACGTATACCTCCCTGACGCGATGTGCCTCCAAACGACCGCCGACGAGGTGCCGCGTTACAGGGGACGTCGTCCCGGCGTCGCGAGGCCGTCGACCCTCTCCTACCCGGTGGAGAGCGGACTTTCGTTTCGGGGCCTGAGGACCTTGGACCGGCTCGGCATCGGCGCGTTTCTCCCTAACGTGGGTCGTGACGGTTCCGAGCAGGCATCCCGAGAGGACTGATCATGAACGCTGCTGAGCCCACACGGTCGGCCTGGCTTGACGCGATGTACCGCTATCTCGGCGCGGAGTCCTATCGCACCAAGGATCTCGCGGGGAACGCCCCGGCGGCGGCACCGGCCGCACGGGTCGACCTGGGCACTGTGGCCGCGGTGATGACTCCCGACCCGATCAGCGTCCGGCTCACCACCCCGTACAAAGAAGTCGCGTCCTTGTTGCGGGACAACGACATCAGCGCTGTCCCGGTGCTCAACGCTTTCCGCGAACCGGTGGGCGTGGCGTCCGAGGCGGACCTGATCGCCAAACACACCTACCGACCGGGACAGCGAAAACCGTTCCGGTTCGCCAGGAAGTCGTACGCCCGGTGGCGCAAGGCGCGGGCGCGGTGCGCCAAGGACCTGATGACGTCTCCAGTGCAGACCATCGACGCGAACGTCTCGCTGCGGGAGGCGGCTGAGAAGCTGATCGATGGCAACGCGAGACGACTGTTCGTCACCTCGGACGGCCTGTTGACCGGGGTGCTGGCACGCCGCGACCTGCTGCGGGTGTTCGTCACCTCGGACGAGGATCTCTTGACGGCGGTGAACGAGCGGATCGCACGCCACCGGCCGTGGACGAACGCCACCGAAGTGTGCGCCACGGTGTCTCTCGGTGTTGTCACGCTGCTGGGGTCGGTGCCACGGCGCAGCGACGCGCGACGACTCGGCGAGCTCGCGTCGAGCGTGCCGGGCGTCGTGGCGGTCCGTAATCGGCTCGGCCACGACGTCGACGACGTGCGCGCATCCGCTACGACCTCGACGTGATCCTCACCCTCATGAAGTGATGAGCTGACGACTGGGCCGGCATCAGTGACATCAGGCACCTCGACGGACGCGATGCCATGCGCGCTCCCTCGCCTCCGTGGCCGTAGGCTCAGCTGGATCCTGGTTCGGTGGGGTGGTTAGCGAGGTGCCATTCGAGCATGCCGTCGGCCAGCCTGCTGGCGTTGAGGCCGCGGGAGCGCAGCATACGGACGGCGTCGTAGGCTAGTACGCAGTAGGCGCCTCGACAGTAGGCGACGATTTCCTGGTCGGCGGGTAGCTCGTCGAGCAGTTCGGGCAACTCGTCGAGCGGTATGTTGATCGCGCCCGCGATGTGGCCCGCGGCGTACTCCTCGCGCGGGCGGACGTCGATCACGGTCACCGTGCCGGTCTTGACCCGCCGCAGCAGTTCCTCTGACGTGACCGCGTCACTGTCCTTGCCGCTGTCGTCACCGAGAAAGGCCCGGCGGGCGGCTTCGACATCGGGTAGATGTCGGTTGGCCACGATCCGCAGCAGCGCGAGTAGCGCGGCGACGTCAGTGCCCGCGAGCCGGTAGTAGACCCTGGTGCCTTCTTTGCGGGTGGCGACGAGGTTGGCCCGTTTGAGCGCTTGCAAGTGCGCTGAGGCGGTGGTCAGGCCGAGGTCGGTGGCTTTGGCGAGCGCGTCGACGGTGCGCTCGGCCTGCGCGAGCAGGTCGAGCAGCTCCAGACGTTTGCCGCTGCCGAGGGCCTTGCCCACCCGGGCGAACTCATCGAACAAGGCGTTCTTGGCGGCACGATCAGTCATATAGTATTCCAATGATAGTTGGAGTACGGTAGTTACAGAATACCGTACTCGGCTACATGGAGGAACATGATGGCTCGCGTTGATCTCGTGGTGGATGACGGCCAGCACCCGCGACGGTGGGCACAGGCCACGAGTCGGGCGATGGCGGCCGGGGCATGAACCGCACCAGAACCGGCGTGCGACTGGGGATGCGGGCAAACCTCGCACAATTCAGCCTGCTCGTCGCGGTCAATGCCCTCGTCGGCGGGGTGCTAGGGCAGGAACGCACGGTGTTGCCGCTGCTGGCCGAGCGCGAGTTCGGTCTCACCGGCTACACCGTCATGCTGACCTTTGTACTCGCCTTCGGCGTCACGAAGGCCACCACCAACTACTTCGCCGGTACCTGGTCGGATCGCTTCGGCCGCAAACCCGTCCTCGTCGCTGGGTGGCTGATCGCCATCCCGGTGCCGCTGATGCTG
Source organism: Haloechinothrix salitolerans (assembly GCF_042662605.1). Lineage (NCBI taxonomy): Bacteria > Bacillati > Actinomycetota > Actinomycetes > Pseudonocardiales > Pseudonocardiaceae > Haloechinothrix > Haloechinothrix salitolerans. The sequence continues at coordinate 5,498,060 of NZ_JBHSXX010000001.1, forward strand.
ATCGCCGCACCCAACTGGGGCTGGGTCATCGCCGCCAACGTGCTACTCGGTATCAACCAAGGCCTGACCTGGTCCACCACCGTGATCATGAAAATCGACCTCGCCGGGCCTCAACGGCGCGGGCTCGCGATGGGCCTCAACGAGGCCGCCGGCTACGGCGCGGTCGCGCTCACCGCACTTGTCACCGGCTACCTCGCCGCCCGCTACGGACTGCGCCCCGCACCGTTCCTGCTCGGCGCGTCCTATGTCGCCCTCGGCCTCGGGCTCTCCACGCTGCTTGTGCGCGAAACCCGCGACCACGCCCACGTCGAAGCCACCAACCACCGCTCCCGTGCTGACGGTCGTCACGACCATCTGCACGCGGGCCTGACCGATCGGCAGGTCCTGGCCCACACCAGCTTCCGCGAACCCGCGCTCTCGTCGGCCAGCCAGGCTGGCATGGTCAACAACCTCAACGACGGCCTCGCGTGGGGCCTGTTCCCCATCCTGTTCGCCACCGCGGGACTCTCGGTCGACCGGATCGGCATCCTCACCGCGCTCTATCCAGCAGTGTGGGGCGTCGGCCAACTCGCCACCGGCGCGCTGTCCGACAAATGGGGCCGCAAACACCTGATCACCGCTGGGATGCTCACCCAGGCCGCCGCCCTCGGCCTGACCGCGACCGCCGACACTTTCCTGGTCTGGGCTATCGCCGCGGCACTGCTCGGCCTCGGCACCGCTCTCGTCTACCCCACCCTGCTCGCCGCGATCGGCGACGTCGCCCACCCCGCCTGGCGCGCCCGCTCCGTCGGCGTCTACCGCTTCTGGCGTGACGGCGGCTTCGCCATCGGCGCCCTGATCGCAGGCATCGTCGCCGACCTCGCCGGACTCCGCGCCGCGGTGTGGGTCATCGCCGCCATCACCGCCGCCTCCGGACTGCTGGTGGCCGCCCGCATGTACGAAACCCTCCCCCGCCATCAACCACGCTCTTACGGATGACCGCGCATCCGCTCGAACTCGCCGCACCCGCCCCGACACTGCCTCGACACCGCGCTGACACCGGACCCCGGTCTGGCAACAGGTGGGTCCAAGTTCGCAATATATACCCCTCTCCGTATATAGGACCGCTGGTGCGGCTTAGAGGCGGTTTGACCACTTTCTCGGAATCGAATTCGGTCACTTTGCCACCGCGTACGCCCGGGAATAGGACGTCACTGCGCTATGTTGACCGAGGTACCCCTAGGGGTATAATGGCCGTAGTTCAATAGGAGGTATCCGTGTTCTTCTCGCAGTACTACCTCGACTGTCTCTCTCAGGCGTCCTACATGATCGCCGACGAGACCACCGGCAAGGCGGTCGTCGTCGACCCCCGGCGCGACGTCTCCGAGTACCTCACCGACGCCGAGAACAACGGCTTCACCATCGAGGCCGTGATCAACACGCACTTCCACGCCGACTTCATCGCGGGTCACCTTGAGATGGCCGCCCGCACCGGTGTGTGGATCGGATACGGCAACCGTGCCGAGACGGAGTACCCCATCCGCAAGCTCACCGAGGGTGAGCGCGTCAGCCTCGGCGACGTGACCCTTGAGGTCCTGGAAACGCCGGGCCACACCCCGGAGTCGATCAGCATCCTGATCTACGAGCACGCCGACGACGCCGTGCCCTACGGTGTCCTGACGGGAGACGCGCTGTTCATCGGTGACGTCGGGCGCCCTGACCTGCTGGCCTCGTCCGGTGTCAGCGAGGACGAACTGGGCCGGATGCTCTACGACAGCGTGCAGCGCAAACTGATGTCGCTGCCGGACGAGGTGCGGGTGTTTCCCGCCCACGGCGCTGGGTCGGCCTGCGGCAAGAACCTCTCAACCGAGCGGCAATCCACCATCGGTATGCAGCGGCTGACCAACTACGCGTGCGCGCCGATGACCGAGAGCGAGTTCGTCAACATCGTCACCGCGGGTCAACAGGCCGCGCCCGCCTACTTCGCCTACGACGCCACGCTCAACCGCAAGGAACGCGAGCTCTACGACCCGGCATCGGCACCAGGTCCGCTAACCGTCGAGGAGTACACCGCTCTTCGCGCGGACGGCGCGATGGTCGTCGACGCGCGCAATCCCCAGGAGTTCGCGGCAGGCCATCTACGCGGCGCCATCAACGTGCCCGCGGACGGCCGGTTCGCCGAGCAGGCGGGAGCGGTCCTGGAACCCGGCCAGCAGGTCGTGGTCATCGCACCGGACAACCGCGAGGCGGAAGTCATCACTCGGCTCGCCCGCGTCGGCCTCGACCAGGTCGCGGGCTACCTGCCCGACCCAGAGGCAGCCTTCGCGACCATGGCCGACGAGGTCGCCCCCGCGAGTAGGGTGACGGCGAGCCAGCTGCGCGATGCGCTTGAGAGCCCGCGGCCGCCGTTGGTCATCGACGTCAGGGCAGCCGCCGAGCGCGAGGATGGCGCCATCGAGGGCTCCGCGCACATCGCCCTCAACGAGCTCACCGCTCGCCTCGGCGAGATACCGAGCGACCGTCCCCTCGTCCTGCACTGCGCTGGCGGACACCGCTCGTCGATCGCGGCAAGCTTACTGCGTCACAACGGGTTCGCCGACGTCTCTGACCTGCTCGGCGGTTACGGCGCATGGCAGGCGCTCACGGAGCCCGCGAACGCCTGAGCAATACCCAACGCTCCGGTAGCCGGGCGGTCAGCCCAGCTACCGGCCTTCCACCGCCAGTCACAACCCACGGAGTACACCTGTGAGTCACCACGTCATGGACGTCACCGCGGTCCGCGAGCTGCTCGACACCAACCCCGACGTCCTGCTCATCGATGTCCGCACCCCCGGCGAATACGAGACCGCCCACATCGCCGATGCCATCAACTTGCCGGTGGATCAGGTCGACGCCCACTTGGAGCAGATCGTCCGGGACGCGGGCGGCAAGCTCATCCTGATCTGCCAGTCCGGCAACCGCGCGAACCAGTGCCAGACGAAGCTCGCGGCGGCGGGCTTGACCGACACCGCCGTGATGTCCGGCGGCATGGACGCCTGGACGTCGGCTGGCGCGCCCGTCATCACCGGCAGGCAACGCTGGGGCCTGGAGCGCCAAGTCCGGCTCGTGGCGGGCAGCATCGTGCTGCTGGCCGTTCTCGCGAGCATCTGGTGGCCGCCCGCTACTTTCCTCGCCGGGTTCATCGGCGCGGGCCTTGCTTTCGCCGCGATCACCAACACCTGCGCGATGGGCATGATGCTCGCCAAGCTGCCGTACAACCGGGCTGACACCTACGCCGACATCACCACGTCACTGGCCCGGCTACGTCAGTCCAGCCAGCAATCATGACCAGTCACAATGAGCTCTACCCCCAGCAGCGGCGCACCGGTGTCGCACGGTTCGTCCCGCTGCTGGGGTGGCTACCCGACTACAACCGTGGCGTGTTCCGGCAAGACCTGATCGCGGGCCTCACCGTCGCCGTGATGCTGGTACCGCAGAGCATGGCCTACGCCGCGTTGGCGGGCATGCCTCCGGTGACTGGCCTGTATGCCTCCATCGTGCCGCTCGTGGTTTACGCGCTACTCGGCACCTCCGGCACGGCGGCGGTCGGGCCAGTCGCCCTGACCGCGTTGCTGACCGGCGCCGCGCTGGCCCCGCTGGCGAACGGCGACCCCGGTCGTTACGTCGCCCTCGCCGGACTGCTGGCACTACTGGTCGGCGCGATCCAAGTGACGATGGGTGTGCTCCGACTCGGCGCCGTCGTCAACTTCATGTCGCATTCGGTGCTGGCCGGGTTCACCTCCGCCGCGGCGATCATCATCGCGGCGAGCCAGGTCAAGGACCTGCTCGGGCTCGATGCCGACCGCGAGGACGGCTTCCCGCGGATCGTCGCCGGCATCTGGGACACCGTGCACACCGTGCACGGGCTAACCGTCGTGGTGTCGGTGGTGAGCATCCTCGGCCTCGTCCTGCTGAAGCGGTTCGTCCCGAAGGTGCCAGGCTCATTGCTGGTCGTCACCGGCGTCACGGTGGCAAGCGCGCTGCTCGGGTTTGGTGGCCGAGGCGTGGAGATCCTGACCGAGATTCCCGGCGGGCTGCCGGTGCCCTCCCTGCCGAGCGTGACCGGAGCCGATGTCACCGCGCTGCTGCCGACAGCGTTCGCGATCGCACTCGTGGCCTACATGGAAAGCATCGCGGTGGCCAAGGCCCTCGCCGCCAAGTCACGGCGGTCAATCAACCCTGACACCGAACTCGTCGCGATGGGCTCGGCCAACGTCTCGGCAGGCGTGTTCGGCGCGTTCCCGGTAGCGGGAGGGTTCGCGCGCAGCGCTGTGAACTTCGCCGCGGGCGCCAGAACACCGGTCGCGACAGTGATCACGGCGATGGTGGTCGCGGTGACCGCGATCGCGTTCACCCCGGCGTTCTACCACCTGCCGAAGGCGGTACTCGGAGCGATCATCGTCGTCGCCGTCCTCGGGCTCGTCGACGCCAAGAGCGCGGTGGCCGCATGGCGGGCACGCTACGTCGACGGCATCACCTTCACGTTGACCTTCGTGGCGACGCTGGCGTTCGGACCGGAGCCCGGCCTTGCCGCTGGTGTGGTGTTCAGCCTCGGCGCGTTCCTCTGGCGATCATCACGCCCGCACCAGGCCGAGCTCGGTCAGATCCCCGGCACGACGACGTTCCGGAACGTGGCTCGCTACGACGGGCTGATCACCGACCCACGCATCGCCGTGATCCGGGTTGACGCCCCGTTCTACTTCGCCAACGCCCACGAGGTCCAGGACGCGCTGATGGGCCTCGCCGAACAGCGGGCCCGACTGCACACCATCGTGCTCGACGCGAGCGCCATCAGCGATTGTGACGCCGATGGTGCGCACACCCTCGCCGAACTGCGCGAGCGGCTGTCTGACCGGGGCATCACGCTGCGCCTCGCGACCGTCCGCGGTCCCGTACGTGACCTGCTGTCACGCACCGGACTGTGGCAACGTCTGCGCGATGCCAACCACGTGCACGCCGACGTCGCGACGGCGGTGGCAGCCGCGGGCGGATTCCCGCGCCTCCAGGCCGCGTCGGCACCACTCGGACGACGTACACGGCATCGGTGTCCACCTTGACGAGTAATTAAGGTGAGGCTAACCTAATCACGTCCGCTTCGTGGTGGGAGCGGCAGTCAGTTCGGGAATCGGTGGGCCCGTCGCGACCAGCGTGTCGCGACGGGCCCACACTTGGGGAGGCAGGATGAACGCCACGCCGGTGACCGCGCTCGCTCCCGCGCCAGCGGAACGAGCCAGGACCATCCTCGCCGCCACCGCGTCGGTGATGGTCCGCACCACCGGCTACCACGCGGCGATCTTCACGCGACCCGTCGTGGACAACGTCGGCGACATGGTGCTGACCATGCCGTACGACGCCCAGCTCGCGCTCGCCGTCCGCGTCGCGGGCACCTCCTCGGGTGCGCACGCGACGCTCCAGTGCGCCGACGTCGCGCCGGTCACGATGCGAGACCGAGTCCGGGCGACGGTCACCGTGACCGGGCGGTTCACCCAACCGCACCGCGTGCACACCGATGGCGCGGACAGGACGCTGGTGCGGTTTACGCCCGAGCGCGCGACACTGGACGAAGACGGCGCCACCTACCCGATCCCGATTGACGATCTCGCTGACGCGGCGCCAGACCCGATCGCCGCACTGGAAGCGGATTTCCTCACGCACCTCGTCGACGCGCACCCCGACATGGTCGACGTCCTGGCCAACCAGGTGAACCCCACGCTGCTGTTGGGGGCACGCCGGGTGGCGCCGCTGCGCGCCGACCGGCACGGCGTCGTCCTGCGCGTCGAGCGGGCACGAGACCACGTCGACGTCCGGCTCGGTTTCTCCGCGCCGGTGACCTCCGCGGTCGAGTTCGCCAACGCGTTCGGCAAGTTGCTCCACCAGCCACGGCGCTGCCGACGTCAGCGGTAACCGGCACACCGAGCACCGTGACGGCGTCGCTGACCCCAACGCGGCATCTCGCGCGGTATTCGCGGCCGACATCGTGGCGGGCATCACGACCAAATCTGCCAAACCGTCATGTAGGTTAGGCTCGCCTAATTTACGCGCAGGATGGATGGGTAAGGAGCGCTGACGGATGAAGACGTCTCGCTATGGCGGCGTGGTCGCCTCGGTGGCCAGCCTGGCCGTGGTTCTGGCTGGGTGCGGAAGTGGTGCCGACACGACCGATGCGGCTTCCTCGTCGGTGACGGTAGAGCACGCGATGGGCACCGCCGAGGTGCCTTGCACACCGCAGCGGGTGGTGACGCTGGGGCAGGGCCAGACCGACACCACCCTGGCGCTGGGAGTGACGCCGGTCGGCGTGGTCAAACCGTGGACGGACGACTGGTACGACTACCTCCCGGACGAAGTCGAGGAGGCGAAGGTGCTCGGCACCGAACTGGAGCCGGACCTTGAGGCGATCGCCGCACTGAACCCGGACGTGATCCTCGGTTCCAAGCTGCGGCACGAAGCGTTGTACGAGCAGTTGTCGCGGATAGCGCCGACGGTGTTCTCGGAGACGATCGGGGTGGCGTGGAAGGACAACGTATACTGTGGGCCGAGGCACTGTGCCGTCAGGACACGGGTGAGCAGATCCTCGCCGACTACGAAGCGCACGCGAAGCGGATCAGCGACGGACTCGCCGAGGCGGGCAAGGGCGACGTCGAGGCGTCGATGGTCCGGTTCATGCCCGACCAGGTGCGCATCTATCTCACCGGGTTCCCGGGTTCGGTGATGCGGGACGCGGGCATCAAGCGTCCGGAGGCGCAGCGGGTCGAAGACTGGGAAAACTCGGAACAGCTCATCGAGATCAGCGAGGAGCGCATCCCCGACATGGACGGCGACGTGATCTTCGTGATGGTCTCCGAGGAGTGGTATGACGAGAGCGGCACCCAGGAGGCCGAGAAGATCATGGCCCAGTGGACCTCCACCGACCTGTGGCAGGGCTTGTCCGCGGTGAAGAACGGCGCCGTGCACGAGGTCAACGAGAGCCAGTGGAACCTCGGCGGCGGCATTCTGTCGGCCAACGCCATGCTCGATGACCTTGAGGACTACTTCCTGGGCACCGCATGACCCTGGCGCGGCACCTCGGGGTGATCGCGCTTTCCTCGGCGGCGCTGGTCGCCACGTTGGTGGCCAGCGTCGCCATCGGCTCGGTCCCCCTCCCGGTCGGTGAGGTGATCGACGCGCTGCTCGGCGCACGTGAGCTGGAGTCTCACCTGATCGTGCGGGACCTGCGCGTTCCCCGGACGGTCGCGGGGGTGGTGGCCGGAGTCTGCCTGGGTGTCTCCGGTGTTCTGCTGCAGGGCGCGACGCGCAACCCGCTCGCCTCGCCGACGCTGCTCGGCATCACCGCGGGAGCGGGTTTCGCGGTCGTGGTCGCCGTGGCGGTGCTGCACCTGCCGTCCGACTACGCGGTGTGGGCCGCGTTCGCGGGCGGCGGCGCGGCATTCGCGGTGGCGATGCTGCTTGCCTCGTCCGGCCGCGACGGGCTGTCCCCGGTGCGGCTGGCGCTGTCCGGGGCGATCGTGTCCGTGATGCTGTCGTCGTGGACAACCGCGCTGCTGATGGTCAACGAGAGCACCGCCGACGAAGTCCGCGACTGGCTCGCCGGGTCACTCGCGGGCCGCGACGCCTCCGCCGCGATGCCACTGCTGCCGGTGGTGGTGGCCGGTCTGCTGCTGGCGTGGGTGCTGGCGAGGCCGCTGGACGCGCTGTCGCTGGGCGACGAGGCCGCCATCGGACTCGGCCAGCGCCCAGCGCGTGTGCGGCTGGCCGCCGGGGTGACCGCGCTCGCGCTGGCCGCGGTCGCGGTCGCCGTCGCTGGGCCGATCGCGTTCGTCGGGCTCATCGTTCCGCACATCGCCCGTGGCCTCGTCGGCAGCGGCCACCGGGAGGTGCTCGCCACCGCCGTGCTACTCGGCCCCGCCCTACTGCTAGCCGCCGACGTCCTCGGCCGGGTCGTGGCCCGGCCCGCCGAGGTGCAAGCCGGGGTGGTCACCGCCCTCATCGGCGCTCCCGTCCTGGTCCGCATCGTGATGCGCAGGAAGGTGGCACTGTGACCGCGGAGCAGACCACCGCCAACGCTACCGCCAACACCCCAGACACCACGGCCGTGCCCGGTCAGCGGGCCAGGACGCCTAGGGTGCGGGGCCGCCTGGTCGTCACCTTCCTCGCGGCGCTGACCGGCTGCGGCGCGCTGCTGGCGCTCGCCATGGGGTCGAGCGAGATCGCGCTCCCCGAGATCATCGCGGCCACCGCCGGCCAGGGTGACTCCGGGACCGTGTTCATCGTGCAACAGCTACGGTTGCCGAGGGTGCTCGCGGCGCTGGCCGTCGGCGCCGCACTCGGTGCCTCCGGCCTGCTGTTGCAGGGCCTGCTGCGGAACCCCATGGCCTCCCCCGACGTCATCGGCGTCACCAGTGGAGCCAGCCTCGCCACGGTCGTCGCGATCGGCGCCGCGGTGCCGCCACTCGGTCTCCCGGTCGCCGCCGCCTGCGGCGCGGGAATCGCAACGACTCTGCTCCAAGTGATCAACAGCCGCACATCGGCCGCCGGTTCCCGGCTGGTGCTGATCGGCATCGGCCTGCACGCCGCCGCCTCAGCGGGCGTCGCCCTCACCATGGCCCGGCTCCCCATCGGGCGGCTCGGGGCGGCCGAGGTCTGGCTCGCGGGCAGCCTGCATGCCCGCAACTGGGTGCACGTCACCGCCGCCACCATCGGTCTCGCCGTCGCGCTTCCCGCCGCGTTCTGGCTCCTGCGTCGGCTGGCCGTGCTGGAGCTCGGCGACGACCTCGCCATCGGCGCCGGTGTTCCGGTGCGCCGTACTCGCGCGGGGCTGCTCGCTTTCTCCGCCGTGCTCGCCGGGATCGCCGTCGCGGTAGCCGGGCCGATCGCGTTCGTGGCGCTCGGCGCCCCGCACATCGCCCGCCGAATCGTGGGACCGACCCGCGCGGCGACCCTGACCGCCGCCGTGCTCATCGGGGCGTTTCTCGTGCTGGCCGCCGACGTCATCGGCCAACGACTGTTCGCGCCGACCGCCCTCGCCGCGGGCGTGGTCACCGCCGCCCTCGGCGCCCCCTACCTGCTCTGGCTCCTTCACCGGATGGGACGACGATGACACCACCTCAGTTGCGTGCCGAGAACCTGACCGTCGCGTACGGCGACCGGCCCGTGCTCGACAGCATCGACATCGAGATTCCCAGCCAAGCGATCACCGCGATCGTCGGCCCCAACGGCTGCGGCAAGTCCACCCTGCTGCGCGCCATGGGCCGGGTTCTCACGCCGCGCGCCGGTGCGGTGCTGCTCGACGCCGAACCCGTCCACCGGCTCTCGACCCGCGCGGTGGCCCGCACACTCGGCCTGCTCCCCCAAAGCAATGTCGTCCCCGAACAGCTCACCGTGGCCGATCTCGTCGTCCGTGGCCGCTACCCGCACCGCGGCGCCTTCGGCCGCTGGAGCACCACCGACCAGCGCGCGGTGGACGAAGCGCTCGCCGCCACCGGCACCACCGAACTGGCTGACCGGCTCGTCGACGAGCTCTCCGGCGGGCAACGCCAACGCGCGTGGATCGCGATGGTTCTCGCCCAGCAGACCCCGATCCTGCTGCTCGACGAACCCACCACCTACCTCGATCTCGCCCACCGCATCGAGATCCTGCGCCTGCTCCGGACGCTCAACACCCACCACGGCGTCACCGTGGTCATGGTTCTGCACGACCTCGACGAGGCCAGCCGCTACGCAGACCACCTCATCGCGCTGCGCGACGGCGCCATCACCGCCCAAGGCGACCCCCGCGAGATCGTCACGCCGACGCTGGTCGAGACCGTCTTCGGCGTCACATGCACCACCATCCCCGACCCGATCACCGGCACCCCGCTCATCATTCCCCTCGACGCCGCCCACGACACCCACCCAGCCAGCGCGGGCTAAGCGGCCTACGTGCGCCGGGGCGCTACCGCCTGGCTGCCGTTGCTGGCGTCGCGTCGAACGTCTCCGCGTTGACCTCCCGCACCCAGGCCCCCTTGATCGCGCGCCACTGCTCGTCGTCATAACCGCGACGCCAGTACGGCGAGCAGGACAAGTAGTCCGGTTCGACGATGCGCCTGCTCAGCAGCACCCTGCGGACGGCACGAGTCGCGTCCGCTTCACCGTGGACGAAGGCACTCACCACGCCGCTGGGACGGGGCAGGGCGGCGACCGTCTCCGCGAGGAGGTTGTCGAGCCCCTCGGTGCGGCCGGACCGGTGCACCCAGTGCACCCGCAGCGCACCGGGCGAGTCGAGCTCGATCTCACCCGCCCTGTCCTCCACCTCGGCGACGATCACGACCGGTCGGCCGGGCGGGACCGCCTCCGCGGACGCGGCGATCGCTGGCAACGCACTCTCGTCGCCGACGAAGAGGTAGGAGTCGGCGTCAGCGTGCGGGCGATAGCCGCCCGCAGGCCCCCGCAGTTGCAGCCGGTCGCCTGGCCGCGCACGAGCAGCCCAGCGACCGGCGTAGCCGACGTCGCCATGCACCGCGACGTCGAGGGTGAGCTCGCGACGGTCCTCGTTCCAGGCGCGCACGGTGATGCGGCGCGGGAACGGACGCTGCTCACGAGGCAGATCCCGAATCGCCGCGTCGTCGAAGGGCACGGCGTATGGCGCGCCGTCAGGGACGAAGAAGCAGTTCACGTACTGGTCGGAATGGGTCGTGGGGGCGAAGTCATCCAGCCCGGAGCCGCCCAGCACGATCCTCGTCAACTGCGGGGTCAGCCGCGCGGTCGACACCACCTCGCCATACATGTGCGCCTCCTACTCGACCGGTTCCGGCGATGCGACTCGCCTACTTTGAGGTTAGCCTACCCTAATCCTCTCCGGCCAGTTCTACTCGGCGGGCTCGATGAAGGACGACTCGATGTCGTCGAGAAGCAGCTCGAAGCCCTCGATGTCAGCGCTGTTCTAGATGCCGGAGTTGACGAAGTGGACGCGGTCGTGTCAGACCCAGCCAAGCAGTCTCGCCGTGGTAGCGGTCATGGCGGTGACGGCGAACCCGAGGCCGAGCGGAAGCACCGTCGCCACGGTGGTCCATTTCAGACTTTTGGTTTCGTTCCAGATGGTCAGGATCGTGGTGCTACAGGGATTGTGCAGCAGGCTGAACAGCATGAGGTTGACGGCGGTCAGCAGGGTCCACCCACCGGCCTGGACGAGCACGGCCTCGGTCTGTGCCGTGCCGAGTTCGAGCATGACGCCGCCTTCGGCACCGAAGAGGTTCGGCCCGAGGGTCATGGTCAGCATCAGAATGGTCGGGATGATGATCTCGTTGGCGGGGATCGCCACGATGTAGGCGAGCAGGATGACGCCGTTGAGCCCGAGCAGCCACCCCATCGGTTCGAGGAAGCCGACTAGGTGCGCGGCGACGCTCGCGTCGCCGAAGGCGACATTGCTGGTCAGCCAGATGGCCGCGCCCGCGGGAGCGGCCATGATGACGGCTCGGCGCAGCACCTTCAGGGTGCGGTCGATGAGGCTGGTGTAGAGGGTGCGCCACACCTGGGGCGGTCGATATGGGGGAAGTTCCAGCGAGTACACCGACGTCTGTCCACGCAGGACGGTTTTCGACAGACCCCAAGAGACCAGCAGGGTGACCAGCACGCCAAGGAAAGCGACGGTCACGACACTGGCCGCGGCCACCACCCCGGCCAGGGCCGGCGGGGCGAGCGCGCCGACGAAGATGGTGCCCATCAGGATCAGGGTGGGCCAGCGCCCGTTACAGATGCTGAAGTTGTTGGTGATGATCGCGATGAGGCGTTCGCGGCGACTGTCGATGATGCGGGTGGACGTCACGCCTGCCGCGTTGCAGCCGTAGCCCATCATCATCGTCAACGACTGCTTGCCGTGTGCGCCTGCTTTGGCGAACAGCCGGTCGAGATTGAACGCCACCCTCGGCAGGTACCCGAAGTCCTCAAGTAGCGTGAACAACGGGAAGAAGATCGCCATCGGCGGCAGCATCACAGCCACGACCCAGGCGGTGCCCAGATACACACCATCGACGAGCAGCCCGGTCAACCACGCGGGCGCGCCGATGCCGACCGCCAGACCGCGTAGCCACTCGTGACCGTTGTCGACCAGCAGCGTCATCAACCAGCCAGAGGGGCCAGCGGCACCGGCGATGGTGAACCAGAAGACACCGAAGAACAGCACCCCCATGACCACGAACCCCCACACCCGGTGGGTCAGTGCTCTGTCGAGTGCCCGGTCAACAGTCAGGCGGGCGCGCTGGCTGTCCTGCGTCAGGCTGGTGCTGGTGATGCGGGCGGCGTCGGAATAGAGGGACGCCACGATGCTGTCGCTGAAGTCGCCTGGCAGGTCGTTACGCAGCCGTTCGGCCTCGTCCAGGATCGCCGCGTCGCTCATCAGGACGCCTCTTCAGCCGCGCCGGCCAACCGCGCGCCGTGGCCAAGGCCACCGAGCGTGCCGTCACGGACGGCCCGTTCGATGCTGGGATCGCCTTCCAGTAGACGCAGCGCGACCCATCTTGTGTTGTCCAGGCCGGGGAACTCGTCGGCCAGCCGCCGCGCGAGGGTGGATACGGCGCGTTCCAGCCGGGCGTCTCGCTGCTGGACGCGCACGCCCTTGGTGACGACCGTCCCGTTCGCGACCTGCTCGACCGACTCAAGCAACTCCGGCAACCCGGTGCCGTTCCGGGCCGACGTAGGCACGACAGGAACCCCGAGCTCGCGAGCCAGATGGCGCACGTCGATCGTGATGCCGTGTCGTCCTGCCTCGTCCATGAGATTGAGCGCGACCACGACGCGGTCGGTGATCTGCAGGATTTGCAGCACCAGGTTGAGATTGCGCTCCAGCCGCGTGGCGTCGACGACCACGATCGTCACGTCGGGGCGGCCGAACAGCAGGAAGTCACGCGCGATGTCCTCGTCGCCACTAGTCGACAGCAGCGAGTACGTACCGGGAAGATCCACGAGCGTGTAGCGGTAGTCCCGGTACTGGAAGCTGCCTTCAGCACGGGCCACGGTCTTACCCGGCCAGTTGCCAACATGCTGACGCAGCCCAGTCAGCGCGTTGAACACGGTGCTCTTGCCCGTGTTGGGATTGCCAGCGACGGCGGCGATGTAGTCGCCGCGGCCCGGATCGACACCGAGCTTCGTCAGGTTGGCGGCGTTGGCGAACGCGCACGACCCGCAGCCCGTGAGACCCGGCCCCTGTGTGTCAGGGCGGTCCGCCCTGGGGGTAGGTAACTCCGCGCCGGCCATTCTCACGCCTCCCCCAGCTCGATGTGAACGCAGCGCGCCTGGGAGCGCCGCAGCACAACCAAGCTGCCACGTACCAGGTACGCGGTGGGATCACCGAGCGGACTGGTCATATCCACGCGGATCTCGGTACCGGGCACCAGCCCCAGGTCCATGAGCCGACGCCGCTGCGCGCCCTCGACGTCCAACGCCGTCACGGTCGCCCGGTCACCACGACCAAGCTGGTCCAGCGTCCCGGCCGCCCCGGTCGCCATGGATACGCCATACATGATTCCGAGTTTAGGTACGCCGAATAATCATGTAAATAGTCCCGTAAATAACGGGTTCCCCGACCAACCCGGGCAGCACACGAGTGGCCCGGAGGGTGTCTCCTCCGGGCCACTCGCTGTCAGTCGATGGCAGTGGCGGCGTTGGCCGCCACTGGGCAGGGTGTCAGAGGTCCGCGCAGGCGAACTTGGTGCCGTCCGCGTCGTTGAGGTGCAGCACTATCGACTTGACGCCCTGGCTGTCCGGGTTGTCGTTGCTGATGGTCGTGGTGACCGCGCCCTCGGCATCCGTGGTGAACACCAGGTGCACCTCGTTCGGCGGCTGGTCCGAACCCTGGGGGTCGAACTTGAAGTGCGGCCCACCGTCATCCGAGGCGCACGCATTGGCGTGCAGGTGCGACATGTACTCGGTCTCCGGTTCTAGGCCGGTGACGTCGATCGTCACCGTGGTGCCCTCGTCGTGGCGGGCCAGCCACACGGTGCCCTCCGCCAACGGGGCATCCTCCGGCGCGGACGACAGCTTCGCGAACGAGCCCTCGACAACCTCCGCACCGTCGATCTCGTTGGCCGGGGTCGCGTTCGGGTCACCCTGCATGGCCGAACCGTGCTCCATGTCATCGCCGTGGTCGTGACCATCGGCGGCACTCGTCGTGGCCGGTGTGGTCTCTTCGGAAGCCTGACCGGTGTCGTCACCGCAGGCGGCCAAGGTCAGCGCGAGGACGGCCGCGACTACGGCAGTCTTACCAGGATCGATGTATCGCATGGCCCGGCACTGTAACCCATTCGGTGGACTACCTCGGCAACGCGTACCACCTGGCCTACGGAACGAGCGATGCTAGATGCCGCTCAGAACAGTTTGCCGAGGCCGTTGGCGACGAACTTGCCGCCCTCTTTGAGAGTGTCGACGGCCCCGCCCACGACGGTGGCGGCACCGTCGACGGCGTCGCCCGCCGCGCCTTCCAGATCGCCGGTGACCAGGTTGCCGACGACCTGGGCGCCTTCATAGCCGATCCGGTACGCGGTGTCCGCCCCGGGAATCGGAACATCCAAGCCCGGCGCGATGGGTTCTTCCAGGTAGGCGCGCTCGGTCACGGCGGCGTCGTCACCGGTGGCGATGTGGGCCAGGTTGCGCAGCGAGTCAGAACCCTGGTCGTAGTAGGTGGTGTGCGCGTCGACGACGTTGGCCTCGGCATCCGTATCGAACTGGCGCGCACCGAAGTCCGGATCGTACGGTCCGCTGGAGCCGTTCTCGGTGAAGTAGGTGCCGTTCGTGCCCTGGATGACCGGGTCGTGCTCGTTACCGCCCGCCCACACGGTCGCCCCGCCGAGTTGGTCGGCGTGCGAGGCACCGACCCCCGGCGAACCGACGAAGGCGATGTCGTCGGCGTCCATTCCGGACATCCCGGCGTAGCCGACGGTGGCACTACCGTACGAGTGCCCGATCACGGTGAGATGCTGGCGCGGCGTCCCCGCGGCCTCGGCCGCCGCGCGATACCCGTTGACGTCGGCGGCCAGCCGGTCGCCGCCTTCCTTGGCGCCGACGTCGGAGGCGACGGAGTGGTCCCAGTCGGGGGCGTCGTAGCCGAGCCAGGCGATGGTCGCGGTCCCGTCGGCGCCCATCTCGCCGCGCAGGTTGGCCGCCTGTCCGGTGAAGTCGCTTCCGATCGTCGTACCGGTTCCCGGAACCGTCACCGCGACATCGCTGGCGGTGTCCGGGTTGCCGAAGGCGACGGCGAGCGTGCCTTCCTTACGACCGGGCCCATCCGGCGAGTACGCGAGCACATGGATGTCATCGGTCGGTAGTCCGTTCTCCACGGCATGGTCGACGGCGAGATCCACGTTTCGGTGCGCGGCCTCGGCATTGTCCGCCCGTCGCTCAGCCGCCAGCTTCGCGTCAAGGAGGTCGGACAGCAGCGGGTCGTTGGCCTCACGCATCGAGTTCTCATCGAGCGCTACCCCGAGCTCGCGGGCACGTTCGAGGGCCCGTCGTCGCAGGTCATCAGCTTCGGCGGCGTACCGCAGCCGATCGACGTCGATCCGCCGCCGGTTCGCGGTGTCCAGCACCTCAGCGGGCAGGCCCTTGAGCCGGCCGAGTCGGTCGAACTCCGTCAGCAGCAACTGGTCCCGTTGCTCGTCGCTCAGCGAGCGCCACCATCGCGCCACCTCGGCCGGGTCCGACCCCGGTGGCGGCACGGTGGGCGTGCCCTGTGGACGACTCGCCCGCCATGACCGGCTCGACGACGCCGTCTTCGCGAACGCCGGGGACAACCGCGCGAGCACGCCAGCCTGCGCCCTGAGCTGCTGGTTGTAGGCCGCCACGATCTGCTCGAGTTCCGCCGTGACCGATCGCGCCAGCGCCGACCGGTCGGATTCGGCGGTCGCGGTCGAGCGCCAGACGTCGATCACCCGATCGGCCGCCCGCCTGGCCGTCTCGTAGGCGCCCCCGACAGTTTCCAGTGCCCGCCGCGCGGCGGTGAGGTTGTCCGCGGCCAGCGTCGCGGCGGCGATCGTGTCGTCGACACGCCGTGTGAAGGCATCGGCACCCGCACCGGTCCACCCCCGCGCGCGGTTCTTCGCGGACTCCGCGCTCCGCTCCGACTCGGCCAGCTTGTCGGCGGCCGCGGCGAACGCGTCGCCCGCACCCGACATTTGGGCAGGACTCGCCGACACTAGCTGGGCGTAGACGTCCTCCGGATTGACCATCCGCTTACTCCCCCAGCAGGCGGGTGAACCTATCGATGGCGCGCCGGTCCATCTCCTCGTAGCTCTCGGCCGCCTTCACCACCGCCTCCTCGGCGTCATTGACCCACAATGCGCCGTGCTCCAGGTCGTCACCGTGCTCGCTCACCAGCGCCCGCACCGCCGCCGCGAACTCGCCCGCCGCTTCGACGTCCCCCATCGCGGCGGCGGGAAGCGAGACCGACCCGACCAAACCGGCCGCGGCACTGATTTCATCGCGGCATTCCCGCAATCCCGGTGCCGCCGCCCGCACCGCATCCGGATCGACCTGGAACCCCGCCATCGCTGCCCCTTCATCATTGACCACGTCAGTCCTGCGACGAACGCGGATCCTTTCCGGTTCCGGCTGCGTGATCGTCAGATTACGGCAAGATAGGGCACATGAACGCGATCACGGGGGCCGTTCACCCGACGTCGACATGGAACACCCACCGATGGACGGAGGTCGTCCAGCACCACGCGGGCCTGCTGCGCGGCGCCGTCTCTCAGGCCGAGCCCGACCTCCCGGTGCCGACGACGCCAGGCTGGACATTCCGGGACATCACACTCCACGTCGGGCGCTTCGCCGCGCAGGTCACCCAGTACCTGACCACCCGCAGCATAGTCATGCTCCCTCCGCCCCCGGTACCCGACGACGACCCCGTCGAATACCTCGATCAGCGACTCGCCGCGCTCCATGAGGCGCTCGCGGCCACCCCGGCGAACGTTCCGGTGTGGACGCTGTCGCCCGCAGCGCCTGACCTCGCCTGGGTCTGGCATCGGCGTGCCGCCCACGAACTCAACCTCCGCCGTTGGGAAGCACAAGCAGCGCTGCGGACTCTGGATCCCACCGAGCGCGACCTAGCCGTTGACGGCATCGACGAAACTCTCACCACTCTGCTGCCAGCCAAGTACGGCACCGAAATCCCGGTCACCGTGACCGGCACGGTGCTCGTCTCCGCCACAGACGGCCCGGAAAGCTGGCGAATCACCCTCACACCAGGCGAGATCCCCGCCACCCGCGCCGCCATGGCGACCGACCACGCCGACGCCCACCTGTCCTCGACCGCCGCCGACCTCCACTACCACCTGCGCGACCGGACACACCTCGAGGGCCACGGCAGCCCCGCCCTCCTCCGCGCGATCATCGTCGAATAGGAACCCATGCACCCGCTCAGCCGCTTCGTTATTGTCGCTGCCCTCCCCCTCGCCCTTGCCGCGTGTGTCGGGGGCAAGACCTACGACGAACAGGTCACCTTCAAGGTCTACGAAATATCAGGGGCGATCAGCACGGACCGGGCCCGCCTGGTCATCCAAGGCAAGGCGCCCGGAGAGCCGATCAAACCCATCAGCCACGTCAGCGCCGACCTGGCCGACGTGCCGCCCGACGTCGAGGTGGGCGACATCCTCGTCTGCCGAGTTCACCAAACACGCGAGAACCTCGCCGACACCAATGTGGAGCTCACCGTCGACAACTGCCGACACCAATGACGGCGACCGTCACGTCCGCGGTGGCGCCCTGCCCGATGACGTCGTCGGCGGCGGAGGTGACGCCGACGGCGAGATCAGGCGCGGGTCGCCACGGCGGTGAGGTACTCCCAGTCACAGACGACGGTGCCGTCCGTTGCCCGGTTCGACTCGCCGGCCAGTGCGATGAGATCGGCGCGGAAGGCGTCCCTACCCTCGGTGTCCAGCCGTCCCGCGGCCATGCGCGTCGGGCCGTAGTGGGTCAGGAAGAAGTCCGCGAAGTGCTCGGGTGAGAGGAACCGCAGCGTCATCGTCCCGGTCTCGCACGACAACCGCGTGATCCGCTCTCCGAACAGCTCCCGAAGCGTGTCCTCACTGCCCCACCGAACGGGCGGCAGCGCGCCGGGTGGCGGGGCGGCGTGCTTGCCAACGGTCGCCAGCATCCGCCCGACGAACCCTGTCGGCGTCCAGCTGGCGAGCCCGACCTGACCGCCGGGACGGCACACCCGCACCAGCTCGTCGGCGGCGCGCTGATGATCGGCGGTGAACATGACACCGATCGCCGATAGCACGGTGTCGAACGTGCTATCAGGGAACGGCAGGTTCTCGGCGTCGGCCTCCTGGAAATCGATCGCCAGGTCTTCGGCCTCCGCCCGCGCGGATGCCGTTGAGAGCAGCGCGGGCACGTAGTCGATGCCGGTGACCTCGCAGAACCGGCGCGCGGCCGCCAACGCCACATGGCCGGTTCCGGTGGCGACGTCGAGCACCCGCGAACCCGGTCGCAGGTCAACGGCGTCACACAGCACGTCCCCGAATGGGACGGTCAACCACGCGATCCGGCCGTAGTCGCCGCTGCTCCATGTCGCTCGTTGCTTCCTCTTGATCTGGTCGAAGTCAAGCGTGGTCGTCATCGTCGGGCGTCCTTTCCAGTCGAGGCCACCGGATTCCGTCAGCTGTCGCCGTCCGGCGATACAGCGCTTCCAGCTTCGGTGACCAGCGACCGCGAAACTTGGAGACGACGTGGAGAAACCTGAGGATTGTGTGAAGCGGGCGCCGAACGGGAGCCACGGCCGGATGAGAACCTGACCCCGAGGGCTAACAGGGTCAGGCTCTCCGCCGGAGTCAGAACTGACCGCAGTTGCTCGTCGCGGGTTTGCCGGTGAAGCGGTCGTTGAGCCAGTTGGCCGCGTTCGACGGCGCCGAGTTCATGCCCATGACGTGCGACAAGTACGGACCCCACACGGTCAGGTCCTTGAACTGAACAGCGGCACCCTTGCCGCACCAGTCCTTGGCCATCTGCTTGCCCTGCTCGTAGGGCAGCACATCGTCCACCGGCGCGTGCTCGACCAGCGTTGGCACCTCAGGCTTGATGCTGCCACGCTGATTCTCCGCCACGATCTCCTTGAACGGCGACTGATCCAAGTAGTGGGCGACCGGCTTGCCATCCTTGGTCAGCGTGCTGGTGTCGGTATACCAGTAGCCGAAAACGGCGTCCAGCGTGCACTTCGTCCGGAGATCCATGAACGCCTGCGCGCCCTTCTCGTTGGCCAACTCGAGCATCTTGGCCTCCGGGTACGCCTCGTTGATGCCGATCAGCGCGAAGCCGAGGAATCCGGCATACATGCTGCCGTCCAGTGTCTCGGCCAGCATCCCCAAATCGGCCACCGGCGCGCCCGCGTAAGCGCCCTTGATATCCAGTTCGGGGGCATAGCTCTCGGCCAGTTCGGCAGCCGCCGCGGACGCCCCGCCGCCTTGCGAGTAGCCAGCGATACCCAGCGGTGCGTCCTTATCGAGCCCAGCGTCCGGCAAGCGCTGAGCCGCCCGCAACACGTCCAACACGGCGTGGCCCTCCGCGGCCCGCATCACGTACGTGTGCTCGCCCGGCGTACCAAGCCCCTGGTAGTCGGTCTGGGCGACGGCAAACCCCTTGTTCAGCAACGTGTCCACGAAGCTGTTCTGGTAACCGGACGCCATATCCTGCTGACCTTCCCCAGCCAACGTCTTCGACGGCGCACACTGATCACCCATACCCGCGGTGAACGGCGCGTACGCCACGATCGGCCGCGGACCGCCACCACTCCACTGCTTGTCCGGCACGATGACCGACCCGGTAACCGCGATCCGCTCGTCCTTAACATCCCTGGTCAGGTACATGATCCGAGTGGACGTGGCGTTGTTGTACTTCGATGGCTGCGACTTGATGATGTCGCCGTCCTGCCCGCTTGGCAGCGGAGACGGCGGACTGTAGAACCCTTCATCGGCGCTGGCCGAGGGCACCACGGCCGTGACGAGGGCCGCGACGAGCACGGCTGACGCGGCGGCGAACATGCCGCGGCGAGTTGTCATACGCATGGTTCTCCTTCTCCCGTGAAAAGCCACCCAGAAAGCGGCAGCGGAATAATCGTGACTTGGGGAAGGCTCGCGCGGTCAATTCATGAACGGCAGCGAAATAATCCTTCGATTGATCCGATAAGTGCTGCTCAGGACGACACTAAGCGGAGCACAAGAAACGCGGAATAAACTGAGGCATGCTCACATTTGAGCGGCACTCACACCGCTCAAATAATTCTCGCGGACTTCCGAAATCGGTCAGGCTCGCCGACCGCGTGATCAAGCTGCACGAAGGGCACGGAAGCGGGTAAAGCCTCGCCCCAGGTTCGCGAACCCAGGGAGGTCACCGGCCGATCCAGTGGTAGCGGCGTTCCGGGCGGCCCGCGTTGCCGTACCGGAGCCGGACCTCGGAGAGGCCGGATTCGGCGAAGAACTCAAGGTACCTGCGGGCGCTGACCCGGGACACTCCCGTGTGCGCGGCGCACTCGCTGGCCGAGAGCCCCTCTTCGGCGTCCCGCAGCGCGTCCCGTACGAGGTCCGCGGTCTGTTCGCTGAGTCCCTTCGGCATCGACGGTCTCGAGCGGCCGCCGCCGAACACCCGGTCGATGTCCGCTTGGCTCGGCGAGGTGATCTCCCGCAGCTCGCGGTGTTTCTCGGCGTACTCAGACAGGCGGTCGCTCAACGCGGCCGAGTCGAACGGCTTGACGATGTAATGCACCGCCCCGCCGCGCAGGGCGTCGCGGACGGTGTCCGCATCCCGTGCGGCGGTAATGACGAGAACGTCGACTGGGGTGGATTCACTCGCCCGCAGCTGTCGCAGCACCTCGATCCCGCTCATGTCCGGCAGGTAGATGTCGAGCAGGACGAGATCCGGCTTGAGCCGTTCGACGAGCGTGAGCGCGTCGGCACCGGTGTGGGCCTCAGCGACCACGGCGAAACCGGGCGTCCGTTCCACAAGACCACGGTGAACCCTCGCCACCATGAAATCGTCGTCGACGACGAGGACCCGGATCACGCCCGACCTCCTCCCGTCGCGCGGGGCAATCGCGCGACGAACTCGGTCCCCCATGAACTGCCTTCGCCGGGCGACTCCACTGTCAGGCGACCTCCCCGACGTTCGCAGATGACGCGGATCAACGCGAGCCCGAATCCCCTGCCATCGGTTCCCACACCGTCCTTTGTGGAGAACCCGCGCTGGAAGATTTTCTCCCGCAACTCGTCCGGCACGCCCGCACCGGAGTCGCGCACACGGATCGCCACGTCGTTCTCGGACTCGGTGAGCTGTACCTCGACGACGCCAGGGCGCGCGGCTTCGAGTCCATTGTCGACCAGGTTTCCGACCACGGTGACCAGATCCGCCGAGAGGTCCTCATCCAGCGGACCCAGTGACGTGTCGTCGTGCACTCGCAAGGTGCAGCCCTGCTCGGTAGCAAGGCTGCCCTTGGCGATCAGGAGTGCCGCGACCGACGGGTCGGCGACGCGCGATGTCACCTCGTGCGAGAGCTCGGCGCGCGTGCCCGATACCCGGCTGACATAGTGCCTGACCTCGTCATACTCCTGAAGTTCCAGCAAGCCGGCGATGGCGTGCAGCTGGTTGCTGAACTCGTGCGCCTGCGCTCGAAGGGCTTCCGTCGTCGTCCTGGTGACGTCCAGCTCGTTGCGTAGCGCGATGAGGTCGGTGCGGTCCCGCATAGTGGTGACCGAGCCGACCGGCTCGCCGTCGGTCACAAGGGGCATCCGGTTCAGCGTGACGATGCGATCGCCGATGGCCACGATCCGGTCGCCGTCTCCGGAGTCCTCGGTGAGCGCGTCGTAGAGGCCCGGTGGGATCGCGAGGTCCTCGAGGCGACGGCCCCTGGCCCGCGACGGCAGCCCGAGCAGCGGGATCGCCGCGTCGCTGATCAGTGTCACCCGATTCTCGGTGTCCAGTCCGATGACACCCTCCTTGATCCCGTGGAGCATGGCCTCCCGATGTTCGACGAGACGAGTGATCTCGACGGGCTCAAGGCCGAGGGTTTGCCGCTTCACCCGTCGCGCGAGCAGCAGCGAGCCAGCGACGCCGAGCACTCCGGCGACGCCAAGGTAGACCAGCAGGCTTGGCGCCGCCGTGATCAGCCGCTCGCCCAGCGGTGGGTAGCGGCGCCCTGTCGCGACCACGCCGACGACCGCGGCACTCGCGACTACCGGGACATGGGCGGTGACGAACCGGTGACCGTCCGCTGTGGTCATCCCTGTCCAGGCCTGCCCGCTCAGCACCGGGCTGTCCGCGAGGTCGAGGCGATCACCGATCGCGGTGGGATTGGGCGATGCCAAGATGCGCCGGTCGGCGTCGGTGATGACGACGTAGTCCGCCCCTGACAAGGCACGCAAGCGGTCAGCGGCCGGCGGCAGGATGCCTTGCTTCGATGTGTCCGTGAGCGCGACGCGGATCGCCTCGGTGGACGCGCCGGTCTCGGCGATCGCACGCATCCGTTGGCTCTCCGACTGACGGAACCCGATGTCGAACT
Organism: Haloechinothrix salitolerans; assembly: GCF_042662605.1. NCBI lineage: Bacteria > Bacillati > Actinomycetota > Actinomycetes > Pseudonocardiales > Pseudonocardiaceae > Haloechinothrix > Haloechinothrix salitolerans. The sequence goes on from NZ_JBHSXX010000001.1 coordinate 5,520,588, forward strand.
GGGCGAGCGACACCCCGGTCACCGCGATGAGCACCAGCACGATGATCGTGAGCTGCAGGGCGAGAAGCTGCCCAGCGAGAGTCAACCGTGGTCGCACGCTCAGAGATTCCCACGTCCGGAACCGCCTGACCAGTGAACACTACGAACACAACGACGTCTACGAGCACTACTCCCACTACGCACAGAAGGGTTCACCGACGACACGTCCTCCCGTAACTCTGTGTGGCAGTTCACACAGACGTGAGGAGACAACGATGTTTCGGATGTTTCGACGGTTTCGAACTCGCCCGCTCATCGCGGGAGCGGCGGCCGCGTCGCTGTTTGCGGTGTCCGCGTGTGGCGCCAGCCAAGCGGGCGATGACGCGAACTGGACGCCGAGCCAGCCGATCGAGATGGTCGCGCCCGCCGAGACCGGCGGCGGCTGGGACACCCTGGCGCGTTCGGCGAGCCGCATCCTGGAGGACACCGGGAAGATCGACCAGGACATGCAGGTGATCAACAAGCCTGGCGCTGGCGGCGCGATCGGTTGGGCATACGTCGCGGGCAACGCGGGTGACCCGCACAAGCTTTTCGTGACAAGCCCACCGATCGTGCTCGTTCCGCTCGCGGGGCAGTCGGAGGTCGATCACACCGACTTCACCCCGATCGCCCGCCTCGCCACCGACTACGCGGCGTACCTCGTGCCGGCGGACTCCCCGCTGAAGTCATTCGACGACCTCGTCACCAAGCTCAAGGAGAATCCCGCGTCGCTGAGCATCGCGGGCGGTTCGGCTCCGGGCAGCATGGACCACGTCGCCGTCGCGGGCGCGGCGAACGCAGCGGGAGTCGACGCTTCCAACCTGAAGTACGTGCCCTTCGACGGCGGCGGCGAGGCAACGACCGCACTGCTCGGCGGTCACGTGGACGTGGCGGTCAGCGGAGCGGGCGAGATCACCGAACTGGCCAAGAGCGGCAAGGTCCGGGTGCTCTCGGTCTCGTCCGACGAGCGGCTCGACACGCTGCCTGACGTGCCGACGCTGAAAGAAGCGGGTGTCGACTACACCTACGACATCTGGCGTGGCGTGATGGGACCCGCTGACCTCACCGACGGCCAGGTCGCCTATTACGAGTCCAAGTTCGAGGAACTCACCAAGACCGACGCCTGGCGGACCGAGATCGCCAAGTACGGCTGGGCGGACTCGTACCTCGGCAGCGACGAGTTCGGGACCTTCCTCGACGAGCAGAAGAACGCCACCGCCGACATCCTCGGCGAGATCGGGCTGCGGTAGGGGTCCGCGCCATGACACGCTTCCAGTTCTCCAACCGCACCATAGCGATCGCGATCGCCGCGTTCGCCGTCGCGTACCTGGTCGCGGCCTTCCGCATGCCGGACTTCGCCGCGGTGGACCTGCCGGTGCAGTCGTACACCCTGCCGCGCTGGCTCGGCATCGCGCTACTGGTGCTTGCCGTGGCGCTGTTCTTCGAACGCACTGAACGACCGACGGACGCGCCGTCCGACACCCACGACGCGGACGAGCAAGCCCAGCCCGCTCCGGCCACCTCGGCACGGCTGGGCAGGCTGGGCAGCCCCGCGGCGGAGATCGGTCTGTTCGTCGGGTCGCTCGGCCTGTACGTGCTCGCCTTCGAGCCACTGGGATTCGTGCTGGCCACCGCGCTCTACCTCGCCGCCCTGACCTGGTACCTCGGCTACCCGAGGCACCTGGTCAACGGCGTGGTCAGCGTCGCTGTCCCGTTGGTGCTGTACCTGACGATGTCCGTCGGCCTTGACGTCGCGCTGCCGACCGGTCCGTTGCCGCTGTAGAGGAGCCCTGACATGGAAGCCATCAACCAGCTGGTCGCCGGGTTCGGTGTCGCTCTGCTGCCGGAGAACCTCCTCTTCGTGTTCATCGGGGTACTCGCGGGCACGATCATCGGCATCCTGCCCGGCCTCGGGCCGATGAGCGCGATCGCGCTCATGATCCCGGTGGCGTTCGGCATGGACCCCACCACCGCGATCATCATGCTCGCCGGGGTGTACTACGGGGCGATCTTCGGCGGCTCGACATCGTCGATCCTGCTCAACGCACCAGGCGTCGCGGGGACGGTCGCCACGTCGTTCGACGGCTATCCGATGGCCCGCAACGGCCAGGCGGGCAAGGCGCTGGCCATCGCGGCGATCTCATCGTTCATCGGCGGCACCATCGGCGTCGTCGGGCTGATGCTGCTCGCCCCGACCCTGGCGGGTTTTGCCACGAGCTTCGGACCCGCCGAGTACTTCGCGCTAATGGTGCTCGGCCTGACGGCGGTCGTGACGCTGTCCGGCAAGAACATCAACAAGGGGCTGATCGCCGCGATCGTCGGGGTGATCATCGCCCTGGTGGGTATCGACACGCAGACGGCTGCGCCTCGGTTCACGTTCGGGCTGCCCGAGCTGTTCGAGGGGATTGACTTCCTCATCGTGGCGCTCGGCGTGTTCGCGCTCGCCGAGGTGCTGGTGCTGCTCAGCAAGCGCGGCAAGAACAGCGAGCTGCGCAAGGTCACCTCGCTGCGACTGACGCGTAAGGAAGCCGCGACGATGACACCGCCGACGGTGCGCGGCTCGGTGCTCGGGTTCTTCACCGGGGTGCTTCCCGGTGCGGGGGCGACCGTGGCCTCGTTCCTGTCCTACTCGTTCGAGAAGCGCATCGCCAGGGACGGCGCCACTTTCGGCAAGGGCAACATCAAGGGTGTCGCGGCGCCCGAGTCCGCCAACAACGCGGCGTGCGTCGGTTCGTTCGTTCCGCTGCTCACGCTCGGCGTACCCGGATCAGGCACGACGGCGATCTTGCTCGGCGCACTGCTCGTGCTCAACGTGCAGCCTGGGCCGCTGCTGCTGACCGACCGGCCCGAGGTGTTCTGGGGCGTAGTGGCCAGCATGTACGTCGGGACCATCGTGCTACTGGTGCTGAACCTGCCGCTGATCCCGCTGTTCGCCAAGGTACTGCGCATGCCGAGGGCGATGCTGCTGCCGCTGGTCGTGGTGTTCTGCGTGGTCGGCGTCTACGGCATCAGCTTCAGCACCTTTGACCTGTGGCTGCTGCTCGGCTTCGGTGTGCTCGGCTTTTTGATGCGGGCCAACGACTTCCCGGCGGCACCGCTCATCCTTGGTCTCATCCTTGGCGGGCTCATGGAGAAGTCCATGCGCCAGGCGTTGCAGATCTCCGGAGGCGATTGGACGGTGTTCGTCACCAAGCCGATCCCGGCGGTCCTCTTCGGCTTGGCGATCCTGTCGCTGCTACCGGCCGCGATCGGAATGCTCCGGCGGCGCGGGACCGGCCGCGCCGTGCGGGACAATCGGAACGTGGAGAAGGCTGAGCAAGAGGAGACACTGGTGTCATGAGGACTGCTCGGCGCTTCGCCGCCGTCATCGCCGCACTCGCCCTTGGTGGGTGCGCGGTGGGCGGCGAAACGGCGCAGGACCGGATGCGTGTCTTCGTGCCGACTCCGCCTGGCGGCGGGTACGACATGACGGCGCGCATCCTCGCCGCCGCCGCGGAGGATTCCGGCGTCACCGCGCGTGTCGACGTGGTCAACCTGCCTGGCGACCGGGGTATGGCCGCGCTCAGCAGGGCGCGGTTCGAGCAGGGCGACGGGTCCCTTCTGCTGCAGATGGGTCTTGGTCTGCTCGCCAACGCGCACCTCGCTGGACTCGACGACGCGGTCGACGAACTCACTCCGGTGGCCAGGGTGATCGAGGAGGCCGAAGCCGTCGTCGTGACCCGCGACTCGCGATACCACACCCTCGATGAGTTGGTCACCGAACTGCGTGAGCATCCAGCGCGGCTCACCGTCGGCGGCGGTTCGGAGCCGGGCGGGCCCGACCATCTGGCGGCGATGCTGCTGGCGCGGGGCGTCGGCGTGGCGCCGACCGATGTCAAGTACCGCCCCTACGACGGCGGCGGTGAGATGCTGGCGGCGCTGCTCACCGGAGATGTGGACTTCGCACTCACCGGAGCGGCGGAGAACCTTCAGGCGATCCGGGCGGGCGAAGTGCGGGTGCTCGGCGTGACGGGCGCGCGCCGAGTACCCGGTATCGACGCCCCGACACTCATCGAGTCCGGCATCGACGTCGAGTTCATGAACTGGCGCGGGCTGCTGGCCCCGCCCGATCTGACCGCCACCGAGCATGCCGCCACCGTCGCGGCGCTCGAAGCCATGCGATCCTCACCCACATGGCAGGAGGCGGTCGCGAAGCACGGATGGACCGACGCCTTCCTCACCGGAACGGAATTCGACGCGTTCGTCGCCGCGGAACAACGTCGGATCGCCGCATTGCTCGACGACCTTGGCGTCAGCCAACGCGACGATGGTTAAGCCGACTGAGCGGCCGGATCTCACCGGCTACGGTGTGACCGGGTCGTTGGCCAAGGACAGCTGCGCGAGCAGGTCCCTGCCCTTCTCCGCGTTCCGTGGCTCGCAAAGCACGTCGTACCGCCCAGCGACGAACTGGGTTTGAGACTCGAAGTCGCGGCGGCCCTTCAGCGACGCGTAGCTGGCGGCGGCGAACGTCGTGGCGAATGAGACACCGGCGACCAGGCCGACGAGCAGCGGCGGCAACATCGGGCCGGGTGTGAACAGGCTGAGCAGCAGTCCAACGAACAGACCGAACCATGCGCCGGAGGCGGCACCGCCGAGCAGCACCCGGGGCCACGTCAGGCGAGCGGTGACGCGTTCGACGATCAGCGGATCGACCCCGACGATCGTGACGTCGTGGACCGGAAACTCACTGTCGGCGAGATAGTCCACCGCGCGTTGCGCTTCCGCGTACGTCGCGTACGAACCGATAGGCCATCCGCTTGGCGGTGTGGGGAGAGTGGCAAGTCCGCCAGCGAACGGTGACGTGTTCATGAGCCACCTCCTGCTGGGAAACAGGGCATCGTTGACGGCGTCTCCCGGCGCGCTAGGCACCACTGGCCGGGAGACGTGATCGATGATGCGGGGTAATCATCCTTGGGTAATCGCGATGCGGCGGGGTTTGGCCGCGTCGGACTTCGGCGCCCGTACGGTCAGCACCCCATCGGAAAGCGTGGCGTCGATCTTGTCCGCGTCAACATCGCGCGGCAGCGTCACGCTGTAGCGGAACTGGCCGGTACGGCGCGTGCGGTGACGGAACCAGCCCTGACGCTCCTTCTCCGTGCGCTCGCCGGTGATCGTCAACTCGCTGCCGGACAGGTCGATCGTGATGTCGTTCCGCTTGACACCAGGCAGGTCCACCTCGACCACGTAGGCATCATCGGTCTCGGACACGTCCGCCAGCGGTGACCACGAGGACCAGCCGTCACCGATCCGACCAAGCATCGTGTCCATCCAGCGACCCATCTGCGCATGGAGATCCTCGAACTCGCGGAACGGGTCCCACCGCCCCACATCGCGGTTCGATCGGACAACTGGCAGAGACATAGGCACCTCCTCAACGGTCACGGGTGATAGTTCGCTCTGCCCGGCGCCGCCGAGCTAGAGCTTTCACCCATAGATACGTACTTGCGCGCGTCAGTGTTCCCAAACTTGAGTCTTTACGACTCAAGTTTCGGACAAACAGAATGCGGCAGCCCGCACATCTGGAACGTGTTCTAGTTTCTGGTGTACCGTTCTCGCGAGGGACGTCAGCTGAACAGGACGGGGTTGAGGGTTGATGGGGATCGTGCGCCGTACGTTTTCGTTGCTGTGGCTGGTACTACTCACGGCGGGACTACTACAGGCGCCACCCACGCACGCGACCGAACCCGACCCGCCGCAGCTGCGGCGCGAGGATCGCTGGCTGGTTGACCAGCACGGCCGGGTAGTCCTGGTGCACGGGATGAACCTCGTCTTCAAGCACGACCCCTACGTCCCGCCGAACGAGCCATCGGGCTTCACCGCCGACGATGCGCGATGGCTCTACGACCACGGGTTCAACGGCGCACGGATCGGGACATTGTGGACGGGCGTCACCCCCGACCGTCCGGGCGTCGCCGACGAGACATACCTCGCCGCGTGGCAGCGCGTGATCGACCAGCTCGCCGAGCACGAAATCTGGATGCAGTTCGACTTCCACCAGGATCAGTGGCACGAAACCTACGGGGGCGGCGGCGTGCCGGACTGGGCGGTCCACCGGCCCTTGCCGTACCGCCTGCTCCCACCAGTGACCGCACCCTTCCCGCTCGGCTACTGGACACCCGAGGTGTCGACGGTGTTCGACCAGTTTTGGGCCAACAAGCACGACCTGCTCGACGGTTGGGCCGCCGCATGGAAAGTCGTCGCGCAACGCTGGCGCGACCAGCCATACTCGATGGGTTACGACCTGCTCAACGAACCGTGGGCAGGGCTGGAATGGCCGGACTGCCTGCTCACCGGCTGCCCAGACAGCTACCCCAACGAGCTGCAGCCCGCGATGGAACGCGCACTACGCGCGATCCGCCAGGTGGACCCCGGCAACATCGTCTACTTCGAGCCCCAGCAGTTCGCGGGTGGACGCGAGGTGCCGACCAACTACGGTCCGGTGGACGGCGAGGACCAGCTCGGCTACTCCTGGCACAACTACTGCCCCCAGGTGTTCTTCGAATCCCAGGGTATTCCGGGAACTGACGTGAGCAAGTGCCAGGAGTTCAGCGAGGACCGCACCCAGGCCGCCCTCGACCAAGGCGACCGGATGCGCGCGGTCGGGGTGATGACGGAGTTCGGCGCCACCGACAACATCGAAGCCCTCGAGATCGACACGGCGGTGGCCGACCGCCACTTCACGAGCTGGATGCACTGGTCATACAAGACATGGGACGACCCGACCACCGCCGACTCGGCCCAGGGCATGTTCACCGACGACGCCGACCTGAGCACGGCCAAACCACGGAAACTCCGCACCCTGGTCCGCACCTACCCGCAGGCCACCGCGGGCACACCGATGGAGCTGTCGTTCGACCCGGACACCGGCGACTTCCACTACGTCTACCGGCCGCGCGCTCTCGGCGTACCGAGCGTGATCTTCGTCAGCCCGCTGCACTACCCCGACGGTTACACGATCGACGTCGAGGGCGGGCACGTCATGGGCCCCGCCCGCGACAACCGCCTCCGCGTCGCCGCCTCCGGCAGCGGACCAGTAACCATCACCATCCGCCAACGCTGAGACCACCGACTGATCGCCACTGGACGCGGGCCAATCATGGCCGGTTCAGCTCGGACTTCGCCGGGTGTGCACGCAGTGATCCAGCGTGCGCCTTGACGGTGGGGTCACGGCGAGTCTTGATCAAGCTGGCCACGGTCACCACGGCGAGAACGACGACGATCACCGCGAGGCTCAGTGGAGTCGAGATCTCTGGCACCCGCTCGTCGATGTCGACGTGGGCCCAGTGCAGGATGAGCTTCACGCCGATGAACCCGAGGATCAGCGCCAGGCCGGACGACAGATACACCAGGCGGTCCAGCAGCCCCTTCACCAGGAAGAACAACGCACGCAGACCGAGGAGCGCGAACGCGTTCGCGGTGAACACGATGAAGGGCTCCTCCGTCACCCCGAACACCGCCGGAATGGAGTCGAGGGCGAACAGCAGGTCGATGCTGCCGATGGCGATCAGGACGATGAACAGCGGCGTGACCATGCGCCGCCCGTCGATGCGCGTGACGAGCCTGCCGCCGACGTAGTCGTCGGTGATGGGAAAGACCCGCCGGGCCACTTTGACCATCGGATTGTCGTCGACGTCCGGGTCCTCGTCGCGGTGACGGAACAGCTGGACCGCCGTGAAGATCAGCAGCAGGCCGAACAGCAGGAACACGAAGGAGAACAGCGCGATCAACGTGGCGCCGAGCGCGATGAAGACCGCCCGCATCAGCAGTGCCAACACGATGCCGAAGGTCAACACCTTGTGCTGATGCTCCTCCGGCACCGCGAAGGTCGTCATGATGATGACGAAGACGAACAGGTTGTCGACCGACAGGCTCTTCTCCACGATGTAGCCCGCGAAGTACTCGGTGCCGAACGTCCCGCCGTGGGCGAGGGTGAACCACACGCCGAACGCCACGGCGACGAGGATGTAGAACACCGACCATGCCGTCGCCTCGCGAAAGCCGATCCGGTGGGGACGCGCCGCGGCCAGAATCAAGTCGACGGCCAGCAGGACGAGAATCAGTCCAATGGTCACCACCCAGGTGAGCACGCCGATGTCGAGCACTAATACCTCCATTTCAACTCCGGACCAGTGTCGCCGTTTCTCGGGTCTCGTGCCGGTCGGAGCGAGCAGTACGTGCCAAGGTTACGGTCATCAGCGTGGGTCCGATCACGACGGAGCGAGAATTCAGCGCCTACGGCCCGTCACACTGGCTGGTGCTGCTGGTGTTCGTGGTCGGAGCGGCGCTGGTGGTCTATGTCGGCCGCGGGCATCGTAGCGCGGCACGGGCACGGCGCTTCAGCCGCGCGTTCGCGGTCACGCTGTTCGCGCTCAGTCTCGCGGATCTGCTCTACGAGACGGTTCCGCCGGACATCGAAAGGTCCGTCCCGCTGCACATCTCCGACCTCGTGCCGCTGGTCGCCTCCTACGCCCTGTTCTTCCGACGTCAGTGGGCGTATGCGCTCACCTACTACTGGGGACTCGTACTCAGCACCCAGGCCCTGGTCTCACCGGCGTTGACCGGACCGGACTTCCCGCACGTCAACTTCCTGTTCTTCTGGGGAAGCCACCTCATGGTCGTCTGGGCCGCGATCTATCTCACCTGGGGCCTCGGCATGCGCACCGATTGGCGTGACTACCGCATCACGGTCATGATCACGGCGACGTGGGCAGCGGTGACGATGGCGTTCAACACCGCGGCGGGCGCCAACTACGGCTTCCTCAATCGCAAATCCGAGACAGTATCCGTACTGGACCTGCTCGGCCCATGGCCCTGGTACCTGCTGGCGGTCGCCGCCCTGCTGCTCACGGTGTGGGCACTGATGACGTGGCCGTGGGTACGGTTCGAGAACCGCGACACGCGACGTCGGAGTCGCTAGCGCTCCGCACTCGACGCCCCGAGATTGTCAGTCCTGTCCGGCAAGGTTGTCGGCATGGATGAACTGAGGGGCAAGGTGGCACTGGTCGCGGGCGCGTCGCGAGCGGCGGGACGCGCGATCGCGGTTGAACTGGGTCGGCGAGGGGCGACCGTGTACGCCACGGGCCGGACGACACGGGAACAGCGGTCGGAGATGAACCGGCCAGAGACGATCGAAGAGACCGCGGAACTGGTGACCGCGGCGGGCGGCACGGGCGTCGCGGTCCGGGTAGACCACCTCGTGCCGGATGAGGTGGCGGCACTGGTGGCGCGGATCGACCGAGAACAAGGCCGCTTGGATGTGCTGGTGAACGACGTCTGGGGCGGCGACCGCTACATGGAGTTCGAGCAGAAGCTGTGGGAGCACTCGCTCGATGGCGGGTTACGAATGATGCGGCTCGGGATCGACACCCACGCCATCACAAGCCATTTCACGTTACCGCTGCTCATCCGCCGCGAGGGCGGGCTCGTGATCGAGATGACCGACGGCACCGCGGAGTTCAACGCCAACTATCGGGCCGACGCGGGCTTCTTCTACGACCTGGTGAAGGTGTCGGTGCAACGGATGGCACTGGCGCAGTCCGAAGAGCTGCGTCCCTACGGCGGCACGGCGGTCGCGCTGACTCCAGGGTGGCTGCGTTCCGAGGCCATGCTGGAGCACTTCGGCGTGACCGAAGACAACTGGCGCGACGCGACCGACAACGAACCCCACTTCGCGATCTCGGAGTCCCCGACCTTCGTCGGCCGCGCGGCGGCCGCCCTCGCGGCAGACCCACACGTGTCGCGCTGGAACGGCCAGACCGTCTCATCCGGCCACGCGGCGAAGATCTACGACTTCACCGACATCGATGGCAGCCGCCCCGACGCCTGGCGCTACATGGAAGAAGTACAAAGCAAGAACAAGCCAGCGGATACCACCGGCTACCGCTGATGGGTAGCGAGCGGTGTCGAATCTCGTGATCAGTACGTGACGTACTTGACGTACTTGACTCCTCGAAGATTCGGGCGCCGCCGTGCTGATCCATTCCGCACCGGTGACCGAGACCGCCGTACCCGCCGCTGAGCGGGCGGGCACGAAGCAGCGGGTGGTCGTCGCCGCCGCACCGGTCGCGGCGGACGAACCAGGTGAGGTGCAGATCTCGGGGCCGAATGTGATGCGGGGATACTGGAACAAGCCGGAGACGACAAGGCACGCGTTCGTCGATGGCTCCTGGTTCCGCTCGGGAGACATCGGGAAGCCGGACGCGGAGGGCTTCGTCCGTATCGTCGACCGCAGCAAGGACATGATTATCTCCGGCGGCGAGAACATCTATCCAGCCGAGATCGAAGCGGTGTTACTCGACGTGCCCGGCATCGAAAGCTGCGCCGTGTTCGGAATTCCGAACGAGAAGTGGGGCGAGGTGCCGCGCGCCGCGATCACCCTCGCCGAGGGGCCGAACTCTCCACATCGGACATCGTCGCGCACCTCGAGCGGCGACTCGCTCGCTACAAGATTCCGAAGTCGTTCATCACGCTGGACGAGATTCCCCGAAACGCGAGCGGCAAGGTGCGTAAGGACCAGTTGCGCCAGCACTACGCGCACTGAGGTACCGAGGGCCGGTCTGGTCGTATCACCACTTGTCGCCAGCACTTGCCGCCAGCCGTGGGAGCGCCAGCCTTGGCGGCACCTACTCGTCGGCGAAGACGATCTGGTGCAGCATCCTCCGCAGATCATCGAGCTGGGCAGGCGACAGGTGCTCGAAATGGCTCGCGTGGGCGTCCTCGACCCGCCGCAACGCCTCGTCCCGCAGCTGGTAGCCCTCATCCGTCGCGGTGATCAGCTTGTTCCTGCGGTCGGCAGGATCAGGCATGCGAGTCACCAGATCACGCTGCTCGAGATCGTCAACAAGCGCGACGATCTGGCTCGGGTCAAGGCCCATCACACTGGCCAGCTGCCGCTGGGTAATCCCGGGAGTCCACTCGCAGGCGAACAGCAACACCGAGTACGACCTGACGCGCAGACCGAGCGGCGCCAGCGCCTTGTTCACCGACCTCGCCACGACACCACTCGCGCGTGAGAGCAGGAAGCCGACGTCATCGGCTATGCCACCGTTCGCAGCCATCTCATCCCCTCTGTCCAGGTTCCCACGCAAGCCTAGCAGGCATCAATCATTGATATTCTCAATAATCGATGTTGTCATCTAGCCAGCGAATCGCTTCCACGTACTGCCCGAGCCTGGAAACGACGTATCCTGACCGCCGTGAGCGAACATCAGATCCTCATCGTCGGATCCGGCGACGTGGCCACGGCACTGGAGTCGATCGGTATCACCCTTGGCTGGAAACCGGTGGTCGCCACCTCGCTCAGTGACGTCACGTCGCGGCTGCCAGCCACCGAGTCGGTCATCGTCCTGAGCCACGACGACCAGCTCGACGGCCCCGCTCTCGCCGCCGCGCTGACGTCGAACGCGTCCTACATCGGCGCGATGGGCTCCCGCCGCACCCAGGCACGACGGCGCGACTGGCTGCTCACCAACGGTGTCAGCGCCGAACTCGCGGACTCGATCCGTGGCCCTGCCGGGCTGGACATCGGCGCTCGCACCCCCGCCGAGATCGCCGTGTCGATCATCGCCGAGATCGTCGCCTGCCATCGAGGCGCGACGGCAGCGGACGCCCTCTCCGCACGGCCGGGGCCGATTCACCCGGACGCGACGCCCGGCTCGATCTCGTGCCCTGGTGACACCACCACGCCGTAGCCGAAGGCCACCGCCACGCGGACGGGCGACGTCGTCAAGACACGCCACATCGTTTCTTGACTAATTCCAGAAAACGGTCCATACTTCGAAGCGTGCCAACGACGTCGGACTTCGAGCGTATGTTGCGCGGGGCCGCGCTGCGTGTGACGCGCCCCCGGGTAGCTGTGCTCGCCGCGGTGCACGACAACCCGCACGCCGATACCGACTCGATCATCGGTGCGGTTCGGGACAGCCTCGGCAAGGTGTCACACCAGGCCGTCTACGACGTGCTGAGCGCGCTGACGGACGCGGGCCTCGTGCGACGCATCCAGCCAAGGGGGACCGTGGCGCGCTACGAGTCACGGGTCGGGGACAACCACCACCACGCCGTGTGCCGCTCATGCGGCGCCATCGCCGACGTCGACTGCGTCGTCGGCACCGCGCCTTGCCTGACCGAGTCCGACGACAACGGCTTCGTCATCGACGAGGCCGAGGTCATCTTCTGGGGCCTGTGCCCCGACTGCTCCACGCACCCAGTTCCTGAGCACGCTGTCTGATCCCTGAAAGGATTCTGATGACCAACAGTCCCGATACCGCCACCGAAGCGACCGAGCAGGGCGGCTGCCCGGTCGTGCACGGGCGGGCTCCGCACCCAACGCAGGGCGGCGGGAACCGCCAATGGTGGCCAGAGAAGCTCAACCTCAAGATCCTCGCGAAGAACCCCGCCGTGGCCGACCCCATGGGCGAGGAGTTCAACTACGCCGAGGAGTTCAAGTCACTCGACCTCGCCGCCGTCAAGCGGGACATCGAGGAAGTCCTGACCACCTCGAAGGACTGGTGGCCCGCGGACTTCGGCCACTATGGCCCATTCATGATCCGCATGGCGTGGCACAGCGCGGGCACCTACCGCGTCAGCGACGGCCGTGGCGGCGCCGGCGCTGGTCAGCAGCGGTTCGCGCCGCTGAACAGCTGGCCGGACAACGGCAACCTCGACAAGGCCCGCAGGCTGCTGTGGCCGGTCAAGAAGAAGTACGGCCGCAAGATCTCGTGGGCCGACCTGATGATCCTCACCGGTAACGTCGCCCTTGAGTCGATGGGTTTCAAGACGTTCGGTTTCGCAGGCGGCAGGGAGGACGTCTGGGAGCCCGATGAGGACGTCTACTGGGGCCCGGAGACCGGCTGGCTAGACGACGAGCGCTACAGCGGCGACCGTGAGCTGGAGGAGCCGCTCGCCGCGGTCCAGATGGGCCTCATCTACGTCAACCCGGAGGGCCCGAACGGCAACCCGGACCCCATCGCCGCCGCACGGGACATCCGCGAGACGTTCGGCCGGATGGCGATGAACGACGAGGAGACCGTGGCGCTGATCGCCGGTGGGCACACCTTCGGCAAGACCCACGGCGCCGCACCCGACAGCAACCTCGGCCCGGAACCGGAGGCGGCTCCGATCGAGGCGCAGGGTCTCGGCTGGAAGAACAGCTACGGCACCGGCAAGGGCAGGGACGCCATCACCAGCGGCCTCGAGGTCACCTGGACGTCCACGCCGACGCGGTGGAGCAACCAGTACTTCGAGAACCTGTTCGGCTACGAGTGGGAGCTGACCCAGAGCCCTGGCGGTGCGCACCAGTGGCAGCCGAAGGACGGCGCGGGCGCCAACACCGTGCCGGACCCGGAGGACGGCTCGCTGACACGTCCGCCGACGATGCTGACGACCGACCTGTCGTTGCGGTACGACCCGATCTACGAGCCGATCGCCCGGCGGTTCAAGGACAACCCGGACGAGTTCGCTGACGCCTTCGCGCGCGCGTGGTACAAGCTGACCCACCGCGACATGGGCCCGATCCAGCGCTACCTCGGACCGGAGGTGCCCGACGAGGAACTGCTGTGGCAGGACCCGATCCCGACGCCGGACTACGAGATCATCGGTGACGCCGAGATCGCCGACCTCAAGGAGCGGATCCGCGAGTCCGGCCTGACCACGTCGCAGCTCGTCAAGACCGCGTGGGCGGCGGCGTCCTCGTTCCGGGCCAGCGACAAGCGCGGCGGCGCCAACGGTGGCCGCATCCGCCTCGAGCCGCAGAACACGTGGGAGGTCAATGAGCCGGACAAGCTTCCGACCGTGATCCGCACGCTCGAGGGCATCCAGGAGTCCTTCAACGCCGCGCAGACCGGCGGCAAGCAGGTCTCCTTCGCCGACCTGGTCGTCCTCGGCGGCTGTGTCGGTGTCGAGCAGGCCGCCAAGGCCGCTGGCCACGACATCGAGGTGCCCTTCACGCCTGGTCGCGGCGACGCCACCCAAGAGCAGACCGACGTCGAGTCGTTCTCCTACATGGAGCCGGTCGCGGATGGGTTCCGCAATTACCTCGGCAAGAACGGCAGGCTGCCCGCCGAGTACCTGCTCCTCGACAAGGCGAACCTGCTCGACCTGAGCGCGCCCGAGATGACGGTCCTCGTCGGTGGCCTGCGCGTCCTTGGCGCGAACTACCAGGACTCGGAGCTGGGTGTCTTCACCAAGAACCCGGGGACGCTGACGAACGACTTCTTCGTGAACCTGCTCGACCTGGGCCACACGTGGAAGCCGGTCGATGACACGTCTCAGACCTTCGAGTGCTACGACGACGCCACGGGTGAGCGCCTGTGGACCGGTAGTCGTGTCGACCTCGTGTTCGGTGCGAACTCCGAGCTGCGCGCGCTCGCTGAGGTCTACGGATGCGACGACGCGAAGGAGAAGTTCGTGCGGGACTTCGTCGCGGCGTGGCACAAGGTCATGGACGCGGACCGGTACGACCTGGTCTGAGTTCACGCCTGATCACGAAGTCCGGGCCGGCCGCTTTGCCGCGGCCGGCCCGGACTTTGTCGTCGTGTGGGTCACATCGGACCAATGTCACAACACGGCGCGCGAAACCTTCACGTCACGGTAGGGTTTGCGGTGTTCGCGAGAGCCCCAGTGGTGCGGCTCCGCCGCTTTTCCCTTTTCTCGACGTGAAAGAAGCTGATGTCGCTTCCTGCTGCGCTGCGCCCGAAATTCGCCCGTCCCACTTGGCTCTCGCCGCGTGTGTTCCGCACCGAGGTGCTGGCGGGGCTCGTTGTCGCGCTCGCGCTGATCCCGGAAGCGGTGTCGTTCTCGATCATCGCGGGGGTTGATCCGCGCGTCGGGCTGTTCGCCTCGTTCACGATGGCGGTCACCATCGCCGTCACTGGCGGCCGACCAGCGATGATCTCCGCCGCGACCGGCGCGATCGCCCTGGTGCTCGCGCCGCTGGTGCGCGAACATGGCGTGGAGTACCTGCTCGCGACCGTCGTGCTTGGCGGTGTGCTGCAGGTGATGCTCGCGGCTGGCGGCGTCGCGCGGCTGATGCGGTTCCTGCCGCGCAGCGTGATGGTCGGCTTCGTCAACGCGCTGGCGATCCTGATCTTCCTCGCGCAACTGCCGTACCTCATCGACGTGCCATGGCCGGTCTACGCGCTGCTCGCCGTCGGGCTGGTGATCATGGTCGCGCTGCCGAAGCTGACCACCGCGATCCCCGCGCCGCTGGTGGCGATCGTCGTGCTCACGACGTTCACCATCGCGGCGGGCGTCGCGGTGCCGACCGTCGGGGACGAGGGCGCACTGCCGGACAGCCTGCCGATCCTCGGCGTGCCCTCGGTGCCGTTCACGCTGGAGACGTTGACGATCATCGCGCCGTACGCGTTCGCGATGGCACTGGTCGGGCTGATGGAGTCGCTGATGACGGCGAAGCTCGTCGACGACATCACCGACACGCACTCCAACAAGACCCGCGAGTCCTGGGGCCAGGGCATCGCCAACATCGTCACCGGCTTCTTCGGTGGCATGGGCGGCTGCGCCATGATCGGCCAGACCATGATCAACGTGAAGTCCGGCGCTCGCACCCGGCTCTCGACGTTCCTGTCCGGCGTGTTCCTACTGGTACTGGTCGTGTCGCTGGGGCACGTCGTCGCGCTGATCCCGATGGCGGCGCTGGTCGGCGTCATGATCATGGTGGCGGTGGCGACTTTCGACTGGCACAGCATTCAGCCAGGGACACTGCGGCGGATGCCAAAGAGCGAGACCGTCGTGATGCTCTCCACCGTCGCCGTCACGGTCATCACCCACAACCTCGCCATCGGTGTCACCGTCGGCGTGCTCGTCGCGATGGTGCTGTTCGCGCGCCGTGTCGCGCATCTGGTCACTGTGGACGGTGTGCTCGACCCAGATGGCAGCACCAAGATCTACCGTGTCACCGGGCAGCTGTTCTTCGCATCCAGCAACGACCTGGTGTTCCAGTTCGACTACGCCAACGATCCCAGCAACGTCATCATCGACCTGTCCGACGCGACGATCTGGGACGCCTCGACCGTGGCGTCGCTCGACGCCATCACGCACAAGTACGAGGCGCGCGGCACGAGCGTGACGATTACGGGGATGGACCGCGTCAGCCGCGAGCGCCACGATGCCCTGGCAGGGACGTTGATCAGCAGCCATTGACGGTCCGTCTCTCCCACGGGTCGATGCGGGTTTCCACCCCCTCAGAGTGTGGATCTTGAGACGTTTCGGTTGCTATGACGACCGAAACGTCTCAAGATCCACTCTGCGCGGGGCTACCCCGCGCCGGGTTACGACTCGCCGCAGCACCGTAGCGCTGCCGTGCTTCGGCAGGTGTGACGATCTCGTCGCGCGACGGCGGTCGACCCCGCAGCGCGTTCTCCCACACCGGACGGATCGACGGCGCCACGATGTCGGCGAGCCGCAGCCGGATCGGCAGCGGCCCGGCAACCGCCATGGCCGCCCGCATGGCGGGCCCGATCGCCGCGTCGGTCATCCGGCTCTGGTCGAGACCGCTCAGGTGGCGCATCCAGCGCGGGAGCGTGGCGATGACCGCTGGCGTCAACCGGCGGGCGGTCCGTGCGACCAGCGGACTCGTGGTGTCCGACGGCGGGTACAGGATCTGGCGCGCGACCCGATCGGCGTTCTCCGACCAGCACAGCCGATGCCGCTGTTCGGCGAAGTACTGCCGGACGCCGTCCCTGCTGGTCGGCACCGTGGCGGGGTCACAGGTCTGCAGCTCGGCGGCGATCGCGCAGTCGGCCCAGTAACGGTCCTCGTCGGCAGGCCCGAGCGGCCCTGGTCCGTACTTCTCGTAGCACTTCAGGACGGAGTGCCACCCAGTCATGTGGATCCACAGCTGGCTGTCCGGATCGTTAGCGCTGTACCGCTTGCCGCTGATCGGTTCGATCCCGGTCGCACGGGCATGCACCTTCTGGAGCAGTTCGGACGACTCGATCGCGGCACGGCTATCACCGATAGCGACGATGGTGAAGTACGTCAGCGTGCTGTCCAGCCGACCCATCGGGTCGGTGTAGATGCCCTTGGTGTCGGTGACCGACGCCGTCAGGAACGGGTCGAACGCCTCGACGGCGATGGAGCGCTGAAACCCGAGCAGCGCCGTCGGACTGGTCCAGACCCGCCAGGTGGGTGAGCCGGGCCCGAAGAATCCGTGGTCCTCGCGCCTGCGGTCGCCGTCGAACGGCCACCCCCGGTTCGCGAGCATCCGTGGCTCCGCCATCTGTCGTCCTTTCTTCACGCCACGCTGAACGCGCGGCACATCACCCGGCCGTAGAGCTCGCCGAGCGTCTGGGTCGTCCACTCGTCCGGGTGATCCAGCAGGGACCGCGCCGCCGCCTCGCACGACGACATGAACAACTCGACCAATACCGGCAGCTTGCGCTCCAACTCAGCGACGTCCCACCACGCGGTGAGTGCGGGGCGCAACCATCGGGTGACGCTGTCGGCCATTTCCAGCCGCGCCCGCCGGAACTTGTCGGCCACAGCGGGGTCGGGGGCCGCGCTGAACAACAGTCGCCACGCGTTGGGGCAGTCGGCCACGACGTCGAGAAATGCCTGGTAACCCCGCACGAAAACGGCTTCAGGGTCGTCGCCACGGGCAGTGTGCAGCGCCGCCAGCGCGTTGGCGAGCAACCGCTCCCCTTCGCGTTCGACCAACGCCTCGATCAGCGCGACCCGGTCCCGGAAACACGAGTAGATGACCGGACGGGTGACACCGAGACGGTCAGCGACGGCGCCGATCGTCACCGCGCCCACTCCTGATTCGACGGCGATAACCAGCGCCACGTCGAGGACCTGGGGACGTCGACGCTCCGGCCCGAGATGCGCGGCGCGCTCCCGCCCCGAACGCACGGCATCAGTCATACCTTCAACTTTACTACACTGATGTAGGAATTTCCTGCGACTCTGTAGTAACATGCGTCTCACTTGACTCTCAGAACGCCGATGACCAGGGAGTTTTCGATGCGCCGCACCGCCCTCGCCATACTGACGCTCGCCTTACTCGGCGGCTTCGCCGTACCAGCGACCGCGGCGCCGTCCTCCGGCTACAACGACTGGTCCTGCCAGCCGTCGGCGGCACATCCGCGTCCGGTGGTGCTTATCCACGGTCTCGGCGGCAACGGCCCCGGCAACTGGGCCTTCCACGGCCCGAAGCTGGCCGACGCCGGGTACTGCGCGTTCTCGTTCACGTACGGCCAGCAGTTCCCGGGCGCACCGGGCGGCACGCGGCCGGTGAAGGAATCCGCGCAGGAAGTAGGCGCGTTCATCGACAAGGTGCGGGCCGCGACCGGCACCGCAGAGGTCGATCTCGTCGGGCACTCCGAGGGCGGTTTCCTGTCCCTGTATGTGCCGAAGGTCGCGGGCTACGCATCCGAGGTCGGCACCGTGGTAGCACTGGCGCCGCCGACTCACGGCACGACGGTCAGCGGGCTGGTCACCGTCGGCCAGTTGCTCGGCGGACAGGAGTTCATCGAACTGCTCACCGACGGCGTGATGTGCTACGCGTGCGGTGACCTCGTCGACGGCGGAGAGGCCGTCAACGAGCTCACCGACGGCCCGATCGCGCAGGACGACGTCGACTACACCGTCATCGCGACCCGCTACGACGTCGTCGTCACGCCGACATCGACGTCGTTCGTCGACGAACCAGGGGTGGACAACCAGTACGTGCAGGACACCTGCGCCGCCGACCCGGTGGGGCACGTCGGCATCGCCTTCGACTCCACCGTGACTCAGCTGATCACGAACGCGCTCGACCCGAACACCGCGGTCGACGTCGAATGCGGCTTCGGTCCGCCGGTGTAAGCCAGTTGATCTGAAGACGTTGCGGTCGTCATAGCGACCACAACGTCTTCAGATCAACTCAGGTGCAGCGCGGGATGGAGGTGGCGACAACTCCTGTGGCCGTCACGACCCCGCCGCCGCGAGCCACGCGCGGATCACCACCGCGGTCGCCACCGATCCGTGCTGCTCGGCGGGGATGAGCCTGCGCATCAGCGCGATCACCTCGTCGGAGAACAGCGGGTAAAGCGCGCAGTCGTCGATGCTCAGCGGCTGGTGGTCGAGGACGTCGATGTCGACGAAGCCGACCCTCGCGAGCTTGCGGACGAAGTCAATCTCGGCCAGCGCGCCCGCGACACAGCCGGCCCACGCGGCAGGCTGCGTCAGGATCTCCGGCGGTAACCCCTCCTGCTCCACCGTGAGATCGGAGACGCAGAGCTGCCCGCCGAGCCGCAGCACCCTGGCACACTCTGCCATCACTCGGGTCTTGCGCGGCGACAGGTTGACGACCCCGTTGGAGATGATCACGTCCACGCTGTCTTCGGGCAGCGGGATGGCCTCTAGCTCGCCTTCCAGCGGCTCGACGTTGGATAGCCCGGCCTCACGCGCCGCCGCCTCCGTGCGTTCCAGCATCTCCGGCAGGAAGTCGAGCGCGAGCACCCGCCCTGTCGGCCCTGCTCGCCGGGCGGCGAGGATGCTGTCGATGCCGCCGCCGCAGCCAAGGTCCAACACGACGTCGCCGGGCCGGATCTCGGCATGTCGCAGGTGGTTCGCGACGCCGAGCGCGCGCCGCATCGCTGACTCCGGCACCTGCGCGAGCTCGTCGTCGCTGTACAGCTTGCGTGCCACCGCCTCGGTCGTCGGCGGCACGTCGCGGTACGCCGCGCGCACCAGATCTTTCACCTCAGCCGTGTGCATCAGATCGCGGGTCATCGCTCCAACTCCTCCAACGTGTGCCGCAGCCGTCGCAGCACGTCGTCCGGGACGTCTTCGTCAGCGGCGTCGGTCAATGTGCGACGCAACTCCCGCGCGAACTCCAGCTCGCCACAGCACCGGCGGCACCGGGCGAGGTGGGTCTCGATCGCGGCCCGCTCCCCTACGTCGACGACGTCGTCGATGTATTCCCAGAGCTGGCGCACCGCCTCAGCACAACTGATCATCGAGCCCCCTCCCGCAGCAGGCCGTGTTCCGTGGCGTAGCGCCACATCTGCTGCTCAAACGCCTTCCTGCCCCGGTGCAGCCGCGCCAGCACAGTGCCGAGCGGCGTATCCAGCATTTCCGCGACCTCGCGCGCGAGAAATCCTTGCATGTACACCAGCACAACCGGGATGCGGTACAGCTCCGGCAGCCGCAGTAGCACCTGCCGGACGTCGTCGACGCTGAACTCAGCGAGGAAGTCCAGGTGCAGTGAGTCCGAGTACGGGAACGGGTCCTCGTACGCGATCGTACGGTACAGCGAGAAGTCCTCCATCGCGTCAAGGTCGACGTCTTCCTGGCTGCGCGCCCGGCCCCGTAGCCGGTCCCGACAGCAGTTGACGAGGATCCGCACCAGCCACGCGGACGCCGCTGACCGCTCGCGAAGTTGATCGACGTGCTGGTACGCCTTGAGCAAGCAGTCTTGCACCGCGTCCTCGGCCTCATCGCCCACGATGCGCCGCGCGATTCGGTAGAGCCGGGGCAGTTGCTGGCGCGCGACGTCCCGGAACAGCTCAATCCGAGCCGCACGGGGTTCCGCCGAGCACACCGGGTCCATATCCCTTCAGACGTCCGTGCACCCCCTCGTTAATGCACTGGTTCGCCATTTTTCCGCCGAGAGTTTCACTTCATACCCAAACAGCCCAACCGTGCAATAACCCGGCGAACCGGGGCCGTCTTCATCGCAGACAACCATTCACGCGACCAGGAGGCAGCCATGACCACCGCGATAGACACCCAACAACTCGAAGCCAAGGTGCGCAGGATGTACCGGGACGTCGCCGAGCACCCCGACGGCTCGTACCACTTCGAGACCGGACGCCCGCTCGCCGAACGACTCGGCTACGACCCCACGCTGCTTGACCAGATCCCGCAAGCCGCGCTCGACTCGTTCGCCGGGGTCGGGCACTTCTTCGACCTCGCCGAGCTGACCGAGGGCGAACGTGTCTTCGACCTTGGCAGCGGGTCCGGCACGGACTCGTTCCTCGCGGGCACGCTTGTCGGGCCGGACGGACTCGTCGTCGGCGTCGACTTCACCCCGGAACAGCTCAGCAAGGCTCGCCGGCTCGCCAGCGAGGCTGGCGTAGACGACCACGTGCAGTTCCGGCACGGCCGCGTCGACTCACTGCCCGCCCCGGATGGCGGCGCGGACTGCGTGATCTCCAACGGCGTCATCAACCTGATCCCAGATAAGGCGGCGGTGTTCCACGAGGTCGCCAGGGTGCTACGCCCCGGAGGCAGGCTGGCGATCGCCGACATCGTCACCGAGCGACAGCTCGCAGCGGCCATTGTGTGCGACGTCGACCTCTGGGCGTCGTGCATTGGTGGTGCCGCGCAAGAGTCCGCCTACCGCCAGGCGATCGAGAACGCCGGGCTGCGCATCCAGCGGGTGCACAGCAACCCGTATGAGTTCCTGTCCGACGGCGCCCGAGGCGCCACCACCACCTACGGCGTCAAGAGCATCTCCCTGCTCGCGACCAAGTAACGACCCCCAGAAGGAGTCACCATGTCCACCACTGAAGTACACCCCAACGGCGTCGACGTCACTCAGCTCGTACGGACCGTCGAGGCGATCAAGAACGACCCGTCGCTGGCGGCGTTTCGGTTCCGGGCCAGCAACACCTGGCTCGGCGGCGGACGCTCCCGCACCAGCATCGACGGCTTTTACGGCGCGGGCGACGAGGACTCGTCCCGCACGACGCCGTTCACGCTGGAGGGTGACGAACCACCTGTGCTTCTGGGTGAGAACACCGCGCCCAACGCCGTCGAGGCGATCTTGCACGCGCTGGCCTCCTGCCTCGCCGTGGGCGTCGCCTACAACGCCGCCGCACAAGGGATTGAACTGCGCGGTCTGGCGTTCGACCTCGAAGGCGAGCTGGACCTGCACGGGTTCCTCGGGCTGTCGGACGACGTCCGACCCGGCTACAGCGACATCCGGGTCACCTGCCGAGTTGACTCCGACGCGCCCGCCGAGAAGATCGACGAGCTGTGCGCCTACGCGCAGCGGACGTCGCCGGTGCTCGACATCCTGCGCAACCCGGTCAACGTCATCGTGACCAGGGCGTAGGGATCGCCACGTCGTGGTGGCCGCGCTCGTGGCCACCACGACGTCTCAGGCGGCGTGGTCGCCTCGGCCTGCCTTCCTCGCGAAGCGCCGCAGCTGGAAGACCCGGGCGACGCCGATCAGCGCGACCAGCAGCGCACCACCCACGGACGCGAACAGCAGCGCGACGCCGAGCGGCAGTGTGCCGGACGCGCCGAAGTAGTGCACCGTCACCGACGTCGAGTTCTGCAAGATGAAGATGAGCAGAAACACCAGCACGATGACGGCGACGATCACCGCGACCCAGGCGCCACTGATGCGGGTGGGCTTGAGC
Organism: Haloechinothrix salitolerans; assembly: GCF_042662605.1. NCBI lineage: Bacteria > Bacillati > Actinomycetota > Actinomycetes > Pseudonocardiales > Pseudonocardiaceae > Haloechinothrix > Haloechinothrix salitolerans. Next base: position 5,543,012 of record NZ_JBHSXX010000001.1, read on the forward strand.
TTACTGCTGGTGTCCTTACCGGCGGACCGCTCGGTCTTCTGGGTCGGTGCCGTTGGCTCTGGCGTGTGCGGTTCGGTGCGCTTGTCCGCGCCCGCCTTGCCGGGCGCGTCGGCACGGGTGTCGTTGTCTTTGCTCACACCTTGATTGTCGCGCCATTGGGCGGTTTTCCGCAGGACGCGCCGTGGCACGCGCGCGGGTTCACCTCACTGGGGGTATGTCGGCCGGTGGTGAAGGCGTGCGGCGCTGTTGATCACGTCTACTCGCGGTGTTGTTCGCCAAACCGGACAGCGCGGACATACTCTCGCAACAACACGAGCAGGCGTGATCAACACCCTCGATCGCACCTGCCGAAGCACGTCGGCGTCAGCATCCGGCTCCTCGACCTCGTGCCCGCCCGCCTGCGCGGGTTCTTCCAACGACTGCTGGTGGTGGACCAGACGTCGTCCGACCCCGGCATCCGGGAGGACTACCAGCGCCGATCGCTGGGGTAAGGGAACATAACGCTTGCCATTATTAACGCGTGGGGTTATGCGTGAGGAGGTGTTCCGCCTGGAAACCGGCTCGAAAAGCTGCGCGGCAACCGCGCCGGACAGTACAGCGTGTGGGTGAACCAACGGTGGCGCATCTGCTTCCGATGGACGGCGGCGGGTCCCGAGGACGTGGAGATCGTTGACTATCACTGAAAAGAGGGAGCACATGCCGACACCCGAGATGGCACCAATACATCCCGGCGAGATCCTCGTCGAGGAGTTCCTCATCCCGTTGGACATCACCCAGCAGCGGTTGGCGGTCGAGATCGATGTGCCGCCCCGCCGGATCAACGAGATCGTGCACGGCAAGCGGCGCATCAGCGCCGACACCGCGCTCAGGCTCGCCCGCTACTTCGAAACATCGGAGCGGTTCTGGATCAACATCCAAAGCCGCTACGACATCGAGGTGGAGCGCGATCGGCTCGGACCGGCCCTGGACGCCATGCGCCCGCCGCGGAACGCCTCGTGACAATGCCGCCGAGCGCTGACGAACTGACCCTGCACCACGGCCGTTTGCACGCGACGATCGATCCCGTCGGCGCGGCGCTGTCCTCGTTTCGCGCCGACGACGTGCCGTTGGTCCGCGAGTTCCCCACGGAGACGCGACGCACCATGTACGGCGGCGCGGTCCTCGCGCCGTGGGTCGGACGCCTCGCGGGAGGCGCCTACACCTTCCAAGGGCGGACCCACCACGTCCCGGTCAACGAGCCCGAGCGCGGAACAGCACTGCACGGCCTGGTCGCTACGCGCGCATGGGACGTCGTCCAGCACGCCGACACCTCGCTGACCCTGCGCATCCGGCTGGTGCTGCCGGCGGGCTACCCGTTCGATCTCGACCTCACGACAACGTACCTGCTCGACGACACCGGCCTGCGCATCGAACTGGCGGCGTCGAACCTCGGCTCGGACCCCGCCCCGTACGGCTGCGCGATCCATCCCTACCTGACCGCGGGTTCTGGCGGCGTCGATGACTGGTCGCTCCAGCTCCCCGCCGACACCTACGTCGGTATGGACGCTGATCTGCTGGTGCCGAGGCACGAGGCCCCGACCAATGACACGCCGTTCGACTTCCGCCAGCCCAAGCCACTCGCCGGGCTGGAGATCGACAACACGTTCACCGGCCTCGACCGCACCACCGCGACCGTGCGCGACGTCGATGGCCACGGTGTCGCGCTGACCTGGGATCGCACGCTGCCGTGGGCGCAGGTCTACACGTGCGATCACCAGGACCCTGCCGTGCACCGCACCGGAATCGCGATCGAGCCCGCGACTTGTCCCCCGAATGCCTTCGTCACCGGCCGCGATCTGATCGTGCTCGACCCCGGCGAGCAGCACATCGCACGCTGGCAGCTGGCTCCCTGCTGAGCGCGGAAGCTGAAGACGTTGTGGTCGCTATGACAACCACAACGTCTTCAGCTGCTGGTAAGAGGCCGCCCGGACGGGGCGGGGAGACGTCCGGGCGGCCTCCGGTCACTCAGTCTTCGCCACCGCCGCCCGTGCCTCGGCGGCGTCGGCTGCCGCCAGGGCGATGTCCGCCAGGCGGGCACAGTCTGCGTCGGTGCGGGCGGCCAACCCCGCACGCACCTCCGGGAGCGCGGCAGGCGCCATGGACAAGCTCGTCACACCCAGCCCGACCAGCACCGGCGCCAGGAGCGGATCGCTCGCCGCCTCCCCACACACCCCGACCGGCTTGCCCAGCTCGCGCCCTGCCTGGGCCGTCGTCCTGACCAGCTCGAGCAGCGCGGGCTGCCATGGGTCGAGCAGGTCAGCCAACTCCCCCGCCATCCGGTCCGCCGCGAGGGTGTACTGGCCAAGGTCGTTCGTGCCGATGCTGGCGAAATCGCATCCGGCGAGCACCTGGCGCGCGCGGATGGCCACCGCCGGCACCTCCACCATCGTCCCCGCGACCGGCAGCCCGAGTGCGTGCGCCTGCTCGGCGAACGCCGCCGCCTCGGCCGGAGTGGAGATCATCGGGGCCATGACCCAGACGTCGGCGTCGTGGCGGTTACGTGCCTCGGCGATGGCCGCGAGCTGGTCGGCGAGCATGTCCGGGGCTCGGCGGGCGAGCCGCCAGCCTCGCACCCCCAGCGCGGGGTTGGGCTCCTCACCGTGGTCGACGAACGCCAGCGGCTTGTCCGCGCCCGCGTCCAGCGTCCGCACGACGACCTTGCGCCCGGCGAACGCGGCGAACACCGCGCCATAACTCTCGACCTGCTCCGTCACGCTCGGCGCCGTCGTCCGGCTGAGGTACAGGAACTCCGTGCGCAGCAACCCGACGCCCTCGCTGTCCACTTCGGACGCCGTCGCCAGCTCGGCGGACGAACCGAGATTGACCAGCAGCTTCACCGACGTCCCGTCCGCGGTGCGACCCGGCCCCGAGCTGGCGGCGACGGCCTGCGCCCGCTCCTTCTCGACCTGTACCGCCCGCTTTGCCTCGCCAGGGTCCGGCTCGACGTCGACGGTGCCCGCGCGGCCGTCGACCAGCACCTCAACGTCGTCGGCCAGCTCGCGTGACGCCGCACAGGCCACGATCGCGGGGATGCCAAGCGACTTCGCCAGGATCGCGGTGTGGCTGGTCGGCCCGCCCTGCTCGGTGACGATCGCCAGCACCTGCTTCGGGTCCAGCGTCGCGGTGTCGGCGGGCGCGAGGTCGGTCGCGAGCAGCACGTACGGGTGGCCGGGGTCGGGCAGCCCCGGCATCGGCAGGTCAAGCAGCTGCGCGACCGTGCGGTGGCACAGGTCATCTAGGTCTGCCGCACGTTCGGCGAGGTAGCCGCCGGCCGCCTCCAGCGCCGCGCGGAACACACCGAACGCCTCCGCGACCGCGTGTGGCAGCGACCGCCCGCTCGCGAGAGCCTTGCCGACCTGCTCCGCCAACGCCGGGTCGCGCGGCATCATCGACTGCGCGAGCAGGACGTCGGCGGCGGGCCCGCTCGCCTTCGCCGCCCTGGCGTCCAGGTCGGCCGCGACAGCGTCCAACGCTTCACGCGCCCGCGCCGTGGCTGCGTCCGGGTCCGGCTCAGCGCCCGTGTCCGGTGGCAGCTCGGGCGGGCTGGCGAGCCGGGCCACCGGTCCCGCCGCGACGCCCGCGCTCACTCCGATGCCGGTCAACCTGCTGCTCATCGGCTTCAGCCCTGCGCGTCGTGGTCCGTAGCGACCATGGTGGCCAACTCCTCCAGCGCGGCGTCGGCGTTCTCGCCGTCGGCGCGCAGGATGACCTCCTCACCACCTTTGGCGTCCAGGCCGATGACCGACAGGATGCTGCGGGCGTCGACGAACTCGCCGCCGTCCTTCCCGATCAGCACCTCGACCGACTGCCGGGCCGCTGCCTGCACGAACAGTGCCGCTGGCCTGGCGTGCAGGCCGACGGACGACCCCACGACGACTCGACGTTCTGGCATGGTTCTGCTCCTTTTCAGACTTCTCAGGCGGCGACGGCCTGCGGGGAGGTGGAGGGTTCGGCCCGCGCTGTCGGTTCGTCTGTCCCGCGGCGGACGTGCTTCGCCGCGACGACGACGCCGCAAGTCACGGCGGTACCGACGAGGATCGCCAGCAGGTAGCCGAACGGGTTGCCGATCAAGCCGATCACCCAGATGCCACCGTGCGGGGCCATCAGGGTAGAGCCGACCGCCATCGACGTCGCACCCGCGGCGGCGCCACCAGCCACAGTGGACGGGATGACGCGCAGCGGGTCGGCGGCGGCGAACGGGATCGCGCCCTCGGTGATAAACGACAGTCCGAGCAGCCACGCGGCCTCGCCCGCCTGGCGTTCTGGCTGCGTGAACAGCTTGCGGCGGATGACGGTGGCCAGCGCCAGCCCGAGCGGTGGCACCATCCCGGCTGCCATGACGGCGGCCATCACGGTGAGGTTGTCCGAGGCGAGCGCGGCGGTGCCGAACAGGTACGCGACCTTGTTGACCGGGCCGCCGAGGTCGAAGCCCATCATCGCGCCAAGCAGCGCACCAAGCAGGATCGCGTTGACGCCCGCCAGACCGCTGAGCCAGTCGGTCAGTCCGGACTGGACGGTCGCGATAGGACCGCCAACCACGACGAGCATCAGGAATCCGACCGCGAACACCGACAGCAGCGGGATCACGACGACCGGCATGATGCCCGCGACACCGCGGGGCACCTTGATCTGCTTGAGGCCCAGTGTGACCGCGCCCGCGAGCAGACCGGCGACCAGACCACCAAGAAAGCCCGCGCCGATGGCGACGGCGATCAGACCACCGACAACACCCGGCGCGATGCCCATCCGATCGGCCATGCCGAAGGCGATGAACCCGGCCAGGATCGGCACCAGCATGGAGAAGGCCTCGGCGCCGAGCTTGAACAGCACGCCCGCGAAGCCTGCCTCACTGAACAAGTTGGACAGTTCACTCACGCCGGGATACTCGGTGCCCTGGAATGTACCGCCGTTGACGATCGCGGCGATCTCCGCTCCGCCGAGCACGAAGGACAGTGCGATGAGGATGCCGCCCGCCGCGACGAACGGGATCATGTATGACACGCCTGTCATCAGCCACTGCCGCAGCTGCGAGCCGAAGCTCAGTGCGGCATTCTGGGTGCGCGCGGGCGTGGTGGTGGCGCTAGCCGCGGCCGACCCGGCCCTGGCGGCTCCGGCCGTCGGTGCGCTCTCCGCCGAGGACACCGCTTCAGCGATCAGCCCAGCCGCGTCGTTGATGGCGCGCTTCACACTGCCGGTGACGGTCGGCTTACCCGCGAAGCGTTCCTTGTCGCGGACGTCGACGTCCGCTGCGAACACCACGGCGTCCGCCTCGGCGATCTGCGCCTCGGTCAGCGGGGTGGCGCCAGCCGCGCCCTGGGTCTCCACGCTGATCTCGTGGCCCGCCGCTTCGGCGGCCTGTTCCAGTGCCTCCGCGGCCATGTAGGTGTGTGCGATGCCGGTGGGGCACGACGTGACTGCGACGAGTTTCATCGCCCCAGCACCTCCTTCTCGATGAGGGTGACGACGGCGTCGGCGTCCGGCGCTGTCCTGAGCGCGTTCTTGAAGCTGTCGTGGACGAGCCTGCGCGCGAGCGACGCGAGGATCGTCATGTGCTCGTCGCCGTTCGGCGCGGCGATGAGGAACACCAGGTCGGCGGGGCCGTCCGCGGCCCCGAAGTCGACGCCGCCCGCGCAGCGGCCGAAGGCAAGACTGGGCGCGGTGACATGTTCGGATCGGGCGTGCGGGATGCCGATGCCGCCTTCGATCCCGGTCGGCATCTGCTCCTCGCGGGCGCGGACGTCGCTGAGGAAGCCCTCGACGTCGGTGACGCGGCCCTGCTTGGCGAGTCGGTTGGCGAGTGCTGCGGTGGCCTGGTGGCGATCCTCACCGGTGAGGTCAAGGTCAACCAGATCCGCGGTGATCAGGTCAGACATGTGCTGCTCCGTACTACTTCGTAAGGACCCGGTCCGGGTCGATGGATCGCTGCACCTCGGCCGTGACGCGACCGAGGTCGTTCGGGGTTGGCATGCTGCTGCCCGGCAGGGTGACGGCGGCAGCGCCCCAGGTGACGGCGGTGCGCAGGGCGTGCTCGCCCGTGCCGCCCGCCGCCAGGAACCCTGCCAACGTCGCGTCACCAGCACCGACGGTGCTGACGACCGGTGCGTCGAGGCGCGCGGTGGCGTAGCGCGCGCCGGAGTCGTCGATGAGGATCGCGCCGTCCGCGCCGAGGCTGGCCAGCACCGCGCCCGCGCCCCGGTCCCGCAGCACCTGCGCGGCCTTAACGGCGTCGCCCAGCGTGCGGATCTCGGCGCCAGCGCATTCGGCCAGTTCCTCGGCATTGGGTTTGACCAGGTCAGGACCGGCGGCGAGGCAGGCGTCCAGAGCCGCGCCACTGGTGTCGATGGCGACCTGCGCGCCGAGCGCGTGCGCCCGTTCAGTCAGGCGCGCGTAGACGTCCACCGGCATCCCGGGCGGGAGCGAGCCGCAGCCAGCCACCCAGTCCGCCTCGCCGATGATCGCCTCGGTCGCGGCGTCCAGCACGGCGTCCACTTCGGACGTCGAAAGCCGGGGGCCTGGCTCGTTCAGCTTGGTGACGGTGCCGTCCGGCTCCGCGAGCGTGAGGTTACTGCGGATGCCGCCGGTCACCCGCACCTCGCGCAGCGGCACTCCGGTCTCGCGCAGCAGCGCGAGCAGTTCGAGTCCGGCGAACCCACCGCTGCACAGCACCGCGCGGGTCGGGCGGCCATGCGCGACGAGGGCGCGGGAGACGTTGACACCTTTGCCGCCAGCGTCGACCGACGTCGTCAGCGCGCGCTGCACCGCACCTCGGTGCAGCCGGTCGACCTCGACGGTGCGGTCGAGGCTCGGGTTCGCGGTCACGGTGACAATCACGCGCGCACCACCCTCGGCCCAGCGGCGGACAGCTCATCGGCGGCATCGGCGTCGAGTCCGGTGTCGGTAATGAGGACATCGACGTCGGCGAGTGAGCCGAACCGCGCGAGGCAGTCGTTGCCGACCTTGGTGTGGTCGGCGAGCACGACGACGCGGCGGGCGGCGGCGATCATGGCGCGCTTGACGGCGGCCTCGCCGGTGTCCGGAGTGGTCAGTCCACGATCGACGGACAGGCCGTTGGCGCCGATGAACGCGACGTCGACGAAGGTGTCGGCCAGCGCCCGCAGTGCCCAGTCGTCAACGGTCGCCATGGTGCGGCCCCTGATCTTGCCGCCGACCATGAGCACGGTCGTCATCGCATGGCCCGCCAGCGTGGTCGCGATCAGCGGGGCGTTGGTGACGACGGTCAACTCCCGGTCGCCGGGCATGATCTCGGCGAGCCGGGCGGTGGTGGTGCCCGCGTCGATCAGCACCGCGCCCTCGTCGGGTAGTTCGGCGAGCGCGGCCTTGCCGATGCGCTCCTTCTCGGTGGTCATGACGGCGTCGCGGGTGGCGACGCCCGGCTCGAAGCCGATCCGCTCCACCGGGATCGCGCCGCCGTGCACCTTGCGCACGACGCCTTGGCGCTCCAACGCGGTCAGGTCGCGTCGGATGGTCTCGGTGGTGACGTCGAAGTCGGCCGCCAGCGCCGTGACGTCGACCCGGCCCTGCGACCGGGCGCGTTCAGCGATCCGCTGCTGTCGCTCCTCCGCGAACATGTTGTTTCACCACCGTTTCGTGTTGGTTTACTTGGTTATACGTGGCAATGTGTGGCATGTCAAGGGTCACACTATGTTGATCTGGGTGGAAATACGACGAGGCGCGGCCACCACGTGGTGACCGCGCCTCGGGCGTTCAGGCGACGGGCGCCTCACCCCACCGCGGCCGCGACCGCCTCCGCCAACGTCGTTGGCGCACGTCCGAGCAGCGTGCGCAGGTCGTCGCTGGCCACCTCAAGGTCGCCGCGCGCGATACCAACGTCGGAGTCCGCGAGAACGGCGGCGAACTCCTCCGGCAGACCGGCCCCGGCCAGCAGCTTCGCGTACTCGTCGGCGGACAGGTCGCGGTACTCGACGTCCTTCCCGGTCGCACGGCTGACCTCGGCGGCCAACTCGGACATCGTGAACGCCTCGCCGCCCAGCTCGTAGACCTTCCCGGCGTGGCCGTCGCGGGTGAGCACGGCAGCGGCGGCCGCGGCGTAGTCCGCGCGGGTCGCCGCGTTCACCCGGCCGTCACCCGCGCTGCCGAACACCGCGCCGTGCTCGACGTATGTCGAGAGTTGGTCGGTGTAGTTCTCCAGGTACCAGCCGTTGCGCAACACCGTCACCGGCACCCGCGCGTCGTGCAGCAGCTTCTCGGTCTCCAGGTGTTCCTCGGCAAGGCGCAGGCCGGAGCGATCGGCGTTGGCGATGCTGGTGTAGACCAGCAGGTCGACGTGCTGCGCCGCCTCGATGACGTTGCGGTGCTGTTCGGTCCGGCGTCCCAATTCACTGCTCGACACCAGCAGTACCCGCTCCGCGTCGTGGAACGCCGCGCGCAGGCTGGCGGGGTCTTCGTAGTCGATCGCGCGGACGGCCACGCCGCGCTCAGCGAGGTCGGCGATCTTGGCGGTGTCCCGGCCAGCGGCGACGATCCGCTCGGCGGGCACGTTCGCGTCGAGCAGGGCCTCGACGACGAGACGGCCCAGGTGTCCAGTAGCTCCGGTGACGACAAGCGACATGGCAGTTCCTTTCGGTGTGAGGTCTTCACCCCTGCCAACCGCTGTGCCGCCGAATGACTTCCCTGTCCGCCGTACCCACTTTCAAGTAAGGTACTAGCATGGAAGTGAGTAACCAGGTCAACGGACTACGCACCCGCTATCCGGACGGCGTCTTCCCCGCGAAGTGCCCGAGCCGCGTCGTCCTGGATCACGTCACGAGCAAGTGGGGCGTGCTGATCCTGGTCGCGCTGTCCGAGGGGCCGCAGCGCTGGGGCGAGCTGCGACGTCGCGCCGAGGGCATCAGCGAGAAGATGCTGGCGCAGACATTGAAGACGCTGGAGCGGGACGGCTTCGTCGACCGCCACCCCGAGCCGGTGATCCCGCCGCGCGTGGACTACAGCCTCACCGAGCGCGGCCACGAGCTCGCCGCGCTGCTCCTCCCGCTTGTCTCGTGGGTCGCCGAGCACGCCGAGGAGATCGTGTCGGACGAACACTGACAACGCGCCTATTGACATAGTGCCAACAAGCGCCAATCATGGGAGCGCACGCTCGTCGTAGCCGACTCGACAGGAGCCCCCATGGTGAACGCGCGACCCGGCACGTTGGTTGAGGCCTTCCAGCGCACCGCGGGCCATAATCCGGATGCCGTCGCCGTGCGCACTCCTGGCGGCGGCACGACCATCACCTGGCGGCAGTACGTCGACGAGGTGCGGCGCATCGCCACCGGGCTGTCCGCGCTCGGCGTCCGCACGGGCGACACCGTCGCGATCATGCTCACCAACCGGCCCGAGTTTCACCTGGTCGACACCGGTGCGCTGCACGCGGGCGCGACGCCGTTCTCCATCTACAACACGCTCGCGCCCGAGCAGATCAACTACGTGCTGACCGACGCCGGGAGCCGCGTCGTGGTGTGTGAGCAGCAGTTCGTCGAGAAGCTCCGCAATGCCATCGTCGGCACCGCGGTTGAGTACGTCGTGTGTGTCGATGACACACCGGAAGGCACCATCGGGCTGGGTGCGCTTCCCACGGAAACGGCGTTCGACTTCGAAGCCACCTGGCGTTCGGTACAACCGGACGACGTGCTCACGATCATCTACACCTCGGGCACGACCGGCTCGCCGAAGGGCGTCGAACTGACCCACGCCAACATGATCGCGTCGGTGGACGCCACGCTCGACACGCTGCCGATCAACGTGAACGACCGAGTCGTGTCCTACCTGCCGGACGCGCACGTGGCCAACCGCTGGGGTGCGCATTACACGAGCATGGTGACCGGCATGCAGATCACCACGGTCGCCGATCCGAAGGAGATGCTGGGTGCGCTGACCGACGTCCGGCCGACGTTCTTCGGCGCGGTGCCGCAGATCTGGTACAAGCTCAAAGCCGCCATCGAGGCGAACCTCGCCGCCGAGGAAAACGAGACCAAGCGCAAGCTCGCGCACTGGGCATTGCACGCGGCACAGCGGAAAGCCCGGCTGTCCGCGAAAGGCAAGCCGGTCCCGCTGACGACGACCATGCAAGCAGCGCTGGCGGATCGGCTGGTGCTGTCCCGCGTGCGCACCGCACTCGGTCTCGACCAGATCCGCATCGCCGCGTCCGGCGCGGCGCCGATCGCACCGGAGGCGTTGGAGTTCGTGCTCGCGCTCGGCATTCCGGTGTGTGAGCTCTGGGGCATGTCGGAGACGTCGGGAGCGGCGACCATGAACCCGCCCGGCGGCATCCGGATCGGCACCGTCGGCCCGCCGGTCAAGGGCATGGAAGCCAAGCTCGCCGACGACGGCGAACTGCTGGTGCGCGGCCCCCTTGTGATGAGGGGCTACCGGAACAACCGGGAGAAGACGTCGGACACCATCGACGCGGACGGCTGGTTGCACACTGGCGACATCGCGACGATCGACAGCGACGGCTATGTGTCCATTGTGGATCGCAAGAAGGAACTGATCATCAACGCGGCTGGCAAGAACATGTCGCCTGCCAACATCGAGAACGCCGTGAAGGTGGCGAGCCCGCTGATCGGCTCGGTCGCCGCCATCGGCGACAACCGGCCCTACGTTGTCGCGCTGGTCACCCTCGACCCGGACGCGTGCGCCGCCTACGGCGACGCCGACCCGGCGACGTTGGCCGCCGATCCGGGCGTCAACGCGGCGGTAGCGGCCGCGGTCGAGACCGCCAACAGCACGCTCGCCAGGGTCGAGCAGATCAAGAAGTTCGCCATCCTGCCAGCGTTCTGGGAGCCGGGCAGCGCTGAGCTCACCCCGACGATGAAGCTCAAGCGCAAGCCCATTGAGCAGAAGTACGCGACCGAAATCGACGCCCTCTACACCTGACACCAGGGAGACGACCATGCCCGCCGTGTTCACCGACGAGCAGCGCGCGTTCGCCGCCGCAATCGACGAGCTGTGCCAGCGCGAGTGCGGCACTCGCGAGCAACGCGACGCGCTGACCGACCATGGGAAGGAGGCACACAACGCTGAGTTCTACGCCACGCTCGCGGAGCTGGGCTGGCTCGGCGTCGGTCTGCCAGAAGAGGACGGCGGATCCGGTGGCGGCATCACCGAGCAGTGCCTCCTCCTTGAGCGCACGGGCTACGGACTCGCGCCGATGGGCGGGTGGGTCACCACCGTCGTCGTCGCGGGTCCGTACCTGAAGTTCGGCACGGATGACCAGCGCAAACGAGCCGTCACGTCGATCGCGTCCGGCGGTGTGCACGCGATCTCCATGTCCGAGCCCGAGGCGGGGTCGGATGTCGGTGCGCTGAGTTGTCGCGCGGAACCGGTCGACGGCGGGTTCGTCGTCAACGGCCAGAAGACGTGGTGCTCCAACGCACACATCGCCGACAACATCCTGCTCGTCGCGCGCACTGACGCCACCGGCAAGAAGCATGATGGTCTGACTATGTTCGAGGTGCCCGCTGACGCCGACGGACTGTCCATCTCCCAGATCGACACGATGGGCAGCAACGAGGTCAACGACCTGTACTTCACCGACTGCTTTGTCCCGGTCGACGCCGTGATCGGCCAGGTGAACCAGGCGTGGCCGCAGCTGATGGCCGGTCTCAACGGCGAACGCCTCTACCTGGCGTCGGCGATGCTCGGCAGGGCGAAGCGGGCGTTCGACGATACCGTGGCCTACGTGAAGGAGCGGACCCAATTCGGCAGGCCGATCGGGTCGTTCCAGGCGTTGTCCCAGCGCATCGCCGACCTGGCGACCGAACTGGAGTGCGCGGAGTTGCTGGTGTACTCGGTCGCGGCCGCCGTGGACGCCAACCCGGAAAAGCTGCTGCCGCGCGAGGCGTCGATGGCGAAGCTGAAGGCGACCGAGACCGCCAAGAAGGTCGCCCTCGAAGGCATGCAGATGATGGGCGGCTACGGCTACGCGACCGAGTACGACATGGAGTCTCACCTGCGGGCGACCGTGGTGTCGACGGTCTACGGCGGCACCAGCGAGATCCAGCGCGACATCATCGCCACGACGTACGGACTGTAGCGGGCGAAACTCGCAATCGCGCTCCACCGAATCCGTAGGAATTTCGACTTATCGGGCGTACTCTCTTTCGCGCCACACAATGGCGTTGGCGGATGGAGAGGTGATCGAGATGGGCTCGATGGATCGACGTTCGGTGTTGCGCGGAGCGGCCGTCGCGGCAGGCGGGGCGGTATTGGGCGGACCGTTCGCCGGGTTCCTCGCACGCGAGGCCGCGGCGCAACCTCCGCACCGGGAATTACGCCCGGTTCCGGACCTGCGCGACGACACGGTCCGGCTGTGGCTGCCGGACGGCTTCACATATCGCTCGTTCCACGACAAGGACGGCCCGGCCATCACGCTGGACGACGGCACGTCGCTGCCCGGTCGCCACGACGGCATGGCCGCTTTCCCCGGGCGGAACGGCAACGTCTGGCTGGTGCGTAACCACGAGGTCAACGGCAACAGCCCGGGTGGCGCGTTCGGTCCTGGCGACCCGTACGACGGCGCGGCGCTCGGCGGGACGACGTCGGTACTGGTGACGCCGTTCGGCGAGGTCATCGAGGCACACACCAGCCTCAACGGCACGATGATGAACTGCTCCGGCGGACCGATGCCGTGGGGCAGTTGGATCACGTGCGAGGAAACGATCAACGGTCCTGACGTCGGGCCGGACTTCACCGGCACTCCCAACGTTGATCTGGAGCAGCCGCACGGGTTTATCTTCGAGGTACCGGCGGGCGGGCAGTCCGACAGGACACCGATCCGCAAGGCGGGCCGATTCGCGCACGAGGCCGTCGCGTTCGACCCCCATGACGGCATCCTCTACCTGACCGAGGACAACTTCGCCTATCCGTCCGGGTTCTACCGCTACATCCCGCCGGAGCACCCGATGGACGCGGGGCGGCTGCTCGACGGCGGCAGGCTCCAGATGCTCGCGGTGACGGGCACGCCGAACGCCGACCTGGCGAAGTCGCAGCGCAAGCACGCGCGCTTCGACGTTACCTGGGTGGACATCGACGACCCTGACCCCGATTTCCCGTACACGCCCGGCGAGCCCGCACCGACCAGCAACAACGAGGCGATCACCTACGTCGGCGACCAGGGCAGGGCGCGGGGCGCGGCGTGGTTCTCCCGGCTGGAGGGCTGCGTCTACGACCACGGGATGGTGTACTTCTGCTCCACCCAGGGCGGTGGGGATTCAGAGGGCGGCCCCGAACCGTCCGGCGACGGCTACGGCAACGGCCGCGGCCAGATCTGGGCGTACAACACCCATGCCGGGACACTGACGATGCTCTACGAGTCGCCGGGTGAGGACACGCTCGACTTCCCGGACAACGTCACGACGTCCGCGCGCGGCACGCTCGTGCTCTGCGAGGACGGCGGTGGGGACAACTACCTGCGCGGGCTGAACCGGGGCGGGCAGATCTTCGACATCGCGCTCAACCGGCTGCGCGGGAACGAGCCGCCGCACGAGCCGCGCTTCGGCGAGGAGTTCGCGGGCACGACGTTCAGCCCAGATGGGCACACGCTCTACGTCAACGTCCAGTCGTCCGACGGCATTACGTTCGCCATCTGGGGGCCGTGGCACCGGATCCGGGTGTAGGTACGCGCCGTGGCGGGCGGGAGCGCCCGCCCGCCACCCGGCTCACATTTTCTTCGCGCCCTCTTTAATCGCCTCGCGGATGCGGGCGTAGGTGCCGCAGCGGCAGATGTTGCGGATCTCGTCGATGTCGGCGTCGCTGATCTCGTGGCCTTCCTCGCGGGCCTGCCGCACTTTGGCGACGGCGGCCATGATCTGCCCGGGCTGGCAGTAGCCGCACTGGGCGACATCGCGCGCCAGCCAGGCCTCCTGCATCGGGTGCAAGTCCGCGCCGACGGTGTCCGGCAGCCCCTCGATCGTGGTGATCTCGTCGCCACCCTTGATGTCGCCGACCCGCACCGAGCACGGGTTGAACGCCTTGCCGTTGATGTGGCTCGTGCACGCCTTGCAGACATTGATGCCGCAGCCGTACTTCGGGCCGTTGATGCCGAGGACGTCGCGCAGCACCCAGAGCAGCCGTACGTCGGACTCGATCTTCACGTGGACGCGCTCGCCGTTGACGATGAAAGTGTGTGTACGCACGAATGCTCCTTAGTACGCGAACTGAAGGCCGTTGGTCGGTGACGGCGGCAGCGGCGGCACGGTCGGCTTCGGAGTGAAGCTGAGCGTGTCGTGGTTGATGGGGAAGGTCGTCGGCACGGTGCCGGTCGCGCGGGCGTAGGCACACGCGACGGCGGCCATCGCCGACGGGACGCCGAGCTCGCCAGCGCCGCCCGGCTCGCCGGTGGTCGGCGGCATCACGATGACCCTGGTCTCGAACGGGGCGTTCCAGTGCCGGGTGTAGAAGTAGTCGTCCCAACTGCCTTCCAGCAGCACGCCGTCGCGTAGGTGCAAACTGGACGTCAGCGCCTGCGCGATACCGTCCATGATGCCACCCTGCATCTGGGCTTCCAGCCCACGGGGATTGATCGCCAGTCCGGCATCGACCGCCATGACGACCCTGGTCACGCGTGGACCCGTCACGGCACCGCGGATCTCGCGATTGACAGTCTCATCGCGACAGTCGATTTCGACCAGACATGCGGTAGCACCTTTGTATTCCTTGTGGACAGTGATCGCCTGGGCCGTCTTGGGCGCCATCTCTCGACCCCAGTCGCCTTCCTTGGCGACAGTGTCCAGCACCGCGCGCAACCGGTCGTCATCGATGAACTCGCGCCGGAACTCGTACGGGTCCTTGCCCATTCTCGCGGCGAGCCGATCGACGATCAGCTCCTGCGCGGTGCGGACGTCGGGGTTGACCAAGTTGCGCACGCTGCCGGTCGGGAACGTGTCGTAGGTGTAGATCTCATCGAGGGAGTGCGACACGTTGCCGAAGTGGTACGGCACGTTGACCGTCGCGTTGAACACCGGCTTGGCGTAGCCCTCCTCGTTGGCCATGCCCATCGACGGCACAGTGCCGACCTTCGCGGAGATGATCTCGCCGAAGCCCTGGGTGTAGTCGGTGGCGACGCTGGTGTGCAGCTGCTCGAAGGTGAGCACGTTGTTGCCGGAGAAGCTGGCGCGGATACGCGACGTGCACATCGGGTGCGTGCGGCCCTGGCGGCACTCGTCGGTGCGATGCCACATCAGCTTCACCGGCCGGCCCATCTTCCGCGACGCCTCAGTAGCTTCGAGGACGACGTCGTTGAACATGCGTCGCCCGAACGCGCCGCCCGCCTGCTCGACGTGCACGGTCACCGCGTCCAGTGGCAGTCCGAGCTGCTCGGCGACCTGTTCCTTGCACAGGATCGGCGCCTGCAACGGTGCCCAGATCTCGGCGCGGTCGGGTCGGACGTCGGCGACGGCGGTGTTGGGCTCCAGCGCGGCGTTGTTGCGGAAGTGGAAGACGAAGTCGCCCTCGACGACCTCGCCGGTGTGGAGCGGAGAGAAGTCCGTCTCGGCTTCCCTGAGCTTGGCGAGCACCGTGTCGTCCGACTCGGTGTCGACAGTGCCGGGATTCCAGGTGACGTCGAGCGCGTTGACGGCGTCGATGCACTGGCCGAACGTCTTCGCGCGCACGGCGATGCCGGTGGCGATCTGGACAACGTGGGTGACGCCGGGCATCTGCCGCACGTCGTCGGCGTTCGCCACCGCCCGCGGCGTGCCCTTGATCGTCGGCGGGCGGCAGATCATCGTCGGTAGCGCGTCAGGCACGGCGCGGTCCATGGCGAATGTCTTGCGCCCCGTGACGGCGTCCAGCGCGTCGATCCGGTTGCGCGGCGTGCCTATGACGCTGAACTCGGACGCGTCCTTGAGCGTGACGTCGACTTCCCTTGTCCGCTGGCTCGCGGCGCGCACGGCCAACTCGCCGTAGCCGGTGGCGCGGCCGTCTGGCGCGTAGACGACGCCAGCGCGCACGGTGAGGCGGTCGACCGTGACGCCGAACCGGACCGCGGCGGCGCCCAGCAACCGCTCGCGCGCGATCGCGGCGGCTGTCCGAATCGGCTCGTACATGGCGATCGTCGTGTTGGACGCCCCCGTGAACTGGTTGAACAGCAGCTCGGGACGCGCGTCGGCCAATGTCACGTTGATCTTGTCGAGGGGGAGGTCCAGTTCCTCGGCGATCAGCATCGCCGCCATCGTGGTGATGCCCTGGCCGCTTTCGGCACGCGGCATGTCGAACGACGCCGTGCCGTCGGAGTTGATCACGACGGCGATTAGATTGGACGTCGGTTTCGCGGCCAGCGTCAGGAGGTCGTTGAGATCGTAGATCTCCTGCTGTTCCGGGGGTGACGGGATGACGGCGTTCGCCGCGCGCGGCGTTGTGGCGGACTCGCCGAGCTGCGCGGCGACGGCCAAAGTCGGCGCCGCGACCAGGTACCCGAGGAACCGGCGACGGCCGACGTTCCGGCCGGGATCTTGAGGTGCGTTGTCCGAGCCTGGTTCCTCGGACGAACCACGGTGTTCCATCGACTGTCCTCTCGAACGACCCGGGCAGGCCCCCCGGGCTGGGTGATCGACTTCCACGATCGGGATGCGAATGCGATAACGACTCAGGTCCCGCCGAGATGACGATCTTGGCCAAGACAGCGGCTCATCTTGCGCTTGTGAGACGTATCCACACCCCCGTTCGGAGTAGGAATGGCCCCGGCGAACGGTATGGCTATATGGCTTTGGTGATATAGTTGGCCATATGAAGACCACCGTGAACCTCTCGGACGAGTTGCTGCGCCAAGCGCAGGAGCTCGCTCGACGTGAGCAGACCACGTTGAAAGAGCTGATCGAAACCGGTCTACGCACGGTGGTCGCACAGCGCACCAGTGGCACGAACTTCGTCCTCCCGGACGCCAGCGTCGACGGAAACGGCTTGCAGCCCGAGTTCCGGGGTGCTCATTGGGACCAGGTGCGCGACGCTATCTACTCTCAGCAGGCATGATCGCCGTCGATACAAACATCTTGGTGTACGCGCACCGGCGTGACTGCGAGTTCCATGAACGCGCCGGGCGGTGCATCAAACAACTCGCGGAGGGGCAAGTCGCATGGGCCATCCCGTGGCCATGCGTGCACGAGTTCTACGCGATCGCCACGCATCCGAAGATCTATGATCCGCCCAGCACACCAGAGCAGGCACTTGAGCAGATCGAGGCCTGGCTAGGCGCACCAACGCTTTTCATGCTTGGCGAGTCCGGTGGTTATTGGGGCGAGCTGAAGCCACTACTCGCGAAGGCGAAAGTCGCGGGTCCAATGGTGCACGATGCGCGAATCGCCGCGCTGTGTCTGACGCACGGTGTGCACGAGTTGTGGTCAGCTGACCGCGATTTCGGCCGATTCAACGACCTTCGGGTGCACAACCCATTGATTGACTGATCGTGTCAGGCTGCCCCGCTGAGCTGATCATCCCCGTATGGGTGATTCGTTGCCCGGAATGCCGGGTACCAACTGGATGTTGTCCCAGTTGACGGCGCTCGCGACAGACGCACCGCGCGGCGAGGCCCACGCTTGATCGGAGGACGCCATGGCGGACCAGCGGCAGTACGACGTGATCGTGATCGGCGGCGGCTCGACCGGCGAGAACGCGGCGGGCTACGCCAGGGAGAACGGGCTGACCGCCGTGGTCGTCGAAAGCGAGCTCATCGGAGGCGAGTGCTCCTACTGGGCGTGCATGCCAAGCAAGGCGCTGCTGCGCCCCGGTGAGGTACTGGAAGCCGCGCGACGCGTCCCCGCGGCCGCCCCCGCCGTCACCGGTTCGGTCGACGTCGACAAGGCGCTGCGCAGCAGGGACAAGTTCGCCAGCGACTGGAACGACGAGGGCCAGGCGCAGTGGCTGGCCAGTGTGGACGTCGACGTCGTGCGTGGCACGGGGCGTCTCACCGGTGAGCGCACCGTCGAGGTCGACACCGGCGACGGCGAGTCGGTCATGCTAACCGCGCGGAAAGCCGTCGTCGTCGCCACCGGATCGAGTGCCGCCGTGCCACCTATCGAGGGCATGCGGGACATCGCCACCTGGGACAACCGCGACGTCACCGCCGCGAAGCAGATCCCTCGACGACTGCTCATCCTGGGCGGCGGGGTCATCGGCGTCGAGATGGCGCAGGCGTTCCGCAGGCTTGGCGCCGAAGAGGTCACCATCATCGAGATGACCGACCGGCTGCTGGCCAACGAGGAGCCGTTCGTCGGCGAAGAACTCGCGCAGGCGTTCGAGAACGAGGGCATCCGGGTGCTCACCGGAGCCAAGGCGACCAGCGCCGCGCGGGAGTCGGCCGACGCGCCGGTGACGATCACCCTGGACGACGGGCGCGAGCTCGTCGGAGACGAGATCGTGGTCGCGGTCGGCCGCAAACCGCGCACCGACGACATCGGGCTCGACACCATCGGCCTGGAGCCTGGGCGCTATCTCGACGTCGACGACCACCTGCGCGTCAAGGGCATTGACAGCGGCTGGCTGTACGCGGCGGGCGACGTCAACGGCAGGGCGCTGCTCACTCACCAGGGTAAGTACCAGGCGCGGCTGGTCGGCGACATCATCGCTGGCCGCGACGTCCAGGCGTGGGCAGACAGCCGCGCAGTGCCGAGGGTCGTGTTCACCGACCCGCAGATCGCCGCCGTCGGCAAGACCGAACAACAGGCACGCGACGCGGGTATCGACGTGCGCACCGTGCGACATGACATCGGCAGCATCGCGGCGGGCGCGCTGCATGGCAAGGGCATCAGCGGTACCACGCAACTCGTGATCGACCAGTCACGCCGCATCATCGTGGGCGCGACGTTCGTCGGGCCCGGTGCCGGCGAGGTACTACACGCCGCCACGATCGCGATCGTCGGCGAGGTGCCGATGGACACACTGTGGCACGCCGTCCCGGCCTTCCCCACGCTTAGCGAGGTGTGGCTTCGGCTACTGGAGGCCGACCGCGGCCTCGGTTAAACGGCGCACGACGGGCCGGAGCCCCTACTGGCTCCGGCCCATTGTCGTAACGGTTGGTGAGGCGACGCCTCAGCCACCGGCACCTGGCATCTGCGGAGCCTGCGGCAGCTCTGGCTGCGAACCGAACAGGTCGAGGTACATGCCGCCCGCGATACCGAGGCCGATCACGCCGAGCAGCGCACCACCCAGCGCGACGGCCTTCACCCAGCCCTTGGTGTCCGCGTTGTTCGCGTGCACCGCGACCAGCGCGCCACCAACGACGACGGCGAGCAGCGCGAACACGCCGTTAACGATGGCGACGGTGTCCCACGGCGCGCCGTAGGCGATCTCGACCTGGTCGCCACCGCCACCAGAGCGAAGGTCGATCTGCCCAATGATCTCCTTGCGGAAACGCAGCATGTCGCCGAGCGAACTGCCGGTGAGCGACACCAGTCCCAGCCCCGCGCTCACGATGGCGACCGCGCCCGCGGCGAAGCCACCACTGGACTTGCCGGTCTCGCCCGCCCGCGCGGCGACAGGAACCTGACCCTCGGCGTCGGTGGCTGGTTCGTCGCCGCTGACGGGCGCGTCGGCGTTGTTGTCCACATCGGTATCGGCTGGCGCCTCGGACCGAGGGGCGCTTGCCGTCTCCGTCGCGGGGTCCGTCGCCGAGTCGGCCTGGTTCGTCGCCTGCTCGGACTCGGTCGCGGCGTCGTCCGACGGGGTGGAGGTCCTACTGTCTGAAGTCATCGCACCGACCCTAGACCCGACCAGCTAAGAACCCCGTGAAGGCGCGGCGCTCTGTCGGATGACGACCGAGTTTTACGCGCATCGTGTCAACTGTCAGGACGGCGACACTCTCCGCGCAGGTGCGAGGTTGCGTCCGCGCCGTCGCCGCACGCATGCTGGACGTCGAGTCGATCATGGGAGGGACTCGGTGGACGCGGACGACGCGCTGACCTCGGAGCGGTACAACTACCCACATTTCGACGACTACATCGCGGCAGGCGGCGAACTGGCCGACGAGGCGAGGTTCCGCGAGTCTTTCCGCATCGGCACTCACGCCACTACCTTCCCGCTGCACCGGCTCAACGACGGCGAGCGAATCGACCTCGCGGCGCTGTGGACGTCGAAACCGCTGGTGATGGAGTTCGGCTCGTTCACTTGACCGTACTGCTCAGCGGAGGGTCCTCTGCTTGACGACGCGGCCGAGCGGCATCCCGAGGCCGAGTGGGTGTTCGTCTACACCAACGAAGCTCACCCCGGTGAGCACGTGCCGCACCACGACACCTGGGAGCGCAAGCTCGCCAACGCGCGTCTGCTGCGTGACGAGATCGGTATTCGACGGCCGATCCTGGTCGACGACCTGACCGGCACCGTGCACAGGGCGTTCGGCGGGATGCCGAACATGACGTGGGTGTTCGACAGGGGCGGGCTCGTCATCTACAAGGCGAACTGGACGAGCGCCGCCAACGTCGAAGGCTTCCTTGAGCGCTACCGCGCGGGCCGCGAATCCGGCTCACAGCGGGTCGCGATGTCGCGGTACGAGACCGAACAGATCGAGTTTCGTCGCGCTGACCCAGCGAGGTTCCAGCGTGCCCTGGAACGCAACGGCCCCCGCGCCGTGACGGAGTTCGACAACGCCCGTGCCATCTGGGAGCGCCGCGGGCAGTAAGTCGACGTCCGCTATACGGCGTCGAGTGCCCTGGCCAGCGACGCCTCGACGTCCGCGCGGTCATCACCGAGCCCAACGAGCAAGTTGATGATCAGCGGCTGCAGGGTGCGCACCAGCCCGTGTCCCTCGTGGCCGAACACGCCCGCGATCTCCAACAGAACGTAGCCGTGGGTGGCACTCCAGATCTGTCCCGCCACGGCGACCGGATCCTCGGCCACGATCCGGCCCGACTCCGCCGCGCGCGTCACCGCGTCCACAAGGTGGTTGAACGCGCTGATGCCCTCGCTGACCGATGTCGGGCTGCCCTCCGTGGTGAGGTCGCGTTCCTTGGCCCGCCGCGTGCCCGGTGTCGTCAGCCCGAACATCAGCCGGTAGAGCTGCGGGTTCTCCAGCGCGAACTGGCGGTACGCGATACCGAGGGCGAGGAGGTCGGCGATGGTGTCGTCACTACGTTCGACGCACGCGAGTTGAGCGTCGAACCGTGCGAAACCCTCCCGGGTGACTTCATCGAGCAGTTGCGGCATGCCGCCGAAATGGGTGTAGACGGCCATGGTGGACGCGCCGATCTCAGCGGCGAGCGGGCGCGCCTGCAGCGACTCCGGCCCGCTGGCCTCCAGCTTCTCGACGGCGGCCGCGAGCAGACGGTCACGCACGCCGCCCTGCCGCGTTGCCTCACTCACGACGTCCATCCTGCCATAACGCAGTTATCGAATCGTGCCGCACCCCGTTGACGTCTGCCGATAACGCTGTTATACCTGTACATAACGTTGTTATAGGAGGACGTCATGCAGGCTCCGGCGCACCGCTATTCGGCAGGCATCGCCACACACGACATTTCCACCACCATCGACTCGCTCACCCGTGACGTATCGCTGCACTCACCGGTACTGGCGTCGTACCGGTTCCGTGGCGCCGACGACGTCGCGGCAGTGCTGACCGCCGCCGCCGAGGTCGTCAGCGACCCGGAGGTGGTAGCGGACTTCGGCACCAGCGACCGGCGTCTGGTGAACGTGCGCGCCACGGTCGACGGACGCCCCATCGAGATCACGCACCTGCTGCGGCTAGACGACGCGGATCGAGTCAGCGAGATCCGGGTGTACGTCCGACCGCTTCCCGGCCTTGCCGCACTGCTCGCGGGCCTCGGACCACGCCTCGCTGGCAGACACTCCCGCATGCGCGCGGTATTCGCTCGCGTATCCATGCGCCCGATCGCCTTTCTCGCACCGCTGTACGACCGCGTGGCCACCCGACTGGTCACCCGATGAATGGAGCCGCCATGAACCCGTACCTCGCAGCCAACTTCGCCCCCATCAGCACCGAGCACACCGTCGCCGACCTGCCGGTCACCGGCACGATTCCGGAGCACCTCGACGGCAGGTACCTGCGCAACGGTCCGAACCCGATCGGCGAGATCGACCCGCGCACCTACAACTGGTTCCTCGGCGACGGGATGGTGCACGGCATCCGCATCCGCGACGGCAAGGCGGAGTGGTACCGCAACCGCTGGGTCCGCAACCGCCCCGTCGCTGACACGCTCGGCGAGCGGCGCCGCGGCCGGACCACGACCGGCATGGACCTGGCCACCAACACCAACGTCATCGGCCATGCCGGAAAGACGTTCGCGCTGGTTGAAGGTGGCGCACCGGTGTTCGAGCTGACCGACGATCTGGAGAGCGTCGGGCCTTGTGACTTCGACGGCACGCTACCTGGCGCCTACACCGCGCACCCGCAGCGCGATCCGCTCACCGGCGAGTTGCACGCGGTGTCGTACTACTTCGGCTGGGGCAACCGCGTGCAGTACACCGTGCTGGACCGCGACGCGCGGGTGCGACGCGCGGTCGACATCGAGGTCTCCGGCAGTCCGATGATGCACAACTTCTCGCTGACCGAGAACCATGTGCTGCTCTACGACTTGCCGGTCACCTTCGACACTGGCATCGCGGCGACGACGTCGGTGCCCCGGTTCCTGCGTGGCGCCGCCCGACTCACGCTGTCGGCACTGATCGGCAACGTGCGCATCCCCGATCCGATGGCGGCCGCCGCATCACGGCGACTGCGACCCAATGCGCCGCTGCCGTACAGCTGGAACCCGCGCTATCCGGCGCGTATCGGGGTGCTTCCCCGCGATGGCCGGTCACGCGACGTCCGGTGGTTCGACGTCGATCCGTGCTACGTCTTCCACCCGGTCAACGCCTACGAGGACGGCAACACCATCGTCGTCGAGGTGCCGCGCTACGACCGCGTCTTCGACCAGGACCGACACGGGCCGGGCGACGCGCCGCCGCTGCTCGAGCGGTGGGAGATCGACCTCGCCGCGGGCAAGGTCCGCACAGAGCGCATCGACGACATCATGCAGGAGTTCCCACGCATCGACGAACGGCTGCTCGGCCACCGTCATCGCTACGCCTACACCAGTGCGGCGCGAGAGGAAGGCTGGTTCGACAGCGTCGTCAAGCACGACGTCGAACAGTCGACGTCCACAGTGCACACGTTCGGGGAAGGCACCGAGGTCGGCGAGTTCGTCTTCGTCCCTGCCGCGGCCGATGCCGCCGAGGACGAGGGTGTGCTGATGGGGTTCGTGTACGACAAGGCGTCCGACCGCAGCGACCTGACGCTGCTCGACGCGGCGACACTGGAGCACGTGGCGAGCATTCACCTGCCGACACGGGTACCCGCCGGATTCCATGGCAACTGGGTGCCCACGGCTGGGTCACTCCCGGCTGGTCAACGCGAAGCCCACGCCGGACGGCGCGTCGGTGATCATCATCGACCCGAGTGAGGAGTTCCGGTCATCGGTTGTGATCACTTTACCGAGGCGGACCACCGGCAACCCGGTCTTCGCGCTGTGCGATATCTCAACGGGTGTTCGCTGACCGAGCCCTCGCCGCATAAGCTCGGCAACGATGTCGCTGAGCGTTCGAGATGTGTCTCGCGCCAGCTACTGTGACCAGGCGTGCGGACCATGATCCCGGCGAAAGCGAGGCAGACCGTGTCAGACCAGGACGCCGAGGCCTTCTACCTCCCCCGCGGCGAGAGCGTGTTCCTGTCCACCCGGCACACCGCGGGACCGTGGACGACGGAGGCGCAGCACCTCGGCCCGCCGTCGGCGTTGCTGGTGCGCGCGCTGGAACAGATCGACGCTGATCGGGAGACGCAGCTCGCGCGGGTGACCGTCGAGATCCTCGGTCCGGTGCCGATTGATGAGCTCACCGTGCGAGCCGAGCTGGTCCGGCCCGGCCGCTCGGTGGAACTGCTGAACGCCGAGATGTCCGCGGGTGGCAGGGTCGTCGCGACGGCGTCCGGCTGGCGCATCGCGAAGGCCGACTCGACGCCGGTCGAGGCCGGGCAGGCCGACCCGCTGCCGACATGGGACGGGATCGAGCCGATGGGCAGGCCGGAAGGCTGGTGCCCCGGCTACATCGACGCGATGGAATGGCGTCCGGTGCATGGTGGCCTGCACGTACCCGGCCCGTCGACCGCGTGGGTGCGGCAGCGCATACCGCTGGTCGACGGCGAGAAGCCGTCCGGCATGCAGCGGCTGTTCACGGTCGCCGACTCCGGCAACGGGTTGTCGAACCGGCTGAACCCATCGCGGTGGTGGTTCATCAATACCGACCTGACCGTGCACATCCAGCGCGAACCGGTCGGCGAGTGGATCGGACTGGACGCGAACACGACCATCGGACCGTCCGGTATCGGCACGGCGTCGAGCGTGCTGCACGACGCCGACGGTCAGGTGGCGATCGGCGCGCAGGCGTTGATGGTGCGGCCGCGCTGACGGCCGCCCGTCCGGTGCGCTCCCGCAGAGGCCAACGACGTCACGCCGGGAGGTCGACCAGGCCCGCCAGGGTCGCGCGATGTCCCTCGGCGGCACCGAAGGCGATCTGATCCGCCTTGGCGCGCTTCAGGTAGAGATGCGCCGGGTGTTCCCAGGTCATCCCAATACCGCCGTGCAACTGGACGCACTCCTCCGCCGCGTGCACCGCAGCGCCCGAGCAATACGCCTGCGCCAGCGCCACCGCCACCTGCCGGTCGGGGTCGCCCTCGGCGGCCGTCGCCGCCGCGTAGCGAGCCGCCGCGCGGGCAGACTCCACCTCGACCCACAAATCGGCCAGGCGGTGCTTGATCGCCTGGAAACCGCCGACGATCCGGCCGAACTGCCTACGCTCCTTCAGGTACGCCACGGTCGACTCAAGGCACCACTCGGCGACGCCCACCTGCTCCGACGCCAACAGTGCCGCGCCCAGCTCAAGCGCGTCGCGCACCGCCGCCGCGCCGTCGGTGGCGTCGATGAGTACCTCGCACGGTGCGTCCATGAAGTCGATGTCCGCGAGTTGCCGCGACATGTCCAGTGACACCACGGGCGTCATCGTGACCGCGCTGGCATCAACCAGGTGCACTTCGAAGCCGACCTCGGTGGGCACGGGAACCAGTAGGACGTCGGCGTCGAGCGCACCCGCGACACTAGAGACGCTGCCGCGCAGCACGTCCTCCTCGGTCCGCAGCACATCGGAGCCGAACGTCGCGGGACCGGCGCTGAACGGAACCGCCAGCGCGGCCGTCGTCGTCCCCTGGACCAGCTGGCGCACCAGCTCCACGTGTTGTGCCCGCATGGCGATCGACGTCGCGATGACGGCGCTGCTCAGGAACGGTACCGGCGCGGCGAACCGGCCCAGTTCCTCCAGCACGACGGCGGCTTCGCGGGCGCTCGCGCCCTGCCCGCCCATATCCTCCGGCACTAGCAGCCCAGCGAGCCCGAGGTCATTGGCCAGTCTAGGCCACAGCTCGCGGCCGAGGTTGTCGTTACCGTCGTAGGCTGCGATCACGCGTTCGGCGGGACACCGGTCGGCGAGCAGCGACCGCACGCTGTCCCGCAGGGAGTCCTCGACGTCGGTGTAGAGCAGGTTCATCGTGGCAGGTCCTTCCACGGGACGTCCTTGTCGTCACGGCGTTCTGGCGGCAGGCCGAGCACCCGCTCGGCGATGATGTTGCGCAGCACCTCGGACGTGCCGCCCTCGATCGAATTGCCCTTGGCGCGCAGGTAGCGGTACCCGGCGTCGCGGCCGGTGAACTCCACGATCTCCGGGCGTGTCATGGTCCAGTCCGAGTAGCGCAGGCCGTCCTCGCCGATCAATTCCAGCTCCAAACCGGACAGTTCCTGCGCGAGACGCGCGAACGTCAGCTTCATCGCCGACCCCTCTGGCCCCGGCTCCCCGCTAGCCAGCTTCTGCTGCAACCGCTTGCCGGTCAGCCGAGCGACCTCGGCCTCGACCCACAGCCGCATCAGCCGGTCGTGCGTGCCCGGCGTGCGCACCTCCGGGCGCTTGCGCCACGTGTCGGCGACGACGCCGATCATGCCGCTCTCCCTGGGCGCGGACCCGCCACCGATGGCGACGCGCTCATTCATCAGCGTGCCCATCGCGACACGCCAGCCGTCGCCGACCGCGCCGAGCCGGTTCTCGTCCGGGATGCGAACGTCGGTCAGGAAAACCTCGTTGAACTCGGCCTCGCCGGTAATCTGCCGCAGTGGCCAGACGTCGACGCCAGGGTCGGTCATGTCGCACACGAAGTACGTCAGACCAGCGTGTTTCGGCTGGTCAGGATCGCTGCGGGCGACCAGGATCGCCCAGCGCGCCTTGTGGGCCACCGACGTCCAGACCTTCTGGCCGTTGACGACCCAGGTGTCGCCGTCGCGCATCGCACGGGTGGCCAACGCGGCGAGGTCGGACCCGGCACCCGGTTCGGAGAACAGCTGGCACCAGACTTCCTCACCAGTCCACAGTGGCCGCAGGAAGCGCTTCTTTTGCTCATCTGTGCCAAACGCAAGGATCGTCGGCGCGGCCATGCCGAGCCCGATGCCGATGCGGCGCGGTTCGTTGTCCGGCGCATCCGCCTTCTCCAGTTCGGCGTCCACAACGGACTGCATCGCGCGTGGCAGGCCCAGCCCGCCGAGTCCTTCCGGGTAGTGCACCCACGCCAGCCCGGCGTCGAACCGCGCCCGCAGGAACTCCAGCCGGTCCGTGGTGGCCGGATCATGCTGCTTCAGCAGCTCGGCCACCCGTCGCCGCAGGTCGTCGGCGACCTCGTCGTCACTCATCAGTGCGTACCCCTTCCTTGCTGGCGCTTCAGCTCAGCCTTGGCGAGCGCGTTCTTGTGCACCTCGTCGGGCCCGTCGGCGAAGCGCAGTGTGCGAATGCCCGCGAACAGCCCCGCGAGCGGGGAGTCCTGGCTCAACCCACCGGCGCCGTGCACCTGGATGGCCTTGTCCAGAATCCACTCCACGGTCCGCGGCGTGGCGATCTTGATGGCCTGGATTTCAGTGTGCGCACCCTTGTTGCCGACGGTGTCCATCAGCCACGCGGTCTTGAGCACCAGCAGGCGCAACTGTTCCACCCGGACCCGCGCTTCGGCGATCCAGTCGCGGACAACGCCCTGGTCCGCGATCGGCTTACCGAACGCGACCCGCTCGGCGGCGCGGTCACACATCAACTCGATCGCGCGTTCGGCCACCCCGATGGATCGCATGCAGTGGTGGATCCTGCCAGGACCGAGCCGTGCCTGGGCAATGGCGAATCCGTCGCCCTCACCGCCGATCAGGTTCTCGGCGGGCACCCGGACATCGGTGAAGGTCATCTCGGCGTGTCCGCCGTGGTCGGCGTCGTCGTAGCCGAACACGGTCATGCCGCGATTGATCTCCACGCCTGGTGTGTCGCGCGGAACCAGGATCATCGACTGCTGCCGGTGCCGGTCGGCGGACGGGTCGGTCTTACCCATCACGATGAAGATCGCCGCGTCCGGGTTCATCGCCCCAGTGATCCACCACTTCCGTCCATTGACGACGTAGTGGTCGCCGTCCCGTTCGATCCGGGTGCCGATGTTGGTAGCGTCCGACGATGCGACGTCCGGCTCGGTCATCGCGAACGACGACCGGATCTCCCCTGCCAGCAGCGGCTCCAGCCACTCCTTGCGCTGCTTCTCCGTTCCGAACATCGACAGCACTTCCATGTTGCCGGTGTCCGGTGCGGAGCAGTTCAGCGCGGGCGGCGCGAGCCTGCTGCGACCGGTGATCTCGGCCAGCGGCGCGTACTGCAGGTTGGTGAGCCCGCCGCCCTCCTCCCCTGGCAGGAAGAGATTCCACAGCCCTTGCTCACGGGCCTGCGCCCGCAGCTCATGCAGCACTGGCACCCGCGACCATGCCCAGCGGTCGTCGGCGGCTTCCAGTTGCTCGGAGAACACCGGCTCGGCCGGGTACACCTTCTCGTGCAGGAAGGTCAGCAGCCGCTCCCGCAGCTCTTCGGTGGTGGTGTCTAGCGCGAAGTCCATCGGCTACTCCTTCAGTGCGGCCATTCCGGCGTCGATCAGGGGCACGACGAGGTCGCCGACGGTGTCGAAGCCCTCGCCAACGGTCTGCCCGTGGGTGTATCGGTAGTGGATTCCTTCGAGGATCACGGCGAGCTTGAAATACGCCAGCCCCAGGTAGAAGCCCATGGCGGAGAGGTCCCTGCCGCTGTGGGTGGCGTAGCGAGCCAGCATCTCGTCGGCATCAGCGAAGCCCGGCGCGGTGGCGACGTCGGCGACCGCGTCCCCGGCGTCCAGCTCGGCCATCCGTTGATAGACCAGCAGGAGCGCGATGTCGGTGAGCGGGTCGCCGAGGGTCGCCATCTCCCAGTCGAGGACCGCCGTGACCTCGTCGTTCTCGACGAGGAGGTTGTCCAGCCGGAAGTCGCCGTGCACGATGCCGGGCGCGGACTCGGCGGGCACCGACGCGGCCAACGCGTCGTGCAACCGCTCGGCACCCGGCAGATCGCGCACGTAGGAGGCGTCCAGCTGCTTCTTCCAGCGCCGAACTTGTCGGGCGAGAAAGCCTTCAGGCCGCCCGAAGTCGCCGAGTCCGACCGCGTGCGGGTCGACGTCGTGCAGCGTGGCCAACGTGTCGATCATGCGAAGCGAGATCGCGTGAACACGCTCAGACCCCAGCGGCGCCAACTCCGTGGCGTACCGATACGGCGTGCCTTCTACTTTGGACATCACGTAGAACGGCGCGCCAATGACGTCGGGGTCCTCGCAGTGGGCGTACGTCTTTGGCACCGGAACGTCGGTTGGCCAGAGCGCGGTGATGACCCGGTACTCGCGCCCCATGTCGTGCGCCGTGGCCAGCACGTGGCCCAGCGGCGGGCGGCGCACGATCCACGTCGACGTCCCGTCGGTGACCTCGTAGGTCAGGTTCGACTTGCCGCCCGCGATCAGGCTCGCCCGCAGCGGACCGGTGATCGCGCCGGGACGGACACCGTCGAAGTACTCTCCGAACCTGGCGAGGTCCAACCCGGGTGGCTCGGTGTCCGTCCCGGCCATGATCACTCCACCAGCACGGAGAGGACTTCGGCGACGCAGGCGGGCTTGTCGCCGCCCTCGATCTCGATGGTGACCCGCACCATCGCCTGTGCGCCGTCGTCGCCGCGCTTAAGCTCGACCAGCTCAGCGCCGGCGCGCACGCGCGAGCCCACCGGCACCGGCGCGGGGAACCGCACCTTGTTGGAGCCGTAATTGACGCCCATCTTCAGGCCGTCGACCTTGTAGATCTCCCACACCAGCATCGGGACCAGCGACAGCGTCAGGTAGCCGTGCGCGATCGTGCTGCCGAACGGTCCGTGCGCGGCCTTCTCCGGGTCGGTGTGAATCCACTGGTGGTCGCCCGTGGCCTCGGCGAACAGGTTGATCCGCTCCTGGGTGATGGTGTGCCAGTCGCTGTAGCCGAGGTGGGTACCCACCGCTTTCTCGAGCTCGTCGAGCCCGTTGAACACCTGCATGACGTTCTCCTCGAGATCAGTCGCGCGGGCCACCGGCGACGTAGATGACCTGCCCGGACACGAATCCGGCTTCCTCGCTGACCAGGAACGACGCGGTGGCCGCGATGTCCTCCGGCTGACCGACGCGCTGGACGGGGATCTGCGCGGCGGCACCCTTCTTGAAGTCCTCGAACGGCACGCCGACCCGCTCGGCGGTCGCGGCGGTCATCTCGGTCTCGATGAACCCGGGTGCGATCGCGTTCGCGGTGACGCCGAACTTGCCCAGCTCGATGGCCAGGGTCTTGGTGAACCCTTGCAGTCCCGCCTTGGCCGAGGAGTAGTTGACCTGGCCCCGGTTGCCGAGCGCGGACACGCTGGACAGGTTGACGATGCGGCCGTACTTCGCCTCGGTCATGTGCTTCTGCACCGCGCGCGTCATCAGGAAGGAGCCGCGCAGGTGCACGTTCATCACCGCGTCCCACTCGTCGACACTCATCTTGAACAACAGGTTGTCGCGGGTGATGCCAGCGTTGTTGATCAGCACGGTTGGCGCGCCAAGCTCGCTCGCGACCCGTTCCACGGCCGCGTCGACCGCCTGCTCGTCGGAGACGTCGACGCCCACCGCGAGCGCTTTCCCCCCTGCGCCCTCGATGTCGGTGACGGGCTGCTTGCAGGCGGCCTCGTCGAGGTCGAGCACGCCGACGTTGAAACCGTCGGAGGCGAGCCGCTTCGCCACGGCGGCGCCGATGCCCCGCGCCGCTCCGGTGACGATGGCGGTGCGCTTGGTCTGATCGCTCACGAGTGTCTCCTTCTGTTGCGTTCCTGGTTTCAGGTTCCCGGTACGACGGCCAGCCTGCCCACCGTGGTCCCATCGGCGAGCCGCTGCACGCCGCTGGCGACATCCTCCAGCGAGACACGCTCGCTCACCAGCGGTGCGACCTTCCCGGCCGCCGCCAGCGCGGTGAGGTCGTCGTGGCAGGCGCGGACCGCGTCCGGGTCTTTGCCGGTGTAGAGGCCCCAGTGCAGGCCGAGGATGGCGTAGTTCTTGACCAGCGCGTGGTTCAGCGCGGCCGACTGAATCTCGCCACCAGCGAAGCCGACAATCACGATGCGCCCCTCGAACGCGATGCACTTAGTGGAGCGTCGGTACGTCTCCCCACCGACCGGGTCGTAGACGACGTCCGCGCCCTTGCCGTCGGTTTCGCGCTTGACGACGTCGACGAACTCCTCGGTGGTGCGGTCGACCACGACGTCCGCGCCAAGCTCGCGGGCGACCTCCGCCTTGGCGGGACCGCCAACGACGCCGATCACCCGCGCGCCGGCGGCCTTGCCGAGCTGCACGGCGGCACTGCCCACACCGCCAGCGGCGGCGTGCACCAGCAGCGTCTCCCCCGCCTGGAGCCGGGCGCGACGATGCAGGCCGAACCAGCCGGTCTGGTATCCGATGTAGAACGACCCGGCCTGCGCGTCGTCAAGCGCTTCGGGGGCCGGGAACGCCGTCGCGGCCTCCATCAGGGCATATTCCGCGAAAGCGCCAGAAGGGATGACCGACGCGCCGATGACCCGGTCACCCTGCTTGATACCGGACACCTCAGAACCCGTGGCGACGACCTCGCCGCACAGCTCGACGCCTGGTGTGAACGGCAGCGGAGGCTTGACCTGATACTCGCCCCGGCACATCAAGACGTCGGGGAAGTTCGCCGCCGCGCCACGCACCCGCACCAGCAGCTGCGTCGGGCCGGGTTCCGGCGTGTCGACGTCTACCAGCCGCAGGACCTTTTCCGGCTCTCCCAGCTCGGCGACCTGCCATGCCTTCATCGCGCGCCTCCCGCCTCGTCGATACCTTGTTGCAGCTTGCGCATCGCGGCCTGCCACTTGTCCGGCTTCGCGGCCCGGTAGGCGTAGTACTCGGCGGCCTCCGGGTGGGGCAGGATGAGGAACGATCCATCCGCCATGCCCCGCATCACCGACTCGGCCACCTGCTCCGGTGTGAGCGCGGTGTCGCGGCTGAGCATCTCCTTGAACACCCCCGAGTCGTCCAGCATCTGGGTCTGCACCCCTTGTGGACAGACACAGTGGACAGTGACGCCTCGGTCGCCGTACGTGATCGACAGCCACTCCGCGAACGCCACCGCGCCGTGTTTGGTGACCGAGTACGTCGGACTGCCGAGCATGGTGAGCAGACCTGCCGCCGACGCCGTGACGACGAACGTGCCGCCACCGGACTCCAGCCAGTCTGGCACCAACCGCCGGGCAGCACGGACGTGCGCCATGGTGTTGACCTCGATGGCCTTGGCCCAGTCCTCTTCGGACGCTTCCAGCCCGGCGCCGACGGACACTCCGGCGTTAGCGAAGTAGACGTCGATCGCGCCGAGGTGTCCCCGCGCGGTGTCGATGAGTGCCTGTACGCCGTCTTCGGTCGCGGCGTCACCCGGCACGGCGTATCCATCCACTTCGGATGCGACCGCGATGGCCGCGTCGGCATCGACGTCGTTGACGACGACCCGCGCGCCCTCGGCGGCGAACCGGTGCGCGAGCGCACGGCCGATACCGTGCCCCGCCCCGGTGATGACGATGCCCTTGCCTTGAAGATCCATGTCAGACGCCACCGGTAAGAGTGACGCCGCCGTCGATGACGATGGTCTGGCCGGTCAACCAGCCCGCGTCCTCGGAGAGTAGGAAGGCAACCACGCTACCGATGTCCTCCGGGACACCGAGGCGCTTGAGCGGGTAGCTCGCGGCGACCTCGCTCTCGCGGCCCTCGTACAGAGCGGTAGCGAACTGGGTCTTGACCACGGCCGGTGCGACGCCGTTGACCCGGATGTTAGGACCGAGCTCAACGGCCAGCTCCTCGGTGATGTGAGTGAGCATCGCCTTGCTCGCGCCGTAGAAGCCGATACCGGGAGCGGGCTTCTGCCCCGCGACCGAGGAGACGTTGACGATCGCGCCGCCGTGTTCGCCGAGCCACGCCTTGTGCGCCTGCTGCGTCCATCCCAGCGCGGAAAGGCAGTTGACCTCGACGATCTTGCGCGCCGCGTCGAGGTCCAGCTCGATCATCGGCCCGTAGACCGGATTGATGCCCGCGTTGTTGACCAGCAGATCGAGACTGCCGAAGGTTTCGATGGTGCGCGTGATCGCCTCGACTTGATGGTCGGGATCGTGCGCCTTCCCCGCGACCGCGATGGCGTCCGAGCCGAGTCGCTGGACGGCTTCATCGAGCGCCTCCTGCTTGCGCGCGGTGATGCAGACCTTCGCGCCCTCGGCGACCAGCCGCTCGGCGATACCGAGCCCGATACCCCTGCTCGCTCCGGTCACCACCGCGACCTTGTCGCGGAACCTGTCGCTGACGGCGTTCGGCATGGGCTGATCGTCCTTCCGTACGGTACTGGGGTCCACCTGAGCCGCGTGGCTAAGCGCTTGCTTAGTGGTAAGCGTTCGCTTAGCATGCCGTAGGTACACCACGCCCGTCAACACCCCGACGGAACTCCCTGACGGAAGCGATGCCATGCCCAGAGCCGCGAACGAGGACATGAGGAAAGGGACGTCACCCATGCCAGGCGCACAGCCCAACGCACGGACCCGCCTGGTCGACGCCGCGATCGAGTCATTCGCGGCCAAGGGCTTCCACGGCACGACCACGCGCGACATCGCGTCGGCCGCGGGAATGAGCCCCGCCGCCGTGTACGTGCACCACAAGTCCAAGGAAGACCTGCTGTACCTGATCTCGAAAGAGGGACACGAACGGACATTGCGGCTGGTCGAGGAGGGAGTGGCCAGTTCGGCGGACCCAGTCGAACAGCTCCGCGCGGTCATGCGCGCCTTCGCGGCACACCACGCGCGCGGCCACACCGGCGCGCGGATCGTGAACTACGAGCTCGCGGCTCTTAACGAGGAGCACCTCGCGGAGATCAGGGAGTACCGGCGCGCGATCGAGCAGCGGATGCGAGACGTCGTGACGGCCGGGGTCGCAGCGGACGTCTTCGCGACGTCAAACCCCCGGATGACGGCGCTAGCACTCCTGTCACTGGGCATCGACGTCGCACGCTGGTATCGCGACGAGGGCGACTGGGCCCCGGAAGACATCGCCGACCACTACTGCGAACTGGCCCTCCGGATGGTCGGCGCGGCACAGTAGCCCCGCGTGCGCCGTGTCCGACACTCAAGACTCCGGCTTATGGGCGACCAGCCGCTCCACCAGCCCCAGCTTGAACCGCTGTACGCGCTCGATCTCCAACCCGCGCGCACGCACCGCACGCAGCGGACGACGGAGGAAATGCTCCCCACCCAGCGGCACCGTGACCAACTCAGCTAGCCGCTGCACGCCACGCACCACGCGCGACGAGCTTTCGATGTGGTCGACCAGGATGAGCCTCCCGCCAGGACGCAGTACCCGGACCATCTCGGCCACCGCGGCGTCCATGTCGGGGATCGCGCACAGGCCCAGCGCGCAAACGACGGTATCGAACGAGGCGTCGTCAAACGGCAATCGCTGCGCGTCGGCCTGCCGCAACTCCACCGCGCGCCCCTGCTCGTCGGCACGTGTGCGGGCAAGGTCGAGCATCGACTCGCTGAGGTCGATGCCGGTCAGCTCGACGTCGTCCGGGTAATGCGGAATGTTCAGCCCTGTGCCGATCGCGACCTCCAGTGCCACACCTCGCGCCTGCGAGCACGCCCACGCGCGGGAGTCGCCGAACAATCGGCCCTCCCAGAAGCTCATCTCCTTGTCATAGGTGCGCGACTTCTTGTCCCAGTACCGGTGCCACCGGGCGATACGTTCCGGTGCGTGCGTCATGGGTATTCGTCCCTTCTGCTCATGCCTGGGGCACCCAGCCCACCACGCGACTCAGCGACGCGCATCAGGGTTTGCCCTGATGCGCGTCGCTGAGCGCTGGCAGGAGCCGTCGTGGATGTCACACACGGCGTTCGGAACGCAGGACACAGCGTCGAGAATGCAGGACACAGCGTGCTGAGCGTCGGACACGACATCGAGCGGCGCGGTGGGACTCACACCATCGGGTTGCTTTCGTCGTCGCGGATAGATAAGTTTGGTGGGCCGAAATTTAGTCTCCGTCGCGAGGAATGACTTGCCGATGACAGCGCCAGAGTCGCCAGAGCACGATCAGATCCCGCCGTCACGACGCCGCTTCCTGCTGGGCGGCGCACTCGCGGGCACCGCGGGGGCGGCAGCGCTGGGGCTCGGCGGTGCACTCACGGCGTCGGCCAACAACGGGGGCAGCGGCCAGCCAGATCACAGCGGCGGGGGCAACCAAATCGGCCACGCACACGGCGGCGGGGCGAAAGGACCGACGTTCCGTCACGGCAGCACGGTTGACCACGAGGCGAACGGCTTCCACCCCACCGACATCCTGCGGGACTTCGACTACGGCCGCACCTCACGTACCGAGGACGGCCGGGTACTGCGCGAATGGGACGTCTACGCCAGCGATGAGGAGATCGAGGTCGCACCGGGTGTGAAGTACCCCGCTTGGACGTTCAACGGCCGCATTCCTGGTCCAACGCTGCGCTGCACCGAGGGTGACCGGCTGCGCGTGCACTTCCACAACGGCTCCGAGCACCCGCACACGATGCACTTCCACGGCATGCACCCCGCCGAGATGGACGGCATCCCCGGCCTCGGCGCCGGCACGATCGAACCGGGCGGCAGCACGGTGTACGAGTTCGACGCGGAGCCGTTCGGGGTGCACCTGTACCACTGCCACGTCGGGCCACTGGCCGAACACATGGCGCGCGGGCTGTACGGCACGTTCATCGTCGACCCGAAGCAGGGCCGTCCAGCGGCCGACGAACAGGTCATGGTCATGCACGGCTTCAATACGACGTTCGACGGCGAAGGCAACCAGCTCTACGCCGTCAACGGCATCCCCTTCCACTACATGCACGAGCCGGTGCGGGTGAAACTGGGTGAGCTGGTGCGGATCTACCTGATCAACACGCTGGAGTACGACCCGATCAACAGCTTCCATGTGCACGGCAACTTCTTCGACTACTACCCCACCGGCACACGGTTGGAGCCGACCGAGTTCACCGACACGATCATCCAGGGCCAGGGTCAGCGCGGAATCTGCGAGATGCGCTTCAAATACCCCGGCAAGTACATGTTCCACGCACACAAGACCGAGTTCGCCGAACTGGGCTGGATGGGCTTCTTCGAGGTGACCGAATGACCACCGCGTCCAATCCCGCGCGCACCTGGGGTCCCGCCCTCGGGGTCGTCACGCTGATAGCCCTGGTCCTGACGGCGCTGGCGATCTTCGGCGGCGACACATTGCCCGACCGAACAGGTCCGCCGATCGAGGAACTGTCCGTCGAGCAGACCATGCTGACGCCGGGCGAGATCGCGCTGTCGGTGCGCAACACTGGCGCCGATCCCGTACGAGTGGCGCAAGTGTTCGTCAACGACGCCTACGTCGACTTCTCCGGTGGCGACACCGCGATCGACCGCTTCGGCACCGAGACGCTGCGGTTGAGCTACCCGTGGCAGTCCGAACAGCCGTACCACGTCTCGATGGTGACGTCGACGGGCGCGGTGATCGAGCACGAGATCGCCGCCGCGGTCGCGACGCCGCGGGCCGACGGCGGCTTCTTCGCGCTGATGACGTTGTTGGGGACGTATGTCGGCATCATCCCGGTGGTGCTGGGGATGCTGTTCCTGCCGACGTTGCGTCGCATCGGCAGTCGCGGCGTGCGCGTGCTACTCGCGATCACCGTGGGCCTGCTGGCGTTCCTGGCCATCGACGCCACGCTCGAAGGCTTCGAGCTAGCCGAGGAAGCGGGCGGCGCGTTCGGCGGCACGGCGCTGGTCGTGCTGGGCGCGCTACTGGCGTTCCTCGCGCTCAGCGCGCTGGACCACCGGCTCAGCAGGGGCGCGGCCGAACGCACCGGGCTGCGCCTCGCGTTACTCATCGCCATCGGCATCGGCTTGCACAATCTCGGTGAGGGGCTGGCGATAGGCGCGGCCTACGCCGTCGGGGAGCTCGCGCTCGGCATCACGCTGGTCGTCGGCTTCGCCATCCACAACACGACCGAGGGCCTGGCGATCGTCTCACCGCTCACGCGACGACGTCCTAGCCTCGTGCGGCTGCTCGGGCTTGGCGTGATCGCGGGCGCACCGGCCATTCTCGGCGCGTTGATCGGCGGCACGGTCACCAACCCCGAGCTGTCCGGCTTCCTGCTCGGTATCGGTGTTGGCGCGATCGCACAGGTCATCGTGCAGCTCGTGCCCGCCGTGCGGGACAAGGCGGGACGGCTGCTTGACCCGGCTACGGTCGGCGGCGCGACGGCGGGCCTGCTTGCCATGTACCTGACGGGACTGTTGGTCACTGCCTGAGCATCACCACGCCGCGGGCAACGGCGTACGCAGGCCGTTCGGCGCGAGCGCGCACACCGCGATGACGCCGTCGGTGCCCGCCACCCGCAGAGCCGCCCGCGCACCCATTGAGTGCCCGACCAGCACGACCGGCACGCCGGGGTGGGTACGCCGCACCTCCGCCAGCGCCCACCTGGCGTCCACTACGGCGTCCCGCGCGGGCTCGTTCCACCCGCGCAGCCGGTTACGCAACAGCCACACGGCGCCGTGCTCACCAACCGCGTCGTGCAGTGCCTCGGCGATCGGGACCATCCGCCAGTAGGACAGCTGGCGCTCCGACGTCGGGCGACGGCTCACGGCCTTGCCGCCATGCAGCACGAGAACAACGCCGGTAGTCACGTCGGTGGCGGGCAGCACGCGAAGTGACGGGTGGGCGATCACAGGTGGGCCACTCGCGGGGACGGGATGTGTCGACACATTCCTGATTCGGAACGAGCCGCAGTCCGGTTGGGTGCACAGTGGTCCTATGACGGGAATGTGCGCCACCGTGCTGGCGTTGGCCACGAACGTGACCGCCCCTGCTGAATTCTGGCCTTCGTCGTGACAGTCCCCGAGGTCACGACACCCGCGACCGCGGCGGTGCAGCGCAACACGATCCGCGCCCTGGTCGCGGGCCAAGCGCTCGGCGGGCTCGCCGTGACGTCGGGTGCGGCGGTAGCGGTGCTGCTGGCCGAGCAGATCCTCGGCTCGCCCGCACTGGCGGGTCTCGCGCAGACCGCACAAGTCGTCGGGGCAGCAGGCGGTGCGTTCGTACTCGCGCGGCTGATGAGCGCGCGGGGCAGGCGCGCCGGGCTCGTCGCTGGCTACGGCATCGGGGCGCTGGGCACCGGGTTGTGCGTGCTCGCGGGCGTCATCTCGTCGTTCACCGCGCTGCTCGTAGGCACCTTCGCGATCGGCTGGGCGACGGCGGCCAACAGCCAGGCCCGCTATGCCGCGACCGACCTCGCCGAACCGGGCGGCCGGGCTCGTGCGCTCGCCGTCGTCGTCTGGGCGACAACGCTGGGCGCCGTGGCAGGACCGAACCTCACCGGACCAGGAGCCGCGGTGGCACGCTGGCTCGGTATTCCGGAGATCACCGGCATCTTCGTGCTGGCTTTCGTCGCCGCGGTGGTCGGCACCGGGGTGTTGTGGCTGTTTCTGCGACCCGATCCGTTGCTGCTCGCGCGGGAACACGCGGCGGCGCGCGGCGAGGACACGACGTCACGGGTCGGCCTGCGGCGGGTGTGGTCGGTGGTATCCGCACGTCCCCAGGCCCTCGCGGCGATCGTCGCCATCGCGGTGTCGCACGGCGTGATGTTGTCCGTGATGGTGATGACGCCGGTTCACATGAACAACGGCGGCGCGGCGCTGACCGTAATCGGGTTCGTCATCAGCGTCCACGTGCTGGGTATGTTCGCGTTCTCGCCGGTAGTCGGCTGGCTGACCGACCGGCTCGGCAGGGCACCGATGCTCGCTGCGGGCTCGGTGTTGCTGCTGGCGTCGGTGGCGCTGTCCGGCACCGCACCGGAGGGACACTCGGTCGCGTTGACCGTGGGACTGTTTCTGCTCGGGCTGGGCTGGTCGTTCAGCCTGATCGGGGGCTCCGCGCTATTGGTGGACGTCGTGCCGTTCGCGGAACGTCCCGCGACTCAGGGCGCGTCCGACCTGGTCATGGGCGTGTTCGCCGCCGTGGCCGGTGCCGCGGGCGGTGCGGTCGTGGCGTTCTGGGGCTTCGCCGTGCTGAACATCGCCGCCGGCGCACTGTCGCTCGCCGTTCTCGGCGCCGCCGTCGTCGCGCGAGTCCCGCGCTCCGGAGCCGCGAGTCCCGAGGTCCAGTCGGGGTCATAGCGCCCGCAGCGCGGACGTCGCGGCGTTGTAGCCACCCATGCCGTGCACCCCGGCTCCGGGAGGCGTCGCCGCGGAGCACAGGTACACCCCCTTGACGCCAGTGCGATACGGGTCGACCGCGATCCGGGGGCGCATCACGAGCTGCACCGGGGTGTTCGCGCCGGTGATGATGTCGCCGCCGACGTAGTTCAGGTTGTACGCGGCCATCCGCGACACCGACCGCACCGACATCTCGGCGATGCGCTCCCGCACACCCGGTGCGAACCGCTCTATCTGACGGATCACCGCCTCCGTGGCGTCGCCGGTATAGCCGTGCGGCACGTGTGCGTACGCCCAAATCGGGTGGACGTCGCCCGCCGACCGGCTCGGGTCGGCGAGGTACTGCTGCGCGACGAGCACGAACGGTCGCTCCGGCATCCGTCCGTAGTGGATGTCGCGTTCGGTTTGGACCATCTCCTCCAGCGTGCCGCCGAGATGCAGCGAACCGGCACGTCGGCACGCCTCGTTGCGCCACGGCACGCCGTCGTGCACCGCGAGGTCCACCTTGTACGCCGCGGGCGCGTGCCGGAACCGCCGGTAGGCGCGACGGACCCGCGCGGGCAGCCGGTCGCCGAGGATGTCAACAGCAGCACCGGGCGTGACGTCGAGCATCACGACGTCGGCGGGCGGCAACTCGTCCACCGACCGCACCCGCACACCAGTTTCGATCGTGCCGCCGTGTTCGGCGAGGATCGCGGCAAGCGCTCCGGTGATCGTCGCCGACCCACCTTCCGGTATCGCCCAGCCATGTCGATGCGCGATCGCGACCATCATCAAGCCGAGTGACGCCATGGCTGGCCGGGTCAGCGGGTGGTAGACGTGCGCGGCCGCCCCGCCGTAGAGCGCCCGGGCTCGGTCGGTGCGCCACCGTCGCGCCAGCGACGTCGCGGACCGCAACGCTCGCGGGCCGAACCGCGCCAGCCGCACCGGATGCTTCGGCACGTGCAGCATCGGCCGTAGGAGGTCCTCGGCCAGGTCGTCGAATCCCTCGGCCAGCGGCCCGAACAGCGACCGCCACGCATCGCCGTCCGGGCCGAGCCCAGCAGCGGTGTCCTCAAGGGAACGCACCAGCACGCCCGCGTCGCCGTTGTCGAGCGGGTGCGCCAGATCCACCTCGGGCCAGCGCCACCGCACGCCGTAGCGCTCCAGGTCAAGCGAGCGCAGGAACGGCGAGCCGATGCCCATCGGGTGCACCGCCGAGCAGTGATCGTGCAGTACCCCCGGCAGGGTCAGCTCCCCGGTGCGGGTGCCGCCGCCAATCTCGTCGGCGGCCTCCAACACCGTCACCGACAGCCCGGCCTTGGCCAGTGTCACGGCAGCAGCCAGTCCGTTCGGACCGGAGCCCACCACGATCGCTGTGCTCATCGCGTCATACCACCGCGCTCCCGCATCCCGCGAGCCTAGAGGGTGCCCACCCGCCTCGCCGTGTCCCCCGTTCCCGACGCTGTGTTCGGCGTTCGGAACCACCTCACTGGTGCATGCTCGTCGCGAACTGGTGCGCGGCGGCGTCCACGATGTCCTCGCCGGTCGCGTCGATCTCGCCGTTCAACCATGCCACCATCAACTCCGCGAGCCCGCCGATGAACAGCAGCGCGTTGATCTCGTCGCGTGGCGACGGCAGCGCGTCCTCGCCATAGAGTTCGCTCGCCTGCGTGACGACGAGCCGCGCGAACGTCCGCAGCAACTGGTGCCGCCGTTGACGCAGGACCTCCGTGCTGGCCGACTCGATCAGTACTGCTCTGCCAATGCGGGGGTCCCCCTCGATGACCTCCATAAACGCCGCGATCGCCGCACGTCCTCGTTCCGCTGGGTCGCCGGTGGCCCGACCCAGCGCGTCGAGCACGATGTCGCTCAGCTGGTCGGCGATCCGATCCATGACGGCGACGAGCAACTCATCCCGGTTGCGGAAGCTCTCGTAGAAGTAGCGCTCGGTGAGCTTCGCGGTCGCACAAACGGCGGTCATCGTCGTGCGTGCGCAACCCTGCGTGCCTAGCAGTTCGAGACCCGCGTCGAGTAGCTGTTCCCTGCGCTGGGCCTTGCGGTCGCTCGCACTTACCCCGCGGTAGGGGCGCGTCGGTGTCGGCACGCCCCCATCTTGACAGACGTCCAATAGGAGTCGATGCTTAATTCTTGACAGAGTGTCCTGTCAACTTGGGAGACGCCGATGAGCACCGTCCTCGCCCCAGCTCCGCCGCGAAGCGATCTCGTACCGATCCCCGGTAACCACGGACTGCCGATCGTCGGCTACACCGCCCGTTACATGCGCGACCCAGTCGCGCTGTGGCGGGAGCGATACGAGCGGTACGGACCGGTGTCGTGGTTCGGCGGTTTCGGCACGCGATTCGTATCGGCACTCGGTCCGGACGCCTGCGGCGCCGTGCTGGCCAACCGGGACCGAGCGTTCGCCAACGGCGACAGCTGGCGCCACCTGATCGGGCCGTTCTTCGACCGTGGCCTGATGCTGCTCGACTTCGACGAGCACATGGCGCATCGACGGATCATGCAGCAAGCCTTCACCACACAACGCCTCGCGCGGTACGCCGAAGGACTGAATACCGCTATCGAGGCTGGCCTGTCCGGCTGGCGGCCACGGCCCGACTTCCGGGTGTATCCCGCGACCAAGACATTGACCCTCGATCTGGCGACCAGCATCTTCATGGGCGGGGCGGAAGGGACCACGCGTTCACAACTCGACCGGATGAACAAGGCGTTCATCGACTGTGTACAAGCGGGCACCGCGATCATCCGGTTCCCGATGCCCGGCGGCCGGTGGCGACGCGGCCTGCACGGGCGCGCGAAACTGGAACGGTTCCTACGGCAGTACCTGCCGTCGCGTCGCGCGGACAACGGAGACGACCTGTTCAGTGCGCTGTGCCAGGCGGAATCGGACGACGGGCAGCGCTTCAGCGACGACGACATCATCAGCCACATGATCTTCCTGCTGATGGCGGCGCACGACACGTCCACCATCACGATCTCGACGATGATGTCCTATCTCGGCCAGCATCCGGAGTGGCAGCAGCGGTGCCGGGAGGAGTCACTGGCGCTCGACGCCTATCCGGATCACGACCAACTAGCGCATCTGGAGTCGCTGGACATGGTGATGAAGGAAGCCATGCGGCTGGTGACACCATTGCCCACGATGGCACGCAATGCGGTGAAGGACACCGAAGTGCTAGGTCATTTCGTACCGCAGGGGTCGTTCGTCGTCGCGACGCCAATCTTCACCCATCACATGCCCGAGTACTGGCCGGAGCCGGAGCGGTTCGACCCTGGCCGGTTCGCACCGGATCGGCGCGAGGACAAGGTGCATCGCTACGCCTGGCAGCCGTTCGGCGGTGGAGTGCACAAGTGCCTCGGCATGCACTTCTCCACCGTGGAGGTCAAGCTGGTCATGCACCACCTGCTCCGACGGTTCACCTGGGGCGTTCCGCCAGACTACCGCGCCCCGATGGACTACACCTCGCTACCGTTTCCGAAGGACGGTCACCCGGTCGACCTCCGGGCGCGGTGACGTCAGGGCTCGCGCTCGGCGGGTCGGTCGTCGTTGGCGCCTGACCAGTCCCCTACCGGCGAAAGCCCCGCGTAAGCACGAAGGCCACGGGCGGCGCGCAGGCGTCCACTGTGGTCGGTGAAAGCGAACGCGCTCAGGTAGCGGGCGGAGAAGAAGTTCGCACGCCAGGCGTACTCGTCACGGCCGCCGGTCTCGCCGTCTGGGAGCGGTCCTGTCAGGAGCATGCGTGCACCATGATGCTGCCGCGTCCGTTCCGGACGGAGATAGCGTTCGAACCACGCCAGCGTGTAGTAGTCGACCGAGGGACACGACGTCAGGAACGAGGGACACGACGCGGGCGGGCGCCAGGTGGCGTCAGCCAACAGCCTCCCTGCGGCGGTCGAGGAGGAGACCGAGCGTGATGCCGTAGACCAGGTGCAACACCAGCGTCGCCACCGCGATCTTCGGCGTGACAGCCGTGCCGAACAAACCCCAGCCCAGGTACGGCAGCCACACCAGTCCCATCAGCGCCCACAGCACCGCCCCGTAGCCCGTGGCCACCCGTATGTTGACCCGGCGCACCAGCACGGCGAGCACCGCACCGGCCACCGCGCCATACCCGAGGTGGGAGACGACGGCCAGCACGAGGCGGGCGGATTCCGGTAGCGCGCCGAAGGTTTCCGCGACCAGAGCGGCGGGGATTGGCTTGGGCATGGGCGCGACACCGCTGGCCACTCCAGCGAGCATCAGCACGCTCATCGCGACCGTCGCGAGGGCGCCCCAACCAGCACCAGCGGGAACACGGGACCAGCGGGCGACTCCTCGTGAGTTCGTAGTTGTCATGACGAGCACGCTAAGCCTGTACCTCACTACCGGTTTCCACTCGCTGTGATCGAAGTCACTCCCAGTTGGAGCTGATACCCACGTACCGGATTACCCTCGCGCCATGGATACCGCGCCGACCACGCTGCGTTCGGGTCAGGTCGCCACCGAAGCGGGCGTCAACCCGCAGACCCTGCGCTACTACGAACGCCGCGGCCTCATCGCCGAGCCCACCCGCAGCCCGGGCGGCCACCGGCTCTACCCTGCCGCGACCGTCCGTCGGTTGCGAGTGATCAAAGCAGCGCAGCGACTCGGCTTCACGCTCGACGAGGTCGCCGAACTGATCGACGCGGGCAGGACCGGCATGAGCAAGGACACCGGCCTACGTGCCAGCGCGGAGGCGAAATTGGTGGACGTCGAACGCCGGATCGCCGACCTCGACGTTATCCGCCACACCCTGCGGCGAGCGCTCGACGCGGGCTGCGACGACCTGACCACGTGTGCGAGCGCGTCCGACTGCCCGTTGCCGTTCACCGAGATCACGCACTGACACCGAACCCGCCATGACCGCTCTGCGACACTTCCCGGTATGACGACCGCGGAAAACGGCAAGCCGCGCGCCACGACTGGCAGGCGCAGGGGGCGGCCCGGCTACGATCTCGACTCACTGTTGCAGGTCGCGGCCAGGCTGTTCTACGAGCGCGGCTATGACGGGACCAGCATGGACGAACTGGCCCGCAAGCTCGGCATCACCAAGTCCGCGATCTACCACCATGTCTCCGGCAAGGAGGAGCTTCTGCGGCTCGCCGTCGACCGCGCGCTGGACGGCCTTTTCGCCGTCGCCGATGAGACGGAGCGGCTCGACGGCCGCGCGATCGACAAGCTGGAACACCTGGTCAGAGGCAGTGTGCTGGTACTGTCCGAGCGGCTGCTGTATGTCACCCTGCTGCTGCGGGTGCGCGGCAACACCAAGGTCGAACGAGCCGCGCTGGCCAAGCGGCGCGAGTTCGACCACATCGTCGCCCGGCTGGTAGCGCAGGCGGAAGCCGAGGGCGACATTCGGCCAGACGTCGATCCCGCGATCACCGCGCGACTGCTGTTCGGCATGGTGAACTCCTTGATCGAGTGGTACAAGCCACGCAGTAACACCAACAGCGCCGCATTGGCCGATGCCGTGACAAAGGTGGCCTTCGACGGTATTCGGCAACCGAGGGTGTGACGTCACCCGCCCACCAACTCGCGCACGCCCGCCGCGAACGCGGTGGGGTCCTCTACCTGCGGATAGTGCCCCAAATCAGGCAGCTCGATGACGCTGGCGGCCGGGCGTAGCTCGCGGAGGCCGTTCAGCACGTTCGTCGTCGCGACCGGATCCCGCAGCCCCCAAAGCAGACCGAGGTCGCCATCCCACTGCTGGACCGCGCCATGCCAGCGCTTCGCGTAGCGCACCCGCTCTCGCACATACCCGCACAACAGGTGCGCGATCCGATGGCCGTCGGCGTTGCTGACCAGCGCCCACTGCGCGGCGGCTTCCTCATCCGACAACGGATGCGTCGGTGAGAACAGCCGGGCGAACTCCCTGCGGAACAACGTCGGATTCGCCAGCGATGCCGCCACCGGGCCAAGCGGGCTGAGCAGCACCTTCTGGATCGGCCGTAAGCTTGCTCGCGACACGATCAGCCCGCCGTTGGACAGCACCACCCGCCGCAGCGTGAACGGCAACGCGCCCGCGCGGTCGCGTGCCATCAGCTCGGTC
This sequence comes from Haloechinothrix salitolerans, assembly GCF_042662605.1. NCBI lineage: Bacteria > Bacillati > Actinomycetota > Actinomycetes > Pseudonocardiales > Pseudonocardiaceae > Haloechinothrix > Haloechinothrix salitolerans. The sequence goes on from NZ_JBHSXX010000001.1 coordinate 5,587,787, forward strand.
GCCACCGAGGTGCCCATGTCGTGCGCGACGACGTCGACCTCACGATGTCCGAGCCGCGCCAACACCTCGACGACGACGTCGGTGTGCTCGAAGATCGTATACGTATGCGGACGCGGCTTGTCCGAGAAACCGAAGCCGAGAAAGTCCAGCGTGAGCGTCGCGCGATCCAGCAGGTCGAGCACCTGGCGGAAGTCGTAGCAGCTGGACGGGTAGCCGTGCAGCAGCACGACAACCGGACCGTCGCCTCCGATCTCGCGCACGAAGATCCGGCCCGCCGCTGTCTCCAGCCAGCGTCCACCCGCACGCCACTCGGCCACGGGCTCCGGTATCCCACCGCTCATGGCGGACGACCCTAGCCGCCGTCGTCACTGATTCGAGCGAACCCTGCGGACCAGCGTGTCCAAATCCTTCATGATCGACGACGTCATGTCGATCATGACGACATGAACGGTCGTCGCGTCATCGCCAGGATCGCGTTCGTCCTGGTATTCGTCGTCACGGTCGCGTTGCTGCCCCCGCCTTATCTCTTCGCCAAACCAGCGACGTCCGTCGACTATCCGAAGCGCGCGACCGTGACGCAGTTCTCCGGCCTGGCGTTCGACACCTGCTCCGCGCCGTCGCTGTCGACGATGCGCAAGTGGCGATCCTCCCGCTATCGGGCCATCGGCATCTACATCGGAGGGGTGACACGGGCATGCAGCCAGCGCCACCTGAGCAAGAGCTGGGTCCACGGCGTCACCGCGATGCGCTGGCGACTGGTGCCGATCTACACCGGCAAGCAAGCGCCGTGTCGCGACCACGTGAAGCAGTTCCTGATCAAGCCGAAGCAGGCACGTGAGCAGGGACGTCGCGCCGCGAGGCACGCCGTCAAGCGCGCGGGACGGCTCGGCCTGCTGCCCGGCAGCGCGCTGTACCTGGACATCGAGTCCTATCCGACGTCGCGTCACCGTTGCCGCAAGGCGGTGCTGCGCTACATCTCCGGCTGGACGACGGCGCTCCACCGGCACGGGTACCTCTCCGGGGTGTATGTCGCGGGCGGGTCCGGGGGCGTCCACCTGGCCGCGGCGCATGGCTCCCGCGCCTACGCACGACCAGACGCGATCTGGGTGGCGCAATGGGACGGCAGCAAGAAGCTCTTCAATCTCCCCGGCGTTTCGGATCGATACTGGTCGCACGGTCAGCGCGGCAAGCAGTTCCGGGGACCGCACCGCGAGAAGCACGGCGGCGTCGCGATGACCATCGACAGCAACCGGTTCCGTGCGCCGGTGGCGACCGTGGCACGGCAGGTCCGCGTCACGAGCTCCGTGCCGTTGAAGGGCCGCAAGCACCCCACGAAGAAGGCCGCGATCATCACCACGTACCGACCTGGCTCGACCGTCGGGGCCGTGTGCCAGCGTCGTGGCGCGAAAGCGGCGGGTACGCGGGTGTGGAATCTGCTCGCCAACGGCACCTACGTCTCCGACCGGTTCGTCAAAACCGGCGGTAAGGGGCTACCTCGGTGCGCCTACCCTTATCAGGTCGCACGCACCGATCGGCTGAACAAGCGCGCCGGACCTAGCACCCGGCACGCGCTTGTGGGGGAGGTATACGGTGGCGGGCTTGTGAAGGTCGTCTGCCAGCGACGCGGGTCGAACGTCTTCGGTAACCGGGTGTGGAACAAGCTGGCCAGCGGCACCTGGGTCAGCGACTACTACCTGGCGACGCCGTCCCGACGCGGATTCAGCAAGCCAATCCGGCGGTGCTGAAGCGGCGACGTCGGTCACGTTCGTCCCGACGTCGCCGATCTCACTGCGCGTAACCGTCCAGGAAACGCCCGATACGCCGGATGGCTGTCTCCAGCTCGTCGGCCTCCGGCAGCGTGATGATGCGGAAGTGATCCGGCCGGGCCCAGTTGAAGCCTGTCCCCTGTACCACGTGGATCTTCTCCCGCAGCAGCAAGTCGTAGACGAACTTCTCGTCGTCATGGATCCGGTGGACGTCGGTGTCGATGCGAGCGAAGGCGTACAGCGCCCCGCGGGGCTTGACGCAGGACACGCCGGGGATGTCGTTGAGAGCGTGCCAGGCTCGGTCCCGCTGCCGCGTGAGCCTGCCGTCCTCGGCGATCAGCGCGTCAATGGAATCGTCGCCGAGCGCGGCTTCGATGGCGTGCTGCGCCGGACCATTCGGGCACAGCCGCATCCCAGCGAGCATCGTCAGCCCTTCGAGGTAGTCCTTGGCGTGATCGCGCGGGCCGGACACCACCAGCCAGCCGGATCGGAACCCGGCGACACGGTGGCTCTTGGACAGACCACTGAACGTCAGGCACACGACGTCCGGTGCGATGGCGCCGAGATGATGGTGCCTGGCGCCGTCGTAGACGATGCGGTCGTAAACCTCGTCCGCCAGGATCATCAGGTTGTGCCTGCGCGCCAGCTCGGCGATGCCGCGCAGCAGCTCGTCGGAGTAGACCGCGCCGGTGGGGTTGTTCGGGTTGATCACCACGATGGCCTTCGTGCGGTCGGTGATCTTCGCGGCGATGTCAGCGAGATCCGGCTGCCATTCGGCCTGCTCGTCGCAGTGGTAATGCACCGCGGTACCACCCGCCATGCGCGTCACCGCGGTCCACAGCGGATAGTCCGGACTCGGCACAAGCAGCTCGTCGCCCCCGTCGACCAGCGCGTGCACCGCCATGGTCGCCAGCTCGGAAACACCGTTGCCGAGGTAGACGTCGTCGGCGCCGAGCTCGCTGAAGCCGCGCCGCAGGTAGTAGTCGGCGACAGCCTGCCGCGCGGACAGCAGCCCACGCGAGTCGCCGTAGCCATGTGACGTCGAGAGCGCGCGGGTCATGGCGGTCAGAATCGAGTCAGGCACCTCGAAGCCGAACGCGGCGGGGTTGCCGGTGTTCAGGCGCAGCACCGAGTGACCCGCCGCTTCGAGCGCGTTGGCCTGCTCGACGACTGGTCCCCTGATCTCATAGCAGACGCCCGCGAGCTTGCTCGACTGCCTGAACTCCATCTGGCCCTCCTGTCGCTGTCGTGGGTGCAGCCTACTTGGTATTTCCAAGTCACTGCTTGGAAGGTCCAACTTCTCGGCTAACCTGGTGCGCATGTCGCGTCGTACCTATGCGCACTACTGCCCCGTCGCCCGCTCACTTGACGTCGTCGGCGAGCGCTGGACCCTGCTGATCGTGCGCGAGCTGGCGCTCGGGCCCCGCCGCTACACCGACCTGCACGCCGACCTCCCCGGCATCAGCACCGACGTCCTCGCGGCGCGGCTCAAGGACATGGAGGCCAACGGCCTCGTGGTACGGCGCAAGCTGAGTGTCCCCGTGTGGGTGTACGAGCTGACACCGCGCGGGCGCGAGCTGGTGCCGGTGCTGGCCGAGCTCGCGAGTTGGGGATCCGCGCTGCTCACCGACAACCCCGACCCTACCGACGCGCTGCGTGGACACTGGTTCGCCATCCCCGTCGCCACCGCGCTGCGGCAGGCCGCCGATGGCGCCACCGGCACCGCTCAGGTGCGGGTGGACGAGCACGGCTGGCACCTGCGCGTCGGCCCGGACGACGTCACGTTCATCTCCGACGAGGACGTCGCGGATGTCGACGTCCTCGTGCGCCTCGACACCGCGACCGCCACGGCCCTGGCCCGCGGTGACACCCGCCTGGACAAGGCCGTGGCCGACGGTGACGTGCGGGTGGAGGGCACCTCGTCGCTCGCGGCGGCGCTCGCGAGGTGAGGCCGGTGTCGCTCGTTGGTGCCCGCGCACAACGAAGTCTGTGCGCCGATCTCTACTGCTGAGCTGATCACGGTGCCACCATGCGAAGTCGGGCAACCGGCAGAAAGGCACGCTGATGGCACCCTCGCGCACGACCCGGATCGGCAGCCTGGCAGCGGCCCTCGCGGTGGTGACTCAAACCGCGGTACTCGCGGTGGTGACCGGGGCGGCGGTCCCGGCGAGCGCAACGGCATCGCCGGACGAACCATCCTCGCTGCCCACGGTGACATCGGGCGCGCGGCCAGGCCCCGACGTCCTCTACGCACCGCCGCCGGACGCTCCGATCCTGGCCAACCACAACCCGCGGTTCGACGCCGAGCCGCTGCTGGTGTCCGGCGCCGACGCCTACCGCGACGGCGAGTACCTGTACCAGGACTTCCTCTACGACGACTGCGGCGCCAACTCCGACGGCGCTGGCGCGGACTCGCAGTCGGCCTGCGCGGGTGACGTCACCTATCCAACCGACGACGCTCGATTCGGTGGCAACGCCGCTGATCTGGTCGAGTTCCGCATCGCTACCCGACAGAATCGCGTGATCTACCGGCTCACGTTCAACACGCTGCTTGAGCGCGACTCCACCATCGCGGTGATCGCCTTCGACGTCGATGGCGACAACAGCACCGGTGCCGCCACGCTGCCGCGCGACCCCGGCGCGCCGTTCCCTGGCACGGACGAAGTGATCACCGCGTGGGGCACCGGCGCCGAGCACACCTCGTTCGCCAGCGGCACGACGACCCCGTTGCGAATCCGCACCGACCTCGACGCCAACCAGATGACCATCACCGTGCCACGCGGCGTGAGCGACCCGAGCGGCACCTGGGAGGCCACCGTCGCCACCGGCCTGCACGACGTCGACAGCGGTGGCTGGCTCCGGCCGCGACCCACCGCGGACGACGAGACCCCGGGTGGCGTGGGCCCGCTCGACACCACGCCGTCGGGCGTACTCAACCTGGCGTTCCGATTCGAGGAGCCGGTGCTCGGCCGCAACACGCCGCCAGACACCCGGCAGGCTGAGGCGATCGCGGCGCACGAACCAACCAGGTTCAGCCATCCGATCGACTTCGACGCGCTCGACGCCGGGGTGCGCCGGGACTCGATTCCCGAGCACGGCACCACGATCCGGATGTTCCCGAGCAGGCTCGACCTCGGCGAGGGCCGCGACCTCGACGGCGGGTTCCCGCAGTACCACGGCCAGCTCCAGCCGTACAGCCTCTACGTGCCGGCCAACTACGAACCGGGCGAGCCGACCGGCCTGACGCTGGCGCTGCACTCGCTCGGCCAGCGGTACTGGCAGTACAACGGCACCACTGGCATCCAGCAGATCGGCGAGGCCCGCGACAACCTCGTCGCCACCGCGTTGGCGCGCGGCCCGGACGGTTGGTACCAGCACGAGGCCGAGTTCGACGTCTTCGAGATGTGGAACGACATCGCGCGGCACTTCGCGCTCGACCCCGAGCGCGTGGCGATCAGCGGCTACTCCATGGGCGGCTACGCGACATACCGGCTTGGCACGCTGTATCCGGATCTGTTCGGCAAGGCGTTCAGCACCGTTGGGCCACCCGGTGACGGCATCTGGCTGCCGCCCGCCGCGCCCACCGGAGGGATCGAGACGCTCACGAACCTGTGGTTGGAGAACGCCCGCAACGTGCCGTACCTCAACGTCGTCGCCGGTGAGGACCAGCTGGTGCCGATCGTCGGGCCGCGCGCGCAGAACCTGGGCGCGCCCGAGGCCGGGGTGCGCGGCTTCGACCAACTCGGCTACCGGTTCCGGTTCGTGGTGTATCAACCAGCCGATCACTTCGCGCTGGCCGCACTGGGCTACGACATCCCGATGGCGACCGACTTCCTCGGCGACGCCCGGGTGGACCGCGACCCGCACCACGTGACGTTCGCGCGGGTGCCCGCCAGCGACGACCCCGCTCTCGGTCTAGTGCATGACCACGCCTACTGGGTCGCTGACTTGCGGCTGGCCGATCCCTCGGCGTCCGGGGGCACGCCCGCCAAGGGCGTCGTCGACGCGTTCAGCCACGGTTTCGGGCGCGGCGACGCGCCCAGCACATCCGGCTCCGGCGCCGGGGTGGAACCGCTGCCGTACACCGAGGTCAACCGGACCTGGGGCGAGCATCCCACCATCCCGGTGGCGAACCGGCTTGACCTTGACCTAACCAATGTCGGCTCGGTGTCGCTTGACCTGGCGCGGGCGCGGCTGGACGCGCGGGCGCCGTTGACGGTGACGACAACGGCCGACAGCGACGGCGAGGTCCGGCTCGCCGGACGGTTCGTGCCCGCGACCCGAGTGCTGCGGGATGGCGAACCGATCGACGCCGACATCGGACCGCGCGCCGCGCGGCTACCGGTCGCGGCAGGCAGCCACACCTACACGCTGCTGCCGCCTGGTCGCTGACCGAAGAAGGTGACCGCGGGGCCGGGGAATCATCCCGCCGCGGCGAGGTCCTTCTCGATCCGTTCGCAGGCAGCCAGCAACGCGGGCAACATGTCGCGGCGGAGCGCGTCGACGCCGGTCCTGCTGGCGTGGGTGGAGACGTTGACGGCGGCGACAACCGCTCCCGACCGGTCCCGCAGTGGTGCCGCGATCGACCGCAAGCCCTCCTCCAGTTCCTGGTCCACCAGCGCCCAGCCTTGCTGGCGCACCCGCGCCACCTCATCGCGCAGCCGCTCCGGCGAGGTAATGGTCTGCGACGTCAACGGCTCCAGTCTGGCCTCTGTCAGGTAGGACTCGAACGCATCGTCGTCGAGACCGGCGAGCAGGACGTGGCCCATCGACGTCGCGTACGCGGGAAAACGGGTCCCGACCGTAATGCTGACGGTCATGATTCGGGACACCGCGAACCGTGCGACGTAGACGACGTCGGTACCGTCCAACACGGACACCGAACTGGACTCGCCCACCTCAGCGGAGAGCCGTTCCAGGTGCGGCTGCGCCACCTCGGGCAACGTCATGCTCGACAGCACCGCGTAGCCGAGTTCGAGCACCCTCGGCGTGAGCGAGAAGTGCTTGCCGTCGGTGCGCACGTATCCCAGGTCCGCGAGGGTGAGCAGGAAACGCCGGGCGGCGGCCCGGGTCAGTCCTGTCGACTTCGCGACGTCGGACAGCGTCAGTTGCGGCGCATCGGCGTGGAAGGCGCGGATCACCGCGAGCCCGCGAGCGAGAGACTGCACGAAATGCACGCCGCGCTCGGACTCGGTGTCAGTCATCGCTCACTCCTTCCTGCACCAGATCCACCGCTGGCAGCCACACCCATGACCACGCGAGCCTAACTGGCGGTCGGATCGCCCAGTTCGGCGAGCGTGCGCTTGGCGATGGCGAACGCGGCGTTCGCCCTGGGTACCCCGGCATAGACGCCGGTCTGCAACAGGACCTCACTGATCTCGTCCGCACTCAGGCCGTTGCTCACCGCGGCCCGCACATGCATCGCCAACTCGTTCTCGCACCCAAGCGCCGTCAGTACCGCGAGTGTGATGCAGCTTCGCGTCCTGCGGTCCAACCCATCACGACCCCACACCGCGCCCCAGGCGGCGCGGGTGATGTAGTCCTGGAACGGGCGCGTGAACTCGGTGGTGCCCGCGATCGCGCGATCGACGTGCTCATCGCCGAGCACCTCGCGACGTACCGCCATGCCGTCGGCATACGAGTCGGTCACGATGCCTCCTTGAGGTGGTCGAGCAGCAACGACGTCACCGCCTCCGGCCGCTCAGCACTGCCGAGGTGCGCGGCGTCGTCGATCACCTCGAACCGCGCGCCTGGCACGCCGTCGGCGATGCGCTGGCCATGCTCCGGCGGGGTCGCTTGATCCTTGGCGCCCGAGATGACCAGCGTCGGTGCGGTGATGGTGCCCAGGGCATCGAGCAGGTCCATCCGCTCGATCGCGCGGCAGCACCCCGCGTAGCCCTCCGCGGGTGTCGCCGCGACCATCCGCTGGTAAAAGTCGATCCAATCGGGGTGCGCCGCGGCGAACTCAGGGGTGAACCAGCGGCCGACCACGGCTTCCGCGACCGCGCCAGTGCCGTGCTCGGACACCATGCGCGCCCGCTCGGCCCACATCTCCGGTGGGCCGAGCTTCGCCGCCGTGCAGCAGGCCGTCAGACTCGCGATCCGGTCAGGGCGGTGCGCGGCCAGCCACATGCCGAGCATCCCCCCGAGCGAGAGCCCCACCCAGTGCACCCGTGCCACACCGAGGGCGTCCAGCAACTCGGTCGCGTCGCCGCCGAGGTCGTCCATGGTGTACGGGCCGGGCGGCACCGGGGAGCCGCCGTGACCTCGGTGGTCGTGGCGCACCACCCGGTATCCGGCATCAGCGAGCGGAGCGACCTGCGGCTGCCACATCCGCACGTCGCTGCCGAGCGACCCGCTCAGCACGACGACAGTGCCGTCATCGGGTCCATCGCTAACGTAGTGCGGTTCCATCAACCCTCCTTACGTGCGTGATGTTGGCGCAGTGCTCGCTCCACGAACACCCGGGCGCTGCCCAGATAACTCGCCGGGTCGAGCAGTTCCGCGATGCGCTCCGCACTGAGGTACGCACCGACCACCTCATCCGCCGCCAGCGCGTCGACCAGCGGCTCCCCCGCCACGCAGCGCGCCGTGACGGCGTCGTGTGCCTTCGCCCTGCTGACGCCATGCTCGGTGACGAGCTCGCTGGTGACTCGTTCGGCTAATGCGTACCCGCCGGTCAGCTCGGCATTGGCGCGCATCCGATCGACGTCTATGTGCAGCCGCTCCAGGCTGGTGCGCAGCCAGCGCGCCGCGCTCCCCGTGCTGCGCAGCAGCTCCCGCAGCGGACGCCACTCGGCATGCCAGCTGCCAGCTGCCCGTTGATGCTCGTGGGCCGATGCGCTGAGCAGCGTCGCCACCAGGCCGGGTGCCTGCGCGGCGGCGGCAGCGGCCGATACCGCCGCTATCGGGTTTCGCTTGTGCGGCATCGTGGACGACCCGCCGGACCCGCCCGGTCCTTGCTCGACGACCTCGGCGACCTCGGTCTGCGCCAGCAGCGTGATGTCACCGGCGATCTTGGCGACGGACGCCGACACCCCGCCGAGCGCGCCCGCGAGGGTGGCGACCCTGCCACGCTCGGTGTGCCACGGCAGCGCTGGTTCCGCGAGACCGAGGTGCACCGCGAGGCGTCTGACGACGTCCGGTCCATGCTCGCCCAGCGCCGCCAGGGTGCCCGCGGCACCGCCGCACTGCACCGCGAACGTGCCAGACAACGTGGTGAGCCGGTCCGCGGCGCCATCCATTCCGGACAGCCAATTCGCCGCGGTCAGCCCAAAGGTGACGGGCACCGCGTGTTGCAGCAAGGTGCGTCCCGGTTGGACGGCATCGACGTGTGCGCTCGCCAACCGAGCTAGATGATCACCGCACGCCTCGACGTCCTCGGCCAGCGCCGCGACCGCGTCCCGGGCGATCAGCATCGCGGCGGTGTCCACGACGTCCTGACTTGTCGCTCCGAAGTGGACGAACCCGGCGGCTTCCCCACCAACACGTTCCGTGAGCGCGCGCACCAGTGGTGCCGCCGGATTGCCAACCTCGGTGGCCGCGGTGCCGATCTCGGCCGCGTCGTAGAATTCCGCGCGGCACTGCGCGGCGATGGCCTCCGCGTGCGCGGCGGGGATCAGCCCGGCGTCGGCCTCGGCCCGAGCGAGCGCGGCCTCGACGTCCAGCATCGCCCGCAGCCATGCAGCATCGCCGACCAGGTCGGCCACCGGACCGGCCGCGAGAACGCCGTCGAACAGTCCATCAGACATCGAAGAACACGGTCTCCCGCTCGCCCTGAATCCGCACGTCGAAGCGGTAGCCGTCCTCAGCCCGAGTGGCGATGAGCGTGTCGCGCCGGTTCGCTGGCACCGATGACAGCACCGGGTCGTCGGCGTGCTGATCGGCGTGGTCCGGGAAGTAAACGCGGGTGACGACGCGGTGCAGTAGCCCGCGCGCGAACACCGAGACGTCGATATGCGGCGCCTGCCCCGGCACCGCGCCGGGCAGGACGGTGTGGATGGCGTAGCCGCCGTCACGGGTGTCGCTGCGACCGAAGCCACGCCAGCCGGGTGCTGGTCCCCACGAGTCGTCCGGGTGGTCGAACCGGCCGTTGGGATCGGCCTGCCAGGTCTCGACCAGCGCGTCGGTGATCACCTCGCCGGCGCCATCGAGGACCCTGCCGCGAAGCCACGTCGCGCCCGGCGTGCCCTTCGGTACGACGTACGGCCCGTCGTCCCACGTCAGCCCGATGTGCAGGTAGGGACCGACGGTCTGCGACGGCGTCGTCGCCAACTCAGCCATGGTGGTCCTCAAGCGGGGTGGCGTCCCTGCCGCGCAGCACGATGTCGAACTCGAACGCCAGCGCCCATTCCGGCTGCGTGCGGTCCAGGTCGAACCGCGCGATCAGGCGGGAGCGCGCACGCTCGGGCACCGAGTTGAAGATCGGATCCTGGCCGAACAGCGGGTCGTCCGGGAAGTACATCTGGGTGACGAGCCGCTGCGTGAACGACCGGCCGAACAGCGAGAAGTGGATGTGCGCGGGCCGCCAGGCGTTGTCGTGGTTGCGCCACGGATAGGCGCCAGGCTTGATGGTGACGAACTCGTAGCGACCGTCCGCGTCGGTGAGGGTGCGGCCGACACCATCGAAGTTCGGGTCGAGCGGACTCGGCCAGCGGTCACCGGTGTGGCGGTACCTGCCGCCCGCGTTGGCCTGCCAGATCTCGACCAGCGAGTCCGGGATCGGGCGGCCATCGGCGTCGAGGACCCTGCCGTAGACGATGATGCGCTGCCCGATCGGCTCGCCCGCGTGCTGCCGGGTGAGGTCGTGGTCCAGCGGGCCGATCCTGCCTGGTCCGAGCAGCGGCCCGGTGACCTCGGTGAGCCGGTGCGGCAGCAACGTGAGCGGCTGCGTCGGGTGCCGCAGCGCAGTGGAGCGGTAGCCCGGCGAGTCGAGGGGCGGATGGCTCTTCGTGTCCCGCCGATATCCCACGAGCTTCTCTTGGGTCGTCATCACACCTCCAACACGACCGCGAGTCCCTGCCCGACGCCGATGCACAGCGCCGCGAGGCCCCAGCCGCCACCGCGACGTCGCAGCTCCCGGGCCAGTTGCGTGATCACGCGGCCGCCGGACGCGCCGAGCGGGTGGCCGATGGCGATCGCGCCGCCGTTGACGTTGACGATCTCCGGGTCCAGCTCGGGCCAGTCCGCGAGGCACGCCAACGACTGCGCGGCGAACGCCTCGTTCAACTCGACTGCCGTCAGGTCCGACCAGCCAATGCCCGCGCGGCGCAACGCGGTCGCCGCGGCCTGGACCGGCCCAATGCCGAACTCGTGCGGCTCGACACCGGCCGCTCCCCTGCCCGCGATCCGCGCCAACGGCGTGACGCCGAGCCGATCCGCGGTGGGCTGGTCGCCCAGCAGCAGCGCGGACGCGCCGTCGTTGAGCGGTGACGCGTTGCCTGCCGTGACCGTCCCCTGTGGACGGAACACGGGCTTCAGCTTGGCGAGCTTGTCCGGCGTGGTGTCGGGACGGATGCCCTCGTCCCTGGTGAGCTCGGTGCCTGGCACCGCGACGACGTGGTCGTCGTAGAAGCCGTTGTCCCACGCCTTCGCGGCGAGTTGGTGGCTGCGCAACGCGAACGCGTCCTGCCGCTCGCGCGAGATCTGATACTTGTCCGCGATGATCTCGGTACCCTCGCCGAGCGAGACGGTCCACTGCTCGGGCATGTCCGGGTTGACCATGCGCCAGCCGAGCGTGGTCGAGTGCAGCGTCTCCGGGCCGGCCGGGAATCCCTTGGCGGGCTTGAGCAACACCCACGGTGCGCGGCTCATCGATTCGACGCCACCGGCGACGGCCAGCGAGGCGTCCCCGACCGCGATGGTGCGGGAGGCGTGCATGACGGCGTCCATGCTCGACCCGCACAGCCGGTTCACCGTGGTGCCCGGCACCGACGTCGGCCAGCCCGCGAGCAGCGCGGCCATGCGTGCGACGTTGCGGTTGTCCTCACCGGCCTGGTTCGCGTCACCGAAGACGACCTCATCGACGTCCCCCGGGTCGAAACCGGTGCGCTCGGTCAGCGCACGCAGCACATGCGCGCCGAGATCGTCCGGTCGCACGCCAGCCAGCGCGCCGCCGTAGCGGCCGAACGGCGTGCGCAGCCCGTCCAGGATATAGACGTCAGTCACTTGGAGGCCTCCTTCAGTGCCCGCAGCACCGCGAGCTCGTCGGATGTGGGGGCGGGCGTGGTGTCCAATTCGGCGGCGATGCGCAGTTCCCATCCGGTCGCCTCCCGCACCTGGTCCACCGTCACGCCGGGGTGCACGGCCGTCAAGACCAGCTCGTGGGTATCGGGATCGGGCCGGAACACGCCGAGGTCGGTGATCACCAGCGTCGGACCGGCCCCGCGCAGGCCGAGTCGTTGCCGGTCACCGTTACCCCTGCCGTGGCCGAACGACGTCACGAAGTCGACCTTGTCCACGAAACTGCGCTTGCTCTGCCGCACCACGACGTACACCTCGTGGCAGTTGGCGGCGATCTCCGGCGCGCCACCCGCGCCGGGCAGTCTGACCTTCGGGGTGGCGTAGTCGTCACCGATCACCGTGGTGTTGATGTTGCCGAACCTGTCCAACTGCGCCGCGCCGAGGAAGCCGACGTCGATCCGGCCCGGCTGCAGCCAGTAGTTGAACACCTCGGGCACGCTGATCACCGCGTCGGCGGTCTCGGCGAGGATGCCGTCGCCGATGGAGGCGGGCAGCCAGTCCGGTTTGGCGCCAAGGGCGCCGGACTCGTAGATCAACACCAGGTCGGGCGCGTGGGTGCGGCGTGCGACGTTCGCCGCGGTCGACGGCAGGCCGATGCCGACAAAGCACCGCTGCCCACCGGACAGGGCGCGCGCCGCGGCGACGGACATCATCTCGTCAGAGGTGTAGTCGGAGGTCACGTCCTCACCGCCTCTCCGCTCTTGACCCGCTCCACCCAGCGTTCGAACTCCGCGCGGTCACGGCTGATGGCATCCCAGGCCGCGTAGTAGGCGTTGTCGCGCTCGGAGTAACCGTGCGCATACGACGGATGCGCGCCGCCGGGCACTTCTGCGACCCGGTCCACCACCCACGACGGCAGCACGACGCCGTCCGGTACCGGCTCCAGCTCGTCGACGACCTCTTCGACCGTCACCAGGCTGCGTCGCGCGGCGAGCACCGCCTCCTTCTGGACGCCGACGAGCCCCCAGAGCTGGACGTTGCCCGCCCGGTCGGCGCGCTGGGCATGCACGATCGCCACGTCCGGGTTGATGGCGGGCACCGCGGTCAGGGTCTCGCCGGTGAACGGGCACGTGATCGGCTTGATGGTGTCGGTGACGTTCGGCAGATCGGTGCCGACATACCCGCGCAGCACCGCGAACGGCAGCCCGGACGCGCCCGCCACGTAGCGGTTCGCCATCCCGGCGTGGCTGTGCTCCTCGATCTCGAGCGGCACCGGCCAGCCGTGCTGCACGGCGTCGCGGAAGCGGTGCAGCGAACCGACGCCGGGGTTGCCGCCCCAGGAAAACACCAGCTTGCGTGCGCAACCGGCACCGATCAGCTGGTCGTAGATGATGTCCGGCGTCATCCGCACCAATGTCAGGTCACGCCTGCCCTGGCGGATGATCTCGTGCCCCGCCGCGACCGGAATCAGGTGCGTGAACCCTTCCATGGCGACGACGTCGCCGTCGTGCACCAGCTCGGCGACGGCGTCGGACAACGACGCCAGCTCAGCCACGATGCCACCCCATTTCGCGCTCCACTTGTTCGCTATGCGTACGAAAGTTCTACATATGAACATAGCGCGGCGTCTGTGGGGCGTCAACGGCCGGCGCGGTGAATGACGCCTTCGCCGCGCCCAACGCAGGCACAGCGTCGTTCACTGCACGCGCGCCTGCCCGGTGGAACCCCGGATAGCCAGGTGCGAGGGCAGTACGACGTCGCGGCGCGGCGTGTGGTTGCGAACCGGATCACGCATCGACAGCAGCAGGTCGACCGCGACCCGCCCGGCCTCTTCGAACGGGCCCGCCAGCGTCGTCAACGGCGGGGAGCAGAAGTCGGCGCCAAAGATGTCGTCGTACCCGACGACGCTGATGTCCTCAGGCACTCGCACGCCGCGCTCGGCAAAACGGCGCAGCATGCCGATGGCGAGCAGGTCGTTATGCGCGATCGCGGCGGTGGCCCCGCTGCCGAACGTCGCGTCGGCCGCCGCCGCGCCGCCGTGCACCGCGCGTGCCGTCGACGTGGTCGACGATAGCGCTCGGCACCCCGCTGACCTGCCTGCTCACCAGCGTCAGCCGATGGTTCGACGCGAGTTCCTTGATCGCCTTGTCACGCATCCGGCTCGCCGCGATGACGAAACCGTCCACCGGCCCACCATGCGGCTGCGGGTCGCCGACGGCTCGCCGCCGTGGTGGGAACCGATGCGCACGTCGACGCTCGACGTCGAGCGCGCCGACCCTCTCGCGCGGCAGCTCGCCCACTTCCGCTCGGTGATCACCGGGGCGGAACGGCCGCTGGTGACCGGGCGAGAAGGGCTGGCGACGTTGCGGGCCACCCAGGCGGTCGCTGACGCGACCAAGACCGGCGACCTCATCGCGTCACCGCTGGCACCGGAGCGGGTGCGCGAGCGCTGCGAGTACCTAGGGCTGTCGATCGACCTGTACCAGCCGTTCCGCGACTTCGAGGCGGTCTCACCTGAGCAGCTGGAGCGGAACCTCCGACGGGCGCGGCACAAGTTCGAGCTGATGCGCCGCCTCGGTGCCGACACCGTGCTGGTGTGCTCGTCGGTGTCCCCGGACGCCGTCGACGACGACGACCTCGCCGCCGAACAACTCCACCAGCTCGCCAGCGAGGCGGCCGAGCATGGGATACGGATCGCGTATGAGGCGCTGGCCTGGGGGCGGCACGTCAACACGTGGCAACGCTCGTGGGAGATCGTGCGACACGGCGACCAGCGCGGCGAGTACTTCCATTGCCATACGGAACTGCTCGGCTCCCGGGTGTTCTTCGAGGTGGTGCAGCGCGTCGACGGCTACACCGGCTACGGCGCGGTCAACGCCCCAGTGCGGATGGCCGCCCACCGGGACGCCCGCGTGCAGCGGTCATAGTCGCGGGCAACCCGCCAGTGGTACCACTGGCACCGCAATTGCTCCGCATAACGGACATACCGCCTCAATCGCACGCCAGGAAACCTCAGCCAGCCGCAGTCACCGCGACGATAGGTTGGGGCGCACCAGCAACATCAAGCGTCCCTTTACGTTGACGTCTAGGGACCCTTGAGGTACAGTTCGTGGTTAAGGCGATGAAGCTACGCGACATGGAGCGTGCGCTGCTACGGCATGGTTATCGAGTCAAGTCCGATGACGGCATTCACACCAAGTGGCGTTGCCCGTGTGGACAACACTCGACGAACCTTCCTCGTCACCAGACGATCTCGCCAGGCGTGGTCAGATCGACCATCAAGCGCCTGAGCTGTTTGCCGGAGGGGTGGTTGCAGTGACATACCAGGTTCTCGCTAAGCGATGGCCGCTTGGTTGGGAGCTCCACATCGACGGTGTCGGCGTAACCCAGAGCCGCACCCTGGCCAGCGCCGAAAAGGCGGTGCGCAGTTATCTCACCCTGGACGACGTGGCCGACGCGGATACGGCGGACATCGTGATCAGCCCTGAGCTGGACGGCAACCTGGCGAGCGAGGCCGAGGCAGCACGAGAAGCCACCCGCCGCGCGGAACAGGCCCGCGACGAGGCAGCTAGCCAAACCCGCAAGGTCGCTCGCGACTTGAAAGCGGCAGGAATGTCTGGCGCGGACGTCGCCGTGGTGCTCGGCGTGTCGCCCCAGCGGGTCAGCCAGCTCACGAAGTCGTAGCGCCGCTAGATCGCGGTGCTCGCGGCGGCCAGGAGCTCGGCTACGTGGTCCGGGGCGAGGAGACCTCGTTCGGACACGATGTCGGTCACCGTGCGGCCGGACGTGGCGGCTTCCTGCGCGATTCGGGCGCACTCGGCGTAGCCGAGGGCGGGGCTCAGCGCCGTGACGACTCCCGGCGAGCGAGCCACGGTCTCGGCCAACCGGTCGGCGTTGGCGCGGATGCCCCGCACGCACCGCTTGTCCAGCACGCGACACCCTGCCGCCAGGTGTGCACAACCGCTCAGCAGTCGATGCGCGATCACCGGCAGGAAGGCGTTGAGCTGCAACTGCCCCGCCTCGGCCGCCATCGTTACCGTGACGTCGGCGCCGACGACGTCGAACGCGATCTGGTTCATCACCTCCGGGATCACCGGGTTGACCTTGCCCGGCATGATGCTCGACCCGCTCTGCCGCGCGGGCAGCGTGATCTCGCCGAACCCGCTGACCGGGCCGGACGCCAGCAGCCGCAGGTCGTTGCACAGCTTCGACAGCTTCACCGCGAGCCGCCGCAGCACCCCGGACACCTCGACGTACGCCCCGGCGTCCTGCGTGGCCTCCACCAAATCGAACGCCGGACGCACCGGCATCCCCGCCAACTCGGCGAGGTGGCGGCAGGCGGCGGCCGCGTAGCCCGGGTGCGCGTTGAGCCCGGTACCGATGGCGGTGCCGCCCAGGTTGACCTCTGCCAAGGCGTCGCAGACCTGGTCCAGCCGCGTGAGGTCGTCGCGGAAGGTGAGGCCAAACGCCGCGAACTCGCGTCCCAGCGTCATCGGCACCGCCTCCTGCAACTGCGTCCGGCCCATCTTGACCACCGAGCCGAACTCCTTGCCCTTGCCGAGCAGGCTCTCGCGCAATGTCGAGACCGCGTTCCGCAACTCGCCCAGCCGCACCCGCAGTGCCAGCCGCAACGCCGTCGGGTAGACGTCGTTGGTGGACTGGCCGAGGTTGACGTGCTCGATCGGGTCGAGGTGCCGGTACTCGCCCGGTCGGTGTCCCAGCAGCTCCAGCGCGCGGTTCGCGATGACCTCGTTGGCGTTCATGTTGGTCGACGTCCCGGCACCGCCTTGCAGGACGTCAACAGTGAACTGGTCGTGGCCCCAGCCGTCCGCGATGTCCGCGCACACCTTGTCGATCGCCTCCGCGACGCGCGGGTCGAGCAACCCTAGTTCACGGTTGGCCCGAGCGGCGGCGGCCTTCACCCACGCGAGCGCGACGACGAGCTCCCGGTGCGCCGCGACAGGCGTGCCGCTGATCGGAAAGTTGTCCCTGGCACGAGCGGTGTGGATGCCGTAGTACGTGTCGGCGGGCAGCTCCAGCTCGCCGAGTGAGTCTCGTTCCAGCCGGACGTCCATGGTCACCCTTCCTCGCCGAGTAGCCGCGTCCGCAATTCGGGCGACGTCGCGGCGTCGACAACGACGTGCGCCATCGCGGCGGCCCCATCCAGCACGGCGGCGTCGGCGGCCGAACTGACGCAGTGCGCGGCGAATTCCTGTTGGTGGTTGACGGCGGGCAACGAGTCGATCCCGATGTACGGGTGCATCGCCGGGATGACGCGGGAGACGTTGCCCATGTCAGTGGACGCGCGGTTCATCCGCCCGGCCGGGTCTCCCGCTGGGAACCGACGCCCCAGCGCCTGCGCGTGCGACCGATAGAACGCCACCAGCCCGGGGTCATTGACGAACTCCGCGTACGGCGGACTTTCCGGCTCGATCTCCAGCTCGCTGCCAGTTGCCAGCGCGCCTGCCTCGAAACACCGCCGCACCCGTTGCTCGATGACGTCGAGCTGCGCGAGGTCGGCGGCTCGCACGTACCAGCGGCCTTCGGTCAGCTCCGGGATCGCGTTCGGCGCTTCGCCGCCGCGCGTCTGGACGCCGTGCACCCGTGTGGACATCGGCAACTGCTGCCGAAGGAGACCGATCGCGACCTGACTGACGGTGAACGCGTCGGCGGCGTTGATGCCCTGTTCCGGGTAGGCGGCAGCGTGCGCGCCCTTGCCGTGGAACCGCACCCGCAAATGGGAGACGGCGAACGGCTCCGCCTCCGCGACGTCGACCGGGCCAGGGTGCACCATCATCGCCGCGTGGACGCCGTCGAACGCGCCCCGTTCCAGCAGGTAGATCTTCCCGCCGCCGCCTTCCTCGGCGGGGGTGCCCAGCACGGTCACCCGCAGCCCGAGGTCGTCGGCCAGCGGTCGCAGCACGGTCGCCGCCCCGACCGCCATCGCGGCGATCATGTTGTGCCCACAGGCATGCCCCAGTCCAGGTAGCGCGTCGTACTCCGCGCAGATCGCCACGTGCAGCGGGCCGGAGCCGGTGGTGGCGGCGAACGCGGTCGGCAGATCCGCGATGCCAGGCGTGACGTCGTAGCCGAGGTCGTCCAGCAGCCCGCAGAGCCGCCGAGCCGCCCGCACCTCTTCCCAGGCCAGCTCGGGGTCGGCATGCAGCGCGTGGCTGAGGCCGACGAGGCTGTCGCGGGCGCGGGCCAGCGCGGGGGCGACCGCGTCGTGCGCGGCGGTCACCCGCCGGGACGCGGTCGCGTGCGCATCGGCGGCTGAACCAGACACGGCCGTGTTCGGGTGCGGCATCACTCGTCCCCCGGCACGCCGAAGCTGGGCGCTCCACCCGGATTCAGTCCACGTTGGACGTACGAGTCCTGCTGCGGCTCCCAGAGGTCGAGCAGCGCCCCGAGTTCGGACACCGGATCGCCGTCGGTCCAGTCCACCCGGAGGTCAACGACCGGCCATGGCGCGTCGTGCGCGACCAGCAGTCCCGCTGAATGCACCGGCCCTTCCTCGCCGCCGTCCACGATCGCCGCCGACAACGCCGCGAGCAAGCGACGTGCCATCGGCTGGCCTGCGGTGCGCTCGAACGCCACGGTCATCGCCTTCGGCACGCCCTCGTACGCGAGCAGGTTGCCCGCCGCCACGCAGTTGGCAGCCTCTACCGCACCAGACGTCCCGAGCGCGTTGCCGCCGGTGAAGCTCACGGGCGCGCCGTCGCGGCCGACCGCGCTGAGCTGCCGGTACTCGATGTGTGCCTCGGACGCCGCGACCTGCGACACCGCCGCCTCCGCATCGGTGCCCAACTCAAGCAGGTGCAGCAGCCGCTCGCGCAGCCGAGGGTCGGTCACGTTCTGGGAGCACACCGCACCGACGCCAGGACGTACCGCGGCGCAGCGAGCGGCGACGGCGGGGCTGGACGAGCAAATGGCGACGCCGAACGCCCCCTTCTCGTCGCGGGCCGCGATAGAGAACGTCACAGCTTCTCCCCTCGTCGTTCGGCTTCCCGCCACCGCAGTTCGGCCGCCTCGGCGGCGCGCGTGGCGGGGATGACGGCGGTGACGTCGATCTCGACCAGCCACTCCGGCCGCGCCAGGGCATCCACCACCAAACCGGTGGACACGTAGTGCACGCCCTTCAGGCGACGCCCGAGTACCCGGTAGACCGACTCGCGGTAGCGGATGTCGACCAGGTACACGGTGATCTTGACGATCTCGTCGGGCTGGCTGCCGCACTCGCGCAGCAGCAGCTCGACGTTGTCCATCGCCTGCTCGGCCTGCGCCTCGACGTCGCCGATGCCGACGCTCTCGCGGGTGCCGAGGTCCTGCCCAATCTGGCCGCGTAGATACACCGTGTCGCCAGCGACGACGGCCTGTGCGAGGTCGTTGTTCAGGCTCTGCTCCGGGTAGGTGTCGGCGGTATTGAACCGGCGGATGCGCTCGTGGATCATCGAGCACCCGCCAGCACGTTGTCGGACAGTCCGGCCGCGTAGCGCACGAGGTCGAGCGGGCCGTCCCAGTCGAAGTTGCGGTACACCGCGGCCAGATGCGCGAACGGTGGCGACTGCGCGAACAGCTGGAACGTCAGCCGGTGCCCGGCATAGTCCGAGTTCAGCAGGTCACGGGCATACGCCAGGAGTTTGCGGCGGTCCTCAGCGACCCAGTTCTCGTTGATCGAGTAATACTTCTCCAGCCACGGCTTCGTCTCAGGGTGCTCGAACGACGCCTTGTCCGGGGTGATGCAGATCTGACCGCCGCACAGTTCGCGGGCGAGGTGCATCATCTCGTGCAGTTGCGAGCAGGCCAGCACGCGGCCGGTGTAGAGCAGCGACTGGTTCGGCATCAGGAGTCCACCGGGGCTAGGCTCGGCGGTGGCGATCGCGCCAGTCAGGTGGGCGTTGATTCCCTCGCGGTAGCAGGCCAGCGTGGCGAGCTTTTCCTGCACGGCGGGTTGGCGCTCCAGGCCGGTCTGCTTCACGTTCCACAACGCCGCGCCGATCATCAGGTCCGCGAGCCGCAGGTTGCGCTGCACGAACGCGAACGCGCTGTAGCGGTGCAACGTGGCACGGATGAACGTGGCCGCACGGGTGTGCCGGTAGAACAGCACGTTCTCCCACGGGATCTCGACGTCGTCAAAGATCACCAGCGTGTCGACCTCGTCGAACCGGTTCGCGAGTGGATAGTCCTCGACCGGCGCGCGGCCTGCGAATCCGGTGCGGCAGATGTACTTCAGCCCCGACGCACCCATGTCCAGGATGAACCCGAGGGCGTAGTCGGACAGCGCGTCGTTGCCCCAGTTCGCGATGGTGGGCTTGGTAAACGCCTGGTTCGAGTAGGCGGCGGCCGTTTCGTACTTCGCGCCGCGCACCACGATGCCGCGATCCGTCTCCCGGACGACGTGCAGCAGCATGTCCGGGTCCTGCTCGTCCGGCGTCTTGGAGCGGTCGCCCTTGGGGTCGGTGTTCGCTGAGACGTGGAACGGGTCGGCGTAGCAAGCCCGGTCGATGTGGCGTTTGACGTTGGTGGAGAACGTCGGATCGATCTCGTCGAGGACGTCCTGGCCGTCGATCAGCGACCACATCTCGCCGATGGTCTCGTCGCCGACGCGGGTGACGACGCCGCCGATGTCGGAGAGCACCGCGTCGGTGGCGGCGCGCTTGGCGTGCCAGTCTTCGACCGACGTCGGCGGCTTCTGCTGCACCGCGTTGCGCTCGCCTTCGCTGCCGGGATAGCTCATGACGTCGCGGGTGGTGTCCTCGTGCGCCATGTCGTAGATGCGGGCGCGAATGTCGACAAGTGGCTTGAACGCCGGGTGCGTGGTGACATCGTCGACCTGCTCGCCGTTGATCCAGATCTGCCGTCCGTCCCGAACGGACTCACGGTACTCCTCGCCGGTGCGGATCATGCGTTGTTCCTTTCTCGAAATGCGTCAGGCACTCACCGGCTGGCAACGCCGGTATTCGCGAGCGTGATAAATCAATGGGTCAACCGGCCGCTGTGACGCCTTTTCCACCGCGCCGAGCACGAGCTGATGCGTGCCGGAGTCGACGGCGTCCACGAGGCGACAGTCGAACGTCGCGGCAGCGCCGACGAGCACCGGCGCCCCAGTGGTCAAGGTCGTCCAGGACGCGCATCCGAAGTCGTACGGCTCGCCGTCGGACGGACGTCCGGCGAACGTGTCCGCCACGTGAATCTGTTCAGCAGCAAGGACATTCACCGAGAACACGGCATTGGTCGCGAGCGCGGCGAGCGCCGGGCTCCTACGATTGACGCACACCACGAGCGTGGGCGGATCGGCCGATACCGAACACATCGCACTGACCGTCTGGGCGAAGCGACCGGCTGGTCCATCGGTGGCGACCACGGTGACCCCGGTGGCGGCATTGCGCATTCCAGCGACGAATTCAGCCCGCACGTCTGCCGTGGCGAATGTGCCCGTCATCGAAACCTCCCGAATGAATTCCCTCGATGCGTTCGAGTCTGGGGAGGAATCGTGAATCTGTACAGCAGATGTTTTTGGACTAGGTCATCTGTTTTGTTGATGGCTCGCCGAGAAGTGCCCGGCACCGAGCGGCGAACGCGCTCGCCCGCGCGGTCAGCCGCACCCCTTTGACCCGCGCGAGCACCATCGGCAACGCCGGGACGTCATCGCGCAGCGGCAGCGCCGCGACCCGGCCGCCGTCGTAGGTGACATCGGATGCCGGGCGCTGGTTGAGGATCGCGTAGCCACGCCCGGCCGCCACCAGAGAACGGACCATCTCGTAGCTCCGTGTCCGGTACTGAATGCGTGGCTCGACCCTGCTGCGCTGCACCAACGCCTGGAAGTACTCCTTGCTGTGCGGCAGGTCGAGTAGCACCAGCGGCTCACCCGCGAGGTCGGCGAGCCGCACGCCGTCAGTGGCCGCGAGTGGATGTTCCGGCGGCACGATCACGTACGGCGGCACCTCGGCGAGCGGTTCGGTCTCGATGTGCTCGTCCAGGTCAAGGTCGTAAAGCAACGCCAGCTCGCACGCGCCAGACAGCAGTGCCTGCTCCATCTCCTCGGTCTGACCTTCAAGCAGCGACACCCGCACCGCCGGGTAGCGCGACGCGAAATCAGTGAGCAGCCGGGGCATGTGAAACGGCGCGAGCGTCTGAAACACCCCAACCGTGAGGTCCCCAATCAACGCCTCACCGAGGCCGTGTGCGACGTCGACCAGGTCAGAGGCGTGTGCGAGGAACCCGCGCAGCTCCTGGAGGAACCGCGCGCCCGCTTCGGTGAGAGCGAGCCCCTGCGCGTGCCTGCGCAGCAGCAGCTGCACGCCGAGGTCGCGCTCCAGGTGCGCGATCGCGGTGGAGATCGCCGACTGCGAGACGACCAGTTCCTTCGCCGCAGCGGTCATGCTGCGCAGCTCCGCCGCCGCGGCGAAGTACCGCAGCTGCACCAGGGTGAATCCGGGCTCAGTTGGCATCGCGACACCTCCGTCGCATACGTGGCGCACCCGGCGCGCCGATGGGTCAGGTCGGGAGCTCGCAGCCAGTGGCTTGACTGGCGTAGCGGGCGAGCGAGCTCCGCGCGAGGGGCAGGTCGACCGACGTCGTGTTGCTGAGCAGGTGCAGGCCGAAGCCGTCCTCGAGCACGACCAGCGTCCGCGCGATGTCACGGGTCGGTTCGGCGAGCGTGAATCGGCCAGCCGCGACCCCGATGTCCAGGATCGTGCCGTACAACGCGACCTCCCGGTCGAACAGGCTGGTCATCAGCGCCCCGTGCTGCGAACTGCGGTCGGCGAGCCCGTGCATCTCGTACAACGTCTTCGCCACGGCGTCGTCGCGCCCTTCCGGCAGGCCGGTGTCGATGGCGGCGATCAGCCGCCGCGCGGGGTCGGCGTGAGACTCCGTGAGCTCGACGCGGCGCTGGTAGAAGCGTTCCACGACGACGCGGTGGACGTCGAACAGCAGCTCGTCCAACTCGGGGTAGTGGTACAGGACCGACCCGGGCGAGACCCCGGCTTCAGCGGCAATGTCGCGGATGCGGAGGTTGTCGCGACCGCGGTCGGTGATCGCCCGCATCGTCGCGTCGACCAGTTGCTCCCGCCGGGCTATGTGCTTCTTGGAACGCGCCATGTCCAGCATTCTTTATAAGCTAGTTCAACTTTGTCAATCTCATTTCTATGTCTTGACATGCGGTGATGTTGAGGATTTGACTTCTTGTTCAAGTTCACTCAGCCGAGAGGAGCGCCATGCCACCGCCCCACGAGCACTGGCTACGGCTCGCCGCCCGCCTCATGCCGCACACCGACGCCTACATCGACGGCGCGTTCACACCGGCCGCGTCCGGCGCGACACTGCCCTCGCACAATCCCGCCACCGGGGATCTGCTCGCCGAGGTCGCCGCCTGCGGGCCTACCGACATCGACGCCGCCGTCCGTGCCGCCCGCCGCGCTTTCGACGCGGGCGCTTGGTCCCGCGCCAAGCCGGCCGAGCGCAAGACCGTACTGCTGCACCTGGCCGACCTGATCGACGAGCACCGTGAGGAACTTGCGCTGCTCGACTCGCTCGACATGGGCAGGCTGGTCAGCGACACCTACGACATCGACGTCCCGTTCGCCGCCAGTCTGTTCCGGTGGTACGGCGAGGCACTGGACAAGCTGTACGGCGAGATCGCACCGACCGGTATCGGTGACCTCGCACTGGTCGACCGCGTGCCGCTCGGCGTCATCGGCGCGGTCGTACCGTGGAACTTCCCGCTCGACCTGGCGACCTGGAAACTCGCCCCAGCACTCGCGGCGGGCAACTCCGTGGTGCTCAAGCCCGCCGAACAGTCGCCGCTATCGGCGCTGCGGCTCGCGGAATTGGCGGCCGAGGCCGGACTGCCGGACGGCGTGCTGAACGTCGTGCCCGGCTACGGCGACCCCGCTGGCAAGGCACTCGGGCTGCACCCCGACGTCGACAGCGTCGCGTTCACCGGCTCCACCGAGGTCGGCAAGTTGTTCCTGCGGTACGCCGCCGAGTCCAACCTCAAGCAGGTGTGGCCGGAATGCGGCGGTAAGAGCCCGAATCTGGTATTCGCCGACGCCGACCTGAACGCCGCGGCCGAGGCGGCCTGCGCCGGGATCTTCGCCAACCAGGGCGAGGTGTGCTCGGCGAACTCCCGGCTGCTCGTCGCCCGCGAGATCCACGAGGAGCTACTCGCCCGAGTTGTCGCGACCGCGAAGGACTACGCACCCGGGGATCCACTGGACCCCGCTAGCCGGATGGGCGCGCTGGTCGACGAGGCGCACACCCAACGGGTGCTGGACTACATCGACATCGGCCGCCGCGAGGCCCGGCTGGTGTGCGGCGGCTCCCGCATCGATGGAGCGGGCTGCTTCGTGGAGCCAACCGTGTTCGACGACGTCCCGCCGGAGGCCCGCATCGCGCGCGAGGAGATCTTCGGGCCGGTGCTGTGCGTGACGCCGTTCGACAGCGAGGACGACGCGATCGCGCTGGCCAACGACAGCGGCTACGGCCTCGCCGCATCGGTGTGGACGTCCGATCTGTCCCGCTCACTGCGGGTCTCGCGGGCGCTGCGCGTCGGCACGGTCTCGGTCAACACCGTGGACGCCCTCAGCGCGCAGACGCCGTTCGGTGGGTTCGGCCAGTCCGGCTACGGCCGCGACCTCTCGCTGCACGCGCTTGAGAAATACACCGGCCGCAAGACCACCTGGATCAAGCACTAACCGAGGAGCACACATGTCCACCGCAACACCGGCACCCGCAGCGTCCACCTCGTCGTCCACCGAGGCATTGCACCAGCTCGACCGGCAGCGCATCGTTCACCCCTACCTGCCAGCCAGTACCACCGAACGGGTCGTGATGACGCGCGGCAAGGCGTCCTCGCTGTGGGACACCGACGGCCGCGAGTACCTCGACGCCACCGGCGGGCTGTGGCTGGCGCAGGTCGGCCACGGCCGCGACGAGCTGGCAGACGTCGCGGCGAGCCAGATGCGCGAGCTGGAGTACTTCACCAGCTTCTGGGAGTTCTCCAACCAGCCCGCGATCGAGCTGGCCGACCGGTTGGTCCGGCTGGCGCCCGATGAGATCAGCAAGGTGTACTTCACCAGCGGCGGATCGGAAGGCATCGAGGCGGCGTTGAAAATGTCGCGGTACCACCACTACCGGCGCGGTAAGGAGGAGAAGACGTGGATTCTGGCGCGGGAACGCGCATACCACGGCATCGCCTACGGCGGCGGCACAGCGAGCGGCTTCGGGATGTACCACGACGGGTTCGGACCGATGCTGCCGCACGTCGAACACCTGACACCGCCGTGGCCGTACCGCCGTGACCTGTTCGACGGGCAGGACTGCACCGACTTCTGTATCGCCGAGCTGGAACGCACCATCGAGCGTATCGGCGCGGACAACATCGCCGCCATGATCGGTGAGCCCATCATGGGCGTCGCGGGCATGGTGGTGCCGCCGGACGACTACTGGCCGCGTGTGCGAGAAGTGTTGCGGCGCAACGACATCCTGCTGATTCTCGACGAGGTCGTCACCGCCTACGGCCGGATCGGTAGCTGGTTCGCCGCCGAGCACTTCAACGTCGATCCGGACATCATCGTCACCGCCAAGGGCATCACGTCTGGCTACTTCCCACTCGGCGCGGTGCTGATGAGCGAGGACGTCGCCGAGTCGCTGGAGGCCGACTCGGGCTTTCCGATGGGCTACACCTACAACGGTCACCCCACCGGCTGCGCGGTCGCACTGGCCAATTTGCACATCATCGAGCACGAGCGACTGCTCGCGCGGGCCAGCGAGATCGGCGGCTACCTGCTGGACAAACTGAGCGACGAGCTGGCCGATTTGCCGCGCGTCGGGGAGGTGCGTGGCGTCGGCATGATGCTCGGCATCGAGCTGGTCGCCGACCGCGACAGCCGCGAGCCACTGCCCAATCCGCAGGCCGTCGCCGACGCCGTCCGTCGCGAGCACGGCGTCATCGTGCGCGACTCCGCGCAAGGGCTGGTGCTCTCCCCCGCGCTCACCCTCACCCGCGACGAGGCCGACCGGATCTCCGCCGCGATCCGCGCCGTGTTGACCACCACGCATCCCGACGGAACGATTGGGAGCTGATCACCATGACAACGACGTCGTCCCCCACCCTGCAACGTGCGCTGGGGTTCTGGAGCGCCCTGTTCACCGGCATCGGGCTCGTCGTCGCCGCGACGACGCTGACCAGCCTCGGCAACGCTTTCGGCCTCGGCGGACCGGCATTCGTCGTGGCGGCGCTCGCCGCGCTCGGCATCATGATGTTGATCGCGTTCTCCTACTCCGAACTGGCGAACCTGGTACCCGGCGCCGGGATGATCGGCGCGTACACCGCGCCAGCGCTCGGCCGAGGCCCTGCGATCTTCGGTGTACTCGCCGGCTACATCGTGCTGGTCGCGACGGTGGAACCCGCGAACCAGATGGTCGGCGGCCTCGCGGCGGAACGGCTGATTCCGGGCATCTCGCCCACCGCGTTCGCCATCGGCGTCACGGTGGTGTTCTGCCTGATCAACCTGGTCGGCGTGAAGTCGTTCGGGCGGGCGCAGGCGCTGGTGACCGGCACGATGATGATCGTGCTGATCGGCTTCGGCGTCACCGGCCTACTCGGCGTCGGCGGCGGCACCGAAGTCGCGGCGGACGTGCCATTCAACCCGGGCGGGTGGCTAGAAGTCGCACACCTGGTCGCGCTCGGCACGTACCTGTTCATCGGCATCGAGTTCGTCTGCCCGATGAGCGAGGAGATCCGCAATCCAGGCAGGATCATCCCGCGCGCCATGATCGCGGGGCTGGTGATCGTGTTCTGTGTGGACATGGTGTTCGGGTTCGCCGCCCTGCGCTACGTCGGGTTGGACGAACTGGCGACGTCGGCGGTGCCGCACCTGCTGGTCGCGGAGGGTATCGGCGGCAAGACGGGGCTGCTGATCCTGACCGGCGCGACCGTGCTGGCGGCGGCGAGTTCAGTGTCGGCGATCCTCGCGGCCGTACCCCGGATGCTGTACGGGCTGGCGCGCGACGGCATGCTGCCAGCGGTGTTCGCCCGCGTGCACCCGCGCTTCCAGACGCCATGGGTGTCGGTGATCGCGGTGACGGCGTTGATCGTCGGCGCGCTGCTGACGTTCGCCGACAGCGACTCGATCCTCACGCTGATCCTGGTCGCGACGGTGATGTGGCTGTGTTCGTACATCCTCGCGCAGGTCGACGTCATCGTGCTGCGGTTCAAGTACCCGAACGCGCCGCGCGGGTTCCGGACGCCGTTCTACCCGCTGCCGCAGGTCATCGGCATCGCGGCGTGCGTGTGGATGATTCTGAGCATCCATCCCGACGCGGACATGCGGTGGACGGTGTGGCTCGGCGCGGCGGGCGCGACTGCGGTCATCGTGGGGTACGCGTTCGTGTGGCTGCGGGTGGTGAAGAAGGTGCCGTTCTTCGCTCCAGCGCCGTTGGACGCGGCGGTTGTTCAGGCGTCGGCGGAGCCGGTTGGGGCCGCTGAGGGTGAGACGCGGTGAGCGCCCGGTTGACGACCCGGGGTCAGACGTCTCCTGCGGCGACGCGGGTGTCCGCTCCGGTTCGGGCTGCCGCCGGGCGAGGCTCTGCATCGGCTCGGGCCACGGCCGCCGCGCGCTACCTGGAGCAGCAGGCCGATCCGTTCCTGCGAGCCGGGCTTCAGGTGGCGGATCGCGGGGACGACTGGCTAGCGCTGACCGGCGACGACGTTGCAGTCACAGTCACGCTGCGCTGGCGCACCCAGCGGTTGCTGCTGGCCCGCATCCACCAGTTGCAGGTGACCGCCGACGTCGACGCAGCCTCAGCCACCGACATCGCGCGGAGCCGGGCCCCCGGCGCCGCCACCAGCGAACTGCGGTTACGCGTTTCCGGCCCGGCGGGTGCGCGTAGTTTCCGCTGGCAACCCCGCCGAGGCACCCGACCCGCCGGATTCGGCGGGTACGCCGTGGCCGATATGGCGCGCACGGTCGACCTCACCAGCTGCACCGTCACCTCGCGTCCGGACGGGTGGCGGGTGTGCGTCGAGCCGTACGCGGCTAGCAGGCTGCGGGTGTTCTTTCCGCCGATCCACTACGCCACCACGGTCCGCCCGGACGAGGCCGCCACCATCGTGGCGGCTGTCCGGGCGCTCAGTGCGGCGCTGACGTAGAGCTTCCGGCGTCACGATGTTGATCAGCTTCCCCTGTGCTGACACCAAACCAACCAGACAAAGCGGACGCTGCGTGGTTACAGGACAGGGGAAGTTGATCCACTTCGGTAACGCGGAACTCGTGGACCCATAGCGCGGGACTCGCGGGTCAGGTCGTGCTGGGGAAGGACAGGTCCAGCGCGGAGCCGGGGACGTGCTCGTGCCAGCGAGAGGTGACGACCTTCGTGCGCGTGTAGAACTGGATGCCGTCGGGGCCGTAGGCATGCACGTCACCGAACAGCGAAGACTTCCAGCCGCCGAACGAGTAGTACGCCACCGGAACCGGCACCGGCACGTTGACGCCGACCATGCCGACCTCGACCTCGTGCTGGTACCGCCGCGCGGCGCCGCCGTCTCGGGTGAAGATCGCCGTGCCGTTGCCGTACTGGTTGGCGTTGACCAGCGCCAACGCTTCCTCGTAGCTGTCAGCGCGCAGCACGGACAGCACCGGCCCGAAGATCTCGTCCGTGTAGATCGACATCGACGGCTCCACGCTGTCGAACAACGTCGGGCCGAGCCAGAAGCCACCGGGGTCACCGTCGACGTCCTGGCCACGTCCGTCGACCACCAGCGACGCGCCAGCGGCGACTCCAGCGTCCACATAGGTCGCAACCTTGTCGCGATGCGCCTCGGTGACCAGCGGTCCCATGTCGCAGTTACGACGACCATCGCCGACCCGCAGCTCCGCCATGCGCGCGGAGATCTTCTCGACCAGCGCGTCGGCCACCGGCTCGACCGCGACCACCGCGCTGATCGCCATGCACCGCTCGCCGGCCGAGCCGAACCCGCCCGCCACGGCGGCGTCGGCTGCGAGATCGAGGTCGGCGTCCGGCAGCACGACCATGTGGTTCTTCGCACCGCCGAGCGCCTGCACGCGCTTACCGTGCTCCGACGCCGTGCGGTAAACGTACTGCGCGATCGGCGTGGAGCCGACGAACGACACCGCGTCGACGTCAGAGTGCGTGAGCAGCGCGTCGACCGCGACCTTGTCGCCGTGCACGACGTTGAACACGCCGTCGGGCAGCCCCGCCTCGGCCCACAGCTCCGCGAGCAGCATCGCCGCGGACGGGTCCTTCTCGCTCGGCTTCAACACCACGGAATTGCCCGCCGCGATCGCCAGCGGCGCGAACCACAACGGCACCATCGCCGGGAAGTTGAACGGCGAGATGATGGCGGCGACGCCGACCGGCTGCCGCAGCGAGTGGACGTCGACGCCGGTGGAGGCGTTCTCGCTGTGCCCGCCCTTAAGCAGCTGACCAGCGCCGCACGCGAACTCCACGACTTCGAGCCCGCGTTGCACCTCCCCTGCCGCGTCGCTGAGCACCTTGCCGTGCTCGGCGGTGATGACGCGGGCGACGTCGTCAGCGCGAGCGGCGAGCAGTTCCCGGAACCGGAACAGCACGCGCGTGCGGTTGGCGATCGAGGTGTCCCGCCAGCGCGGAAACGCCTCACGAGCGGACGCCACGGCGCGGTCGACGTCCGATTCGGAGGCGAACGCGACGGTGGCGCTGACCTGCCCGGTCGCGGGGTCGTAAACGGAACCAGAACGGTCGGCGTCCGAATCGGACGGCTTGCCGCCGATCCAGTGTGTGATGGCACGGGTCATTGCCAAGTTCCTTCTAGCTAGGGAGGGCGCGCGTCAGTGACGTCACCCAGTCGGTGACGTCACTCGGATGAGTTCAGCGCACGCCCCAGGAGTAGGTCTGCTTGCGCAGCCGCAGGTACACGAACGATTCCGTGCTTGTGACGCCAGGAATGCTGCGAATCCGCTTGGACAGCACTTCGAGCAGGTGCTCGTCGCTCTCGCACACCACCTCGACGATGAGGTCAAAGCTGCCCGCCGTGATGACGACGTAGTCAACCTCGTCCATCTCGGCGAGCGCATCGCTGATCGGTTCCAGATCGCCGGTGGCCCTGATGCCGATCATGGCCTGGCGGGCGAAGCCAACCTCGGTCGGATCGGTGACGGCGACGATCTGGATGATGCCGTTGTCGATCAACTTCTGCACCCGCTGGCGCACGGCCGCCTCTGACAGCCCCACCGCTTTGCCGATGGCGCCATACGCACGGCGTCCGTCCTGCTGGAGCTGCTCGATGATCGCCTTGGACGTGTCATCGAGCAGTCCGTTGTGCTCGCTCTTTCCTGGCCGAGATGGCATACGAGACATCCTATGCATCACAAGGCCGGTTCAGATCCGCTGCCACGCCTCGGTCAGCACCTCGCGCAAGATCGATTCCATCTCGTTGAAGTGCGACTGGTCGCAGATCAACGGCGGCGAGAGCTGCACGACCGGGTCGCCCCTGTCGTCGGCGCGACAGTAGAGACCGGCGTCGAAGATCGCCTTGGACAGGAAGCCGCGCAGCAGCCGGTCAGACTCCTCGGCGTTGAACGTCTCCTTGGTGGCCTTGTCCTTGACCAGCTCGATGCCGTAGAAGAACCCATCACCTCGGACGTCACCGACGATCGGCAGGTCACGCAACTTCTCCAGGGTCGCCCGGAACGCGCCCTCGTTCTCGCGCACATGCTCGAAGACGCGCTCGCGCTCGAAGATGTCCAGGTTGGCCAGCGCCACCGCCGACGAGACCGGGTGCCCGCCGAAGGTGTAGCCGTGCGCGAACATGACACCGGTGCGCAGGAACGGCTCGACCAGCCGGTCGCTGGCGATCATCGCACCGAGCGGGGCATAGCCGGAGGTGATGCCCTTGGCGCAGGTGATCATGTCCGGCTGGTAGCCGTAGCGCTCGGCACCGAAGGTGTGGCCGAGCCTGCCGAACGCGCAGATCACCTCGTCGGAGACCAGCAGGACGTCGTGCTCGTCGCAGATCTCGCGAACCCGCTGGAAATAACCGGGCGGCGGCGGGAAGCAGCCACCGGCGTTCTGCACCGGCTCAAGGAACACCGCCGCCACGGTGTCCGGCCCCTCCTGCTCGATGGCGATGCCGATCTGGTCGGCCGCCCACCGGCCGAACGCCTCCGGGTCGTCGCCGAAGTGCGGCGCGCGGTAGATGTTGGTGTTGGGCACGCGGAACGTGCTGGGCACAAGGGGCTCGAACGGCGCTTTCAGCCCAGGCAAACCGGTGATCGATAGCGCGCCCTGGGTGGTGCCGTGGTAGGCGACGGCGCGGCTGATGACCTTGTGCTTGCCTGGCTTGCCGGTCAACTTGAAGTACTGCTTGGCGAGCTTCCACGCCGTCTCGACCGCCTCGCCGCCGCCCGAGGTGAAGAAGACCCGGTTGAGGTCACCCGGCGCGGCGGACGCCACACGCTCCGACAGCTCGATGGCGGTCGGGTGCGCGTACGACCAGAGCGGGAAGTACGCCAGCTCGTTCGCCTGCTTGGCGGCGACCTCGGCGAGTTCGGTGCGGCCGTGGCCGAGCTGGTTGACGAACAGCCCTGCCAGGCCGTCGAGGTACCGCTTGCCGTTGGCGTCGTAAACGTACGCCCCTTCGCCGCGCACGATGACGGGCATCGGCGCGTCGGGTCCGTAGTCGCCCAACTGCGTGAAGTGCGGCCACAGGTGGCCCTGCGCCGACTTCTGCAGCGTCTCGGAGTCACGGTATTGAAGCGTCATGATCGTCCTGTTCGGTTCGGGGCAGCGTGATTGCCAGTCTGCACCGACGATCGAACATTGCGCAAGCGATTTCGTTGAGTTTCAGACGAAAGTCTTCTAATTTAGTCGCAAAGCAGTTAGAGTTCTGCTTGATTCAACGTCGAGTGATGGGACGACGATACGAGTGCCTTCCCCGACTTTCCCGCCGTCCGCGCCGCGGGTCATGCCAGCCGAGTGGACTCGGCACGAACGGACCTGGATGGCGTTCCCACCCCCGAACGACACCTTCGGCGAGGATGGCTCGCCGTCGCTGGCACACGCCAGACGGCTGTGGACCGACGTCGCCAACACGATCGCGCGCTACGAGCCGGTCACCCTTGTGGCGGGCATCGGCCAGGGTGCTGCGGCCAAGGCGCTAGTGCGCCCCGAGGTGACCGTGGTCGAGCTGCCGCTGGATGACGCCTGGCTGCGCGACAGCGGCCCGACGTTCGTGCGCGACACGACGGGTCTCACCGCGGTGGACTGGGTGTTCAACGGCTGGGGTGGCCAGGAGTGGGCGAGCTGGGAACGCGACGACCAGGTCGCGCGGCAGGTCGCCGAGCTGGCGGGCCATCCGTCGCGGCGATCCCGGCTGACCATGGAGGGCGGCGGGTTCCACGTCGACGGCGAGGGCACCGTGCTGCTCACCGAAACCGTCCAGCTCGACCCGGGCCGCAATCCCGGCTGGACCGCCGCCGACGTCGAGGTCGAGGTGCACGCCCAGCTCGGCACGACGTCCGCGATCTGGCTGCCCCGTGGGCTGACCAGGGACTACGACGAGTTCGGCACGCGCGGCCACGTCGACCTCGTGGCCAGTTTCGTCCGGCCAGGCACGGTCGCCGTCCACGTCCAGCGCAACCGGGCGCACCCGGACTACGACGTCACACACGAGATCGCCGAGCTGCTGCGCACCAGCACCGACGCGCGCGGTCGCAGGCTGGAGGTCATCGAGATCGCCGCGCCCACGGTGATCGAGGACGACGACGGTCGTCCAGTTGACTACTCCTACATCAACCACTACGTCGCCAACGACGTCGTCGTGCTGTGCGGATTCGACGACCCCAACGACGCCGCGGCGGCCGAGGCGCTGCGGGCCGCCTACCCGGACCGGACGGTGGAGCTGGTCGACGCGCGCGGAATCTTCGCGTGCGGCGGCGGCATCCACTGCATCACCCAGCAACAACCCGCAGCGGGCTGACCGCGCCCCTGCCCGCTGCCCGAACGACCCCGAGGAGAACCATGGAGCTGATCACCGCCACCGTCCCCGAGTCGCCCGCTCGGGTGCACGCGCCGACCCGCGACCCGCTGGTCGTCGGGCTGGTGCAGACCCGCTGGCGCGCCGATCCCGACGAACATGCTCAGGTGCTCGCCGACGGCATTCAGACCGCGGCCCGCGCGGGCGCGCAGGTCGTGTGCCTGCCGGAGCTGACGCTGTCGCGCTACCCCGCCGACACCAAACCGGACGGCGACGCCGCCGCAACCGCCGAGGACCTGGAGTCCGGGCCGACCTACACCTTCGCCGCGAAGGCAGCCGCCGACGCCGGGGTCGCCGTCCACGCCTCGTTGTACGAGCGTTCCGATGGACCCAGCGGCCCCGACGGCCTTGGCTACAACACCGCGATCCTCGTCGGCCCTGACGGCGCGCTACTGGGCCGCACCCGCAAGCTGCACATCCCGATCAGCGCCGGGTACTACGAGGACCACTACTTCCGTGGCGGACCGGCTCGCGACGCATACCCGGTGGTGGAACTGCCAGTACCCGGCAGCGAACCGGCCCGGTTCGGGCTGCCGACATGCTGGGACCAGTGGTTCCCCGAGGTCGCGCGGGCGTACTCGCTCGCGGGCGCGGAGATCATCGTCTACCCCACCGCCATCGGCTCCGAGCCCGACCATCCCGACTTCGACACCCAGCCGCTGTGGCGGCAGGTGATCGTCGGCAACGGCATCGCGAACGGCACGTTCATGGTCGTCCCGAACCGCTGGGGCGACGAGGGCACGCTGCGGTTCTACGGGTCGTCGTTCATCTCCGACCCGTACGGCCGCGTGCTGGTGTCCGCGCCGCGCGACGCCGACGCCGTTCTCGTCGCACCGCTCGACCTGGACCAGCGCCAGGACTGGCTGACGCTGTTCCCATTCCTGGAGACCCGCCGCCCCGACACCTACGGCCCGCTCACGACGTGAGCCTCCGCCTCGTCCACCGCCACCCCACACCGACGCAGAAGGGCCGACGCATGGATACCGCTGACTTCCGCCGGGAGCTGGACCGGCGACTCGCCATCATCGAAGACCCCACGCACAACGACCCCGCCGCCAAGGACATGCCGCGCGGCGACTGGATCGCGCTGTTCGCCGGTTGCGTCGTGCTGATCGGCGCCGCACTCGCTTGGGGGTACCCATGGTGAAGCAAGAGCCCGACGTCACGACGTCCACCGCGGGCGAGTTCACCGAACTGCCGGTGCTGCCGCAAGAGCGGCTCTGGGGGTTCTGGCAGTTCACCTCGGTCAACGTCGGACTCGCGATCGCCACCTGGGCGTTCCTGATCGGCGGCACCGTCGCGCTGTTCGCCGGGGTGACGACCGCGATCGCGGCCACGGTCATCGGCAACCTGGTCGGCGTCGTGCTGGTCGCCGTCGGCACCTGCCTGCCGTCCGCGAAGTATGGCATCGAGCAGTACACCGCGTTGCGGTCGGTGCTGGGCAGCAACGGCGTTCGCACGTTGATCGCGATCCTGGTGCCGCTGACCGGCGCGGGGTGGAACGCCATTCTGGCGATCATGTTCGGCAGGGCGGTGACCAACGTGCTCAACGCCGTCTTCGACGCGGGCTTCGACCCGAACGGCCCGGTGGTCATCGGCATGTCGCTGCTCGCGCTGCTGGTGTCCTGGGTGGTGCTGTCCCGTGGCCCGGTCTCGCTGGAGTGGGTGAACAAGATCGTCGCGCCGGTGCTGGTGGTGATGACGCTGGTCATGCTCGGCGTGATCTTGGCCAACCACTCCTGGTCCGACCTGATGTCGGCCGAGGCGCTGGCGCCGTTCGGCGACCCGAGGCTCGACTTCGCTATCGCACTCGAGCTGAGCTTCGCGGTCGCCTTCGCGTGGTGGCCGATCACCGGCAACCTGGCCCGGCTGACCAGGACGCAGCGGGTGTCGTTCTGGCCGAACATGATCGGCTTGTTCGGCGCATCGGTGGTCGCGGGCCTGGTCGGCACGTTCGCCGCGCTGGTCATCGGCGACGCCGACCCGACCGCGTGGATGGTGCCGCTCGGCGGCGCCGTGCTCGGCGTGCTCGCGCTACTGTTCGTGGCGTTCGCCAACGTCACCAGCATTGTGGCGCAGACGTACTCCGGCGGTCTTGGGTTGATCCGTGCGGGCGGCTCGGTGGTCCGGCGCATCCCGTGGCCGGTGTTCGTCGCACTGCTCTACACACCACCGGCGATCGTGGTGTTCTGGCCCGCGACGTTCTACGACAACTTCTTCAAGTTCGTCGCCTGGGTCGGCATGGCGATGGCGCCGCTGACCGCCGTCTACCTGACCGACTTCTTCCTGCTGCGTCGCGGCAGGCTGGTGCTCAGGGGGCTGTACGAGCCGGAGGGCGTCTCCCGCTACTCGTTCTGGTGGGGGTTCAACCCGGCGGCGATCCTGGCGATAGCGGCTGGGTCGGTGACCTACTTCCTGCTCCTCGACCCGATCACGTTCGAGTCGGCCGCGATCTTCACCTACACCACGGCGTCGCTGCCCGCGTTGCTGGTGACGGCCGTGGTGCACACGGTGCTCAGCGTGGCGTGGGTCCGTCGGGCTGGCAAGGGCGGCTACGGCGAGCCGGTTGCCGGGAACGACCGCACGCCGGTCGAGGAGGCGGTCGGGTGAGGGCGACGCTGTACTCGAACGGACGATTGTTCACCGGCGATCCGGAGTGGCCGTCGGCGGAGGCGCTGGTCGTCCGAGGTGAGCGCATCGACTACGTCGGGGACAACGCCACCGCCCGTGCGCGGGCAGGCGCGGACGCGCTGGAACTGGACCTGGCTGGCCGCACCGTGCTGCCCGGCTTCGTCGACGGCCACGCGCACGTCGTCATGGCAGGCGAGGCACAGCTGAAGGCGCACCTAACCGACGCGGCGAGCCTGGCGGAAATCCAACGCCGGGTCGCCGCGTGGGCCGAGGCCAACCCGGACGCACCGCGCGTGCTCGGCAGGGGCTGGCTGTTCAGCGCGGTCCCGGACGGCAAGCCGACCCGCACGATGCTGGACGACGTCGTCCCCGACCGGCCGGTGTACCTCGACGCGAACGACTACCACTCGGTGTGGGTCAACACCGCCGCCCTCACCGAGCTGGGCATCACCCGCGACACCCCGGACCCGGCGGGCGGCCGGATCGTGCGAGACGCGGCTGGCGAGCCGACCGGACACCTTGAGGAAACCGCCGCCATCAATATCGTGTGGTCGTTCCTCGCGAAGGTGAGTAGCGATGCCGACCGGGATCGTGCGTTGGACGCGGCCACTCACGCCTACCTGTCGTCCGGCGTCACCACCGCCGTCGATATGGCGCTGGACGAGCACAACCTGGCGGCACTGGCCCGCGCCGAACGGGACGACCGGCTCGACCTACGCGTCATCGGACACTGGCTGATCCACCCCGGCGTCGACCATGGTCCACAGATCGAACGCGCCGCCGAGCTGGCACGGGAGCACCGCTCGGAACGACTCCGCGTCACCGGCGTGAAGTTCATCGTCGACGGCGTCATCGACGGCTGTACCGCCACGATGCTCAAATCGTACGCGGACGGCAGCAACGCCGATCCGATCTGGAGCCTCGACGCACTCGCGCCTGCCGTCGCCGCCGCCGACGCGGCTGGGCTCCAGGTGGCGCTCCACGCGATCGGCGACGGCGCGGTCCGGATGGCGCTCGACGCGCTGGAACACGCCGCTACCGTGAACGGTCCCCGGCCGAGGCGGCACCGGATCGAGCACCTGGAGTACGTCGATCCCGACGACGTGCCGAGGCTCGCTGAGCTGGGCGTCACCGCGTCCATGCAGCCGGTGCACGCCGACCCGGCGATCCGCGAGAATTGGGCGGCGATGCTCGGCGACGACCGCGCGGAACGCGGTTTCGCCTGGCCGGAGTTCTCCAGCTCGGGCGCGCGGCTGGCGTTCGGCACCGACGCGCCCACCGCCCCGCATCCACCGCTGCCGAACATGTACATCGCCACCACTCGCAAGTCGGCGCTGGACCCGGGGTCGCCCGCGCTGCAACCGCACCTGGCGATCTCGGCACCGGACGCGCTGCTGCATGGCACGGCCGACTCGGCGTGGG
Organism: Haloechinothrix salitolerans; assembly: GCF_042662605.1. Taxonomy (NCBI): domain Bacteria; kingdom Bacillati; phylum Actinomycetota; class Actinomycetes; order Pseudonocardiales; family Pseudonocardiaceae; genus Haloechinothrix; species Haloechinothrix salitolerans. The sequence continues at coordinate 5,624,828 of NZ_JBHSXX010000001.1, forward strand.
CCTGCCGCGCCGAGGACGTCGTGGGACGACTGCGCGCTGGCCTACTCGCGGATTTCGTCGTTCTCGACCGCGATCCGTTCGATTCCAGTGCTGACACTCTGCTGCGCGCCCGCGTGCTGCGGACCGTAGTCGGCGGCCGCACTGTCCACCGCGACAGGTGAGCGTCCCGACAGCGCTTGGCTGGCGGTGTGAGGCCTACCCGCGACGCCAACCCCGAGGCAAACCGTGGCGCAGTACCGCTCAATACTCCGTTATTAGTCGCGAGACACAGTTTTTACAACGGAATCCCTTGTGATCACGGGAATCGTGTGCCAGAGTCGTCGGCACGTGCCCCGCATCACAGCGGCCACCAGAAGCCACAGACAACCCCACAACCACGACAGCCGAGGAGTGATCTCCAGTGCCCCCGCAGGTTCGCCGGCTCAAGAACTTCATCAACGGCGCCTACGTCGACGCCGCCGACGGCAAGACGTCCGAGATCGTCGACCCGGCCACCGGCAATGTCATCGCCGAGGCGCCGCTGTCCAGCGCGAAAGACGTCGACGCCGCGTTCCGCGCCGCGACCGACGCCTTCGAGAACGGCTGGCGCGACACCACCCCCGCCGAGCGGCAGATCGCGCTGAACAAGTTCGCCGACGCCGTCGAAGACCGCGCCGACGAGCTGGTGGACCTCGAAGTCCAGAACTGCGGCAAGCCAGCGCAGATGACTAAGGACGAGGAGATCTTCCAGGTCCTCGACGCGCTGCGGTTCTTCGCGGGCGCGGCGCGCAACCTCGAGGGCAAGGCCGCTGGCGAGTACATGGCGGGACACACGTCGTGGGTCCGGCGCGAGCCGATCGGCCCGGTTGGACAGATCACGCCGTGGAACTACCCGATGGCGATGGCGTCGTGGAAGATCGGCCCGGCGCTGGCGGCGGGCAACAGCGTGGTGCTCAAACCGTCCGACACGACGCCGATGTCCACGCTGCTGCTCGCGGAGATCGCGGCGGAGTTCCTGCCCGAGGGCGTGTTCAACGTCGTCACCGGCGACCGTGACACCGGGCGGGCCATCGTGGACCACCCGACGCCGAGGCTGATCTCGCTGACCGGCTCCACCCGCGCGGGCAAGGAGATTGCCGAGGCAGGTGCCAAGGACCTCAAGCGGCTGCACCTCGAGCTGGGCGGCAAGGCCCCCGTCGTCGTGTTCGACGACGCCGACATCGAGGCCGCGGCCGAAGGCATCGCGGGCGCCGGGTACTTCAACGCCGGACAGGACTGCACGGCCGCCACGCGCGTGCTCGCCGCTCCCGGCATCCACGACGACCTCGCCGCCGCGCTCGCCGAGCAGGCGCGGAAGACCGTCACGGCAGGCCCGGACAACCCCGACGCCGACTACGGCCCCTTGAACAACCCGAACCAGCTCGCCAGGGTGTCCGGCTTCCTCGACCGGGCCCCCGACCACGCCAAGGTCCTCGCCGGGGGCGAGCGGGTCGGCGACACCGGCTACTTCTACGCGCCAACCGTCGTCGCCGGGCTGCGTCAAGGTGACGAGCTCGTCACCGACGAGATCTTCGGCCCCGTCGTCACCGTGCAGCGCTTCGACGACGAGGATACCGCTGTGAACTGGGCCAACTCCGTGGAATACGGGCTGGCTTCCAGCGTCTGGACGCGCGACCATGCCAGAGCGTTGCGGGTCTCGCGGCGGCTCGACTTCGGCTGTGTGTGGATCAACACCCACATCCCGCTCATCGCCGAGATGCCGCACGGCGGCTTCAAGCACTCCGGCTACGGCAAGGACCTGTCGGGCTACAGCTTCGAGGAATACACCCGCGTCAAGCACGTCATGAGCTACATCGGCTGATGGGAGACCGCATGACAGCCACAACCGAGGCGCCAGCCACCACGGCGGCGGGGATGCCGAGCGCCCCGGCGCCAGCGATCAGCCTGGCGGGTGTCACCAAGACGTTCCAGTCCGGCCGGGAGAGCTTCACCGCCGTCGGCGGGCTCGACCTGGACATCCAGGCCGGCGAGTTCTTCTCGCTGCTCGGCCCGTCCGGCTGCGGCAAGACGACGACCATGCGGATGATCGCCGGGTTCGAGGAGCCCACGACCGGTGTCGTGCGATTGGACGGCACCGATGTCACCGACGTCGCGCCGAACCACCGCGACGTCAACATGGTGTTCCAGAGCTATGCGCTGTTCCCGCACCTGAGCGTGGCGGACAACGTCGCGTTCGGACTCAAGCGCAAGCGCGTCGGCAAGGCCGAGACCGATCGCCGCGTCACCGAGATGCTGGAGCTTGTCGAGCTGGGCGACCAGGCGAAGCGGAAGCCGTCGCAACTCTCCGGTGGACAACGGCAGCGGGTCGCGCTGGCTCGTGCGCTGGTCAACCAGCCCCGCGCGCTCCTGCTCGACGAGCCGCTCGCCGCGCTGGACCTCAAGCTCCGTCAGGCGATGCAGATGGAACTCAAGCGCATTCAGCGCGACATCGGCATCACGTTCATCTACGTCACCCACGACCAGGGTGAGGCGCTGACGATGTCTGATCGCATCGCCGTGATGAACGGCGGCTACGTGGAACAGCTTGGCACCCCGGCCGAGATCTACGAGCGGCCCGCGACGCGGTTCGTCGCCGAGTTCATCGGGACGTCGAACCTGCTCACCGGCACCGCCGCGGCCACGACGTCCGAGGGCACCGACGTCCGGTTGGACTGCGGCCAGCACGTGCGCATCGCCGAGCGCCTCAGCGAGGGCACCTCGGTCGACATCACGGTGCGCCCGGAGAAGATCCAGCTCAGCACCGAGCCGCCGGACGCCAGCATGAGCCGGGTGCGCGGCACCGTGACCGACACCGTCTACCTCGGCTCGTCCACGCACTACACAGTGCTGATCGGTAGCGACACCGCGACAGGCACCGAAATCGTCGTCTTCCAGCAGAACGACCGCGACCTGAGCGCGGCGGACGCCATCGCGGGACGCGGCAGCGAGGTCTGGCTGTCCTGGCGTCCCACTCACTCCTACCTCCTGCCGTCCTAGACGGCCCCGATTCCCCTGCGCAAGGAGGCCCCACCGTGCGTACCAACCCCCTGTTTCGCGGCATGACGCAAGCCCGCTATGGCCGCCGCGACATGCTCAAGCTCTCCGCCATGGCCGCGGCCGGCATCGGCCTGTCCGCCTGCGGCGTGTCCGGTAAGCAGCAGGAAGCCGTCGCCGACGACGACTTCTGGCAAGGCAAGAAGGAGACCGGCAACGTCCGGTTCGCCAACTGGCCGCTCTACATCGACTCGAAGCGGACCCAGCTCAAGCAGTTCACCAAGGCGACAGGCATCACGGTGGACTACAAGGAAGACGTCCAGGACATCGCCGCGTTCGCGGGCAAGCTCCAGCCGCAGCTCGCCAACGGCGACTCCACCGGCTACGACATGTTCGTGCTGACCAACGGCATCGAGTTGGCACGTTTCCTCGCACTGGGCTACCTCGCGCCGCTGGACCATGAGCGGATGCCGAACTTCACGGCGAACATCGGCGAGGCGTACCGGAACAACTCGTACGACCCCGGCAACAAGCACACCGCGCCGTACGCGTCTGGGATCACCGGCATCGCCTACAACCCGAAGTACGTCGACCGCGAGATCACCAGCATCGCCGACCTGTGGGACCCGAAGTTCAAGGGCAAGGTCGGCATGATGTCCGATCCGCAGGAGATCGCGAACTTCGGGCTGCTGGCGGGCGGCGTAAACCCGGCCGAATCGACCGAACAGGACTGGCAGGCCGCTGCCGACAAGCTGCGACAACAGCGCGACGACGGCATCGTCCGCTCCTACTACGCGCAAGACTTCGTGCAGCCGCTGACCAACGGCGACGTCTGGCTGACAATGGCGTGGTCCGGCGATATCTACCAGCAGAACGCCGAGGCGGGCACCGACCTGAGGTTCGTCGTTCCCGAAGAGGGCGCGACGATCTGGACCGACGTCATGTGCGTGCCAACGACGTCCGAGGCCCCGGTCGACGCGCTCAAGCTGATCGACTTCCTGTACCAGCCGGACATCGCGGCTGGGCTCACCGAGTACATCACCTACATCCCGCCGGTGCCGAAAGCGCAGGACATCCTGCGTGAGCAGGCGCAGGACGCGTCCGGCAAGGCCCGTGCCGAGCTGGAACGCCTTGTCGAGAGCCCGCTGGTGTTCCCGTCCGAAGAGGACTACTCCCGGCTGCACAACTACGTGGCGCTCGAACCGGGCAAGGAGAAGGCGTTCACGTCCGTGTTTCACGCGGTGACCCAGGCCTGACCCATGCGACGCAAACTGACCCCGTATCTGCTTGCCCTGCCCGGCTGGGCATGGCTGGCGCTGTTCTTCGTCGTGCCGCTGGCCGGCATGGTGTCGCTGTCGCTGACCAGCGGCAACGTGATCACCGGCTTCGAGCAGACGTTCAACGTCGGCAACTACGTCGACGCGATCAGCACCTACTCCGAACAGTTGTTCCGCTCGCTGCTCTACGGGCTCGGCGCGACGCTGATCTGCGTCGCGATCGGCTACCCGGCGGCGTACTGGATCGCGTTCCACGGCGGCAAGCACAAGTCGACGTACCTGCTGCTGATCCTGTTGCCGTTCTTCGTGTCGTTCGTGCTGCGGACAATCTCGTGGAAGTTCACGTTGAGCGACAACGGCGTCGTGCTCGGCACGCTCAAGTCGATCGGGCTGCTGCCGGACGACTTCGGCGTGCTCAACACCGCACCCGCCGTTGTGCTCGGCCTCGCGTACAACTTCCTGCCGTTCATCGTGCTGCCGATCTACGCGGTGCTGGAACGCATGGACCATCGCGTCGTCGAGGCCGCCCACGACCTCTACGCCAGCAAGCTCCAGGCGTTCCTGCGGGTCGTACTGCCGATCTCACTACCAGGCGTGTTCGCGGGCGGACTGATGACGTTCATCCCAACCACCGCCGACTACGTCAACGCCTCGGTGCTTGGTGGGCCGGGTAACACCATGATCGGCAGCATCATCAAAACCCAGTACCTCGTGAACAACGACTACCCGATCGCGGCGGCGATCACCTTCGTGCTCATGGCCGTGCTGCTGCTCGGGATCTTCACCTACGCGCGAGCGTTGGGCACGGAGCGCGTGATGGAGGTGCAGGCGAAATGACCAGCGGCCTCGACATGCCAACCAGCACCCCCTCCGGTGTCACCGACGGTGACCCCGAGGGTGTCCGCACGACGCCCTGGCATCGCCGTATCGATTGGGGCAAATGGTTCACGTGGGGTGTGCTCGCGTGGCTGTTCACGCCGATCACGTTCATGATCGCGTTCAGCTTCAACGACATCCAGGGCAGGCACAACGTCACCTGGGAGGGCTTCACGCTCAAGTGGTACGGGCAGGCGTTCGACCACGCGGACCTCACCCAAGCCCTGCTGTACACCCTGGCGATCGGCGTGCTGACCATGGTGATCGCCGGGACGATCGGCAGCCTGCTCGGGCTCGCGCTCGGCAGGCACCGCTTCCGTGGCCAGGGCACGACGAACCTGGTGATGTTCGCGGCGATCTGCGCACCGGAAGTCGTGCTCGGCGCGGCGTTGCTGTCGCTGTTCCTACTGGTCGGCATCGCGACCGGGTTCCTGGCGATCCTGCTCGCGCACGTGATGTTCACGATCTCGTTCGTGGCGATCACGGTGCGGGCCAGGGTGATCACGCTGGATCCGAACCTCGAGGAAGCCGCACGCGACCTCGGTGCCGGGCCGTGGACGACGTTCCGGCTGGTCACGCTGCCGATGCTGCTGCCGGCGATCATGGCGGGCGGGCTGCTGGCGTTCGCGCTGTCGATCGACGACTACATCATCACGTCGTTCGTCGCTGGCGACGTCACCACGTTCCCGCTGTGGATCTGGGGCGCCACCCGGGTCGGCATCCCGCCGCAGGTCAACGTCATGGGCACGCTGATCCTCGCGGTCGGCGTCGCGCTGGCGGTCATCAACGTGATCATGGCGAAACGGCGGCGATCATGACCATGACACCCGACGCGGCAACCGCCGCCGCTGCCTGGGCCGACGCCACACCGGTGCCGTTCTGGCTGGACCCCGACGTCCACGACGTCCCAGAGCCATCGCCGGTGCTCGACCGCGACCTGACTGCTGACCTGCTCGTGGTCGGCGGCGGGTTCAGCGGCCTGTGGACAGCGCTGATCGCCACCGAGCGCGACCCGGATCGCGACGTCGTCCTGATCGAGTCGAACACCGCGGGCTGGGCGGCGTCGGGGCGCAACGGCGGGTTCTGCGCCGCCAGCCTCACCCACGGCTACGGCAACGGCGCGGCCCGATGGCCCGACGAGATCGCCGAACTGGAACGCCTCGGACGGGTGAACCTGGACCACATCGAGGCGGCGATCGAGCGACACGGCATCGACTGCGAGTTCGAACGCACCGGCGAGCTGGTGCTGGCCACCGAACCGTGGCAGCTCACCGAGCTGACCGAGGAAGCCGAGCAGCTAGGACGGCTCGGCTACGACGTCGAGGTGCTGGATGCTTCGCAGGCGCGTGCCCGGGTGGACTCACCGACGTACCTCGGTGGGGTGGTAATGCCGCCGGACGCCGTCGCGATGCTGCACCCCGCCAAGCTGGCGTGGGGGCTGCGCGAGGCGTGCCTGCGGCGCGGCGTGCGAATCTTCGAGCGCAGCGCCGCGCGACGCATCCGGCGGGACTCCGACGCGCTACGGGTCGAGACCGACGGCGGGTCGGTGCGCGCCAGGCGGGTGGCGTGGGCGACGGGGGCCTTCGCAGGGCCGTTGCGGCGGCTGCGGCGCTACCTCGCGCCGGTGTATGACTACGCGCTGATGACCGAGCCGCTGACCGACGCGCAACTGGCCAGTATCGGCTGGCGAGGTCGGGAAGGACTGTCCGACGCGGGCAACCAGTTCCACTACTACCGGCTCAGCGCGGACAATCGAATCCTGTGGGGTGGCTACGACGTAATCCACCACTTCGGCGGCGCGATCCGCGACGAGTTCGACCAGCGGCCAGCGACGTTCCAGACGCTGTCCGAGCACTTCTTCGCGACGTTCCCGCAGCTCACGGGCGTGCGGTTCACACACCGCTGGGGTGGAGTGATCGACACGTGCAGCCGGTTCAGCCCCTTCTTCGGCACGGCGTACGGCGGGCGGCTCGCCTACGCGGCCGGATACACCGGGCTAGGGCGTGTCTCCCGAATATCGGCCGGTGGTTCGCTGATGATCGGTGAATGATCAGAACTGGTGTGATCACGGACGAGTTGTGGGAGTCGATCGAGCCGGTGTTGCCGTCTGATGTTGGGCGGCGTGGTGCGCGCTGGCGTGATCACCGTCAGGTGCTGGAAGCGATCGCGTGGCGCTTTCGCACCGGATCGCCGTGGCGTGATGTGCCCGCTGAGTTCGGCCCCTGGCAGACCTTGTGGAAGCGGCATCGCCGCTGGTCAAGCGACGGCACGTACGAGCGGATCTTCGAGCATGTGCTGTCCGACCACGCCGATACGGGCAAGCTGGACTGGTTGCTGTCGGTGGACTCCACCGTCGTGCGGGCGCACCAGCATGCCGCCGGCGCGCCCTCCGCGGACCACACAGGGGGCCAGGTCGAATGACAAGATTTCCGAGCCGGACGACCACGCGATCGGTCGTTCGCGCGGCGGATTGACCACCAAGGTCCACGCCCTGGTCACCTCCGGTGTCCGCCCGGTGGCCATGCTGCTGTCCGCCGGGCAAGCCGGGGACAATCCGCGCCTGGCGCCGTTGCTCGAGGCCCTGGCCGCGACCGGGCACCGGCCGGATCGCCTGCTGGCGGACAAGGCCTACTCACACCCGTCGACTCGCCGCGAACTGCGGCGGCGACGCCTCCGGCACACCATCCCCGAGCGCTCCGACCAGGCCAAACGCCGTAAGGACAAGGGGTCCGCCGGTGGTCGGCCACCGGGTTTCGACCCCGAGCTCTACAAGCAGCGCAACACCGTCGAGCGCGGTTTCGGCCGGTTCAAGCAGTGGCGCGGAATCGCGACCCGCTACGACAAGTACGCGCGGACCTACTTCGGCGGCGTACTCCTCGCCGCCACCGTCATGCTCGCCCGATGAATCGGGAGACACGCTCTAGGCGTCGGCGCGACCCGATTCGGCGCCGAGGTGATGCTGGACCACCTGGCGGGTGAGGAGACGGAGCGGACGCGGCTGGAGATGGTGCGCGGCAAGCCGATACCGTTCCCGCCGGAGCCGGTGCGCTCACTTGGCATCGCGCTCACGCTGCGCGGCACGGCAGCCGCCGACCGCAACGACGGCAAGCGGAACCTGTGGCTGCGCACCCTCGACAGGCTTGGCCTCGGCTTCGACAGCTGAGCTGGCAGCCCGGAGAGTGCGCCCGAAGCCACCGCACCGGACGGGCCGCACCGGCCGTGTGCCGGAGGCCACCTTCAGTGCTCGGCCGTGTACCGAAGGCCACCTTCGGCGCGTCGGTGCGTATGCCGGGCGATGCGGCATTGCGCGTGCGTGCATGATGGGGACCGTCCGTGCGCACGACAGCGGCTCGAGGAGGCACCTGATGGACGCGCGCATCGTCGTTGCCGGTGAAGCACTGATCGACCTGATGGTCGGCGACGATCCACGGCACCCGACGGCGTGCCCCGGCGGCAGCCCCGCCAACACGGCGGTGGCGCTAGCCCGCCTGGGTGAACCGGTTGCCTTCGCGGGCCGGTTCGGCGACGACCGGTTTGGCGACATGCTGCTGGCGAACCTGTCCGCCAACGACGTCGACCTCGGTTACGCGATCGAAGCGGACGAACCGGCCAGCATCGCCGTGGTCACCACCGGCACCGATCGCGGCGCGCGTTACCAGTTCCACGTGACCGGCACCGCCGACTGGGCGTGGCGCGAGCACGAGCTACCCACCCGGTTGCCGGACAGCGTCACGGCCGTACACGCTGGCTCACTGGCGATGGCGCTGCCACCCGGCGCGGACGTGCTGGCCCGCTGGTTCGCGGACCAGCGCGAACACCGCGTGACCAGCTTCGATCCGAACGTCAGGCCCGCCCTGGTCGGCCCGCGCGAGCGATACGTGCCGTGGCTGGAGTCGGTGGTGGCGACCTGCGACGTCGTCAAGGTCAGCATCGAGGATCTCGCATGGGCGTATCCGGGCGAGGACCCGGAGCGCATCGTAAGCCACTGGCACACCGAGCTCGGCGTCACGCTAGCCGTGCTCACCAAGGGTGGTTCCGGCGCGACGGCGATAGCGGCGGGCCGCACGATCACGCGGCCCGCGACGGTCGTCGACGTCGGGGACACCGTTGGCGCGGGCGACGCCTTCAGCGCGGGACTGCTGCACTGGCTCGCCGAGCACGACCTGCTCACTCAGCGGGCGCTCCCGGAGCTGACCGACGACGACCTCAGCACCGCCCTGGACTATGCCGCCATGGTCGCCGGCTTGGCCTGCGGAAAGCATGGTGCCGATCCGCCCACCCGTGACGAGGTCGAGGCAGCCTTCGCCGCGGCGTGATGGCCCACCCGCGCGAGTCCCCACTTCTGGTGCCGCGAGTCCCGACCTGCGGACGTGCGAGTCCCCACCTCCGCCACGGCTGCCGCGGAGGATGTCCAACGCTCAGGCGACATCCGGTATGGCGGGGCGACAGATCAGCTCATGCCGTAGTAAGCTATGAGTGGTCGCAGTTTTGAAGTGTTCGTGTCCAAGGCACGCTCGCGCAGAACTTCAGGTGCGGGCGTCGCTGTTCTTCTTGCAGGGCAGTCGCCGTCTGGTTTACCGGACCGACCAGGCCGCAAAGTGCGGTCTGCTGACAACTCTGACAAGGAGAGTTATGACACAGGGAACCGTGAAGTGGTTCAACTCGGAGAAGGGCTTCGGCTTCATCGCTCAGGATGGCGGCCCGGACGTCTTCGTCCACTACTCCGAGATCGACGGAACCGGCTTCCGTAGCCTCGAAGAGAACCAGCAGGTGGAGTTCGAGGTAACGCAGGGCGCCAAGGGCCCGCAGGCCAGCCGCGTCCGCGCGCTCTGATCCGCCTGCCACAGGCAACGCTGCGCCGCGCACCCGCTCGCTGAGCGGGTGCGCGGCGCAGCTCCGTAAGGACGGTTTATGACAGCATCACACGACACCTCCCAGTCCGACCCCAGCGCAGCTGAGGTGCCGACAGTGTCGTTCAGCCACAGCACACCAGACGATCAGGTCGATTACGACCAGCTCAACGAGGCGGGAGCGCCAGGAGCCGACGACCTCCACATGCCGTTCACCGCTCCCCCAGCGCACCTCGCGCCCACCGATCCGCCGACACAACCCCGGTCGTCCTCACGACCGCAGGCACGGCGCGATGGCAACTCCCGTCGCGGCGGCTCACGGCGCCAGTCGTCGTCTCGCTCGCCGCGCCGTCACTGATCCCGGAGCCGGAAGTCCGCGAAGTCGAACCCGGGACACACCACGCAACTGACCAGCACGTCACCGTGCGCTGACGCCCGTTGCCACGTGCCAGCCGGGACGACGACCTGCTGTTCGGCGTCCTCCCGGTCGGGGCTGCCAAGCAGACGAGGATCCGGATCGGGTTCCAGCCACAGCTCAAGCAGGCCGGGTCCGTGCCACAGCCACATCTCGTCTGAGGCGACGGCGTGCCAGCGTGATCCCTGGCCGTCTGGCAGCAGATAGTGAATCGCGCTTGCCGCGTCCCGCTGACCCCGGTCGGTCCGCACGGTGTGGTCGCTGACCCACGTCCTGCGATACCAACCGCCTTCGGGATGTGGCATCAGGTCGTGTCGCTCGGCCAGCGAAGGCCGCCGCTCGAACCGCAGGAACGAGCCGTCCATGTCTCGGCGGGCGTAACGCACGACAGCTCCGGAGCCCACATCGGGCACGTCGCGTCCATTGTGCTCCACCAGCACGACGTCGCCTTCGACGTTACGGCAGCTCTGATTGGCGACGTCGAGTGCCGCGTCGATGGTGCCGGTAACACGGGCAAGGCAGTGTTCGTCAAGCCATCCTTCTGATGGTTGATCGTTGGCCACGCGATAGGTGTCGAGCGAAAGCAGGAACCACACCGAGGTCATGCCTTGGCATCGTAGGTGGCGGCGGGAACGCCCAACACAGCGTCCGGAGTGTCGGGTACGGCGTCGGGAACGCTGGACAGGGCGTCAGCGGGCGCGCCAGCCTAGGTCCAGGACTGCCTGGGTCAGTTCCTGATAGCCCGTACGAACGTCCTCGGTGTAGCGACTGAGTTGCGAGGCACGCGCGGAGTCGATGGGTTCCGGCTCGGGACCGACGTGCACCCACGACAGCCGGGAGACGTTGTCCACCGCCATTCGCCACCACCGCCGAGCTTGAGACATCGTCCGTTGCTCGCGCTCGGTGGCGGCCTCGATCTCCTCGCGGGCCGCTTGCGTCGCCGACTCCAGCTCGGCCATACGCGAGCGCTCCCACGCTTGCAAGTCCACGGTGGCCTTCCGTGCGAGCCCGGCGATCTCCTTGTAGCGCATCGCGGGCGAGACCTCTGCCGACTCCTCCCCCGTCACGACTCCTCCTCCGGCAACGCGTACGGGATCATGACCTCGGGCGCGCTGTGCGTTGTGCGATCGAAAAACAGCGCCCTGCCAGGCCGGGGCGACCAGTGCACGACCTGTCCCGCGCAGAACGGTCCGAGGTCACTGCCTTGGACGTCGAGTGCCGCGAGCGCGCCGATGTCCTCGGTGCCGCCGAAGCCGAGCGTGTCCTTGAGCCGCGCCACCGCGCGCCACCAGCCGAACACGTGCACCCCGTGCGCCGGTCCCTGTTTGAGGATCGCGCGCAACACGTCGAGCCCGCTCTGTTTGCCTGGTTCCTTCCGTTCCAATGTGGGTAGCGCGGCGTCGACGCCGTAGAGCAACAACACCCGGCTAGTGCCGTCGTCGTTCAGCTCGGCGTGCACCGCGGCCAGTCGCTCCCCTAGCTCGTCCCCAGGGACCAGCTCCGCCTTGTGGCCGTCCCGCTGCAACTGGTCTGTCAGCCGCGCCACGGTGGGCGCGCAGGAGTCGACAAGGCAACACGCCACGAACTCCACCTCGCCTTGCCGGAACTGCTGTGCGAGCGACCGCGCGGCAGAATCCAGAATGGACATCGCCGGGCGTTGCGCCGCGCCGAGCACCGCGAGGTTGCGTCCTGGCGCACGGGGTAGCTCGACGCCGAACGCCATATCGGACACCGCGATCGCCTGCCCCACCAACGCACGCGGTCGCACCCCCTCCGCCAGCTCGACGTAGGCGGCGCTCTCGATGAGCACCGGAGCGACCGCGCCGTCGAACAACCGAGGACTCCCGTGCCCACTCGCATAGCGCTCCCACAGCGAGCGCTGCAACCGCGCGAACACCCCAGGCGAACTGGCGTCCGGGATATGCGCGACCCGGTTGCCGTGTGACACGCCAGAGTCATGGTTGATCACGGCGTGCCAGCGGGGCGCGGTCACGGCGGCCTGGTTCGTCTCGGTCAGCACCCGCCGCGCCTTGGGCATCGCTATCCGGAGCGTGCACTGCTCGAACACCGCCGGTTTGCCCCAGAACGCCTCGATGCCCGCGACGTCTTGGCTGGCCAACACCAGGTGAATGCCCTGCGACCGGCCCCGGCGGGCGATGTCCTCAAGCAGCGACGTCGCGAGCGCCGTGACGGAGTCACGCCCGGCGAACAGGTACTGGAACTCGTCGATCACGGCCACGATGCGCGGCCAACTGCCGCCAGGATCTGCCGCGCGTAACTCGGCAAGGGTCGTGACCTCGTGTTCTTTCGCGGCGGCGGAACGGCGGCGCAGCTCGTCGGCGAGAAACCGCAGCAACGCGAGCCCAAACTCCCGATCCGTGTTGACGTTGACACCGATCAGCCGCGCGTGCGGCAGCCAACTCTCATCCTTACGACCCGGAGCTAGGCCCGCGAACGACACACCCTCCTTGAAGTCAAGCAGGTACAGCGCCAGCTCGTCCGGCGAGTATCTGGCGGCGAGCCCACCGAGCAGTGCGTACAGGAAGTTTGTCTTGCCAGACCCGCTCGGCCCGCCGATGAGCGCGTGCGGCGTCGCGTCTCCGATGACCACCTCGACCGGATCGCCCTCGTCGAACCCCACCGGGGTACGCAGTTCCTCAGTGGACCGTTCCTTACCCAACTCGGGAGGCACCAGGTCAGTGAAGCCGCGCGGACCACCCTGCTTCGCCACCAATGCCTTCGCTATCGCCCCGGCCGCCGCGCTGACCTGCGCCCCCGGCAGCGGTGGGTCGAGGTCCACCACCAGATCGGGTCCAGTCATGCCGCAGTACGCGGTGCGCTCGTCGCGCAGGCTGATCGTCTCCACGGACCCGCCGAGCACGGTGGGGACGTCCACCAGGATCAGCGAGATCCCCGCGTCCAGCGCGCCACTGGCAACCCGTTTGAGATCACGACGCTGCTCCGGCTCCAGTTCCTCGCCGCTGCCGTAGAGCACCGCGATCCGCCACGGCTCGATCCGTTTGCCCGCCGCCTCCCGCATCGCCCGCAACGACGGATGCCCGCCCTGCAACGCGTCGGCGTGGATGCGCCTGATGTGACCGGAGAACTCGTCCAGCAGGTCGACCAGTCGGGTGGGATCGTGCACGGTGACCGCGCTGGTCCTGCTCAACGCGTAGAAGTTCGGCAGCACGGCGGTGAGCTGCCCGATGTCCCACAGATGCACCCGCACCGCACCTGGTTCGAACGTACTCAGCACCCGCATCAGCAACGACTCGACCAGCGCGTCCACCGCATGCCGGGTCCCCGGCGCCGAGGTGATGGACAGGTGCGACTCATCCAGCAGCGGGACAGCGACGTCGAAGGCGTCGTCGTCCGAACCGTCCTTCGTACCGCTAGCCGAACAGGAGCCGATCCGCCACAGCGCGGGCGCGGTGAGCCCCTTGTCGGTGCCCACCCTGCCGAGCCAGCGCCCCGGCGGCTCGCCCGCAGGGCCGGGAGCGCTCGCGGCGACCAGTGACCGCAGTCGAGCGGGACCATCCGCCCATTCCTGTCCGAACGCGGCGCGTACTTGCTCCAGCCGCCGCCACACGGCGGTGGACACCGGATCGCCAGGTCGAGGCGCCAGCGACGGGTCCAGCAGGGCACGGTCATACCCCTCGGTGACGATCGCGCGTTCCAGTTCCAGCGTCGCCAGCTCGAACTCGGCCTCAGCCCGCGCGTTACGCGCCGCGCCCATAGCGAGGCCAATCCGCGTGCGCAGCTCGTCCAGCGCGGCCAGCACCCTGCCGCGCTGCTGCCGTGCTTTCTTGCCAATCACACGATCACAACCTCGCCTGGTAGGCGTCGAGCAGCTCGCCGGCGTCGGAGAGCGTGCCGCGTTGTCGCTCCAGTTCATCGAGGGCCACGTCGAGTTGCTTCGGGAGCCACGGCTCGCCACCCGCGTGAGCGAGCTGGGCGTCCCACATCGCGCGACGGGACTGCTCCAACAGCCGAGTGGCACTGGTGAGCTGAGCCCTGGCGTCCCCGAGCCCGGCATGGACGGCGGCGAGGGCGTGGTGAAGGCCGTCGAGCGACATCGGCGTTACAGCCGCGCGGAGTAGGCGTCGGCCGAGGACATGCACGCCTGGATCGTGCTTTGCGTCCCGGTGATGCTCTGTATCGCCTCGGCGAGTAGGCCGTGAGCCTGGTTCACTTCGTCCTGAGAAGAGCCCGATGTGGCTTCCGCGAGCGACTGCTGGGCTTCCTCAAGCGACTGGGCTGCCTGTTGCAGTGCGGCGATGCTGGCGGATGCCTTCTCATTGGCGAGCGCGATGCCCGCGCGGATCTCCTCAACACCGGCCATAGGGTGTACTCCTCGTCAGCGGGTTAAATAGGCGGCCAGGATCAACAACGCGGACCGGAAGTAAGTCGACCGGCACACTCGCTCCCCTGCCAGCTCGGCTTGCTTTCGGCCCGGATTGGTATCTACCGACACAGTAAACGTAGCGTGATCGTTCGACTCCGGAAAGCTCAGGTAGCCCGCGAATGGCACCATTGGCGGGGCAGTTCGCTAACCGGTGTAGGTTGGCCGCCATGACAGCGCAGAACACGCCAGCGCGGCGGCAGGCCCGTGTGCTGGTCACCGGGGGTTGCGGCTTCATCGGCCAGGCGACCGTCGCCGCGTTCCGCGAGCGGGGAATCGCCGTCACCGTCGCCGATCGTGAGCAAGCGGTCAAACCACTCGACGGTGTCCGCTACATCCACGGCGACCTCGCCGACCCCGACGTCCGCGACGCGGCGCTCAGCGACGACACCACCGGCGTCGTGCACCTCGCGGCGCTGACGTCGGTGCTCAAGTCCGTTGACCGGCCGACGCAGACCTACACCGACAACGTCGCCGTCACGCAGGAACTGCTGGAACTCGGCCGTCAGCGGGGCGTCGAGAAGTTCATCCTCGCCTCGACCAACGCCGTGGTGGGCGACGTCGGCACCGGCACCATCACCGACGACCTGCCGCTACGGCCGTTGACACCCTATGGGGCGACAAAGGCGGCGTGCGAAATGCTGCTGTCGGGCTACGCGGGTGCCTACGGGATGACGACGTGCGCACTGCGGTTCACCAATGTCTATGGCCCCGGCATGGGGCACAAGGACAGCTTCGTGCCTCGGATGATGCGTGCCGCCCTGTCCGGAGACGGCGTCAAAGTCTACGGCGACGGCCAGCAGAAGCGCGACTTGGTGCATATCGACGACGTCGTGCGGGCAATCCTACTGGCGTGGGACAGCGGTTACACCGGACGAGCGATCGTCGGCGCGGGCAGGTCGGTGTCAGTACTCGAGATGATCGAGGCAGTTCGGCAGGCGACCGGACGTCCGGTGCCCGCTGAGCACGTACCCGCCCCGGGCGGGGAGATGCCCGCCGTGATCGTCGACGTCAGCCGGAGCGCGGAGACCATTGGCTACCGGCCGTCCGTTGACCTCGTCGACGGGCTGGCCAGCACGTGGGCGTACTTTCAGGAGTCGGTGTCAGCGGCGGAGGGGAAGCAGACGTGACCATCACGACAGCGGCCGAGAGCGAGCGACCGGGTGCCCGGGAGATGCGGCGCGGTCTCGCGCCGTATCCGGACCAGGTCGATGCCCGTGCCGTCGCGGAGTTCCACTCCCGCTACCAGCGCCCCCGCCTGTCCAACCTGGTCGTCGTGATCGCCGCGTTCAACGAGCAGGACGGCCTCGGGCCGGTGCTCGCCGACATGCCGAAGCGCTGTCATGACATGGACGTCGATGTCCTCGTCGTGGTGGACGGCGCGACCGACGAGACCGCCGAGGTCGCTCGCGAGCAGGGCGCCTACACCTGCGTGGCCGACTCCAACCGGGGCCAGGGCGCCGCGCTACGGCTCGGCTACCACCTCGCCGCCGAGTGCGGCGCGAGCTACATCGTCACCACCGACGCGGATGGTCAGTACGACAACTCCGAGATGGACACGCTGGTGCGGCCGCTGGTCGACGACGAAGCGGACTTCGTCACGGGCTCACGCAGGCTCGGGCACGAGGAATCCGACAACCGGGTGCGCTGGGTCGGCGTGCGGGTGTTCGCTTGGCTGGCCTCGCTGCTGACGTTGCGCAAGATCACCGACACGTCGTTCGGCTTCCGCGCGATGCGCGCGGAGCTCGCCTGCTCCGTGACGCTGACTGAGCCGCAGTACCAGGCGTCCGAGCTGCTGCTCGGCGTGCTGTCGAGGGGCGCGCGGCTGCGGGAGCTACCGATGAGCATGCGGCTGCGCAACAGCGGTGCGAGCAAGAAAGGCAAGAGCCTGCGCTACGGCGCGAACTACGCCAGGGTCATGCTTGGGACGTGGCTTCGGGAGTACGTGCTGCGCGGTTCACGAAAATGAGCCGGTCGAACAGCACGAACTTCAGAATGAACATGAACCCGTAGGTGCCGAGGTAGACCGCGCCGACGATCATGGTGCGCCACGTGTGGGAGTCGACGTGCGACTGCGCCCAGTGGTCGGCCAGCGTCGTCACACCGATGGCGGTCAACGCCGTGACGATCACGATGACGACGTAGGGCAACGTCTCGCGCTTGCGGTCAGCGCGGCCGCGTTGCTGCCAGGCCCAGCGCCGGTTGAGCACGTAGTTCGGAATCGCGCCGGAGACGAACGCGATCACACTGGCGACGAATGCCGTCAAACCGAGACCGTACGCGGTCAGGATCGCCGCCTCGCTGGTCGCGGCGGCGACGACGGACGCGCCGGTGTAGCGGCTCCACAACAGCAGCCGCTGTTTCCGGTGCGCCGTCAGCGTCAGTCTCGTCATCGCCTCATCCGCCAGGGTTCTACTTGGTGTGCGGTACGCGCGCCACGCACAGCACAGACTGCCCGAAGGGCACCCGGGCCCACCGTTCCAGTGTCCGGGTGACGGGCACGACAAACCGATCATAAAGGGCGACCAGTTTCGGGTTCGGCGCGCCACTACCACCCTTACGCACGGCCAGCCACCAGGCGATGCCACCGAGCAGGTTCACCGGCTTGACGAGTTCCAGATCGAGCCCGGCGCGCCCCACGGCGGCGGCGAGCGTGGCCGGTGTGTAGCGCCGCACGTGCCCAACCTTGCGGTCAAACTCACCGTAAAGTCGCTGATAACCCGGCACCCAGAGCACGACGCTGCCGCCAGGTTCCACGACCGTGGCCAGTGAGCGCAGCGCGCCCGCGTCGTCCTCGATGTGTTCCAGCACGTTGATCGCGACGACGGACGACACCGGCTTTCCGATGTCCGGCGTGGAGTCCACATCGAACTGTCGTGCCTCTACCTCGGGACGGTCGGCGAACTTGCGCCCCATCACCTCAACGGCCTGGGGATCGACGTCGGTGACGACGAGTCGATCCAGGTCGGTGAACTGCTCGGCGAACTCGCCGAGACCCGCGCCGATCTCGAGCACGGATGGGCCGCAATGCTCGGCGATCAGGTCGAACTGGTAGCGGCGGTACCGCGGCTGGTAAGCGCCCGACTCCTCGACAGACCGTCCGGTGGCATTACTGAAGGCACCCGATTCATTCCCCACGCTCGCCCTCTCCTTTACCTGGTCTTTTGCCTAGCTCCTGCCTGGTCACCGCGGTCAGCGCCCGGTTCTTCCCACCAGTTCGCGAAGTGGTTAACATCAGCCGCCGAAACATCGATAGCATCGGGCTACCTCAACGGTGCCATGGCTGACGTCGGCGGGACTGTACGGGCTGCCGTAGGCGCCACGCGATCTATCGGGGAGTGGAGCGATTTTGCGAGTCCTAGTCCTAGGCGGAGACGGCTACCTCGGCTGGCCAACGGCACTACACCTGTCCGACCGCGGTCACGACGTCGGTGTCCTCGACAACCTCGTCCGGCGCAATTACGACGAGGAACTCGGGGTCGACAGCCTTGCCCCGATCGAGACCATCGAGACGCGGATCAACGCCTGGGAGGAAGTCTCGGGCAAACACATCGACTGCTACATCGGCGACCTGCTCGACGCCGACTTCGTCTACAACACGGTGCGGGAGTTCCGCCCCGACGCGATCGTGCACTTCGCTGAGCAGCGCGCGGCACCGTATTCGATGATCGACCGCGAGCACGCCGTGTACACGCAGCACAACAACGTGATCGGCAACCTGAACCTGCTGTTCGCGATCGCCGAGATCGACCCGGACATTCACCTGGTCAAGCTCGGCACCATGGGTGAGTACGGCACGCCGAACATCGACATCGAGGAAGGCTGGCTCGAGGTCGAGCACAAGGGCCGCAAGGACCGGGTGCTGTACCCGAAGAAGCCGGGCTCGTTCTACCACCTGTCCAAGGTGCACGACTCCCACAACATCGAGTTCACGTGCCGGATCTGGGGGCTACGGGCGACCGACCTGAACCAGGGCGTCGTCTACGGGCAGCGGACCGAGCAGACCGCGCGCGACGAGCGGCTCGCGACCCGGTTCGACTACGACGACGTGTTCGGCACGGTGCTGAACCGGTTCGTGATCCAGGCGGTGCTTGGGCAGCCATTGACGGTCTACGGCACCGGCGGGCAGACCAGGGGCATCATCGACATCCGTGACACCGTCGAGTGCATCCGGCTCGCGGTGGAGAACCCCGCCGAGCGCGGCGAGTTCCGGGTGTTCAACCAGATGACCGAGAGCAAGTCGGTGCGCCAGATCGCCGAGACCGTCGCGGAGGCCTTCCCCGGGCCGGTGCAGATCGACCACTTGGAGAATCCTCGGGTGGAACAGGCCGAGCACTACTACAACGTCACCCACACCGGGCTTGAGGAACTGGGGCTGAAGCCGCATCTGCTGTCGGATACGTTGATCGAGTCGATGTTCGGCATCGTCGAGGCGAACAAGCATCGGGTCGACGTCGAGAAGATGTATCCGAAGGTGCAGTGGAAACGAACCAAGGCATAGGGACGCGCGGCGTCGGACTCGGGTCCGAGCCGCGGGGACATCGCGTGCGCGGCATCCTCGCGAGGCACTGGCTGCTCGCCATCCTCCTTGCCGGGGGTGTCGCGCTGCGCGTTCTGGCCTGGTTGGCGTACCAGCCCGCACTGCTGTACTTCGACTCGTTCCGATACCTCGACAACATCGGGATCCACAACCCCGCAGGCTTACACCCGATCGGGTATGACCTGCTGATCCTGCGCCCCCTGCTGTCGGTGGGCGGGCTCGACCTGGTGTCCGCGGTGCAGCACGTCGCGGGCCTCGGCTGCGCCGTCGGGCTGTACGCGCTCGCGCTGCGGCTACGCGCGCCGACATGGCTGGGGGCGATCGCGGCCGCTCCAGTGCTGCTCGACGCCTACATCGTGCAGATCGAGCAGATGATCATGTCCGACATCTGGCTGCTGGTGGCGCTGGTCGTGATGCTGTGGCTGCTTCTTGGCACCCGATCCACCAGCGGCGCGCCGAACCCACGCCGTGCCGCACTGGCGGGGCTGGTGCTCGGTATCGCGGTAGCACTCAGGATGATCGCGATCTCGCTCGTGGTACCCGCGGTGATCTACCTGATCATCGCTGGCGGGGCATGGCGCGCCTGGCGCGACCGGGACGCCCTACGTGTCATCGCGCAACGTACCGGCGCTTTCCTCGTGATGTTCGCCGTCGTTATCGGCTCGTACGCCGGATACTTCTACACCCAGACGGGCAAGATCGGGCTCAGCAACGCGTCGGCCAACGTCCTCTACAGCAGGGCCGCCGTCGTCGCCGACTGCGCTGAGCTTGACCTCGACCCGATCCTGCGGCTCGCCTGCCCCACCGAACCCGTCGGGCAGCGGCGGCCGGACTACTACGCGCACCGAGCCGCGGACGAGGAATGGGTGGACACCTTCCCTCCGGGTACCAACATCCCTCGGGTGCAGCATGAGTTCGGCATCGAGGTGTTCAAGGCGCAGCCGCTCGACGTCCTCGGCGCCGTCGTCGTCGACTTCCTCAAGGGTTTCCGGCCGGCCCGCACCGACGCGCCCAATGACGTCAGCGTGGCGCGGTGGCACTTCCAGCGCGAGTACCAGTACTACAACCACCGGAACATCACGGTGGCGTACTCCCGCGAGTACGACGGTGAGGCACCGTCCGATATCCCCGCGATCGGGTCATTCCTGCGTTCGTATCAGCTCACCGTCGGCTACACGCCCGGCCCGTTGCTCGCGGCGTTCGGGGTGATCGCGATCGCCGCCTTGCTCGGCGTCGGGCGCGCACGCACCAGCGGGCTGCGTTCGGCGGCGCTGCTATCCGTCGGTATGGGAGTAACGATCCTGTTCGCGTCCGCGGCTTTCGAGTTCTCCTGGCGGTACCAGCTACCGGGCATCGTCCTGCTGCCGATCGCGGGGGTCATCGGGATCGTCGCGCTGTGGGGACGACGGCGGCACCTATGGAACTGACTTTCGCCGTCGCCTGGTGGCTCGGCCTGTATCTGCTCGCACGCGACCGGACGAATCCGGTGCTCGCGTTGGCAGGCGGCGGGCTGCTGAGCTATGGGGCCGCGATCGCCCTCGATGACCTGCCGTGGACCGGCGCGGTCGCCGAGGTGCTCGTGTGGCTGCCCGCAGTGCTGTGGGCGTTCGTGCTGGTACGGCTGCTGCGAGATCACCGGGCAGCGCGCGAGCGTGGCGAAGCGTCGAACACGGTGGGCCTCGCTGTCGTAGGCGGACTGCTGGTCGCGCTCGCCGCCGGTCTACTCCTGCTCGGGTCCGGGTTGTTGCCCCGGGATCTGACACTTGCCTCAATCGGGCTCGACCTCGCGCTACTTGGCGGCTGCGTCGCGGTATTCGACGCCTTCGACGCGGGTGAGTCGCTGCGCGGCGACATGCTGCGCTCGGCCACGTTATCCGGATTGGCCACGGCGTTGTTCGGCGGACAAGTGGGCGTCGTCATCGCCGTCGTCGGCTCGGACCCCGCGCTGACCGCGCTGCTGTACGGCGTTGTCGCCGGTGCGATCGCGCTGCACGTGCTGGCGAGTCCATTGCAGGCGCTGGCCGACCGGGCAGCGCTGGCGGTCCCGGTGCGGCGGGCCCGTGCTGAGTTGCGCGAGGTCGCCGATGCCTTACCCCGCAAAACGGATTCCACACTCGCCGACGTCGATGACGCCGAGTTCGCACGACTAACACGCAGGGCGTTGTCACATTACGGCGACCTCGGAAAGCTGGTGTCGAGCCCGCTGACCGAACTGCCGGAGATCGACAAGCGGCTCGCGGAGCGCGGCGCGGCGGACACGCCGCTGGAGCGCGCGAAGGAACTGAAGGCGTTGTTGCTCGACGCGATCCGCAGGCTCAAACCGGACGGTCCGGAATTCGGCACCAGCGAGGAGTGGCGGCACTACAACGCGCTGTACTTCTACTACGTCGTCGGTATCCGGCCATACAGCGTGCGCACCAAGGTGACCGAACTCGACGCGACGTCGCGGCAGGCGTTGACGTGGTTCGCCGAGCAGGTGCCGGAGCGGACGCTGCACAACTGGCAGTCGGCCGCGGCACGACTCGTGGCGGCAGACCTGCGGGCAACGTCGGTGCGCTGACCCGCGGCTTCCCA
The DNA here is from genome assembly GCF_042662605.1 of Haloechinothrix salitolerans. Lineage (NCBI taxonomy): Bacteria > Bacillati > Actinomycetota > Actinomycetes > Pseudonocardiales > Pseudonocardiaceae > Haloechinothrix > Haloechinothrix salitolerans. The sequence continues at coordinate 5,646,774 of NZ_JBHSXX010000001.1, forward strand.
GCGTTGGCAGTGGTTGGCAGTCGTTTTCGTACCGTTGGCAGTGCCGCGCTTCCTAGCGTCGATGGCATCCGATTCACGACGGAAGGGAAGCCCCACCATGACAACCGCGACCACCGACGTCACCACCCCCGCCACCGGACGTCTGTTGCGCACGAGCCTCGTGCTCGACGGCGTCGCCACCGGATTCACCGGCGTGCTCATCGCGTCGCTGTCGGGCGTGCTCGACACGGTGCTTGGCCCCAGCATGGCGTTCGTGCTCGGCATCGGACTGTTCTTCGTCGCCTACGGCGCCACGGTGCTGGTGATCGGCACGCGACGCACGATCAACCGCGGCGCGGCGGGCGCCGTCGCGGGCGCGAATCTGCTCTGGACCATCGTCAGCGTCATCGTCGTCATCGCGGGGATGCTGTCGCTGACCACACTCGGGGTGGTGACCGCGCTAGGCTTGGCCGTCGTCACGACGGTGTTCGCCGAGTTGCAGATCACCGGGCTGCGGCGGTCCTGACAGCGCGAGAATGCGACTCAGGTACGCCGATCGCGACGTCCGGGGACGGGGTCAGAGGGGTGCGCCAAACTTCGCGCGGCTCTACACCGGAAGGACGCGGTTGAGCAGCCCCCGCACCAGCCTCGCGGGGCGGAAGCCATCGATGGCGCGCTCCACCCGCTTGGCGGCGTCGTTCGGCAACGACAGCAGGAAGATCTTCCGCCACGCCGACGCGACCTGCTTCGGCAGCGGCCCGGTCACGTAGTTGAGCTGGTACCGCTCGAACAGGTCCCGGACCTTCGGCGCGATCTCCGCGTAGCGGTTGCTCGGCAGGTCGGGGAACAGGTGGTGCTCGATCTGGTGCGACAAATTGCCGGTCATCAGGTGCATGAGCGGGCTGCCGGAGATGTTGGCCGAGCCGAGCATCTGCCGCAGGTACCACTGGCCGCGCGACTCGCCCTCGATGGACGACCGCTCAAAGGTGTCCACACCGTACGGGAAGTGTCCGCACATGATGACGGAGTGCGTCCACAGGTTCCGCACCAGGTTCGCGGTGAAGTTCGCCGTGAGTGTGTGCACCGCGGACGGACCGGACAGCAGTGGGTGCACCACGTAGTCCTTGGTGGCCTGGCGCCGGATCTTGCGCAGCACCTGCTTGGCGCGCCTGCGGAAATCGGGGTCGTCGCGCCGGCCTTCCTGCAGGTTCTTGCCTAGCTCGAGATCGTAGGCCGCGATGCCGAACTCGAAGAAGCAGGCGTTGACGAAGTTCCACAGCGGCTGGCCGAGGTAGAACGGGTACCACTTCTGGTCGGCTGAGACCCGCATGATGCCGTAGCCGAGGTCGTTGTCCTTGCCGATCACGTTCGTGTAGGTGTGATGCACCTGGTTGTGCGAGTGCTTCCACTGGTCTGACGGCGAGACGTTGTCCCACTCCCAGGTGGTCGAGTGGATCTTCGGGTCACGCATCCAGTCCCACTGGCCGTGCATGATGTTGTGCCCGATCTCCATGTTCTCCAGGATCTTGGCGATCGACAGCCCAGCCGTGCCCACCAGCCAGGCGGGTGGGAACAGCGAGAACAGCAGCACCGCGCGACTGCCGAGTTCGAGCTTGCGCTGAGCATCGATAACGCGGCGGATGTAGGCCGCGTCGCGCTCTCCTCTGCTGGCGATGACCTGCTGACGCAGCGCGTCGAGCTCCTTGCCGATGTTCTCGATGTCTTCGTCGGTCAGATGCGCCGTGGGATCGGCGGGATCGGGCACGGTACGAACGTCGGGCCGCTCACTGATCACAGCGGTCATGGGTGTGTCTCCTAGAGTTCGATGTCGCAGGTGCCCGCCGCGGCGGACACGCAGGTCTGGATGAGGACGCCGTCGCCAGGCGCCGCCATGGTGATCTCACCGTTGCGCAGGTCGCGCACCGCGCCGTCGCGCAGCGGCGCCACGCAGCCGAAGCAGATCCCCATCCGGCAGCCGGACGGCATCAGCACCCCCGCGCGCTCCCCGGTGTCGAGCAGCGGGGTGGAGCCGTCGGCGTCGACGGTGGTGTCGGTCTTGCTGAAGGTCACCTGGCCGCCTTGGCCGGTGACGATGACGCTTGGGCGGAACCGCTCGGTGTGCAACCGGTCGACGACGCCTACGTCCGACCAGCGTTGTTCCGCCGCGTCCAGCAGACCGGTTGGCCCACATGCCCAGGTCTCGCGCTCGGCCCAGTCGGCGACGATGCCGTCCAGTTCGGCGAGGTCGAGCATGCCCTCGACGTCGGTGTGGCGCTCCACCAGCCGGATCTGGCCCGACGCGGCGAGCCGCCGCAGCTCGTCCGCGAAGATCACATCGCTCGACCGCGGCGCGGAGTGCACCACGACGACGTCGTCCAGCTCGGTGACGGCGTTGCGCAGCATCCCCATCACCGGGGTGATGCCGCTGCCCGCCGTCAGGAACAACGCCTTGCCCGGCAGGGGCGATGGCAGGGTGAAGTCGCCCTTGGCCTGGTCGAGCTGAATCAGCGTGCCGGGTCGGACGCGCCGCACCAGGTAGTTGCTGACCACGCCATCTGGCATGGCCTTGACCGTGATCGAGATCCTGCCGTCGGCGCGGTTGGCCCGCGAGGTGAGCGAGTACGCCCGCCACTGCCGCACGCCGTCGACGTCGACACCGATGCGGACGTACTGCCCCGGCACGTGGCCACGCCAGCCCCTGCCTGGCGTGATGACCAGCGTCGCCGCGTCAGGCGTCTCGGGAAGCACTTCCTCGATCCTGCCGCGCAGGTCGGCCGACGCGCGCAGCGGGCTGATCATGTCCAGGTAGTCCGACGGCAGCACCGGGGTCGTGACGAATTCCGCGATCCGTGCGGCTCGCGCGCGCAAGGACGCGAGCGCGCCACGCGTAGGAGCTGCTATCACTGCCATGCGTCCAGCATGTTCCGTTGTTGCGCGTAAAGTCCTGACCTGTCGATGTGAATCCGTAACATGAAATTGTTCGCGAGGAACAAGCCATGCCAGACCGCAGTGAACCCGTCGCCAGCCGCGCCATCCAAGGCGCCGCTGACCTGGACATCGATGCCACGACCATCGCCGCGCTCCGCGAACGGCTACCCGCCGTCGCGGATGACGTCGTCGCGGCCATCATGGCCGAAGTGCCCAGCTACGCCGGAGCGCTGACCGGTCGCAGGGGCGCCAACATCCGGCACGCCGTGCAGACCGCGCTGGACAACTTCCTCGAGTTGGCGAGCGGCTCGGCATCGCAAGTCGCCGACCTCGGCGCGGGCGCGGACGCGGCCTTCGAACTCGGCAGGGGCGAGGCGGCCAACGGGCGCAGCATGGAGGCCCTACTCGCCGCCTATCGCGTCGGGGCGCGGGTGGCCTGGCGCGGTTGGTCGTCGGCCGCCGTCGAGTCCGGGCTGGCCGCCGAGACCATGGCCAAGTTCGCCGAGCTGGTGTTCGCCTTCATCGACGAACTGTCCGCGACCAGCGCCGCCGGCCACGCCGACGCACTGGCCACGCAGGATAGAGCACGGCAGCGTCAACTCGAACGGCTCGGCAGGAGCCTGCTCGAGGGCGCCGCCGAGGACGTCCTGCTCGCCGACGCCGAGCGGGCAGGCTGGATCCCGCCGACCATGCTGGTCGCCGTCCTGCTGGCCGAAGCTCGTGCCCACGCCGTGCGACAGCTACTCGACCCCACGACCCTGCTACTCGCCGACAACCTGCCAGGGGCCCCGGCGACCGAGTCCATGGCGGTGCTGCTCGTGCCCGCCGAGGCGGACACGAGCAGGGCACACCTGCTGCAACTCCTCCGGGGCATGCACGCGGTCGTCGGCCCCGCCCGGCCGTGGCGGGACGTCAGGGCATCCTTCGCCCGCACGGTGCGGGCCGTCGAGGTCATGCCCGCCACCGGCGAGCCGATCGACACCGAACGCTGCCTCGTCGAGCTGGTTCTCAGCGCGGACAGCGACGCCTATGACGACTTGCGGGAGCGTGCCCTCGCACCGCTGTGTGAGCTCCCGAGGAGCACGGTAGCGCGCCTCACCGACACGTTGCGGTCGTGGCTGTTGCATCAGGGACGTCGGGACGCCGTGGCCGAGGACCTGTTCGTGCATCCGCAGACCGTGCGCTACCGGATGAGCCAACTCCGCGAGCACTACGGCGACGCGCTGTCGGACCCGAGGCAGGTCCTTGAGCTGACGGTGGCGCTGGCGCTGCGCTGATAGGGCCGCTGCCCGGCTACTCGCTCACGACCTCCAAAACGATCTTGCCGACGGCGGTGCGCTCGTCCATGCTCGCCAGCGCGTCGGCCGCCTTGTCCAGTGGGTACCGCGCGCCGATGTGCGGGTCGAGCTTGCCCGCCGCCAGCAGCGGCCACAGGTCGTCCCACTGCTCGTGCAGGTACGCCATCCGGTGCAGGAAGAACTCGCCCCAGGCAACGCCGACGACCGAGATGTTGTTCAGCAGCAGCCGGTTGACCTTGACCGTGGGAATCTCCCCCGCGGTGAAGCCGATGACTAGCAGCCGCCCCTCGCGCGCGAGGCTCCGCAGCGAGTCCGTGAACCGGTCACCGCCCACCGGGTCGACGACGACGTCGACGCCGCGTCCGCCGGTGAGTTCCTTGACGGCGTCCTTGAAGCCGTCCGCGTAGACGACGTCGTCCGCGCCTGCCGCTCGCGCGAGCTCTGCCTTCGCATCGCTGGACACCACGCCGATCACCCTGGCGTCGAGCGCCTTCGCGAGCTGGATCGACGCGCTACCGACTCCACCCGCCGCGCCGTGCACGAGCACCGTCTCGCCCTCACACAGCGTGGTCCGCCGCCGCAACGCGAAGTGCGCGGTGAGCACGTTCATCGGTACGGCGGCACCGTGAGCGAACGACATCCGGTCCGGTAGCGGGAACACCGTGGCCGGGTCGGCGGCGATGGTCTCGCAAAAGCCACCAAAGCCAACGAACGCCGCGACGCGCTGCCCCTCGGTGAAACCACTGCCCTCAGGCGCGACGCGCACGACCCCGGCGACCTCGGACCCCGGTGTGAACGGCACCGGTGGCTTGATCTGGTACAGGCCCCTGGTCTGCAGCACGTCCGGAAAGGTGACACCGGCGGCGTGGACGTCGATCAGGACCTTGCCGTCGTCCGGTGTCGGCGCGTCGACGTCGGCGATCTCGACGGCCCGCGGCCCGTCCAGCGAGGTGATCCGCACTGCGCGCATGTGCATCCTTCCCGAGTGATCTCCGTTGTCCTGAGCCACCGTAGCCACACACGCCCGGCGCGGCGAGGTGGCCGTGGTTACGGTGTCGCGGGCTGGGCGACGACCGTGCGGATGGCGGCGGCCACGCCGTCCGGGCGTTCGTACGGCAGCATGTGCCCCGCGCCCGCGAACAGGACGAACTCCGCATTCGGCAGTTCGTCCGCGATGGCGTGAGCGTGCGATGGTGGTGTGAGTCGGTCCCTGTCCCCGACGAGTACAGCGGTCGGTACGCCCGCGAAGGCGCACAGCGCGGCCGCCCTGTCGTGTGTCATGATCGAGTGGTTGAACCCTGCGGCGCTGCCGCGATGCGCCCGCGCGCACTGTTCGACAGCGGCCCGCACGTGCGCGGAATCCGCGTTCTCACCGAAGACAACGGCACGCAGGATGTAGCTCGAGAGGCGCTTACTCGGGACCGGCAGCGCGCCGCGCGCGGTGGCCCGCGAGCGTGCCGACGTCGGGGTGGACGTCGAGGTGGGGGACGTCGGTCGCGACGAAGCCCGGCGCTCCGTGGCCGCTCCAGACACGGTGGCACCCGCCGATTTCCGGCGCGCGAGACGCCGCCGCCACCGGTCGGCCGCCGCGATCGGCGCGGGCATCCGCGACATCACGTCCCGCATCTGGCCCGCCGACGTCGCCACGAACACCGCGCCGGACACCCGCTGCTCAACGACGTCCGGATGCCGCTCGGCCAGCGCCATCATCGTCATGCCGCCCATGGAATGCCCGGCGAGCACGACCCGGCCCTCGGGCACGCGCGCCGCGAGCAGCTCCGCGACGTCGTCCGCGAGCCGGTCGAGGGTGGCCGATCCGCGTGGCGCGGGGTCGGAGTCGCCATGGCCGCGCAGGTCCAGGGCGAGCACGCGCATGGTGTCGCCGAGCCGCGCGGCGACGTCGTCCCACACGGAGCCGTCCTCCGTCCAGCCGTGCAGCAGCACCGCGCAGACGTCGGTGTCGTCCCGGCCGCGCTCGGTCACCGCGAGCGTGACGCCGTCCGACGTCGTGAAGCGTGCCTCCGTCATGTCCCTCCTCAGCCGAGCGATCCGGTCGGTTTCACCTTGCCGCGCAACAGGTTGTTCGCGATGGTGCGGCGCTGGATCTCGTCGGTGCCCTCGTAGATGCGGGCCAGCCGCAGCTCGCGGTACCAGCGCTCGATCGGCAACTCACGCGTATAGCCCATGCCGCCGTGAATCTGCAACACACGATCGACGATCTCGTTCGCCTTGGTCGCGCCGTACAACTTGGCGATCGACTGCGCATGCCGCGACGCGACGCCACCATCGGTGTCGACCAGCCACGCCGCGTGCAGCACGAGCCACCGCAGCGCCTCGATCTCGACCGAGGAATCCGCGATCATCCATTGGATCGCCTGCCGGTCGGCGATCGGTTTGCCGAACGTCTCGCGGGTATTGGCGTAGTCGATGCCCATCTCCAGCAGCCGTTCGCACGAGCCGAGCGCACGGGCGGGGATAAGGTACCGGCCCCGGCCGATCCACTGCATCGCCAGCTCGAAGCCCTTACCCTCCTCACCGAGGATCTGCGACTCCGGTACGCGCACGTTGTCGAAGACCAGCGAGGCGGGCGCCCACTCGCCCATGGTGTCGATCGGCTCGGACTTCCAACCCATGTCGCGATCGACGAGGAAGCAAGTGACACCGCCGTTCGCGCCACGCTCGGGGTCGGTGACGGCGAAGACCATGGTGAAGTCGGCCTCGTTGCCGCCGGTGATGAACGTCTTCTCGCCGTTGATGATCCAGTCGGTGCCGTCCTTGCGGGCGCTGGTGCGGATGGCCTTCGCGTCCGATCCCGCGCCAGGCTCGGTGATCGCGAAACATGACTTCCGCTCGCCCGCGATCGTCGGCAGGAGGTAACGCCGCTGCTGTTCCTCGTTGGCGTGGTAGAGGATGTTGTCGGCGTCACCACCGAACTGGAACGGCACGAACGTCCGGCCGACCTCCACCATGAGCAGGGCCGTCATGACGGCGGACAGCCCCATACCGCCGTAGGACTCCGGGGTCTGGAGGCCCCAGAAGCCCGCATCCTTGGCCTTGAGCTGAAGTTCGGTGCGCTCGTCCGAGGTGATGCCTGGCTGTCCCGCCCGTTCGCGCCGCAGCACTTCCTGTTCCAGCGGCATGACCTCGCGGCGGATGAACGTGCGCACCCAATCGCGGATCTCGCGTTCCTCTGTGGTCAGTGAAAAGTCCATTGTGGATTCCTACAGTGTTGGTAGAAACCAATCCGGCAGAACCAAAGCCGAACTGGCAGGGCGAATGAGTGTGCCGGTCGGCTTACGTTCGGTCTTCTTGGTTAAACGCGTTGATGCCGGTCAGCGAACGGCCGATGAGCAGTTTTTGCACCTGTGTCGTGCCCTCGTACAGCGTGAGCACTCGGGCGTCGCGCAAGAACTTGCTGACCGGGTACTCGTCGATGTAGCCGTAGCCACCGAACACCTGGATGGCGAGGTTGGACGCCTTCACGGCGGCCTCGCTGGCGTAGAGCTTCGCCATCGACGCCTCGGTCTTGAACTTCTCACCGCGCTCGATGTGGTCGGCGACGCGCCACACCAGCAACCGTGCCGCGTCGGCCTCGACCGCCATGTCTGCCAGCATTTCCTGGACGAGCTGAAAGCTCGCGATCGGCTTGCCGAACTGTTCGCGCTCCTTGGCGTAGTTGACGCTGGCCTCAAGCGCGGCGCGGGCGAGTCCGACGCAGCCCGCCGCGACCGCCATACGACCCTTGTCGAGGGCGAACATGGCGATGTTGAAGCCCTGGCCGCGCTCGCCGAGCCGGGCCGAGTCCGGCACCCGGACGCCGTCCAGGGTGAGCTCAGCGGTGGCCTGGCCACGCAGGCCGAGCTTGCCTTTGATCTCCGACCTACTGAAGCCCTCGGCGTCGGTCGGCACCAGGAATGCGGTCACACCCTTGGGCCCGGGACCGTCGGTGCGAGCGAAGATCAGTGCGACGTCGGCCCAGGTGCCGTTGGTGATGAACATCTTCTGGCCGGTGATGACCCAGTCGTCACCGTCGCGCACAGCGCGCGTGGTGAGGTTGGCCGCGTCCGACCCGGTGCCGGGCTCGGTGAGCCCAAAGCAGCCAAGCGACTCACCAGAGCACAGCCTCGGCACCCAATGCCGCTTCTGCTCCTCGGTGCCGTACTTGACGATCTGCTTCGTCACCAAACCAAGCGACACCGACACGATGCCGCGGATCGCGGTGTCTCCTCGCCCGAACTCCTCCATGACAAGGCAGTAGCTGAGGTGATCGCCGCCCGATCCGCCGTACTCCTCTGGCACGGTCAGACCCAGAAAGCCCAACTCAGCGAGCTGCTTGACGATCCCGATGTCGACCTGCTCGGCGCGGTCCCACTCTTTGACGTTGGGCACGACCTCACGGTCGACGAAATCTCGCGCGAGCTGCTGGACCGCACGCTGCTCGTCGGTGAGGGACAGATCCACGGCTACCTCCAAACGAACACTGTTCGCTAACATAGTGGCACGCGGTCGCCGCCCACGACAACCGACGTCGGGAGTGAGGGACACGACGTTGTGGGCGAGGGACACGACGTCTGGAGCAAGGAACACGGCGTCGGGAGTGAGGGACACGATGCATACGATGGAGCTGACCGCACGGAGGACGCATGGGACGGCCAAAGACACCGCTGTTGAGCCTGGCTCGCATGGCGGCTGCCGCGCTTGACATCGTCGACTCCGACGGGCTGGACGGGCTCTCGATGCGCAGGCTCGCCACGGTGCTCGGCGTGCAGGTGGCCTCGCTGTACAACCACGTCAAGAACAAGGACGAACTGCTGCACGAGATCAGCAACCAGATCATGGCGCAGGTCGACGTCACCGGCTTCCGCGACGGCGACTGGCGTCAAGGCGTCGCGACCTGGGCGCGCTCCTACCGCGCCGCGCTACGCGCGCATCCGAACATGGTGCCGTTCCTCGCGAGCGGCCCCGGCAGGCGCGAGACGTCGTTGCAACGCGCCGACGCCGTGCACGGCGGCCTGGTCGCGGCCGGCTGGCCACCCCGGCAAGCCACGCTGATCGGCGCGTCCACGAAATACCTGGTGGTCGGCGCGGCGATGACGTCGTTCGCCAGGGGTTTCGACGACGACGTCCAGATCTACGTCGACCGTTATCCCCACCTCGACCAGGCCCACAAGCTCAGCGCGCACGCCGACGAGATCGACGACGAGGCGTTCGAGCTCGCGCTACTGTCGTTTCTCGACGGCCTGGAGCGCCGATTCGCCGAGCTGCACTGAGCGCGGTGCATGACGCTTTCACCGCACGTCCGAGGTGCGCTGAAACTCCGCGCGAAGTTTCTGTGACCACCGACCGACGTCCCGCATCCCAGCGCTGACCGGCCCCATCGAGGGCACGGCGGACGAGAAGGAGTGGGACATGAACACACGGCTTCGATGGGCGACCATGACGCTGACGGCCCTCGCGGTACTTGGCGTGGGCGGTGTCGCGGCAACTGGCGTAGGACTACCCGGCAGCACGGGCGGCACCCCGATCGCCGCGACGACGGACGGCGCGACGGCTGGACCGCGGAACGCCTCGGCACCGGCACCGGCGCAACCCACTGCCGAGGGCACCGGCGCGGACGCCGCGCACGCGGCCGACGGCGAACCCCGCTATGAAGGCAAGCAGGACACACTCGACGTCGACAATCCCACTCCTGGCGCGCTGAGCTGGGCAAAGGACATCGGTGGCATCGCACCGACCCCGCCCGCGCCGGTGACGTTCGACTTCGGCACCCGGCCGCAGGAACAGCACGGCCCCGGCAAGGACGCGGCCGCGGGAGACGGCTACAGCTCCGGCATGGAAGGCTGCGAGCTGGAGTGCATCCACACCGCGAAGGTCTCGGCCACCGGCACCACCGCCGCGTTCACCGTCCGCACCCACGTGCCGACCAAGATCTGGGTGTTGATCACCGGCCTGTCACCGCAGGACAGCGGGTACGGGCTGACCACCGACTTCAGCCCGACCTTCACCGGTCTCAGCCCGAACACCCGGTACGACGCGACCATCGTCGCCGAGGACGCCGACGGCAACGCGCGGCACATCTTCGGCAGCTTCCGCACGTCGCAGCGGAAAGCGCTGGTGACGTTCCACAAGGTTCACGTCATCGGGGACGCCGATAACGGCGGTCTCAACAAGGGCGAGATCCGGTTCCAGTTCCGCGTCAACGACGTCGCCGTCGCCTCGCGGAGCGAGGACAAGCTCACTGGCGGGCAGTGGGTGACGCTCAGCGACGGACGCGGCAAGCCGGGCACCGTGGTGACCAACGCACCGAAGAAGCTGTTCGTCGCGGGTCACGGCGTCGAACGCGACTGCAGGGGACGGTTCGTGTTCGGCTCCCCAGGCATCCCGAGCCCCGATGAGATCGAGGCGGGTCAGGGCGGCTCGTGCTGGGACGTCGCCGCCGCGATGGCAGGGTTCGACCTCGACGCCGAACTGGCGGGACGGGAGCAGGTCAGCTTCACCCGGGTCATCGGCACCGACAGGCACAAGCTGAAGTTCGACGTCGTCGTCAAGGTCGACGTCTGGCACGAGTAGCGGCGATCGCGCACGGCGGGGCCCTTCCCGCTCAAGCGAACTCCGCCAGGACGCGACGCCCGCATGGACGCCGAGGGTCAGCAAGTTGTTCCCGCTGGCTCGCCCGCCAGCCTGGCGTCGAGGAAAGAGAGGACCGCGGCATTGCCGTGGTAGACGGCGTCGATGTGTCCCATGTCGAGGGTTTGCCAGGTCAACGGAACCTCAGCCTCGCAGTAGGTGTCTCGCAACGCCTTCGCTTGTCCGAACTGGACTAGCTCGTCCTGCGTGGCGTGATACTGCAACATCGGCACGGCGGGTGGGTTCGCGCCGAGCGTGTTGTCCTCGTAGCGCGCGACCCACTCCGGCCGCAACAACGGACTGGTGTGGGTGTAGTCCTGGATACTCTTGCCCGCGTAGTCGACGAGCAGCCGCAGTGTGCAGACGGTTTCCATCTCAGCGAACGCCCGCACGCCCGCGTCGTTCAGGTAGGACCCGAGGTCCAACTCGGGATAGGCATTGTCGAACCCGATCAGCGCGTAGGCCATCACACCGAAGCCTTGCTTGCCGTCGAGATGGAGCGCGAGCTGCACCGGATCAGCCGGAATGCCGCCCGCGGCGATGCCGACCAGGTTCAGTTCGGGCGCGTAGTCCGGCCGCAGCTCCCCTGCCCACGCGGCTGCCCCGCCACCCTGGGAGTAACCGCGGAAAGCGACCTTCGCGTCGGCGGACAAGCCCGCGTCGGCGAGCCGTTGCGACGCCCGCACGACGTCGATCATCGCGGCGCCCATCGACCTGCCCGTGACGTAGGTGGTCTCAGGCTCGGGCCAATAGCCCTCGTAGTCCGGTACGGCGACGGCGAAGCCGTTGTGCAGGAGGTCGTTGAGTCCGGACTGCTCGTAGAACGCACCCGAGCTGATCATGCGGGACGGCGCGCACTGAAACCCCGCACCCTGCGTACCAGGGCCGAAGGCGACGATCGGTGCGCTGCCGGGGTCAACGCCCTCGGGAACAAGCACGGTGCCGGTCATGGCCGTCGGCTCCCCGAGTGCGTCCGTCGAGAGGTACATGACCTGCCATGCCTTAGCTCGCGCGCTCGGCCAGCCAACTTCGGACGGTCGCGATCGGATGATGTCGCCAGGATCGCCAGCCGGCAGTGGCGACGGCGGCAGGTAGAAGTCGTCTCCCGCGACGTCTTGTGTCTCCTGCGCGGCGCTGGGCATCAGTTGCGCGGGGGACGCCGTCGCCATGCCGGTGGCGGCGAGGCACGGCAGTGCCGCGATGAGAGCCGCGGCCGCAAGGGCTAGTCGTCGCATTGTGGTGGGCACCGCTCGAACCTCCGAAAGAATGGAATTCACGCGCCGGATCCCGGGACGGCGCTTTTCGTCGTCACGTCAGGACACTGTCGTCGCGCGTTACGTGAGGAAGTTGATCACGTCTACTCGTGTTGTTGCGCGAATACGTCCCGTTTTTCCACTTCGGCGAACAACAGCGCGAGTAGACGTGATCAACACTTCGGGCACGGCGAGCGACGTCGCCGAGCGGGCACGGCGGCTACGCGTTCGCGCGACGTCCGCGTAGCAGCATCAGCAGAGCGCCGGTCGCGATCAGACCGATGCCCACACCGAGAGGAGCGAACACTGAGGCACCGGTGAGCGCCAGACCGTCACCCGCGGTCGTGGTGACGCCGCCCGCGCTGGTGCCACCGCTGCCGGTGCCACCCGCGCTGGTGCCACCGCTGTCCTCGCCACCAGCGGCGGCGCCATCCGCGGCACCCCCGCTGGCGTCACCCCCGGTCTCCGTTCCACCCGCGGCATCGCCACCGCCGTCGGTCTTCCCGCCAGCGGCCGCACCCCCTGTCTCGGTGCCACCGTCGGCGTCACCACCGGTGTCGGCGCCATCCGCCTCGCCGCCGTCGGCGCCACCCCCGGCAGCCGCACCCCCTGTCTCGGTGCCACCGTCGGCGTCACCACCGGTGTCGGCGCCATCCGCCTCGCCGCCGTCGGCGCCACCCCCGGCAGCCGCACCCCCTGTCTCGGTGCCACCGTCGGCGTCACCACCGCCATCGGTGCCACCGTCGGCGTCACCACCGCCATCGGTGCCACCACCGGTGTCAGCGCCACCCGCGGCGTCCCCGCCGGTATCCGTGCCACCATCGGCGTCCCTACCATCGGCGTCACCACCGCCATCCGCACCACCGTCGACGTCCCCACCGCTCGGCAGGATCTCGAAGTCCGCCAGCGTCGCGTCCTGTCCCGCGTCAAGCGTGCACTGCGAGTCGAACGTGCCGAGGCCTGTCTCCGAACCATCCGCCGTCCGGGGCGTGAGCGTCAGCAGCAGGTCGCCAACCGTGATCGTCGCCGATCCTGCTTCGGTGAACGTCAACGACGGAGCGCTACCCGTCGCCCTGACGTCGAACGCACCGCTCGCGGGCACGTCGGTCTTCTCGACGTCGACCGGAACCTGGACATCCAGCGTCGCCTCTGGCGCGGCGACGGTGGCGTCGGCCAGTCCGCTGCCCTCGATCGTCTTGGCGCCGACCAGGCTCAAGCCCTCAGTCGCGGTCGCGGGCACCGTGGCCACCGACTCGACGGCGAACTCCGGCGTCGGTTCGCCGACGACGGCGGAGCTTGGCACGTCGGCGTTGATCTCCACCGTCATCGATTGTTCCCCGATGAGGGGGAAGGGGCAGGTATAGCTCAACGTCAACGAGGCGGGTTCGGCGACACCGGTCCCGGTTCCGACCGCCAATGTCGCCCCCACCAATCCGGCCGCCGAGGCCGCGGTGACAGCCGCGACCCATTTCCTTGATCGACTACGAAAGTGTGTATTCACGTCGTCTCCGCGCAGACAATGCAGAATGGAGCGGCACCGCGTTCCGGCGCCACTGTTCGGATACAAGAACCCCCGACTCGCCGGACGTTAATCCCGCGAGCAATCCGGAACAATGCCGCCGAATAACCGCCGCTCACTCTTGTCAGCACAGGTCGAAACCGCGTATTTCAATACGCACGAGACAACAACACAGAGCCTGAAGCCCGTGCCGCGACGCGGAGTATCCGGTACACTACCGAACGTAGGCAAAGAGTGACCGGCAAGATTGCCGGTTTGTTGGCATCTCACGACCACGACCGGACCCAACTGTGAGATCAGCGCAAATTTTTGGCAATATTCGCACTTCGTCGAGGTGTCCAGGGCGAGTAATTGATTACCCGGCACACCCTCCCTATCGTCGTCCGAGCAAGCTCGTGCTCACCGGCGCCGACCGCAGGGGCGCTCTTGTCACAGGGGTGACAGCGATGACCGCCAGATTCAACCAGCAGGCCGTGCCACGACAGGCTGCCACGATCCCGGCCGCCCGCGACGCGCGGTGGCAGGCCGCCGCGAGCGCGAACGGAGCCAGACAAGGGGTGGCCAAGGAAAGCGCGTCCAGCCAGGACATCCTGTCGTCGATCCCGGCCTCGCAGATCAGGGCGATCCTGCGGCCGGTGGCGGGGCGCATGATCAAGGAGATCATCCAAGAGATCCGCGAGGGCGTGCCCGCCTACGCTCAACCGCTGGAGGGCAACTTCGGCAAGGTGCTCGTCACCAGCGTCGAGAAGGCGGTGCTGCAGGTCGCGGAAGGCATCGGCAGAGATCAGATCGACACCTCGGCCTGGGCGGACTGGTTCCGACACGTCGGCAGGCTGGAGTACATCGAGGGCCGCTCCATGGACGCGATGCAGACCGCGGTGCGGATCGGCACCCGCGTCGGCTGGCGGCACATCCGCGCGGCGGGTGTCGCGGTCGGCACGCCGACCAACACCCTGTTCACTTTCGCCGACGCGTTGTTCCAGTACTCCGACGAGATCTCCAGCGTGGCCATCGCCGGTTACACCGAGGCGCAGTCACGCGCGAGCGGCACCATGGAGCGCAGGCGCCAGCAACTGCTCAAGCTGCTGTTGTCCCCAGAACCGACGTCGGCCCAGTCGCTGGCCGACCTGGTCGACACGACCGACTGGATGTTGCCGGAGCGCGTCGCCGTCGTCGCGCTCGAATATCGCGAGGACCAGCACCAACTTCCCGCATCAACGCTTGGCAACGATGTCCTCGTCGACTTCGAGAGCGCGGAGCCATGCCTTGTCGTCTCGGATCCGCAGCGCCAGCTCGCCGGATTCGAACTGGAGCTGTACGGCCGCAAGGCAGCGGTAGGACCGATGGTGCCGCCCGTCGACGCGCACCGCTCACACGCGGTGGCACGACGCGCACTCGCCCTCGCGCAACGGGGTGTACTGCCCGCGGACGACGTCATCGACTGCTCGCAACACCTGACGACGCTGGCGCTGTGCGCGGACGAGTTTCTACTCACCCAGCTCACCACCCGCGCGCTGGAACCATTCGAGGGCTTGACGACGAAACAGCGCACCCGGCTGTTCGAGACGCTGCTCGCCTGGCTCGGCACGAGGGGCGGTATCAACGAGATCGCCGCACGACTTGGTGTCCACCCACAGACCGTGCGGTACCGGATGAACCAGGTCAACGACATCCTCGGCGACCGGCTCAACGACTCGGACGAACGCCTCAAGTTGGAGATCGCGCTGCGCGCGACGCACCTGATCCACGACAGCGCCCGCCGCTAGGCGGCCCCGCGCAGCGAGCATGGCACACGCACAGATCGAGGTCACTGGCCTTGGCAAACGATACGGCCGGCTCACCGCGCTCGACGACGTCTCGCTGAGCGTCCGCACGGGAAGCGTGCTCGGCGTCCTCGGGCACAACGGCGCGGGCAAGACGACGTTGATCGACATCCTCACCACGCGTACGAAACCGACATCCGGCACCGCGACCGTGTGCGGCTGGGACGTCGTCAGGTTTGGTGAGCACGTGCGCGGGCAGATCGGTGTGACGAGCCAGTTCGCCGCCGTGGACGAGACGATGTCCGGTAGGCGGAACCTGCTGCTGTTCGCGCGGCTGCTCGGCGCGAAACGGCGTCCGGCGAAGGCACGGGCGGACGAGTTGCTCGCCACGTTCGGGCTCACCGACGCGGCCGACCGGAAGGTATCCACGTACTCGGGCGGCATGCGACGCAGGCTCGACCTCGCGGTGAGCCTGCTCGGCAAACCCAAGGTGCTGTTCCTGGACGAGCCCACAACGGGGCTCGACCCGATCAGCCGGGCCGAGCTGTGGCGAGCCGTCGCGGGCCTGGCCGCAGCTGGCACCACGGTCGTGCTGACCACGCAGTACCTCGAGGAGGCGGACACCCTCGCTGACGACGTCGTGGTGCTCGCCATGGGCTCGATCGTGGCGCAGGGCAGCCCCACCGAGCTCAAGGCGGGCATCGGCACCCGCACCGCGACCGTCACCGTCAGTCCGTCCGATGTCGATCGTGCGCGGGAGGCGTTGACGCGTGCGGGGCTGCGAGCACGAATGCGGGACCACACGCTCAGCGTCGCGCTCGCGGCGACAACCGACGTCCCCGCGCTGGTCCGCGCGCTCGACCACGCTCGTGTCGCGATCGGCGATCTGACCATCACCGAGCCGTCGCTGGACGACGTCTACCTCGCGCTGCATGGCGGTGGCGCGTGAGCAGGCACGCGCTGCGCACCCGGCACAGAGATGACGACGCCCCGACGCTGGTCATCGCCGTCGACCGGGCCTCGCTGCGGCTGTCACCAGATAACGACGCGTGGGGCGGTGCCGGGTTCATCACCCAGCTGCGAGTGTTGTCCGCGCGGTCGCTGCGGACGGCGTTCGGCGACTACCGTCTGGTGTTCTTCGGATTGCTGCAGCCGGTGGTGATCCTGCTGCTATTCAGCCAGGTTTTCGCGGGCATCGGCGACATGCCTGGTGTGGTCGCCTACGACGGCTACATCAACTACCTGATGCCGGCGACGCTGGTGATGATCGCGATGACGACGGCGATGGCCTCCGGTGCCGCGTTGCTCTCGGAGATCTACTCGGGGTGGGTGGGCAGGCTGCGCACCATGCCGATCAACCTGGTCGCGGTGCTCGCCGCGCGGACGGTGTCGGACGCGGTGCGGCTCACGGTGCAACTGGTAGTGGCGTCGGCCGCCGGGGTGTTCGCGCTCGGCTTCAAGCCGGGCGGCATGGCGGGCATGGCGGCGGCGATCGCGGTGGCCGTCGCGGTCGGCTGGGGATTGTCGTGGCTGTTCATCGCGATCGCGACCTGGCAGAGCAAGCCGGAGCTGATGCAAGCGGCGTCGTTCGTGGTGATGTTCCCGCTGATGTTCGGGTCGAGCGCCTACGTGCCGCTTGACGCTATGCCGACCTGGATCAGGGTGCTGTCCACCGTGAACCCCCTGACGTACGCCATCGACGCTACCCGTGCGCTCGCGGTCGGTATGCCGGTCGGTGGTGAGCTAGTCGCGGCGCTCGCCCTCGCGGCTGTGGCCGCCGTCCTCGGCGGCTCGGTGGCGACACGCACCTTCCGGGCGCGGTGAGGCCGCCGCGAGTCCCGTGGTCAGCCGCCCCAGTAGTCCGCGCCGTAGTCACCGGACCAGTCACGGCCGTAGTCACCGGACCAGTCTCGACCGTAATCACCGGACCACTCGCGATAGTCGCCCGAGCCCGAGTGGTCACCGCCACCTGACGCCTCCCGCGTGCGCTGCTGGGACTTCGGTGGCGCTGGAGCGGGGGTGGCCGACGTCGTCCGCGGTGTGGCGGGACCCGGACGGGCGTCTGATGTGGACTGACCGCCTCCCCCGCCAGCCTGACCGCTACCGCCACCAGCGCGGCGACCGCTCTCGCCACCCTGAGCCGCCGACCGCGTCCGGGATGCCACGTCCGCGACGTCGATGCCGATCGTGGACGTCTCCGCGGGACGCGCGGTCCGTTCACGAGCAACCGAACGTCCGTCGTCAGAACTCGCCCGGTCGTCACCGTTTCCGCCAAGCAACTGGCCCGCGATGGACGTCCCTCCCACGACGACCAACAGTCCGGCCGCTAGCCCAGCCATCCCGCGGCGCACGGACACCAAGGCGTCGGTGAGGAGGAAGTCGTCGTCGACGTCGAGTGGACGACCCTCGCGAGCGAGCAGGTCCGCCACCGGCACGGCGCGTCGTCGCCGTGTACCCCGCGGTGCCGGTTCGACCCGACGCACCCGCGTGTCATACGGCTCAGGCGGCATCCGACGTCACCCCGCCGCCGTCACGCTTTCGATGCCATCGCATCGTTCCGCGTCCGCCAACACCTCGCGTAGTTCGGGATTCTCACGCAGCTCCCCCGCTGGGCCCGTGCTGTTACCCACCTTGGTGAACACCGTGCCCACCGCCCTCAGCGCCTTGGTCAAACTTTCCCGGTCCCGCACCTCGGTGGCCCGCAGGCGCGTCGTGGCGTCATCGACGGCCGCCGTGAGGTCCTCGATCGTCGCCATCGCCGAGCCGTAAGTCGCCATACCGCCGGTGACCGGTGGTGTTCCGGCGGCATGCAGATCGTTCGACATGTCGTCGAGCGCGCTGGCGACGGTGTCCAGATAGCCCAGCACCTTCCGCTTGCTCTTGGCGGGCGCGGCCGGGTCGATCTTCGGCAGCGCGGAGAGCGCCTCGCCCCCGGCGCGGATGCTGTCGCACACCTGGTCCGCCCATGCGATCGCGCGCTCGTGCCTGGACGGCTCCTCACCGGACGAACAGGATCCCAACATTCCCACCGCGAAGATCACCACAACGGCGTGGCACAAACGTCGCATCATGATTGATTCCTTTGGCCTTACGACAACATCGAAACGCTACTCGTGCGTGATTCGGTCAAACAAGCTTCCAGAGTGGATCGACAACCTGGTTGTGAACGGATGACAATTGCTTCTGACCTGGTTGTCACGGATAGCAAAACAGCTACCAAGTCGCTGCTCAAATACCAAAAAACGCTGAGCACGCCGACCTTTCCGTTGACACCGGATCAGGCCGAACAATAGCGTTGCGATGAATGCTCTAAATGGCGGGATGGAATGATCAGGGAATCCTATGCGAAGCACGGAACCGTCTTCTGATCGCGGGAATTCGGTGGCCCATAACGGCTCCGGGCACACGAGCACGCTGCAAGTCGTCGAGAACGAGGCGGCGAAGCTCGTCAAATCACTGCCACGGGAGCACGTCGCGAAGTTCCTGCCGACGGTCGGCCAACTCACGGCCGACATGATCACCGAGATCCAACAAGCCGTTCCCGCGTACGCCAGGCCACTCGAGGGGTACTTCGGCACGATCATGCGGTCCGGTGTCGAGCAGGCGGTGCGACGCATGCTCGACACCGTCGGCATCGGCGGCAACCCCAGCCGGGACTGGGCGAACTTGTACCGCAAGATCGGCAAGGTCGAGTTCCACGAGGGCCGCAGCCTCGACTCGCTGCAAACCGCGTACCGGGTCGGCGGCAGGGTCGCGTGGCGCCACATCGCCGACTGGGGCATGCGACACCACCTGCCGATGCGCACGCTGACCGTGCTCGCCGAGGCGATCTTCGTCTATATCGATGAGATTTCCGCACTCTCCATCGAGGGCTACACGCACGCACAGTCGCAGTCGGAACTCGTCAAGGACCGCAGGCGACGCAGGCTGTCGCAGGCACTGCTCAACCCCGCCCGTACGGCACACGAGTCACTGACCACGCTCGCGGACAAGGCTGGCTGGTCGCTACGGGACGAAGTCGCGGTCGTCGCCCTTGAACCGGCCGACGACATGCAAGAACTGCCGGTGCCCGACCTGCCGGACGACGTCCTGATGGACCTCGACGGTCCGTCGCCCTGCCTGATCACCGCACAGCCGGCTCAGCACCTGGCCGATCTCGCGCCGCAACTCGGCGACAGACGCGCCGCCGTTGGACCGATGGTGGCGATCGGCGACGCCGCGACGTCACTGCGGCTGGCGCGGCGCTGCCTTGATCTCGTGCTGCGTGGTGTCATCGAGGACAACCCGTTGACGTGGAGCGAGGACCACATCGCGACGCTGTGCCTGCTCGGCGACGAGTTCCTGATCTCAGAACTGCGCAGCCGCACGCTCGCGCCACTGGCGAGGCTGACGTCGAAGCAACGGCATCGCACCGCCCAAACCACGCTCGCGTGGCTGGAAACACGTGGCAGCGTCAGCGATATCGCGCAGCGACTGGGAATTCACCCGCAAACCGTCCGGTATCGCATGCGTCAGGTCGACAGCATTTTCGGCGACACCCTTGACGACCCCGACCGCAGGCTCGAACTCGAAATCTCGCTGCGCGTGGATCAAGCGTTGCGCGGCCAGCATCCGACCAAGGCAGAGCAGTGTCCAACCTGATGACGACGCCCTCCCCCTCGCTTCCCCGCGACATCGCCACTCTCCTGCGGCCCGCGTTGTCCGGTCTCACCGCGACCGTGACGTCCGAAGTGCGGCGCGGCGTGCCCACCTTCGCCGACGAGGGATACACCGGCGCCGTCAGCGACGCCGCGGAGCGCGCGATCCGCCACTTCCTCGATCGCATCGACGATCCCAGCACCGAGACCGAACCGTTCGTCAAGTACTTCCACGACCTTGGCGTCCGCGACCTGCACACCGAACGGCCGATCATCGAACCGTTACGAGCGGCATACCGGCTCGGTGCAAGAGCGGCGTGGCGACACGCGGCGCGACTCGTCCACGATTCAGGCGTCGCCAGCTCTACGTTGTGCCAACTCGGCGAGGCCGTGTTCGCCTACATGGACGAACTGAGTTCACTCTCGTTCGCGGGCCACACCCAGTCGCAGGTTCGCCACGCCGACAGCATCGAGCGCCACCGCAAAGAACTGCTAGCCATCCTGGTCAGCGCCGAGCACCCTGTACCAGCCACCACGATCGCCCGGCTCGCACAGGCCGCTCGCTGGCAGGTGCCCCGGCGGATCGCCGCCATCGCGATCGAGCCGCGCTCAGACACCGTGGCCCCACCGGCGCACGCCTTCGGCAACCGGGTGCTCGCCGATGTCAACACCGCATCGCCGTTCCTGTTGGTAGGCGAGGACGACCTGGTGGTGCTGAACGAGCTGACGGCGGCCGTGCCAGGCACACGCGCCGCCATCGGGCCACCGGTGGCGCTCAGACATGCTGGCGAGTCGCTGCGATGGGCACGGCACACGCTTCGGCTGGTGCAGTGCGGCATCCTTCCCAACGTCGAAGTCACGTGGTTCGACCGGCAACTGTCGACCCTGTGGATGCTCGACGACCCCATGGTCGTCGCCGAGATGGTGGAACGGGCGCTCGCCCCGCTGAATGGGATCAACAGCAGACAACGGACCAAACTCAGCGACACACTCCTGCTCGCGCTGGAAACGGGGCGCGACATCGGACGCATGGCGGACGTGCTCGGCGTGCACGCGCAGACCGTGCGCTACCGGCTCCGGCAGCTCGATAAGCTGTTCGGACGACAGCTCGCCGAGCGGGAGACGCGCTTCGCGATCGAGCTGGCGCTGCGGGCGGAGCGCACGCTCCGTCCGGTGGGGTGAGTGCGCACAACCGCCCAGGCCGCGCTGCGCCGCGTCAACGACAGCCCGCCTCGGTGTTGAGCGGGGCCTCGGACGTCTCCAGGCCGTTGCGGTACCGGGTGCCCTCGTAGCCCGTCGTGCACGGGAGCGGGTCGAAGAACGTCGGGAGGAGCCCGAAGTTCGCGCCGTCTTTGGTGATCACCGTCGACCCCGCCGAGACGACGTCCGGTGTGACGGTCAGCAGCCCCGCCAGCCCGTCGCGCTGAGCGAGCACCACCGTCGACGTGTCGAGCAGGTTGTGGATCAGTACGCCAAGCGTTGGCCCGCTCTCCTTGATCAGCCGCTGGACCTGCGCCGCTGCCGACGGCGCCTCGGTGAGCACCGCGCGGAAGTCGCCGTCCGCGCGCCGTAGCTCGGCGGCGACGGCCTTGGCGTTGGCCGCGAACGTCGTGATCGCATCGGACGTCGCGAGCTGCGTGTCCAGCACGGTGCTCGCGTCGGCGATGAGCCGTGTCGTCTGCGGCAGGTGCCGTTCGGCCTCCTCGGTGAGACTGGCGGATGCGTCCAGCAGCGCCCGCATTCCGGGCGCGGTGTCGCGGGTCGCGTCGTACAGCTCGTCGACGACGGTGCGCAGGTCCTCGCCGGGGACCGACGCGACCAGCTCGTCCAGGTTGAGCAGCACGGTCTCGATCGGCAGCGGTGTGCTCGTGTCGTCGCGTTCGATGACCGATCCCTCGGCGAGATACGGCGCACCGGAGCCGCGCGGCCGCAGATCGACGTACTGCTCTCCCGCCGCCGACCGGTTCGCGACGACGGCCTCGACGTCGCGTGGCACCCGCGGCGCGTCGTCGCGGATCCGCAGCTCCACCTCTATGCCGTCGTCCACAAGACGCAGTTCGCCGACCCGCCCGATCGGCACGCCCCGGTAGGTGACCTCCGCGTGGGTGAAGATGCCGCCGGAGTCGGCCATCCGCGCGGTGACGACGTAGCCGTTGCCGCCGACGAGCGCGTCAAGGCCCACGTAGGTCGCGCCGACGTAGCCGACACCGACCAGCGCGATGATCGCGAACAAGCTCACTTGAACCCGGACCAGCCTGCTGAGCATCAGCGCCCGCCCTTCGCATGGTGCTCGATGTAGAGGTTGATGTAGTCGCCCTTGATCGCGGGGAGCGCCGAGTCCGGGAAGGGGAACGTCAGCAGCATCTCCATCGCGGCGGGCAGGTCGTCGCCCGCCGTGGCGAGGTGTCGCAGCGTCGGTTCCAGCGCACGGAGGTCGGCGACCAGGTTGTCCCCGCTGCGGTCGACGGTCTCGACGGCCACATCGGACAGTCGATCCAGCGAGGTCAACATGGTCGTCAACGCCTTGCGCTGGTCCGCGAGCACGGCGATGCCCGGCTCGAGGTCGTTGACCAGCGTGGTGATCTTGTCCTCGCGCTCGGCCAGCCGCGCGGCGAGCTTGTCCGTGCCGTCAAGCGCCTTCGTCAACATGTCCGAGTTCCGATCGAAACTGGCGGTGAACGTCTTGATGCGCCGCAGCAGCGAGCGGATCTCGCCGGTGTTGCCCGTCATGGCGGCGTTCAGCTCGGCGTTGATGCTCTTGAGCTGCGACACCCCGCCGCCGTTCAGCACCATCGACAGCGCACCAAGGACTTCCTCGACCTCGGTGTTGCGGCTGGTGCGCGCGACGTCGATCCGCGCACCGTCGCGCAGCGTGCCACGCGGCTCGGCTGGCGCGGCGAGTTCGACGAACTTCTCACCGAGCATGCTGGACTGCCGCAGCCGCGCGACAGTGTTGGCCGGTAGCTCGACGTCGCCGTTGAGCAGCATCGTGACCTCGGCGGTCCTGCCGTCGGCGGACAGGGCGATCGAGTCCACCTTCCCCGAAGGGACGTCGTTCACCCGCACGCCGGACTGCGGCACCAGGTCGAGGACGTCGGTGAACTCAGCGGTCACGCGATACGGGTGGTCGCCGAGGTCCGCCCCGCCTGGTAGCGGCACGCCGTAAAGGCCGCCGACCGTGCCGCAGCCGCTGACGAGCACCAGTACCGCCGCTAGAACGGCGCCCAGACGCGGGCCCGCGGTCAGCCAGCCTCGCCATGGGCGTCGGGTCCGCGGTGTCGGCGCGTCTCGCATCAGTCGTCACTCCCGTTGCCACGCATGCTGAACTCGTTGAGGTTGACTCTGCTGTCGATCGAGCCGCCAGCGGCGTCGTAGGCTCGCAGCAGTCGGCGCAACGCCTTTGGGGCCTCGTCCAGTGCCTCGCTGAGTGAGTCGCGTTGCTTCGCCAGCACCCGCGCGGTGCTCGCCAGCTTGTCCACATTGGCCTTGACGTCGGCACGGTTATCCCGTACGAATGTGTCCACTCTGGCTAGTGCCGCTGATAGCTCCTTCATCGCCGCGCTGAAGTCCCGCCGTTCGGTGGCGAACACCTCCGACACCCGCGCGAGAAGCTCGTTGAACTCCCGTACGGTGCCATCGTTCTCCGCGAGCATGGTGGTGAACTTCTGCAATCCGTCGATGGTCTTGAACAGGTCCGATTCGGACCCGGCCAGCGTGCGCGCCGCCTTGCCCAACTCACGAATCGCGTCACCGAAGCGCTCGCCGTTGCCGTCGAGGGTGCCCGCCGCGCCGCGCAGCAGTTCACTGAGTGCGCCGTCGCCGTTCGCGCCGTCCGGGCCGAGCGCGGTGGTCATCTCGTCAAGACTGCTCAGCAGCTCGTCGATCTCGACGGGTACCACCGTCCGGTCGACGTCGATCACCGCGTCGTCCGCCATGCGCGGCCCGCCGTCGTACACCGGGGCTAGCTGCACATACCGGTCGCTGACCAGGCTCGGCGTGACGATCAGCGCCCCGGCGTCTGCGGGGATCGCGACGTCGGGGTCGAGCGACATCGACACCCTCACCCGCTCCCCCTGCGGTTCGACGGCGTCCACGGTGCCGACGACGACACCGAGCACGCGGACGTCGGATTCCGGGTAGAGCCCGACGGTGGTGGTGAAGTATGCGGTCACCCTCTTGGCGTCGTCCGTTATGACCAGCCAGGTGAGGGCGGTGGCGAGCAGGGCGACGACCGCACCGAGCGCCACCCCGCGGGTGACCCGACGCCGCTTCGGCTCCTGCCGTGGCTCCGACGTGGTACCCATCAACGACCTCCGGTGCGTTTCGGCGGTATGCAGCTCTCCGGCGCGTCGCCCGCCTCGATGATCAGTCCGCACAAGTAGACGTCGATCCACGGCCCGTTACTGACCGCGTCACCGACAAGGCGATAGAACGGTCCGGCGAGCCGCAGACTCTCGTTCAGGTTGTCCTGGTTGCGCTCCAGCACGGTTGCGACGTGCTTCAACCGCTGGAGCGCGGGCCGCAGCTGTCGCTGGTTGTCACGCACCACGCCGTCGAGCTCGCGCGCCAGCGAACGGGTGCCGTCCAGCAGCCGTCCGATGGCGTTGGCGCGCTTGTTGATCTCGCTGAGCAGCGTACGGCCGTCGGTGAGCAGCGCGTCGACGTTGCCTCGCTGCTCGGCAAGCGTCGTGGTGATCTCACTGGTGTTGCCCAGCAGCTTCGCGAGCTCTTCGTCACGGGACGAGATCGTCTTCGACAGCGACGCGAGCCCGGACATCGCGGCCTTGACGTTCTCTGGCGTCGTGGCGTCGAAGGTCTCGGTCAGTGTGCCGAACGCCTCCGCGAGCTCGTCGGTGTCGATCGCGCCGAGCGTCCGCGACAGCTCCCCGAAGGCGTCGTTGACGTCATACGGGCTCGACGTCCGCGCCAGCGGAATCGGCTCGTCCGGATTCAGGTCCTCGGTACCGAACGGCTCCAGCGCGAGGGTTTTCTGCCCGAGCAGGGTCTTGATCTCGATCGACGCCGTCGTCTTGTCCCCGACCCAGGCGTCATCGACGCGGAAGCTGACCAGCACCCGGTCACTGGCGAGCGAGACGTCGGTGACCGTGCCGACCTTGACGCCGCCGATGCGCACCTCGTTGTCCGGCTTGAGCCCGGCGGCTTCGGCGAACTCCGCCTGGTAGACGGTGCCGCCCACGACCGGCAGCCGCTCCCAGTTCAGCGCGAGAAACCCGAGCAGGAGCATCGCGACGAGCCCGATCAGCCCCATGCGAACGGGGTTACGTTCCCGGAACGACGTCATCGGCCACACCTCGCTACGTCGCGGGAGACGCCGACCGGTGGTCCGCCCGGTGGCCGTTCGGCGTCGGACACCGCGCCGCACAGGTAGAAGTTCAGCCACGAACCGTACGACGCGGCACGCCCGATCCGCGTGTACTTCAGCGGCAGGTTGTTGAGGAACCGCTCGAACTCCGGCGTGTTGTCCACCAATGTGCCGGTGAGGTTCCGCAGCTCCCGGACACTCTTCTTGAGAGGACCGCGTCCCTTGTGGAGCAACGACGCCGTGGACGACGTCAGCGCCGCCATGCCGCCGATCGCCTCGCCGATGGGGCCCGCGTCGTCGGCAAGACCGGAGACCAGCCGTCGTGTGGTCGCGATGAGCGATCCCAGCTGGTCACCGCGAGCGGTCATCTCGTCGAGCACGGTGTTGAGATTCGTGACCACCCTGCCGATCACCTCGTCCTTGTTGGCCAGGGTCGATGTGAGCGACGCGGTGTGCCGCAGCACGCTGTCGATCGTGCCGCCTTCACCTTGCAGCACCTGGACGATGTTCATCGACAGCTGGTTGACCTCCTTCGGCGTCAGCGCCTGGAACAGCGGCTTGAAGCCGTTGAACAGCGCGGTCAGGTTCAGCGCTGGACGGGTACGGTCCAGCGGGATCGTCGCGCCGGGGTCGAGTGGCCGGCCGATCTCGTCGTGGTCCAGCGCGATGTAGCGCTGCCCGGTGAGGTTGCGGAACTTCACCGCGGCCGTCGTCGTGGTGTAGAGCGGGCGATCGGAGTCGACGCTGAAGCTGACCTCGGCGTCGCGGCGGTCCACGATGCGGATGTCTTCCACCTCACCGATGCGCACGCCCGCCATGCGGATGTCATCACCGGGGTTGAGCGAGGTGACGTCGGTGAACACCGCCCGGTAGCCGACCGTCTGGCCATCGCTCCGATTGGCGATGGTGACCGCGAGCATCGCCGTGGCCAGCACGGTGACCACTGTGAACACGATGCCCTTGACCAGCGGCCGGATCACTCCGCGCACGTCGTGCCCTCCGTTCGCGTCAGCATGTGGCACCAGCCCGTCCCCCGGCCCCGGACGTCGCGCCGAGCCGGATGTGCAGGCCTGGCTCGTTCGTCCCCGCGCCGAGCGCTTTGTCGACAAGTGGTTTGAGGTCACTCACGGTGCCGAACAGGCACGGGAACCGGTGCGAGTGCTTGGCGATCAGTTCGAGAATCGGTCTGCTCGTCGCCGCGAGCGCGATCAGGTTCTCCTTGTTCGGGCGCAGGAAGCCGTCCAGTTCGGACGACGCACCCGCGACTGTCACCAGCAGCGCGCGCAGGTCCTGCCTGCGTTCCGCGATCGTCCGTGTCGTCGTCGCGGCGTCGGCGAGCGCGTCAACAACGTCCGGGCCCGCGATGCCGTAGGTGTCGAGCAGTTTCGCGAACTTCGCCAGGTCCCGTTGCAGTTGCGGCAGATGCGGGTTGAGCTCGGTGAGGTAGTCGTTGAGCCGCACCAGCGTGCCACCGAGTTGCTCGCCCCTGCCGTCCAAAGCCTGCGCGACCGAACCGAGGCTCGTGGCGAGCTTCTGCGGCTGCACCGCGCGCAACAACGGCATCAGGTCGTTCAGCACCTGCTCCAGCTCGATGGACACCGACGAGCGGTCCTGCGTGATGACGTCGCCCGCCGCGAGCGGGTCAGCTTCCGGCGTCTCGGGAACCACGAGGTCGACGAACCGCTGCCCGAACACGCTCTTCGGCAGCAGTCGCGCCGAGACGTTAGCCGGTATTTCGCCGAGTCGGTCCGGGTCGATGGCTAATGTCAACGTGGCTCCACCATCAGCGACGCGAATCTCGCGCACCGAGCCGACGACGACGCCACGTGCCTTGACGTCGGCACCCTCCGCGAGCTGCGTGCCCACCCGGTCGGCACGCAACGTCACCGGCACCGCGTCGGAGAACGCCTTGTCGTAGATCGCCACCGACAGCCAGCCGAGCAGCCCGAGCACGACGAGGAACACCACGCCGAGGCTTTGCAGGCCGACGCGCCTGCGTGTCGTCGCCCTCATCCGGCGATCCGCACGGTCGTCGTCGAGCCCCAGATAGCGAGGCCGGTGAAGAAGTTGAGGACCGCGACCAGCACGATGGCCGTCCGCACCGAGCGACCGACCGCGACGCCAACCCCCGCGGGGCCGCCGCTGGCGCGATAGCCGTAGAAGCAGTGCGTCAGGATGATCGCGACGCTGAACACCAGCACCTTGGCGAAGGAATACACCACGTCCTCCGGTGGGAGGAACAGGTTGAAGTAATGGTCGTAGGTGCCAGCCGACTGGCCGTACACCCACACGGTCGTCATCCGCGCGGCCAGGTACGACGTCAGCAGACCGATCACGTAGAGCGGAATGATCGCGACGAACCCGGCGATGATCCGGGTCGTCACCAGATACGGCACGCTGCGGATGCCCATGGACTCCAGCGCGTCGATCTCCTCCGCGATACGCATCGCGCCAAGCTGTGCCGTGAAGCCGGAGCCGACGGTGGCCGACAACGCCAGCGAGGCGACCAGCGGCGCTATCTCGCGGGTGTTGAAGTACGCCGACAGGAACCCGGCGAAGGCCGACGTCCCCACCTGATCGAGTGCGGAGTAGCCCTGGAGGCCGACGACCGTTCCGGTGAACACCGTCAGGCCCACCATGACGCCGATGGTCCCGCCGATGACCGCGAGCGCGCCGCTGCCGAAGCTGACCTCACCGAGCAGCCGGACGATCTCGCGCGAGTAGTGCCGCAGCGTGAACGGCGTCCACAGCAGTGCGCGCACGTAGAACAGCAGCTGGTCACCGAGGCGTTCCAGCGCGTTCATGCCCTTCTCGACGGTGAGCCGGTGCCTGCCGACCACCTTGAGCACGGTCATCGACATCGCCTCAGGCTCCCTTCGGCGGCACGATCCGCAGGTAGATCACGCTGATCACGAAGTTCACGAAGAACAGCAGCAGGAACGTGATCACGACAGACTGGTTGACGACGTCGCCAACGCCCTTGGGACCGCCGCGCGGGTTCAGTCCCCGGTAGGAGGCGACCAGACCGGCGAGGAACCCGAAGATCACCGCCTTGATCTCGCCGACCCACAGGTCCGGCAGCTGCGCCAG
This sequence comes from Haloechinothrix salitolerans, assembly GCF_042662605.1. NCBI lineage: Bacteria > Bacillati > Actinomycetota > Actinomycetes > Pseudonocardiales > Pseudonocardiaceae > Haloechinothrix > Haloechinothrix salitolerans. The sequence goes on from NZ_JBHSXX010000001.1 coordinate 5,675,191, forward strand.
TGCGGAGAAGCTGGCCAGGAACGCACCCGGCGTGCCGCCCTGCACGATGACGTTGAAGAAGTAGCCGCCACAGACGCCGACTACGCTGACCATGCCGTTGAGCAGCGCGGCGACCAGCATCGTCGCCTGCACGCGTGGCACGACAAGACGTCGGATCGGGGAGACGCCAAGGACCTCCATGGCGTCGATCTCCTCGCGGATGGTGCGCGCCCCGAGGTCGGCGCAGATCGCGGAGCCCGCAGCGCCGGAGACGACCAGCGCGGTCACGATCGGGCTGGCCTGCTGGATCACGGCGAGCACGCTGGCGGCACCGTTGAACGACGACGCGCCGATCTGCGCGGTGAGCGAGCCGAGCTGCAACGTGATCACCGCGCCGAACGGGATCGCGATGAGCGCGGCGGGCACGATCGCCACGCTCGCGACGAACCAGAACTGCTGGATGAACTCCCGCACCTGGAACGGTCGCCGGAACATCCCGGCGAGGACGTCGAGTCCGAGCGCGAACAACGTGCCGAACTCACGCAGCGCGCCCTGACCGGTCGCGAGGAGGCGCACCTTGGTGTCGGCCACGGTCATCGCTGCTCCTGGGTGTCGACGCTGGCGAGCACACTGCGACGTGCCGCCTCCGGCAGCGTGGGCAGCATCCGCATCACCCGTTCCCGGCGACGGCGCACGGCGTCGCGCGGCGGCAAGCCCGGCGTCGGTTCCAGTTGCGGCACCACGCCCCGGACGTCTTCGCCGCCGTCGGCATGGCCCGCGCGGGCGTGCTCCCGCTCGGCTGCCATGGTCGCGGTGTCTTTCTCCTCGCTCATGCCGATCGGGCCAAGGCGGCGTCCGTTGAGGAACTGAGCCACTACGGGCTCGTCGCTGGTCAGCAGCACCTCGCGCGGGCCGAACATGACCAGCTCCCTGCGAAAGAGCATGCCGAGGTTGTCCGGCACGGTACGGGCGACCGTGATGTTGTGGGTGACGATCAGGATGGTCGCGTCGAGCTGCGCGTTGAGGTCGATCAGCAGCTGGCTGAGGTACGCCGTGCGCACCGGGTCGAGGCCGGAGTCCGGCTCGTCGCACAGGATGATCTCCGGCTCCAGCACCAGCGCCCGTGCGAGCCCCGCGCGCTTGCGCATGCCGCCGGAAATCTCGCCGGGTAACTTGTCCTCCGCGCCGCCGAGGCCGACCAGCTCCAGCTTCTCGCGAGCGATGCGCCGAACCTCCGACTCCGATTTGCGGGTGTGCTCCCGCAGCGGGAAGCAGACGTTGTCCAACACCGACATCGACCCGAACAGCGCGCCGTCCTGAAACAGGACCCCGAACAGCCTGCGCAGCCGGTACAGGGTGGACTCCCGACAGCTCACCAGGTCGGTGTCGTCGATGACGACGCTGCCGCGCTCCGGTTTGAGCAGCCCGATCAGGCACTTCAGGAACACCGACTTGCCGGTGCCCGACGGGCCGAGCAACACGCTGACCTCACCCGCGGGCAGCGTCAGCGAGACATCCCGCCAGATCGACGTCCGGCCGAACGACTTGCTCAATCCGTGGACGGCGACTTCGACGCCCATCGCACCTCCCACACCTCGTACCGGCTCAGTAGTCGAGACATCCGATGCACCGCACTTTCAGCCGCGTGATGAGCTCGTTCTTCGGCCCGGCGACCAGGCCGGTGAGCAGCGGATCGAGGTTTTCCTTCTCCCCGCATCCGGTGAAGGGCGGGATGGCGTACGTCGATTCAAGAACGCTTTCCTCGCCAGGAACCAGGCTGACGTCGCCGGCCATTCGGATCGCCGCTCCGGATGCCGTTCCGCAGTTCTTGCCGATAGCGAGCGGGACGCCGTCCTGTTTCGCGTCGCGAGCGCGAATCCGGAGCGGAATGGTCATGTCCACATGTGACGTCTGATTGAGTAGATCGAGCGTCGCCGTGCCCCGCGCTTTGCGTTGCTGGGTGAACTCCGTGGTCGTGGTAACCGGCATGAATCCGAACGCGATGAAATACCCGTCCGACGGCGGGAGTGTCAGGTCGCCTTCCAACCGCAGCGTTCCTGGTGGCAACGACGGGTCCTCGCTAATCTCGCCGTCGAACCGGCCAGGACCTATGTCCATATCGGACTGGAGGTTCGGGTTCGCGATGGTCGTCGTGCCGTTGACGTGGAATGACACCTTGAGCGCGACCCCTTGCTGGAACGCGGCGTACCCCTGTTGGAGCGCGGCCTGCGTCTTGGCGGTTGCCGGGCGCTGGTCCGCGGTCGCCGACGCGGACAACGTAGGCACCGCGACAGCGGCGATGACGATTCCCACGACGACGGAAACGGTTTTCCGTACCGCGGATCGTAGTTGTCGCCGTGCCATCGAAGCGCTTTCCATCCGTTCATGAATGATCAACGTCAGCGTTACGGCGGGAACACTATCGAGGCGTTATGCCCGTCACAACGGATCATTTCGAACGACGGGTGATGGCGCGTTTTTGTTGTCTTTTCGGCACGAGGACGGCGCGCCGTTTTGTCGCGCGCGGAGCACAGCGCGCCTGGCAGCCGCCACCGCCATACCCTGTGGAGCGTGAGCGTTTCTGGTCGTTGTCGCGACCGGAAACACTCACACTCGCCAGGCGCAGCACCGGAAGTCGGGACTCGGGCCTCCGTAAGGTGCGACTCGCGGCGAATACGGTGAGACTCACGGCTACCCGGCCGACGGCGTGTGGGGATACGCGGTGCCGTCGACGAGCAGGCGCTTGAGGATCTTGCCCGTCGGATTGCGCGGCAACTCGTCGACGAAGTGGACGTCACGCGGCACGGCGAACCGCGGCAGGCGATGGCGGATGTAGCGGCGCACCATCTCGGCGTCCAGCCGCGCCCCCTCGCGCACCACGACGTACGCGACCAGCCGCTGTCCGTACTCGACGTCCGGCGCCCCCACCACGGCGGCTTCCTCGACCTGCGGCAGCAGCGCGATCGCTTCTTCGACCGAGCGCGGGAAGACGTTCTCGCCGCCGGAAATGATCATCTCGTCCTGCCTGCCCGAGACGAACAGCCTGCCGTTCGCGTCGAGGTAGCCGACGTCGCCGGTGTCCATGAGCTTGTTCTCGATGTCCTTGGAGCCACCGTCGGTGTAGCCGTCGAACAGCATCTCGTTGCCGACGAAGATCCGGCCCACCGAGCCGTATGGCACCGGCGTGCCGTCGTCGTCGAGGATGCCGACCCTGGTCCCGAGCGGCGGCGTGCCCGCCGTCGTTGGCGCGGCGCGCAGGTCGGTTGGTCCCGCGATGGTGCCCCAGGACACCTCGGTTGAGCCGTAGAAGTTGTAGAGGACGTCACCGAAGGCGTCCATGAACTCGGTGACCAGCGCGCCGGACATCGCCGACCCGCTGCTGGCGACGACACGCAGGCTGGACGTGTCGTAGCGCTCGCGCACCTCGGCGGGCAGGTTCATGATTCGCCGCAGCATGATCGGAATCGCGAACAGTGAGGTGGCGCGGTGTTCGGCGATGGCACGCAGGCACGCCTCGGCGTCGAACCGTTCCTGGAGCAGCACGGTGGCGCGCAGCGGCGTGCTGATCTGCAACGCGGCGAGACCCCACGAGTGGAACAGCGGCGCGGCGATGAACATCCGCTCACCGGTTCGCAACGGCAACCGCGACAGCATCGCCGCGACCACCCCGAGTCCCTTCGGCGTCGGCCGCCGCGCGCCCTTCGGCGTACCGCTGGTGCCTGACGTCATCACCACGAGCGTGCCCGGACGTCGTGGCGGGCGCAGGTGGACGTCGTACGCGTCGCGGAGCAGGTCGTTGATGCCCTTGCTGGCGCTCACCGATTCCGGCACGCGCCGGGAGGTACTGACCCGCAGGACGTCGTCAGGGAGATACCGCAGCAGCGCGTCGAACTCGTCGTCGGCGATGACGGTCTCCGCGCCGTGCTCGGTGATGGCGTCGACCAACTGCTGCCCGGCGAGTCCCACGTTGAGCAACAGCACGTTCGCGCCCAGCTTGCCGCACGCCAGGAGCGTCTCCACCATGACGGCGTGGTTGCGCGCCAGGATCGCGACCGCGCTCCCGCTGTCGATGCCGAGCCCGCGCAGGCCAGCGGCGAGCCGGGTGGACATCGAGTCGACCTCGGCGAAGGTACGAGTGCCGTGCTGGTCGACGACCGCGAGTTCCTGCGGCGAGCGGGCGGCGGCACCGACGTAGCCGCCGACGAGCGTGTGCCCCCACTTGCCCACCGCCCTGAGCTGCGCGATCCCCTTGCCCGGCTGGGCGAACGTGAGCACACCGGTCGCGCGCAGCGTGCTCGCGACACTGAGCTGGAACGTCGCGCCGTCGCCCCGGTTGGCGATCACCGACGTCGACGCGCGGTCGAGGAAATCGCAGACTCGCTGCATGCCGTCCCGCACCCACGCGCGGACCTCGTTCTTGGACCATCGCGTGTTGTCATGGCACAGCGCGGGTTTGAAGAACGACAGCGACACCATAGTGCGTCCTGGACCGTCATCGGCCAGGTTGACCGAGCACCAACTGCCGTTGTCGGGGTCATTGCCGAGCGCCAGCTTCTCGCTGTGCCTGTTGAGCACCGTCCGCACCGTGTGCTGGACGATCGTGCCGCGCAGTTCGATGGTGAAGCGGTAGCGGGTGGGCACGTTCGGTTCGGGTGATCCGATGCGTTCGCAGTCGGTGATGCCCCGGAAGAACCTCGGGTACATCTCCGGGTCGCCAAGCAGTTGCCAGACCTTGACCCGGGGATGACGAACAACGGCGTCGAAGACAATGCAGTCGGATGGCATCGTTGGCACCCACCTTCCCTACCAGCACGTGCTCGCGCACCCGGTAACGCCCCATTAAGAGACGCGGGTCGAGAGCTGGTCAAGGGCAGTGCCGCGTTCTTGACCGAACGCGACGGCGGGTCACACGGTTTTTGTCACGCGACACACAGCTATCGCGTGTCGGACTGCGTGGAACCACAAGGATTGTCGGCGAGCGCGACGAGGTGATCGGCCGCGGCGACGGCACCGCCTGCCGCGCGGAAAGAGCGCGCGATCCTGCGAGCGGCGGCGCGGTAAGTCTCCTCGGTGAGCACGGCGTCGATGGCGGCACCGATGTGGGACGACGTGGCGCGGGCGAACCGCAGTCGCACCCCCGCGCCCGCCTGGACCACCTGATCGGCCACGATCGGCTGGTCGTCGCGGATCGGTGCGACCACGAGCGGCAGACCGCGCGCCAGCGACTCGCACACCGTGTTGTGTCCCGCGTGGCAGAGCACGGCGTCAGCGTTGTCCAGCACCGCGAGCTGCGGCACCGACTCCCGCACAGTGACGGTGGCCGGGGCGTCGGCGACGACGCCGCCAAGGTCGGTCACGACGGCGTGCAGCCACGGGCGTTCGGCCAGCGCGGCGACGCACTCGCGGAGGAACCGCTCACCAGCGGCGGCGTTGACGGTGCCGAGGCTGACGTAGAGCAGTGGGCGTGCGACGTCGAACGGCGGCGCATCGCTTTCGGACCGTGCCACGGGGCCGACCAGCCGGGTGTTGGCGCTGATCGTCGCCGTGTCACCGAGCAGGTCGGCGGTGGTGAAGCCGAGCACCAGGTGCGGTGAGTAGCGCAGGTCGCCGGTCCGGTCAGGGTCGCCGTAGCGGCCGCGTAGCTCCGCGAGCCGCGCGGCCACCCAGTCGCGCACCTTCGGCATCGCGGCGAGCGGGTCGGTGAACTCCGAGGACGTCGTTGCCGACGTCGCCCACGGCAGCCCGATGCGTTCCGCGACCAGCGCCCCGGCGAACGCTTGCTGATCGGCGACAACGATGTCCGGTTGATCGACAGCGACGGCGTTCTCGACGGCGGGCACCATCTCGGCGGCGAGCGGCAGCAGCACCCGCTCCCACAGAAACCGCAGCGCGTCGAAACCGCGTTGCTGCGCGGGACGATCTACCGCGCCCGGCAGCCGGACATGCCGGATCGTCGAATTGTCCGGCAGTAGTCCACTGAGGACCTCGGCGTCGCCTACCCACGACACGGTGTGGCCGCGCGCCGCGAGTTCCGTCGCGACACCTGCCACCGGATTGATGTGACCAGCGAACGGTGGGACGACGAACAGGAAGCGGCTCACGCGACGCCTGCCGCCTCTCCGCACGCCGGTTCGTGCTGGGCGACCCAGTCGAGCACCAGCTCGCGAACGGTGTGGTGCCGTTCGACGAGCACCGAGTGGTTCTGTCCCTCGATCACCTCCGTTGTGCAGTTCGGCAGCGCGGCTTGCAGCGCGTGCGGGTTGTCGCGCTGAAACCCCTCACTGCCCACGATGGACAGCACGGGCACAGTGAGCGCCCGCAGGTCGTCGCTGGTCAGTAGCGGCCCACGCGGGACGTCGGTGATGATGCTGGTCGCCTGGATGATCAGGCCGGCTGCCTTGGCGAGCCGCGCGTGGTGGCCGCCGAACGTCTCGGCGAGCCACGCCAAGTTCTCCTCGGCCGACATCTCATTGACGACGTTGCCCAGCGTGCGGCGCATCCGGTCCGCCCACGCGGTCGTCGCCGGTTCGGACTCGATGGACACCACGCTGGCCACCCGCGCGGACTCGAGGGCGGCGAGGCTGAACGCGATGGTGCCGCCGAAGCTGTTGCCGATCAGGTGCACCGGCCGGTCGATGCCGAGGATGTCCAGCAACGAGGTCAGGTCCGCCACGAAGTCCGCGACCTGGTAGCCGTCCCGTGGGCGTTCCGAACGGCCGTGTCCACGCAGGTCGTAGGCCAGCACATCTACCCCTGCCGCCGATAGCGGCGCGGCGAGCGTGAGGTAGAAGCTGGCGAGGCTGTCGTAACCGAGCCCGTGGACGCACACGACGATCGGCGCGGGACCGGTGTGCTGCCGCGACCGCGTCAGCTGGAAATGCGTGCGGACGCCGTTGACCTCGACCATGCCCACGCGCGTCAGCCCTCCGTTCCGGCGGCGGCGCCTGTCGCGGTCGCGAGTACGAAGTCCACTAGCGTGCCGATGCGCAGGCCGATGACGTCGTCCAGCTCCTTCTCGGCAAGAAACTCCGCGAGGTTGACGTGCTCGCCGTAGCGTTCGGCCAGCAGCGCCCCGATCTCGACCAGGTCGATGCTCTCCATGCCGAGATCCTCGTGGAACGTCGTGTCCGGGGTGACGTCGATGTCAAGGCCGCCGTACTCGTCGAGCACGCGCGCCAGCATCGCGGTGATGTCGGCGAGCACGCTCGCCTCGGTGAGTGGGTGTGTCGCTGTCATCGGGTTCCTCCTGTCGCCGGGGACGGGCTTGCTTGCGCCGGGAGCGCGGCGACGGCGTACTGCCTCGCGGACAGCCCGTCGGGGTTGCGGATCACGTCGGTGCGTACGCGGTACTCGGCGTGCGGCGTGCGCAACGTCAGGTCGGGGCCGTCGACGTCGCTGAGCGCGGCGGAGTGCTTGTGCTCCTGCCGCGAACTGGCGACCGCACGCGCCGCGGCGAGCCGAGCGAGCGCGACCGGCAGCGGATCGGATGTCGCCGCGCGGAGCCGATCCAGCAGCGCCTCCTCAGCGGCGGTCACCGTCTGCTGCACGGCGAGCGACCCCTCGACGACCTCGGTGGCGGCGACCGGGCCGTGGTGCGCGACGGTGAGTTCGTGCGTCTGGGCGACGTGGATGTGCTGGCCGTCGACCGCGTCGGTCGAGGATCCACCGGGTCGGGACATCACCGCGCGGAACTGGCCCGCCGTGTCCTGCCGCACCCTCAGCTCAGCGGGAAACAGCGGGCCGTGTCCGGCGTCCCACAGCAGACCACGCGCCGCGTCCTTCACCGCGATCCGCGCCAATAGCCAACGTCGCCGTTCGGTGGGGGCGAGCTGGTCGTATTCGGCGCGCTCAGCGGCCGCGAGATACTTGCGCAGCAGGAACTCGCGAGTCGACACACTGGGCCACTCGTCGGCGACCACCCACCACCCGCCGTGTCGCGTCGCGAGTGTGTGGCGCTCCGGGAAGCGGTGTACGGCGCACACGCGCTCGTCGCCCTCGATGCGGAAGTCCTTCCACCCGGTCACCGAGATCGCGACGCCGTCGTGGGTACCGATCTGGCCGTCGACAGTGACCCACGCGTCACGACCATCGGTGACCGCGATCGCGGCGTCGACGACGGTGCCCGGCGCGGGCTCGGGCCGGTGGAAGCGGATGCTGGCGATCTCCGCGGGGAACGCGATGCACCGCCGCGGATGGCATTCCACCAGCCACTGCCCGATGAGCTGGCCGAGGTTGTCCAGCAGCGCGCCGGGCGGTTCCGGCACGGTGATCTCACCGCGCATGCCCTGCTCCGCGACCGCGACCGAGCGGGTGATGCCCCGGAACGCCGGGCCGTGGAACATCCAGCGCTCGTCGTAGAGCCGCCGCGCGGTGAGCCGCGGGAGCCGCTCGTCCGGCCAGGGTGGCCAGGGACCCGGCGCGCGATCTCGGGAGGGGCAGCTCGGGGCGACGAGCAGTTCGGCGTCGGCGTAGTCGCCCAGGCTGACGTCGAGGGCGATGTGCCCGGCCTCATCCGGCGCGGCATCGGCGGGCCGCACCGTGACGTCGACGCGGGTCGCCGGCGCGGCGACCAGCCAGCGTCGCAATCGCACGTGTCGTACTTCGGTGACGACGTGCCCAGGCACCGCCGCCAGCGCCGCGTCGATCATGTGGGCGACCATGGTGGTCGCGGGCAGCACCGGCCTGCGGTCGGTCTCGTCGGGCCAGTCGTCCCGCTGTGCGGCGAGGCAGTGGTCGAGCAGGTACGGCATGGACGTGGTGGAGACATCCAATACGGACACTGTGGGAGTCGCGGGCGTGACCGAAGGCGGCTGGCGCGCCGCGGATGGCCGCGGGCTGGCGTTCGGCTGACGGTGCCGTGCCGCCGAGACGACGTCGGCGACCGCGTCCGCCGTCTCGGAGAGCAGTTGCCGCAGGTCATCGAGGGCGGGCATGGTCGCGCCGAGCGCCCGCAGCCGCGAGAGCGGGTCGTCCGGCCCAGGCGGCGGTGAGAGCGGGTCGCCTGCCGCTGGCTTCGGCGGCAGCGCATCGTCTGCCGTCGGTTCCGGCGGCGGTGAGTAGCCCATTCCTGGTTCGAGGGCGGTGAAGTCCGGCGAACCGCCCTCAACCCAGACCGCTGTCGCCACCCGGCGCAGTTGCGCGACGCCGCCGCGGTGCGCTGAGTTCGCCGCGATGGTCATGTGCGGGTAGCCGCGCAACGTATCATCGATCAGTGATCCGAGCTGCCCGGCGCCTACCTGCACGAACACCCGCACACCCGCGTCGTGCATCGCGCGGATGAGCGCGGTGAACCGCACCGGTTCCAGTAGATGCCGGATGCTCAGCTCGCGGATGGCGCCCGGATCGTCCGGGAACGGCCGCGCCGTCGTCGCCGACCACACCGGCAGCGACGGTGGGCTCATCGGCAGGCTCGGTAACCCGTCGGTGAGAAACGGCCCGAGGTACGGTCGCAGCATCGGCGTGTGGAATCCAGACCGGAACGGCAGCGGCTGACACAACACACCGGCACCACGCAGGTCCGCCATGACCGTGGCGACCACATCAGATGGTCCACACACCACTGTCTGGTTCGGTGAGTTCTCGTGCGAGACCACCATGCCGTCGCGGTGTTCGATCGTGGCGGCGGCACGTTCCGGTGCGCACCCAAGTACCGCGAACTCCACGCCGGGAATGCGCAGCGCGTCCAAATCAGATCGAGCGACCATGCCATCGAAGTCCGAACGCGACACGATGCCGCCCGCGATCATCGCCTGCCACTCCCCCGCGCTGTGGCCCGCGACGGCGTCGGGCCGGACACCCAATGCGTGCAGCGCTTCGCCGAGCAGACCACCGACGGCGAACACCGAGGCCGCGTGCCGGCCGACGGTGCTGGTGCTCAGTTCGGGCACGCTGACGCCGAGCAGGTTCGCGACGTCCTCGATCCGCGGGTCGAAGTCCGCCTCGAGTCCGGGGAAGACATACGCCAGGCCACCCGTGGCCAGCAGCGGTTCCGGGGAGAACCAGATGTCCCTGCGGCCACGTAGCGGCGCGCCCTTGGCGACGATCCGTCGAGCCATCGCGAGTCGGTCAGGTGTGGGGTCGACGACGCCAAGGCGAGGCCCGGGCGCGGTTTCCGCCGCGACGTCGTCGCCCGCGATCAACGCGTCGAGCCGTTCCACCAGCTCGGCGTTGGTCGACGCGGCCAGCAGGAGTATCCGTTCGGTTTCCCGCGCGGCATCGGGTTCCCCGTGAGGTGCCGTGACCGTGCGCACTACCACTCCGACGCGGTGTAGACGACGGACGTGTCCTGCCGAGGACCCCACGCTAGTTCGCGCAGGAGGCACGCGACGCCCTCGTCGGCGTCGATCAGGCTGATGCCGCGCTCCGCGTAGCTGCGGGCGAGCTCGGCGCTGACCATCCCATCGTGTTCACCGGTCGGTGCCCACGGTCCCCAATGGACGGTCACGACGCGCTCCGCGGCCGTGCCGGACGACGACGTGCCCAACGTGTCGAGCGCGTCGTTGGCGGCGGCATAGTCGGACTGACCTCGGTTGCCGAAGGTCGCTGCGATGCTGCCGAACAACACCGCGAATCCCGGACGCTCCGGCAGTCGCGCCAGCTCGTCGAGCAGCACCGTCGCACCGTCGACCTTTGTGCCATACACCCTGGCGAACGAGTCCAGGTCCTTGTCAACGATCAGCCGGTCATCGATGACGCCAGCCGCGTAGACGACGCCGTCGAGGCGGCCGTGGTCGGCGTGTACCTGCTTGACCAGGCGGCGGATTGACTCGGCGTCGCGGACGTCGACGGTGTGGTAAGCGACGTCGCTGCCCGCCGCGCGCAGCTCCGCCAGCGTCGCCGCGACCTCACGCTGCGCCAGGACACGTTTCGCGGCTCGGTCGACGTCGGCGGGCGCGGCCCCGTTCGTGGCCCCGTTTATGGCCCTGTTCGTGGCCCTGTTCGTGGCCCTGTTCGTGGCCCTGTTCGTGGCCAATGCCGTGCGCAGCGACGGCAGGTCGCTCGCCGCGGCGAGCGTGGGGTCCTCCGGCTCGGTCGGTAGCGCGGTCCGGCCAGCCAGCACGATGCGGCAGCCGGTCGCGGTGGCCAACGCGGAAGCGGCACGGGCGGTGATCCCTCGCGCACCACCGACAAGCAACAGCACGGAGTCGGCGTCGAGGCCCATCGCCCGTGCATCGGCAGGGCCGGTGGCGGTCCCGGCGAGCGGCGCGGGCACCAGGCGATAGGCGTGCCTGCCGTGTTCGGAATGCGCCACCACCGGCTCGTCGTCGCGGGTGAGCAGTTCCCCGACAAGGCCGCGCGCCACCTCGCCGTGCTCGGCGTCTCGGTCGAACTCGACCAGCCGTGCGGCGGTGTCCGGATACTCGCGCCGCAACGTGCGGACGAAGCCACGCAGGCCAGCGGCGGGCGACAGTGGGCTATAGCCGGTCCGCGCGGCGACGAGCAGCCACCGGGGCGTGCGCCCGACCGCCGATCGGAACAGCGAATACGTCTTCGGAAGCACGGGACCACGTTCCGGATCTGTGGCGTGCAGCGAGATGACGCCGTCGACCGTGGCGATCAGATCGCTGACATCGTCGGCTGGCCCGGTCACGAACGGCATCGCGCCACGTGCCGACAGCTCGGCGGCCACCTCCTCGGCGAGCGCGTCGTCGCCGCCAGCGATAACGATGTTCGCACCGACGAGCGCGGCTGGATCGACATTCGTCGCGGCGTCGGCGGCCGCGTCGTTGGCCGAGGTGAGGTCGAGGACGTACCGGGCGGGTGCCGCCACGCGGGGTTGTGGCTCGGGGTCCGCCTGGGTCTCGGGGGATGCCGCTGGGGCATCGGGCGTGGTCGTGGCGTCGGTGTGGCCAGCCACGCGCGCCATCGCTGTGGCGTCGCTGGCGGGGGCCTCCGACGGCGAGAGCACGGCTGCCATCGCCGCCGCCGTCCTGGCCTGCGCGAGGTCCTCGACGCGGTCAGCGACGTCGCCATTGCCGCTCGTGATGTCAATGTCGCGGAGCCGCGTGTTCAGCTCCCCTGCGATCTCGGTGCGCTTGATCGAGTCGACACTCAGGTCGGCTTCCAGGTCGAGGTCGGGGCTGATCATGTCGACCGGATAGCCGGTGCGCTGCGCGATCACCTCGATGACCGTGGTCAGCACGTCGGTACCAGCGGCGGCGTCGGAGTCAACCGCCGAAGGCACGGCCGGGACCGACACCGAAGCTCGCGTCCGCGCTGACACCGGAGCCTGCGCCAGTGCCGAAGCCCGCGCGGCGCCGGTGTCCTGCGACGTCGGAAGGGGCGGATCGACGTTCTGCCGCGTGGGCGTGCCGAAGTACGACAGCAGCACGTCACGTTGCGCCGCGATCAGCTCCCTGCTGGTGCGCAGGAAGTCGCTGACGAGCGCGTCGCCGTTCGTGTCGGGGGATGAAGCGGGCATCGTGATGTCCTCGATGGGTCGGGCGGGCGCGAGCCCGCCGGGAAGGAACTCGCCGTCGGTAGTGCGCACCGTCGCGCCGTTGACGACCCAGCCAGGCCTGCGCGGTGGTGTCAGCGCACTGACGTCGCGGGCGTCGCGGCCGGTGAACAGTAGTCCCGTGCGCACCGGAACCCCCGCGACAGCCAGGCGCGCCAGCGCCGTGAGCAGGCCGGCGATGCCATCGCACGTCGACGTCTCCAAGCTGACGGCGGTGTGCGGACGGTCGCCAAGGATCGCGCCGACCAGCCCGGACAACACCCGGCCGGGCCCGGCCTCAACGAAAGTCCGGACACCCGAGGCATACATCGCCTCGATCTGCTCCGTGAACCGCACCGGAGCGCCAACCTGTGCGGCCAACTCCGCCGCGACATCGGTGTCCTCGGCGTCCTCGGCGTCCGTCTGGTACGGCGCCGCCGTGCGGTTGGACCACACCGGATACCGCGGCGCCCCGATCGGAAGCTTCGCGAGCGCCGACGCGAAACGCTCGCCAGCGCCGTCAATCACCGGGCTGTGGAACGCGCACGCCACCGGCAGGCGCGTCGCCGCGATGCCCCGCTCCTCAAGGGCGTCGAGCACCGTGTCTAACTGCTCACTCGCGCCGGAGACGACGACCTGGCCCGGCGCGTTGTCGTTGGCGACGACGACCCGGCCACTCGCGCCCACCGCGTCGATCGCTTCCCGCGCCTGGGACGCGGTGGCGGACACGGCGGCCATGGCACCGGGGTCATCGCCCGCCGCCCCGAGGATCGCCTCGGCACGGGCGGACGACAGCGCCCGCAACGTTTCGGCATCGAACGCGCCGGCCGCGGCCAGTGCGACCAACTCGCCGTAGCTGTGCCCGGCGTAGGCGTCGGCGGTGACGCCGAGGGTGCGCAGCAGGTCGTGCGCCGCGAGCCCGGTGATGCCGAGCGCGGGCTGCGCCATTCGCGTGTCCCACAGTCGTTCGGCCTGAGCGCGTGCCGCGTCGGGGTCGAACGCCGCAGGCGGGAACAGTGTGGCCAGCACGTCAGGGTTGTCCCCGGCGAACCGATGCAGCTCCGGAAATGCCACGAACAGCTCCGCGAGCATTCCGGGGCGCTGGCTGCCCTGGCCGGGGAACAGCATCGCGAGTGCTCCACGTGGCGCGTCGTCCGCGCGGAACAGCCCCCGCGCGGGGTCGGTCTCACCGCGCAGCGCCGCCCGTAACAACGACTCCAACTCGCCAAGGTCGCTGGCGACGATGGCGATCCGCACCGGCGCGTTGTCCACGCTGGCCTGCACGGACGCGGTCTTCGCGAGGTCGCGCAATGTCCACGGCTCGCCGTGCGCGGCGTTGGTCTCGAGCAACGTGAGCAGCCGCTCGATCCCGCGGTGCGCCGCCGCGTCGTCGTCACCGCGAACCAGGACCAGCTCGGCGGGCCACCGTTGCAGCCCATGCCGGTTGCTGCGCGCGGAACGGTGTCCACTAAGAAGGACGTGGAAGTTGGTGCCACCGAAGCCGAACGCGCTCACGCCCGCATGACGCCGTTCCGGCTCGACCAACCACGGCGACGGTGACTCGTGGAACACGAACGGACTGCGTTCGGCGTCCCAACCAGGATTCGGCTCGACGATGCCGTGCGTCGGCGGCTTAACTCCGGTGTAGACGGACATCGCGATCTTGATCAGGCCGGCGAGGCCCGCCGCGCACTTGGTGTGGCCGATCTGCGACTTCACCGAGCCGAGCGCGCAACTGCCGCGCGTAGCACCGGCCTCGTCGAACACGCTGGTCAGCGTCTCCAGCTCGGTACGATCACCCACGACGGTGCCCGTGCCGTGCGCCTCGATCAGCCCCACCTCGGCAGGCGAGACGCCCGCGCCCCGGTAGGCCCGGTCGAGCGCCCTACGCTGGCCCTCCGGGCGCGGCGCGGTCAGCCCGAGCGCCTTGCCGTCACTGCCGCCGCCGACGCCCTTGATCACACCGTAGATTCGGTCGCCGTCCCGCTCGGCGTCAGCGAGGCGCTTCAGCACGACGCAGGACACTCCCTCGGACAGCGCGATGCCGTCGGCGGCGGAGTCGAACGGCTTGCAGCGCCCGGTGGGCGACAGCGCACCGACCGACGCGAACAGCAGGAAATCCTCGATGGCGTTGTGCAAATCGGCGCTGCCACACAGCATGACGTCGCTATTGCCCGTCGCCAGCTCCTTGCACGCGGCGTCCACTGTGGCTAGTGACGACGCACACGCGGCGTCGATGGTGTAGTTCATGCCACCGAGGTCAAGTCGGTTGGCGATCCTGCCAGCGACGACGCTGCCGAGCCTTCCTGGCAACGAGTCCTCGCTGAGCAGCGGAAGTTGTTCATCCAAACCGGGCGGCAGTGTCCCCACATAGGACGGCAGCACCATTCGCACCGTCTTGGCGTTGGCGAGGTCGCTGCCAACGGCGGCGGCGAACAGCACGCCCGTGCGCTCCCGGTCGATGTGCCCACCCGCGTCAGACAATGCCTGATCCGCGACCCGTAGCGCGATGAGCTGCACAGGTTCGATCGCGGTCAATGCGGACGGTGGGATGCCGTACGCGAGCGGATCGAAGTCCAGGTCGGAGAGAAATCCGCCCCATTTGGACGGAGTCCAGTCGCCACGCGGTGGTCCGTCCTGTGTGTCCGGTGACGCGTAGTAGACGTCCGGGTCCCAGCGCTCACGCGGCACCTCGGTGACGGCGTCGACGTTGGCCAGGATCCGCGACCAGTACTCGGTGAGATCATCAGCGCCGGGATACGTGCAGGCCATGCCCACGATGGCGATGTCGAGCGGCGCCGGTTCCGCCGACCGCGCCGCTGGACCGAACTCGCCGCGCAGCGCCGCCGCCCGCTCGTCGAGGAACGCGGCCGCGCCGGACGTGACCGAGGCGTGCAACGCGGCGATCGTCGTGACGTCGTCGCGCAGTGTGGCGACCTGACCTGCCATGAACAGCCCCAGCTCGCGCTGCTCACCCTCGGTCACGGTAACCAGTTCGTCGCCCTCACGCCACAGCGCCTTGCTCGCGATGCGCAGCCTGCCGACGTTGAGCCTTTCCAGCCGCTCCCACGCGTCCCGCTGTGGCACGCCGTTCGTCGCCAGCTCGTCCACTGTGGAGCGGAAGGTGTCGGTGAATGGGCTCGCCACGCAACGGGTGGCGTGGCCGGGCGCGGTTTCCAGCAGCTCGGTATGCTCGGCGTCAAGTATCTGCCGCTGGAACACTGGCCCGATCGCGCCGTGTGTGACGGCTTCCTCGGTGACCAGGTACCCGGTGCCCAGCAGCACCCCGACGGCGACGCCGTGGCGGGCCAACGGCGCGGCCAGCGCGGCCACCATGGCGGCGGAGCGCTCGTCGTGAATGCCTCCCGCGAACAGCACCCGCAGGTCGTCGCCGGTTCCGGTGGCCTCGATGTGGTCGAGCAGCACGCCGAGCTGTGCCTCCCACAACGCGAAGCTGGTCCTCGGTCCGATGTGACCGCCGCACTCGGAACCCTCGAAGACGAACCCGCGCGCCCCCGCGTCGAGGAACTGCGCCAGCAGGCCGGGCGAGGGCACGTGCAGGAACGTCGTGATGCCCTCGGCCTCCAGCTCGCGAGCCTGGTCGGGCCTGCCGCCCGCGATGATCGCGCTCGACGGCCGCACCCGCTTGATGAGGTCGAGCTGCGCGCCGCGGACGTCCTGCGGCGCGAAACCGAGCACACCGACGCCCCACGGCTGTTCGCCCAGTTCATCGCGAGTGCGGGTCAGGAGGGTTTCGGTCTGCTCCGCGGTGGCGAGCGCGAGCGCCAGCATCGGCAGCGCGCCCTCGCTGGCGACGGCGGCGGCGAACCCGGCCTGGTCGCTGACTCGCGTCATCGGCCCCTGCACCACGGGCAGTTCAGTGCCGAGCACGGTCGACATCGCCGATCCCGCGCTCAGGTCCGCGCGCTCGCTGACGACGTCCCGGATCGCGGCCAGCACCGCGCGCACCGCCCTGGTCACCGACCCGTACGACGCGGCGAATCGGGAAGCGAGGAAGGCATCCTGCCCGACCGGCAGTGTCACCCCGTGTCTGCTGACAAGTACCCGCACACCGTCGTCGATGGTGCTTTCGGTGCCGTCACTAGCGGCGACCGCGGCGCGGACGTCGTCCGGCAGCTCGGACTCCGGGAGCAACGCGAGCTGCGTGTCGAGCACGACGCCCGCCGCGCCACCCGCGATCGCGGCGGCCGCCGTGTGCGGGCCGATGCCGCCGCACAGCCACACCGGAACGTCGATGCCCTGCCGCAGCAGCTGCTGGAGCAGCACGAACGCACCCGACTCGCTTACCCTGCCGCCCGCTTCGGCACCGCGCGCGATGACCCCGTCCGCGCCGCGTGCCTCCGCGTCCGCGGCCTCCTGAGCCGAGATCACCTCGACGAGGACGAGGTACCGGTCTGGTATGTCCCTGAGCTGCCACGCCGAGTCCGTTCCCAATACGACGGTGTCGACACGGTCGGCGTTGTCGCCAAGGACGTCCAGCACGGCGTCGCAGCTCAGCGCGCAGTCGCCGGTGACCCGGATGCCAATGGCGCCATCGGCTGTCAGGGACACTGCCCGTACGAGGGCGTCCGTGGCGTCACGCCCACCGTCGCCGAGATCAACGACACCGAGGCCGCCCGCACTGGTGACCGCGATCGGCACGCCACTGCCCGGCAGCCCGCACGAGCTCAGTCCCAGAAGCAGGGTGCGGCGTGGATCCCTGCCCGCTGCCGTCGGATCGTGTTCCGTCGTCATCGGCGGCCCTCTCGTTGCAGTTCGGTCAGCCAGCCATCGGGGTCGGCTGCCTTCTTCGCGTACAGCTGCGCGACCTCGGGGTGCGGCAAGATCAGGAACCGTTCGTCCGCGATGCCGTCGAGTGCGTGCTCAGCGACGTCCTCCGCCTCGAGGAGCGGACCGAAGTCGGCGACGGCTCGCGCGGCGGGATGCCCCGCGGCCAGCGCGGGCATCAGCAGTCCAGTGCGGACGCCGAGCGGGCACAACGCGCTCACGGTGACGCCTGACCGGCGGTAGGTGGCGGCGAGCCATTCGGCGAGGCCAACGGCCGCGGCCTTGGTGACCGAGTACGGCGCGTCGCCTGGCAAACCGAGCAGCCCCGCGGCGGACGCGGTGATCATTACGTGCCCCGAGCCCCGCGCGGCCATCCCCGGCAGTACCGCCTGCGCGAGGTGGACGTGTGCCATGACATTGACTGACAAGGCCGCTGACCAGCGCTCCCGCGGGGCGTGAACGCCCATGCCGACGGCGATGCCCGCGTTGGAACACAGAAGATCAACCTGGCCGAACTCCCGCTCGCTCCTCGCGATCAACTCGGTGGCCTGCGACTGGTCGCCGACGTCCGTGCGATGCGCCAGCACCGGAACACCAGCCTCGCGCACCCGCGCCGCGACGTCGCCGGCTGCGGCCGCGTCGATATCGGAGACGACGATTCCGCCCGGCTTCTCGCGGGCAAACCGTTTGGCCATGGCGGCGCCGATTCCCCCACCCGCTCCGGTGATCACCACGATTTTTTCGCGCAGTTTCATGAGCTCCTCCGGACCGGATTCCCAGCGGCTACCGACGCCGGTATCCGTCGCGGCGGCAGTGCATTTTCGATACTGCGGGAAAACTAAGTCGCTGCTCCGAAGGCGTCAAGCGAGCGGGTATTTATGCGTACCCAGCACACGGTTGCCGCATCGGAATTTGTGCGCTGGTGAGCACAACGCCTCTACATCACGGATAGTGAAAGCCCTGATCACAGCAAGTCGACATGCGCCTTCGACGTGCCGCTATGGCGTCGCGTTGTCGTGTGCGTCCAATCACACATCGGTGTTGTATCCGCCGCTGACAAGTTCTCGCAAGTGTTTGGCGCACCTCGTTTACGAGTCTTGTACCCGGCAGTAGCACGCCGTTAGCTTGCTATTCGGAGATAGCTCGAACGGCTATTTCCAGGAACTGCCTTCGACGTTGATAAAACGTGACACATGGCGGGACCAACCTTATTCGACCTTCGACTGAGAAGGAACGGAAGGAAGATTTCGTGAGTAGTAAGAGACGCGCAAAGGCGCTGGCCGCGGGAATCGCCGCGACCGGGTCCGCCGGCCTCGTCGCGGCCACCATGGCCGTCGGCGCGGGCATCAGCTCGGCCGACCCCATCACCAAGACCGTGGAGTACAACTGTCCGTTCCCGCTGATCGGCGAGCAGACGGTCAGCGTCACGATCAACACCGACATGCCGTCCTCGATCGAGGTCGGCGAGCCGACCGGGCAGTTCGACATCGTGTCGACCGCCAACGCGGGCGCGACGGCGACGGAAGGCCTCAACCTCGTCAATGCCGAGACGATCGAAGGCACCGCGTCGATGGAGTCAACCGTGGAGGCGCCCGGCATCACGCTGCCGGTGACGGTCCCCAACGAGATCCCGGTGACGCCAGTGCCGGAGAACGGTAACGACCTGATCATCGAGAACATCACGGGCTCGACGCCGTCGTTGACGTTCGACGAGCCGGGTCAAGCCACGATCTCGCTCGGTGCCATGACGATGACGCTGACCCCGCGCACGGCGGACGGCAGCGAGACCGGCCTCGGCACATTCGAATCGGCCTGCACCGCCGTCGAAGGACAGGACATGGTGCTGCACGAGTTCGAGATCACCGACGGTGGTGGCGCTGACGGCGGGACCGATGGCGGGACCGACACCGGCGGCACCGACACCGGCGGCACCGACGACGGCGGCACCGATGGCGGGACCGACACCGGCGGCACCGACGACGGCGGTGTCGACGGCGGTGTCGACACCGGCGGCACCGATGGTGGCGGCGACGATGGTGGCGGCGACGGACCGATCGATCTCGCCTTCGACCTGAAGGGTGAGTCCCACATTAAGGCCGCGAACGGCACGGTGCCGCTCGACGGCAGCATCGACGTCCTCTTCAACTTGGCGGAGCAGAAGTACACCGCCGACCTGACGCTGAACCCGACGCAGGGCGAGTTCACGATCCTCGGCTTCCTGAACACGACGGCCGACATCGAGTTCGAACAGGTCGGCAAGACCACAGGCACGTTCGACGGCAACACGCTCACCTCGCATTCCGAGGCGTACGTCAAGCTGATGAACGTTTCCGCGTGGGGCTTCCCGATCGGCGGCGGCGAGAACTGCCAGACCGTCGAGCCCGCTGTCTTTGACATGACCGGCGAGGGCTTCGACCCGTTCTCCGGCGGGACGCTGTCCACGGACGACTACACGCTGCCCGCGCTGGAGGGCTGCGGCCACCTCAACGACTGGATCAGCGCGTTCACCGCTGGTTCGGGCAACACGATCACCATGGACCTGACGGCGAAGTAGCCACCAATCCGGTCCTCCCGATGGCCCCCGCCACGTGGCGGGGGCCATCGTTTTGCTTGGTAGCCGACCCAGCCCCACGCGAGTCCCACGCTGTCGTGCCGCGAGTCCCCTACAATCCGCCCACATCCGGTGCCGCGTGTTCCCACATCCAGTGCGGTGAGGTCTCGCGACCGAGTCCCAGTTCGCCACACCGTGCGGTTGATACAGCCTGTCGAGGCGCACTGCTCGGTACTGGTCGCCTGCTGAGTTGCTGAGGAACTCGCGGCACCAGAGTGAGGGACTCGCGGTCGCTAGACGCGGTCGAGAGTTTCCGTGCGGGAATCGTCGTTCGCTGCCGCCGAGTCGTCCGCGTCGATCGCGTCGCCGGACGACGCGGCAGGCGTCTCGGCGCCACGCCGAGCGGCTCGCCCACCGAACCATCCGCCGACTTGCGCTGCCACGCGGCGAAGCAGGGTTGTAGGCAGGAAGATGAGATCCGCCGAGATAATCGCGAGCGAGAAGAACGGCAGGCCGAGCAGGATCGCGATGCCGATGTGCTCCGCGATCAGGCACGCGAGCATGACGTTCTTGATCCCCCGGTGGAACAACGTGAACGGGAACGCGACCTGCACGATCACCGTGCCGTACGTCATCAGCAGGATGGGCAGGCCGTAGGCGGACACCAACTCGGACAGCGCGGGCCACGGCGTGAAGACGTCGACGTGCAGCGGAAAGTAAGCCGCCGTGCCGTCCTGCCAGCGGGTGCCCTGGATCTTGAACCAGCCCGCCGTCGCGTACAGCACGCACACCTGCACGATGATCACCAGCACCGCGCCGTTGTGCACCAGATTCGTCGTCATGCGAAGCACCGCGCGTGGCTCGCCACCGGTGAGGCGGTCCACGAGCCACCACACGGCGTGCGCCACGAGCAGGCCCGCGAAGATCAACAACCAGCCGCCGCCAAGTACACCGAGCGCCCACGCTGTCACCGTCGCGAACGCCGACAGCGACCACAGCAGCACGCCGGTGACATCCCGGGGAGAGCCCCCGGCACGACGTCGGAGCAGCGCATCCAGCGAGAACCGCTCACCGCATCGGACGAAAACCAGGTAGATCGCCATCAGGTGCAGGATGTTGTCGCCGCCGTCGCTGATGAAGCCGTTGCGGTTCTGCACTGACAACACGCCGACCATGAACAATACCGACGCCGTCCGCGTGCGCCAGCCGACCAGCAGCATGAGCGATGCCAGGATCGCGAAGATGTAGCACAGCTCGAACCACCACACGGTGTCCGACCACAGCAGCACGGTGAACGCACCGTTGTCCTCGATCCGCTTGGCGGCGAGGTCAGCGCTCAGCGGCCCCTCCGGTCCGTACAGCTCATGCCGGTTCGGCCACTCCCGCAGCAGGAACCCGAGCCAGGTGCCCGCGACGCCGATGCGCACCACCGCCGTCTGGTACGTGCCGAGCGCACTCCGGGTGATGCGCTCGTAACCCCTGACCAGAGCGGCGTCCCAGCCTTGCTTCTCGCTCATCGCCTGCTGCCCTCGGGGTAGTCGTTCTCGCTGACCGGCCACCACGGCAGCACGGTGTAGGAGACGTCGTCGGGCATGGACCGGTCACTCCACGCGGGCTCCGGTACGTAACGAGTCGCCGACCGGAGCTGCACCTGGGTCATCTCGCCGTCGATGTGATGGCTCATCCGCATGAGCGCCACTCGCTTGAGGTACGCCTCGACGATGAGCCCGGTCATCGACGTCGCCTCGTGGTCGGCGTCGTGGGTGTCGGTGAACGTGCCCCAGCCCTTGCGAAGCTGGTTGCGGGTATGGCTGGGTAGCGGGTGTCCTCGGGTGCCCTCGACGTCGCTGGCGCTGAGGTCGATCCAGTCCGAGGTCACCGTGCCCGCGTCGGTCCTCACCCGCGCACGGGCATGCAGCGATCGATTGACGTGCAGCGGCTCGGGCGCGAACAACTTCCAGTTCTGCAGCAGCTCTGGCGCCATGTAGTCGTAGATCTCGGTGGCGTACTTCTCGCTGACCACATTCGACGGCGCGACGTAGAAGAACACCATGCCCACGTGGATCACGACGGCGGTCGCGATGACCCCCGCGACGGCTGCCACGACCGCGCGGGCGCGGCGCGACAGCCCGGCGTGCTCCCCTGTCGGCTCGGTCTCCGGCTCCATACGCGCTTCTTTCGTCTCGCGCCCGGTCGTGGCGGGTCAATTCTGCCCGCCACGCCGAACGCCCTCGCGCCCACCCGGGTGGGTCAGTCCTCTGCGACGAAGGCGACCATGATCGACATCGCCACCGGATCGGCATGATCGGTGTCGTAATGGCTCACCAGTTCGATGGTGTCGCCTCGGTTGACGCGGCCAAGGTCGTCCCCGCTACAGACACTCATCGACTCGATGTGCCCTCGATAGGACGGGTCGGTGCCGTAGCCCGCCTCGGACTCGCAGAGCGTCTCCCCCGTCGTCCGGTTGAACGCGGTGATCACCTCGCCGCCGTCGTGCAGGTGCCCGCCAGCGGCCTTCAGGGTGCCGTCGATGGTGGACGTCCACTCCCACGTCGTCGTCGACTTGCCCTCGGGCACCGGATGGGTGGAGTCGCCGCAGTTGTTGGCGTCCAGCCAGACCGGCGTCGCCTCTGTCATGCCGCCGGCACGCGCGGACACGTGGGTCATCGTGACGTCGAAGTACACCGTCTGCGCATCGGACTTCATGTTCATCAGCTCGACCAACGTCCAGGTCAGCGGCAGCCAGCCCAGCTTGACGCCGGTGCCTGGCGGCAGTTCGCCGCCAGTACGTTCGTTGCCGGACGCGAACAGCCGCCGCCCCGCGAGGCCGAGCAACTGGTCACCGCAGGTGACGTCGGTGCGGGCGCGGTCGAACAGCACCGCGTGGTGCAGCATCACACCGGTGTCGTAGTTGGCACGGGAGCCGTCGGCGTAGGTCAGGTCAGGCTGGATCGCGGTGATGTAGCAGTTCACGCACGGCGGCACGAGCGGCGCCATCAGCGTGGTGTGGGT
Organism: Haloechinothrix salitolerans; assembly: GCF_042662605.1. NCBI lineage: Bacteria > Bacillati > Actinomycetota > Actinomycetes > Pseudonocardiales > Pseudonocardiaceae > Haloechinothrix > Haloechinothrix salitolerans. The sequence goes on from NZ_JBHSXX010000001.1 coordinate 5,697,957, forward strand.
GCCCATACCATGCTCACCGCCGCCGTCGCCGGAATGCGGTTTGGCGGTCAGCGGCCCGACCCGCACTGTCGTCGTGGTCGAACCGTCGGCGTTCCGCTCGGACGCGATGATCGTGGCGTCGGGGCTGCCTGGCGCGGCCGACGCGGCGCTCGGGACGGCGACGAGCGTACCGAGCACCAGCAGCGCGACACCCATTCGTGCGAAGATCGACATAGGCACTCCCTCCTCGTCGTGATACCGGAAACTACTCAGCAACCCACCGCCGGTCCAGGCGTGACAACGTTTGGAGGGCGGAACCCGTCATCGGCGACAAAACTTGAGCGGCCATACGTACCGCACCTACGTATTTGTCACGACGTGCGGAGGCCGCGTGATACGACACCGTGATCGCCATGACCAATCTCGTCGCATCTCCTGACATCCCGGCGGCACGCACGGGCGCCGACAACGCCGTACGTGCCGGTGAACACCTGCGCCGGATGCTGCCACGCGAGATGGTGCGAGGCTTCCGGCCACACGCACGCCGCCTGGCGCAGTCGATCATCTCTGGTGTCAGGCAGTCGGTGCCGGAGTACGCCGAGCCGCTCGAAGGGCCGTTCGCCGAGGTGCTGACCGCGGCGGCGCAGTCGGTGATCTTGCGTGGCATCGACGCGATCCTCGAGCCCAAGACGTCGAGCGAGGACTGGACACCGCTGTTTCGCAGCATCGGCACGATCGAGTGCGGCCAGGGCCGTTCCCTGGACGCGCTGCGCGCCGCCTACCGGGTCGCCGCGTCGGTCACGACGCAGTACGTCACCAGGTACGCACGACACTACGGGGTGGCGACCGAGGTGCTGACGTCGTTACGCGCGATCATCGATGCCCAGTGCGAGCGGTTGTGCGGCCTCGCGGCCGAGGGGTACGCCAGTGCCGCGTCGGGGGCGTCCAGTCACGCCGCGCGCAGGCGGGAGCATGTGTTGCACCTGCTGCTCGCCGAACCGGTGCCGGACATCGCCGGGGCCACCGAGGAGGCCCGCGCGCTCGGCCAGCCGCTACCGGACACGCTGGTCGCCGTGGCGCTGCGTCGCCCCGACCGCGCCGAGCCGACCTACGACGACCTTGGTGAGTCGGTGCTCGCTGACCTGCACGGACCTCAGCCGTGCCTGCTGGTGCCCGCCGACGATCCGGTGCTCACCGAGCTGCCCCGGCACCTGCCCGGGTGGGGCGCGGCGATCGGCCCGGCCACGTCACTGACAGACATCCGATCGTCCCTGCACGTCGCACGCCGTGCACTGGACCTCGCCGAACGCGGGCTGCTACCGGCCGAGCCCGTCATCGACTGCGGCGAGCACCGCACCACGCTCATGCTGTTCGCGGACGACCTGCTGATCGACAACCTCATCGAGCGGCGACTGGCCCCGCTCGCGACGCTCACCGAGCGGCAGCAGGAACGAATGCTGGTCACGTTGCAACACTGGCTGGCGGCGCGCGGGCACGCGGGCGAGATCGCGCAACGACTCGACGTCCATCCGCAAACCGTCCGCTATCGCGTGAACAAACTGCAGCAATTGTTTGGCGAACAATTGACCGATCCACAATCCCGTTTCGAACTCGCGTTGGCGACCAAGGTGAGGTTGCTTCGCTCCGCCGCCCTTCCCACACGACCCGAGGAATTTGTCGCGAAGTAACGACCTCGCCATCGACGACTGTTGGGCAACACGAAAAACGACGCCCGGCAGGGTGGATGCGCGTCGCGGCGGCCCGCTCCAGTTGACCGCCCGAACCGGCCTGCTTACCGTCTGGCGAACGAACTCGTCCACCACAACGAGGCTAGAAATCCACCCACTGATGTCACAACGAGGTGGCAGCCATGGCTCGCGAACAGCGATCCACAGAAATTGCGCCGGACCCGGCTGACGACGTTGTCGCGGGTATCGCGACGTCCCCTGCCATAACCGCCCCGACCCGATCCGACGGCGGAATCACCTGGCGGGACATCACCGCCGCCACGGAGGCACAGGCGCGCGCGTCTAGCACGATCGAACGTCGACGGCAGCGGTTGCTCCGACTCTTGCTCACCGAGCAGCCCTCCTCGCGGCAGACGCTCGCCGACCTGGCGCACAGCGCCGACTGGGAGCTGCCGGACATGGTCGCGGTCATCGCCATCGAGTATCGCGAGGATCAGCACCGGTTCCCGGCAAGCGCACTCGGTCACGACGTCCTCGCTGACCTGGAAAGCGCGCGGCCGTGCCTTGTCGTCGCCGACCCCGCTCCGCACCTCGACGTGTTACGCGCCGAGCTGCGGGGGCGTATCGCCGCTGTGGGCCCGCTTGTGCCGCTGACCGAGGCGCACCGGTCCTTCACCGTAGCCCGCCGCGCGCTGGACCTCGTGCGGCGCGGACTGCTGCCGGAGTGCGATGTCACCGACTGCGAGCAGCACCTGTCCACGTTGCTGCTGCATGCCGACGAGTTCCTACTGGACCAACTGATCGAACACGCACTGCGGCCACTCGCGGCGCTGACGGCGACGCGGCGGGACGAGCTGGCGGAGACACTGCTGGCTTACATGGCCAGCACCGGTGGCGTCACCGAGGTGGCCGAGCGGCTCGGCGTCCACCCGCAGACCGTTCGATACCGGTTGGACCAGGCACACGACCTGTTCGGCGCGCGGCTGGCCGACCCGGACGAGCGCCTCATGCTGGAACTCGCGCTGCGTGCCGACCGCGTCGTGCGCGCGTGACCACACACGACGCGCCGCGCCGCCGCTAGTCGCCCGCGACGAAGCGGAGGCCCTTACCAGACTCCGCCGTCAACGTCAGCCGGTTCGCCTCGACCTCCATCCGTGGCGAGCTTTCCAGCACGGTGAGCACGGCCTGCTCGATGCGGTCGTGAGGCTGGCCGCACGCCTTGCGTGTCGTGACGATCCGGCTGAACTCGATCCGGCCGCCGTCGCGCTCGTACCGCGCGGTGAGCTGGTTGCAGCCCGCGTTGCCACGCACCTGGCCGTTCTCGTGGAACACCAGGTGCGCCCGCATGTCTCCGGCCGCGCTGGACGCGGTGGCGCCGTCGATGATCGTGTCGAGCTGCCAGCGGGTTCCCCGCAACGACTTGTCCGGCTCGGCGACCTGCCGCTCCAGTGTGATGGTGGTGTCCTCGCTGGTCAGCGTCAGGGTGTCGCCGTCTCGCTGCCAGCTAGGGCCGCTGGTGAAGAACCGTGCCAACCAGTCGTCCTGCCGCATCAGCGGCTTGGCACAGCCCATCTCGGTGCTTCTCAGATCCTCGACGACAAGCTCGCCCGCGGCAAGCCGCGCGTCACCGAAGAACGAGTTGCAGCCAGCGCTGAACCTCAGTTCCCCCTCGGCGAAAGACAGCCGGATTCTCGTGTCCTTGACCAGCGGTCGTTGCTGCCCAGACTCGGTGACCTCGGTCGAAAGGAACTCCTGACCGACCGGCAGCCGCTCCGGCGGGTCGGCGGGCTCCGCGCCGCCCTGGTTCCCGCAGCCGCCGATCGCGGCGGCCACGGCGGCCAGCAACGTCATGCTCAGTAACGCCCTCATGCTGCCAGGACGGAACGGCGACGCGCGGGGTTGCCTGCCACGGTCCGACTCACCCTTTCTTGGCCGCCTTGGCGGCGCGCTTGAACTCGCGCACCTCGCGCAACGTGTCCTGGTCGACGACGTCGGCGATGGACCGCCGCGCGCCGTCCTCGCCGTAGGCACCGGCCGCCTCCCGCCAACCGTCAGGGTTGACGTCGAGTTGCTTGCCGAGCAGCGCGAGGAAGATCCTCGCTTTCTGGTCGCCGTAGCCGGGCAACGCCTTGAGCCTGCGCAGCACGGTCTTGCCGTCCGGGTCGCCCTCGGTCCACAGCGCGGCGGCATCGCCGTCGTAGTGCTCGACGATGTACTGGCTCAGCGCCTGAATGCGCTTGGCCATCGAACCGGGGAAACGGTGCACGGCAGGCGTCCGCGCGCACAGCGCGGCGAACTCCTCAGGGTCGGCCTCGGCGATGGACCGTGCGTCGAACCGGCCCAACCGGTCCTCGATCTTCTTCGGACCGGTGAAGGCGACTTCCATGGCTACCTGCTGATCCAAAAGCATGCCTATGAGCAAGGCCAACGGGTCGCGAGACAGCAGCTCGTCCGCTTCGGGGTCTTGGGTCAAGGTCAGCGTGGGGCTCATGCCTCGAGCATCTCACGATCGGCGTGGCCTGCCGCTCGCACGATGCGGTGGCGCGGTAGGTTCGGCGCCGTGCCAACACCCGTCGTGATCGTCACCGGCTTCCTCGGCTCCGGCAAGACAACGCTGCTCAACCACCTGCTGCACAACGACGACGGTGTCCGCATCGGCGTCATCGTCAACGACTTCGGCAGCGTCAACATCGACGCGATGCTGGTCGCGGGCCAGGTGGACGCCATGGTCTCGCTGGACAACGGCTGCCTGTGTTGCGCGGTCGACGCCAGCGGCATGGACGCGATGCTGACGAAGCTCACGCAGCCGGACAGCGACATCGATGTCGTCGTCATCGAGGCGAGCGGGCTGGCGGAGCCACGGGATCTGCTACGACTGGTACTGGCAAGCGAGGAGGCCGACATCTCCCCTGGCGGGCTCGTCGAGGTCGTCGACGCGGCGGAGTTCGAAGCCACCCGCGCGGAGTTCCCCCAGCTCGACCAGCACCTCGCGGTGGCGGACCTTGTCGTGTTGAACAAGATCGACCGCGTCGATGACGCCGCGCGCGACCGGTTGATAGACACGGTCCGTGGGCTCAGCGACGGCGCGCCGGTGGTACCGACGGCACACGGCCGGATCGACCCTCGGCTGCTGTTCGACCCACCCGAGCATCCCCGCCCTGACGACGGCCAGCTCAGCTTCGACGAGCTGTTGCGCGAGGATCTCGGTACGGACTGCGCGGATCACCTGCACGCGGCGTTCGAAAGCGTGGAGTTCCGCACCGATGAGCCGCTCGATCCCCGACAGCTGATGGGGCTGCTGTCCGACCCGCCAGCGGGCGTGTACCGGGTGAAGGGCTGCGTGCACTTCGGCGTCCCAGGTCATGGTCAGAAGTTCTGGATCCATGTCGTTGGTGGTTTCATCCAGGTCAGCCGCGACGACTGGCGACGCGACGAGCAGCCGCGCACCGAACTCGTCGTCATCGGCGCATCGGTCGACGCGTCCGAGGTGCTGGCACGGCTCCGGGCCTGCGAGGTCGGCGGATCCTGCGCACTCGACGAGCAGAGCATGCTCGGCGTGCTCCGCTATGTGGACGCGTGAGCGGTGCGGACGTCATGCCGCGGACGGCAACCAGTCCGCCAGCAACCGCATGCCAGGCGGGGTCAGTTCGAGCAGTGACCACGGGCGGTCGCCCGTAACGCGAGCGCGGAGGTAGCCGCCATACTGGAGGTCCGCCAGCGCGTCGACTATCCGCGCGGGCACCGGCGCGCCGTACCGCCGCAACTCGCCGGTCACGACGTCCATGCTGACGTCGCCGCGCGCGACCTCACGCAATGCGAGAAACAGGTAATGATCGAACAACGGTTGGTTCATCACACACCACCTCGGGGAGCCTGTGACCAGCCTGAACGACGTCGGCGGCCCGCGAAGCCGGAGTTCTACGTATCCGCGCACGTAAGTAGCGACAGCTTGGGCGGCGTCACAGTCACGGCGAGCCGTCACCCACCGCCTGGTTACAGTGAGACCGCCCGAAGCCCGGATCGCGTGAGGAGCACCTGTGACCGAGTCGTTCAGTACCGCCGATCTCGTTGACGAGCACGGCCCGTCGCTGCGGGTGTGCGACACCCAGTTCCGCCAATTCGGCAAGCTCACCGCGTTCACCGGTCGGGTGCGCACGGTTCAGTGCTACCAGGACAACGGCCTCGTCAAGCAACTGCTGAACAGCCATGGCGATGGCTGCGTGCTCGTCGTGGACGGCGGCGGCTCACTGCACACCGCGCTCACCGGTGACCTGATCGCCAAGGCGGCCGTGGACAACGGCTGGGCGGGGCTGGTGCTCAACGGCGCGGTGCGCGACAGCGCCACGCTCGCGACGCTGCCGATCGGCATCAAGGCGCTCGGCACGAACCCACGCAAGAGCGCGAAGGACGCCGAGGGCGTCGTCGACGAACCGGTCAGCTTCGGCGGGGTCACGTTCCACCCCGGCGACGTGCTCTATTCGGATGAGGACGGCGTTGTCCTGCTGCCTGGCACTGCTTCCTCCGAGTGATCACGTCAGCACGATTGGTTGATACGCAATTGTGAGGTGTAACACCACGCTTGGCTGCATGACATAACGGGTAGACGGTATTTGTCAGCGGACCACCGGGGAAACAGCCGAGAAGGACGCGCGGAGAGCACCCATGAGCACTACCCACGAGCAGCCAACCGCACACCACGCCGACACCACGATCCCGCCCGCGCCACGCTCGTCGCGTCGCGACGAGTACCGCCCGGCGGAGCCGGGCGTTCCTTTTGGGATTCCAACGCCGCGCGACGACGAGGATTTCGAGCCCACCATCATCCGGGGCCGGGAGTAGCGCGGCGCCGTGTCCCTCGCCCACGACGTCGTGTCCCTCATTCCCGACGTCGTGTTCCTCACTCCACGCCGCCGCATGCCTTGATCACGGCGACCGCTGACGTACCGTTGGCGTGATCGTGTCCCGAGACCTGTGAGGACCCATGAGCGAGCGCGTCAGCACCGTGATCCGTGGCTCCATCGCCTATGTGACGATGACCAGGGGCGACAAGTACAACGGCCTCGACCTAGAGATGTTCGACGCGCTGGTGGCGGCGGCCAAGGGGATCAAACGCAACCGCGACGTCCGCGTCGTGATCTTGCAGGGCGAGGGCCCCGCGTTCTGCTCCGGGCTGGACTTCGGTTCCGCGGGCAAGCACCCAGTCAAGTTCGCTCTCAATTTCCTGCGCGTCCCCGGCCGCAAAACCAACCTCTACCAAGAGGTGTGCTGGGCCTGGCGGGAGCTGCCCGTGCCGGTGATCGCCGTGGTCCACGGCCGGTGCTACGGCGGCGGGTTGCAGCTGGCGCTTGGCGCCGACTTCCGATTCACCACTCCGGACTGCGAATTCTCGATCATGGAGGCCCGCTGGGGCCTCATCCCCGACATGACCGGTTCAGTCACGCTCCGCGAACTCGTCGGCATGGACGTCGCCATGCGCCTCACCATGACGGGTGAAACTTTCAGCGGCGAGCGCGCCGCCGAACTCGGGCTGGTGACCGAGGTCGGCGACGACCCGCTCAAGGCGGCGGAGGAGTTCGCCGAGGAACTGGCCGCCCGCTCACCTGACGCGATCGCCGCGACGAAGGCGCTGTTCCAGCGCACCCGCCACCTCTCACCGCGCGCCGCGTTCCGCGTCGAAAGTCGCTGGCAACGCAGGCTCTTGCGCGGCGAGAACCACAAGATCGCCCGTGCGGCGGGCAAGGCGAAAGAAGTCCCGCGGTACGTGCGCCGGACGGTTCGGTAGCACTCAGCGACGCCCAGCGAACGGCATCGTACGCCCGATCGGGCGAGCACCTCCTAATCGCGAGCCGACGTCAGTTCGGTCTCACTGGTTGCCGTCTCGCGAACGTTCGCTCACTATTCGACCAAGACGATGATCGGGGAAGGTGGAACACGATGAGTAACGACGCACGGCGAACGCTGACCGAGCGCGTGACCGGAGACCTTCCCGAGGGAATAGCCGCGCTCGGCGACACGGAGCGGCAGTTCCTCGCCAACGCGATTGGCGACGCGAAGCGGGCGCAGCGCGCGGAACTGGCCGCCGCGGCCGAGGAGAGTCTCGGCTACGTGCCCAAACTGCTACGCGGCCCCGTCCGCAAGGCGGTGGGCCTGTGACCACCGACGCACGACCGGAGGTCCAGCGCATCGCGCGGCTACTACGCGTGCGCCCGGACCAACTCGGCTTCCTCGACGACGTCGATGACGCCGACCTGATCGCGTTCCGTGGTCAGCTCACGAGCACGCTGTTCGACGCCAACGCGGGCGTGCTCACCCGGCTAGGTTCCGCCGCGAAGCTGCTGCCATCGCCGGTGCTCGCGAAGATCGCGGAGCGGGTTTTCGGGCCATTGCTGTGCGCTCGCGTGGCTGGCGCGATGGACCCCTCGAAGGCGAGCGAGGTCGCGGCGCGCCTGCCGGTCAACTTCCTCACCGACGTCGCCGTCGAGCTGGACCCGCGCCAGGTCGAGCAGGTCGTCCGCGCCCTGCCGAACGACATGATCGTCGACGTCGCCCGCGTGCTGGGTCAACGCGAGGACTGGATCACGCTCGGCCAGTTCGTCGGGTTCCTCGGCGCGGACCACCTCACAGCTGCCGTCGACGCGCTCGACGACACGCAACTGCTGCGGACCGCGTACACCGTTGACGACGTGTCCGCCATCCCCGGCGTGGTCGACGTCGTCGGCACCGAGCGGCTGACCGCACTGTTCACCACCGCCGCGCGCGAGGACCTGTTCGACGCCCTGCTGCGGCTGGCCACCCACCTGCGGGACGACCAGATCGACTCGCTCGCCGACGCGATCATGGCTGCCGAACGCGGCACGCTCGGCCGACTCGTTACCGCTGCGGCAACGTGCAGACACTGGGACGCGCTGTTACCGATCGCCGCCAGCCTGCCCGCCGACGCCAAGGCGGGCATCGCGGAATCCGTCGGGGACCTCTCGCCCGAAGTACGCGCGGACATCATGGCGCAGGCGACGTCGCTGGGCGTGTACGACGACCTCGGCCCGATCGCGGACGCCCTGGCTGAGCGCGCGGCGTAAACGCGGTCGCCACGAGCGGAACCGGGGACTCAGTACTCCCGCGCTCCGTTGCGCCACACCGCGCATGTCAGCGGCACCCCGGGCCGGTACGCCAGATGCGTAACCGACGGCGCGTCGAGCACATGCAGGTCAGCACGGGCGCCGGGCCGGATCACACCGACCGCGCCGTCACCGGCGTCCGCGCGCAGCGCCTTCGCTCCGCCACGCGTCGCGGCCCACACCGCCTCGTCTACCGACAGCCCCTGCTGCAGGACGGCGGTAGCCACGCAGAAGGCCATCGACGTCGTGTACGAGCTGCCGGGGTTGGCGTTGCTCGCTAGGGCGACCACCGCGCCCGCATCGAGCAGCCTGCGCGCTGGCGCCAGCGGTTGCCGGGTGGACAGGTCGCACGCGGGCAGCAGAGTGGCCACGGTGCCATCGGACCCGCCATCGCCGTCCCAGCTCCCGGCGAGCGCGTCGACGTCGTTGTCGCTCAGATACGTGCAATGGTCGACGCTGGCCGCACCAAGACGCACGGCCAGCTCAACGCCCGGCCCCTCGCACAGCTGGTTGCCGTGCACCCGCAGCCCGAGCCCGCGCTCAGCCGCCGCGCGCAACACCCGCTCCGACTGCGCCGCGTCGAACGCACCCTTCTCACAGAAGACGTCGACCCAGCGCACCATTGGTGCGACGGCGGCGAGCATCGGCCCGGCCACGAGATCGAGGTAGTCCTCGGCATCAGCACCGGGCGGCACGATGTGCGCGCCGAGGAATGTCACCTCTTCGACGTACTTCGCGGCGATCCGCGCGCAGCGGGCCTCGTCGTCGACGGTGAGACCGTAGCCGGTCTTGGTCTCCAAGTACGTCGTGCCCTGCGAGACCGCCTCACGAACCAGCCCGCGCACCGTCGCCGTCAGATCCGCGTCCGCCGCGGCCCGCGTGGCGTCAACCGTGTGGGCGATACCGCCCGCCGAATACGCCTGCCCAGCCATCCGCGCCTCGAACTCGGCGGTGCGGTCACCAGCGAAGACCAGGTGGGTATGCGAGTCGACCCAACCGGGCAGGGCCGCGCGTCCGCCGACGTCGACCCGCGCGTCAGTCGGCGCGGCACGGGCAGCCGGGCCCACCCAGACGACCCTCTCACCCTCGATGACCACGGCCGCGTCGTGCAACCTGCCCAGTTCGTCGTCGTTGGTGGTGAGTTCGCCGATTCCGGTGATGAGGGTCGCCGTCACCGCAGCAGCTCCTTGACCTCGGCGGCGAGCTCCGATGACGGGTTCGCCGCGTGCTTGTGCCTCCCGTCGCGCACCAGCCAGCGCCCAGCAACCATGACATCACGAACGTCACTCGCGAAAGCGCTTAACGCTATCCCGGCGGGCTCGCTGCCCGCGGTACGCGGCGTGTCGGTGGCGACGCGCACCAAATCCGCCTGCGCGCCGGGCGCGATGCTGCCGACGTCGTCCCAGCCAAGCGCGCTGTGGCGGGTGCCAGCCGAGAGCAGTTCGGCTGGGGAGAACACGCCACGCCGCTGGGTGGCGAGCCGTTCATGCATCTCGACGCCACGCATTTCCTCGAACGGGTCAACGACGGCGTGCGAATCGGTGCCGATGCTCAGCGAGACCCCGGCGTTGGCGAGCCTGCGACCTGGTCCGATGCCGTCACCGAGGTCGCGTTCCGTGGTGGGGCACAGGCAGACGCCCGCGCCTGACGCGCCGAGCAACCCAACGTCATCTCCACTCGGATGAGTCACATGCACACCGACGAAGTCTGACGTCACCGCGCCCGCGTCGGCCAGCAGTTGGGTGGGGGTGCGGCGATGCACCGCGAGGCAGTCGTCGTTCTCGCTGATCTGCTCGGACACGTGGGCGTGCAGCGGCGCACCGTTGGCCTGCGCCCACGCCACCGGCACGGCGAGCTGCGCTGCGGGAACCGCTCGCACCGAGTGAATGGCGGCACCGACGCGTACCAGGGGTGACTCCGCACGGAACGCGTCGAGCCGCTCAGCCCATGCGTCGGCGTCGCCGTCGCTGTAGCGCTGTTGGACGCCCTGCGGCGGCGCACCGTCGACAGCGGACGCGAGGTAGCAGGTGTCCAGCAAGGTAAGCCGGATACCCGCGTCGCCCGCCGCCGCGACCAGCGAGTGCGACATGGCGTTCGGGTCCGAGTAGGGCGTCCCGCCTGACCCGTGGTGGAGGTAGTGGAACTCACCCACGCTGGTGAACCCAGCGAGCACCATCTCGGTGAATACCAGCCGCGCCAGCCGGTAGTACGACACGGGGTCCAGCCGATGCGCCACCGCGTACATCCGCTCCCGCCAGGTGAAGAACGTCCCGCCGCCGGAGTGAGTACGGCCCCGCAACGCCCGGTGGAAAGCATGCGAATGCGCGTTGGCGAAGCCCGGCGTGACGAGTCCACTCAAGACGGTGCCACTACGAGGCGTGCCCGGCACGACGCCGGTAATGCGGTCGCCGTCGACGGTGACGGCGACAGCGTCGGCTGGGCCGTCCGGAAGGAGGGCATGCTCGCACCAGTACGTGGTGGTCATAGGGAAACCTCCCGGAGCACCTCGGCCAGTGCGTCAACGCCTGCCTCGCAGTCGTCGTCCTCCGCATGTTCCGCCGGGGAGTGTGAGATGCCCGTGGGGTTGCGGACGTAGAGCATCGCGGTGGGCACGTGCGCCGCGAGTACGCCCGCGTCATGGCCAGCGCCGGTCGGCAACAGCGGTGGCTCGTTCAACATCGTGCGCAGCCGGTCACGTAGCCGCGCGTCGAACGACACCGGACCCGACCAGGACTCCTCGGTGACCTCGACGTGGCACCCCTCGTCGTTCGCCGCGGCTCGCGCCGCGTCGGTGATCGCGGTAACGGCCTCCCTCGTGGCCTCGGTGGCGGTGGCGCGGCTGTCCAACCACAGGTCCACCCGCGCGGGGATCACGTTGGTACCGCCGGGCACGGGCACCAGCTTGCCGACCGTGGCGCGGGTGTCGCGGGGGCCGTGACCCGCCGCCGCCCGCGCGGCGAGCACCGTGCGGGCGGCGGGAATCATCGGGTCGTTGCGGTCGGCGACGGCGGCGGTCCCCGCGTGATCACCCCGTCCGGTGAAGCTGAGCCGCCAACGCCCGTGCGGGTCGATCCCGGTGCCCACCGCGATAGGCGAGCCCGCGTCGATCAGCCCCCTGCCCTGCTCGACGTGCAGCTCGACGAACGTCCCGATACGCGACAACGCAACGTCGTCCTTCCCGAAACGGCCCGGGTCGAAACCTGCCTTCGTGGCGGCGTCGGCGAACGTCGTGCCGTCGGTGTCGGTCAGCGTGAGAGCGCGTTCGGGCGAGATCGCGCCGGTGAGCAGCCGTGAGCCGAGGCACGGCACGCCGAACCGGCCACCCTCCTCCTCGGCGAAGGCGACGACGGCGATCGACTTGCGCGGCTGGCAGCCTTCGCCGCGCAGCCGACGCACCGCCGCGAGCGCGGACGCGACACCGAGCGGACCGTCGAACGCGCCACCACCAGGTACGGAGTCCAGGTGACTGCCGGTGACGACCGCGCCGTCCGCGGGGGCGCCCCACCACGCCCAGATGTTGCCGTTGCGGTCGACGTCGACGTCCAGCCCGATGCGCTCGGCCGACGTCGTGAACCACTCCCGCAGTTCACGCTCGGCCGGATCGAAGACGTGGCGCGAGTAGCCACCTCGGGTGCGGTCCGCGCCGATGGCCGCGATCTCGGCCATGCGCTGAACGACGCTTTCACCGCGTCCAGCGCCGGTCACGGCCGCGTCCCTCGCGGAATGTGGACCCCGCGCTCGTCGGCGACCCGGCAAGCCTCGTCGTAGCCCGCGTCGACGTGGCGGATGACGCCCATCGCGGGGTCGTTGGTCAGGACCCGCTCCAGCTTCCTCGCCGCCAGCTCGGTGCCGTCCGCGACGCACACCTGTCCGGCGTGGATCGAGCGCCCCATACCGACGCCGCCGCCGTGGTGGATCGACACCCAGCTCGCTCCGGACGCCGTGTTGACCAGCGCGTTAAGCAGCGGCCAGTCCGCGATCGCGTCGGAGCCATCTGCCATCGCCTCGGTCTCCCGGTACGGCGACGCCACCGACCCGCAGTCCAGGTGGTCGCGGCCGATGACGACCGGCGCGGACAGCTCACCGTTGGCGACCATTTCGTTGAACCGCAGTCCGGCGAGGTGCCGCTCGCCGTAACCGAGCCAGCAGATCCTCGAAGGCAAGCCCTGGTACGCCACCCGCTCGCCCGCCATGCGGATCCAACGCGCCAACGGCTCGTTGTCACCGAACAGCTCGAGCACCGCGCGGTCGGTCGCCGCGATGTCGGCCGGGTCGCCGGACAGCGCGGCCCACCGGAACGGCCCCTTGCCCTCGCAGAACAGCGGTCGGATGTAGGCGGGCACGAAGCCCGGGTAGTCGAACGCCCGATCATAGCCGCCGAGCTGCGCCTCGCCGCGCAACGAGTTGCCGTAGTCGAAGACCTCCGCGCCCCCGTCCAGGAAGCCGACCATCGCCTCGACGTGCGCGGCCATCGACTCGCGTGCGCGTTCGGTGAACTCCTCCGGTTTCGCGGCCGCGTAGTCGTGCCAATCCTCGACCGAGACGCCGCGCGGCAGGTACGACAGCGGGTCGTGCGCCGACGTCTGGTCGGTGACGATGTCGACGTCAACGCCCCGGCGCAACAGCTCGGGCAAGACGTCCGCGGCGTTGCCGACCAGCCCGACGGACAGCGGCGTCCGATCCCGTTTGGCGTCGGTGACCCGGTTGATCGCGTCATCGATGTCGCTGGCGACCACGTCGAGGTAGCGCGTCTCCACGCGGCGCGTGGCCCTGGCGGCGTCGCACTCGATCACCAGGGCGACACCGTCGTTCATGGTGACCGCGAGCGGCTGCGCGCCGCCCATTCCGCCAAGTCCGGCGGTGACAGTGAGCGTGCCCGCCAACGAGCCGCTGAAGCGCCTCTCCGCTACGGCCGCGAACGTCTCGTACGTGCCCTGCAGAATGCCCTGGGTGCCGATGTAGATCCAGGAGCCCGCCGTCATCTGGCCGTACATCGTCAGCCCGAGCGCGTCGAGCCGCCGAAACTCCGGCCACGTCGCCCAGTCCGGTACCAGGTTCGAGTTCGCGAGCAACACGCGCGGCGCCCACTCGTGCGTGCGCAGCACGCCCACCGGCTTGCCGGACTGCACCAAGAGCGTCTCGTCGACGTCGAGTGTGCTGAGCTCCCTGGTCAGCGCGTCGAAGCTGGCCCAGTTGCGGGCGGCCTTGCCCGTACCGCCGTAGACGACGAGGTCTTCGGGCCGCTCGGCGACCTCGGGGTCGAGGTTGTTGTGCAGCATCCGCAACGCCGCTTCGGACTGCCAGTTGCGTGCGGTGAGGGTGCTGCCTCGCGCCGCTCGGATTGTCCTGGTCATCGGGTTCCCTCCTGCGTGTCCGTCGTTGCCTGCCGCACCAGCTCCGACAGCGCTGGCGAGCGGACGAGGTCTTCGGCTTCGGCGATTTCCGGGGCGAGGTGGCGGTCGGGGCCTGGGCCTGGCACCCGCTCCCGGAGCAGCGCCACCGCGCGGGCGGTCGCGGGCGCAGGGGTGAGCGGGTCGCGCAGGTCCAGCGCCCGTGCCGCCGTCAGGTACTCCACGGCGAGCACCGTGGTCAGGCCGTCGACCGCACGGCGCAGCTTGCGCGCGGCGGACCAGCCCATCGACACGTGGTCCTCCTGCATCGCGGAGCTGGGAATGGAGTCGACCGACGCGGGATTGGCGAGTCGTTTCAGCTCCGAGACGATCCCGGCCTGGGTGTACTGCGCGATCATGTGGCCCGAGTCGACACCCGGGTCGTCGGCCAGGAACGGTGGCAGCCCGTGTGAGCGGGCGACGTCGAGCAGCCTGTCAGTGCGACGCTCGGCCATGCTCGCGACGTCAGCCAGTGGGATGGCGAGGAAGTCCAGCACGTACGCGATCGGCGCGCCGTGGAAGTTCCCGTTGGACTCCACCCTGCCGTCGGCGAGCACCACCGGATTGTCGATGGCCGACGCCAGCTCGCGCTTCGCGACCGTGCGGGCGTAGTTGAGGGTGTCGCGGGCGGCGCCGTGCACTTGCGGCGCGCAGCGCAGGGAATAGGCGTCCTGCACCCTCGGGCAGTCGGGTCCTCGGTGGCTCGCCACGATCTCCGAGCCAGCGAGCAGTGCGAACAGGTTCGCCGCCGACGTCGCCTGGCCGGGGTGGGGCCGCAGCGCCTGGAGGTCGGCCGCGAACACGCGGTCGGTGCCGAGCGTCGCCTCCACGCTCATCGCCGCCGTCAGGTCCGCCACGTCGAGGAGCCGGGAGAGATCGGTGATGGCCAGTGCGAGCATGCCGAGCATGCCGTCGGTGCCGTTGGTGAGCGCGAGCCCTTCCTTCTCGGCGAGCGCGATCGGCTCGATCCCAGCGGTCGCCAACGCGTCGGCGGCTGGTTGGACGTCGCCGGTCGGGCCGTAGACGTCGCCCTCCCCCATCAGCGCGAGCGCTACGGCCGCGAGCGGCGCGAGGTCACCTGAACAGCCGAGCGAGCCGTACTCCGGCACCACGGGAACGATGCCCGCGTTGAGTAGCGCCGCGAGCGACCGTGCGGTGTTTGGCCGCGCGCCGGTATGCCCGGAGGCGAGAGTACGTAGCCGCAGCAGCATCAGAGCGCGCACGACCTCGCGCTCAACGGGGTCACCGGCGCCAGCGGCGTGCGAGCGGATCAGCGACCGCTGCAGCCGGGCGCGGTTGTCCGGCGGAATGTGCCGCACCGCGAGCGCGCCGAAGCCGGTTGAAACCCCGTAGGCGGGTTTTGGGTCGGCCGCGAGCGCGTCGACATGGCCGCGCGCCGTCTCGATGCGGGTGATCGCGTCGTCGGTGAGCGCGACTTGGGCATTGTCCCGGGCAACGCGGACGACCTGCTCGATGGTCAGCGGGCCGGGTCCGATCAGCAAGGTGTCGCTGTGCATGACGCCATTGCACAGCGCATCTCGGCGTCATTCACCCCGAGCTACCGGCAAACTGTCTGACATCTCAGACAACATGGCGGACGACCCTAGTATGGCGCCATGATGGCGTCCGGTCAGTTCACCGCTGATTAGTTATGCCGGTCATCTCCGAGCGAGCGCGGGTTCCAGCCCCAACATGTCGAGTAGCTCCTTGCATTCGTCGGCGTTGGTCGAGTGGCTCGCCACCGTGATGGCCGCTTTACCTGCCTGCTTGTCACGGCGTTCACGTTCGGCAGCTCGCGCCTCGGCGGACCAACCGTGCTCTTCGTCAGGACTTGAATGCCTTGCCCACGTCATGTGTAGCTCTCCCTCCGGCTGGCCGCGGTCGACGGTCGACCACCTTCCGGAATGTGAGCATCATGACACCCACTCAGGTTAGCGCGGCGCGCAGGTGCGCCATTGGCACTACTTCGCCATGGTTATTGACCCGGTGTTTTCCCTGGGAGACAGGTTCATCACGGAGTGTGACCAGCGTCGACAACAGCCGCTTTCGCCGCGGACGATACAGTCGCATCGCCCGCAATGCGATTGTATCGGATTCTCAGCGAGATACCCCGTGCGAGCGGTCGACGAGCCGCGGTTACGAGTCGGCGTGGCCCGGGGAGGTGGAGCGGACGTCATCATCGCGCTTTTCCGGAGCATCGCCGCGCTCTTCGGACTGGCCGCGCTCATCAGACGCTTCGGCGGAGTCCTGGTCGGGCTCCTGACTACCGCCGGACGCGTGGTCACGTTCTCCGGAGGTGCTCCCGGAATCGCCCGCGCCCTCGTTCGCACCGCCCTTGCCGTCAGTACCGCTGCCGCTGGCGTCCGAGCCGCCCTTGGTGTCCGTGCCACCCTCGCCGCGCTGCGAGTTCTCCGAACCCCCCTCGTCCGAGTTACCGGCGCCCCGCCCTGAGCCGTCCGATTGGCTCCCGGCTCCAGCTCCGCCATCCGTGCCGCGGCCGTCGTCCCGCTTCCCGGGGGACGTCCCTTCCGAGGCCCGCTCCTCGTAGGAAGTCGCTTCCGAGGTCCGCTCCGCACCGGCGACGCCAGCACCACCGCGAGGCTCATCCTGGTCCACCGTCGGCCACGGTGTGGACGTCGTCCTGTCCGCGGCGACATCATCCGCGAGCCAGGTCATAGCGGGTACGCGACGCTCGCCGTCGTCTCGGCTAGCGGATCGCTGCGCGCTCGTCCGCACGAAGGGCGACGCGCCGTCGGCGCTGGACGTCCTATCGCCGCCACCGAGCGCGACGCCACCGCCCTCACTTGAGCCCTCAGGCTCAGCGGTGCCATCGCCGTCCGGGAGGTGCAGCGACGTCGAGAACGGTGAACCGAACCCGATGATCCCCGTGGCGGCGGCACCACAAAGCGCGACGACACCGGCGGCCGTCGCGACAACCCTGCCCCGCTTGGTCGGTGGTTCGCCGGCGCCAACGCCTTCCCTGCGCAGCAACTCAGCGACCGGGATCATCCGCTCAGCATCACCCATGGCAACGAGATACCTTCCGCACGACATCGCTTCCCCGCCCGCAGGGTGTCTATCACCGGACCGGCACGGCGGGAACGACCTCGCAAGCCATGTCACACGGATATCGCAATCTGATGACGATTTTGGTCACATCGTTATCCCGCTGCGTATCGACGCGAGCTCAAACAGTGACGGGCGCGGGCGACATCGTCACCGGTCAGCGCGGTGCGTACATGATCACGGCGACGCCGAGCAGGCAGATTCCCGCGCCGATGTAATCCCATTTGCCCGGTTGGAACTTGTCGACGACGACCCCCCATGCCAGTGAACCAGCGACGAACACTCCACCGTACGCGGCAAGGATGCGACCGAAGTGTGGATCCGGCTGGTAGGTCGCGACGAAGCCATACGCGCCGAGCGCGAGAACACCCGCCGCGATCCACAGCAGGCCACGGTCTTCCCGCCAGCCCTGCCAGACCAGCCAGGCGCCCCCGATCTCGGCGAGCGCTGCGATCACGAACAGCACGATGGAGCGAACCACGGTCATACGTCGACCGTAGCTACCCCATCGTCAGCTCGCGCTTAGAGCCGCAAGTGTGCCGGTTCGTGCGTGACGCTCTCGATGTCGTCGGCGGTGACGTCGAGCAAACGGTGCGCCAGATCGGACAACGCGCGCGACGCGGCGAGCTCATCACCGATCTTGGGCACGTTGACGTCCTCCGGGTTCAGCCGGGCGAGGCCGACGCCGACGAGATTGTCCGTGCCTGCCGCATGCAGCCGGGCACGGGCACGAGTCCGGGACTCGTGTTCGTCGATGGTGATCTCGACCGTCCAGTGCTTCTCGTGCATGACGACCTCCTTATGCAGTGTGCCGCTGACACCACTGTGCGCTCCTGAGACGCGAGCGGCCAGAGCAAGAGGTCCCGACCCGAACCAACAAAAGAGGCGAGCACTCCGGGTGAGTGCTCGCCTCTTCTGCGTGGAGGTGCCGGGAATCGAACCCGGGTCCTCTGTCGCCTCAACAGGGCTTCTCCGTGCGCAGTCCGCTGTGTCTCTACTCGGCCCCACCGGTCACGCGGACAAGCCGGTGTGACGGGCCCAGCCGCTGTTAGATGTCCCGCCGAGGTCCGCGGCCGACCTCGGCGGTAAGTCCTCCTAGCTGATGCCGGTTACTGGGCCGGAGGCACTCCCAGACCGACAGACTCGCACTCGCTCAGGCGGCGAGGGCGAAGTCGCGCTGACTATTCGTCTTGGCGCTTATAAGTTGCGACGACGCTTAACGGTGGTCTCTCGCCTGCACCGGCACGCTTCCCCTGAATCAACGTCCAGAGTCGAAACCGTTCACCCCCTAGCTAGCGGGTTCACTGCACCTAGGATAACGCCTCGGGCAACCAGGTTTGTTCCCGTGTCGATCAGCTCTTCTCCCACCGAAACACCCGTGATGCCACGAACCCGACGACCACGGTGAAGCCGATGAGAATCACGGCTGGCAGCAGGATGGCGTCGACTCCTTGGCCCCGGACGAGTACGTCGCTCATGCCTTCATTCAGGTGCCGCATCGGGAACGCCAGGGACAACGTCCGCAACCACTGCGGCACCTGGTCCATCGGGAAGAACGCCCCGGACAGGAACGCCATCGGCAGCACGATCAGGTTCGCCGCACCAGTCGCGGCCTCCTCCGTCTTGGCGAACGCGCCGACCAGCATCCCAATCGCGAAGAACGACAGCGTGCCCAGCAACAACAGCGGGATCGCCAGCCACCACGACCCGCTCAGCTGGAGCCCGAACACCGGCAACATCGCGACGCCAACGAAGATCACACCCTGCGACACGGCGATGACAAGCGACACCGCGATCCGCGAACCAAGAATCGTCATCGGCCGTACCGGCGCAAGCCGCAACCGCCGCAGTACCTGGTTCTTACGCCACATCACCAGCGTCAACGCCGCGCCGAACACCGCCGACATCGACACCGCCCAGGACAGCAGGCCCGGTGTCAGGAACTGAATCGGACGTAGCGACTCGTCTTCCACCCGCGCGGCGTCCAACGTGAACGTCGGTGGCTGGCCGGTGGCCCGGACGTTGGCCTCGCTCACCACACCACGCACCAGCCCCACGACCGTCCCGGCTCGCGTCTGGTCGCTCGCGGCGAACCGCAGCGTGACGTTGTCGCCATCCTGCGCGACGTATGCGGGCAGGTCGCCCGCCTTCACCTGCTGTTCCGCCTCGTCGGCGCTGGCGACATCCACCACCTCGACGGCGCCGGACCGCTCCAGAGCCGTCAACACCGGCCCTTGGCCCACCGCGCCGACCTTGAGCCGCGACGATCCGCCGTCGCCGAACAACAGCCCCAGGATGACCAGGAACATCAGCGGGAACAGGATGGTGAAAAACATCGCCGCTTTGTCCCTGACGAAACCCTTGAACGCGGCGCGCGACAAGCTCACGAACGGGTGCGCCGCCGAGCGTGACGCCCCGGGTGTGTCCTCGCGTTGGCGCTCCTCGCCGACGGTCATGCCCGGTACTCCCTTCCGGTCAGCTCGAGGAAGACGTCTTCCAGCGTCGCCGTGCGCACCTGCAACCCGCTCAGCGCACCCCGCTCCGCCAGGGCCGCGAGCACCGGCGCCGGGCTGCGGGTGGCGATGGTCAACGACGTCTCATCCTCGGCGACGTCGTCCACCCCGGCCAGGGCTCGTGCCTCTGCCGCGGGGAAGCCATCGCGCTCCAAGACGACGTGGGTGGCGGAGTCGAGGTCACGCACTAGCGCGGCCGGGGTGTCCAGCGCGAGGACCCTGCCGTGGTCCATGATCGCCACCCGGTCGCACAGCACCTCTGCCTCGTCCAGGTAGTGCGTGGTGTAGACGATGGTCTTGCCGCGCGCCTTGATCTCGCGTAGCACGTCCCACAGGTTCCGGCGCGACTGCGGATCGAGGCCCGCCGTCGGCTCGTCCAGGAAGACGATGTCCGGGTCGTGTACCAGCGCGCACGCGATCGACAGTCGCTGTCGCTGCCCGCCAGAGAGCTGGTTCTCCCTGGTCTCGGCCTTGTCCCGCAGCCCGACGAGGTCGAGCATCGCCATCGCCCGGTCTTCCGGCACACCGTAGAGCGCGCCGAACGTCTCCAGTTGCTCGCGAGCGGTGAGCTTCTCGAAGAACGCCGACGCCTGGAGCTGTACGCCGATCTTCGGCAGCAGTCCGACGTTGCGCGGCCACGGTGACTCACCGAGCAGCCGCACCGATCCCGCGTCCGGTTCACGCAGACCCTCCGCGATCTCCAGTGTGGTCGTCTTGCCCGCGCCGTTCGGTCCGAGAATCCCGAAGAACTCCCCCTGCCGCACGGAGAACGACACCCCCGCGACGGCCTTCACATCGCCGTAGCTCATGTGGATGCGGTCCACATCGAGCGCGGCGTCCCCTGTTGGTCCCATATGCCCGATCCTGGCCTACGGAACCGTAGCGTGCACGCGATTTCGTGAATTCAGTTCGCGTCGAGCAGGCGTGACGGAGCGTCGTGCAGCGCCGAGCGGAGGAAGTCGTCGCCGAGACGGTCGTCGGCGGCCGCCCACGAGGCGATGGCGCGGAGCTGGGTCGCGTATTCGTACGGGATGTTCGGGAAGTCCGTGCCGAGCAGCACGCGGTCGGCGACGTCGGCCAGGCGCGCTGGCCAATCACCCGGCAGCGGGTTCATGGCCTCGCTGAACGGCGTCCCGACCATCGTCGTGTCGATGTACGTCCTGGGGTACCGCGCCACCAGGTCCAGCGCGGTGTCGAACTCCGGCATCCCGGCGTGCGCGAGCACCGCCGTCAACCGGGGATGCCGGGAGAGCACCTTCTCGAAGACGTCGAGCCCGGTGTAGTCGCCGGGAACGGGACCGTGCCCGCAGTGCACCACCACCGGTACCCCGGCCTCGGCGAGCAGCCCCCATGCTGGGTCGAGCAGGTCGTCACGCGGATCGAACGCCCCGACCTGTACGTGCACTTTGAAACAGCGCGCGCCGGAGTCCAGCGCGGACGCGACGACGTCCGTGACACCCGGCTCCGCGTACAGCGTCGCCGTCGGTACCGCCTCAGGGACCCGTGCGCCAAAATCGAGCGCCCACGACGTCAACCACTCCGCCATGCCCGGCTTGTGCGGATACACCAGCGGCGCGTACCGCAGCACGCCGAGCGAGCGCAGCACCTCGATCCGATTGGACTCCGGCAACCGGTAGGCCACGGGCCACTCGACGCCGTAGTGCCGTGACGCGTCGTCGAAGTACGCCCAGACCTTGCGCATCACACGATCCGGCAGGAAGTGCACGTGGATGTCAACCAGCCCCGGCAGGCCGAGCGAGCGTACCCAGGCGGGCACGTCGGCATCTGTCGCGGGACCGGTCGCGGAGCTGGTCACAGGCCGTTCAGACCTTGCCCTTCGCCGCGCGGCCCACCGCCCGCAGGATCTCCCGGCGGGCGTCGCGCTTGGCGATGTCGCGGCGCTTGTCGTGGATGCGCTTACCCTTCGCCAGCGCCACCTCGACCTTGACCTTGCCGTCGGAGAAGTACAGCGACAGCGGGATCAGCGACAGCCCCGCTTCCTTCGTCTTGCCGATGAGCTTCTCGATCTCCTGCTTGTGCAGCAGCAGCTTGCGACGACGCCGTGGCTCGTGGTTGGTCCAGGTGCCCATCTCGTACTCGGGGATGTGCAACCCGCGCAGCCACACCTCGCCGCCCTCGACGTAGGCGAACGCGTCAGCCAGCGACGCCCTGCCAGCGCGCAGGCTTTTGACCTCGGTGCCGACTAGCACGATCCCTGCCTCGTAGGTGTCAACGATCGAGAAGTCGTGCCGCGCCTTGCGGTTGGTGACGATCACCTTCCGGCCACGTTCCTTGGACATGTCACCCACTTTACGGGCCAGCGCACGCCGGTTTCTCGTCAGTGCCTGACGTAGAGTCGCAGCGTGACGTAGCCAACCAGCGAGGAGATCAGCATCGCCGTGAGCAGGAGGATCGGCGAGATCACGAACGCGGTGTAGAACGTGCCGGGGAACCGAACCACGTTCTCCAACTGGTTCGCGAAGCCGGACGGAAGCAACACCTGCATGCTAAGCAACCCCGCGATCGCGAGCACGGCGCCGATGGCGCCGGCGACCATCGCTTCCAGTAGGAACGGCAACTGGGTATACCAGCGCGTCGCGCCGACCAGCCGCATGATCCCCACTTCCGTGCGCCGGGTGTACGCCGAAATCTGAATCATATTCGCGATCAGCAACAACGCGGCCAGCAACAGCACCAACGACCCGACGAACGTGATGTTGCGCAACACCCGAAGCGAGTCCACCAACCGATCCACCGTCTCACCGCCGTCGTGGATCAGCGAAACGCCCTGCCGCTCCGTGAAGCCCTTCACGATAGCGCCGGACTGCTCGGGCGATTTCAGCCGCACCTGCAGCGAGGCCGGGATGGCCTGCGGCGACGCCAGCTCGAGCATGGTCGGCTCGTTCTTGAACGCCTCCTTGAATACCTCATACGCCTCAGCCTGATTCCGGTAGACGACGGTGTCGACCGCCGGGTTGAGCTCGAGGTCCTGCTTCAACGACACGCACGGGTCCGTGGTGCAGTCCGTGTCCTTTTTACTGATCTCGTCCGTCAGGAACACCGCCACCTCGAGCTCGTCGAGGTAGTTGTCCTTGGTGAGATCGACGGCCTTGACCACCATCAACCCGAGCCCGAACATGACGAGGGAGATCGCCGTGGTCAGGATCATCGCGACGGTCATCGTGACGTTCCGACGCAGGCCGGTCGAGACCTCACTGAAGACGAAGCTGGCGCGCATCTGACGAACTGTCCTTGGGTCGGGGTCGGATTAGGGCGGGTGAGCTCGGCCGGTGGGCTCAGTGATCGTAGCCGTATACACCTCGGGCGTCGTCGCGAATCACTCTGCCGAAGTCGAGCTCGACCACTCTCCTGCGCATCGAGTCGACGATCGACTGGTCGTGCGTCGCCATCACCACCGTCGTGCCCGTGCGGTTGATGCGCTCGAGCAACAGCATGATGTCCTGGCTCGTATCGGGGTCAAGGTTCCCTGTCGGCTCGTCGGCGAGCAGCATCAGGGGCCGGTTCACGAACGCGCGCGCGATCGCGACGCGCTGCTGCTCGCCACCGGAGAGCTCCCTCGGCATCCGGTCGGACTTTCCTTCGAGGCCCACCAGCTCCAGCACCTCGGGCACGACCTTGCGAATGGTGTGCGCGGGCTTGCCGATCACCTCGAGCGCGAAGGCGACGTTCTCGAACACCGTCTTGTTGGTGAGCAGGCGGAAGTCCTGGAAAACGCAGCCGATCGTCTGCCGTAACCTCGGCACCCGCCTGCGTGGCAGCTTCGCGACGTCGTAGTTGGAGACGTACACCTTGCCCTTGCTTGGTACCTCTTCACGCAACAGCAGCCGCAGGAACGTTGACTTGCCCGATCCGGACGGACCGATGACGAACACGAACTCGCCCTTGCCGACGTCGACGGAGACATTCTCGAGCGCGGGCCGGGTCGAGGTCTTGTAAACCTTGGTCACGTTCTCTAGCCGGATCACACCGCGGAGCCTACCTCGCCGGGGTGTGAAGCCGTGGTTGCGTCCGGCACCCGATGGCGGCGCTCACCGATACTCACCCAGTCGCGGTTCAGCCGATGTGTTCGCTCGCGGCGATCTGCTGCTCCTTGCGCCAACGGATACCTGCCTCCAGGAAACCGTCGATGTCGCCATCGAGCACCGGCGTCGGGTTGCCGACCTCGTGCTCGGTGCGCAGGTCCTTGACCATCTGGTACGGGTGCAGCACGTAGGAACGCATCTGGTTGCCCCAGCTGGACCCGCTGTCCTTGAGCGCGTCCAGTTCCGCGCGGTCCTCTTCCTGCTTGCGCGCCAGCAGCTTCGCCTGCAACACCTTCATCGCGGCGGCCTTGTTCTGCAGCTGCGACTTCTCGTTCTGGCAGGACACGACGACTCCGGTGGGAATGTGGGTCAGCCGAACAGCGGAGTCGGTGGTGTTGACGCTCTGCCCGCCGGGGCCCGACGAGCGGTAGACGTCGACCCGGATGTCCTTCTCCGGGATCTCGATGTGGTCGACTTCCTCCACCTCGGGCAGTACTTCGACGTGTGCGAACGACGTCTGGCGCCGGTTCTGGTTGTCGAATGGTGAGATGCGCACGAGACGGTGCGTGCCCTGTTCGACCGAGAGTGTTCCGTACGCGTAGGACGCGCTGACCTTGAACGTCGCGGACTTGATGCCCGCTTCCTCCGCATAGGAAATGTCGTAAACCTCGACCGGATAGTCGTGCCGTTCCGCCCAGCGCAGATACATCCGCAGCAGCATCTCCGCCCAGTCAGCTGCGTCGACGCCGCCTGCCTCGGAACGGATGGTGACGACGGCGTTGCGGTCGTCGTACTCCCCGGCGAGCAGGGTGCGGACCTCAAGGGCCGAGATATCGTTCGCGAGCTGGGCCCGCTCGTTGTCAGCCTCGGCCTTCAGGTCGTCGGAGCCTTCCTCGCTGGCGAGCTCATACATCACGGCGAGGTCGTCCAGCCGTTGCCGCAGCTCGGACACTCTGCGCAACTCGCCCTGCCGGTAGGAAAGCCGGCTTGTCACCTTCTGCGCGGTGGCCGGGTCGTCCCACAGGTTGGGGCTGGCCGCCTCCTCCTCGAGCGAGGCGACCTCGGCACGCAGCGCTTCGAGGTCCATCACCGACTCGACCTGCGCCAGCGTGGCGGCTAGGTCCTTGAGCTCTGCTTCGACGTCCGCACTCACAACACTCAAGGCTACCCGGCCAGGGCAGCCACCATGTCGCTGGCGTGCCCGTTGGCGCTCAGGCCTCGGCGATGGTGTCGATGAACTTCAGGGCAGCCTTGACGTGGGACTGCCAGAAGGTCGCGATCGCCGTGTCGGCGGGATTGTCCGCCGCACGCACCGCCGCCTTGGCCTCGGCGAGTTCCTCGTTGTAGCGCTCCCGCGCCTCGCCGATCAGGTTGTCGCGCTGTTTGGCGGTCAGTTTGTCCGCGTTAACCACCCGCAACAACAGCGTGCTACGGATATGGTCCGGTCCGGCATCGGTGGTCGCCCAGCGCTTGAACTCCTTCTTACCCGCGGCCGTGATGATGTACTGCTGGCTGGCACGGGGACCCTGCTTACCAAGACGGACGAGGCCACGCTCGGCGAGCGCGGGCAACTCCCGGTACACCTGGCTACGAGTGACGCTGAAGAACGCACCGTAGATCTCGCCAGCGGCAGCGACAAGCTGCCCGCCGGTGGCAGGCCCGTCATGCAGCAAGCCAAGCAGCGCCGCGGAGGTGGCATTCAACTCAGTCACACCTCCACGGTGCCACTACTAGCCCATTCTGTCCACAGTGGTCACCTGATCTGTCCACAGTGGCGATGCAACGCCCACGTCAGACCGGCAGAACGATCCTTGTCATCTCCGGGTGTTCCCCCCGAACAGGCGCTGGAACTGTTCGGCTCGACACGATGCGGCCACGAAGCTGGCCCACGCGGTCATGTCGATCAGCTCGGCGTCGTCCGTTCCCTGGTGACGGAGCTCGCCTATGACGGTGTCGTCCACCTGATAGGAGGCCATGGCCGTCAGCAGCGCGAGCCGTGCGGCCGGGCGCTGCTTCTCGTTGAGCGCCGACACCGGCCTGTCCACCCAGGACCGGCTCAGCCCAGGAGGTTCACCGTTCCAGTCGGCAAGCACGGCCGTGACCACCTCCCGTACCGGAGCGGGCACCGAACGCTCGCCCGCCGCATCGAAAGCGGTCCGCGCTCGTGTGAAAGCAGCACCGACATGCCCAGTGGCCGCCCACGATGGCGGCGACTCGGTTATAGCGGATTGCTGGGGCAGCACCGCACGACGTGGCAGCAGCAACCGCCCGAGCACGCGGTTGGCGCGCGCACTCACCGCTGGCGACGCTCCCGGCGGCAGGGGTGATGCGGGAAGGAAGACGTTGACCATCCGGTTCAGGTACTCGAATGTCGCCGCGACGCCGATCAGTTCAGCAGAATGGTCCGATGAGATGTCACCGGCGAACAGGGACGCGAGGTCGTGGTCTCCGTTCCTGCCTAGTCCACGCGCCGTGGCACCGTGTACCTCAACGCAGTACGGACACGAGTTCGCCTCCGACACCGCCGCCGCGACAGCCTCTTTCCAGCCACGGTCAACGGCCCCGTCCACGAGCAACGTCTCACGCAGCAACAGCCAGCTTGCGGCCATCACCTCCGGGGACGGTGAATGGAGGCTTATCGGGGGCGCCAGCAGACCGAAATCGCGCTCGACCTGCGCATAGACGTCCGCGACGAGCCCCGTGGCCATGTCCCGTGCCACCGGCTCGACATGGCGGACTCGCGATGGTGCGCGCCGCAACGCCACGCGGAGCAACGCTGAGATCATGCTGGTCCTCGAGTTCGCGCGAGCGCGGCTACCAGCTCGGCCATCCAAGCACCTCCTGTCGTGCAGGTTTGGTACTTAGCATGCGACTACGGCATCACCCGCGCATCTTGTCGACCGTCGATACCGGACTCTTTCAGGGGCGGCGCGTCAATGCCGTCGACTCACTCCGGCCCGGTCACCGATTCGTAGGCCCCCCGGTCACAAACCTGGTCACAGACCTACGAAAACGGCCCTCGGAGTGATCCTCCGAGGGCCGTTTCACCTGGTAGCGGGGACAGGATTCGAACCTGCGACCTCTGGGTTATGAGGCGCATCGCCTTGATCCCAGCACTGGCGCCGTGTCTCGATTATGTCCGCGCGACCAGCGGCGTCGCTCGCCGGACGTCTCACGGCGTTCTATGGTTCGGACCCGTTGACAATGGGCTCCATGGCGTCGCTGCTACAGCGTCTGCTACAGGGACTTCGCGCGCCACGGATCAGGAACCAGACTGACGGCCTGCCTGGCTCCGCCGCACCCCGTAAACGCCCGAGCCGCTCACACTGTATGGCGTTATCGCGATTAACTGCAGTGTTCCATCCCGGCGCGGCGGTAGGCGGGGCGCAGCAGGTCCAGCAGCGGATGGCCGCGCAGTCTGGCGTCGACGGGCGGCAGCTGATCCAGCAGGGACGAGCTGGATGTGACGTGCGGGCTCGGCCCGGGAAGGTCGCCCTGCAGCGCGAAGTAGCTGCCCAAGCAGTCCTCGAGCCGGGCACCGGGGTTTTCGGCGGTGTCGGCAGCGGGCGAGCTATCGGACCGTGCCGCGTGCAGGTTGTCCAGGAGGTCCTCGCGTCGGCGGCCGCGCCAGGCAAGGATGCGGAACGGATCGTCGTCGAAGGACTCGGCGAGCAGGTAGAACGTGGCGGCGAGGTGCTTGCACGGCACTTCGCTGTCGGGGCACGAGCAGTCAAGGGACAACTCGCCGGCGCTGGCCGGGAACAGGGACAGCCCGAGGCCGGTGAAGACGTCCTCGATGTCGTCGGGCATTTCGCTGGCGAGCAGCTTGGCCAGGTACCAGGCGTTGCCGGCGAGCTCGCGTTCGAGCTTGGCCCATTCGGCCTTGCCGAAGGCCGTCACGCCGATGCGTACCCGGTACGGCCGTGCCGTGCTGCCCTGCACCTGGGCGGTAACCGAGCCGGCGTCGACGTCGAGGGAGATCACCTGCCCCTTGCGGGCGTAGGTGCGGCCGCGCTGCAGCCGGTTGCCCATGCCGATGTCCTCGAGCACGGCGATGAACCGCTCCGACCACCAGGTTTGCGCGATGGCGCCGCGCTTGCTGCGTGCCTTGAGGCCGCCGTCGACGGTGCGCGGCTTCGACGGCGGGAAGAACTTACGCACCGACGGCTCCCTCCGACAGGGCGAACACTTTGCGCAGCTCGCCGGTGGACAGCTCGGTGAGCCAGCCCTCGCCGTCACCGATGACCAGGTTTGCCAGCGCCTTCTTGTCCTCGATCATCTCATCGATCTTCTCCTCGAGGGTGCCGGTGCAGACGAACTTGCGGACCTGCACGCCGCGTTTCTGCCCGATGCGGAATGCCCGGTCGGTGGCCTGGTTTTCCACCGCGGGGTTCCACCACCGGTCGAGGTGGATGACATGGTTGGCGGCGGTGAGATTGAGGCCGGTGCCGCCCGCGTTCAGCGACAGCAGGAAGATCGGCGGGCCCTGCTCGGACTGGAAGCGTTCGACCATATCGTCGCGGCGCTGCTTTGGGGTGCCGCCGTGCAGGTAGGCGATATCGGTGCCGAATCGGGCGGACAGGTGCGGCAGCAGCATCTCGGCGAACGCGGTGAATTGGGTGAAGCACAGCGCCCGGTCGCCTTCGGCGAGGATCTCCTCCAGCAGCTCCTCGAGGCGGATCACCTTGCCGGAGCGTCTGCCGATGGGCGAGCGATCGTGCAGCACCTGCGCGGGGTGGTTGCACACCTGTTTGAGCTTGGCCATCGCGGCAAGCACGTTGCCGCGGCGCTCGATCCCCTCGGAGTTCTCGATCTTTTCCATCATGTCGTCCACAATGGACTGATAAAGCGACGCCTGCTCCACGGTGAGCTGGCAGTACTGCTTCATCTCGATCTTTTCGGGGAGGTCGTCGATGATCGTCGGATCGGTCTTGAGCCGCCGCAGGATGTATGGCCGGGTGATCGCCCGCAGCCGCTCGGTGGGTTCGCTCTCATCGTGCCGCTCCACCGGGATGGCGTAGCGGGTGCGGAACACTTCGGAGGACCCGAGGATTCCCGGGTTGAGGAAGTCCATGATGGACCACAGCTCGGCCAGCCGGTTCTCCACCGGGGTGCCGGTGAGCGCGACCCGGTGCTCGGCGCGCAACCGACGTGTAGCCTTCGCGGTCTGCGACAGGCTGTTCTTGATCGCCTGCGCCTCGTCAAGCACCACCCGCTGCCAGTTGTACTCGGCGAGCTCGTCGATGTCGCGGGTACCGGTGGCATAGGTCGTGACGATCAGGTCCGTCTCGGCCAGCCGTTCGCGCAGCGCGTCGCCGTGCAGCTGTTCCCGGCCGTGGTGGGCGTAGACGCGCAGCTCGGGCGCGAACTTGGCGGCCTCGTGCTGCCAGTTGCCGACCAGCGACATCGGGCACAGCAACAGCGTGGGCCCGCTGTCCGGGTTCTCGGCACGGTGCGCGGACTCAAGCGCGAGCAGCTGCACCGTCTTGCCGAGCCCCATGTCGTCGGCGAGGCATGACCCGAGCCCGAGCGACGACAGGAACACCAGCCAGGACAGCCCGCGCTCCTGGTAGGGCCGCAGGGTGGCTTGGAACTCATCCGGCGGATCGACGGCTTCGAGTGTCCTGGCCGCTGTGCCCGCGAGCAGCTCGCCCAGCCAGCCGTCGGCCTGCACACCGGTCACCGGCAGTGGTGTGTCGAGATCGTCCGGATGGCTGGCGGCCAGCGTCAGCACCTCGGCGGCGGTCTTGGCCTCGTCCGGCTGGCACCGCAGGAACTCGAGCCCGCGCCGCAGCTGTTCAGGGTCGACGGCGACCCACTGGCCGCGCAGCCGGACCAGCGGGGCCTTCGTCTCGGCCAGCGCGGCAATCTCCTCGTCGGTCAGCGTGTCGTCGCCGACGGCGAGCTGCCACCGGAAGTCCATCAGCGACTCGCGGCCGAAGTGCCCGCCGGTGACCACGCCGTCGGTCGGCGTGTTCGCGGTGGCTTTGAGGCCGAGCTGGGCGCGGCGGTCCCACCACGACGGCAGCAGCACGCCGAAACCGGCCTCGTCCAGCGCGGGCGCGGCGACCGAGAGGAAGCGGTAGGCGCCGTCGGCGTCGAGCTCCAACGCGCGCGGGGTGGCCTGCCGCAGGCCCGCGGTCAGTTCGGGATAGATCCGACTGGCCCGGCCCAGCTCACCGAGCAGCAGCTCCTGCGGCCGGTCCAGCCAGCGGCGCAAGCTGCCGACGTCCGACCATGCCTGGGCGGCAGGCACCAGCAGGCTGGCATCCTGGGTGGACTGCAGCAGGAACTCCAGCCGCCAGCGGGCGGACTCTCCCGGCTCGACGTCCTCGGCCTCCTCGTCGTCTCCGACGTCGAGCAGCTCGTCGAGGCTGACCTGGGGCTCGACCTCGCTGAGCCGGAAGGTCGCGCGGGCGGGCCCGACCCGGCCGGTGCCGATCTCCGCCCACGGCCGCAGCTCGCGCTCGAACAAGCGGACCTCGTCGTCATCGGCGTCGAACCGGCCGTCCGGCGTGGTGAGGGCCGCCAGCCACGCCTCGATGGCGGGCAGGCGCTTCGGACGGCGTCCGCGCCGCGGCGGCATCAGATCGGTGTCGGGGCCGAGCAGCTCCCGGACGGCGGCGTCGGTAAGCGCATGCAGCGCATCGGTGGCCAGGTCGTGCGCGTCCTCCCTCCCGGGCTCGGCCCGGCACACCGGCGGCATCGCGGTGACCAGCGCGCCGAAGGCGACCACGTCGGGGCCTTGCAGCGCGGGCCGCCAGCGCGCCAGCGGCCCGACCTCGTCCCACGCCACGGTAGGCAGCACCCGGCCACGCTCGGCCAGCTCACGGGCGAAGGCCGCCAGGCAGGCGAGGTAGCCGACCGATACGCCGCACCGGACATCGGTGTCACCGCCCTCCGCCACCGCCGCCAGCCAGCCGAGCGCACCGGAGGGATCGAGGTCGAGCGTGGGGACCTGCCACGGCAACAGCACCGGCTCGGTGCGGGCGGTGCCGCGCGGGACGAGTCGGATCAACTCCGGGGAATCCAGCGGGGACTTGGCCAGCGAGGGTAGCCGCAACGTCGCGTCACCCGGCTTGCCGTTGTGCATCTCGGCAAGCGCCTCTGCCGGCGCGGCGAACGGGTGTCGACGCGCCGAGCGCAGCGCCTGGCTGCGGCTGGTGACAGTACGCTCGGAGTCCTCCGCCCACACGCAGAGACCTCGCTCGGGTGACCAGAAGCCGTGCAGAACCAGCATGCGCGGGCGCCTTCCCGTGGTGCGTGGCGATCGCCAGGCAGCTTACCGGTGGCGGCCGAACAGACGGTGCAGACACCCGGGTAGAAGGCCAACCGCTGTGTTTGCGGGGCGCAAAGACCCGCGCTGTTGCTGGCCTCGTCGCGGGCCGTGGCTTGGCGGTAGTTCAGCCCATGGCCGGGGTGAACGAGGCGTTGTTGGCGGGTCTGCCCGATCGAGTGCGGCGGTTGCTGGCGGAGCCACCCGTGATGGAGAAGTCGCTGATCGAGCTGAACGTCAGGTGGCCGCGATTGACTGCCGGACTCGCTCGTATGACCGATGCGGTACGACTGTTCATTATCACGTGGGATCCCCTCGGAGGCGTGGTGGACCGAACCGGCGGGTTCGCGACCACCAACGGCGGTGCGGCCGATCTCGAGATCGTGGTGTACCTACCAACCTGGTCGCTTCAGCGGCTGGCCGCCGAACGTAACAGCACCCTCGCCGCCGTCTTGGGCGCGATGGCCGGCTCTGCCGTGGTGACCGCGTCCCATCACGAGGAAACGGTCAATTCCAGTCGCTACCCGGAGTTGGCCGCGCGGGGCGTGGTTCCGGGTCTCCTCTCGGATCTGGCCGCAGGTAGCGCGCTCGGTGCCGCGCAGATCACGGCGGTATCGGTTGAGTGGGAGCCTATTGGACTCGGCGCCATCACCGATCTCGTGCAGCACGCGTTCGGCCCGGTCGACCTCGACCGCTCACCGGTGGAACTCGCTGCCGGCACCGATGTACGGCAGGATTGCCCGGCCTGCACCGGCGACCGGTTCGGCTTTCCCGGCGCCTTGGCCGAAGCCAGGGAAGCCATGTGCCCGGCTCACCACAGCGAGGCGGAGTCGGTCATCAACCGGCGCCTCGCCAGGGCGAACGCGAGCAACCCTGACGGGTGGGCGGCGATCGCCGACGCCTCGCTCCGGCTCGACCGGCCACACCTACCCAACGGCCTGGCCGCCAGGCTCCCCGGCGCCGACACCTCGCTCTACGTCATCCCGGCACCCGCCGAGCTCGCCGAGCGCGCCGAGGCCGCCATCGAAGCGGCTGGGTGGTTCCACGGCCGCCCGGGTGACTTCGCTCTTGCGCTCGGGCAGGAACCTTACCTGGCAGGCCAGCTACCCGACTGGCTGGCGAACCTCATCCTCGATCTCGGCAAGGCGGGCTTGGGGTCCGAAGCACAGCGGGTCGGCGATGCGCTGAGCAAGGTCGACCCCGACAAACAGTCATTCTTCGACGGCGACGTATGTGTTGCTCTGGCCGAAGCCGGGCTCGCCGACGAGGCGAGAGCCCGGAATGCGGCCAACCTGGCCCGCTGGCCGGACGACCTCTGGATCCGTGTGCATGCCGGTGACGCGCTCACCGTCCTCGGTGATCTCAAGGGTGCAGAGGAGCATTTCGACGCGGCGATGACGATGGCCCACGAGAGCGACGACGCCGACGCCATCGCCGCGATCAAGCACCGGCTCAGGATGGCCACCCGGCAGGCGACAGCCGGCGAGCGCGGCCACCCGACCAGTCAGCGTCGCCAGCCCAAGCGCAAGCTCAGCAAGGCACAGCGCAAAGATCAGGCACACCGCAAGCGCCAGAAGTGAGCTCAGCGGCGGTAGCCTGTTGCGCCATGGTGCAACCGCGACGCCATCGGATGCGCAAGCAGCGACGCCGCGACTCGGCACGGGCCTGGATTCAGTCCGGCGCGAAGGTCACCATCAAAACCTACGCCAAACGCTACGGCGTCGACAGGTACACCGCTTACGAGGACCTCAGCGCGATCGGCTTCGCGCTGCCGTCCGGCGCGGAACAATGGTCGCAGCGGCCGCCCGCCCGGCCCAATCCGAAACCCGACACCCACGCCAACGCCAACGCCAACGACGACTGGATGATGATCAACGGACGCCGGTACTTCGTAGCGGGCTACACGCCAAACGGGGTTCCCTACGGGATCTTCGAGAACGAGGTGGACGACCAACCGCCACCCGACTCCGGAACTCCCTTCTGATCAGACGAGACGCCGTCACGACGTTGCGTGGGCCCATACGAGTGCGAATGAAGACGAGAAGTAGTCAGATTTTCGTGACGAAGGCCTTTCCGCCTGCCGCCCCGAACCGCCGGGAAACAGCCCCCGACCGACCGGTACGCCGACTCTCCCACCGCGTCCACCGCGTCGCATACGGATCGGTGCACGCGGCGAAACATTGCGCCAAAGAACGCCACCTTCCGGGCGGGTGATGATCTTGAGTGCACGGGCCCCGACCCATCATCGAAGTGGCTCATCCCACTACCAGGACCGCTGAGTTCGATCACGTCGCGGTGCTGGACTTCGAACAACTCGATGCCCGCAACAAACACGTAGCCCTCACCCGTGGCTCCCGAAGCTTGACGATCGCTCGGTGAAACAAGAACCGCGATCCGGCGAAAGCTATGTGAGTTGGGTCAACGGTAGATCTCGCGTCGGTGACCGACGTCGACGACGGTCACAAGAAGTACGCGGTCGTGGATTTCGTAGATGACGCGGTAGGTGTAGGCGGCCCGGATCCGCCAACTGTTGGACCCAGAGAGTTTCTTGCAGCCCGACGGACGAGGATTGTCGCCGAGCGATTCGATAGCCACAAGAACCTTGCGGCGCACCGGCGTATCGAGGCTTGCCACGGCTTTGGCAGCACGGCGCGAGATCTCAACTCGGTAGGTCACCGACGTCCTTCGGTCTCGGCGACCAGCCGGTCGAATGAGATCACTTCATCCTCGCCCGCGGCGATGCGCGCATGCGCCTCGTCGGCGCGGCGGGACCAGTACTCGTCCTCGATCTTCTCGTAGTTCTCCGCGATGTCGGGCGGCATGAGCGCGGCGACCCGCTTTCCCCGGCGGGTCAGATACACGACGCTGTCCTCGTCGCGCACCGCGTCAACCAGCTCCGCGAGCCGATCCCGAGCTTCGCTGACCGATACCTCGACAACCCCGGACACATCGTGAGGTGTGTGCGCTTCAGCAGTCATACCACTCAGTGTACAACTCAGGGAACTTGTACGAAATCGAAGGTTAAGGTCAATCGGTCGCGACATCGACATTGGCGAGAGTCGACAAGCATCCCATGCTTGCCTCATCGACAGCGCTTGCCAAGGCAGCGCGCTGATCGAGCGCCTCTCGATCATGCTCCTGTGCGTGGCACACACGGTGTGCCCGATCCCAGGGTCGGCAAGCAGCGACGTGCCGAACACCGCTGGGTCCTATGACCCGAGCTCGACTATCAGCCGTCCCTGCCCAGCGGATCGACGAGTCAATGATGCTGAACCGGCCACCACGATGGCGCTGCCGCGTGGCTGCGCGCCATCGCTGACGCATTCAACAAGGGAAGTGGCGGCCAATGACCAGCAGGAATGGGCACAAAGTGCCTGGCATCTCAGTGTATCGACGCGGCAAGACCTGGGCCTACGCGGTCTCGACCGGTTCCGACGTCGTGACGGGCCAACGCCAGCGCATCTACCAAGGAGGATTCGAAACCGACGACGACGCCTGGCAAGCGGCGTTGCAGCACAAGACCAACCTGGCCCGCGGGCGCACCATCACGGCCCGCAACTGCACGGTCGATCAATTCCTGACCGAGTGGCTCACGAGCGTCGAACACAGCGTCAAACCCAGCACGTACGCCACCTACAAAACCAACATCAACACCTACATCCGCCCTGGGTTCGGTAGACGCAAGCTTCGGGACGTCTCCGTGCCGATGCTGAACACCTTCTACCGTCGCCTCCTCGCCCCCGGCCGCGTCAAAACCGACACCAACGTCGCGATGTACGAGTACTGGCGGACACGAGGGCACCTCCGCGACGGGAAGGGACCGACACCCACCGACGTCAGCACGGCGTGCGGAACGACGATCCTCGCCGCCAAAGCCGCGCTCAGACGCTACCGTCGCGGACGCACACCCAGCCACCAGGAACCCGACCTCTCCCCCAAGTCGATCAGAAACATTCACCAGCTCCTGCACAGCGCGTTCCGCGACGCGGTCGCCTGGCAATACTCCCAGCCAACCCCGCCAAGCACGCCCGCCTCCCACGAGCACCCCGCGCAAGGAACCGACCCTCGCCGTGGACCGTGGAGGAGCTTGCACGATGGCTTGACGTCGCCCACCACGACCGCTTCGCCGGCATGTGGGTACTCGCCGCCACCACCGGCATGCGCAGGTGCGAGCTCGCCGCTGTGGACCGCCGAGATGCGCAGCCACACCACCCGCGAGTTCCTCGCCGGCGTCGCCATCGCCCAGCAGTTCGGCCGCCCCGGCACCCCGACCGATCAGGCATGGATCGAGACGCTGTTCGGGCACGTCAAGAGCGAATGGCCGCACTTGGAAAAGATCCGCCACCCCGGCGAGCTCGAAGCCGAACTCGAGCTGCGTCGCCATGAGTACAACGCCGTCAGATTGACAGGCGGACCTCGTTCTTTCGCCCCGACTTTCAAGCCGACGCCGACGCACCGCCGACACCCGAGCCACCGGTGCCCGGCCGTGAGGACCTGCCCGTTGGCGCCGCCCCGCTGGTGGTCGAGCGGGGGTCGAACGCAGGATCGCGGTTCCTGCTCGACCGCGACGTGACCACCGCCGGTCGCCATCCGGACAGCGACATTTTCCTTGACGATGTCACGGTGTCACGCCGCCACGTGGAATTCCATCGCGACGACGACGGGGAGTTCGTCGTTACCGACTGCGGCAGCCTCAACGGCACCTACCTCAACCGCCAACAGGTAGACGCGGCAATCCTCACCGGCAGCGATGAGATACAGATCGGCAAATTCCGCCTGGTCTTCCTGACCTGACCAGCAGCGGCTCGCCACACAATCACCGGGCTGATTTTCTGC
Organism: Haloechinothrix salitolerans; assembly: GCF_042662605.1. Taxonomy (NCBI): domain Bacteria; kingdom Bacillati; phylum Actinomycetota; class Actinomycetes; order Pseudonocardiales; family Pseudonocardiaceae; genus Haloechinothrix; species Haloechinothrix salitolerans. The sequence continues at coordinate 5,733,863 of NZ_JBHSXX010000001.1, forward strand.
GACTGTTGCGTTATCGTTGTTCAGCATTTGGGCGGGGGTGCCGTCGGCTATGGTCGGAGCTATCTGCCAGGGCGGGCCATGCAGGCAGGCTGAGGGCGGTGATCGTCTCAGCGTGCATGCGCCTGAGGGCGGTGAGGGCCTCGTCGTACATTCTCGCGATGTATTCGTGAGCCTCGCGCGCCTGTGCGTCGTACGAGCTACGCACGTCACCGTCCACACGCATCACCCCGTCCCAAGAACGCAAAGCTAGACCTCACGGGCGGGTGCAGCAAGCGCATGCACACAGCCGGTTGCCGACCCCTGCAGCGGAACGGAATCGAAGCTAGCCACCGCGCCGTCACGTGGGCTGGCGTGGCGCCTCCTGCCTCTTGCTGTGGACGCTCACGTAATTCCTCTGTCGGGGAGCACGATCTCCGCCCTGGTGGCGCAACACTGGGGCCTTCGAAACACTGGGGCCTTCCATCTGTGCTCGACTTCAGCCGTCTCTGCCCAGCGGATCGACGAGTCAACGATCCTGAACCGGCCACCACGATGGCGCTGCCGCGTGGCTGCGCCATCGCTGACAGATTCAACAAGGGAGGTGGCGGCCAATGACCAGCAGGAATGGGCACAAAGTCCCCGGCATCTCGGTGTATCGACGCGGCAAGACCTGGGCCTACGCAGTCTCGGCCGGTTCCGACGTCGTGACGGGCCAACGCCAGCGCGTCTACCGAGGGGGATTCGAGACCGACCTGGCGCGCGGGCGCACCATCACGGCCCGCAACTGCACGGTCGATCAATTCCTGACCGAGTGGCTCACGAGCATCGAACACAGCACGGCCTCCTCACCTACAAGCGTGATGTGCCATCGAGCCCTTGCTCACGTACCCACGTGCGGGCCACTCCCGCGCAACTGTCGCCACCGACGATGACTACGAAGTGGAGTTCAACCATCGTGGCCTCCTCGACGGTGAGTCGGGATCGTGGCCGTCATGGTTCGACCGTCCGATAGAATGAGACGGACCGTTCCCGCAGGAGCGGCCGGACCTCGCCGATCACGTACTTCTGGTAGTGCGCGCTGTCCACGTGAGACTTGAAGGCCGCCTTGTCTAGGTACTCTTCGTACAGCGCGAAGACGTCCGGGTCCTCGATGGAGCGGTTCACGGTGAAGCCAACGCACCCGGGTTCGTCTCGGGTGGCGCGAATGTGCGGCTTGAGGGCCACAGCCACGTCCTCGCCTCGTCCAGGCGCTGCGCGATAGTTTGCGATGACCGTATACACGTCGACTCCCATCGTTCAAGGGGCGGCGACGTGGATTACGCCGCCGTTGACACGACAGGGGAAGATCTGAGTGCGCGGTCGCTCGGGTTGATACCCGTACCCGCTGCGTGAGTCGGCGGTGATGATCAGCCAGAGGTCGCCTTCGTTGAACAGCGGCGGTATCCACTGCACGACCTTGGCCATCTCCCAATCCAGATGGCAGGCCAGGTCGACATCGGAGCAGGTGAACGCCATCTTATTCGTGAAACTATCGGGGTCCTTGATGCCCATGTACATCGCTTCGCCGGCGTTCACCGCTTCCTTTGACCGGTCGCACCACTCAGGCGCAAACAGCTTCAGCCCGCTCATTCTCTTGCACCTCACTGGCCTCGATGATTCATCATCCGATCTGTCGCATTCTCGCCACATCGAACGGTCCAATAGAAAGCTACCGCCAGCGGCGGTGCGGAACTACCGCGATTTCTGTCCAAGATATGTGTATTCCTGCGCCGACCGGACCAAGATCTTGGTCTAGTCGCATAGTTTCAACAAACGACTACGATAATGACCGTTGGCGCTATTCACCACGATCATTACCGTCATTCCTCGGTGCGCGCAGCATTTGCCGAGCGTGCGATTAACCCAACGTGAATGGATCCCGCGTGGCTCCAGCCAGCTCAACCCAGATTGACTTAGTTTCAGTGTATTCGTGGACGGCGTCTATGCCATTTTCACGACCGAGTCCGCTGTAGCCAAAACCACCAAAGGGCACATTCGGCCCGATGGTGCGGTAGGCGTTGATCCACACCGTGCCGGCGCGCAATTGATGGGCCACGCGGTGTGCGCGGTGCGCGTCCTTGGTCCACACCGCCCCCGCGAGCCCGTAGCGGGAGTCATTCGCGAGCGCGATAGCCTCCTCTTCGTCTTCGAACGGAATGACCACGAGCACCGGACCGAACACCTCCTCCCGGCAGATCTCCATGGTCGGCCCGACATCGGTCAGCACCGTCGGTCGTACGAACAATCCGCTCTGTTCGGTATCCGCTGTCCCGCCAGCGACGATGGTGGCACCGTCGTTGGTCGCGGTCTTGAGTAGAGCGGTCACCTTGTCGAACTGGGCGGCGTTGGCCAAGGGGCCCATTTCGGTGTCGGTATCCATCGGGTCACCGAGTTTGATCGACTCCGCTCGCCGCACCACGCGCTGGACCAGGTCGTCGTGTACCCGCTGCTGGACCAGCAGCCGGGCACCCGCCATGCAGGTCTGCCCGGACGCTGCAAACACGCCGGCGATGACTCCGTTCGCGGCGGCGGCAAGGTCGGCGTCGGCGAAGACCACCTGCGCCGACTTACCGCCCAGCTCCAAGGTGACCCGGCTGAGGTTGTCGGCGGCTGAGTGCGCGACGCTGATGCCGGTGGCGGTCGACCCGGTAAAGGCGACCTTGTCTACCCCGGGATGCCCAGCCAGCGCCCGTCCCGCGACGGGGCCGACGCCGGTGACGACGTTGTACACCCCAGCGGGGAACCCGGCTTCCTCGATCAGACCGGCCAGCTCGATGGCCGTCGCAGGCGTGTAGTCGCTCGGTTTGACCACGAATGTGCACCCGGCCGCCAGCGCGGGCGCGAGCTTCCAGCACAGCAGCAGCAGAGGCGAGTTCCACGGCACTATGGCTGCGACGACGCCGACCGGCTCGTGCCGGGTGTAGGCGAAGAAGTTCGGCTTGTCGGAGGGAATGGTGGCGCCTTCGAGCTTGTCAGCCAGGCCAGCGTAGTAGTAGAACCATTGCGGAATGTAGGCGAGCTGTCCGGACATCTCGCGCAGCAGCTTGCCGGAGTCGCGGGTCTCCAACTCCGACAGCTGGGCGGCGTCGCGGGCAATGAGGTCACCGAACTGGCGCAGCAGTGCGGCGCGTTGGAAGCCGGTATATGAACCCCACGGGCCGCGCAAGGCCGCTCGTGCCGCAGCAACGGCGTCGTCGACATCGGATTCGGCCGCATCCGGTGCGCTGGCCCACGGCTCCTGGCGATACGGGTCCAGCGACTCGAAGCGGGCGCCCGAATGAGCCTCGACGCGTTCACCGTTGATCACCATCAAGTATCGCGCCAGCTCGGTGGCGTCGCGTTCGGCCGTGACTGTGGATGTCATCGCGGAACTCCATTTATCGGATCGGCGGTGGGCACTCGTACAGAGCCCGCGTTGCCTCGGCCGGCCGCGCCACCAGCCCCGCAGCGCGGTACAGCTGCACCAACCAGACCGAGTCGCAACAACCGGATTGCCCGGCGCCATCCCCGCTCACCGCGTACCCGGGTGATCCACGAACACAAATCAACCAGGATCGCGGAACCCGAGCCTGCCGTTCCATTCTCCCTGATCATGCGTACCCTCTGACTCTTTCCGTGTCAGCAACCAGCTCTGACGCTCCTGCTGCTGGCACAATGGGTTGTTACGTCGTCGTGGCCTTGTGCTCTTCGGCGATCTCGAGCGCGATGTTGATGATCATGTCCTCCTGGCCGCCGACGTAGCGGCGTTCGCCGCAGCGGTACAGGATCTCGTGCGCTGGTACGCCGTAGCGTTCGGCGGCGCGTTCGGCGTGCAGCAGGAACGACGAGTACACCCCGGCGACGCCCTGCACGATCGAGGAGCGGTCCATCACCGGTAGCCGGGTGATGAACGGCTTGACGACGTTCTCGGCGGCGTCCATCAGGATGTCCTTGTCGACGCCGGTGTCGATACCGAGCCGGTGGAACGTCGCCGCGAGCACCTCGGTCGGCGAGTTACCCGCGCCGGCGCCGAGCGCGACCAGCGAGCCGTCGATCTGCCGGGCGCCCGCCCGGTAGGCCAGCACCGAGTTGGCGACGCCGAACGACAGGTTCTGGTGGCCGTGGTAGCCGACCTGCGCCGTGCCGTCGAACTCCGCGACCAGCGCTGCCACCCGGTCGGCGGCGTCCTCCAGGATCAGCGCCCCCGCCGAGTCGACGACGTATACGCACTGGCACCCGGCGTCGACCATGATCCGGCCCTGCTTGGCCAGCTCGTCCGGCGTGGACATGTGCGAGAGCATCAGGAACCCGACGGTCTCAAGTCCCAGGTCGCGGGCGGCCTGGAAGTGCTGGATGGAGACGTCGGCCTCGGTGCAGTGGGTCGCGATGCGCACTGCCCCCGCACCCAGATCGGCGGCCGCGCGCAGGTCGGTGACCGTGCCGAGGCCGGGCAGCAGGAGCACGGCGATCTTGGCGCGTTGGGCCTCGTCCACGGCGGCTTCGATGAGCTTGCGTTCGTCGACCAGCGAGAAGCCGTAGTTGAACGTCGACCCGCCGAGGCCGTCGCCGTGGCTGACCTCGATGAGCGACACCCCGGCGTCGTCCAGCGCCCGCACGGTGTCGCGGACGTTGGCCTCGGTGAACTGGTGCGCCATGGCGTGGCTGCCGTCGCGCAGGGAGGTGTCGACGAGCCGGACCTCGCGCTCGGTGTCGTCCCACGTGCCCATCAGGCCCGCACCGCCTTCCGGTCGGAGATGATCTTGTCGGCCAACAGTTCGCCAGCGCGTGAGGCGGCGGCGGTCATGATGTCGAGGTTGCCCGCGTAGGTGGGCAGGTAGTCGCCGTTGCCCGCGACCTCGAGGAACACCGCGACCCGCGCTCGGCCGTTCCAGTTCGGCTGCGGGTCGTCGAACTGCGGGTCGGCCTTGAGCCGGTAGCCCGGCACGTAGACCTGGACGTCGGAGACCATGCGGTGGATGGACTCGCTGATCGCGTCGCGGTCGGCGTCCGGGTCGATGGCGCAGAACACGGTGTCGCGCATGATCATCGGCGGCTCGACGGGGTTGATGATGATGATCGCCTTGCCCTCCTCCGCGCCGCCGACCTTCTCGATGCCCGCCGCCGTGGTCTCGGTGAACTCATCGATGTTGGCGCGCGTACCGGGGCCGGCCGAGCGCGACGACACCGACGCCACGATCTCGGCGTACGGCACCGGCGTGACGCGCGAGACGGCGTGCACGATCGGAATCGTCGCCTGCCCGCCGCAGGTGATCATGTTGATGTTCGGCGCGTCGAACTGGTCCCCGATGTTGACCACCGGACAGGTGAACGGCCCGAGCGCCGCCGGGGTGAGGTCGACGGCGGTGATGCCCGCTTCGGCGTAGCGCGGCGCGTTGGCGGCATGCGCCTTCGCCGACGTCGCCTCGAACACCAGGTCCGGCAGCCGGTCGCGACTCAGCAGCCAGTCGACCCCCTCGGCCGACGTCTCCAGCCCGAGTTCCGCCGCGCGGGTGAGCCCGTCGGACTCCGGCACGACGCCGACCATGTACCGCACGTCGACCAGCGCGCTGCGACGGAGCTTCGCCAGCAGGTCGGTTCCGATGTTGCCCGGGCCGACGATCGCGGCCACGGCTGTGTCCGTACTCATGGCTCTTACGGTGCGCGCTCTGGTGCGGCACACTCAACGGATGCGTACCGCTGAGCGGAACCACGACGTCTCGTCAGGCGATGCCGCGACGGCCGCGCGGTTGGCCGCGCTGCTGGCGGCCTTCCGGCCCGGCGACGACGCGCTCGGCGTCTCCGAACTCGCCCGACGAACCGGATTGCCGAAGACCAGCGTCCACCGCCTGTCGCAGCACCTAACTGAGCACGGGCTGCTGGAACACGACGGCACCGCCCTGCGGCTCGGGCTGAAGCTGTTCGAGATCGGACAGCTCGCCGTCCGCCAACGCGGACTCGTCGACACCGCCCGACCACTACTCGCGGACCTTCGCGAGGCCACCCACAACACCGTCCACCTCGCCGTGCTGGAAGGCGTCGAGGTCGTCTACCTCGACGTGCTGCGCGGCCCGGACGCGCCGAGACTGCCGTCCCGCATCGGCGGACGGTTCCCCGCACACGCCACCGGTGTCGGCAAGGCCATCCTCGCGTTCTCCCCCGACGGCGTCGTGGACGAGGTGCTCTCAGGCGGACTGCCCCGCATCAGCAGGCGCACCATCACCTCACCTGCCCTGCTCCGTCGCCAGCTCGCCAAGATCAGGGACGAGGGCACCGCCTACGAGCGCGAGGAGTCCAGCATCGGCACCGTCTGCGTGGCCAGCCCGATCCTCGACGCCGCAGGTCACGCCGTGGCCGCCATCTCCGTCGCCGGGTCGGTCAACCGCATACGCACCGAACGCCTCGCCCCAGCCGTCCGCACCACCGCGCTCGCCCTCTCCCGCACACTGCGTTGACAGCATTCGAGCGCAAGCTGCTTACGTGTGCATGTGGAACTGGCTCGAGCACCTCCGCATAGCTACTTCGATCTGAGAAAGTCGGTTGGTGCGTGTAGGTGGCCTGCGATCGTTTGCGGCGTTAGCGTCTGGGCGTGTGCGTTGGGCCCCGGTCAGCTGGCTAGGTTCCTGACTTTCGGTATGGTTTTGGGCGAAGACGGCGGGTCCACACCAAATTCGAGCGCCGTCGATGCCATTCGGGCGGTTGCGGTCCCAGCCATAGTCGCATTTAAGGGTGATGATTCTGCTTCCGGAGCCGATTCGCCATTTGATCAACCGGCGGACCGACCCGTGATGTGCGGCACTGGTCTCACCATAGCCGTGGTCGACGGTAACCGCCCGGTGTGGCTTGCCTGTGCGGGAGATGCTCCGCCTGATCGCAGGCAGCAGCTGCGGCGCGTCCGGCGGCACGCCGATCTACGCAGTGTGGTCCAACGCGACACCGTCGGCGTTGTCCACCCACCTTGATGATGACACTCGGGTTACGATTCGTCTGGATAGGGTGCTAGTTGTATGTATCGTGGGCTCAGGGACCGCGGTCGAATCCTGAGGAGCGCTTGATGAGCATGGTGGTTCCCTTGGACGAGTTCGTCCAAGACGAGGGATATCCCGGCTTCGCTGGAGCGTTCGACCACGCTCCATGGATTGTTGAGCGTTTTGGTAGGTTCACCAAAGCCGATGAGGGGCGGTTTTGGTTCCTCGACTTCCACTGGCCTCGCGGTCTCACACCACTGGGCCTGCTGTGGAACACGGATGGTTACTCGTGGGGGACGCAGTCAGCCGCCGAATCTTTGCCTCTGCCGTCCGGGCGGGGAATTGCACAACGGATTGGGGGCACCCACACCTACGCAGCCACGATCGACGTCGAGGACGCGTGGGAGATGGCGGAACGGAACAGGCGGCTACAGCGCACACTGCCCCGGTTCCTCCGGCGGTTCGACAGCATCTGGACAACCCGGCGGGACGAGATCAACAGGTGGTGGAAGCACCTGAAGGGTACTGACTTACCTAGCCTGTCGTTGGCTGAGCTAAGCCGGTATCTGCTACAAGCTCGCCGGTTCCACAAGCGCGCTTTTGAGATTCATTTCGAGATGATGTATCCGCTGCTCGCGAACTATGTCGAGTTTCATACCAACTGTGTGGAAATGGGACTGGACCCTGGTCAGATCGCGAAGTTCCTACAGGGCTACAACACTGCGATCATGGATACCGACCGCGCCTTGTGGGATCTGACCCGACGGGCCCGCACGGCAGGTCTGCGGGAGGTGTTCGCCCGAACAGATGCGCCCCTGTTACGCGCCGAACTAGCCGCTCGCGGCGGAAAGGCCACGAGCTGGCTCAGTGAATTCGACGAGTTCTTGCGTGTGCACGGCCACCGCACGGAAGGGGCGTGCGACGTGGCGCTGCCGTCGTGGGTTGAGGATCCCACTCCTCCCCTTGGAATCATCAAAACATTTATGGAACGGGACACCGATCACGACTTCCAGGCGGCACACGAGCACGCGGTCGCCGAACGCGAGGAAGCCATTGACGCAGCCCGTACTCGGCTCACCGCCGAGGAACAGCGGGTGTTCGACGCGGGGCTGGCTTCTTGCCAGATGGCGAACTTCCCTTGGTGGCAAGACGATCACAACCACTACATCGACCTGCGAGTCTCGCTGCCGCTTCGCTGGGGCGCACTGCGCGTTGCCGAGATGACCGGAGCCGACCGACCCGACGACACGCTCTTCCTGTTCTGGCCGGAGCTCATGGCAATTACGTCTGGCGAGACCGGATATGATCAATTCCGCAGACTGATAGAACTGCGACGACAGTACTTCGAGCACTGGGCGCAACGCCGAACAAAAATTCCCAAGGTGCTCGGTGCCGTGCCCGACACCGTCAATGATCCGATCCTAATCGAGATCTTCGGTTTGAATCAGAATTTTCTTTCGTCGGTACACAGTGCTCACAATAACGAAAGGAGTCCCAAAAGGGATCCACTCACCACGCTGACCGGCCTCCCAGCTGCCAAGGGAATCGCCCGCGGACGTGCCATAGTTCTCACCCACGCCGATGAGCTGCATCGCGTGCGTCCAGGAGAGGTACTCGTCTGTGAATCGACTTCGCCAAACTGGACGCCAGCCTTCAGTAAGATCGCCGCGTGCGTCTGCGACAACGGCGGAACCCTCTCCCACGCGGCCATCGTCGGCCGTGAGTATCAAGTTCCAACCGTCACCGCCGTCGCCTACGCCACTCACACCATTCGTAACGGCGACGACATTGAGGTCAACGGCAATACCGGACATGTCATCATCCACACGACTTCCCACAAGCCAAGGTGCGAGCAGACGGTTTCGCCCGAACGGCCCATCGGGGCTGTGGTGTCTGAAAGGGACCGGGCTGGATAGGCGGCTGGGCCCTCCGATATCGGAAACCAGCAGATCAATGCTGCATCCCGCGATAGAGCGCCATTTGTACCGCCCGAAGGCTTAGGCTGCATCCGCATGACAACAATGTGTGTGATGCAGGTACCCGAGGCCGGAGCAGACTGGGAACTGACTAGCCGGGAGATTCCGGAGCCGGGGCGGGGTGAGGTACGGGTTCGGATCGAGGCATGCGGGGTCTGCCATAGCGACTTCTTCGCCAAGGAAGGCGGATTCCCCGGGATGACCTGGCCATTGATCCCCGGCCACGAGATCGCCGGAGTGGTCGATGCCCTTGGCGACGACGTTCGCCCCTGGAGGGTCGGCCAGCGGGTCGGCGTGGGCTGGTTCGGCGGCAACTGCGGGTGGTGCGACCCGTGCAGGCTGGGTGACCTCATGGGCTGCGAGAACACCGCCGTCCCAGGGATCTGGCGGGACGGCGGCTACGCCGAGTACATCGTGGTGCCCCAGAGCGCCTTGGCCGCCATCCCCGACGCTCTCTCCGCAGAGGAGGCAGCGCCGCTGCTGTGCGCCGGGCTCACGACTTTCAACGCCCTCCGCCACAGCAACGCCCGCCCGGGCGACCGGGTGGCCATCCTGGGTATCGGGGGGACTTGGGCACCTCGGAGTACAGTACGCGGCGAAGATGGGCTTCGAGACTGTCGCCATCGATCGCGGGACCGGAAAGGCTGACCTGGCCAGGAAGTGTGGGGCGCACGAGTACATCGATTCGACCGCTGGAGACCCCGGTGCCGCCCTCGCCACCATGGGCGGAGCGACAGTGGTTCTCTCGACGGTGCCCAGCGCCGATGCCGTCAACGCCGTGATGGGCGGTCTCGGGCGTCGGGGCCGTTTCATTCTTGTCGGGGCTGCGACGGACCCGGTATACATCGTGCCGGCGCTGATGATCGCCCCCTACCAATCCATTGCTGGCCACGCCTCGGGGACGGCCAAAGACTCCGAGGACACCATGGCGTTCTCTGTGCTGAACGGGGTTCGCCCGATGATCGAGATCCGGCCTCTCGCCGAGGCGGCGGCCGCCTACGATCGGATGATGGCAGGTGACGCCCGATTCCGGATGGTCTTGCAGGTTCCTGGTTAGCGGTCGACGTCTCGGAGTTGACCAGTCTCACCCACGGCGACCTGCACCTCGGCACCGGTGCGCACGTCCGCTGCCACGGATAGGGTGAGCTGCGCGGCGAGGTGCCTGCCGTTGCAGGTCCTTGACCGCGCAGCTTCCCTCCGAACCACGCGGGCACCTTTCGATGCACGTAGCTCTCCAGTGACTTATGCCGTGGCTGTGGCTGGTTGCCCGTGGTGGATGGCGTCGTGGCAGGGGTGGCAGACCACGAGGGTCTTTCTCCGTTTCTTTGCCATCAATGCCGCCCAGGCGGGCTGGCCGTGACCGGTTGTGCCGAGGCTGGCGAGCTTGCGGACCTGGTGCACGACCACCGTGCCCGGGCTTTTGCATAACTCGCATCTTTTCGCCAGGAGCCGTCTGATCAGCTCCTTGCGCGGGACTGGCGTCCGGTCAGGGATGCGGTCCTCCAGGACCGCCTTCCTGTCGCGCTTTAGCGGTATCCCACCGAACCGGGCGACCAGCGGCTGCTTGCCCTCGCGCATGACCTTGGCTTCAAAGCAGGTGCGCAGCCCGTGTGGCGTTTCGATCTTGGCCTTATGCCGGGCCGCGATCTTGCTTACCGTGGACTGGTGCTTTGCCGCGAGGGTCTTGAGCATCGATGTCTGGGCGTCCAGGCGTAGCCGATCAAGGCGCCAGACGTCGACGGCGAGCAGATAGTACTGGACTACACCCCGGTATTCGGCCCCGTAGGTCCTGACGATGTCGTAGTCGTCAAGATTCTGCATGGCCGTCCGATGCCAGGGTTTACCGTGGCGTCGGTAGGGGGCGCACTTGGCCGTGATCACATCACGTGGCACTCGCAGCGCGATCTTCCCGTTCACGGACCTGCCGCTGACGGTGACCTTGCTGTCGTTGTGTTGGGTGATGATCTCGTAGCCGAGGTATCGTGCCGCCCGGGTACGGGCGTGCGTGATCAGTGTCTTATCGTGGTTGAGTTCCAGCTTGAGTTCATCACGCAGGAACGCTGCCAACTGATCTCTGATTGCCTCGGCTTCGACCTTTGGCCCGATGAAACCCAGCAAATGATCATCGGCGTACCGCGAATAATGGAGCCTGCGGTATCCCGGATCGTACGGATCGCCCGTAGGCACAATGCGCTGTTGCCGGCGCAGGTTCCGGACTTGCGCCCGGTCCCCGTTCTTGCGCGCCCGCCTCAGTTTGTAGGTGGTCCTGACATAGTCAGGGTTCCGCCTCCGAGTGATCCCCTGGGTGTATTGCGGGATCAGAACTGTCTCGACATAAGCGTCCAACTTGTGCAGGTAAATATTCGACAGAACAGGTGAAACGACCCCGCCTTGCGGCGCGCCGGAAAGCGTGGCGTTCCACTTCCAGTCTTCTAAGTACCCGGCTGATAGCATGTTGCGCACTAGCCGCAGGAATCGGTTGTCGTGGATCTTCTCTGACAGGATCTTGACCATTATTTCGTGGTCAAGACGTGAAAAACAATCAGAGATGTCTCCCTCGATGAACCATGTGGTTCCTGTCCAGGTGTTGGCTATCTCCCGCAGCGCGGTGTGACAGCCGCGACCGGGACGGAACCCATGCGACCGGTCAGAGAACTGCGGCTCGTAGTATGCCTCCAGCAGGAGGCGCACGACCTCACCGACCAGCTTGTCCGACCACGTTGGCAGGCCCAACGGACGCAGCTTCCCGTTCTTTTTCGGGATGTATGTCCGTCGTACCGGAGCGAATCGGTAGCGCTCGTGGCGCATCGCATCAATGATGCGATCGATTTTCTCCATAGACATGCCGTCCGCGGTTTCCTGTGTGGCGCCTGGCGTCATTGCTCCGTGGTTAGAGTATATCCGCCCGTACGCCGTCAAGTACAGCTGCTGATTGAACAGTTGTCGATACAGTTCGTTGCACGGCAGGCCTTTCCTGCCTCGTTCACGGAGGACACCTAGCACCGTTTCGGCATTTTGCATTTCGCATACCTCTCGATTATTTGGTGTCAAATCACCTGTGCCCCTTCGCCCTGCGGACGGCCTTCCCGTCCTCCTTGGCAGGTCGTGACTTCTGCGACTACTGCGGGCACTCTGTCGCCATAGAGCTCGCGCTCCGTAGGCGATCCCACGTTCGTCTCTGTCATACGTGTCTACCGTGACGTAGGCGCCCCGTTCGTCTCCTTAAATATCCTCATTAGATATCGCTCCATCCCCGGAGGTTTGCGGCAAGTCCCTTGCCATCTTGTCGCAGGGGCGGCGCCGGTTTCAGGCGTCTTTCCGGCGGGTGTTGCGTTGCACCTTCTGGAGACTGAGGTTCAGGCAATCCAGCTTTCGCCATATCACGCGGGCCTCTCAGCACACCGCCCCATACGCCTGGGCACGGCTGCTGGTTTCCTGGCATGCTATTTTCCCCTTATCCCTTTCGAGTCCGGGTAAGCCATCAGGCCCAGATCGTCATCGAGCTGCAGGTAGACTTTGACACCCAGACGGTGTGTCTTTTTCAGTGTGCCTGGCAGCAGGCCCCACCCCCACAGACGTTCCGTTTTGAGGAACAACACCGGGCCTGCACAAAGCAGTTGCGAATCCCATCGGATCGACCGTATATCCGCCCCCGGCCAACCGGCAGATCTCGAGCGCTACACGCCGTACACAGTTCTCACCTGACTTGGCTCACGGATCGTGTCCTGGATCGGTCGCGGTTTGCTGACCAGCGGGTTCGCTGAGGTGGTCGGTGAAATTGGGGCACTAAGCAGCGGGTTCTAGGGTGGTCGGGTGCCGCACATTCGCACTGTGAAGACCGCCTCGGGTGCCCGGGCGGTGCAGATCGTGTACTCCCGCCGCACGGGCTCACGCCGGATCGAGCACATCGGCTCGGCACATGACGACGCGGAGCTGGAGCTGCTGAAGGCGGCCGCCCGGCAGCGCATGGTGGCTGGCCAGGGCGAGTTGGACCTGGGGCTGAACGCGCCGCCGGAGGCGGGTGGCCCGTTGCCGATCACGGCGTCGCGGATGGGCCACCTGTGGGACGCCCTCGCACACGTCTACGACGCGCTGGGCTTCGATGTCGCCGCCGATGGTGATGAGGTGTTCAGGTGCTTGGTGTTGGCGCGGATCGTCGAGCCGACCAGCAAGCTCGACTCGTTGCGGGTGCTGGAAGAGATCGGGATCGGGCCGCCGTCGTATGCCACGGTCAAACGCCGCCTGCCCGCGTACGCCCAGGACGAGTGGCGGGAGCGGCTGGCGGCCCTGTGCGCCCACCATGTAGGCCTGGGACCTGCGACGTTGCTGCTTTACGATGTGACAACTCTCTACTTCGAGGCCGACACCGGGGACGGGTTCCGCGAGTCCGGGTTCTCGAATTACGCCGTGGTCTCGGTTATGCCGAGGTGGCTGGCTTTGTGGGGTGTTCGTGCTGGTCATCGGGCTGGGCGGGCCCGGCCTGCGCGGCATAACCCTCGCGGCGCGAGCCATGGTGTGCCTGTCTGGTGGTGCTCTGGTTGGCCTATCAGGAGGAGGAACACATGGACCCGGTAAGCACCGCCGACGTCCGCAGAGAGGGCGCGGCTTTGGTGAGCGACGACCTGCTCGTGGAGTTCGGAGGGTGGCTGGACCGCCAGCGCGGACTGGCGCCGATCACCGTCCAGAACTACTGCTGGCACGCTGAACAGTTCGTGGCGGCGCTTCCCCAGCCCAAGCAGGTGTCTGTGCGTCTTTTGGACGCGGGGACCGTCACTGCGTTCATGGTCGAGTACTGCCGGGATCGCAACACGAACTCGGCGAAATCGATGGCGAGGTCTGTGCGCTCGTTCCTGAGGTTCGTGCACGCGACTGGTCGAACGTCTGCCGAACTGTGGGGCGCGGTTCCATCGTCCTCGGGCTGGCACTTGGCGTCGCTGCCGAGATCGGTGCCGGCAGCGGACCTTGAGCACCTACTGGCAGTTGCCGCGCGTTCGCGGTTCACGGCCACGAGCCGGCGCGACTACGCGATCTTGCTGCTGCTAGCCCGACTCGGGCTCCGGCGAGGTGAGGTCGCAGGCCTTCGCCTGGACGACATTGATTGGCGTGCCGGAGAACTCGCCATTGTCGGCAAGAGCAACCGGGTCGAACGCCTGCCCCTGCCGGCGGAGCCGGGAGAAGCGATAGTCGCATGGCTAACCGATGGGAGGCCCGAGTGCGCGACGCGGTCGGTGTTCACCACGCTCAGACCGCGCGGTCGGCCTCTGTCGCCGGGGGCGATCGGCCATGTCGTGGGCAGCGCATGCCAGAGTGCCGGGCTCGCCCGGATCGGTGCGCACCGTCTGCGTCACTCGCTAGCCTCCGCCATGCTGCGGAGCGGGGCGTCACTCCCGGAGGCGGGGCAGGTGCTGCGCCACCGGAGCGCGAGGTCCACCGCGATCTACGCCAAGGTCGATGATGTTGCTCTGCGACCGCTGGCCCGGCCTTGGCCCGGCACCGCACCTGGTGCCGCAGTTTCCGATGACGCTGCTCGGAGTCTGGCTCGACCGTGGCCAGGAGCATCGCCATGAGCACGCTGCGCGAGAACGTCACCGACTACCTCGCCACGCGCCGGGCGATGGGATTCAAGCTCGAAGGCCTGAGCAAGCTGCTGTTGAGCTTCGTCGCGTTCTGCGAGGCGCGCGGAGCCACCCGCGTCCAGAACGACCTCGCGGTGGAATGGGCCACCGCGACGATCAAGGTTCCCGTCAGCGACGCCCTGTTCGCCCGCAGGATGGACGCGGTGCGGATCTTCGCCCGACATCAGCACGCGCTGGACCCGGCCACGCAGATCCCTCCCGAGGCGATCTGCAACCGGCGATACCGGCCCAAGGAACCAAACGTGTTCAGCGAAAGTGAGATCTTGGCGCTGCTGGCAGCCGCGGACACCTTGTCCCCGCAGTTCAAGGCGGTGACGTGGCGAACGCTGATCGGCCTGCTCGCAGCCACGGGGATGCGCCCCGGCGAGGCCTGCCACCTGACTGTCAGCGACATCGACCTGACCAACGGCGTGATCCAGGTACTGGAGACGAAGTTCGACAAGTCCAGGCTCGTGTTCATCCACCCGACCACTGCCACGGTTCTGGGCCACTACCTGCAGGTTCGGCATGACTGGGTCGGGACCACGGCGAGAGCCTGTCCCGCTGTCTTCGTCAACAGCCGGCGCGAGGCGATCAACCCGGACAGGCTGGGCGCCACCTTCAAACACCTCGTCGCCGCAGCCGGCATCACCACCGAACCTGGGCACAGACCGCCCAGAGTCCACGATCTGCGGCACACCTTCGCCGTGACCACGATGCTCGACTGGTACCGCGACGGCCACGACGTTCAACAGCGCCTACCACTGCTGTCGACCTGGCTCGGACACGTCGATCCCACCTCTACCTACTGGTATCTGCACGCAGTACCCGAACTGCTCGCCCACGCCGCACGCCGCCTCGACGCCCGAGCAGGCGCGCCCACCACGGAGTCGACGTCATGACCGCGCCGACCGTCACATCGTTGCTCCAAGGGTTCTTCACCGAACGACTGGCCCGGCAACTGCAGGCCAGCCCGCAAACCGTCTCGGCCTACCGGGACACGATCAAGCTCCTGCTGCTCTTCGCCGCGAACAAGACGAAGAAGCCGCCATCCCGCCTGACGCTCGACGACCTCGACGCCGTCACCATCGGCGCGTTCCTCAACTACCTCGACAGCGAACGACACAACAGCACGGCGACCCGCAACGCACGCCTGGCCGCGATCCATTCCTTCTACCGCTACGCGCTGCCACTCATCCCCGACCGAGCGCACACCGCGAGCCAGGTCCTGGCGATCCCGCAACGCCGTCACGACCGGGCAGTCGTGTCCTACCTGACCGGCCCGGAGACCGACACCCTCCTGGCGGCGCCGGACCGCACTACCTGGTACGGACGACGGGACCACGCTCTGCTCCTCACCGCCGTTCAGACAGGACTTCGCCTCACCGAGATAACCGGGTTGACCATCCAGGACATCACCACCACGACGCCCGGAGCCGCCGTCCACACCACGGGCAAAGGCCGAAAGGAACGCGCCACCCCGCTGACCCGGCAGACCGTAGCCGTGCTGCGCGCCTGGCTACCAGAGGCCGGACCCACGCCCAGCGGTCCAGCCTTCCCCACACGCCAAGGAACCCGGATGTCTTCCGACGCCGTTCAACGGCTCGTCGCCAAGCACGCCGCCACCGCCGCCCTCGTCTGCCCGTCCATCAGGGCCAAGCACGTCACCCCGCACACCCTGCGGCACACCGCGGCGATGGCCCTGCAAATGAGCGGAATTGCATTTGATGCATCATTCCGCGGTTTGTGTGAAGGCTGCCTACCTGGGATTCCTGGTCACGGCCGTCTTGGTGAGGCGGGTGCAGCGTTTGCCGGACACGCCGTGTGACCTGCGTGTGAAGGTCGCCGGTTGCGTCTGGTGCCACGATGCGTCATCCATTTCTGTTGCACTGAGTGTTGATCTGTTGCGTTTAGTCACGGCTTGTGTGTGGGAGGTTTCGGGTGGCGGAGCGAGCGGTGGGCTCGGCGGCGCTGGTGCTGGTCGATGGGACGACGCCGTTGCGGCCAGAGCCGGCGTTGTTCGACGCGATGCTGGAGGGCTGGCGTCGCCAGCAGGCCAGCCGTCGGTTGAGCGGTTCGCTGATCGATGGCCGGGAACGGGTGGTGCGCCGGTTCGCGGAGGTCGCCGGCTGGCCGTGGCAGTGGACGTCGGCGCAGGTGGAGGCGTGGACGGCCGCGGGTGGCTGGGCGCACTCGACGGTGCGTACCTATCAGGGCGCGCTGGCGATGTTCCTGGCCTATGCCTGCGATCCGCGCTATGGCTGGATCGCCGAGTGTGAGCAGCGGGTCGGTGCTCGGCCAGTGCAGGTGTGCCACGAGGACAACATGGCCGTGCACGTGGCCGACTCGGAGGGTCGTCCGCAGCGTCGGCCGCTGACCCGGCAGGAGTTGCAGGCGTTCTTCGATGCCGCCGATGATCGGGTGGAGCGGGCGGCGGCGTCGCGGCGTAAGGGATGGCTGGCCACCTTCCGTGATGCCTGCTTGTTCAAGGTGGTCTATGGGTGGGGGCTGCGACGCCGGGAGGCGGCGATGCTGGACGTGGCCGATTTCGCGGTCAACCCGGCCGCGCCGGAGCTGGGCGGGTTCGGGGTGCTGCATGTCCGCTACGGCAAGGCGATGCGGGGCAGCCCGCCGCGACGGCGGGCGGTGGCTACGGTGGTGCCGTGGGCGGCCGAGACGGTCCGGCAGTACCTGGAGGAGGTGCGACCCCTCTACGGCTGTGACCGGCATCCGGCGGTGTGGTTGACCGAACGCGGCGATCGGATCTCGCTGCGCCAGATCGATGACCGCTTCGCCCAGTTCCGCAGGATGGCCGATCTCCCGGATGATCTTTCGGTGCATTCGCTGCGTCACTCGTACGTGTCGCATCTGATCGAGGACGGCACGGACCCGCTGTTCGTGCAGCAGCAGGTAGGACACTCGTGGGCGTCCACGACAGCGGTGTACACGACGGTCGGCGCCGATGCCCGCAACCGGATGCTCAAGGCGGCGCTGGCCCGCGCCTACGAGAAGGATGGGGACGGCGAGCGATGACGAACAAGATCGAGTACGTGTGGCATTTGCGCAGGCTGATGGCCGAGGCCGGGATGTTCGCCACCACCGACCTGGTGCCGCTGCTGGCCGAACGCGGCGTCAGGTTGTCCCGAGAGCAGGTGTATCGGTTGGTGACCGGCACCCCGGAGCGGCTCAACCTGGCCGTGCTGGTGGCGTTGTGCGACATCCTCGGCTGCCGGGCCGACGACCTGATCGAACCGGTCCCTGCGTCGGCGAAGAACACGACGGCGGCGGCCCCGCCGAAGGGACAGCGGCCGCGGCCCCGCCGCGCCCGGATCCTGCCTGTGCCTGCGGAGTAGGACGTGACCGGCACATCCCGCTGCCCGGTCGGGCACGCGATGCCCGCGGGCCCGGACCGGATCTGCTCGCCCTGCCGGCGCGAGCAGATCATCGCCCGGGTGAGCGCGGTCGAAACATCACTGTCCACACAGGATGTGGCGGCGGCGGTGGATGCGGTCGCGACCAACCCTGCGGTGTGGCGCAGCCTGGCCGCAGCGTTGGAGTCCAACCCGGACGCACTCGCCCAGGGTGCCCCACCCGCGGTGGGGCGGCTGGTCACCGAGCTGATCGCTCGGGGCGCCACCACCGTGACCGAGCCGAGGTGCGCGGTCTGCGGCCGCACCGGGCGACCGTTGAGCGTCACCGAGCGCGGCGGCATGTGCGCTCGGTGCGCGCACCACGCCAACCCCGCCGAGTGCGTGCGCTGCGGCATGGTCAAACCGGTCGCGGGTCGCACCAACACCGGCGAGGCGATCTGCGAGCGGTGCCGCCGACGCGAACGGGGGCGGCGCAAGTGCGGCCGCTGTCACAAGATCACCTCGATCGCCGCGCGGGCTCGCGACGGCCAGCCGGACATCTGCGTGAACTGCTACCGGATGCCGCACGCGGTCTGCAGCGTGTGCGGCCAGCGGCGGAATGCAACTTCGCCGCCAGTGACGCGCCGATCTGCGTGACGTGCACACCCCGGGCCACCGCCACGTGCGCCCGCTGCGGCCACGACCGCCCACCCACGGTCCGCTGGGATGAGGGACCCGTGTGCGACCCCTGCTACACCGCGGCGCTGCGCCATCGGGGACGCTGCGCGGGGTGCGGGAACCAGCGACGGCTGGTCTTCCCGCCTGGGCCGGGCGCCACCACCTGCGCCGACTGCGCCGGGATACCGGTCACCCACGCCTGCGGCGACTGCGGTATGGAGGACAAGCTCTACGAGAAAAACCGTTGCGCGGCCTGCAGCCTGCGCCGCCGCGCCGCCCACCTGCTCTCCGGCGGCACCGGCCAGGTCCCGGCCGAGCTGACCGCCGTGTTCGAGGCGATCTGCGCGGCCCGCACCCCACGCGCCGCGCTGAACTGGCTGCGCCAGGGTGCCGCCGCGAGCCTGCTCGCCGACGTCGCCTCCGGGCGCCTGGCGGCCAGCCACCAGGCCCTGGACACCCACCCGCAGGCCCGTGCCGCCGACTACCTGCGGCACATGCTCGTCGCCGGCGGCGTCCTGCCACCCCGGGACGAGCAACTGGCCCGCACCGAGAAATGGCTGGCCGCCCTGCTCGCCACCATCGACATCGCCGAGCATCGGCGGCTCGTGCAGGCCTTCGCCACCTGGCGGGTGCTGCGGCGGCTGCGCCGCGGCACCGAAGCCCGGCCAGCGCCACGCACCTACACCGCCCACGCCAGAAACAACATCAAGGCCGCCGTCGCCTTTCTGACCTGGCTCGCCGCGAAAGACACTACGCTGGCCGACTGCTCTCAGGCCGACATCGACCAGTGGCTCACCACCGATCCAGCGGCCTCTCACGTGCGGGACTTCGTCCTCTGGGCAGCCGAACACCGGCATTGCGACGAGTTCACCGTTGCCGAGCCCGAGCGTCGCACCGGCACCGCCACCGCCGCCGATCAGCGATGGGAACAGGTCGCCACCCTGCTCCACGACGATCACCTCGCCACCATCGACCGGGTCGCCGGCTGTTTCCTGCTGCTATTCGGCCAGCAGCAATCCCGCATCGCCGTCATGACCACCGACCAGGTCAGCCAGCGCGGCCCAGACGTGTTCGTCCGCTTCGGCCAGCACGACGTCCCGGTCCCCGAACCGCTGGGTGAGCTGCTGCTCCGGCTCATCGCCGAGGGCAAGCCCCATACCGCGATCGGCTCACCAGCCCAGACGCCCTGGCTGTTTCCCGGTGGGCTGCCCGGCCGGCCCATCACCGCCTCCCATCTGGCGCACCGGCTACGCGCGCTCGGCATCTCCACCCAGGCCGGCCGACGAGCCGCCCTGCTCGACCTGGCAGCGCAAGTCCCCGCCGCCGTGCTCGCCGACCTGCTGAACCTGCACCCCACCACAGCCACGAAATGGATGCACCAAGCCGGAGGCGACTGGAACCGCTACGCCGCCGAACTCGCCCGAACCCGCAATCACCAACCCTGCGAATAGCCACACACCATCCAAGATCAAAAAGGGCAAATCGCAACGCCGGAACAATGCTCTCTACCAGTTTGAGAGCGGGCGTCGACACCTCCGTCATCGCTCTCTGGCTCGGCCACCAAAGCGCAGCGACCACCCACATCTATCTGCACGCCGACATGACCATCAAAGAGCGTGCCCTCGCCCGCGTCCGCGCACCGAACACAAGCCCTGGACGCTACCGACCCTCTGATGACCTCATCGACTTCCTCGAACGACTATGACCATTCAGCCTCCCGTGCCGGTTATGCCGCGCGGGCAGGGCCCGCCCAGCCCGATGACCAGCACGAACACCCCACAAAGCCAGCCACCTCGGCATAACCGAGACCACGGCGTAATTGGAGTTATGCCGATCTCGGCATAACTCCAAGGAACGTCGCCTGGAACCGCAGATCACCGTCGGGTTGCTCACCGACGCCGCAGGGTTTCCGTTGATGGTCAACGCGTTCGAAGGGAACGCGGCCGAGACGACCACGATGCTGCCGGTGATCAAGGCGTTCATGGCCACCCGCAAACTCGACGATGTCGTCATCGTCGCCGACGCCGGCATGATCTCGGAGAAGAACATGAAGGCGATCGAGGCCGAGGGCCTGTCGTTCATCCTCGGCATGAAGATCGGCGAGGTTCCGTACGTGGTCGACGAGTGGCGCCGCAAGCATCCGGGCGAGCCAATCCCGGACGGGCACGTGTTCGTTCAACCCTGGCCGGCCGGACCGAAAGACAAACGCAAGAACCAGATGCGGTACTACCAGTACAAACACGACCGGGCCCGGCGCACACTCAAAGGCATCGACGAGCAGGTCCGCAAAGCCGAACAAGCCGTCGCCGGCAAGATCGCGGTCAAGCGAAACCGGTTCGTCAAACTCGCCGACGCCACCAAGACCGTCAACCGCGAGTTGGAGGCCAAGGCCCGCGCTCTGGCGGGCATCAAAGGCTATGTCACCAACATCGCCGACCCCACCGCTGGGCAGGTCATCGACGCCTACCACCACCTGTTCCACATCGAGAAGAGCTTTCGGATGGCAAAGAGTGACCTGGCTGCCAGACCCATTTTTCATCGCACGCGGGACTCGATCGAGGCCCACCTGACCATCGTGTTCGCCGCCCTCGCGATCAGCCGCTGGATCGAAAACCGCACAGGCTGGTCCATCAGAAAATTCGTCCGCACGGCCCGCCGCTACCGCACCATCGAAATCCAGGCAGGCGAGCAGACCATCACCGCCGCCGACCCACTACCCGACGACGTCTGGGGTGCCCGTTATTTCCCGGACTGTGGACCGCATAGGGTCCGTTCTGGAAGGGATGTTGGTTCGTGGCAAGGAAGTATCAGAAGTACACGCCTGAATTTCGTGAGCAGGCGGCGAAGCTGGTTGTGGAAGGGCAGCGTCCGATCGCTGAGGTCGCTCGCGAGTACGGTCTCGGGGAAACGACCCTAGCTAATTGGGTGAAGAAATACCGCGAGGATCACGCCGGGGACGAGCCGCCGCTGGAATTGTCTGAGCGTGCCGAACTCGCCGAACTGCGTCGCCGGGTGCGCGAGCAGGAGATGGAACTGTCCTTTTTGAAAAAAGCGGCAGCGTACTTTGCGAGGGAGCAGCGGTGAGCGAGAAGTACGAGTTCATCGCCGCCGAGTACGCGCACAACAAGGGCCATAATGTGGCGGACGCTCCCACCCTGACGCAGATGCTGGCGTGGCTGGATGTGTCGAAATCGGGCTACTACGAGTGGTTTCGCCGGCCGCCGTCGGCGACCGAGCGGCGCCGCGAACTGCTCAAGACCAAGATTGAGACACTGTTTGACCTCTTCGGCGGCACCTACGGTTACCGGCGGATCCATGCCGAGCTCGTCCGTGCTGGTGAGCGGGTCGATGACGAGACGGTCCGCCAACTCATGCGCGAGATGGGCCTGGTCACGGTGCAGCTGAAGCCGTACCGCACCACCACCGTCCGCAGCGCTGAACAGCCCGACGGCGTGCCAGATCTGGTCGAGCGGAACTTCACCGCCAACCGGCCCGGGGCCAAGCTGGTCGGCGACATCACGTTCATTTCCACCTGGCAGGGCTGGCTGTATTTGGCGACCGTGATTGATTGTTTCAACAACGAGGTCATCGGCTACGCGATGGCCGATCACATGCGCACCGAATTGGTCACCGACGCCCTCGACATGGCCGCACGAAATCACACGCTTGAGTCGGGCTGTATTATGCACAGCGATCGCGGCACCCAATATACATCGGCCGAATATCGCGCGAAACTGGATGAACTCGATTTGCGACATTCCCTCGGTCGCACCGGGATTTGTTGGGATAACGCGCTCGCCGAGTCGTTCTTCGCCAGCCTCAAAAACGAGCGCGTTCATCATATGGTGTATCCCACACGAAAAAGGGCTTCGACTGATATTGCCCGCTATATCGAACTTCACTACAATCGGCGACGAATCCATTCAGCACTGGGATACAAAACTCCGCACGAAGTCCGCAACGAATACCTGAATCAGCAGTTCGCGGCATAAAAGGACACAAACTCACCAGTCCGGAAAACACGGGGCAGCCCAGTCCAGCAGATTCTCGACGCCATCCACACCCAGGCCGTAGGGCACTAATGTGAGCCAACTCGGGTATATCCGCCCCCGGCCAACCGGCAGATCTCGAGCGCTACACGCCGTACACAGTTCTCAGGACCGCGCCGGACACGACGCGTCATCACAGATAGCCCTGGGCCCGGTCACGCACCACCGGGCCCAGGGCTTATCCCCCGTGACGGGCTCTCCTCAACCGGCTGGCAGCTTAGGGATCAAACGAAGCCAGCGCAACTTCGCCTCGATCCGTGCAGATCTCTGCTTGGTTTCATCAAGCAACGGACCCAGGGCGCGAATGTTTTTGTCAGCTTTCCCCAGCGTCGCCACGATATTCGCCGCGGGTACCGTCGCATCCTTAGCCAGTCCACTCGCCTTGTCCGCCGACCCGATGATCTCACGTAGCGGCTTGTCCGCGCTCTGCAAGACAATGCCAAGTTCATCCAGTTGCTGTCCCAAAACGCCCAGCGTACCTTGCGCCCGATGCAACTCGCCCAGCGTTCCGGTAACTTCGGGCATGCTCCTCTCGAGCGCCTCGTGCGCGGCCGGTAACTCCTCACCGGCCTGCAGGGCCTTGTCGGTGGTCGAATTGACGATCTTGGCCTGCACGACCCCGTCCTTGAACACAGCATTGGTCACGGCCAGATCGTTTGTTACGACAAGGACCCCCACCAGCGCACCCACGCCGGCTACGAACGCAACCGCCCATGATATTGGAAACATACGTGATGTCCCTTCGATCTATAGTTTCCCGCGTCGTTATCGTCCGCCGCCCAGTACCGACAGCCCAGTCGTATCCACTTCAGACAGCAGTTGAATCAGCGGCGAGAACGGGGCAACGTGCTCCGACGATTTCTCGATCTCCTGGAGCGTCTTCCTGATCTCTTCTGCCCGTGGGCCCAGCGTCTGTAAGGAGCCGTATACGACTTTCTGCGCCGCCAACACGCGTCGGAGCTCATACGTCACCGAACCGACCGATTGCCCCAACGCCGATACGGTGGCATTGGCCTGTTCCGCTCGTTCGGTCACGTCGCCAATCCGCCTCGGTAGCGGGTCCGCGATGTTCACCACGTCATCGGTGTCGCTGTTGATTTGCGCCGATACGGGCGCCAGCGTCCCCGCCTCGTCGACGACCGCGGCCAACTCCGTCGCCACGCCGTTCAACACCCCGATACGCTCACTCAACTCGCTGTGCTTCGGGACAAGAATTCCCGTCAACCGATCGAACTCGCTGGCCGAAAAGATCACCTCTTTAGCCAAGCCCGACGGGCGGCCCAGCGGGTCCTTGATGTCGTCGACACCCGGAACAAACGCCGTGGTCACCGCGATCGTTCCGGCCACCGCGCCGGTGAGCACCAGCGTCACTACCCACCATGTCTTCTTCGCAAGCAACATCAGCCATCGCCTCCCGACTCCGGCCGAGCAGGGACTGCCGCCAGCTTCCGTTCTATCTCAGCCAGCTCATTGTTCAGAGCGACAACGAGGGCGATCGACCGTTCCACCTCGCCATTCACCGCACTCACCGTGTCGTCCGCGTTCACCGCCACCTGGCGAAGATCGGCTGCGTACCCACGCAGCACCGTCGCCGTGCTGTCCAGCCGGTGCGCAATTCGAACATCGCCTTGCCCGGCCTCCAGCAGCCGTTGGACATCTGGCACCGTCGCGCTGAGCGCCGACACGTCCTTCTCAGTCTGGTTCTGTAGTTTCACCAGCACGCTACGCAACTCCTGTAGCTGCTTCCTGGCTGTTGCCGGTGAGCCAAAATCCGCCCGTTCCGCGAAGAAATCATTCGCTGTGTGGAAATCGTCTACGATCCCCTTAGCGCTCGCTTGCACGATCCTACCTCGTTCCAACGCTCCCAGTACGAGCACCAGCAGCACTACGGCGGCAACGGCGGCAATCCGTGCGAACCATTCCAGCCCGATGGCGCTCCGGCTTGAACCCTGTACAGACGAAGGTGGAATATCTCGTCGCCTTTCCATATCTATCCTCCATTAAAAAGCACCCGAGTCGATCACTGCGTGACCGACCACTCGATGCTACTGATCACCCAGGCAAGGAATCATTCACACGCTTCGTGGCCGCCAGAGCAGACTCGATATCAGCGACCAATGCCCGCACAATCCTCAACAATTCCACACCCTGAGCGCCGAACGCTTGCGCGTCCTTCACCAGCGCGCCCGTCCGTCCCTCAACTTGGTTCACCACAGCCTCAATCTTGACGAGCTGCGCCTCACTCGCCTCGCCCCCTTCTCGCCCCTTTTCGATCGCCGCAGCAGCCGGTGCCACAGCGTCCTGCAGCGCAACAAGAAGCGGCTCCAGTCCTTTCGTCTCCTTCAGCGCCTGGTCCGCGTTCTTCGTCAGTTCTGTCAGCTGCCTCAACCGGTACGTCACCCTGTCGTTCACCGAGACGATGGCCTGCGACGCGCGCAAGGTTTCCTGATTAGCGGCTTCCTGATTGTCGAGTCGCTCGTTCAGGCGTGCCACCGTTACTGCCAACAACGCCAACACGCCGACCACGACTATCGCCAATACGAACCGCATTGGCCCTGAACGACGTCCGAAGATCATTACTCACAACCTTTCTAGCTTCCTTAAGCTACCGACCGAGTTAGCGACCACCGTCAACGTTGTCGGCCGAGTTGTTCGCCGAATCCGACGCCGCATCCACATCGGACCCCGTCGCCCGGCCCTCCCGAATGATCTGAGCCAGCTGCGTTCGATTCTCCTTAACCGCCTCAGCCGCTCCGCCGACTGGCCCGTTGAGTCCGCTTAGCCGACTCTCCAGCGTTGCCAACCTCGCCAGTAGCCTTTCGACTTGAGCATTCGACAGATCCAGAACATTCTGGACGTCATTACGAATCCGGTCGATAAGCTCGACCAACTCGCCATTCACATCTGCCACGGTAGCTCGGACGTCCCTCAAGGAAGCATCGACGCTATCAAGCCGATTCAATGACGCCAGTGTCACTTTCTCGTGTTCGACTAGTTGATGTAGACCGGGGTTATATGCGTTCGCGTGTACGATGGCTTGGTCCAATCGGTCCGGTGTGACGACCAAATTGATGACCCGGGGCGCCAGATAGAATGACAACGGAACCAACGCAAGTACGAGCAACAACCGTATTGCCTTAACACCCGTCGGAGTTGTAGAAGTAGACCAGTGACCACGCCGCGAGACAACTCCTGGCGGCGGACCAGGCTGCCATCTGGTAGCAGTCGAATGACTAGCCATCTGAGTAGTATCCTCTCGTCATGTGTTCGTTACCCCACTCGACCTGCGATCCGTGACGCCGACCCACAATCAGCCGAACGAGCGCTACGCACACGTCTCACCATCGCCCCAGGTAAAACAATCATTACCTGCTCACCCAGTTTTTCCTTATCCTGGCTGCTTACCAACGACAGATAGGAGCGCGATTAGCTG
The DNA here is from genome assembly GCF_042662605.1 of Haloechinothrix salitolerans. Taxonomy (NCBI): domain Bacteria; kingdom Bacillati; phylum Actinomycetota; class Actinomycetes; order Pseudonocardiales; family Pseudonocardiaceae; genus Haloechinothrix; species Haloechinothrix salitolerans. Next base: position 5,759,926 of record NZ_JBHSXX010000001.1, read on the forward strand.
TAACGCGGTAACCGTATGGGTAAGGAGGCCCTTGACGACTAGCTTGTGCGCCAGGATTTGTCCAAGCACTCCCATTCCCCGTTTCGTGAAAAAGCCAACAGGGATCAGACCGGAACCGATCATCTTCAGTTGAGAAACATTAGTGATCTGATCAACAGTAGCCTTAACAAGCACGCTCGGCCTACCGACAATCCCGTTATAGATGACAGCCTCATCCTTGGCGAAAACGATCGTGGCCGACGTATCCGTATCGGTACTGTAGATCGCCACCGGACGCGGCATCCGTCGGGCAATACGTATCCGATTTGGAAAATTCACAAAATTCTGCTCTAGTAGCACGGCCAGGATGTTTGCGACTCCGTTCGCTTCGTCGCCGTCGTAGAGCGACGTACTATATACCTCAATACTTGTCGACATACTTCACATCCTGTTAAAACAATAGAACTCTGATTTTCGATTACGTCTGAGGAATGTACGAAAGTGCACCCATTCAAATATATCCGTACGTTCCATACCGCACATGACAATGGCCGTGCGTAAACAAACAATTTGAACCGAGAGGCACAGGTCGGCGTCACCACCATCTACGGACAACACTCCCGCTAAATAATCAAGATATTCTTGACTGTCCTCAGTGAGTGATTTCTGTTTTCCCGTTGACAAACCTAACTAGACGCCGACCTGTCACCCTCATCGCATTCCGACGGCGATAGTGTCAGACGTTCCAGTCCGTCGGAACGTCTCCCCACGCCTTGAGGAAGTTGTTGAACGCACCCGCGTTTTCGATGGCCGCTGACATCGGTCCCTTGGCAAACTTGATCTTGCCCGCCAGCAGCAGCTTGCCCCCTTCGGTCTCGCCACTCGCCGCTTCTTTCCATGTGTCGATGTCAGCGTTGATTTTCAGCCAGAGGTCACCTTCGTCGTACTTGGCAGGCGCTGCCTCGGTGATCCTCGCTTCATTCCACTCCAGGTGCATCTTGAGGTCTTCGCGCCCAACGACCCCGAATTCCATCCGGTTCGTGAAGCTCTTCGGATCCTTGAAGCCCTGGTACATCGCATCACTTGCGTTGCACGCCTTCATGGCGGCCTCGCACCATTCAGAAGAGAAGAACTTCAGGTTTTCGGCCATCTCTATTGCTCCTTCCGTTCGCTTCGTGCTGCGACATTGTCGGTAGCACGAATGGCGTCCGCTCATCCCGCATGACCTCGTCCATCGCCCGGACCTGAACGATGGTTCAACACGCCCGCCAATCGCACACCCGAATCGACGGCTCGTGGGCCATGTCACAGAAGTGTGGGGCAGAGCTAGCGTGAAACCTATCGACGTTCCTTAAGGTGGAACACAACGGCCGGTCATCTTCGATCGTGGTTAATGAGCTTCAGCGGACTCGAACCACTTCACGTCGAAACCCTCCGACTCGTGGCATCAGTGCTAGCGTAAGCCGTATCAGTAGTGAAAGCACCGGCTTGTTACGACACCAGGATCGATACTTCCTTGGCCTTGATCGCACTGAAGTTCCCTAAAGACCTAGATAAGATATCGTCTCCGTCGAGTCCAAGGCTCTACCGCGCGTTGCGACTGGCGTCAGATAATAGTCGTTACAGTGCAGCTGGCGAGAACTTCCATGATCATCATTCGGCCGCCAGCGCTTCGGTGATCACGGTGAGCCCCGACGTAGTGACCTCGACCGGTACTCGCTGGCCAACTTTCATCGGACAAGCTGGCCGGATTAGTCCCGCGTGCACCAAGTCATGCGCGGTTGCCTGGTCACAACAGGCACGTCCATCAACAAAAAGGTCAGGTTCGCAACTGCAGATCATTTCTACGCGACGTTCGGCGACCACACGGAGCATCTGCATGCGACAGGTCTTTCGGGCAACTCCCGACTACCTGCCACCGACCGACCGCTCGGTCATGGCCATCGTCATGTCCTCTTCCGTGATGGACAGGTGTCCGCAATGTTCAGCTACACGCTTACTGGACTTTGTCCAGCTAACAATGACGGGTGTCCGATCGGCATCGATACAGGTTCCGCATAATGTTGCACACATCATGCCCGTGCCCGACTGAATTTCCACCGCTACCACAGACAAATCTTCGACGCTGCGACAGCCCTCGCAGCAGTCAGAGAGCGGACACTGGGTGGTGTCCTCGGGATCCACCAACATACTTCTTAACTCCAGCTATAGTAATTCAACGCACGCTTTAAGCGTGTCGTCCGTTAACTCGTCGGGCGCACCTTGTTCCTCAACGTGGAACAGGGCGATTGACGAGGGTCTGTAGCAGCAACGGTGTTTTCAGCGTTGCTGTCTAGTAGGTTTCAGCGGCCGGCCAGCGGTCACTGAAGGTGATGGCCATGGCGTTGATGACGGGCTTCCAGCGCATGGTCCATCGGGCGCGGCCTGCTCCGCTCGGGTCCAGGCTGCGAGTCACAAGATACAGGCATTTCATTGCCGCTTGCTCGGTCGGGAAGTGCCCGCGGGCCCGCACCGCGCGTCGATACCTTGCGTTGAGTGATTCAATCGCGTTTGTCGAACACAACACTTTCCTGATTTCGACATCGTAGGCGAGGAATGGCGTGAACTTTTCCCACGCGTTCCGCCATAATTTGATCATCGCTCCATATTGTTTTCCCCATTTCTCGTCGAGGTCATCCAACGCCGTCAGTGCGGCGTCAGCGTTGGGGGCCGTGTAGATCGGTTTCAGGTCACGCTTCAACGCGTCCCAGTGCTTTTTAGAGACCAGACGGAATGAATTCCTGAGTAGGTGGATAAGGCATGTCTGGACAAGGGTGAGTGGCCATACGTTCTCCACCACGTCTGGGAGCCCCTTGAGACCATCGCAGACGAGAAAGAACACGTCCCGGATGCCACGATTTTTCAGGTCCACGAGCACCGACATCCAAAACTTGGCTCCCTCGCCACCGGTGCCCATCCATAAGCCCAGCACGTCCTTGCAGCCGTCCACGGTGACGCCGATGACCGCATACACCGGCCGGTTGGCGACCTGCCCGTCACGAACTTTGACGACGATCGCGTCCACGAACAACGCCACATACGTCGAATCGAGTGGCCGGGACGACCATTCGTGCATCTCGGCAAGGACAGCGTCGGTGATCCGTGAGACTGTTTCCTTCGACACCGACGCCCCATAGATCTCGGCGAAATGCGCCGAGATCTCACCGGTCGTCATGCCTTTCGCGTATAACGACAACACAATCTCGTCCACCTCGCCGAGGCGACGCTGCCTCTTCTTCACAATCTGCGGGTCGAACGTGCTTTCACGATCCCGAGGCACCTCGATCTCGACCTCACCAACCGCGTCGGAGACCACCGTTTTCGACCTGCTGCCATTCCGAACATTCGAGGTGTCACGATCGGCATCGGCACGGTTCTTCTCGTGCCCGAGATGCTCGGACATTTCCTCGTTCAGCGCCGTCTCGAGGACGTTCTTGGTGAACAATTTCAACAACCCATCAGGGCCAATCAACTCCAGTCCCTGCTCCCGGGCCTGCGCCACCATTGCCGCCGCAGCGGCCTGCTCAGGCGACAGTCGCCGCCCCTGATTCTTAACCCTCTTCGATGCGTTCACAGCATCAGAATCCATCACTCTCGGTCACCAATCCCGCCAGGCCAACCGCCCGGCGTGTCGGACCGAAAACACCGTTGCCGACACAGTCCCACCCAGGCCCAACACCCGCGCCTAGAGACACGGCACACCACCCTGTCCAGACCCGTTTCCGCAGCTCACACCCACATTCCCACCTCTAGACCAATTGAATTACGCGGAACCCGGGCGTAGCCTCGGCCTCGTTTGCCGTGCCGTTTGGACAATAGCAACGCCATGCGTTCCTCGACGTAACGGTCGAGTTTGGCGAAGCAGCGTGCCGAGCTGCCGTAGCGAAAGTACTGACGCCATCCCCGCAGGAACTGGTTGATTTCGAATACCAGCAGGCGGGTCGGGATATGGCGCCGGCTGCGTCCGGTCATGTCCCGTATCCGGGACCGGGAGCAGTCCATCGCCTTGTCACTCGGCCAACACGCCGGATAGAGATGAGACGGATACCGCCTGGATTGCACCATGCGATGGTGGAATCCCAGGAAGTCGTAGCCGTACTCGCCGCTGGCCACGCCCACGATCCGCGTCTTGGAACTGGACAGCTTCAGCCCCAGCTCGCCCAGCAGGTCCCGCAAGGCCGCCAACGCAGCCTCCGCGCGTTCCCTGGTCGGGCAACAGATCACTTCATCGTCGGCATAGCGGATGAGCACGCCCAAGCGCCGGTACCGTTGCCGCCATTGCCGGTCCAACCGGTGCAACACCACGTTGGCCATCAAAGGCGACAGCGACGATCGTATCCTGAATCCGATCCCTCATTCTCCGATCCCTCATTCATCGACATAGGCGATCATGATGGTCATCACGTCGTCGGCGGCGTGATCCATCTGGTAGACGCTGTCGAGTTGGAGCACTTCGCCCCGCCGCACAGTGCCGAGCCGGCCGCTGCACAGGGTCATTGACTCAATGTGGCCCATGTAACTGGGATCGGTACCGTAACCGGCCTCTGACGTGCACATATGCTGGCCGGTACTAACGTTCGACAATGCGAGCGACCGGCCACCATCATGCAGGTGGCCACCGGCCGCCATGATCGTGCCGGAGATCGTCGACTGCCACCGCCACGTGGTCGTCGACTCGCCAGCGGGCACGCTGTGCTGCGAATCGCCGGTGCAGTTGGCCGCGTCCAACCAGATCGGGGTGACCTCTTCCATTCCCTTGGTGTCAGCGGGAACGTGGGTGACCGTTGCCTCGACGAACACTGCCTGCGGCTCAGGCTTCATGTTCATCAACTCGACGACACCCCAGGTCATCGGGACCGCGTCCAGCTTGACCCCGTAGCCGTCCGGCAGTTTCCCGCCGGTCCGCTCATTGCCGCTCGCGAAGATACGCCTACCGGTGAGCTCGTAGAAGGAGTCGCTGTCACCGCAGGTCACATCCTGCTTGGAGCGGTCGAACAACACGGCATGGTGCAGCATGACCCCGGTGTCGTAGTTCGCGGAGGAACCATCCGCATAGGTCAAATCAGGCTTGACGCTGGTGACGTAGCAATTCGCGCACGGCGGAAACCACGGTCCGGCTACCGTTGTGTGCGTACCGTGACTATGTTCGCCGCCGCCGTCGCCGGAATGCGGCTGTGCCACGATCGGCCCCATCCGCACCGTCGTTTCCGTCGCCCCGTTCGCCAGCTGCTTTCGGTCGACGATCCTCGCCAGCGGCGCGGTCTCCGAGACAGACGAACCGACCTCTGGCACCACAGGGGCGAGCGCCGTGTCCGCAGCCGCACCCGGCATGACCAGCAACGCCGAACCCGCGGCCACCGCTGCCACTGCCGATGTCAACCGCCACAGTCGCCTCATGGGACGGCTCCCTCCGCTCATCGATCTACCTAGAACAACGGTGCCATCCCTGATACGTGACGGCACGTCATACGTGACGGCACGTCGCGTCCTGATGAGCTTGGCCCCGTTGGACGGACACCTTGGGTTGGGTGTCAGCGATCGTCGTGGGGCGACGGTCGCTCGGGGTGGTGTGTTTCGAATTCGCGTGGGCTGAGCATTCCGAGGCGGGAACGCCAGTGTGAATTGTGCCAGCATTCTATCCATTCGAAGATCGCGCTGGCAAGTTCTTCCCGGGTTTCCCATGCTTTCGTGTCGAGTAGTTCGAGTTGCATAGTGCCCCAGAAGGATTCCATCATGGAATTGTCGTAGCATTCTCCGGCTAATCGAAGATGATTAGGAACGCCTCCGGCCCGGAGAATCGGTGTTAACCGGCCAATCGAGACACTACATGTTGTGGTGCCACGATCGTCGAGATTAGCCGGTTAACGGGGATCACCAATGGTGCCCATTGAGGGAAGAATTCCGGCGGTGCGGAGTCGTTGCCCAAAGGCCCACACAGTATATTGCGATTCCGTGGTCCGAATGCAGGTTGTCGGCTCTTTTTTCGGGGGTCCGCGCAGGGTGGCCATGCCGAGTGCGTCGATGACCAGCTCAGTGCGCATGTGGCTGGCGATGGACCAGCCGATGATGCGCCGCGAGTAGACGTCCATCACCGCTGCGCAGTACAGCTTGCCCTCGACGGTGGGATGTTCGGTGATGTCGGTCAGCCACAGCTGATCCGGCCCGTCGGCCGTGAACTGACGGTTCACCAGGTCGGTTGCCGGTTCGTCGGCGGGGTTGCAGATCGTGCGGCCGCGGCGCCGGCGCCGATACAGCCCCTGCAGCCCGGCCTCACGCATGAGCCGACGCACCTGCTTGTGGTTGATCTCGATCCCGAGGCCGAGCCGCAACTCGGCGTGCACCCGTGGCCAACCGTCGGCACCGCGGGACTGTTCGTGGATCTTCCGGATTTGCTTCAGCAACAACGTATTCTCCTCGGCGCGAACCGACGGTGGGCGGCCGCGCCAGTCGTAGTATCCCGATCTGGACACGTTGAGTACTCGGCAGCCACCGCGACGTCGATTCCGTCCTCGGTCAGCTCGTGGACCAGCCGATACGTCAGTTTGGGAGGACGTTTTCCTTCGCGAAATACGCGGCCGCCCGCTTGAGGATCTCACCTGTTGACTGAACATCCTGGCGTGTTCGTGCAGGTCAGCTGCCTCTGGCCAGTACGGTCTTGGATTGTGATCAAAGACGGCAAATCGTGCGATAGGGACCTGTCGGCGTTGGTGGTGCCACTGGTGGGGCGGTTGCTCGCCACGAGTGAGCGGTACGAGCCTTACCGGATGCTCGGCCCCGACGAGGTCGGCGTGGGCCCGGTGACCGCGTTGTTCCGAGACCTGCTCGCGGCCGGGCGGGCGGAGGCGACGGTCCGCTCGTATGGGATGGATCTACTGCGCTGGTTCCGCTTCTTGTGGGCAATCAAGGTGCCGTGGAACCAGGCGTCGCGGATCGAGGCCCGGGATTTCAGCCGGTGGCTGCGGTCCAGCCGGGACGGAGGCACATATGCGGCGTCGGTGCGGGCGCACAGCGTATTAGTTACGTGGAATCACGCTCCTGAGTGGACTTTCGGCGTGTGACTTCAGGGTGAGTCGACGGGTGCCGTTGACACATCGTGATCATCACGGAGAAGTGGCCGGTCTTGGGTCGGCACGAGCGCGCGGCGGAGTGGCTGCGGATCTGGACCGATCTGGGGCGGGCGCCGCGGACGATCGACGCGTATGCGCGCGGGCTGACCGAGTATCTGGTGATGTGCGACCGGGAGGGCGTCGATCCGCTCACGGCCAACCGAGCTCATGTCGCGTACTTTGTTCGCGAGCTGACCGAGCGTCCCAGTCGGCGGGGCGCGAACGTGGTGTCGATCGACTCGGGCGCCGGGCTGGCGAACGCCACGCTGCAACAGCGCTTGGTACCCGTGCGGTTGTTTTACGACTTCCTCATGGAGGAGGGAGTGCGGGAGTCCAACCCGGTCGGCCGGGGGCGCTACACGCCTCGTGGCCGAAGTGGCGGACACCAACGCGGCCTCGTTCCTCGGCTGACCAAGTTGCCGTGGATCCCGAACGACTCGCAGTGGATGGAGATCCTCGCCGTTGCTGCGGAGGAGCCAGTCCGCAACCGCGTGATGCTCGCGCTGGCCTATGACTCTGCGCTGCGCCGGGAAGAGCTGTGCTCACTGCGCACCGACAACCTCGACCCGGCCCATCGGATGCTGCGGGTGCGGGCGGAGACGACCAAGAATGGGCTGGAACGTGTCGTTCCCTACTCGACGCCGACCGGCGCGCTTCTTTCGGGTTATCTCGCCCACAGGGCGACGATCAGCCGAGCCCGCGGCCCGTTGTTCCTGTCGGAATCACGCCGTAACCATGCCCAGCCGCTGACGCTGTGGACCTGGTCGAAGGTCGTGCGCAGGATCGCGCTGGAAGCTGGCGTCGCGAGGTTCTCCACCCACACAACGCGGCACCTGTGCCTGACCGATCTGGCGCGAATGGGATGGGAGCTGCACGCCATCGCCACGTTCGCCGGGCATCGCAGCACCGAGTCCACGCTGGCTTATATTAACCCTCGGGAATTGCATCCAACGGGCGAGAAACTGCGGGTCGCCTGCTGAGAGCGCTTCGGCAATGCCGGTGGTGGGCGGCTGCGACACGCCGTCTGACCTGCGTCGCTTGCCGAGTGATCCCGTTAGGTGCATGATCCCTGCCCCAAACGGTCCTGGTGATCTTGGTTTGGAGGCGTGGTGGGACGGGGTGATCTGGCCGGCGCGGCGCACCTGGAGCTGGTCTCGGGTGTGGTGCAGTTGCGGCCGGAGGACGCCATGGTGGAGGCGATGCTGCGCGGCTGGCATGCTCAGCAGACGGCGCGGGGGCTGCAGGAGTCCACGATGGCCCCGCGGGTGCGATTGGTGCTTCAGTTCATCTCGTTCACCAATGAGTACCCGTGGAGCTGGGGACCGGCCCATGTGGACGAGTGGACGCAGTGGCTGACCAGCGAAAAGCATCTGACCCCGGCGACGATCCGGAACTATCAGACGGATCTGCGGTTGTTCAGCGAGTACCTGTGCGACGCCCGGTATGGCTGGGCGGCCGCGTGCGAGGGCGAGTTCGGGCCGGGGGTGCATCCGGTGCCGATCTGCCACGAGTGGAACACCATCGCCCACCTCAACGAGTACGAGGGTGATGCCGAGGCGCGGCCGTTCACCCGCGAGGAGTTGCAGCGGTTCCTCGACTACGCCGACGACCAGGTCGACCGCGCGGTGCGGGCGAAACGCAAGGGCGCACTGGCTGCCTATCGTGATGCCACGCTGTTCAAAGTCGCCTATGCGTGGGGGTTGCGCCGCACCGAGACGTCCAAACTGGACATCGCCGATTGGGGCCGGAATCCGGCGGCGCCGGAGTTCGGCCGGTACGGGATGCTGCACGTCCGCTATGGCAAGGCGGTGCGCGGGCAGCCACCGCGGCGGCGGAACGTGCCCTCGGTGATGGGGTGGGCGGTCGAGGCGGTGGCCGACTACGTGGACAACATCCGTCCGAGGTTCGGCTGCGACGAGCACCCGGCGATGTGGGTCACCGAACGCGGCGGAAGGGTCAAACCGGCGGAGGTCAATGCCCGGTTCGTCGCCTACCGCGACGCCCTCGGCCTGCCGAAACAGCTGACGCCCCACTCGCTGAGGCACTCGTGGGTCACCCATCTGACAGAGCAAGGCGTGGATCGTCGGTTCATCCAGGAGGCCGTGGGGCATCGGTGTGACACGTCGACGGCGATCTACACCCATGTGTCCGGTGACTTCATGAACACCGCGCTGCGCAAGGCGTTGAACCCGGCCTTCGACCCGCAATGTCGGAAGGAATCGTGAATGACCCGCAAACTCGACTACCGGTGGCGGCTGCGAAACGTCATGGCCGACCGGGGCCTGTTCGCCACCACCGACCTGATCGAACCACTGGCCCAGCGCGGCATCCACCTGTCGTCCAGCCAGGTCTACCGGCTGGTCGCCGAGCGGCCTGAACGGTTGAGCCTGAACGTGCTGATGGCGTTGCTGGACATCCTCGACTGCACGATGGACGAGTTGATCGAGCCGATCGCCGGGGCCACCCCGCTTCGCCGGTCCAAGGCTGTCGGCGATACCGAGGCCGGGGTCGGCGGTCTGCGCCCCAAGCGGGCCCGCATCACCCGCGTCGACGGGTAGACCATGCCAGTCCCGCTGGCACCGGAGGTGCTCGCCAACCCTATCGGCGTCATCGTCGACCTTGTCGCCGCACGCGAGCCCAACTTGGACCGCACGGTGATCGAAGCCACGGTGACCGGTGTTGCCGGGGGCCGGGCCAAGCGCCGCGGCATGGCCCAAGCGCTGCTTGAGAAGCCAGTGCTGCTGGCCGACGGTCGCTCCCCAGCACCCAGGGGTGTCGGGGATCTGCTCATCGCGCTGCGCGAGGCCGGCGCGATGGAAGTTTCGCCGCCGGTCTGCGCTGAATGCGGTAAACCCCTGCGCACCCTGCAGCGCCGCGGCCAGGACTGGTACTGCGGCGTTTGCGGTCCCCGGCGAGACGCCTGCGCGGCCTGCGGCAAGGTCCGGCCGGTGAACTGCCGAGACCGGGACGGGAATCCGCGATGCGCCCACTGCCCGCCCGATGCGGGTCGGGATCCCGTCGACATCGTCGTGGGCGTGGTGACCGGCGTGGATTCGACACTGTCGGCGGACGTCGTGGCCGCCGCAGTTCGTGCGACAGTGCCCGGCGCCGGACGCCGCTATCAGCTCGCATGGGCGGTGCAAGATCGGCCCGAACTGCTCACCGGGGCTGGCGCTGAGGCACCCGTTCTCGCAGTGCTGCGGCTGGTCGACAAGCTCCGCGACGCCGGAGCGCAGGCCATCGTGCGCCCGTCCTGTCCCGGCTGTGACCGAGTCATCCATTTGCACCGCCGGATCGACGGACAGTGGCTGTGTCGCAACTGTGTGGCCAAATCCCGCGCCCAACCCTGCTCGCGCTGCGGCGTGGTCCGCGAGGCGGCCACCCGCGACGAGCACGGCCAACCGCTGTGTCCGAACTGCATGATCACCGACCCCGCCAACCAGGAAACCTGCCTCGACTGCGGCCGACGCCGTCCCGTCAACGTTCGCACCGCCGAGGGCCGCTCTGCGGCAGCTGCGTGCCATACAAGACCCTGACGTGCCAGATCTGCGGGAAGGACGCACCCTGCGTGATCTCCCAGGCGACCGGCACGCCCTGGTGCCGGGCCTGCAGACAGCGGTGGATTCGTTGCGTCGGCTGCGGCGAAGACGCACCGATCCGTGGCGGCACCCTCGATGAACCGCTCTGCGCGAGCTGCGCCCGTCCCGACCCTGGCTTCTGGCGCAGTTGCCCCAACTGCGGTCAACCCGACCGCATTCACGCTGGACGGTGCGCCCGCTGCGCCGTCCAGCAGCGGCTGCGCGACCTGCTCAGCAACGACAGCGGCGAGATTCGCCCCGAACTGCAAGGCCTCTACGACACCCTTGCCGAGGCAAAACGACCCACCACGGTCGCGAACTGGCTCAACAAGAGCGCCGCCCCGGCGATCCTGCGCGATCTGACCGGGCAATCGCTCACCCACGCGTCCCTGGACGCGCTGCCCGAGGAAAGACGGTCGAACACCTGCGCAGCGTCCTGGTCGCCATCGGAACGCTGCCGCCACGGGATGAGCAGATGGCGCGGCTGGAACGGTGGATCACCGACATCGTCGCCGACCGTGCTGACCCCGACGAGCGGCAGATGCTGCACCGCTACGCCGTCTGGCATGTCATGCGGCGGCTGCGTGGCCGAGTCAAGGGCGCCGACACCACCCACGAGCAGGTCGTCGCTGCGCAGCGGGTTATCAAGGCCGCCATCACCCTGCTCGATTGGCTCACCGATCACAGGCTCACGCTGGCCACGGCGCGGCAAGGCGACCTGGATGCCTGGCTGGCCACCACGAAACGCAGCTACCGCACCGAGGCCGGCAACTTTGTCCGCTGGGCCAAGAAACAGAAACTGACCCAGCTCGACTTCCCAGCCACGAGGTGGGACGGACCCTCCGGCCTCATCGACACCGAAACCCGCTGGACACAGGCTCGCTGGCTGCTGCACGACGACACGCTCAAACCCGAGGACCGCGTCGCCGGGCTGCTCGTGCTGCTCTACGCCCAGTGGCCCGCCGCCCTCAGCCGCCTCACCATCGACCACGTCGAACACCACGACAACCAAGTACGCCTGCGGCTCGGACGCGAGCCGATCGAGCTGCCCGAACCCCTCGCTGAGCTCGTTCTCCAGGTTGTCGCCGCCCGCCACGGCAAGGCCGTCGTCGGCGACCAGGGAACCTCCCCCTGGCTGTTCCCCGGCGGTCAGCCCGGCCGGCCCATCAGCGCATTCGGCCTCGCCGAACGTCTCCGCAAGCTCGGCATCAACTCGGCCCGATCCCGATCCGCAGCGCTGTTTCAGCTCAGCACCGAACTGCCTGCTGCCGTCCTGGCCCGACTGCTCGGCATCCACATCACCGTCGCCGTCGCCTGGCAACGCGCCAGCAGCGGCGACTGGACCAACTACGCCGCCGAAATCAGCCGCCGAAGCAGCCGATGAAGCCAGGAATTCGGACAGTTCTGATACCTGAGTCCGCCAGAGCATCTGTCTGGCCGGGATTTGGCCGACAAGCTCAGCCGTGGCATGCAACAGATCCACGGGCGGCGGGTGAGGATGCTGGCTGGCCTCGGCGAGCAGGTGCCGGGGGCGATCGAACCGTGACCGCACTGCCATCTGCGGCTTTCCACGACATCCCTAGATCCTGCGTGGTCCTGGCCGATCGACCCTACGCAGTACGATCGTTCCTCAGGGCTGGCAGTCTCCGAGCAAGTCGCACTCGACGCTCTGGGCTGGGACGTCCGCAACTGGCCGGAACGATGGCGCGATCCTGCTCAGGCTGAGTGGAGGGCGCTGCACAGGCTCGTGCTGCCGCTTGTCGCGTCGAAGGACTACCTTGACGTGCCAGACGACTGGTTCCACCGACGCTCGGCGATCGACGCGGTCGCGTTGGTGCTGCGCGGCTGCGCCGCCCACCGCACGAGCTTCTGGAGCTGAGATGCGGCAACCTGGGCCACTGTCCTGGGACCGAGTCGAAAGGACTACCAGAGAACGTATCCGCGATGGGCCGACACGTCCGCACGGTCCTACGCAATCGCCTTGGCCTACCTATTCGGGTTCACTGATCTGCAGCTGCTGGGCAACCTCGGCCGCGGCGCGCGGAAGGTATTCGGCGAGGCTCTTGTCGACCACGCGGTCGCGCAGGTCACCTCGGTGTTGCATGGCTGGGGCCAGCGGTCCCCGCAGGTCACCGCACGAACAGCGAGTCTGGTCTGCCACGCGATGTTGCTCAACCGCAGCCCGTGCCTGGCGGATCTGTCGGCGGAGGTGATTCAGGGGCTGCGCACAAACCTGACGATCCCGTACTCGCTGCGCCAGAATGTCCACAGCCTGCACCGGGCGCTGGCGGCACTCGGGTTGACCAGCTCTCCGCGACCCCCGGCCCGCCTGGCCCCACCGCCGGTGGAGGGTGTGGCCGAGCCGTGGGCCCGCTGGGTGCAGCGCTGGCACGACACGTCCACGCTCCCAGCCCGCAGTCGCAAGGACCGACGCAATCAGATGCTCCGAATGGGACGCTGGCTGGCTGCCGAGCATCCCGAAGTACAGGAACCCGAGCAATGGACGCGAGAGCTGTGCGCCGCCTGGGTCGCCGCCGTGGATCGCCTCCACATCGGTGACTACATCCAGCACAACGCCTCTCTTCAGGAACGCATCGGCGAACCACTCATGCCGCGCACCAAGAGCGGTCTGCTCGCTGGGGCACGCCAGTTCTTCCGGGACTGCCAGGAATGGGAGTGGATTCTGCGGCGCTTCGACCCGGCTCGCGCGCTGGCCACTCCCCGCAGTATCCGTGCCCTCATCGGCCCGAATCCTCGTGTGATCGCTGACGACATCTGGGCCAAGCTGTTATGGACAGGCCTCAATCTCGAGCACAGCGACGTCTACGCCAACCCAGTCGGCCGCAAGCACCCGATCGAACTGCTCCGTGCGCTGGTGTTGACCTGGTTGTTCGGCGGGCTACGCAGCGACGAACTCTCCCGCCTTCGGGTCGGCTGCATCCGCTGGCAGCACCACGGCAAGCCCATCGCCGGCGACGCTCGCGATGTCCTCGCCGAGGACGCGGTCTGCTTACTCGATGTCCCGGTGCACAAGACCGGCACCGCGTTCACCAAGCCGGTCGACGCGATCGTCGGTCAAGCCATCGAGGCATGGCAGGCCGTGCGCCCCGAGCAGCCCAAACGGCTGGACCGAAAAACCAACGAGCATGTTGACCTGCTGTTCTCCGTCCGCGCGCACCCGGTCGGCAAGACCTACATCAACCGCTCGATCATCCCCGCGCTCTGCGCCAAAGCCGGTGTTCCCACCGCGGACGTCCGCGGCAACATCACCAGTCACCGGGCGCGGTCGACCATCGCCAGCCAGCTCTACAACGCCAAGGAACCGATGACGCTGTTCGAGCTGCAGGCCTGGCTCGGTCACCGCAGCCCAAACACCACGCAGCACTACACGAACCCTCAGGAATTGCATCAGGCGGGCGCGAAACCGCAGGTCGCCTGCTGATTGGGGTTCCGCAATGGGCTCGCTCGGCTGGATCGACACGCCGTCTGACCGGCACGATTTGCTAGGCGATCCCGTGGCTGTCCCACTCAGCCCTGCTCCGCGGTCACGTCGACCCGTCCGACCGCAACCGGCTATGGCTTCGGCTGATCACACCCGGCGGCAGCGAGATCTCGACAACGACCAGCTCGGCGGATCGAACCGCCGTGCAACGCTGGGTGGTGCGCCACGACGTGACGAACGACGACGGCGAACCCTTGAAGATCCACCGAGCGCGGATTCGTACCACCCACCACGCGATGCGCGACAAGAGCCGGTGGACCGGCGGCCGCGCGACCATCGACCCCAATCACAGCCCAGCGGTGGAAGGCGACCACTACCTAACCGCCAGCACTGACACACAGCGACGGGCGGCGGACGCCATCATCGAAGACGCCCAACACGACTTGCTACGCCGCGCCCAACCCCCGGCCGTGGTGACCGACGAGGACGCTGCCACGCTGGCCCACGAGTATCCACAGCTGGTCACCGATCTCGGCCTCGACGACGCGGTCCTTACCGAACTCGTCGGCGGTGCCCGCGACGTGTTCGTCGCTGCCTGCGCCGATCAACTGTCTGGGCTGCACGGCCCCAAGGGCAAGCCCTGCCCCGCCCGGCCGTGGGTGTGTCTGCTCTGCCCACTGGCGGTGTTCGCGCCCCGCCACGCGACCAACCTGCTGCGACTCAAGGCGTTCTTCTCCCGCCAGTGGCAGCAAATGCCCGCCGGCCAGTTCATGGCCGTGTTCGGCCACTACGCCCAGCGCATCGACCACGTGCTGGACCGTTTCGACCCCGCCCTGCTGGCCACTGCGGGTCAGCGGGTCGCCGATGCCGACAACGAGTTGCCTGTGCGTCCCGAGGAGTCAACCCGATGAGCACCGCATTCGCCGTCACCGGTCCCGCTCGGTCACCCTTCGCCGGGGTCGACGTCTGCCGGGAGGCAGGGCTCGACCTCCCGGAGGGCGCCGCCCGCCCGGTGTTCGAGGACGGGACTTCGGCCAGGTGGTCGGCCTCCCGGTGCAGATGGCGCGTCACGCCCGGCGGTTCGACTTTTCCGCGATCATCGACCCGCGGTGGCGGATCCTCGCCAGGGAACTGGTCCTGGCGTTGCTCGCGCCGCGGCATGATGCCGTCGCGGTGCTTCCCCGCGCCTACCGCAACCCGGCCCACCTCGCCACTGCCCCCTTGCGGCTGGGCGAACTGGTCCGGTTGTTGAACTGGCTCACCGATCGCGGTGTCGCCAGCCTCGCCGACATCGACGACGACTGCTGCGCGCCCTATCTGGACTACCGACGCCACGTGCGTGATGCCGACGGTGTCGTGGTTGGGGAGCGTGGACCGGCAACACGGCGCTCGGCCGCGCAGATCATCGAGGTGCTGCAGCCAATGCTCGCGGCGGCGGCCTACCTGGCCATCACCTGCGGCCCGCACGCCGTCGAGCTGAACCGGCAGATGCGCGACATCGACCACAGGGTGCTGCACACCGCTCCCCAGGATGCCCCCACCGAGGCGTTCAGCGCGCTGCTGGCCGACCACGAAACCGCCGACGAGCCGCTGCCGTTGCTGCCTGACCCCTATATCCGTCGTCGGCTGGAAACCGGGCAATGGTCTCCCGACGATCCGCTGACTCCGATCGCGTTGAACCCGCTCGCCTGCCAAGCAGGGTTCACTCAGTTCCGCAGCCGCTGGCTGCCACACCTGCGCCAACGGCTGGAAACGACACTCGGGCTCGTCGGCGCCGAGAAACCGTTCGCTCGCAACGCCGCCCTCGTCGACCACGCCCGCGGTGACGGCGTGCTGCCGTGGACACCGCCACTCCATCGGCTTCAGGCCACCGCACTGGTCGGAATCGTCCGCACCGCCACGATCATCCTCACGGCGGCGGTCTCCGGGATGAGGGCCAGCGAGCTCATGGAACTCAAGGTCGGCTGTCGCCGCCCGCCCGAGCGCTACGGTGACGGCCTCGTCCGCTACCGCGTGGCCAGCACCGTCGTCAAAGGACAGCCGCTGGGCGGCACACCCGAGGAATGGGTCGTGATCGAACCGGCCTACCAGGCCATCGAGCTCGCCGAACAGCTGCACACCGACCCTCAAGAAGACGCACCCCTGTTCGGCCAACTCGCGTTCAGGATCCGCTACCAGTGGTTCCGCAACTGGGTCAACGGTCCAGACGGCCAACGCCTCGGTCTCGACCCGATACCCGAGTTCCCGGTCAGCCTCAGGTCGCTGCGTCGCACACTCGCGCTGGAACTGGCCTACCGGCCCGGTGGCGTCCTTGCCGCGAAGCTGCACCTCAAACACATCGCGGCCACCACGAGGACTACGCCTCCCGCCCGGGTGGTGCGCAGGCCGAACTGCTAGCCGAGGTCAACAAGCACGAGGCAGACCGCAACCTCGACCTGCTCTGGGCAGAGTTCCGCAACTACCAGCACGGCATCCTGCCCGCCGGCCCCGGCGCCCGGGAGTTGACCGAGTTCTTCGCCCACATCGACGGCAAACTCGCCCCGAACGATGCCGGGTCGCCGAAGGTGCAGCGCAACAACCGGGAAGTGCTCAACCTACTCACCAAACGCGCCCGCACCCTGCACCTCGGGACGGCGAACTACTGCTGGTTCACCGACCCCTCTCGAGCGCTCTGCCTCAAGCTGGCCGGCACCCCGGACGCCGAGAAACCGCTGGCCGGGATGTGTGACTCGGCCCGCTGCCCGCAGGCCACCCACCACCCCTGTCACCGGCCCGTCTGGGCCGAACACGCCCAGCAAACCACGACGTTCCTCGGTGACCTCGGACCCACCGGCAAGATCGAGAAGGCGCGGCTGCAGGCCGACCTCGACCGGGCGCAGCGTGTCCTCGACGCCATCGACAACGACACCATCCACGAGAAGGAGTAGCCCGTGCGGATCACCGCATCCCAGAGGCAGGCCAACGAAAACCGCATCCGCGCCACCATCGACCGGCTCCTGCGCGGCCAGATCCCCGCCGACGGCGGCTGCGACGTCAAAACCCTCGCCCGCGAAGCCGGAGTGGACCGCACCGCCTTCTACGGCACGCGTCCCTACGCGCACCTGCGCGTCGAGTTCGAACAACGCCTCGCCACGCTCCAGCGCGACACCGGCCAGCGCCTCGACCCGCGCGACAGCCAGATCGACCGCCTCAAAACCGAGATCACCACGCTCAAGCGCCGCCTCGAACAGACCACCGGCCAGGTCGACGAGCTCACCGCCTTCCGCGAACAGGCGCTCGCCCAACTGGCCGCCCAACACGACGAGATCACGCGGCTCCGCGCCGGTGCTGCCGCAGCCAGCCACGTCACCCCGCTCCGACGATCAGCAGCACTCGTCGGGCCCTGCAACTGACGTGATCACCATGCACACGACCGAGTGGTCTCCGCGAGGCTCACGACCGGCCGAAACGCAACACACGCCGTCAACCGCATGCCAAACGAGCTGTCAAACCTCACCATGCTCAATCGCCACACGAACCCCACCGAACACGCCGAGTGCGGAAAGAAGCCACACCTACGGCGTATGGGACATGCGCCAACCGCGCGCCCTGATGAGCGACGCCGACGCTGTGCGGGCGCTGGTCAACCACCGCTACTTCCAGCCGCACCGCACCCCCATCCAGATCTTTAACCGCGCTACCGACCCGTTCCTGCCGCGCGTCAAGACGCACCTGTTCGACGTGCTTGACGACCTCGATCGCCGAGGTTTGACGAACCATGTTCTCGTCGTCACCCGGTACCGAATCGACCCCGAAGATTGCGCGCGCCTCAACCGGTTGCGTCACCTGAAGCTCACCCTGCTGGTGACCTACTCCGGCATCGCCGACCAGCGGATCGAACCCGTCGACAGCGCCATCGCGGCGCGCTCCCTGCAGGTTGCGTATCAGCATGCCCAGCGCTATCGAGTCGTGTTGTACTGGCGGCCCCTCGTTCCGCGCCTTAACGACAGCCCCGAGCACCTCGCGCGAGCGGTGGAGCTGAGCCGGCACGCGCACGCCACGGTCTTCACCGGTCTGTTCTATCGCGGCGAGATCGCCGACTACTACCGCGCCAACGGACTCCCTGAGCCCTACGACCACACCGCCCGACGCAAGATCGTTCCCGAGACCTTGGAGCGGCGGGTGCTCGAGGCCTTCGACAGCGCGACTGGCGGGCCGCTGTTCCGTAAGACCAGTTGCGGCGTGTCGTTCGCCCACGGCGTGCCCGACTGCAACGGACACTACGGTGTACGCGAGCTGTGCGACATCTGCCCGCTCAGCCAACTCGGGCTCTGCGCTGACGCTCATCGGCCCCCCACCGAAGCCCAGGTGCGTGAGCTCGCCGCCCGCCTGCCTGATAAGGAGGACCTCGAGATCGTGCAGATCAGCGAACGCGCCGCGACCACCGCGGGACTGGATGAACAACCGCGCTACTTCCTGCAACACGGACTGGGGTTCCAAATCCACGATCAACGCCATCCCCATCGGCGGCGGCGTCACGGACGCGCCGACATCGGCTGGCAGCGTGAGGCAACCGCATGAGCACCGATGCCCTCTGGACCAGTCTGGACTACGTCGTCATCGACGTCGAAGGCAACGGGGGCTCGACCCCCTGCGCTGGTCGAACTCGCCGTCGTGCCCATTCAGCGGCGGCCAGATCGGCCAACCCCGCTCCTGGCTCGTGCGGCCACCTTCGCCGATCACCTGGCAGGCCCGCAAAGTGCACGGCATCTCCACCGCCGACGTCGCCGACCAACCCACGTTCGGCGAGATCGCCGACGCGGTGAGCGCCGCGCTCGGCGACGCCATCCCGGTCGGGCACAACGTACGCATCGACCTCGACGTGCTCACCCGAACACTCCCCAACTGGACACCCACCGAGGCGTTCGACACCCTCCGGCTAGCGCGCAAGACCTGGACCCTGCCGTCCTACCGGCTCGGCGCACTGGTCGAGCACCGCAACCTCGCGGAGAACCTGCCGTCCGGGTTGCAGCCGCACCGGGCCACCTACGACGCGCTCGTGACCGCGCGGCTGTTCATCGCCCTGGCCACCGAACCGTCGCCGCTGACCGTGGCCGCGCTACGCGACACCGGCGGAATCACCCTGGCTCCCGCCGAGCCCGAGGCCGAGCTGCGGCTGTTCGACTGATGACCACTCCGAGCGAGCAGCGTGGCCTCTTCATCGCGATCGACGGTCCCAGCGGCGTCGGCAAGAGCACCCTCGCCCGCGCACTCACCGACACCGCATCGGGAATCGTCCTGGCCTGCCTCTATGCCGCCGACCGTCACCAGCATCTCGATGAGGAGATCACACGCGGCTCGCCGCAGGCCACACGGTCGTCTCCGACCGCTACCTCGCATCCGGCCTGGTCATGCAGCGCCTCGACGGCATCGCGCTCGCCTACCTGCAGGCAGTCAACGCTCAGGCGGAGCTCCCCGACATCTCGTTCATCCTCAGCGCCGATCCCGCCACCGTTTGCGCCCGACTGACACAACGCGGCGCCCACAACCGCTATCAACACCGGCCTGGCTCGATCGCCGAGGAACTGCGCTGCTACGACGAGTCCCGACCCACCTCGAACAGCTGGGCGGGACCGTCGTGCGCATCGACACAACCCACCTCGCCTCGGAACGCGTCGCCGCGGCCGCACTCAATCACATCGTCGAACGTGTTCCGAACCGCGCTCTGGAGACACTATGACCCGTACCGACCTATCCGCCGCGCGCAGCGGCACCTTCCGCATCGGTGGCGACAAGCCCGTGCACCGCATCGGCTACCGTCTTGCGTCTGAGTTAGATGACCATTTGATCTTTGAAATACCCAGCCACGAAGCGGTGTGTCTGACCGTTCCGGAGGCTGATGATGACGTCCAATACGCCCATGAAGGCACGCAAGCAGCGACGGCTGCTCTCGCCGAGCCAGAAGTACGAGATGTATGTGTCGGTGCTGACTGGGCAGTGCACGCAGCGGGAGGCCGCGCAGAAGTGGAAGGTCGACCGCACCACGGTGACCACGATCTGCCGTACCGCCAAGCAGGGCGCGCTGACCGCGCTGTCGGCTCGGCCGGGCCGGCCGGGCAAGACAGTCGAGCAGCTGGAGTTGGAGGAGGCGCGGGCGGAGGCCGAGCGGCTGCGCGCCACGGTGACCGAGCAGGCGGTGGCGCTGCATCTGCACGAGGAAAACCCGCCTGGGGCTGATGGCCGGCCCGGTCCCGGCGCGGGTGCACGCTGACGTGAAGGCCGGCCTACTCGAGTTGATCGAGCACGCCGTCGAGCGTGGCTGGTCGGCGCGGCGGGCATGTGACCGGCTGGGCCTGGAACACGGTCGCTACCAGGCGTGGCTGGCCCGCCAGGCCGCCGGGCGGCTGGACGACCTACCGCCGGGCGGGCATCCCCTGCACGGGATCCTGCCGGGCGAGCGGGCCGCGGTCGTGGAGCTGTTCGAGACCTGGGGCGAGACCGACCGTAGTCATCGCAAGCTCGCCCACCGCGGCTCGCGGATCGGACTGGTGCATGTCTCCGAGTCCACGGTGCGGCGGATCCTGGCCGCCGAACGGCTCGTTCTTCCTGGTCAGCCGCCCCGCGAGCCGATCGGTCGGGCGGAGTGGCCGCCCTGGCTGGAGTGGAAGCCCAACCGGGTGTGGGGTTACGACTTCACGCACTTCACCCGCGCCCGGGTCGCCGCGATCGCGATCCTCGACATCGTCTCCCGCAAGTGGATCACCACCCTGGTGTCGGCCGAGGAGTCTTCCACCCAGGTCGAGGTCGCCTTCACCGACGCGCTGGAGGCCGAGAACCTGTGGGCGGCCGCCGACGCCCGCGCGACCGACGCGCTGGTGGCCGCGCTGGCCTCCGGCGACCGCGACGCCGTCGGCACCGCGATCGGTGACGGGCAGCTGCCGTTGCTGCTGGCCATCAGCGACAACGGGCCGCAGATGCGCAGCCACACCACCCGCGAGTTCCTCGCCGGTGTGGCCATCGCCCGCCAGTTCGGACGGCCCGGCACACCGACCGATCAGGCGTGGATCGAGACGCTGTTCGGGCACGTGAAGGGCGAGTGGCCGCACCTGGAAAAGATCCGCGACCCCGGCGAGCTCGAAGCCGAACTCGAGCTCGTACGGGCCCAATACAACGGGGTCAGGCTGCACGCCGCCATCGGGTATGTCACGCCCGACGACGAACACGAAGGACGAGGTGACGCCATCCGCAAGAACCGACGCGACGGACTCGCCCAAGCACGCGAGAACCGCCTGGCATACCGTCGAAGCAGAGCACCTGAGGAGAACCAATGACCACGCACCGGCCGTGGCTGGGTATTTCAACCCGCGATTGGTCAATTAACTCAGACACACCTCACTACGGCGCCATGCAACTCACCGGCCCCGGCCACTGGTATCACCCAGCCGACATCGACACCGCCCACGCCGTCCTCCGCCGCGCCGTCGACCTCGGCATCAACCACATCGACACCGCCGACGCCTACGGCCCCGACACCAGCGAACACCTCATCCGCAAGGCACTGCACCCCTACCCCGCCGAACTCGTGATCGCCACCAAGGGCGGCATGACCCGCCAGGGCCCGAACCGCTGGGCACCGGTCGGCCGCCCCGAATACCTGCGCCAGTGCGTCGAGATGAGCCTGCGCCGCCTCGCGCTCGAGCGCATCGACCTCTACTACCTGCACCGCATCGACCCGCACGTCCCGCTCGCCGACCAACTCAGCGAACTCGCCGCGCTCCGCGACGAAGGCAAGATCCGCCACATCGGCCTGTCCAAGGTCACCGTCGACCAGCTGATCGCCGCGCGCGAGATCACGGCAATCGCCGCCGTCCAGAACAAGTTCAACATCGCCGAGGGCGACCGCTCGGTGCTCGAATACTGCACCCAGACCCACACCGCGTTCGTGCCCTACGCGCCGCTGGCCACCCAACACCGCCGCGACAGCAGCGGTACCGAACCCGCCTCCCCTGCCTCGGCCCTTCGTTGGTTGCTCACGCAGGAAGCGGCTGTCTTGCCGATCCCGGGCACCACATCCACTGAACACCTGGAGGCCAACATCCGAACTGCGGCCGGGACAGACGCCTGACCAAGGCGAGACCCGCGAGAGGCGACACTGGCATCACTCGACGGCGGTATCGGTTGGATCCTGTCGGACGACACGCCGCGTGACCTTCCGCGCCAGGCCATTGCCCACATCGGACAAGCGCTGGGCTTCGAAACCGCCTCCGCCGAACTGCTGTAGAACAGCAGCCATCCGGGCCCGTAGCGACACCACGGACGCAAACGACTGCGAGACCGCCGATGACAGCCGAGCGTCGCCCCATGCGGTAGCCGCTAGCGGAAGATTTGGCACTCCCCCAAGAACAGGGATGTTAGACCAGATGTTAGACCAGATGTCATGTCGCAGGACTTCGGTGACGGTTCTGTATCAGGACATCGGTGACAGTTCTGGTGGTCTTGGTGGTGACGCTTTGGCCGCGAGGCTGTGGCGGTGGCTGCCAATGAATCCATCGATCCCCGTGTCCGTCTCGCGATCTCGCAGTGGCCCGAGGACGCTCCTCGTGGCGCGGTCTCGTCTTTCTGTGCCGAGCACGGCATCTCGCGCAAGTCGTTCTACGAGCTGCGCAAGCGCGCGAAGGACGATGGGCCGGCCGCGGTGCTCGAGCCCAGACCCAGGCGCCCGAGGTCGAGCCCGTCAAAGCTGACCGACGAGGTCAGAGCCCAAGCCGTGGAGGTGCGCGCGGCGCTGGAGGCTTCCGGCCTGGACCACGGGCCGATCAGCGTGCACGACAAGATGCACGCGATGGGACTGGAGGTGGTGCCCTCGGTTGCGTCGCTGGCCCGGATCTTCCGCCAGGCAGGCGTCGCTCGGCTCGAGCCGAAGAAGAAGCCACGCTCGGCGTGGCGCCGGTTCGTGTATCCGGCACCGAACGCGTGCTGGCAGCTGGACGCGACCGAATACGTGCTGACTGGCGGACGAAAGTGCGTGATCCTCCAGCTCATCGACGACCACTCCCGTTACGCGGTCGCCTCCCACGTCGCTTCGAGTGAAACGGCAGAGGCCGCCATCTCGGTCTTCGACAAGGCCGTCGCCGCGCACGGTGTTCCCCAGCGGCTGCTGTCGGACAACGGGGTCGCGCTCAACCCGTCGCGGCGCGGATCCCTGGGCCAGTTCGTCGTGCACGTGACGGGCCTGGGCGTGGAGCCGATCACCGGCAAGCCCTACAAGCCGACCACCCAGGGCAAGAACGAACGCTTCCACCAGACACTGTTCCGCTACCTCGACAAGCAGCCACTCGCTAGCAGCCTGGCCGAGCTGCAGACGCAGGTCGACGCGTTCGACCACAGACCAGATCCAGCGCTGTATTATCGAACGTGTGATCGATGATGCGTTGCGGGCGATCGTGAGTTCAGGCGATTACGGGAGCCTGGTGCCGGTTCTACCGACAACCGACACCACCCTGGGCGGTAGCTGCCCGCGGGGACATGACTTCCGGATCGCGCGGGTCAGCCTCGGGCACTCCCATCTCTACGACGCCACCACAGTGACCTGCGAGGTGTGTCGCGAACTGGGCCATGAGCACTCGACTTGGGCTCTGATCGATCCGTTCACGCACACTGCCGAACCTCCCGGACGCGGGTTGGCGCTCGTGGTGACACCCCCGTCGGTGCGAGGCGGGCTAGGCCAGATCGCCGTGTACCTCGGCCCCCGCAGTGTCGCCGATGCTGATCTGATGATCTGTGCGCCCTGCCGCCGAGCCGTACTTGAGCAGATCCGGGTCGACCCGGGATGTCGGCGGCGGGGACTCGGCAGACTCCTTGTTGCCGCATCGGTAATGCGCGCGCCCAGCGACCGGTACCGATGGTCCACCACACCTGTGAACAACGATCCGGAGGTACTGGCGTTCTGGTCCCGCATCCCCTTCCCGGCCCCCAGCACCCTCGGCACGCCCGAGTACTGCTCGGACATGCGAACCGCAGCTGGCATAGCCGAGTGATGAGCCCCGCCTGACCGCGATTACCGACGCCAGCACGGCACGGCATCGGTGGGAGGACACGTGACCGCGGACACCGATCTCGTCATCGAACAGGGCACCCATCTGGGCCACCTCCTGGCCCATTCGCGACGAGAAAGACCGACCCGCCGACGTCACCGGCTGAAGCATGCGCGCTCACGTCCGCGAGCACCTCGATGTGACCGAGGTGCTGCAGGAGTGGTCAAGTGCGCTCGGCAACGCGGATGCGCGAGACAGCGAGGTCGTTCTGTCGGTGTAGCCCACCACCTCCAGCTCCTGGACGTGGGCGGACGGGATCTACGACGTCGAACTGACCGACCCGAACGGCCGGGTCGCATGCGTGGCGGCCGGATGCGTGCGCGTCTCGCGCGAACTCACCCGGTGATCGACGATGGCGACCCACTGAATGACCACCAGCCCACACCCGGTGCTCACCTGGCAGCGGACTGGAACACCGGCGCAAACCATCCTGGCCGGCGACGGCTACCAGGTCTGGGTGGATTCCGGTCCACCTGCCGTCGTCCCCGGCGCCAGCACCGGCGATCTCTACCGCGATAGCACCAACGGGCTCGACTGACCACTCACGCACCCGAGCGCCGACCCAGTTCGTGACCGCGACGAGAACGACCACGACCACCAGGAACCCCGACCTGGAGAGTCACGGAATCGACCCATCCAGGGACCGTCCAGCGGTATCACGCCGCCGCTGGCTGCGCCGCTGAACCACGTGCCGATCGCGGCGCCCAGATACTCAACCCCGAACCGACAGAAGCGGACGAGCAGGCCGGTGGTGGCCGAGTCGGTTAGGAGTGCCAGAACGGCGCTAGTTCGGCGAGCACGCAGCGGCCGTTTGGTGTCAGCGTGATCGGCACACTGGTCTTGAGTGTCAGGGAGCCAAGCCATGGTGCGTACGGCATCGGGACGGGCACCCGCACCATGTCGTCGATGAGCGAAGTCGCGAGTCCGGGGGTGTGCACGTCGACGCGGACGAGCTGGGGCGCCAGCGTCGCCGTGGTTAGGCCACGATGCGCCTTCGAGCGGGTTCCGCACACCTGCTCCAGCGTGCCCAGCTCGCGCATGTAGTCGGCCATAGGCTGCGTGAGCCGATGCACGGCGAGAACACGCGCCACCGTAGTGGTTGCACCGGCCTCACCGCCCTCACAAGGGGGTTTCGTGTAGGGCTGCAGGTCGTGGCGGTCGATCTGGAACGAGTGTGGTCCCGCGTGCCCGGCGAACAGCAGACAGGGATCTGTCTCGGCGCTCGCCTCATTGGCCGCGTCGGCCGCGCAGGGCAGCAGGATCGCCAGATCGCGATCGCGGATCGTGGCGTCATCGGTCCAGCGCAGCCACCAGTCGCGGCGCTTGGCGTCACCTTGGGCCAGCGCGTGGTGCTGCCCGCGGTGACGGTGAGAGAGCTCGCAGCGCAGCCACGGGTCGAGCTCCTTGATGACGGTGGGCTGCGGGACCGCGCGCAGCACCTCCCAGTCGAGTTCGCTCAGCACAGCCAGCGCGGTGCACCGCCGCAGCTTGGCGTTCATGACGCCAACTGACCGACGTCGCTGTCCTGACCGCCAACACCGCCGGCGTGTGCCAATTCCACCCTGAGCTGGTCGGATGGGATGTCGCATAGCTGCGCCAGGCGATCCACGGCGGCGGGTGGGAGCGTGATCGCCGTTGCGCCGCCTTCGTTGAGCCGTGCCGCCGCCCACCGGCGTAGTGGCCGCAGCTCGGGGTGGGCGATCTCGACGACACTCGCCAGGTCCATAGTGATCGCGGTGTCGTGGCCTCCGATGACGGCGTGGTCGACGCGCTCCAGCACAGCGTGGGGGCGATCGCCGAGGGTCAGGCACAGCTCGGCGAACCGAGTCACGTTGATGGCCCGTGTGCTGTGTTCCCATGCGGCCAGGGTTTGCGTTGAGATTGACATCGACAGGTGCGACTGGACGTCGCGGCGGGTCCAGCCCCGAGCCTTCCGCATTCTTCGCAGCTCGTTGCCGAGCGCGATCTGGTACCGCTCGGTATCCGGTATCAGCACGTCGATTCACCCGATCGTCGTGCGATATCCCCGCTAGCGTGACTTACAGAGTACGGATGCCCCGAATAAGGGGCGAGCGGATCGCGCGACAGTGACACACGTCGCTCAGTACACCCGTGTGGACGGTTCCCGGTCATCGCGTTCCTGCTCTTCGGCGTTGGCGGCGTGATACTCGCCCACCAGGTGGGCGTTGTTGATGAGGACCAGTTCTGCCCCGCGTTTGCGCAGTTCCGCGTCCCAGATGGCTAGGCTCCGCCCGGTCAGCCTTGTCGGTATCTTCAGCGCGGCAAGTTGCTCGGGTGGACGGCACGGCGGGCCGCGTCGACGC
Organism: Haloechinothrix salitolerans; assembly: GCF_042662605.1. Taxonomy (NCBI): domain Bacteria; kingdom Bacillati; phylum Actinomycetota; class Actinomycetes; order Pseudonocardiales; family Pseudonocardiaceae; genus Haloechinothrix; species Haloechinothrix salitolerans. The sequence goes on from NZ_JBHSXX010000001.1 coordinate 5,786,467, forward strand.
GAAGCAGGACAACCAGGTAGCCGACGGTGGAGCCGCCGGGATGGTCCGCCTGACGGGGCCGGATCTCGTGCCTGGCGCGGCGGAACCGGCGGCTGGGGATTGGCTGGGGGTTGCACACCCACAGCTCGCGCCCGCCTTGAGATCAGCCTTCTTCACCCGAACTCCCTCACTTCTGACGACTCCAGATCCGCCGTCAGCTGGGCGAATCCCCTGAGTTCGGCGTCTAGTTCGAGATCGCCCGCGCAGTCGGCACACAGCGGCTCGCCGTCCCACGACCGCAGCCACGTCTGCCAGGGAGGGGCCATCGACCACCAGGTGCCGCACTCGCGACACATCGCGTCGGTATCCGGACCGATTTCCCGCCCGGCGCGCACCGCCAGTGCGAACGCCAGCGCGCACTCACACCCCTGTGGGATCCGGGCTCGCGCCAAGGCACACAACGACATCGCGCTCACTGTGGCCGTCGTGCGCACGATGCAACACCCCATCTCGCCCCTCTCGGCGGACATGGGCGGCGGCGGTTTCGGCACGTCGAAACCTTGATAGAAGCACCAGAGATACGCTATACGTTTATAAATAACTAGATAACAAGTTGTTGTTTTCTATAACTCGCCGCAGCCGAGCTCGGCCGCCGCCTACGGCAGCACCGTAAAGCGGCGAGGTTCACTCAACTCGAGCTCGCCTACCAGGCAGCCAGCACGGTCGCCGCGATCAGCAACTACGAAAACGGCCGTATGCTGCCCAGCCTCACGACCTTGCTCGACCTCGCCTACGTGCTCCAGGTTGATCCCGGCGAACTGGTTAGCCAGCTCAAGCCAGACACACCCCCAGCCGACCGGCTCGGGACCGGACGTCGAGTCGAGCGCTGACACCTGGCCAACCCGCGTCCAGCACCCCCCGTGGCAGATGAACGGAGCGGTCGTCGACGCCTTCGGCGATGACATCGGCGCTGGGCCGATTTCAATCACACACCCCCGGACGGAACACCTCGACTGCTGGCCGAACGGATGACGGCGCGATGACCGATGGTGGCCCTGCGCTGCTCACGCACCGTCGAAGGACGGGCCGGTTCGGCCGGCCAGGAACTCGGAAATTCCGGCTCGCCCGCTCGCGCGTCCACGTCGACCTCCCTCTTCCCGCGCGGACCGGGGGTTCCGCGCGGTACTACCATGTCGTTGCGGTGCTCGCTCCTGTTAGCGGCCAGCCTCCCTCATGATCAAACGGCGTTGATTTCGACACCAAGCACGGCCGACGTGGGGCCAAACGGCGTCACCCGCGTTGGTGTCAGCGACTGTTCGACCGGTTGGTGAGAACGCTCGTGATACAGCGGGGACAGAGCCGATGGCAGGCGGTCTTCGCCTCCGGCGGGACGGCCTGTTCGTGGTTTTTGCGGTACGAATGCGCGGCGCCGACTGCGCCGATAACTGCGCCAGAGCCTTCCATCGCGGATCCGTCTCGCCTCGGGTGGTCTCTGTTCTCATCAGTGTTGATGTGCGGCGGTGATAGCCGCTTTCGCCGCCGCGCGCACTTCCTTGCGGGAGAAGATCCTGCCTAGGCACTTGGTGGTCTGCCGGTCGCCGCTGATTGTGAGAGCGCCGCTGGCGGCCGCCGCTGACGTAGTCGTCTTGCCCGAAGCGATATCCCTCCAGGTCTCCTCGTCGGTGGTCACGACGACGGCGGGATCCTCGGCACAGCCATCGTAAAACTGGATCGAGCCGTCGTCGATGGCGAAGTAGAAGGCCGAGACTCCGACGCGGTACTGGTAGGTCTCCCGGATCCCCTTGGTGGCCTCCAGTCGACGAAGCTTGCCATCGCTACGGCCGCCGAGCGCGCGCGGAAGCTCTCTCCGGATTTGGGCTCGGTGAGCCGTCGAGCGCCCCAGCCGATCAGCGGAGTCCTCGCGTCGGCCAGATCGCGACCGTCATCGGTCAGCGCATACACCTGACGGGCAGCGGGAGGTGAAAGCTCGTGGCGGGCGATGACGCCGTCGCGTTCGAGGTTACGCAGCCGCACGGTAAGGAGGTTGCGTCTTACCCCCGGAAGACCGTCGATCAGGTCGGCGAAGCGCCGTGGCCCCGGCACGAGTTCGCGCACGATCAGCAAGGTCCAGCGGTCGCACGGTCAGCCTGGCTGGCGGTAGGCGTCAGCGACGAGGACGATCGGCGAACTCGCCCGGCTGGCACGCCAGCCACTTCGAGAGTGGCGACTTTCGGCGCGCCATTGCCATTGCTGTGCTCTCAAGCTGGGCGTGGTGGCATTCCAACTGCAGAGAGCACGGAGAACGCACACGCATAGTGAAGTGGAGGCCAGCATGGCCTCTACCTGCACTTTCGGTGCCTGATCGATAGTCGCGGCGCAGTCCCGTCGCCAGGCGTAGTTCAGAAGGAAACGTATGCTGGACGATTGCTACGGCAGCGTAGCTAATCGGGGTGGTCACAATGCCTCTTGAGGTGGCGCATACGAAGAAGCTCGAGCCGTGTCGTCTGCTGAGGAGCCGGCGATCGCGTCGGCTGCGCGCATCGACGCCTGGATGGCCGCGTCCCACGCGGGGATGGACAGGATGATCGCGGTGCGTGGGGTGTGGAGGTGTACGTAACACCCGGCGCTGCCACCGCCACGCTCCGGGTACTTGCGGCTGCGGCGCTGATCACGGCGGAGTGGTGTCGCCGCGATAGTATTCGGCTCGGCCCGGGATACTCGGAACGATGCCGCTCAAGATTGAAACGACAGCTATCCCGCCATCGCTAGGGCGGCGTTCAAGGCACGCCGGGCATTCGGGGTGGTGTGCAGTGCCCGCGTGGTGCGTTCGACCAGTGAGTTGCGCGGTCGAACGCACAGGACCGAGTGGGTGCTTGGTCGCCCTGCGCAGAGTCTACACGGACGTGCTGACGGCCCCTGCTAATGCGCTGGGCCCAGCCCCAAGTACGCTGATGGGTCGGCAGTGCTCCGCCCCGATGAGGGCAGTGTCGACAGGCTGGCGTCCGACAGAAAGTCCAGCGTCCGTGTGGCCATCAAGTACTGCCGCCGGGCCGATCGACCGGGAAACTGCCCTCGATCACCAAGCGGCCAGTCGAAACTCCCTGGCCAGACGGCCATCCATCTGCGTGGTGCCCCTCCGGGAGCTCGAACGTGCGACGTGGTTCATTCAGCCCACGGCGCGCGAACAGCGGACGATGCATTGAGGCGCCGTGCGACAGCGTCTCAACCGGCGTGATCTTCAGGTACGGAAAGAAACTGACGTGCGGTCGCCAGCAGTTCGGGCAGTCTGCGACGTGCATGTTCCGTCAAGGCGTACGTCGATACGATGATCGGCCACGTGGACTCGTCCTGCGTGTTCTTGACTAGCCCGTTCCTTTGCAGGTCCTGCAAGGTCTTCGCAAGCACGCTCTCACCAACGAGCTTTCCGTCGGACATACGCGCAATGGCGTCACGTAGTTCCCCGAAACGGTGTGGGTGGTATGAAAGAGCCGCGAGCACGTGCGGTGCCCACTTGTGGTTGAGTTGACGTTGCAGGCCTTCTAGCACTGTGACAGTTGGCTCGTCACTGCTCGGCTGCATGAGCATCAAGACGCACTCTCCACGGTTTGTCTTCAACGAAGCTGGAGGAGATCACAGCCCGGTTCATTGGATTAATCGTGTACACCTGGCTTGCTTCCCACTCCTTCTCGGTGCGCGTAGGCAGGTGCCTGTTTCCCGTGAGACTGGGTGAGGCGCCATCCGTGACGTTCCGATACCACTATCGAGTGATGTGATCGCGTCGCACGCATGCGCAGATGACGTAAGCCGCGTTCGATACGGGTGTGACCTCAGCGCAGGGCCTGACCGTCATGAATGCGCCGCTCTGGCCCGCGGCACTCGCAGCCTGTCTTGGAGCCCTGCTCGGACCTGCGTTGTCGGCATGGGCAGAGCGGGCATCGCTATCGGCTTGTTCCTCCACCCTGCCTTGGTGGCGCGGTGGAGGGGCCTCGACGCGGATCGTGGCCGTGATGTCGATGGTCACCGGCGTGCTGCTCGGACTCGTTGCTCTGCGATACGCAGGTACCGCAACCTGGCTGGCGTGGTCGTGGCTGGTGGCGACCGGCGTGGTCTTAGCGGTCATCGATATTCAGCACCGGCGCCTCCCCTACCGCGAAACGGTAGCTATGGCGCTCGGTGGAGCCGTGTCGCTTGCTGGTGCTGCGATGATCGAGAACCGCTGGACTTCCTTCCTGGCTGCCATCCTGTCCGCGGCTTTGGTACTGGCCATCGCGGCAGCGGTACAGCTACTGTGGCCAGGCCACACAGGCGGCGGCGACACCCTGTTGTACGGGACACTCGCGTTGTATCTCGGCTGGTTCGGAGTGTCGGGTCTGGCCAGAGGCATGTTGCTGGCCACCGGCTTTACCTCGCTGGTTGCCATTACTGTTTGGTGTCTGCGCCGACGGAGGTCTACCACCATCCCCGCGGGCCCCACCCTGATCGCAGGTACCGTGCTCGAGGTCTTGCTCCACTGAGCCGAGGTTCTCGCACGGGACCTCGTTTTGAACCCTGAATCGTCGGCTTCGTTTGAACGCAGCCGACACGCCATGGTAAGCAAATGAATACACAATGTGATGTCATTGCGTCAGTGGGTCATCTGATCGGAAGTCGTGGTGGTTCGTAGGTGGAATTCCCGACAGACCGCCCGCAGGCACAGCGGCGGACGGCGTGTTCTGCTGCTCGGGACCACCATGTTACTGGGTATCACCGCGTGTGACGCCGAATCCGCACCGAAGACGCCTGCTGATACCAGCACACTGACCGCCCCCACGAACACGGCGACTCGGACTAGTGATCGAGACGCCATCGTGATCGCATACAAGCAGTTCTGGGTTGTGCTGCAATCGCTCGACGAGAAGTCCGAAACACGGTGGGACGAACAACTCGCCGAGGTCGCAGTCAACCCACAGCTGAAGATCTCGCTCCAAGCGGCCCGCTTCCAATCATTGAATGGGGAAAGGACCTACGGCGAAGTGCGGGCCCGTATCTCAGGTGTCGAGATCGACGGCGCCACAGCAAAGGTCACGGATTGCCAGGACGCATCGCACTCCGGCGTTGCCGACGCGAAGACTGGCGAGCACAAGACCGTCGGTATCGCCCGCAACCCGGTCGAAGCCCGATTGAAGCGCCACGATGGGACTTGGAAAGTCGCCGACATCAACTACCCGGGCGGCGAGTGCTGATGCAACCACTCCCGCGATTCGGATTCGCCAGCGTGACGGCCATGCTCGTCGCGGTGTTGATGCTCCCCACCGGTGGTTCCGCGTTAGCTGATCACGACAGTGACGAGTCCGGGCAGGTCACCGTGGTTCCTGGTGACCACTTCAGGATTGCCGAATCCCCCAGCGTGCGGATGACTGCTCAGTACGGGCTGCGAGAGTCTGAGAGCGATGCGAGTCGCGCTGGTAGCGGCACGCCGGCCGCCGCGTCGTCGCGGTCAGCGCCGGTGTGCACGTTCGAACCTATCCCCAGCGTCGGCGGGGTGACGGGCGAGAAGACCGTCGAAGCGCTGAAGGCGATGATGCCCGACCTATACCTCGGGTCCCGCGGCGGGGACGAGTCGCAGGCGTTCGCGGTGCGGTGCGCGGACGCGAGCGGTGGCTGGGTAGTCGGTACTGGCGCGGCCGGCGGTAATCCCGTGGCGGTGTTGCCGGATCCTGCTGAGCTGGCGGAGCGTGCCCGGCAGAGGTTGGTGTTACCCATGCCGACGCCGCGCATATCACCACGGCTAACGCTCGCGGATGGGCGGGCGGCGACGCTGGTTAACGAGCACACCTGGATTTGGACTGATCCGGATGACTGGACGACGCAGTCACAGCGTGTGCAGGTGGGTCCGGTGTGGGCGGAGGTCACCGCGCGTCCGACCCGGATCCGGTTCGACTCGGGCATGGGGCACCGGATCGCCTGCGAGGGGCCGGGTACCCCGTACGACCGCTCGTACGGGCTGCACGCCCCAAGCCCGGACTGTGGACTGGTTTTCCGCCGCTCGACGTATGGCATGCCCGATGAGCAGACCACGGCGGAGTATGCGATCAGCTGGTCGGTGAGCTGGCGCGGCTCGACCGGCGCGACCGATGAGGGAGGTGAGCTGCCGGACATGATCTCCCGTACCACCGAGTCGTTCGCAGTGGCCGAGGCCCAGTCGTTGCGGAACTGACCCGGCGGACAACCGGCCCGTCCCATCCGTACGGGCGGGCTCATATCGGTAAGCGATTCAAAGCACACGAGGTAGGTGACCTCTGTGGAGTTTCTTGCGCTCTTTTCCCGGCCCGGCCTGGCTACTGGAGAGACCGGTCAGGCCGATAGGACACTGCGCGTGCCGCGGGTTCCGCGCCGCCGACGCTGGTGGCTGCTGGCCGTGACGGTCGCGCTGGTGGTGACGTCGGGGGCGGGTAGCTACGCGTTGTTCTCGGCGGTTGATCAGCGGGTGGAGACGCTGGTGGCCGCGCGTGACATTCCGTTCGGCGCCGTCGTCACTGGTGCCGACCTGACCACGGCCCTGGTCGCGGCCGACGGGCCCGCGCGGACGGTCGCGGCTACCAAGCGCGGCAGCATCGTGGGGCGCACAGCCGTCGCGACGATCCCGGCGGGCACCGTGATCACTCCCGGTCAGGTGCGGCAGCAGAGTGTCCCAGCCGCAGGCGAAGTGGTGGTCGCGGTGCGCACGGAACCGGGCACCTTGCCTGCCCGGGGCCTCCGTCCCGGCGGGATGGTTCGCGTCGTTCCCGTCGCCGACCCGCAGACCGGCATCGACGACCCGGCGGGTGGGGAGTTCGACGCCACGGTGCTCGGGGTGGGCGCGCCGGATCCTCAGGGTGCGGTCACCGTCGAGCTGCTGGTGAGCGCGGCCGTTGCTGAGCGGGCGAGCTCGGCGGCCGCCGGCCACGTGGTGCTGTTGGTACTGGGGCCGGGGCGGTGAGGTGATCGCGATGGCCGTGATCGTTCTGTTGTCGCCGAAGTGCGCGCCCGGCGTGTCGACGGCGTCCGCTGTGCTGGCCTACGCGTGGCCGTGTCCGGTCTTGCTCGCCGACTGCGATCCCGGTGGCGGTGATCTGGCTGCGGGCTGGCTGGGCCAGTGGCTGGTGGACGGCCACCTCACGACGGATCGAGGGGTGCTCAGCTACGCGACGGCGACCCGGCACACACGAGCCGGCGCGGCGGACGCCTTGGAGCCGCACCTTCAGGTGGTGCCGGTGGCTCCTCGTGCCCGGCTGTTGCGTGGCCTGGATGGTCAGGCGCAGCGCACGGCCCTCGACGCGGCAAGCTGGCAGCGTCTCGCGCACGCCGTGCGCGAGCGAGGCGCCACCGATCACAGCGATGTGCTGATCGATGCCGGCCGCTTCGGTGGGTGGACCCCGCGCCCGCTGCTGAACGTCGCCGACCTGACGCTGCTCGCGGTTCGACCACTCGCTCGGCACGTGCTGGCGGCCGCTCCTGCGCTGGCGGAGCTGGGACGCTGCGTGGAACCCGACCGGCTGGGGATCGCCGCGCTGGCCACCACGACGGCCGGAACACGGGACATCCGCAAGGCGCTCGGCCACCGGGTCAATCTCGAGCTGCCCGACGATCCCCGGACGGCGCGGGTGTTCTCCGATGGCGTCAACGCGGGCGAACCGTTCACGCTGCGGTCCTCGCTCGTTCGTGCGGCCACTACGGCGGGGACACGACTGCATCACGCATTGAACCTGCGGCCACCCCCACCCCCGCTGCGGCAGCCGGACCCGGCGACAACCGAGCGGGCACAGTCGGCGATCGGAGGTGGCCAGTCATGAGCCACCCGTGGGAGACCGGTGACTTCGTTCCCGACACGCCCGCCGCCGTCGCCGCCAACGGCGCCGGGCGGCGGGTCGCTGCCGGATGGGCGGCGATCGATGCCGGTACCGTTGCTGAGATCCGCGGCCGGGTCGCTGAGCGTCTCGAGCATGACGGACCGTTCACAGCGTTCGCCAACTCGCCGCAGGGCAGGGCGCGCGCCGCCCGCCATGTCGAAGACGAGGTGTCGGGATGGGTTCGGCGGCAGGCCGAACGGGGCGTCCCGCCCCCGACCGTGGAGACCGAGAGGGCACTCACCCGCGCGGTCATGGCGGGCCTGTCCGGGCTCGGGCCCCTTGAGCAGCTGTTGGCCCGCGATGATGTCGAGAACATCCACATTCACGGCTGCGACCGGGTCTTCCTCGAACTGGCCGACGGTCTGCTGCAGCGCTGGCCGCATCCGGTGGCGGAATCCGACGAGGCGCTGGTCGAGATGCTCACGTCGGTGTTCGCCCACCAGGGGCAAACGTCTCGTGAGTTCTCCCGCGCGCACCCGCTCGGCAACCTGCGACTGCCCGGCGGCGGCCCGCTCGGTGCGCGGCTGGGCGCGCTGATCGAGGTGGTGGATCGGCCGCGAGTGGCGATCCGCAGACACCGACTGTCCCACACCACGCTGGACGACCTAGTCGAACACAGAACCCTCGACGAGACGCTGGCCCAGTTTCTCGCGGCTGCGGTCCGGGCGGGCTGCAACATCCTGGTCACCGGAGGCCCGTCGGCCGGCAAGACGACCACGCTACGGGCGCTGTGCCACGCCATCCCGGCAACACAGCATGTCATCACTGTCGAAGACGACTACGAGCTCGGCCTACACATCGACACCGACCTCGACTTGGTGACGCCGATGGAGGCGCGACTGGCCAACGCCGAAGGCGTCGGTGAGATCACGTTGGATGACCTGCTCAAGCAGGCGCTGCGCCAGAGCCCGCACCGCGTGATCGTCGGGGAGGTGCGCGGAGGCGAGATCACGGCCATGCTGCGCGGGTTGGGGAACGGCGCGGCGGGCGGGATGTGCACGCTGCACGCCCGCTCTGCGGGTGTGGCGTTCGATCGCATCGCCAGCTTGGGCATGCTCGGCACTCCCCCGCTGTCGGTCGAGGCGGCGTCCGCGTGGACAGCATCGGCCATCGACCTGATCGTGCATGTCGTCAAGGTCGACGACACCGACGCTGCCGGTCGGCCCCATCGGCGGCGCTTCGTGACCGAAGTGCTGGAGGTCGGCCCGGTCGGCGACGCGGGACGTCCCGACGCGACCCGCCTCTATTCGCGGCCACTTCCGGGCACCGGCGCGGCCCCGGTGTTCGCGCCGACCAGCGAGCTAGCCGCTCGGGTAGCCGCAGCGGGTTTCGAACCGACGCGGCTCGCAACGGTTTGGGAGGCACAGTGACCATGACGACGAATCCGCTGCTGCTCGCCGCACCGGGAGTGCTGCTGTCGCTGGCTGCGGTGAGTGCGGTAGCGGCACTCCACGCACCGACCGTGCCACCGATCCCGATGCGGCTGTGGCTCGCGCGCTGGTGGACCCTCGCGCGCCGACACGCAGTCAGCACACGTACGGTCATCGCGACCGCAGCGGGGCTCGGCGTGCTGTTCGTGACCGGGTGGCCGGTAGCCGCCGTGGCGACCGGCGCAGGCGTCGTTGTCGTTCCGGTGCTGGTGGCTCGCCATGATGCGCAGGCGGTGATCGAGCGGCTGGACGCCCTGGGCTCCTGGTCCCGCCGCCTTGCCGACGTGCTGGCGTCCGGGGCGGGCGGCTTGGAGTCGGCGATCACCAGTGCCGCGCGCACGCCACCGGAGCCGATTGCTGCCCAGCTAAGTGCGCTGGCGGTGCGCATGCGCACCCGCGGTCTGGAGCGCGCGCTGCGGATGTTCGCCGACGAGCTGGCCGACCCGGCCGCCGATGAGGTCGTGGCCGCGCTGCTGCTGCGCCACCGGGCAGGTGGCCGTGGCCTGGTCGACGTGCTGGAGGCCACGGCGGACGAACTGGCCGCGGAGGTCACCACGCGGCGAGACGTTGAGGCCGATCGCGCCAAGCCACGCACCGACACCCGGCTGGTCATCACCATCACCGCGGTGGTGCTTGCCGGGCTGATGCTGTTCGCCGACCAGTTCTTGGCGCCGTTCGGCACGCTGCTCGGGCAGTTGGTGATGGCGGCGATCGTGGTGCTGATGGGTGCGGCCTGCTGGTGGATGCATGTCCTGTCGCGCCCGCGTCGAAACCCCCGTCTGTTCACGGCACTCGATCGGCGGGCGGTGATGTGATGCCCGGATCCGTCTGGTTCGCCGCGCCCGGTGTCGCGATCGGGCTCGCGCTCGCCTGCGTCGTGGCGGCCTTCGCGCGGCCCGCGCCCATCCGGCTGGCCGCAGCAGTGGCGCGCCTTGAGGCCCGGGGGCACCTCACCGACAGCGACGAAGCCCGGCTCGGGCGCTGCGAGCGGTTGCTGCTGCCGGTGGCTGTGCGGGCCGCACGGTCGACCAATCGTTGGTGGGGCATCCCCAGCCGCGACCTTGATGCCTGCGAGCTCACCCCCACCCGATACCTCGCCCGCCGCGCCGCGTGGACAGGGGCCGGTATCGCGCTGACTCTCGTGCTCTGGCTGCTGCTGGTGGCCGCCCAGGTCAGCGTCCCGCCCGGCCTGCTCGTGCTGGCGATCTGCGGCGGCGCGGCGGCGGGATCGGCGGTTCCCGTCCTCGACCTGGCCGAGACTACTCGCACCCGGCGTCACGAGTTCCGTCGCGCGATCGCCGCCTGGCTGAAGCTCGTGGCGCAGGAACGCGCCTCAGGCGCCGCCGCCGGGCCGGCGCTGCTCGAGGCCGCCCGTGCCGCGGATTCGTGGCCGTTCCAGCGCTTGCACGCCGCGCTCGTGCGCGCTCAGCACACTGGCGATACCCCGTGGGACGCGCTGACCCGGCTGGGCGCCCGCATGGGGGTAGCTGAGGCGGGTGACGTCGCCGACATCGCCGCGACCGCCGCCGACGGCGCGGCTGTGTATACCACGCTGACGACCAAAGCCCGCAGTCTGCGCCGCGCCATCATGGCGGCGGACAAGGCCGACGCCAACAGTCGCAGTCAGCGGCTCGCCCTGCCAGTGACGCTGCTGCTGATCGGGTTGCTGTTACTCGTGATCTATCCCGCCTTTAGCCAGCTCCTCGGCATGTAATCAGGGCGACGAGAAGGAGGTAATCGTGTCCACACCACACAATCGGTGCTCAGTCGGTATCCTACGCGCCATCACGGCCCTCACACTGCTGTGGTTCACCGCGACAGGGTGGGTCGAGGATCGGTGGCGGCAAGCCTGCGCGCGCCGCGACGCCGGGTCCGAGACCGTGGAGAAAGCCGTCATCGTTGCCGTCGTGCTCGGCCTCGCGGTCGGGCTCGCCGCCGCTATCGCGGCCGTCGTCGACTCCTACCGTGGCCGAATCAGCCCGTAATCGGCCGCACCCGCACGACTCCGGGTCCGAGACGGTCAGCATGGCGGTCGTTTTTCCCGTCGCGCTCGCTGTGGTTCTGGGGATCGTGCAGGGCGGGTTGCTCTGGGATGCCCGCAATGCGCTGTTGGAAGCCGCCCAAGCCGGTGTCACCGCAGGCCGCGTTGTCCACGGCACCAGCGCCGACGCCGAAGAGGCGGCGCTGTCCTACCTGAACCGGGCGGCCAGCGACGACGTCACCGCGCCCGGCGTATCCGCGCATCGGGGGGTCGACACGATCATGGTCACGACGACCGGTACCGCGCAGAAGCTACTGCCCATCCCCGGGATTGAGCTGCGGATCCGGGTCGGTTCCTCGGCTCCGGTGGAGCGGTTCTCGATAGCGGGGAGCAGCCCGTGATGCCCCACCGCTGCGATGACGCCGGGTCGGTCACCGTCGAACTGGCCGTGCTGGCGATGGCGTTTCTACTCGTCGGGTTACTCATGGCGGCGGGTGGGCGGATCTACTCCGCTCAAGAGGCGGTTGATCACGCCGCCGCGGTCGCTGCCCGCGACGCGTCGCTGGCTCGCACTCCGGCTGCCGCGACGGTCGCCGCCCGCGACGCCGCCGCCGATGTCCTCGTTCAGCGTGGGTTGACCTGCCGCCCGGACGTGAGCGTACACACCGGCGGGTTCGCCGCGCGCCCCGGTGAGTTCGGGGTGGCGCGGGTTAGCCTCAGCTGCGGCATCTCGCTGTCCGATCTCGCGGCGCTTCCTGGCCTGCCGGGCAGCGTGACGGTCTCGTCGACCTTCGCCAGCCCCATCGATCCGTTCCGCGCAAGGACCCCGTGATGAAAAGGTACGGCGACGCAGGGTCCATCACCGTCTTCGCCGCGGTGCTGATCCCGGCGCTCCTGCTGGTCGTTGCTCTCGTCGTGGACAGAGCAGGCCAGCTACGCACGCACAGCGATGCCGATGCACTGGCCGCGGAGGCCGCGCGGGCGGCGCAGACCGCCGTCGACACCCGGGGCGCGACCATCACAGTGGACACTCCTGCCGCGGTCGCCGCCGCACGCTCCTACCTCGACCAAGCCGGGTATCGCGGCACCGTCGCCATCATCGGACCCCACCGCGTCCGGGTCACCGTCACCGTCAGCAGGCCAGCGATCTTCGGGCTCGGCGGAGCCAGCTACACCGCGACCGGCACCGCCACCGCCCAACTCACCATCGGTACCTCACCACCACGGGGTCAGCCATGACACGACGCATTCTGACTGGCATCGGCGCCCTGATCGCGCTCGCACTGATCACCTTCGGCCTGCCCACCGCGCTGCTCGTGCTGGGCGGCGACCCGCGCGATCTGCTGCCGCACGACTGGCCCGCCGCCGACAGGGTCGCCCCCTGGGCCTGGTATCGGCTCCGCGACGCGTGGAACACCGGCGCATTGGTCTTCGATGGGCTGCTGCTCATCGGCTGGCTGGCCTGGCTCACCCTGGTTGGACTGATCGCGTTCGAACTCGTCATCCAGCTCCGCTACGGGGTAGCGTACGCACGACGTCGAGCGGCCGGCCTCGGTCCCCGCTACTGGATCAGCAGCCTCGTGTCCTCGATACTCCTGCTGGGCAGCGCGGCTGAGCCCGGGACGGAACCGCCCGCCCTCGCCGAGATCGTCTCCTCCGCGCCGCAGCACCCAACCGACGTGGAGTTCGCCTCCCACACCCTCGAACGCGCCACGCCCGGCGGCATCGACATGGCCGAACCCGACACCCCCACCACACGCTGTCCCACGATTACAACGGTCGCCGGCGACACCCTCGAAGACCTCGCCGAACACCACCTTGGCGACAGCCGACGATTCACCGAAATCATGGCGCTCAACCGCGACCTACTGCGTCGGGGTCCCGACTACCTCGAGATCGGATGGTCACTGCTCCTGCCACCCGACGCCACCGGGCTACCCGAACCCGACAAGACACGACCATGCCCAGATGATCGCCATGTTGAGGTCGAGGCTGGCGATACATTGTGGACCATCGCCGCCCGCGAATTCCGTGATCCGACCAAGTGGCCCGCCATTTTCCAGGCCAACTTCCGGCAACCGCAACCGGACGGTCGCGCGCTGCGCCGCCCGGACCTGATCTTGCCCGGCTGGAGGCTCCGCATCCCTGCCAGCGCGCTTCCGGCCACAGGAACAGAAGCCGAGCCGCAGCGCGGCCGGGCCACCGCTCCCGGGCCGTCCGATCCCACAACGAAGCGGCCGGACCCACCAGCCTCAACGGCACCGCCAGCACCACCAACCCCGGCTGCCGACCAGCCACCGGAACCCCCCGACCCCTCGGACTCACCGCTGGCAGCCGAACCGCAGTCGGGCACCGGCATCAGCCTGCCGACCGGTGCCTTTCTCGGGCTCGGGCTCGCCGCCCTGATCACCGCCGCCGCGATCACGGTCCGGCTCTGGCGACAACGCATCTGGCCACCCGGCAGTCTGCGTCGCGACGAGCTCACCAACACCCCCATCGTGCGGGCCATGCGCCTCGCCCACGACATGGCCGCCCTGCCTCGCGACCGCCACGGGGACCTGATCGCCGCGCTCCACGACACAGCGCGGCCGGGCGCCCTCGGTGTCAGGGATAGAGCGCTGGCCACCGCAGCCGCCGTCGCGTCCGGCGACGAGCGCACCACGATCGGCATCGCCGACGGGCGGACCGTCGCCGTGGATCTCGCCCGCACCGGCGGTCTCGGGCTCACCGGGCCCGGAGCCGCGGCCGCCGCCCGCGCCCTCATCGCCGACCTCCTTGCCGGTGTCGACCACCCGCACGGCGCCACTCCCCCGGGGCTGATCCTGCCCCGAGCCGATGCCGACCACCTACTCGGAGACATCAGCGAGCTCACCAACACGCCCGCGCGGCTGCACGCCACCGAGACCGCGCAGGCCGCGCTGGACTGGGTCGAGGCCGAACTGCTGACCCGCGGGCGCACGCAGGAGGACGAGCGGGCTCCGCTCGTTCTCGTCTGCACCAACCCCACCGACCAGCAGCGGCGGCTGCGCGGCATCCTGCAGGCTGGCGCCACCGCCGGAATCTCCGCCATCATTCTCGGCGACTGGCCCAGCGGCGTCACCGTCCGCGTCGGTCCCGACGGCCACGTCGAACACAGCGTCGGGACCACCGATATCGACGTCGATCTGCGCGGCACACGGCTGTTCGCGCTGCCGACTGACGACACCCGCGAGTTGCTCGACATCCTCGGACAGGCCGACGCCACCACCGATCCCACCGCCGCCGACGCCGCGATCGCCGACGCGGAGGAACGGCCCACGCCCGAGCCCGCGCCGCTACGCCCGCTCGACGAACCGCCACCACCGCATCCCCGCGTCACCATCCCGCCGGATCCGAACCCTGACTCGCCCACCGAGCAACAGACTGCGGCGAGCGATGGCCACGCGGCGACAGCACCACCCGTTCACGCACCACTCGCGCTGACGGTGCTCGGCAGAATGCACCTCCACCACCGCGAGCACGGCGACCTCATCGCCAACATCGAGCCCAAGAAGCGCGAGATCCTCACCCTCCTCGCTCTGCACCCCGACGGCATCCGCCGCGATACGCTCCTCGCCACCCTGTGGCCCGACATCAGCACCGACACCGGACGTCGACGTCTTCACGGCCACCTCTCCCGGCTCCGCGAGCAACTACGTCCCGCGATCGGTGACGCATGCCGCGAGCTCATTTCCCGCGACGACAAGCACTACAGCCTCAACCCGCGCCTGATCACCGTCGACCTCTGGACAATCAACACCACCCTGCGCCGCCACACAACCGGGCAACTGGAGCCCGCCCAAACGCTCGATACCCTGCTCCACGACTACCACGCGCAGCTCGCCCCCGACCTCGACGCAGTGTGGCTCGAAACCGAACGCGAACACCTCCACCAGCAGATCGTCGGCGTCATGCGCGGCCTCCTCCGCTGCCACAACAACGACCCTCACCGCAAGCTCGCCGCCCTCGACGCGATGCGCCGACTCGACCCCACCAACGAAGGGCTGCACCGCGAAATCATCCGCATCCACGCAGAACTCGGCCAACACGAAGAGATCGACACCACCATCGCCGCGCTCACCCGCGAACTCGGCAAGTTCGGCGAGCACCCCTCCGCCGAGATCATCGACCTCGCCCGAGAGCTCCGTGCCCGCCAGCCCGAACGATAACCATGCACATGACCAGCACCTCCCACGCGCGTAGAACCGCGGGATATCCCAAAGATGTCGCCGTGGATCGACGGCGATCGCGGCGAGAAGTGAGCGTACGGTGCCGTACGACCTCGCCGTGCCACTGATGAGCGCACCGGACCGGAGGGCAGGTAGTTTTGTCAAGTGAAACATCTGTGCCGCTAATTGAGTGAAGGGACTGGCGTCATGAGGAGCGCTCAGGCACGATGACTACCGATTGGCTTGACGCAGGACCACCCACCCCCGGTGGTCGGGCCCCGAACACCGGTATCAAACCCCCTGGCCGATGTTCGGGGCCCAGTTCTTCTGAAAGCCGCGCTCCCCGCACCCCACGTCCCCGCTCATTCCGCGAGCGGGGACATCTTCACGAACCGCTAGCCTTGACACCGGCGCAACACTGCGGGCTTCATCTGCTTATCGCCCCTCGGCGTCATGATGCGGAAACTGCCGCCTCCGCCGTAGCGAATACGGAGTGGAGGCTCGCGTGATCGCCTGGACCCCGCCTCACGCGAACCTCCGCCGACGGCCACAGCCGACATCGGCGCGACGTCGTGAGCAATGACGTACCACCAGTCCGCGGGCGATCAACTCGGGCTGCAATGGTCCCGGCACTCGACGGTGCGGCCACAAACGGCGGCAAGCACAAGCGCCGGACGATTTGATCAGCAGCCTCATCTCGTCGATGCTCATGCTCGCGGCCCACCGCAGCGAATTTCTCGACGGAGCCGCCCACAGTCGCGAGATCGTCTCGTCCGCGCCGCAGCACTCGGCCGACATTGACGTCGTCTCCACACCGCGACGCTGTTACGCGACTACCATGCGCGGCTCGCCCCGAGTTCGACGCGGCCTGGCTCGAACCTGTACGCGAACACGCGTACCAACAGGTCGTCGGCGCCATGCGCGGCCTCCTCCGCTGCCATGAGATCAACCCCGACCGCAAGCGCGCCGCCCTCGATGCCATGCGCCGACTGGACCCCACCAACGATGGCCCGCACCGCGAGATCCATCCGCGGTCCACGCTGTCCGACCTCGGCCACCACGACGCGATCGCCACCACCCTCGACCTGCTCACCCGGGGAACTCTCCAAGCTCGGCACCAGCCCGCCACCGAAATCCCCAACCACGCCTTCATAGCCCTTGACGCCGTGTGGACAGTCCACTATGGAACAGAATCACTCCGCTGTGGCCCCCGTGAGTGTTGGGTTGTCGCTTTCTACACCCCCGATTGAGTGGTCCAGAGGAAGGCGGTGGCCATCAGCCGTTTGCCTCTCGATTGCGCCGTGCGCACGGATCGAGCGCCACATGGCGGCGGCCGCGAAACCCGTCACCCAACGATCCAGTGGTGCTCGCTGGCGGGATCGTTCAGCCAGACGACCTGCGACGCGGCGGTGATCGTGATACCGAACCGCTCGACGCCTGGCGTGTCGTGCGCGAGCCACCATCGGTAGGCGTCGACGGCCTCATCCCAAAGACGGCGGGCCCCGGCCTGATACACGTCGAACCCCCTGCCCCGGTCGACGTCGACATCGACAAGCGCCCACGACCCGCTCGAGCTGTGGTGCAACTCGACAGTATGGTGACGCTGCCCGCGCCGGTCTTCCTCGAACAGCATTCGGCAGTCCGGCAGCCGCAGACCGATCGCGAATGCCGCCTCGGAGGCAGTGATCATCCGATAGACATCGCGTCCGTCGAGATCGGTGATCGAGTGCTCGGCGCTGGCGGTGTCGAGATCGGTGCCGTCGGGGTTGACGAGGTAGCGGCGTTGTGATCGCAGACGCATGAACGAGTAGCCGTCGCGGAAACGGCCGAACGCGACGCCTGCCGGGCCGACAACGAGGCGCGCGAGCGTGCTGTTGCAGTAGTCGGTGCCCCACGGCGTCACAATGACACCACCTGTCCGTGCCTGCTGCACCCAGGCGAAGGGGATCGCGCGAACGGACGCGGTCGCGATGATCCGGTCATAGGGCGCGCCGTCGGGGTAGCCGCGCTCGCCGTCTCCGGTGATCACGTCGACGTTCGCGCCGGCCGTGGCGAGGACGCTTCGGGCGGTGTCCGCGAGCGCGGGATCGACCTCGACGCTGACGACACGCCCGGTAGGCCCGACACGGCGCGCCAGGAGTGCGGCGTTCCATCCGGTTCCGGTGCCGACTTCGAGGACGGCATGGCCGGCCTCGGCGCCGAGCGCGTCGAGCATTCCGGCGACCACGGTCGGCATGCTCGCCGAACTGGTCGGGACCACGCCCGGCTGACCCGGTGGGGGCGCGCCGTCATCGACTTGAGTGATCACGGGTTGGTCGCCGCAGGTCGCGTCAGCCCACCGCTGCGGGTCGCGCTGCCGCGAGACGGGTAGGAAAGTGCGGTCGGGTCCGTCGATCCAGACGACGTCGGGCAGAAACGGCTCGCGGGGAACGTCGGCGAGCAGCTCGCGCCAGCCGGTGGCGTGCGGTGCGGTCATTTCTTGTCGCTGCCACTCGTGCCGTGCTTGTTGCCGTCGTCCTTGTCGCCGGCATTCGACCACTTGTCCGGCTGGGGTTTGCCGTGCACGTCGCGATCGGCGTCGTGCCTACCGGGCTTGTCCTTGGCCATCTCGTGTTTCTCCTCGCTCGGTTCACTGTAGGCATTGGTTGTGTGCGGATGCGCGGAACCCCGGCCGGTGCGCAGGGTCGGGGCGTGCGCACCGGCCGGGGCTACTCGGTGCCGCCCTCGACGACGAGCGGCTGCCCGTCGGCGGGGTCGACCTCGCTCGCTCGGTTCGCGAGCAGACGTGCCAGATCATCGAAGATCGCGGCCAGCTCGCGCAGCTTGTCGGCGGGCAGCGCGCCGTTGGGCATGTCGCGCATGAGCCGGAGCACGATCGTGCCCATGTCCCCGTTGACCTTGCGGAGAGCCGTGAGCACGTAGCAATCGCGCGAGTTCATGCCGACCGTCGCGGCTGCGCGCGCTGCGATGCGAGCCAGCGGTCGGCAAGCTCGACCAGGACCCCACTGTCGCGCCACTGATCCGTGCTGGGCGCCGGTATGACGTCGACGACCGGTCGGCGGTCGGTGAGAACGTCGTGGCCCGGGTGGGCATCGGTGAACACCTTCACGTGCCGGGCGTTCGCGACGCGCCCGCGCTGCACGCTGACGTATGAGTCGCCGCGCACCCAGATGAACGTGAGTCCGTGCCGGTAGGTGAACCCGGCCTCACGGCCGGCGTCGTAGGGATGCGTCAGCCCGGCGGGTAGGTCAAAAGCCATCGTCAGTTCCTCGCCTCGGGTGAGTCACTTAAAGACTGACTCAGTGAATCACTCGACTGTGACTCACGCAAGGCTGACTCACCGTATGGAGTAGCGCGGACTTCGGTCAGCCCAGGCTGCGGTAGTCCCCGGCGATTCGATCGATGACGTCACGGGCCTTCTCGCCGAACACGGCCGTGTGCTCCCACTGGGCGAACGCCTGCTCGTAGTCGGCGACATCGCGAGAGTCGGTGATGATCGCGGTGGCGGTCAGGGTCCCGACAATCACGGCGCGAGAGTCGTACAGGTGGAATGCGTGCATCGGTAGCTCCGGCGTGGGCACCGCCACCGATTTCGGGATGACACCCAGCCGGTGACGGCCGCCGGTGGCCATGTCCGCGAGGCGTTCGAGTTGGGGAATCATCACGTCCGGCCCGCCCACATTCAGGCAGAGCGCGCCTTCGGTCATCACGAACGTGAAGCTGCGGTCGGTCGACAGGATCTCTTGACGTGCGATGCGTGCTCGTAGCGTCTCGTCGGGTTCGTGTGTGCCTGGCGCGCCGCGCATGTACTCCGGGGTCTGCAGCAGCCCGACCACGAACGCTGGCTGAAAGCTGCGAACGTGGGCGGATGCCTGCTCGATGCGTCCGATCCGCTGCTGCATCCGCCAGGAACCGCGTTGCAGCACCACGCGCGCCGCCGCGCGCTCCTCGCGAATGCCCTCAGCGATCCGGGTCAGCGTTCGCCGAACCTCGGCGGGCGCTCGGTACAACCGGCACAGCTGGCGAACCTCGTCGATGTCCGGCATGAACTCGCCGCGCTCGATCCGAGACAGCCGGGACTGCGACAATCCAGCCTTGGCCGCTGCCGCTCTACCGGACAGGCCCGCCTGCTCGCGCAGCCGGACCAACTCGGCCGAGAGGTCGTCAGGTCTGACCAAGCGGCGTCCTCCTAGACAGCACGGGCAGGATCTCGCCAGTACTGCGGATGCGAGTGCCAGTATCGCTCGAAGGGCACGGCGCCATGCCAGGCCGCATCGCGTGCCGCACGGTAGCGGGCCACCTCCGGCGGATCGAGTTCTTCAGCACCGAAGAACTGGCCCGTCTCGCCGTAGTGCATGCGCAGGACCCGACTGTCGTCGATCAGCCAGAAGTCGTGGTCGACCAGGCCCTCCGGCTCCGGCAGCTCCGACAGATCGAGGATCCGGATGTCCTCACCGGCACGCGCGTTGTAGACGTAGCCCCACTCGCACTCATACCTGAGGTAGCCACCCAGCGGCCCGCGCAGGACATGGACTCGATGCCGATAACGCCCCCCGTCGGCCTCCCGGCGCAGATGATCAAGCCACGGCTGCTTCCGCTCCCAGGTGGGCTCGGGCTCACCAGCCAGATACCGGGCGAAGTCACTCCCATCACTGGCGACCTCGTACTGATCGAGCGTCTCAAGCCGGAAGAGCGTCCGCGTGAAGTGCCGTTCGATGTAGGCGTTCAACTCCTCCAGCCCCAACATCAGGCTCCCTCCAATTCGGGCACCGTAGTCAGATCGATCTCCACCGCAGCCTCGCCCTCCGGCAGCCGCAACTGCGCAAGGGCGCCGGCATCGACAACAGCGCGCCCCGCAACGACGACGGTGTCGCGATCCGTGAGGTGTACACCGTCGGGCGCGTCCGCGGCGACAAGCTCGGGAAGCAGCACCGCCGGGATTTCCACGGCGGCCTCGCCCGACCGAAGTGGCGTCCCCGGCTCGATGACGTATCCCTGGATGACCAGCGTCCCGCGGTCGGAGAGGTGAATGGTCGGACACGTGTTCGTGTCCGGGCAGGTCCCTCGTAGTCTCGCAACGATTCGCACAGCGCCAACCCTTCCCGCTCCGACGTCGTCAGCAGTATCCAGTAGACATCGCAGTGAGTCAATGCCACAGTGAATCACGAGTGATCAGTCCGGCTATCGCCGCCGAGCAGACTCGCTGCCCGACCGTCCGGCGTCACTCCCGCGGAGCGGATGAGCCGACCACAGTCGACGCTCCGGCGGATCAACGACACCGTGACGTCAGACCCCAGACGACGCCGCCCAATAGGGGCCACAACAGGGGCACCAACACGGGCACCAACAGCGGCCACTCTTAAGCCGGTGCCCCTGCGGCGCGCGTACGCGCAGGTCAGCCCGGCGAGATCAACGCATAGCCCGACGAAACTCGCCACCACCAAACACGGAGTGGTAAGCGAGTCGAGTGGCGTAGGTGGCGTGAAGAGGGGAATGGAGGAGGACAGGGGCGCGACTGGACTGGCGCGGCGCACCGTGGACGGTGGGCTGGCGTCGGCGGTGCGCGGTGTGAGAGACGTTCGGGTCGTGTGCCGGACCCCAACCCGCGCCCGAGTCCCGACCGGCGCGCTTCCCGTGCCGCGCCACATCCAAACCACTCCCCGCCGAGTCCTCCGCTGGAGTTGGCTCCCGTCGCCACAGTCTCCCGCCAACGATCCCGACTCCCGCGCGTCCTCCGGTGCGCGACAGCTGGGACAACGGCGACCGAGCGACGTGAACTCGAAACATCACAGAACGATAACTAGGGTTGTAAAGTCGCTGTGTCTACTTTACAGTAAAGATAGACAGATTGATTTACACAAGGCAGAGGAGGTTGGGCCCGGGAGCGACCGGGAGCGAACTGAAGATCACGCGCAGCGGCGCGGACGCCACCGACGAGCAAACCGGCACCAGACGTGAAGTCCCGGCGGGAGCTGGGCACGCCTCTCGCGAGGCGGTGAAGTGGGTCGCGATTAGTGCAGTCGCCAGTGGGCGCGGAGTTCCGGACGTAGCCCCAGTTATGGGGAGCTATGGGTAATTCTCCCGGCACGCCTACTCCACACGCGAGATAATTCGCATGATCGATTTTTTGGAATTCCCACAGGGTGACCCCTGTCCAGAAAAAGTTGATCATGACAATAGTGGAGATCGCCAGAAGATACCGTGCTACGCGGGATTATTGCCCGCATGCCCGCGTAGGCCAACGGCCCTAGAACCGTGCGACTTCAAGGGTAATGGAGTCGACCACGCATACCGTCGCGAAAAGATGCGACGTCGGGTCAAGGGAACGGCATGGCGCGCGGGTGTCTTATCGCCCGTAAACAGACGAGATAAGCGACGGCGCCGCGCGAACGGGTGAGAGACGTTCGCGGGCAGGCGCCACACAGTCCGGACACGTGCATGCGTGCTACCGGCGCGCGCGGGACAGCCGCACGCGCCGGTACAGGCTCGCAACCTGGCGTGTCACGTAACCCGTACCGACGACACAGAGCAGGGAGTGACACGGAATGATCATGGCGATTGACGTCTTCGAGTTGAGCCCGGGTGATGTGATCCAGGGTATTGACGACATGGTCCCTAATCCGACCGTGCGGGCCGTCCGTTCGGTGCCCGTGACCTATGGCGACCAGCCGGGTATTGGCGCGCTGGTGTATTTCGCGGACGGTCACCGCGACACGTTCGCCGCCCCACAAACCATCACGATTGATCGCCCAGAACCGTTGCCCTAGCTGTTTCGGTGGCGCGCGAATGATTCCGCGTGTTCGCCGTGGCCGCTAGGTCAACATCAATTCACCTGAATTCAAGCCACGGGAGAGGTGTGCCCACATGCTGACACAAATTGATCCCAAATTGTCCGCGCTCGCGGACGCCTTGTCGGTTCCGGACGGGGGATTTTCGATCGTCGCCGCGACGGGCGAATACGTCACCAGCGGCTATGCCGTGTCGATTTATCCGGAGCGCGAACGGATTATCACCGGCGGCGTGACTGGCGAGGATCTGGCCGACTATCTGCGCGAGCACGCCGACGCGCTCACCCTGCCCGGCCGCGTGTTCGGCGGCTGGCGTGATCCGGCATCGGGCGCGGCGTTCCTGGACGTCTCCGTGACCACCCGCGACCTACCGACCGCGCTGGCGCTCGCACGCGCGCACGGACAACTGGCCGTATTCGACTTCGCCGCCTTGACCTCGATCAGCACCGACGCGGCCGGGCTGCCCGCCGCCGCCTAGGACCCGCATACCCGTAAGACAGGAAGGGCTTCGCCATGACCAGCACAACCGGACCCCGATCGGTCGCGCGGTTCCGCCCCCAGCGGGACGGATGGTGGCGGCTGGCCGAGATCATCGCGACCGGTCGCCCGTTCACCAGTACAACCGCGAGCCTGCGCGGCGAGCGCGAACGGTGGCCGACGTCGTTCGGCCAACTCCCAGCCGCGCATGCGGCACGGCTGCGCGCGGACAGCACCCGCCCCGGCATCGACGTGATCATCTACTCCTACGCCACGCCGATCGCCTGGCACGCCCACGGCGCGGGCTGGACCCTCCCGGACGTGACCTACTCGGTCACCACGAGCCGCCACCAGTCCCTCGTGCGTGTCGCGCTCGCTAACCCGCCCGCGCTCGCTCGCACCAGCCTCGCCGCGTGAGCCGCGACGGTGCGGCACGCGCCCGGTCGGCGTGCCGACGCCGTGGCCGCTTAAGGCCATCCCCATCCGCAGCCCGCCCATTGTTGGGAGGTCAACCCATGTCCGACACCACGACGACCCGCGACTACGCCGACGGCACCAGCATCACCTCGGCCTCTCCGTTCGGCACCTACGTCACCGCCCGGGTGATGTGTGCCGACGGCCGCGTGCGCACGGTCAAGCGCATCGCCGACACGGCGGACGCGTTTTTCTCCGTGCCCTGTGCCGTCACCGTGTTCGGGCGCACCGTCACCGGTTACTTGACCGTCGAAGCCTGTTCCGGCTCCAGCGTCGCGACCGCCAACGATCCCGCCGTGGCCAAGTTCGTCGCCTACGAATACGGCCGCAACGCCGACGCGCTGCCCGCCGGTGCGTGGTGCTCCGATAAGCCCGCGGCACCCTCCGTGGCCGTGCGGATCAGCTACTGCGAGGACGGGTTCGCCATGGTCGATGACTGGTGTGGGGAGGCTGAGGCGGACAGCGCCGCGGCGTTCACCGTTGACGGCACCTGCGTGGTCGCCGTCACGCGCGCGCCGCGCGGCGGCTGGGCCATCGATGTCAGCGACTACGGCCACACCTTGGCCGTGTCGGCGTACCGGCGACGGTTCCCGACCGTGGCCGACGCCGTCGACTACCTCGCCGCCCGCACCGGGATCGCGTTCCACATCGTCGGCGACTGGGACGAGGCAGAGGGCACCGACCTGGAGTAACCATTCCGCACGGCTCCCGTCCGGGCTCGCCGACACCGTCCGCACCACGCCACTGTCCTGAAGGGACACCGAATCATGACTCTCTATGCCGTCGATGCCCGCCGGATCAACGACCGTCCCGACTCTCGGGGCTGGTATTCCAGCGGCGTCGACCTACCCACCTTCTACATCGACGCACCCGAGGCCACCGACGCCCTGCAGGCGGCGCACCACATCGCCGGAGACGGGCGAACCGACGTCACCCGCACGCTGGTGTGGCTGATCGCCTACGACCCGGGCAGCGGTGACCGCTATGGCGACGTCCACCACAGCGTCCACACCTGGAATGGCTGGCCACCCACCGACCACCCGGGAGGTGAGCACCGTGCACACCGTTGACACCTGGACGCTGGACGGTGGGCTGACCGCGCGACTCGTCGTCGACGAGCATGCCGAATCACCCCGCGACTGGCACAACGTCGCCACCTTGGTGCAGCTCTCCGAGCGTCATGCCCACCCGGACGAGCCCGACGCGCTCGGCGATGCGCTGCTGCGGGCCTGGCGATACTTCGGCGACCTCGACCGCCTCGAGCGCTACGCCCGCGCCTACCTCGGCGCGGTCGTCATCGACACCCGCGACGACCCCGCATCGGGCAGCCGCGTGCTCGGCATCATCACCGACATCGACGCCGCCCGCGAACACCTCGCGGATCCGTCGGCCACCCTACGGGCCGAACTGGACACCTACCGGGATTGGGCTGAGGGCCGCGTGTACGGGGTGATCGTGACCGCCTCGGACGGCCGCGAGGCCTCCCTGTGGGGCTGCTACGACGACAACCCTGGATTCCTGTACTTGTACGACGTCGCCAACGACCTGGCCACCGAGGTTAACGCCCAGCCCGTCACCGCCGCGCGCGACGGTGTGACGGTGAGCCTGTTCCGCGCGGGCGACGATCAGCACCTGTCCGTGTTGATCGAGACCGCCGACGCCGACCTTCCCGACGATCCCAGCGTCGGGCCGCTCAGGCTGCTGGTGACGCTCAACGACGACCACCTCTACGACACCACCAACGAAGCGGCACCTCGATCATGACCGGAAGGGAGGAGGGCAGGCATGTACACGACACGGACACTCGACCAACTGCGTGCGGCTGTCGCGCGGCTCGCAGCTGCAGCCCGCGCCTACACCTGGCTCAGCGATCGCCGATCGAACGACGCGGAACACTACGCCGCACGCTGCCTCGCCGACGCTGCTCACACCACGAGCGTCACGTTCGACGCGCTCGACGGCGCCCTGTGCGGCGGTGCCTGCCTGTCCCGGCCGTGGACCGCGTGCCGCCCCGACGACTGGTGCCACCACGATCCGCCCGCGCTGCGCGAGAAGACCGTCCTCGTGTGCGAATGCGGCGCGCTGCTCACCGACGACGGTGACATCGCCACCACACGAGCGGTGCCGCACCGGCTCAGCTACGCCGAAGCGCGCCGCTACTTCTACACCGAAACCGGCCTCACCGCGCCCAGCCTGGACGAACAGCAGGCCGCGTTCCGCTTCGCCATGCACGGCACCGACGGACACCGACACGTCCTCTACGACGCCACCCGGCTGGCCGCCTGGTGCGACGCCTGGCGCGCACTCAATCACGTCAACTAGCGCGCGGGCTCTTCGGCTGTCGCAGAGATCAACCCGGGCAGCGGCGCCGGAATGTCGCGCAGCGGTGGGATAACCGCGACTTCGACCTAAACCACGTCACGCCTGCTGCGGCGGAGGGCGATCCGCGCGTTCGACGACTCCGCCGGGCAGGCGTACCCGCATCAAGACCTTGCGCCCAAACGAGAAGGGAGGCGAGAGGTGAACCGAGCAACAGTGCCAGTCGCACTATCAATCAGCATCGATACTGACAAGTGGACCGAGTACAACGGCATCGACCTAGCGGAGGTGCCCGACGATGTACGCCAACATGTGCTCACAACACTGCAAAGCAATTACATCCTCGACGAGTCCGACGCTCGCGTCGAACTGGAAGAGCCGGGACGCGCATGAGCTGGGTACCGGTCAACATCAACCACGTTGCGTGGACTGAGTCCGGTCAGCGCACCACATACGCGGGACGAGGTTTCGCGCTGCAGCACATCGAGACCGGCGACTATCTGTCCAAGGACGGTGTACGTCCATCTGTCTGGCGCACCAGGTCCATCGCCTGGGAGATCGCCACCTTTGCGGATGACCTGATTCGTCACGATAGCTACACCGTCGTCCACTCAGCCTGACCGACCATCGGTAATCCGACCCCGACTGTGGGGTCTTTTTTTCATGCCCACGAAACCACAAGGAGACAACGCTTTTTCTGGAGAACGCCATGAACACGAACCCCACCATCCACGCGCTGTTCCGCTCCGACGACGCCGACCGGATCGCGCAGCGGGAATCACTGATCGACACGCTGCGCGGCACCGGGTCGACCGAGCGCGGCACGCGCGTCGTCCGGCAGGCACTGCGCAGGTCACTCGACGGTGATCTCGCAGCGTTGGCAGACAGTGAGGTCGCCGAGCTGGCCGTGGCGCTGAGCGACCCGGTGGTGCGCGACGCATGCCTCGCCACCGCGATCCCCACGGATTCGCCGCTCGCAGCGGCCGCGTTCCACCTGTGGTGTGGACTCACCCGAGCGCTGCCCGCCCCGGAACGCGCCGAGCCAGCGGTCCTCGCCGCGTGGACCGCATATGTGCGAGGCGACGGCGCGACCGTGCAGATTGCGCTGCGCACAGCCCTGGACGCCGACCCCGAGCACCGCCTCTCGCGGTTGCTGCTCCAGGCCATCGCGCACGGCATCTCGCCCGAGGACCTCCATCGGGTCGCCAGCCACGACGTGATCGGACTTTGCCACGCGCTCCAACCGGGCGGCGGGAGGTGACCCATGCCAGGCACCGACACCCGCACAACGGTCCCGTCATTGGAATGCTGTCTCGGCCGCGCCACGCTGGCGCGCGTCCTGGCCGTCGCCGGCGTGGGCATCGCGCGCCGACCGGCCGCTCCTCACTTGGGCGGCGTGCTGCTGGACGGCCACGACGGTGACCTGGCACTCACCACCACCGACCAGGGCGCGTACGTCTCGGTGCGTGTGCCCGGCGGCGCCCGCCGTTCGGGTCGACTGCTGATCCACCACGGCGAGGCCACTAAGATGCTCGCAGCGGTGACGAAAGGCGCCCGCAAACGCGAGGCCGACAACCTCGCGGCCGCCGTGCGTCGCCGGGGTGACACGGCCGTGCTGGAGATCGGCGGCTTCACCGTGCCGATCACGACATACCCGGCCAACGACTTCCCCGCACCACCACAGAGCCCACCGATAATCGCGGAGGTGGACCGCGAACGGCTGACGACCAGCGCCCGACGGGTACTGGTCGCCACCGGCACCGACAAGAGATTTCCCATGCTCACCGGGATACATCTGCGGAGCACGTCGGGCGCGCTCACACTCGCGGGCACCGACCGCTACCGCCTCGCCGTCGCCACACTCGCCGCGAACACGACGTCCAGCGAACACACCGCTCTCTTTCCCGCCCGCCTGCTCTCCTCCACGCTGCGGCACTGCACCGCGCCGCGTGTGCGGCTGGGACACGGGCACACCAGCTCCGGGAACTGGGTATCGCTGACCTGCGGTGACCTCACCGTGGTTGCGCGTCCCGTTACCGCAGAGTTCCCCGACTACGAGCAGCTGTTCCCGAACGCGACCATCACCGCACGGACCGACCGGAACGCGCTCTCACAGGCCACGACCCGGGCCACGGCCATACTGGCGGCCAAGAAACCGACGCCCCGCGCCAGCCACAGGCTTCCGACGGACGGCCGCGTGATGGTCGCCGTCGACCCCTGCGGGTCCATATCCATCACACCCGTGCTCGACCAGGACACCGACGCGGTGACCGCGCCCGCCTACCCGGCCGAGGTCGACGGCACCCACGACATCGTGCGCGTCCTGTTCCGCGCGCAGTATCTGCGCGACGCGCTGACCACGCTCGACGGCGACACCGTGACCGTCGACATCGCCAGCCCCACGCGACCGATCCTGCTCACCGGCGTCGACCGATGTGCCTACCGACATCTGCTGATGCCACATCGGCCCCCGGCATAGCCGACACTCACCGGCCACCGCCGGGCTCTCGTCGTCCTGGACGAGGTCGAGAACAAGCCCCCGCGCGGGGTCGGCGCCGCACCGCCTGCATGGCGTGCGGCTGCCGTGCCCACACGGGCAGCTTCCATTCGACCGAAAGGAAAACGCTCATGTCCAAGGAAACACTGGCCTGGCTCAACACCAACGTCCTGGTTGGTTTCACCGACAAGCGTGGCCGCGCCTGGCACTACCGGGCCTCCGGTCAGGGCGTCGAACCCAACCACTATCCCGGTCCGATCCCGGTCGACGACGTGCTCCGCCGCCTCTTCTACTGGGACGCGGTCAAGGGCACCGCGACCGCCACGTTCGTCGCGAATGAGGGCGTGACCACCGTCGAGGACACCAAGCGGTTCCCCGTCGGCCGCGCCGACACCGGCGCGGTGTTCGGCTACTTCGCCGACGGCTATGAGATCCACCAGTACCGCGACTGGCTGGTCACCAACATCGCCAACATCCTCGACAGCGACCGCGAGCTCGGCATCGGCTCCGCCGGGCTGCTGAAGAACGGCGCCCAGGCCTGGGTTCAAGTCGAGGTGCCCGACAACATCCGCACCCCGGAAGGCGTCGAGTTCCGCCCCTCGCTGATCGCCTGCACCTCGCTCGACGGGTCACTGGCCACCACGTATAAGCGGACAGTCACCGCCGTAATCTGCGACAACACCCTTGCCGCCGGGTTGGGCGAGCACGGCCAACAGTTCAAGGTGAAACACAGTCGCTACAGCAAGTTCCGGATCACCGAAGCCCGCGATGCACTCGCCGTGATCCACACCGCGGCCGACGAGTTCGCCGCCGAGGTCACGGCGCTGTGCGACACCACCGTCACCGACCGGACCTGGTCGGCTTTCCTCGACGCGCACACACCCCTGCCCGAGCAGCCCGGCCGCGCCCGCACCTTCGCAGAGCGGCAACGCGAGGCCCTGACCCGGCTGTGGAACACCGACGAGCGGGTCGCGCCGTGGCGCAACACCGCCTACGGCGTGCTCGCCGCCGTCAACACCTACACCCACCACGAGTCAACCGTGCGCGGCACCTCACGGCCGGAACGCAACATCTCCCGCGCCATCACCGGCGGCATCGACGCCCTCGACCACGACACGCTGGCAACCCTCAGCACCGTCCTCGACGCGCAGTAACCCCCGGCGACCGCGTCACCGCCGCCCTGTCCGGCCTCGCCCGCGACACCGAATCGGCAGCCGAGCCCGGAGGCGGAGCCCACAGCGACGACTGTGCGGCTCCGCCCCGGGTGTCCGGCGCATCGCCGTTCGCATCCAGACCCCTTCCCTGCGAACTTCCCGCATCTGTCCACTGAGGAGGAAGCAATGAAAACCACCTGTGAGCGTCCCTACCAAACCATGATCACCGCCGCCGGAGCGCTACGCCGACTCCCCGAAGAAGCCTCGGAATGGCACGTCCGCCGACTGGCGGCCGAACTAGCCAATGCGGTCGCCGATCTCGATGCCCGCATGCGGGCCGGCTTGGATCCGCCCCGTGTCTGGACGATCTCCCGCCACCGCCGAGAGCCGGGGCTGTGATACCCGTGAACGAAGGAAGCCACCACGACGCTGAGCCTTCCGCTCACCCCGTGTTCTATCTTCTCCCCGCTACCGAACTCAACGAGGGAATGAGCACCGACGACGGCCAAGACACCGTGGACGTCTCGACATCAGACGAGTGGGTTTTCGTCGATGTCTACACCCCTCGTCCCGACGATCCTGAGCTGAACGCGCACAACCGTCACGAGACCGAGCGTCGCATGTATCGACGGGACGAACTCGTCGGCATGGCGGGCATTCGTCGACACCGCGATAGACGCATCGGACGCCGATACCGCTCAACCGCATCCGCTCGCGCCCCCTGTCCACCACGCCAACTCAGACGACAACGAACCACGCCACCGATGCATGAGGAGATTCACAAATGCCAGAAGAGTACACATGCGAGATCACCTGGAACGTGACCGCTGACTCACCGCGCGAAGCAGCAGAGTCAACGTGGAACCACATCAAGGAATCCGACGGCCCCGTAGTCGAAGTATTCCGCAACGGCAGTTCCGTGTATGTGGACCTGTCTCAGGACGCCGACGATGCGGCGACGACCGCTCAATCGCCACAGTGGACACGGCGCCGTCCGCCGCGTCCGGACGGGTGTCGCTCATGAATACCAAACCGCAGTGCGATCCGGACGCACACGCGATCCGTATCGCCGACGCCATCGCCAATCGCTGGTACACGGTACACGGTGCTGGGCACGTCGAAGTGCCGCTTGGTGTGTCCGCGACACTCTCACTCCTGAGAGAGCACGACCCCGAAGGACCTGGCCTCACTACACAGATCCGCCGCCTCGACGCCGACGGATTCGCAGCCTTCTGCCGGTCGGTGTGGCGCACCATCATCCGTGTTCGCCCGGACCTCACTCACCTCGTCTTCCCGATCATCGAATGGCTCCACACCGATCCCGCGCCCGAGTTGCTCACCCATGCCAAGCACGTCGCTGATGCCGCGCTCGACGCCGGTCACATCGAGTTCACCGCAACCGGCCAGAGCGACGCCGCCGACCTGCTCGGCGCTGTCCTCACCGTGCTACGCGCCGATCGCGCCACCCGGGCCCGTGAACAGTTCTACACACCACTCGCCCTCGCCGACACCATGGCCGCGCTGCTCGGGGTGCCTCACGAGGGGGAATCGGTGTATAACCCCGCGCTCGGAACCGGTGGCCTGTTTCGCGCTACCGCCCAAGCCATGCGCCAGCGTGGGCGTGACCCATCGACCGTGACCTGGGTCGGCTGCGACATCGACGCGCTGGCCATCGCCTGCGCGGCCGTCAACACCCTCGTCTGGGGGCTCGGCCCCCGCGTGCTGCTCGCTGTGGGTGACTCACTGGCCGGTGACGTACTGGAGCATGCTCGTCGCCAACGCGAGGAACTCATTCACATTGCCGACACCATCAGCCTAGTCACACACCTGCGCGCGGCCATCAATACCGCGCAGTACCTGCTGGCCTGCGGCGAGGCAGGCACCCACGCCGACGCCCGGCCAAGCTGACCGCCGAGCAGCGCGAGCTGGCCGGCCAGCTGCTGAACCGAGAACTGCACTTGCGATGACCGCGCCCCTGCCCCCGCTGACCACTCCGGTCCTGCTGCACCGCGCCGGGCACTTGCTGATGAACGGCGAGAGGCTCAACACTGCCCATCCCGCGACCGGGGAACGTGCCGACTGCGGGCCACCGAGTAGCCACCGAGAAGACGGCTGGCGCCCGCTGCGGCACGAATCGCTAGACCGGGTTTACCAGGCCAGGAGTTCCCGAACGCGCGTGCTCTTCGGCTGCGCCACGTCAGACACGCGGTGTGTTAACCCTCCCGTCAATATTTACATCAATGTGCGATAGCGTGTTTACACTGACGTGAGGGAGGCTTGCGATGTCTGACGACATGCTGCAGAAGCTGCGTGCGGCCAGCGAGCAGGTTCAGAAAGCTGAGGCGGACCATCAGGCGCTCACGAAACAGATCAAGGATCTCGAGACACGCAAACGTACCGCGTTTCGACAAACGAAGCGTCTTCGTGCTGAACTCCGGACCCTCGTGCGAGAAGCCGTTGCCCAGGGCGAGCTATCCAAGACCGAGATTGCTGACGCGGCGCAGGTGAGCCGCCCCGCGCTCTATACGTTCATCGAAGACAACGACTAACATCGGTACCCTCTCAGTGCGGCGGGCGTCGGATCCTGCCGCACGGCCTCAGCGAAATGACTGTCGTCGCACTGGCCGACACGCTCGGCATGCGCTGATCCAGGCTGCGGCGACGGCCCGCTGATCGTGGTCGCGGAAACGTCAACTCATTCGAGGCCATCGAACTGGCCCGACCTTGGCCCGACCCCGTGGTCGGGCGCGTCGAATCATCAGCCCCGCCGGGACGGCCCCCGTGGTGCGCGGGCGTTTGCGCCGGGTGGGTGTCTGCTTGGGTTCGTGGACGCGGCGGGATGGCGACGAAAACGGAGTCAGTCATTTGGCTGGCCGCGTGGCGCCGACGAAGTTCGACTGCCAGATTCGCTCGATTCGCACCACCGAACCCGCATGGGGCGCATCAATCATCTTCTCGGACGAGACCGCGATCCCCACGTGGGTCACCGCGTCTGGGCTGGAGCCGAAGAAGACGAGATCGCCCGGACGGATCGGCTGACCGGCAGGCACGAGAGGCCCGGCGTCGTATTGCGTCTGTGCTGTGCGAGGCAGGGAAACACCGGCGGCTTCGTAGGCGGCGTTGGTGAGGCCCGAACAGTCGAATCCGGCGTCCCCGCCGGCTGGGCCGTCGCCGCCCCAAACATACGGCAGCCCCAACTGGCCACAGGCATAGTTGATCGCGTTCATCGCCGCCCGGGAAGGGGCCGGGATATCTACACAATGTCCGCTCCCCGTCTGCAAGCAAGTGCTCACGAACTGCTCATGATCTTCCGGAATTGCCTGCCAATTCCCGGAACCTACACGCCCGACAAGGGCTTCGGCGGCCGGGTGGCGGGGTGCGTATCGGTCGGGGAAGGCGGATCTCTGGACGTGTTGTTCGGCGACGCCGTCCGGCAGGTGCTGCCATCCGGGTATGGCGGTGAGGGCGTCGAGGAAGGCGTTCGTGGCGTAGATCGGGTCGCGTAGCTGCGAGGGACTCCCCCAGCCTTGGCTGGGGCGCTGCTGATAGACGCCGACCGAGTCGCGGTCGCCGCCGTCGAGGTTACGCAGGTCGGATTCGACCAGCGCGGTGGCGACGGCGAGCACGGCGGCGCGCCTCGGCAATCCCCGAGCGGCGGTGGTGTCCACGATAATGCGAGCGATCGCGATCTGCTCGTGGGTAAGCGGTCTGTTGGGCACCTCGCCCGGACCTGGCGTGGTACCACACGCATTCGAGGTGAGCGTCGCGCCCCCGATGAGAGCAGCCCCGAGAACGAGAAGAAATACCACGCTTCCGGCGACGGCTGCGCCCGCGATCTTGAGCATCAGAGGGTGTCCCGCCAGGGCTGGGCGCTGCCCGGCGGCGGCAGCGGCAAGGGGCACGCTGGTACCGGGCCGGGCGTTGCTGCCGCAGCCGTGCTGGAGACGGCCGCTAGTGAATGTCGCGAATGTCGGGGCCAGGTGCGGGCGAGGTCGGTGAAGCCGCACCGGCCGCTGCCGTGCAGCGTCAGCCAGCGGGCCGCGTCGGGGTCGTAGTGATATTCGGGTGGGTCGATATCGAAGCTGGCGGTTGCCACGGGGACGGCCGCGGGCGTGGCGAGGGTGCGGTGCGCGCGTTGCAGGGTGGCGCGGGCGGCGGTTTCACGGGCGCGGTGTGGGAACACGAACAGCACGGGAGTGGTGATCGCGGTGGTCTCGGCGAGCCGGTGATAGCTGGTGAGTTTGCCGGTCATGTCGCCGGGCGGTTCGGTTCCCCAGTCCAGTTCCAGAAAGAACTCGAGCTCACCGCCTGCGCTCGTGCGCCACCGGCCGTAGGCGTCGGGGCGGGCGATGCCGCCGTAGTAGCGGGCGCAACGCCGTTCGGACCACCACGCGGTGAGCGTCCCGGCAGGTTCCGGTTGGCGGGAGGCAGCAGCGAGGGCGGTGAAGAACCCGTTGACCGTGACCGCGTGGGCGAGAGTGAGGGAGTAAGCGATACCGACGGCCCGGTCGCGGCGATAGCCGAGTTCAGCGACGGAGATGCCCCCCTCGTGCGCGAGCACGTGGGCGCCAGCGACGTCGAGGACGTAATGCATGGGCGCCGTGCCGGTGCCAGCCAGAGCGTGGGGCTGGAACCGGTCAACGACCCGCCATTGGTACAGGCGCAGTAGCCGTTTGTTCGCGGCCCAGAGCCGCGGAAAGGCGAGTTCAGCGATTTGTATGGAGGTGAGCACGCGATGCTCGTGCAGCATGCGGATCAGCCACATGTCGCGCGCGGTGAGTCGCCGCGCGAGCGCGGCGTGGTGTTCGGCACCGGCTGCGGCGCGGTCTGCTGGGCGCGGGTGGCGGGGGCTTCGCAGGGCGCGCTGGGGTGTGGGATTGGTGATCATCACGGGCTCCAGGGGTTTTAGGGAAGGGTGCGGGGGTCGATGTACGGGCGCCGCTGCTCGCGCTCTCCGCTTGCGACGCGAGCGGCATGGCGGCTGGCAGCCCGGCGGATGCAGCGGGCACGCCCGGGCACGGCCGGCGCAAGTGGCTGGGTACATAACGTGAACGGTGGGGATTCCTCGCCGTGCAGCACGAGCCGGGCGGCGGCATGGAAGCCCCCGAGGTGGCACAGGTCGTGCTCGGACAGGCGGGGCTCGGTGTGCCGCGCGAGTTGGTGTGCGTCGCCCGGCGAAACGGTGAAGTACAACTTGCTGCGCGCGTTGGCGGCGATGCCGTCGGCGAGATCGCGAGTGAGTTGGTTGAGATGTTGGTGGGCCAGCACGAGCGAGAGGTGGTAGGCGCGCGCTTCCGCCAACAGGTCTTCCAAAGGGAAGGGCAGGTGCAGGAAGTTGTGCGCTTCGTCGATCACGAGGGACGCGTCGGCGCGCTCACGTTCCGGTCGAGTCGTTCGCGCAGTGGTGGCCTGCCAGGTAGCGGCGACAAGCAGGGAGCCGACAAGCCGCATGGCGTCTACTCCCAGAGTTCCTTTGGGCAATCTGGCCAGCAGCAACCCGCCGTCAAGGACGTCGCTCATTCCGAAGGTGGAGGCGCCGCCGGTGATGGCATGTTTGACGAACGGCCGCAGCAAGAATGCCCTGACCTTGTTCATCACCGGCGCGATCAGGTGGGCACGGTAGGCGTCGCTGGCCTGCTCGTACCACGACCAGAATCCCTTGAGGATGGGTTCGTCAATGGTGACAACGACCTTGGCGCGGAAACTCTCGTCGGTGAGCAGCCTGGGCAGGTGCGCGAGGGTGGCGGGCGTGCCGCCGGTGATGCGGGGATCGAGGCCGTGCAGGCTGAGGCATCCAGCGCGGAGGATGTCGTCGGTGCGCGGTCCCCAGGCAGAGGAGAACACGCGGGCGAAGACGGACACGATGTTCTCCGCAGCCTGGTGCCGATCGCCCTCGAGCGGATTCAGGCACGGCGCGTGGCGCGGATCGTCGGCATCGAACAGCACGACCCGCTCCCCCACCCGGGCGGGCAGCCGCTGCAGGATGTCGCTGACAAGATCGCCCCGGGGATCGATGACGACAGCACCGCGTCCAGCGTCCGCGTCGGCGAGCACCAGGGTCGCCAGCAGCGTGGATTTGCCCGACCCGGTGCTGCCCAGCACGTGAAGGTGGTGCCGGGCGTCCGGCACGCGCAGGCCGACGGGGCGGGGGTGGCCAGTATTGGTGACACCGAGTGGTTTCGCCGTGGGCCCGGGTTCGACGATGCCAGGCGGTGGACCCACGGCCCGGGCTCCCGCGCGCTGCACCCCAGGGATCATCTGGTCGGTGGGCAGGTGCGCGATCGCGGCGAGCTCGGGAACCGACAGCAGGTCGCCCCGGGTGAAACGGCGCCCCGCGAGCGCGGACAGTGGGCGCGACAGGCGAGTGCGGCGATAGAAGTTGTGGTATTTGAAGACGCCGAACGCACTGGCCAGCGCATGCGCCCGGCCACGCAACCGGCGCCGATCTCCGGTCGGATCGTAGGTGGCATAGCGGATGAGCGTGTCGAACCCGGCGGCGAGGTCCTTCTCGACGATCGCTCGGTCCTGGGCCCGCGCAGCCAGCGCGGCGTGCGGATCGGGGTGCGGCTGCTGGCCGCGCCCACCGGTCGCAGCGGACCCGGGCGTGATGGCGTCCAGCAGCCGCCCCGCCAGGTGGAGTGCTGTGCCGCGACGCAACCGCTGCGCCGCGCGGCGCGTGCGGCACAGTCGACCACCGGTGGCGGGGCGGGCGAGGATCTGGACGCAAGCCCGTTCCTCAGCGGCGAGGCTGGCGGGCGCGGTGAGCAGTGTCCGAATCGCATCAGCGGGATGCTCAATGCGGATGGGCAACGCTTCGGGGCGGGCCAGCCGCAGTTGCCCACCAACGGCCGTCCCCGAGCGGGTGGCCTGGATCGGGCTGTCGGCATCGGTCGCCTGCGTAAGTGCGCCGGGCCAGGCAGCCTCGACCGCGTCCTCGACGATACCCGGCGGGGTGGTGCCAGGGACCCACAGCCGAATCCGCACCGTGTCGCGACTGAACAGGTACTCGAACGCGACGTGCGGCTGTCCGAGCAGCGCGCGCTTCCATCGGGGACGCAGGAGCTGATCTGCCAGGGTGCGCCACAACGTGTGCGCCCCACCGGCCTCGACGGCAGGCGGCGCGAGAATCGTCACGCACCGAGCGCCGGGGTGCAGGGCACGCTGCCGGAGGGACATCCACCACCGACGGGCCAGCATCGCCGACAGCACCGCGGCGCCGAACAGTAGTGCGATCTGCGGACCACGTGCGCTGACCTGATGGATCGCTACGTCGATGATGCGGCCGACGACCGCCCAGGGATCAACGAGGACGTCGACAAGCGGGCCGTCCGGAACCGGGATCTCGGGAGATCGGAGCACGCTGATCATCGGGTGGCTCCGTCGTGGCCGGCGAGGGTGTCTGACGGGTCATCGAGGTCAATGAGCCCCCGGGGTTCGGCTCCGTCGTTGGGCATGCCGCCGAGTAGGGCGGGGCTCGTCTGACAGAGAATGTCCTCCTCAGCGGAGGCGACCGCCTGAAAGGCGACCCGGTGCGCGGCGCCAATGGTGAGCAGGCCCTGACCCTGCTCGGCCGCCAGCAGATAGTGGCGTTCACCATCGGAGAGCCGGAAGGCGGCGGCGACCGCGTCGATCGCTT
The DNA here is from genome assembly GCF_042662605.1 of Haloechinothrix salitolerans. NCBI lineage: Bacteria > Bacillati > Actinomycetota > Actinomycetes > Pseudonocardiales > Pseudonocardiaceae > Haloechinothrix > Haloechinothrix salitolerans. Next base: position 5,823,257 of record NZ_JBHSXX010000001.1, read on the forward strand.
GTGTGGCCTGGCGCAGCAGGACCTGGGTGGCACTGTTATTGGCGACGGCCTGGCCGAGTTCGGAACCGAGCACGTCGCCGACGTCCTGGGACACGAACGTCAATCCGGCCCAGTGTTTGCGGGCGGCCTTCGCGAGCCGCCACAGGAATTTCGCCCCCGAGGGTTGGGCCATGAGCAACCAGGCCTCGTCCACGATGATCAGTCGGGGCCGGCGGACGGCGGGATGGGTGATCCGCCGCCAGATCGTCTCCAGCGTCAGCAGCGTGCCGATGGGTTTGAGCTCGTCGGGCAGATCCCGCAGGGTGAACACCACGAAGTGGCCCCCGGGGCGGGTGCTGGTGGGCGCGGCGAAGAGGCCGGAGAAGGCGCCCTCGGTGAACGGGCGGAGCCGAGCCGCCAGGTCTGCCCCGGTCCCGCGATGCTCGGCCAGCGCGGCGGCGAAATCAGCGAGCAACGGTGCGGGCCGGGTCCAGGTACGGGAATCCTGGGTGATCCCGGCACGCTGATAGGCCGTGGCGATCGCAGTGTCGGCGACGGCGCGCTCGTCGGCGGACAGCTCGGCACCGAGCACGGTGTCCAGCACCGTGTGCAGGGTGAGGCTGTGGCGGGTGAGCGTGTCGGGTGCCGCGTGGCGCCGACCGTCCGGTCCGATGGTGATCGGCAGGTCAAGCGGGTTGAGCGTGACGCCTTCGGCGCCGAGGTCGATGCGGGTGCCGCCGACCGTATCGGCCAGCCGGGCGTACTCACCTTCCGGATCGATGACCGCGACTTCCACACCCCGATACAGCGACCGAAGCGCTTCCAACTTGACCAAATAGGACTTACCCCCGCCGGACCGACCCAGTACCACCGAGTTGTGGTTGTCACAGGCGAACCGGTCATGGTGCACCAGTCCCTGGGAGCCGAGGTTGCGCCCATAGAGCACACCGGACACTCCGCTGGGAAGGTCCGCGGAGGCGAACGGGAAGGCGGCGGCGATCGCCTGGGTGTCGACGGTGCGGCGCAACCGGATCAGGTCCAAACCGAGCGGCAAGCAGCTAATCCAACCTTGGAGTGCCCGGTAGGTGGTCGGCCGGGCGTCCAGCAGCAGGCTGGCACACAAGGCGCGCACCGCCGCGACCTCGCTCGCGAGATGGTCGGCGTCGCGTCCGTGCACCGTCAGCCCAAGGCCAATCCGGAACAGTTTCCCGTCGCCCCGGGCCAGACGTGCCGACAGCTCGTAGGCGTCCTCGGTGGCGACCTCCGCCTGCGGGTCGGTGAGTCGACCGTGCTCGGCGATGTGTCGACGTCCGCTTTCCAGCTTCGCGAGCTGCCGTTGCAGCCGTGTCGCCGCCGCGGTCGGGTCGATCGGCTCGACGTGCACGGAAACATCGACCCGGCCAGGGTAGGTCAGCAACGGCGTCAGCCAGCCGCTGCCGACCTCGCGGGGATAGCCAATGACAGCGAGCGACGCGACGTGTTCGTCGCCGAGGTCGAGGTGCCGCGCTCCGATCGTCAACGCCTCGGGCGCGAAACCAGCAGAGCCCGCGCCCTTCGGTGCCCCGTGTGCGGTGCGGCTGCGTCGTCGGCCCATCATGAGCCGTACCTCCTGTGGAACTCGGCGATCCGTGGGTCGACGCTGGCGTCGTCGTCCTGCTCGGGTGGGGCGTCGGTGGTCGACGCCGCGGTGATGACCTCGTCTGGCCCAGCCAGTGGTGCGGCGGGGCGCCACACGTTGTGGGGGTTGCAGGCGGCGGCCAGCAACTCCGTGGCCTGGGTGGTATCGAGCGGGGTAACGGTGATACCTGCGGGCGCCAGGAGGCTGGCCGCCTCGGACAGCCGTCGGGCAAGGCGCGCGTCGACGACATGCCGGTGCGTGTCGGTCCCGGATCGTGCGCGCCGTGGCCTGCGGCCGGGCGCGGGTGTGGCTGTCGGTGGTTCGCGTAGGACGAGCAGGATGTCGCGGTCCAGCAGATCGGTGTCACGGCCGAGGTCGCCGAGGAAGTCGGCGTGCGAGCGGGCGGCGCGCTCCAAGGCGGGGTGTGGCAGGGCGGGCGCGTCCTCGCGCAATCGGGCAATGTGCTCCGTGAGGTCGAGGCGTTCGACCCGGACCAGGATTTGGGCGGCCGCGGTGAGGCTGTTCAGGTAGCGGCCGAACGCGGCCATCAGCGCGTCGTGTTCCTCCGCGGTGCGCAGCGCGAAGTTCACCGGCGAGCAACGCGCCACGGCGGCACACCCGTCGCGCCCGAGATCGATGATCCCGGCCTCGCCCACCCCGGTGGCGGGCAACTCCAGCGGCACCACCGGCGCCCGTCCACTTTGGGACCCATCGTGGCGGGCGTGGCGGGTAAGCCACCGTGGTGGCGTGATGACGCCCTCCGGTGCGTCGACACGGCGGCGCGGAGTCAGCCAGTGGCGGATCGCGGCGAGCAGAAACCGGTCGAGGCTGATCCCGTCGCGCTCCCCCAGCGCGACGACGACGGCTGTCACCCCTACCGGCACGGCAAGGGTGAGGAACAGCGGCAGGGGCAGCACGCTGCGGGTCGCCGCCCACACCCCGTAGAGCGCGACGGCGCCGCTAGCCAGAATCGCGAGCTGTCGGGCGGTGAGGTTCGCGACCAGTCGGTCGTCGCGCTCGACGTCGGCGGGGATGGTGACGGTCGGCCGGGTCATGACGTGCGTCCTCCTCGTCGAGGGTGGTTCCTCCGCGAATCGCGGGGCGCGGGTGGGACCGCTCGGAACAGCGGTGGCTGGGGTGCGCGCTGGGCAAGCCGGTCCGCGGCACGGCCGACCGCCGGCACTGAATGCGATGGCAGGTCAGGCTGCTGCTGGTTCCGCTGGGGCGTGGCGCTCGCGGAGTTCGCGAGCGGTCGCCATGCCTGCCGTCCAGCTGCCCGCGCCCGCTCGGCTCGGTCCGGTAGGCGGGGCTGACGCGAGCCCGCTACCCCGACAGTGGAATTGTTGTGGAGCCCAGTACGGCGACGGTCCTGGCCGCTGCGACGGCTCTCGCGCTCCGAGGTGTGTTCGACGGGCCGGCCCTGCCCCTGTGGTGTGGCTTCGATCGGCGGTGCGGGCTGGGTCGGCACCGCGGTGTAGGGCCCGGTCGGCCGCACCGGGGTTGGCGTCGTCGATCGTGCCGGTGACGCGGGTGCCGCGCCTGGCCGCACCCCCGGTGCCGACGTCGCGGGTGCCCCGGGACGGTGGACTTGGGCCACCCGCGCTGTGTGCCCGAGATCTCCGCTATTGGCGGCGCGACCGGTGAGCACGCCGAAGGTTTTGTAGGCGATCCAGCCGCGCACCACTGAACCCATCAAGGAACGTCGGCCCCCGGAGAGCCGAGTCGCGGACAGGATCCAGAATGGGATTTTGAGCAGGATGTAGACCAGCGTGATCGCCACGAGCAGGTTGATCAGCCCGGACGGGGTCGGCCCCCAAGGGTTCCAGCCGCTCGGGTCAAAGAACACGCGCAGAGCGACCAGCAGCGTCAGCGACTGGACTATTTGGATCGCCAGCACAGCGGCGAAGGCGCGCCACCACCAGCGGGCCACACCCTCGGTCTGCGGCAGAGCGTGGCACACCAGGGCCAGTGGCGCGCCGATCACCAGGATCACGGTGATGGCGACGCGCAGGATGTAGGTGATCAGCAGCGCGACCAGCAGCACCGCCAGTGCAAGCCCGAGCAGCAACAAGAACAGGCCACCACCGGAGAGTGCGCCGCTGACCATGTCGCCCAGTGCGTCGCCCGCCGAGTCGGTGTCGAGGCCGTCGGCGAGCAGCGCCGACGATAAGGCGTTGGCCACCCGGATGGCCTTCTCGGCGACAAACAGCGACACGAACGCGGCCAGGAACCCGACGACCAGCCGCGGCAGAAGTTCCTTGATCGTGTAGCGGGTCTGCACGCTCTCGTAGCTCATCACCAGGATGCCGGCGAGGAGGATCAGCGTGCTGTAGACGGCGAGCCCGAGTTCCCATGAGTTGCGCCAGAGCGGCCCGACCTGCGGCAGGTCCTGCAGGGTCGGGGTCATCAACAGCGTGTCCGACATCAACCGCAGCAACGGGTTCAACGCGGACTCCACGATCCCGCGAAACAGCGCCTCAAGGTGGCAGCCGAGGTCGAATAAGCCGCAGTCGGCCTCACCCATGTCGGCGGGACCGCCGCCGTCGCTGCCCGGATCCACGAACTCGCCATCCGGTGGTGGCGTGGGATCGGGGATGCAGTCCTCGTCGGCACACGGCTCCGGCGGGGGCGGCTCGGGCACGATGGTCATGGCGTCACAGCCCGACGATGCCTTGCAACACTGTCACGAACAGCGGCGCCAACGCCGCCAGGGCGAACCCGATGCCCGCCGCCTTGAACGCCGCTTTCGCGCGTTCGACCTCACCGGGATCGCCGCCGGCCATGGTGTAGCGGACGCCGCCGATCGTGGCGAACACCACCGCCAACATCGTCAGAATCCCCATCAGCCAGTTGCGGATGTTGCCCAGCACCTCGGAGACCGACCGGGCCTGCGCCACAACCAGATCCGCGCTCGCGGAGTCGGAGGCCAGCACGGACAGCAGCAGCGCAGCCTGCACCGCGAGCGCGAGCACCCGCCAGGTGCGGGTCCGGTCGCGCTCACGGCGCGGGCGGTGATCCGAAATGCGGCGCTTTAGGCCCATCAGCGAACCTCCGAGTCCGGCCCTTCCCGCGACGAAGGGCGTCCGGCGGGCGCAGAGCCCCTACACCTCAAAAGACCGGATTTCCGGCCCCGATCTCTCACCGAGCGTGACGATCTTCTCCGGCGCGGCGTCCGTCCATTGCGGGCGCGACCGCTTACGGCGCGTGACGGCGGTCGTGGCGAGCCCGGCCGCTGGGCGGCGGCGCGCAGCGCCAGTGAGGTGGTGGCGGCAGGCAGTACGTCGTCCGCGGGATCGCCGTCGCCTTGGTCGTCGTGAAGGAGGTAGGTGACCAGGCGGCGCTCCGCCCGCCAGCGCGCATTGTTGGCCGTCGAGTAGGGCACATGGTGGGCCTGCGCCCAGGCGGCGAGCGTGTCGTCTTCGAGCCGGGTGCGGCCGATGAGATCGGCCTCGACCGGTGTGACGATCCCGTCCGCGACCGCGCGGGCAAGGACGAGGTCGGGATGTCCCCACGGCGGTCGTGGCACGGCGGAGCGGAACCGTGACCAGAAGATCTCGAGGACGTCGCTGGACTCATCCGGATCGATGGGCAGCGGTGCTTGCGCAGCGTCCATGACGGCGGCGTGCCCAGCGCGGTACGCGGCCCACCGCAGAGTGTCGAAGAGTCGCTTGCGGGCCGGATCCGCCGACGACAACGCCTGCAGGAAGCCGGCGAGGATGGCTGCGTGCAGGTCCGCGCGGTCCCCCCGGTACCACGTGCCGAGGGTGCGGGCGCTCGCCGCGAGGGAGGGCAACGCCAGCCCGGCAGCGGCGAGCTCCCAGTCAGCTCGTCCGTCCTGCGCCCGCCGGACCACGAGCGACCACACCGTGTCCCTCGTGCGAGCCGGGCAGGTCTTCGCCAGCAGCCGCGACCGGACCTCGCTCAAGGTTAAGAGGCGGTTCGGGAAACCGGGCACATGGTGCCCGTCGATCGTCACCGGGCTTGGCCCCGTTGTCAGCGCCGCGAACTCGTCCGCCACGACATCGAGCGGAGAACCGGCGACGCCACGTATTCGTCGTGTCTCGTGAGGTGTTTTCTCGGTCATGAACCCACGGGAGCAGTCCATCGACAAGGAAACGACGACACATCGACGAGAAAACGACGACAAAATCGACGGTGGAGTTTTGTTTCTCCATGACCTCTCAACATGGAGCCGCTGCAGAGCCTCAGCTTCCTCGGCGACCCGATCGCCTCGGGTCAGGCGTCCGCAACCAGCGATGTTGTCACCCCGTTGGCGCCACGTTGTCGCGACGTTGTCGCCCGCACCCGCGCAGGAAACGGCGCGCCGCAGTGCCACCGGCCCGGTATTGAACGTCGACAACCCCAGGCGGAAAAGACCGACTCCACCTAGCACTCGCTCATTCACCGGTGAGCGACACCATGTTTTGTGTGAGCGCAATTTTTGCGGCGTCGGTGAGAGAAACAGCCCACGGATCCGGTCTCTTGCGGTGAAGGCAGTGTTGCCGAGGAAGCCCGAGGAGACCGGCATGTCGCGACGACAGCGGTACCGACACCCAGCAGCGAAGGCGCGGCCACGTGCCGAAGCGAGCCACCCCGCCGACGGTGACACCGACCGTACGCGGGAAGACGGGTGGCGGCGCGCGCCCGCCCGGCGCGCCCCACGCGGTGTCTCGGGGTGGCGCCGGAGACGACGGCACCCACGGGTGGCCAGCGTCTGGCCGTGCGGCAGCCGAGATTGCCAGGCCACGGCGGAGGCCGCCCAGGCGGGGCCCGAGTGGCTCGAACGTGCGGTTTTGCGACTCGTCACCAGCTACACCGAGCCGGGGCACCGGGTCCTGCTAATCGCGCCGCCGCCCCCGCGGACTCGGCGCCCACCGCGCTGGACGACCAGCGACCGCCGGGACCGACCCGATCCATACCTCGACGTGCTCGACACCAACTGGGCCATCTCCCGGCTCGGCCGCAGCGCGCAGACAACGCTCGCCGCCCATCCCACCGGCCCGCACGGCTCCCCCGGCGACCCACGTGTCGGCCAGCGGCCACGCGACGTCCAACCCCACCGTGGCCGGCCTCCGGATCCGGCTCTCAGCCTCACACACGACGATCAGGCGGTCACAGGATCCTTCGATCTGATCGTGACGGTAGCCAACCCCCACGACCACGCCTGGCTCGCCGCACGTGACTGGTCGGCACTGCTGCGCGGAAGCGGCATCCTCGCCATCATCACGCACAGTGACATCGACCGAGGAGAGCTGCGCGACCCCTCAGCGCACATCGTGCTCACCATCCGCAACCGTGGTCTCGTGTGGGTAGACCACATCGTCCTGCTTGACCGTGATCCCGACAGGGGAATACCACCCCGCCCGCCGGACGTGGAGTGGCGCGCCACGCGCCACATCCGCTCCCACCACGACCTCTTGATCTTCGAACGACGGCCGTAACGGCAGCGAGAGGAAGCCACCGATGGGCACGCGCCACAACCGCCACGCCAGCCAGCACAAGACCCCCTGTGGGCCGCAGTCGGTCTGGGCCACCGGCCAGCACGAACCCGCCACCGACTTGATCGACCGCGGCTATCACATCGACACCGCCGCCGACACCGACCGCGTACCACCAGCGGTCGCCGAGCGCGCGATCGAAGCCTACTGCCCGCCGCGCGGCATCGTCCTCGACCCGGACTGCGGCGCCGGCACGGTCCTCGCCGAGGCATTGCGCGACGGTCGCAGCGCGATCGGCGTCACAGAACACCGACGTTGGCGGACACTGGCGACCGCCAACATCAACGCCGTCCGCTACGCGGCTGGTGTCGGCGGGATGGCGTTCGTGGCAGCAGCCGGCGACCATGCCCTGCGCGCCTCACGAGCGGCCGGACTGACGGGCCAGATCGACCTCGCGCTCACCTCAGTACGCACCCACCCGCCGGACAACACCCTGACCACCGCCGGCGCGAAGCTGCGCGCGCTCCTGGAGAACACCCGACCGCTGATGCGCCCCGGAGCGCGAATCGCAATCGTCGTCCCGGCCGCGCGAACCGACGGTACGCCCGCAGGTCTCCTCCGCCTGACTCTCGACGCCGGGGCCTCAGTCGGGCTGCTCCCCACCGAGCGCTGCGTCGCGCTGACCGGTCGCCTCGACCATGGCGAGATCATCAGCCACGCACAGGCGCCGCTGGCAACGGCAGCAATAGCCCAGCGCAAATATCACCGTCGACCGCTCATCTGGCCCGCCCACGTCGACATCGCCATGTTCACGGTTCCGACCACGGCGGCAGTTGCCAACACACAGCGGTTTCCCATGCAATCCACCGACGAGCCGAGGTGGGCAGCGTGACACCCCGAACCAGCCACGGATCAGCCACAACTGAGCCGGTGCACGTCGCAGACCGACTCGCGCTCTATACCGGTGACGCTGTCGAGGTGCTGTCGCAGCTTCCTGCGGCGTCTGCTGACTGCGTAGTCACCTCGCCGCCGTATTGGCGACTTCGTGACTATGGGACAGCAACCTGGAGAGGAGGCGATCCCAACTGCCCGCACACGGTGATCGAGGCCGCGCATCGCAGCGGACACCCACCGCAGTGCCGCCGGTGTGGTGCGCGGCGACACGATCAGCAAATCGGGCTCGAACCCGACCCGGACAGCTACATCGCCAGTCTGCGCGCAGTCTTCGGCCAACTCCGCCGTACCGTGGCGGCCACCGGGACCGTCTGGCTCAACATCGGCGACTGCTACTCGGCCGAGCCGCCCGGCCGCACTCAGAACCCGATGCGGGCAAGCAGCCTCTCCGGTCGGGGCGCGGCCGGACCGTTACGCGAATCCGTCCACAAGGCCGACATTGACCGTACTCGGTCTCTTCCTCGCAAGAACCTCGTCGGCATGCCCTGGCGGGTGGCGTTCGCGCTGCAACGCGACGGCTGGATCCTCCGCAACTGCATCATCTGGGCCAAGCCCAACGCCATGCCCGAGTCGGTGCGCGACCGGTTGTCCACTCGCTACGAGATGATCTTCCTGCTGGTACAGCAGCAGAAATACTACTTCGACCTGGACGCGCTCCGAGAACCCTTGACCCGCCCCGAAGCGCTCGACGAGAACATCGTCATCGGCGGTGTCAAAGGCCGCCACGCCGGCGTCGACTCCACCGCGCGCCGCCGCGGCCAGTCTCGCTACGGAGCCAAGTACACCCACACGGACGCCATCACGCGACGACACGGTGACTCCGTACGCCCGACCGGCCGACGACATGACTCCTTCCATCCACGCGGGAAGAATCCCGGCGACGTATGGAACATCCCGACGCGCCCGCTGAAAGCCGCTCACTTCGCCCCGTACCCCGTCGACATCCCGCTACGCTGTATCGCCGCCGGATGCCCCCCGAACGGAACCGTGCTCGACCCATTCTCGGGCGCCGCCACCACCGGACTCGCCGCGCTGCAACTCGGCCACTCCTATATCGGCATCGACCTCAACCCACAGTTCAACGACATCGGTAAACGGCGGCTGTTACAACACAGCCAAAGAACCGTCGATGTCCGATACTCCAACGCTGCACAAGGTGAAGCTGCGTAATGTCTCGATCGTTGGATGATCTTTTAGACACCAGGCCATGCAGGCAGGAGGCATCGCTGGATCGTGCCATTCGGTCCGGCGCCTGCGAACCCCACAACTCCCGCGCCGACCGCGCGCTCGAATACATCATCCACCTCGCGACCACACGCGCCCCGATCTTCGACAAGGCTGCCTACCGTCAGACACCGCCAGCACTCGGTGGCAACTCGGGCGTCGCCGCGCGAGTTCTCGCGCGCCGCTTCGTCGGCATCGACATCTCACCCACCTACCTCGCCCGCGCTCGTGTGGCCACAAGAGCTGTCTGGGGGAGGGCGGCATGAGCTTATCCATTACCGGTCTGACCTCGCGCACGGTGCTGTACTACCACGGCGATGGTGCCACGCTCTACACCGGCCACGCGGAAGCGAGCATCGCTGAACTCCCGGACGCCTCAGTGGACTGCCTCGTGACTAGCCCGCCCTACTGGCGCCTGCGCAACTACAGCGCGAGCGCCACCGACACCGATGTCTCCGAGCAGATCGGCCAAGAAGAGACCGCCGAGCTGTACGTCGAAGGGTTGCGGCGAGTCTTGGCCGGCGCGCGCCGGGTGTTGACCCCGCGCGCCACAGTCTGGCTCAACCTCAGCGACAGCTACTCCACCAACTCCGACGGCTACCGGTGCACAACGCCCGGACTACCAGGGCAACCCCGGTATCGCCCGCGTGCCGATGTCCCGCACAAGAACCTTCTCGGGATGCCCTGGCGTGTGGGACTCGTTCTTCAAGAAGGCGGATGGATCCTTCGCTCCGCGATTGTCTGGCACAAGCCGAACGCCTCACCGACCTCGGTACGGGACCGCCTGGCATGCTGCCACGAAACGATTTTCCTGTTCGTCACGCAGTCTGACTACTACTTCAACCTCGACACGATCCGCCAGCCCTATAGGGGCGACCGGGCACTGTCCCGACGAGCCCACCGCGGCGGCAACAAACCAAACACCGCCACAGGAAGGTGGTCCCGCGCCGGAGCCGACAGTGGTCGCGGGCGTAACCCCGGCAACGTCTGGACCATCCCACCCGATCGCAGCCGCACCGGCCATCCGGCACCCTCACCGCTGGAAATCCCGAAGCGGTGCATCGCCGCCGGCTGTCCACCTGGAGGGCATGTGCTCGACCCATTCAGCGGCGCAGGCACCACCGGCGTGGCCGCCCGCCACCTGGGGCGCACGTTCACCGGCATCGACATCAACCCCGACTATCACGAGATCGCAATTCGTCGGATCGGACAGGAAGCGGATACGGCATGACCATCCGCGTCCGAATCACCCGTTTGGGGCCTCCGTATCCGCCCTGCCGGCGCTATTCTTCCGGGCCCGCAACTTGGGGCCGGGGCCCGACGTCACCACGAGGAGGGCAGGACACGATGACTCCCCACCACCAGAAACAAGAGCGACTCGATGAGCTACCGCCGCTCATCTCTGTTGAGCGCGCAGCCCGGTTCCTGGGCATCGGCCGAGCCTCGGCCTATCGCTACGCAGCTGCCGGAGACCTGCCCACCCGGCGGCTGGGTGGGCGGGTGTACGTCGTCACTGCACGGCTGCGCGACATCGTCGAAGGTCCCGAAGACGTGGCGGCATGATGACCAGGGCGAAACGCCGCCAGGTGCCCGGCATCTCGGTATACCCCCGGGGCCGGAAGTGGGCCTATGTCATATCCACCGAGCCCGATATCGTGACCGGCAAACGCGAGCGCTGCTTCTACCAGGGCGGATTCGACACCGACGATGAGGCGTGGGAGTCCGCCCTCGCCAGGCAGGCCCAGTTCAACAGCGGCCGCTGCGTCAAGCCGTCCGGCCGAACCGTCCACGAGTTCCTCACCGAATGGCTCAGCTCGGTCAAGCACAGCCTCAAACCCAGCACGTACTCCAACTATCGAACCAACGTCGAGGCCTACATCCGGCCGACGTTCGGTGGCCGCAAGCTGCGCGACGTTTCGGTTCCACTGCTCAACGCCTTCTATCTCCGCCTGCTCGAATCCGGACGTATCAAAGCGGACAACAACACCGCGATGTACGAGTACTGGAGCGAGCACCAACACCTCCGCAACGGCCTGGGTCCCACCCCGAAAGAGATCAGCGCACACTGCGGAACGTCGATCCATGCGGCACGCTCCGCCGTGACGCGCTACCGCCGCGGACGCGTCCCGACCCAGCACTCACCCGGCCTGTCCCCGAAGTCCGTCAAAAACATTCACCGGATGCTGCACCGAGCCCTGGCTGATGCGATGGCCTGGCAGTACCTGGACTTCAACCCGACCGAGCACGCCAAGGTGCCGCGTACCTCGCGACGCAGGAACCGTCCCCAGCCTTGGACCGTAGACGAAGTCGCCAGCTGGCTCGACGTCGCCTTGCAAGACCGCTTCGCCGGCATGTGGGTGCTGGCCGCCACCACCGGCATGCGTCGCTCCGAGCTCGCTGGAGCCGACCGTGCCGGACTCGACCTCACCCGCAAAATCTTGGTCATCGACGACACCCGCGTCGTCGTTGATGGCGCAGTTGAAGAGGAGGACGGCAAGTCAGATGCCGGCGAGCGGGAAATCTCCCTCGACTCCTTCACCGTCGCAGCCCTGACCATGCACCTCGAGATGCTCGACACCGAACGCGAAAGCTTCGGCGACGATTACGTCGACAGCGGCAAGCTCATGTGCTGGCCAGACGGACGACCCCTGCATCCCGCCACCATCACCGACACGTTCAACCGACTCGTCGACAAGGCCGGCGTGCGCCGCATCCGGCTGCACGACGTCAGGCACTCATACTCCACGCTAGCGCTCGACTCCGGCGTCGACGTCAAGATCCTCAGCGACCGCGTCGGCCACGCCAATCCCAATGTCACCTACCAGATCTACACCCACCCCTCCACCGGCCACGACCGCCCAGCGGCCGAACTAGTCGCTAACCTCATCCAAACGGCGATGACAACCGCCGCCCGGCGACGCGCCGAGGAAAACACCGCGCGAGCCGGAGTGAACGGCGTCACCGAACGATCCGGCAGCAGCTGAAAATCTCAGGCATCGAAGGACCTTCTGGCGCGTCGCGCCTCAGCAACGCAGCCTCCCGCATCCCTCTTTGCGAGAGAATGGGCGATCTGGCCACGCCGATTCACGCTGATCCGCGCAATAGTGATCACTTACGATGGGCTCACCGGCTTCGGCATTCCCATTCGCAGCAGTCGATGCGGTGGAATTGGTTGCACGGTTTGCCAACGCGAAACGCGCCAGGCATGCTCCGAGTCAGAATTTCGCGCAGCTCATGTCGAATGCAACGGTATGTTGTAAGCGTCGCATCACAGTGAGAGCTGCAGTCAGTTCTCAAAGTCCGCCTGCTCGAACTTGAGCACTGTTGAGGGTGCCGATGGTTCGTTCGGCGGATGGTGGGGGTTGATCTTGTTCGTCGGCCCCGGCAAGTAGCTTGTGCTCCTAATGGTTGCGCGGCGGCGATCACGAGCAGCGCCGGGTCGGCGAACATCCGACAGGCAGCAGGCAGCGCAGCGCACGCTCGTAATAGCCCGTTGCTCATCGAGAATGTTTTGCAGACCACCTATCTGAAAAACCGCAGCTTAGCTACTTCGACCTGAAAAAGTCGCCGCGTGGCGGTGCGCCGGATGGGGCGCGTTGAGCGAGAGGATGGCCTCGACCCCTTGGGCGAGAAGGGATCGAGGCCATCGTGTTTCGCACTGTAGGTGATCAGCCAGCGTTGTGGGAGTCGGTGCTGCCGGAGGCGTGTCTCCGACTGCCGGCCGAGCTGGAACGTGTCGATGAACTTCTGGACGATCCGGCGTTCTTCGCTCCGTTCGTACCGTACTTCGATCCGCGGATCGGGCGGCCGTCGACGCCGATGGAGATGTATCTGCGGTTGATGTTTCTGAAGTTCCGCTACCGGCTGGGCTACGAGTCGCTGTGCCGCGAGGTCAGCGATTCGATCACGTGGAGACGATTCTGCCGGATCGGGCTGGACGGGGCGGTGCCGCACCCGACCAGCATCCTTGTCTCATCTTGGACCCGGTATTACGAACGCCTTTCCGGGGACGGGCGCGTATGAGTCGCTGGGACAAACTCTCACTTCACGGAAAACCTCGCTAAGAGAACTCCACGCTAGACGACTTATATTTCGACTCGAGGTCGATCTTCCGGTCGGTCAAGAATTATTCGGATGTCGTTCTCGGGCAGCCCGCCCTGCTCAAGGATCTTTGTGAAGAGAATGCCGTATTCTTCGGCGACGTCAAGTGCTCGTCGCAGTAGGACCGGGGCTTCGGGCTTGCCAAGGTTTCCTGGTTCCTTCTTCCTCCACCCGCGTGCTGACAGTGCCTTCCAGGCTTGGGTGTAGGCTTTTTCATCCATCACGTTCAGGCGTCTTGCGCGAACAATGAGAGACGCGATCGACGCATGCCACTTTTCCTTTAGGTAGAGAAGCGTCGGCCAGTCGGCGCGCGAGGGCAGTTCATCTCTAATGTCATCAGCTGGCATAAGAAATGCAGAGGCAAAAGCGTGTGCTTGGTCTTCAGTCTGTTTAGTTCCCGCTTGCTCGTTGCCGTGCATAACCAGATGTCCAAGCTCATGCGCAGCATCGAATCGGGACCTGTCACGCGAATTCTTATCTGCACTGAGCGCGATGATTGGTCGGTCGGGAAAGTTTACGCTAAATGCATCAACCTTCTCGAGGCCCACGAGGAAGCGGACCGTGATGATTCCGTGCCGTTCCACGGTGCGGATAACGTCGTTGATCGGCCCCGGGGGAATTCCCCAATGCTTGCGTGTTTCTTGAGCAAGGGTCTCGATTTCAGCGCTGTCCGTCTCTTCTGTGACAGGCGGCTGGACTCGAGGCAGGTCCAGTTCGGGGAGAGCAACGAACTTCTCAACTTCGAGGGCAAGTTCTCTGGCCAGCTGTACGTAGGCCAGCGCCTGGTGTCGATCCCGGGGGGAAGTCGAACGCAAGCTGCGGAAGAACCCAGTGGCTCCTCCGGGCTGGGGAGGTCGTGCGGGAGCCGCGAAGAAGCTCAGGGGTACCCGAAGTGCTACGGACAGTCGACGCAAAGTGGCACCAGACGGTCTCGTGTGTCCGTTCTCGAACTGGCTGACGGATGCCGACGTTACCGAGCCGGTCTCACGTGCGAGTTCCACCTGGGTGAGTCCTCGAAGTTCCCGCGCTATGCGCAACCGGTTTCGGTCGAACAAGGCCGCAATGTCGGCGGCATCCAGCTCAACGTGGCTCACGTCGCTCACCTTCGTCACCCCACTCTGAGCAGGAGGAACAGCCCCTAATCCTGGTACCCGGTCGCATCTTAGGTGTGCCTTGGTTGTCGAGGCGCCGGCTGGAGCTAGGTGTGTCGAGAAGCTCACTCGGATGTGTTGCAGTTCGGTGGCGTAGACGTCGTGTATTCTACCAGAACTAGAGAAATATATGTCGAAATTTGAGGTAGTTTTCGTGGAGGGATGCTACAGATGAAAGTCCAGGAGTGCGTGGTCTCTGACAAGGTGGTCTCGGCAGACGGTGACGATCCGAGCCTGTGGGACGGGATTGTGGTGCCGAGCGACGTGAAGGAGCGGCTGCTGCATCACAGCCTACTCGCCCTGCGGGTGCGTCCGGTGTTGCCGTTCGCGGCGACTGCGTTGCACGGCTTGTGCACGCTCTACGGTCCGCCTGGCACCGGAAAGACCACACTCGCCATGGGCCTGCCAGCCGAACTGGCCCCCTTCATCGGCGGGCGCCGGGTTCGGCGCATCGAGGTCAACCCGCACGGGCTGATGAGTGCCGAGCACGGTCAGTCCCAGCAGCGCGTGCACGAACTACTCGCCGACCATGTGCCGGCACTCGCGTCCGACGGTACGCCGACCGTGGTCGTGCTCGACGAGGTCGAATCGATGGCGGTCGCCCGGTCGGCCGCGTCGCTCGCCGCCAACCCGGCTGATGTCCACCGGGCCACTGACGCGGTCCTAACCGCCCTTGACCACAACGCGGTGCGCTACCCGCACCTGTTGTTCGTAGCCACGAGCAACTTCACTAGCGCGCTCGATGAGGCCTTCCTGTCGCGGACGGATGCCGCGATCCACGTGCCGCTCCCCGGGGCCGACGCGCTCCAGCTCATCATCCGCCAGACCCTCGAGGCACTCGGGGAACTCACACCAGCCCTGCGTGACCTCGCGGCCTCACCCCGCCTCGCGGAGGTCGCTGCGCATGCCGAGGGGTTGGACGGCCGCCGGGCGCGAAAGGTCGTTTTCGAGGCCCTGTGCCAGCGGCTGGAGGCCGTGCTCGACCCCGGCCAGCTCACCGAGTTCGACCTGACCGCCGCCGCACGTGCCGCCGTCCAGGCCACTCGCGAGTCCCGATCGAGTGTCGAGGATGCGGAGGAGGATTCCGATGTTGCGGCGTAGGCAGATCGCCGCGTCCCCACTGCGCGGCGCGAGCGAGACCTGGACAGTCGTCACCCAACTGGTCGCCGACACCATCGCCACCTCGTCGGCTCTCGCGCGCGACGAGGCCGAAGCGGCCATGCAGGCCGCCGCGTCGGCCGGACGCATGCTGATCGCCGGTGGGCACCTTGACCGCCACCCGCTGACCCTGATCGCCGGTGCCGCACACTGCGAGATCACCACGACCTACGGGAAGCCAGCGTTGACCCACGAGGAGAACCTCAACCCCATCCCAGGCGCCGCCAAGGCCGAGAACTTCACGATCTACCTGCCGAGTCCTCCGCCGCTGCAGGCTGTGATCAGCGAGGTCGTCGCCGACCACCACAACCTGTCTGACGCCGCGCCACCCGCAGAACTGTCACGGTCGGCGTCGGCCGGAGCACTGATCGACACCGATGCGCTCCGCAAGGTGGTGACCAGGCGATGACCTCGACGTCCACCTACGCCTACACCCGCACGCACACCGCCACGCACCTCACCGAGGTGATTCTCGGGTCAATCGGCGACATCCTCGCCGACCTCGGCATCACCATGAATCGGTTCCACCAGAACTGGGAGACGAACGAGAACGCGATCAAGGCTTGGATCGAAGAGGGCTCGCTCGCGACGGTGGTGCTGGAATGCCACCGCCCTTCGGGTGCCGTTGACCCCGTCATCGAGTTGCCGGTCAACTACACCACCACAGGCGCCGGGAACGTCGAGTTCACCGCCTCCCGCGCACGACTCGCCCGCTTTCTTGCCAAGCTCGACCGCGTGCCGGTCGGCACCACCTACCGCCTGTTCTGCACCTTCAACGGCTCGCACAGTCCACAACCAGGCTGGAAACCGGGTACCCGGGCCAGCACCACGGGGCTGCGCGGCATCACGTTCGGCACCCTCGCCGGCGGCCCGCACGCCTCCGCAGGCATGCGTTACCTCCACGGCTAACCTCTAGCAAGGACAACACCATGGGCTACATCGACGACGCCTTCGCCAATCTCAAGTCCAACCTTGAGATCACCCAGACCGAGCAAAACCTCGCCGCCAACCGCCACCACGCCATCCGCGACTACGTCCGGAAGCATTGGGAACTCGAGGACGACTTCCTTACCGGCAGCTATCGCCGGGAAACCAAGACCAAGAAGCTCAAGGACGTCGACATCTTCGTCGTCATCGCCGCCGACGGTCCCCAAGCCGCCTACCGCCAGCAGGCCCCCATCCAGGTCCTCAACGCGCTCCTCGACCTGCTGCAGCAACGGTGGAGCGACGCCTACCGCGATGGCATGGCCATCGTCATCCCCTACGGCTCCGACGACGAGGTGATGTCGCTCGACGTCGTCCCTGCGTTCAAACGCGCCAGCGGCGGCTACTTCATTCCCAACCCTGACGCCGGAGACTGGCTCGCCACCAACCCCAAGCGCCACCACGAGCTCAGCACCGCCAAGAACACCGACTGCGGCGGCAAGTACGTCCCCTTCGTCAAGATGATCAAGGGGATTAACCGGGAACTCGGCGAGCCCGTCTCGCCCTCCTTCCTGCTCGAGGTCATGGCCATGGACCTAATCAAGACACCGTTCGGTCGGTACCAGGACGAGATCGTGCTCTTCCTCGCCACCGCTGCGGAGCGACTCGACAACGCCTGGGACGACCCGGCCGGCCTCGGCGGGGACGTCAACACGGTCATGACCACTACCCAGAAGCAGGTCGCGGCCGACGCGCTGCGGTCCGCCCAGGCTATCGCCGAGCACGCCGTGGACCTCGAAGACAACGGCCAGGAACGGGCCGCCTACGACGGGTGGAAGAAGCTCTTCGGCGACCGGATGACGCGGCCATGACCTGCCCCACCACCCCGAATCCGCCACGTGGAGTGCCCGCCCGTCCGATCCACGAGCGGCAACTGGGCGAGGACATGCTCCGTCTCCAGCGAGCCGCTGCCGCGAGCCACCAGCGTGGACAACTCATCGAGGCGGTCCGGACCTCGATGGCGGTCCTGCTCGCCCTCGCCGGCGTCGCCGCCACCCTCACCGGCTTCGGGCGCCCCGTCCTGGCCATCGTCGGCCTGGCCTGGTTCCTCGTCGCCGTCTTCCTCCTCCGGAACTGGGCGGCATCCACAGCGCGCCAAGGTGCGCTCCTCCAAGAAATGTTCGACACAGCCCTGTTCCACCTCCCCTGGCACCCCACGATCGCGGGCGACCCAGTTCCCGCCCCAGACATCCACCGACTCGTGCGCAAACTCCAGCCGGGTAGCGCCAAGGACCAACGCATCGTCAACGGCTGGTACGACCCCACCGGTGGTGTCCACCACCCCTACGACGTGCTCATCGCCCAGGAACAAAACCTCGCCTGGGACACCCGCCTACGACGCCGATACAGCGGCGCAGTCGTCAGCGCAGCCGTCGTATGGAGTGTGCTCGGACTGACCATCGGCATGACCGTCGCAAACGCCTCCATCGCCGAGGTCCTGCTCGGATTCTTCGTCCCCTCCCTGGCTGCCTACCAGATGGCCCATGACGTCTGGATCGGCCAACAACGCGTCGCCACTGAACGTGAACAACTCATCAAAACCGTCACCACAGAACTCCGCCGCGCCCGGCCAGGACCGATCACTGACACCGAATACCAGCGACTGCAATCCGTCGCACGGGATATCCAGGGCGGAATCCTACGCACCCGCCTCGACCCGACCCGAGTCCCTGAATGGTTCTACCGTAAATTCAGAACAGCAGACGAACGCGATTTCGCGGACACGGCAGAGGGCCACCGCCAACGTCTCGCAGAGTGAGTCCGACGCCGTGTGCGGACTACGCGAGCTTCCTAATTTGCGGGCACGGCCTGCCGGAGCAACCGGCAATTAGGCAAATTTGGGTGCGAAGCTCGGTCGACCATCAGCGCGCAGGCCGCGCTGGACTGGCTCGAAGCCGAACTGCTCACCCGGACACGCACCCAGTCCGCGACCGGAGAGCCTCACCCCTTGTCCTGGTCTGCACCAGCGCGCCGGATCAGCATCGCCGGCTGCAGGGGACCCTCCACGCCGGCGCCACCGCCGGACTCGCCGCCATCCTGCTCGGAGAATGGGACGGCGGCATCACGATCCGCGTCGGCCCGGACGGCAGCGTCGAGGAAACCACCGGAGGAGCCGCACCGGATCTGACGTCCGCCCGGCTGTTCTCACTGCCTGCCGACGACGCCAACCAGCTGCTCAACGTTCTCGGGCAAGCCGACGCGACGACCGACCCGGCAGCCACCGCAGCCGAGATCGCCGCCTCGGATGAGCCGCCGACCATGCCCCCAGCGACCTCAGGGCGGTGGACGAACCCCGCCACCGCGACCCCGCGTCGACATCCCACCACAGGCGGCACCCAACTATCCCTCGAATGCGGAGCCGTTCGAAGTGCCCGGCCAGGCTTCCAGCGAGACGGAAACCGTCCGACCCGCCCCTGTCGCTCACGGTGCTCGGCAGGATGCGCCTGCGCGACCGGGGCGGCCACGACCTCATCAGCGGCATTGAGCCGAAGAAGCGCGAGATCATGACGCTGCTGGCACTGCACCCCGACGGCATCCGCCGCGACACGCTCGTCACGACCCTGTGGCCCGACTCAACCGTCCACGCTGGCCACCGACGCTTCCACGGCCACCTGTCCCGGCTCCGCGACCGTCTCCGGCCAGCCATCGGTGAGTCCTGCCGCGACCTTGTCGTCCGCGACGACAAGCACTATAGCCTCAACCCCGACCTGATCACTGTCGACCTGTGGGCGATCAACGAGACCATCCGCCGACACGCCAGCGGGCGACATCGAAGCTGCCCAAGCGCTGGACGCACTCCTGCGGGACTACCACGCGAAGCTCGCGCCCGACCTCGACGAAGCCTGGCTTGAAGCCGAACGCGAGCACCTGCACCAGCAGGTCATCGGCGCCATGCGCGCGCTCATGTCGTGTCACGACGAGTACGAAGAGCGCAAGCTCGCCACCCTGGATGCCATCCGCGCGCTCGATCCGACCAACGAAGCCCTGTACCGGGAGATCATCCGCACCCAAGCACGGCTCGGACGCCACGACGCCATCGACGACACCCTCGACCTGCTCAAACGCGAACTCGACAAGCTCGACGAACGGCCATCCAGCGAGATCCTCCAACTGGCACGCTCGCTTCGCAGTCAGCAATACGAACGATGACAAGGCTGGTCGGCACTAACACACCATCGACCTGACGCTCGACAACTGGTTACCGACGCGCAACATCGACCTGGCTACCTACATTCGTGTATCGCGTACCCGACCCAAATCCGGGCCGACTCCTGTCGGGGGTGCAGGCTAGAGTCGCAAGGTTACGCAGCAGGTCGACCCAGGAGGAGCCGTGCAGCTTGAGGAGATCAAGGCTGGAGTACGCATCAGCGGCATCGTGCCAGGCGAGCCGGTGGCGATCGTTGCTGTCGCCTGGCACGGCACGAGCGCCCTGGAGCTGACCTACAAGCGGCTCGATGGCGCGCTGTCTCAGCAGGTGCTGTATCGCGATGACGAACCCGGCCTTGCCCTGGCCGAGAGTGGTGCGCGCCCGTTCGATGCCGACGCGAGCGACTTCAAGCTGGTCGCCGAAGCCCAGCGCATCAAGCTCGCCGGCCTGTTCGACCCGATGCTCGCGGTAGCGACCAGCGATGTGCAGCCATTGCCGCACCAAATCCGCGCCGTGTACGGGGAGCTTCTGCCCCGAACCCCGCTCAGGTTCCTACTGGCCGACGACCCCGGAGCCGGCAAGACGATCATGGCCGGCCTCTATACCAAGGAGCTGCTGCTTCGCGACGACGTTAAGCGGTGCCTGATCGTGGCTCCTGGTGGCCTGGTGGAGCAGTGGCAGGACGAGCTGTTCTTCAAGTTCGGTCTTCGCTTCGACATCCTCACCAGTCAAACGGTTGACGCCAACATCGGTCAGTCCGTGTTCGATCATCACCCGCTGCTGATCGCACGGATGGACCAGCTGGCCCGCAGTGACGACCTGCAGGCGCAGGTCCGCGAATCGGAGTGGGACCTGGTGGTCGTCGACGAGGCTCACCGAATGGGTGCTCATTACTTCGGCGGGAAGCTGGAAAAGACCAAGCGGTTCCAGCTGGGCGAGCTGCTCGGCCAACGGACTCGTCACCTGCTCCTGATGACGGCGACACCGCACTCCGGCAAGGAGGAGGACTTCCAGCTGTTCTTGACCCTGCTGGACCGGGATCGGTTCGCGGGCAAATTCAAGCAAGGCGTACACGGAGCGGACACCTCCGGAGTGATGCGCCGCATGGTGAAGGAAGACCTGCTCACGTTCGAGGGAAGGCGCCTGTTCCCGGAGCGTGTCGCGCAGACCGTCCCGTATGACCTGACCGACTTGGAGAAGGACCTCTACGAACGGGTCACGAACTACGTGCGCCACGGGATGAATCGGGCCGCCAAGCTGGATGGAAAGCGCCGCAACACCGTCGGGTTCGCTTTGACCGTGCTGCAACGACGGCTGGCGTCCAGCCCGGAAGCGATCTACCGATCACTGTTGCGACGTGCCGAGCGGCTGGAGCGCCGCAGAAAGGAAATCCTCGCCGGGACATACGTCGAAGACCGTGACCCTGCCGCCGAGCTCGACGTTCCCGACGACCCCGATGAGTACAACGCTGAAGAGATCGAGCAGCTCGAGGAGGAACTACTCGATGCCGCGACGGCCGCTCGCACTGTCGGCGAACTGCGACTCGAACTCCTGGAGCTGCAGGAGCTGATCGGCGTTGCCAAACGGGTTCGTGACAGCGGCATGGACAGGAAGTGGGTGGAGCTGCGCACGATCCTCGAGGACAACGCCCTCGTGCACGACGCCGAGGGAAAGCCACGCAAGCTGATCGTCTTCACCGAGCACCGTGACACCCTGAGCTACCTGATGAACCGGATCCGAACGTTGCTGGGCAAGCCGCACGCCGTGCAGTCGATCCATGGCGGCGTTCGGCGCGGTGACCGCAGGCAGATCACCGAGGAGTTCACCAAGAACCCCGACTGCCAGATTCTGCTGGCCACCGATGCCGCGGGTGAGGGTCTCAACCTGCAGATCGCGCACCTGATGGTCAACTATGATCTGCCGTGGAACCCGAACCGGATCGAGCAGCGGTTCGGCCGCGTCCACCGCATCGGGCAGACCGAGGTCTGCCGGCTCTGGAACCTGGTAGCGAGCAACACACGCGAAGGCGCGGTGTTCACCCGGCTGCTAGACAAGGTCGAAGAACAGCGCAAGGCGTACGGCGGCAAGGTCTTCGACGTTCTCGGCGCGGCCTTCGACGAGACGCCACTTCGTGACCTCTTGATCGAAGCCATCCGATACGGCGAGCAGCCCGAGGTTCGGGCGCGGATGCACCAGATCATCGACGACCGGGTCGCCGAGGGACTCAAGGAACTGCTGGCCGAACGCGCGCTCGCGCAAGACTCGCTCGCCGAGGCCGACATGGCCGAACTACGGCGACAGATGGACGAGGCTCGGGCGCGCCGGTTACAGCCGCACTACATCGAGTGGACGTTCCGCAACGCGTTCAAGCGGCTTGGTGGGCGGTTGGCGCGTCGGGAGAAGGGCCGCTACGAGATCAGCAACGTCCCCGCGGCGATCAGGAACGCAGCCAAGCGAGGACCGGTCGCAACTCGCTACGAGCGGGTCACCTTTGATCTCGCCCACGCAGAGATCGACGGCGGACCGCGCGCCGACCTCCTCGCACCTGGGCACCCGCTGCACGACGCGGTCGCCGATCAGACGATCGAACGGCTCACACAGACGTTGGACCGCGGAACGGTCCTGGTATCGGCCACCGTGGAGAAGCCGGTGCTGCTCGTCGGGGTGGTCGAAGAAGTCGTGGACGCGGCGGGTAGATCGGTGGCACGACGCTTTGGTTACGCCTTCGTCGACGACACTGGGGAGGTGTCGCCTGCTGGGCCCGCGCCGTACCTCGACTGTGTCCCTGCCCCCGAGGGGCCGGTTACGCAGCAGGCCCGCCAGTTGCCGTGGATGGGGGACGCGGAGGCCAAGGCGACCAGCTGGATCATCGCGCACCAGCTTCCGGAGTACCTCGCCGAGGTACAGTCGCGCCGCAGCCGGGAGATCCAGCGCATTCGCGAGCAGGTCACCCAGCGACTCAACCAGGAGATCAACCGGCTCGCCGGTGAGGCGATGGCCGCCGCCGAGAAGCAAGCGGCAGGACAGCAGCCGAAGGAGACCGCCGACAGCCTGAGCCGCAAGGCCGCCGATCTGGAAGCCCGGCTGGAGCGGCGGCTACAGGAACTCGACCGGCAGGCCCAGATGTCGACCAAACCGCCGCGCGTGATGACTTCAGCGCTCGTCTTGCCCTTGAACATTGTGGAGGAGCAGATCCCCGCTGAAGCACCCATCCACGCCGTCGAGACCAAGGAGGTCGAGCGTCGCGGCGTTGACCTGGTGCTCGCCTGTGAACGTCAACTAGGGCGAATGCCGCAGGAGCAGGCGTTCAACAACCCCGGTTTCGATGTGCTGTCCGAGACGGCTGACGGCGACCGCATCCGCATCGAGGTGAAGGCCCGACTTGCCGGTGCCAAGGACTTCTTCGTCACCCACAACGAGGTCATCATCGGCAAGAACTCGGTACCTCGCTATCGCCTGGCTCTCGTCCAAGTAGATCCGCACGGTGCTGAGCACGACGAGGTCCGCTACCTGGAGGACCCGTTCAGGACGGTCGAGCTGGGCGACTTCAACGTCACCGGGGTCCGCAGCGACTGGAACAAGAACTGGGCGAAGGGCAGGTCGCCGTTCTGAGTCGAGTTCGCGGTAGGCCAAGCGATCATGTGGGGACGTAACGGTCAGGCATCGATAGTCCGATTCGATCCATCTGACCGAGTTGTGCCCCCATGGTGTCGGTCAGTCCCACTAAAGTGGCGAGCTGTGACGGTCACGTCACAAGAAGGGCCGAGTGAGTCCGCCATAGGCGGCCAGGCTCGGTGCATGAGGTAGGAGAGCAATGTCCGCGGTGCAGAAGCGGAAGTTGATCGAGGTGGCGTTGCCCCTAGAGGCAATCAACCGAGAGTCCGCGCGCGAGAACTACATCTACAAGCGTAATCCGTCGTCCATTCACAAGTGGTGGGCTCAGCGGCCACTGGCCGCGGCCCGTGCGGTGCTGTTCGCGCAGTTGGTCGATGACCCGTCGTCGCACCCGGACAGGTTCCCGACCGAGGAGCTGCAGCGCAAGGAGCGTGATCGGCTGCACGGCATCATCGAGCGACTAGAGCGTGTCTCCCGATTCATCGGGCGAGCATGACGGTGGCGGCGAGGAGTACGCCGCCGAAGTAGGTCCGCGCGTACTTGTCGTAGCGGGTCGCGATTCCGCGCCACTGCTTGAACCGGCCGAAACCGCGCTCGACGGTGTTGCGCTGCTTGTAGAGCTCGGGGTCGAAACCCGGTGGCCGACCACCGGCGGACCCCTTGTCCTTACGGCGTTTGGCCTGGTCGGAGCGCTCGGGGATGGTGTGCCGGAGGCGTCGCCGCCGCAGTTCGCGGCGAGTCGACGGGTGTGAGTAGGCCTTGTCCGCCAGCAGGCGATCCGGCCGGTGCCCGGTCGCGGCCAGGGCCTCGAGCAACGGCGCCAGGCGCGGATTGTCCCCGGCTTGCCCGGCGGACAGCAGCATGGCCACCGGGCGGACACCGGAGGTGACCAGGGCGTGGACCTTGGTGGTCAATCCGCCGCGCGAACGACCGATCGCGTGGTCGTCCGGCTCGGAAATCTTGTCATTCGACCTGGCCCCCTGTGTGGTCCGCGGAGGGCGCGCCGGCGGCATGCTGGTGCGCCCGCACGACGGTGGAGTCCACCGACAGCAACCAGTCCAGCTTGCCCGTATCGGCGTGGTCGGACAGCACATGCTCGAAGATCCGCTCGTACGTGCCGTCGCTTGACCAGCGGCGATGCCGCTTCCACAAGGTCTGCCAGGGGCCGAACTCAGCGGGCACATCACGCCACGGCGATCCGGTGCGAAAGCGCCACGCGATCGCTTCCAGCACCTGACGGTGATCACGCCAGCGCGCACCACGCCGCCCAACATCAGACGGCAACACCGGCTCGATCGACTCCCACAACTCGTCCGTGATCACACCAGTTCTGATCATTCACCGATCATCAGCGAACCACCGGCCGATATTCGGGAGACACGCCCTAGTCGTCTGGGAGAACATCCGCGACGAGAAGCTGCTCGCTGAGGCCCACGCTGAAATCCTCGCCTCCACCGATGGCAAGCCGCCGCCGATCCACGACCCCTTCGCCGGCGGAGGCACCATCCCCCTCGAGGCGCAGCGGCTTGGCTTGGAAGCACACGCCTCTGACCTCAACCCGGTCGCCGTGCTCATCAACAAGGCGCTGATCGAGATCCCGCCGAAGTTTCGCGACCAACCGCCGGTCTTCCCGGGCCTGGCCGACTCCCAAATTCGGCAATGGAAGCGTGCCGAGGGTCTTGCCGCAGACGTCCGCGCCTACGGCGCCTGGATGCGCGATGAAGCGGAAAAGCGCGTCGGCCACCTGTACCCGAAGTCCGACGGCAAGACCATCATCGCCTGGATCTGGGCCCGTACCGTCACCTGCCCCAACCCCGCCTGTGGCATCGAGATGCCACTGGTCCGCTCGTGGTGGCTGGGCAAGAAGAAGGGCAACGAGGCCTACGTCATCCCGTCGGTCGTGCCCGACCCGACGCACACGAGTGGCCAGCGGGTGAAGTTCGACATCGGGCATGACGCCACTAAGGCGCCCACCAAGGATCGCGATGGAACGATGTCGGGTCGCACAGGTGGCGTTTGTGTGGCGTGTCAGGCCAGCGTGCCGATGACCCATATCCGCAGTGAATGGACGGCAGGCCGCGGCGGTGAGCGAATGCTCGCCGTTGTCACCGAGGGGTCCCGGCGGCGGACCTATCTTGCCCCTGATGATGTGCAAGAGGCGGCGGCTCAGGTCGTGGCACCCGTGGACTCGATATCGGGCGAGATCGCATCGAACCCCAGGTGGTTCTCGCCCCCTGCCTATGGCCTGACGGAGTTCACGGATCTCTTCACCAACCGCCAACTTGTCGCGCTGACCACATTCAGCGACGTCGTCACCGATGCGCGGAGACGGATCCTCGATGACGGCGGCACGATCGACTACGCCAACGCCATTGTGACGTACCTCGGAATGGCGGTCTCAAAAACTGCCGATTATTGCTGCAGTCTCGCCGTTTGGTATCCAAATGAGGATCGTCCGAAGAATCTCTTCGCAGCTCAAGCCATCCCGATGGTATGGGACTTTCCGGAGACGAATCCGTTCGCCAGCATAGGGGGACGTTCGAAACAAGTGTCAGAATTGTTTCTGAGGCATTTGAAGGTCTGGGACACGGATCCGTCGGACAGGTGATGCAAGCGTCGGCCACCCAGGTCGAGTTCTCTGCTGGCAGCCTTATCTCTACAGATCCGCCCTACTACGACAACGTTGGCTACTCAGATCTGTCAGACTTCTTCTACGTCTGGCTCAGACGCTCACTCCGGGATGTTCATCCCGATCTTCTTGCGACGATGCTCGTGCCGAAGGCGGATGAAATGGTCGCAAACCCATACCGACACGATGGAAAGGACGGCGCCAAGCGGTTCTTCGAGGATGGGTTTCGATCGGTGTTCACCAAAGCCCGGGAATCTTCGGCGCTCGATTACCCAGTTACAGTTTGGTATGCCTACAAGCAGGCCGAAACCAACGAAGATGGACTCAAGTCGACCGGTTGGCAGACTCTGCTCGACGCTATGATTCGTGCAGGTTGGCAGATCACAGCCACGTGGCCAGTTCGTTCTGAACGCGGATCCAGACGCATCAGCATCGGGACCAACGCTCTGGCCTCGTCTGTCGTGCTCGCGCTCCGTGCGCGACCAAGGTCGGCGGCAACTGTCGACCGAAGGGGATTCATCGCAGCCCTACAGAACGACCTCCCCGCTGCGCTGAAGGCGCTGGTGCACGGCCAGATCGCGGCAGTCGACCTAGACCAGGCCGCGCTCGGTCCTGGCATCGCAGTGTTCTCCAGGTTCTCAACGGTTCTTGAGGCGGACGGGTCACCAATGACCGTCGGGAGTGCAATTGCGCGTATTGGGGAGGTCGTAGACCAGGTGCTCAACGAGCAGGAGGGCGACTTCGACGCGACGACGCGGTTCGCGATCGCGTGGTATCGCCAGCGAGGCTATGGCGTCGGTCCTTATGGAGAGGCTGAACAGCTCGCCCAGGGCCGCAACGTGGTGGTGCAAGCTCTTGATCGCGACGGTGTCCTCACCAGCCGGGCTGGCAAGGTGCAGCTAATTAAGCCAGCGGAGTTGTCGGCGGACTACGACGTGCTCACTGACCTGCACATCAGCTCTTGGGAAGCGCTGCACCACTTGATCAAGATCTTGGAAGGTGCCGGTATCGCTCCCGCCGGGGAGTTCCTGCGCGCGGCCCTGAGCCGCGATGACAACGCAGTCGACGTCGACTTGGTCAAGGAGCTCGCCCACTTGCTATTCCGTGTGGCCGAGGGCAACCGGTGGACCAAGGATGCCCTGTCGTTCAACACCCTTGTGACGAGCTGGCAAGAGATCCTTGATGCTGCCCGGGCGGTCCCTGCTCCGACCACCAGCCGCCAGGGCTCCTTCGACTTCGAGGAGGTCGACGTGTCGTGAAGCAACTCGGCGCAGGGGAACTGCCACAGCGCGCGCTAACCAAAGCCCTGATCGATGAATGGTCCCTCTAGGGAGGAATGACATGGCGCTGTCCAACCGCGACCGGATCGGGCAGATGTTCGACGTGATGGCTCCCGCCTTGCGGGAGTTCATCGACGGGGTGCTGACGCCACACCTCCCCCAGGACACTGACTGGGCGCAGTTGGTGGCATTGAAAGACGCCAAGAAGGGCGGGCCGAGCAAGAACTACTCGTCGAACGATCCCCACGTACAGCTGCGCATGCTGACGGAGAACATCCCGCACCAGGTGAAGCCGGGTTGGTATCCCTTCGACGGCCTGCTCAACCCGTTGCAAAAGTCGTTCGCGAGTGAGCTGCGAGACACCCGGAACACCTGGGCGCACGGCGGTTCCTTCACCGACGACGACGCCTATCGCGCGCTCGACACCGCGGAGCGCTTGCTCGTGTCCATCGGCGCCGGGGACGCCGCCGACAAGGTGGGTCAGATCCGGCTGAACCTTCGACGCGTGACCGCCGAGAAGGACGACAAGCGTGTGCTGAAGTCTGCGGTTGTCACGACCGAATCTGCTGGCCTCCGGCCGTGGCGTGAAGTTCTACCACCACACGACGACGTCGCCACTGGCAACTTCCAGGCGTCCGAGTTCGCCGCCGATCTCTTCAAGGTGGCCACTCGCTCACCCGAGACGGGCAGAGACTACTCCGATCCGAGGGAATTCTTCGCAAGGACGTACTTGACTGAGGGGTTGCGCGATCTGATCGGGCGAGCGGTACGGCGGATGGCAGGTGACGACAACGCGTCTCCCGTCATCAACTTGCAGACCAACTTCGGCGGCGGAAAGACACACTCCATGCTGTCGCTGTGGCACCTTGCGGCAGGTACGCCCCGCGGAGAGTTCCCGCAGGAGACCCAGGAACTGCTCGTGTCCTGTGGCTACGACCAGATTCCCTCTGACGTACGCCGGGTCGCCATCGTTGGTAACCACACCTCGCCGTCGGGTTCGACGAAAACCGACGGAACTGTAGTGAATACGCTGTGGGGCGAGTTGGCTCAACAACTCGGTGGCGCTGAGGGCTACGCACTCGTCGCGAAGGCCGATCAGGATCGCACCCCGCCCGGTAAGGCTCTGCACACGCTGCTCGAAACGTACGCGCCCGCGGTAATCCTCATTGACGAATGGGTGGCCTACGCGCGCAGCCTCTTCACCCGCGACGATCTCGCCGGCGGCACCTTCGACGACCAGTTCACCTTCGCCCAGTCCCTCACCGAGGCTGTGAAAGGAACCTCTGGGGTCTTGTTGGCGATCTCGATCCCAGCGTCGGAGAGCGGGGACGACAAGCAGATAGCGGCCGGAAGTGCCGAGGAAGTCGGCGGCGCGCACGGCCTGGAAGCACTGAAACGCCTGCAGAACGTTGTTCGGCGCGTAGCTGA
This sequence comes from Haloechinothrix salitolerans, assembly GCF_042662605.1. Taxonomy (NCBI): domain Bacteria; kingdom Bacillati; phylum Actinomycetota; class Actinomycetes; order Pseudonocardiales; family Pseudonocardiaceae; genus Haloechinothrix; species Haloechinothrix salitolerans. The sequence continues at coordinate 5,851,964 of NZ_JBHSXX010000001.1, forward strand.
CCAGTGGCGTCCGGCCTCTGCGAACGAGGCGTACCACATCGTGCGGCAGCGGCTATTCACTTCGGCAGATGCCAAGGCGCTCGCCGCCATCGGGGCTACCGCCAAAGGCTTTGTGGACATGTACCGCAAGCACTCCGACGACTTCCCGAGAGAGGCTCGCGATACCGCTTTCGAAGAGCGCATCAAGCAGACCTACCCCATCCATCCCGAACTGTTCGATCGGCTGTACGAAGACTGGTCGACTCTGGAACGCTTCCAGCGGACTCGCGGTGTCCTGCGGCTGATGAACACCGTGATCCACGCGCTGTGGGTCGGCGAGGACGCATCCCCGCTGATCATGCCGGGGTCGATTCCGCTCGCTACGGCGGCCGTGAACTCCGAGCTCACGCAGTACCTACAGGACTCGTGGAAGGCGATCATCGATGCTGACGTCGACGGGCCGAACTCCGAGCCGGCGAAGATCGATGCTGCCAAGCCGCTCTTCGGCCAACGCTCGCTGACCAAGCGGCTGGCGCGCACCGTATTCTTCGGTGCGGCACCCACAGTCGGGTCCGCGCACAAGGGTTTGGAGACGCAGCGAGTGTTCCTCGGGACCGCCGTGCCCGGGGACGTCCCGGGCAACTTCCATTCGGCCCTGACCCAGTTAGGAGACCGGGCGACCTACTTCTACTCCGGGTCAGGGAAGTACTGGTACGACCTGCAAGCCAACATCTCCCGTAGAGCCAAGGACCAGGCCGATCGGCTGCACAAGGAAGACGTCTGGGCCGAGATCGCCAAGCGGCTGAATAGCCAGGGCAGCCACCGCGGTGACTTCGCCGGCGTGCATGTATGCCCAGAAGACACCGGCGACATCCCCGACACCGACGAAGCCCGTCTGGTAATCCTGCATCCGCGGCTGACCCACAAGCGCAACGTCGCTGATTCATCCGCAATGAAGTTCGCTCATCACGCGACCGAGAACCGTGGCACAGCGAACCGAGTCAACCGAAACATGCTGGTCTACTTGGCCGCAGATGAAGATCGCATGGACGAGCTTGACCGGGCCGTGCGGGACTTTCTCGGTTGGTCTCACGTCCTTGACCACTCGGCCGACCTCGACCTCACGGAGAATCAGACCAACCAGGCCAAGGACAAGTGCTCGCAGGCGAACGACACGGTGAATGCGCGTCTCGTCGGGGCCTACCAATGGGCGCTTGTGCCGTCAGCGCCCAATCCCGGTGAACCGTTCATCATCACCACAACCAAGGCTGACGGGCAGGCGCCGTATCTGGCTGAGCGAGTCTCCAAACGGCTCGGCAACGATGGTTCGCTCAATGTGCAGCAGGCCGGTGCGACCATTCGCCTGGCGCTGAATCGAATCCCAACAGTGTGGTCGTCTGGTCACATCAGCGTCGGCGAGCTGTGGAAGGTATACGCCGCATATGCCTACATGCCCCGGCTCAAGGACCAGTCGGTCTTGAAGAACGGGCTGGTAGACCAGCCGCTGCTCTGGGAGCAGGATGGCTTCGCGCTCGCCGAGAGGTATGACGATGCCTCCGGGCGATACCAGGGTCTGGTTCAGCCGACGGACAATGTGAACGTTGCCGTCACGGACGCACTGTTGATCGTGCAGCCGTCCGTCGCCACGGCACAGCGCGCTGCGGAGCTGGATGAGAACTCGCCACACAAGCCCGAGGATGAACCTTCGGAGCACGAAGGAGCGACGAAGGAAGGGCTCGGCGGCCTGGCTCCAGCCACCCCAGAGAAGCCGAAAACGACCAGGTTCTTCGGGAGTAAGGAGCTGAACCCCGAGCGGTACGCCCTCGACTTCAAGAAGGTTGCCGATGAGGTGCTCGCGCACCTGTCCGCTGCACCAGGAGTCAACCTCACCGTCCGCGTCGATATCGAAGCCACCAGCGCACAAGGCTTCGACGAGGCCAAGGTTCGCACGGTGTCGGAGAACGCCAAGACCCTCAAGTTCGATCAATCAGGCTTCGAGGAGATCTGATGGGGAGTCACTGACGTGGCCACCATTGCGAAGCGGATACTCCAGAATGAGCGCTACCTTCCAGCACGAGATCAGTCAGATCGACGTATGAGCCATGGCCCGCGCCTTCACGACGCTAGAAGTCCGGCTTGGTAGGCGAAGATGGCGAGTTGGACCCGGTTGCTTACGCCGAGTTTGGCGAAGGTTCGGGTGATGTGGGTCTTGACGGTTGCCTCGCTCATGTAAAGCTCTTTGGCGATGGCGGAGTTCTGCTTGCCCTCGGCGATCGCGGTGGCGACTTCGCGTTCTCGATCGGTGAGCGAGGCAGACAGGGTCAACTACGACGCCGATCGCGCCTACCTGCAGTTGACCATCCTGCCCGGGGTGTGGACCACGAGCTGGCTGCACCCCGAGGTCCAGAAGTAGAGGCGGAGACGAACATACTCATGACTTGCTTGGATCCCAGCAGAAGCGGGATCGAACACGTCTGGCGTCGTCTCGCATGAGAAGCGAGTTCCAGTATGAGGCGAAGCCACTCCGACCTTCGCCAGCCAAGAACCTCAAAGAGCCCGCCAGCCCGAAGGTGCGTCAGTGACGTCGCGTGAACCCCGGCCCTGGCTGGGGGTTCGCTGATTTTGGACTGCTCGCCCCACCCGGCCGGCTCGGGTGAATGGACGATGTTGCACCCGTCGAACGGCAGTGCCCATGGTGGCGTTGCTCGGGCAATAATGCCGGTCAACCCTCGAGATTTCTGCTACGACCTCGGCATGTCGGTCTGGAACAGCCTCAGTAGCTCTGCTTGCTCGGACGAGAGGGGCAGGAGCGGGTTGGCGGCCGGGTAGATGTCGACGACAGTAGATCTCGGCTTCTGCCCAGTATCGGTTGGGCACGCTGGAGGCGACTCCGATCCTGACCCCACGGGCGCGCTGCTCTGCCAGCAGCCGTCGCGCGTCGAACAGGTAGACGTGCTCGATACACCATGGCCGTGTGCTGCCTGCCGAGGATGCGGCCCCGGTTGTTGATCCCGTCATGACGAGGTAGTAGTCGAGGGTTTCGGCGTCGGTCATGTCCAGGATGCCTTCGCGCTTGAGGTACCACTTCACGTTCACGGTCTTGCCGCTAAGTGGTCCGGTTCGGAACCGCCCGTCGAAGGCCTTGGCGCTCGCGGACTGTTCCAGTTCGATCCCGAAGGCCTGCGATGCGATCCATTCGCCGAGGTGGCCGGATGTCATCGGTCGATGGATGATCTCGGCGATCTGTCCGTCGATCCTGTTCCGATCGCGAAGTAAGCGAGCGATTTCCGCCAATTGATCATTCGTCATTTCAGCATGCGTTCCACGTCAGCGACCAGACAAGTCGAGGATGTGCTTGCTTGCTGCCTGGCCATCAGGCCCATCGTGTGCGGCGTCCTCATCAGCATCGCGCCCTCCTGGCCACAGGAACGGCGCGCTCGTCGGTCAGTTCGGGTGGGGTGTCGAGGTGGATGGCGAGCACGAGATCTGCGGCGAGTACCTGGTGGCAGATGGCTTCCCACGCGTCACGGACGGCCGAGATCGGTAGTGGCCGTTTAGATCCCCACGTGCTCTGTTTGCTGGCCGGGTTGATCAGCCTTGAGGTGTGTCTGAGTTAATTGACCAATCGCGGGTTGAAATACCCAGCCACGGCCGGTGCGTGGTCATTGGTTCTCCTCAGGTGCTCTGCTTCGACGGTATGCCAGGCGGTTCTCGCGTGCTTGGGCGAGTCCGTCGCGTCGGTTCTTGCGGATGGCGTCACCTCGTCCTTCGTGTTCGTCGTCGGGCGTGACATACCCGATGGCGGCGTGCAGCCTGACCCCGTTGTATTGGGCCCGTACGAGCTCGAGTTCGGCTTCGAGCTCGCCGGGGTCGCGGATCTTTTCCAGGTGCGGCCACTCGCCCTTCACGTGCCCGAACAGCGTCTCGATCCACGCCTGATCGGTCGGTGTGCCGGGCCGTCCGAACTGGCGGGCGATGGCCACACCGGCGAGGAACTCGCGGGTGGTGTGGCTGCGCATCTGCGGCCCGTTGTCGCTGATGGCCAGCAGCAACGGCAGCTGCCCGTCACCGATCGCGGTGCCGACGGCGTCGCGGTCGCCGGAGGCCAGCGCGGCCACCAGCGCGTCGGTCGCGCGGGCGTCGGCGGCCGCCCACAGGTTCTCGGCCTCCAGCGCGTCGGTGAAGGCGACCTCGACCTGGGTGGAAGACTCCTCGGCCGACACCAGGGTGGTGATCCACTTGCGGGAGACGATGTCGAGGATCGCGATCGCGGCGACCCGGGCGCGGGTGAAGTGCGTGAAGTCGTAACCCCACACCCGGTTGGGCTTCCACTCCAGCCAGGGCGGCCACTCCGCCCGACCGATCGGCTCGCGGGGCGGCTGACCAGGAAGAACGAGCCGTTCGGCGGCCAGGATCCGCCGCACCGTGGACTCGGAGACATGCACCAGTCCGATCCGCGAGCCGCGGTGGGCGAGCTTGCGATGACTACGGTCGGTCTCGCCCCAGGTCTCGAACAGCTCCACGACCGCGGCCCGCTCGCCCGGCAGGATCCCGTGCAGGGGATGCCCGCCCGGCGGTAGGTCGTCCAGCCGCCCGGCGGCCTGGCGGGCCAGCCACGCCTGGTAGCGACCGTGTTCCAGGCCCAGCCGGTCACATGCCCGCCGCGCCGACCAGCCACGCTCGACGGCGTGCTCGATCAACTCGAGTAGGCCGGCCTTCACGTCAGCGTGCACCCGCGCCGGGACCGGGCCGGCCATCAGCCCCAGGCGGGTTTTCCTCGTGCAGATGCAGCGCCACCGCCTGCTCGGTCACCGTGGCGCGCAGCCGCTCGGCCTCCGCCCGCGCCTCCTCCAACTCCAGCTGCTCGACTGTCTTGCCCGGCCGGCCCGGCCGAGCCGACAGCGCGGTCAGCGCGCCCTGCTTGGCGGTACGGCAGATCGTGGTCACCGTGGTGCGGTCGACCTTCCACTTCTGCGCGGCCTCCCGCTGCGTGCACTGCCCAGTCAGCACCGACACATACATCTCGTACTTCTGGCTCGGCGAGAGCAGCCGTCGCTGCTTGCGTGCCTTCATGGGCGTATTGGACGTCATCATCAGCCTCCGGAACGGTCAGACACACCGCTTCGTGGCTGGGTATTTCAAAGATCAAATGGTCATCTAACTCAGACGCAAGACGAGCCTGGGCAGCCGGATCGCTGGACGCGCAAACCGCGGGCCGTTCTCGCCTGCGGGTAGTGCGGGAACGAAACTGTACGTCCCGTGTACAGGGTTGCCGATGCTGGCGCCCCGGTAGAGCGCAAATCTTGCGTGCGCGTCGGTGCCGCCTGCGATGATCGAGGCGGCGGTGCAGACGGCGAACGCGTCGTCGACGTCGAGGTCGTCGATCTCGGCGGGCGTCCACGGCTGCGAGGAGGCGACGACGAACACGGTGTCGAGGCAGAACTCGTGATCGATGGTGGATCCGAAGCACAGGAACGAGCCGATGGGCAGGTCTTGCATCGAGGTGCGCAGGCGGTCGGGGCCGACGATCTGCTTGCAGTTGCTGTAGAACATGTGGTCGCCGAACACCCATGGGTCGGTGTTCTGCCGGAAGCCGTCCGCGGTGGGCCGGATCCAGTGGGGCCAGTGCAGCGCGCGGGGCAGTTGGCCGCAGGCGGGCCAGCGACGCTCGACACGAGAGGGTGCCTCCCATTCGCCCCAGAACACCACTTCGGCGTCGTGCAGTTCGTTGTCGGCGTCGACATATCGCCCGGGGCAGCGAAGGAACTTACGGCGGTGCGCGTCGACGTTCCATGGCACGTCGTCGGCCCGCGGGTTGTGTTCCGCGCCTGGGTGCGGGAACTGCACGACGGTGGCGGCCTGCTCGTCCATCAGATTGATTCTTCTTCCGCGAGCGAGAGGGACAGGTAGGCGTACCAGCCGGGCAGTGTCCGCGGATCGGAGTGCGGGAGCACCTTGTTGACGCGGCGGCGGTTGGCCACTGCCCGCCACGGCTGGTCGGGGCTGGTTTTGCTGGTGTGGACGAACTCCTCGACCGCGGCGCGTTTGGTGTCGGCGTTGAGCACGATCTCGTGCGCTCCGAGATCGATGTGCAGCCATGGCCGGCCGCCGAACGATCCCACGTCACCGATCGTGGGCATCTGAGATCGGCGCAGCCACACCGCGAGGAGTTCGACGAGCTCGCGCTTGCTACTGACCCGGGTCCCTAATGGCAGGTACCCGGCTGCGACGTGCTTGTCGGCGTCACCGGCGGCCGACGCCTGCTGGCTGAGCTCCGCGATGCGCTCGGCAAGCTCGTCTTTGAAGGCGGCGTTGACGCCGAAGCTGCTTTGCAGGTTGGTAGACCAGCCGATCCAGCGCACCCCGCCCCCATTCCCGGTGTAAAGGCGGCAGGTGTCACGGCGTCGCGGGATCGAACCGACCTCGTCCAGCGTCGTCAGGTCGGTGGCGAGTACCTGGTTGATCACCTGTCTGCCGTTGAGCAGGACGATGCGGACGTTGTCGCTGGTGAGCTGAGCGCGCAGGTGATGAACGCCGTCGTCGAGCAACATCTGCCGCATGTTCGGGTCCGTGATTCCGTTCCAGGCCGGGTCGGTGGCCCATTGCACCAGATCGAGGTGGCATGCGGACCCGTCGTAGTAGCTGCACCTGGTGCTCGCGCGGAGCAGGGCGTCGAGCGGATCGAACCACCGCCGATATGGGTTGCGCTGGAAGTAGGCGGCACAATCTGCGACCACGTCGGCGACCTGCCCGTCGGTGAGCTGATCGAGCCGGGTGGCGGGCGGTGCTCATTCTGCGCCTCGGTCCCGGTTGACGATGGCGGCTTCACTGCCGAGGTAGGCAAGGCCGAGCGCCGCATGCTCGGCGAGCACCCTTGCGGTCTTACGAGTGAGCGGCAGTTGCGTGGTCTCTCCGCCGGCCTCGATCACGGCGCTGGTCGCCACCGACATGGTGACCGTGCCGCCAGCCGCGAGGTGGCTGATCAACTCCTGGTGGATGCGCTGGCTGGTCTGTTGCGTGGGCCCCGGGTTGCGGTAGTTGCCCGTGCGTCTGCGCAGGTCATCGGACTCGCCGATGTACACCCGTGGCTGACCGGTCAGCCGGGAGAACGTCAGCCGGTAGATCCCGGGAGACCGGGTCAGCGGCGGGAACACCAGCTTGCCTTGATCGTTGGTCACCGGGCCGGCCCTGTGCCACGTCAGGCGCACCCGCACATCGACATCCGGATCATTCGGTTCGGCAGTCGATTCGTTCGGCGGGGAGCTGGATACGTGTTCACGGTCGTTCGGCGGGGAGCTGGATACGTGTTCACGGGTGCGGCTCGTGCGGCTGCCGCCGACCTTGCCGCGTGCGTAGCGCACCCGCTCGCGCGCGAAGTCCACCTGGTCGACGTGCCAGTCGGCCTCACGCCACGCGACCGCCTGCGTCAGGCTGCTGTTCGCCCACCACTGACGAGCGTGATACGCCGACGGCGGCAGCCCACCGACAAGAGCTGAGACCTCAGCGAACTCCATCACGACGCGCTGGCGTCCGTTGCTTGCCAAGGACGCGAGGTGCTCCGTCAGGGGCTGGTACTTGCCAGCCATCACGTATCCGCCACCTTGTGTTCTGATCGCACGGTTTACCTGTGCAGCCTATTGTCGTCCCGATCACCGACAAAGAGTCCACATAGCGGAAACGGCGCGCTGCGCGATGGTGTGAGCCGCCACCCTTACGTTGCTTCGCCGACTCGTTGCCGGCGACGTCCTGAACCGAGCGTCCGACTAGGTGAACCTATGAAACATTCTGGCAAACACGTCCGATATGTGCACAAGGTGCTGGCACGCTGAGTGACAGAGGTCGGCTTCGGCGCACATGTACCCGACCCGGGTGATCACCTGACCGACTGCACGCAGGGGTGGTTCTCTTGGCCATGTTGCCAACGGTTCCGGTCTTGTTCAGGCAGTTGGAGTTCGCAGCTGGCACGGAGGCGGGCGCACGGGAGGTGTTCCAGTCGTTGGTCACCGAACTGGTTGCCATTCGATATCCGACGGCGAACGAGGTTGCCGGGCCTGGAGGTGGGGACTGGGGCATCGACACTTTCGTCGGCCGGCTGGATGAGTCTGTTGCTGTGTGGCAGTCGAAGTTCTTCCTGCGTTGGACTGGCGAGGACCAGCGGAAACAGGTTCGGGACTCATTCAGGCAGGTGCGAGAGAAGGCATACGCGGAAGGCTTTCGCGTTGACGCTTGGACGTTGTGCGTGCCGTGCGTGCTAAGCCCTGAAGAGCAGCGATGGTTCGATGGCTGGGCCGCACGGCAGCGCCGAGAAAGCGGCGCGGCTCTGACGTTGTGGAACGGCGTTGAGCTGCGGCGGCAGCTCATGCAGCCGGACGCTCAGGACGTCTATCGAGTCTTCTTTCTTACTGACGGTGCACAGCTCGCGGCGCAGCCAGTTCGGATGATCGACGATGTCAGCTGTTTGGGTGACGCCCTGTTCGTCCGTCAACTTGAGGAAGCTGGTCAAGTTGAGACGGACGCTGCTCGCGGGCTGTTTTTCGCGGCGGAGGCGCTGGCGCGGGACCTGGCCACGGGCGGTAATCGAGCAGGAACCGCAGCATTTGCGGAGCTGCACTTGGATGTGCAGTCCCTATGGGAGACGCAGTTCAACGCTCGCGTGTCTGGAGCATCTGCAGACGGAAGGATGACCGGGTTCATCGAAGATGTACTGCGCGGCGCGGCGCGCTGTCCTGGTCCCGACGGCCTCCGGTTGCGGCCTGCGCATCGCACGGGGATTGCTCATCGTTTGGTGGAAGATGCACGCGCTGGATGGGTTCGCCATTGGCGTGACATCGTCGTTACGCACAAGGGAAGGTCGGCACGAGAGGTCGTCGCGGAGCACCTTCCGACCGGTGAGGGCGAGGCAGCGTCGTGACGACATCAGAGGGCACCGGAACTCTGTACGGAGGCACGCCCAGGCTGTCATCTGCCATACCCGACAGTCCTGAGGATCGACAGGTGTTTCGATTAGCCCAGCTGACGTTGCTACTCGATATCGCTGTTGGAGAGGGCGTGCCAGTGCGCACAGTGGATCGCCTTGGCTTCTACGATTTCTTCTCGGCGAATCCCTTCGTTGTTACATCCGGCGAGGGGGAGCGTGACGCTGCGGACAGACTTAGCCTGCGCCTAGCGGGCTTCAGCGATCGCCAGTTGTCTTACGTTTCCACAGGGCAGAGGTTTGCGAGCAGGCGACGGCGACTGCAGCACGACCTGGCCCTTCTGGTCGCATATGGGTTGGTCGCGGTCGACAACCGCGGATATCGACTCACTCCCTCAGGTCGCGAGTTAGCCGCCGCATTGACTTCTGTCTACGCGGACGCGTATCGCGATGCTGCGCGCGTGGTCCTGCGGCGATTGAAACGGTTATCGGACAGCAAGCTGACCGAGTGTGCACAGGAGTGGCTGGGACGGTCGTGGCTGCTCATCGATGTGCTGGACGATGTGGCTGAAACGACACCAGAGCTTGCCAGTGGTAGAGGACGAGGAAGACAACGTGGCAGGCACTGACACAACACGCGGCATTCGACTGGTTGAGCTCAGGCTCGGCGGGCTTGCCGCGAGATCCCGGTCGTACCGCGTTGACTTCCGGATGCCCGACCGAGGGCCATGGCGGCCGTTGTCGGTGATCGCAGGTCCGAGCCAGACAGGAAAGACGTCCGTCATCGACTTCATCCGCTACTGCATGGGTGGAAGCGAGCATCCCCAACACCCCGAGGTGCTCGCCTCAGTCCGTGCAGCTCTGCTGGAAGCCGTGCTCTCCGGAGAATCAGCGACAATCGAACGCGCGGCCACCGGTCCCGCATCGAAATTCGCATCCCTCTGGGAGGCAGCGCTGGACGAGCTTCAAGGAGCGACCGAGCTGCGTCTGCCCGTCGAGCCAACATCCGAGCCGAGTGGGCTGTCTCAACGCCTTCTCGCCGCCTGCGGTTTGGACAACATTGAGCTGCCCGAGGCGCCGACACAAACAGAGTCCTCCACGCAGATGCTCAGCATCCGCGACCTCTTTCGCGTGATGTGGTTGCCGAACGAGCGCCTGGACAACAAGAACCTCGTTTTCGAGCATTCGAGCTTCATGGTCGGCCAGAAGCTCCGGCAGACCATCGATGTGATGTTCGATGTCCACGATGCCGACGGCAGTGATATCGCGGCGCGGCTGAAGCGCGCCAGCGACGCCGCGCGCGAAGCGGCCCGAACTGCGAAAGCGCTGCGCGCAGTCGTCGAGGCCGAGCACGCACTCGGCCCGCTTGTACTGGAGACCGATCGAGACCGAGCCAGGTCTGAAGCTGTGGCTTTGCGCGATGAACTTGCTCGTCTCGACGCCGACCGGGCATCCAGAGACGTTGGCGTCGGCGGTCTACGGCAGGCGTTGGTTGCTGCTCAGGAGGAAGCCCGCGCGGCAGCGGTGCGGGTCCGAAACCGCGAAAGTTTGGTTGAGAGATTGGCTGCGTTGCGCGGCCAATACGCGGACGACAAGAAAAAGCTCACGTTCCTCAAGGAGGCAGAGCGCCTCTTTGATCCCCTCCATGTCACGGTTTGCCCCGCATGTCTGTCTACGTTGGATACCAGCCCGGCCGTGCTGAATGGCGAGTGCACTCTGTGCGGCCATCGCTTATTAGAGGAATCTGGCGTTGCCGTCACAGGGCTGCTGGCGGACCCGGACGGATCGGCTAGCAGCAAGGACCCCCGCAAGGACAAGGGATCCAACTCTGCTGCAGGTACCGGGATCCTCGAAGCGGAACTGAGGGCTACTGCGCGACGACTAGACGAGCTCAATGACTATTGGGTCCGCCTAGATGATGACCTTGGCGTCCTTCGCGCGGCTCAAGCGGAAGCAAATCTTGCTGTGGAGAACACGGCTGCCGCACTCAACCGCGTTGTAACGGTACCGGCGCCCTACCTTGCCGCCCGAGATGAAATCGCGAGAAGACGAGCGGATGCCCGTCTTCGTGAGCAACAGGCGGAAGCTGGATTACGACTGTGGGATCGAGTTCGCGAAGCAGAAGAAGTCGCCGAACGCCTGGCCGGACAAGCCGCACGGTTGCGTGCCGAGCGTCGGGAAGCTGCCACGCGACCGGACCGCGCTGCGGTCGTACGGCTACTGTCGGATCGCTTCGGGGACGTCCTGTCCGACATTGGCTACCCAAAACTCAGCGCTCCTTCCCTGAACGAGCGGCTTGTGCCGTCTGTTCGTGGGCTGACGTACACGGCGGCTAGCAGCGGCGGCCTGGTTTTGATCAGTTTGGCCTGGTACCTAGCCCTGTGGGAGATTGCGCATGAGCAAGGTGCTCGCGCTCCAGGGCTACTCATGATCGACAGCCCGCAAAAGAACCTCGGACACGCTGCGCAGGCTGACGACCCCGACTTTGCTGATGTACGCCTGGTTGAGAACTTCTACCGACACGCCAAGAACTGGCTTGCGGGTCCAGGGCAAGGTGCGCAGTTGGTAGTCGTAGACAACAGTCCTCCTGACTCGGTCGCGGCCGACGTTGTGGTGCGTTACACCCGCGACCCTGCCACGCCACCATACGGCCTTATTGAGGACGCAATCGACTGACAAAAGAACCGTGCGCAGCTGTGCCAAGCGCTCGATCAGGCACTTTGCTTGGCTCGGTCGGCAAGCGCCCTGACCCGGCAGGTTCGTTGCCCGACGGCCACCGCGGAGCGGGCGGTGTCAATCCGATCGACCCACGGAAACTGCAGTTGCAGCCTGAACTTCCAGGTCATTGAGGACGCGCTTCGCGGTATCCCCACGACCCCAATAGCGGTGGTCAACCATATGCGGGGTGTTGGGACTTGCCCGGCACGGAGGCAGTGCAGATCGGCGGTCGATCACATCGCTGGCCCACGACACCTGGTCATGTTCGTGCTGGCCGCCACTCCGGCGCTCCGGCATCACATCGATGCCGAGAAGTCGCAGGTCAAGGGCTCACTCGGCAACATCGGCAGCCAGTTGCCGAGTGCCGACCGGCTTGATCCTGATCTCTGGACCTTGGGCCATTAGGGTGTTCGGGTTGTGCCACGTTAGGTCGACCAATCGGGAATCGAACCCGCGAGCGGTCACGCTCGGCCGCGCGATGGTCAGCGACGACGTTCAACAGTGGACCGGACGATCGCGTCGCCGGGTAGATTCGACCGGTTCAAGGAGCCCAATGCTTCTGCTCGGCGCATTTATGCTACAGATTTTGCTACAGAAGCCAAGGAAACGGCCCCGGAAAGGATCTCTCCGGGGCCGTTTTGCCTGGTTAAACGTGGTAGCGGGGACAGGATTCGAACCTGCGACCTCTGGGTTATGAGCCCAGCGAGCTACCGAGCTGCTCCACCCCGCGTTGTGTTGTATCTACAACTCTACACCCCGGCCTGAACCGGGTCGCACCCGGGGGTCGGATCTTCTCACCGCCCCCGGGTGCGATCGTCTCAGCCGGAGTCCTTGGCGTTGTTGTACTTGTCGCGCGCCGCCTCAAGCTCCTGCAAGGCCTCCGCCTCGGCCTGATAGTCACCCTCACGACGGGCCTGGAACAGCTTTTCAGCGGCCGCCTGCATCTCGTCCGCGGCCTCCCGCATCTGCGCGTTGGCGTCGCCACTCGGCTCAGCGGGTTCCTCGGGCTGCTGCTCGGGTTCCTGCTGGTCGGGCTGACCATCACTCTCGTCGATGCTCGGGTCACCCTCGACCTGCTCCGCCGCGGACTCGCCAGCGCCCTCACCAAGCACCTGCTCCAGCGCGCCCTTGAGCGTCGAGTCGTAACCGACCTTACCGCCGTGGTACACGAGCACTCGGTTGAGCTGCGGGAACGACGACTCCTGTCCGGTTCGCTCGATGTAGACCGGCTCGACGTAGATCAAGCCTTCCGCGACCGGCAGGGTCAGCAGGTTGCCGTAGATCACCCGGGTGTTCTGCTGGGTCAGGATGTTGATTTCCCTACTGACCTCGGACGACGACAGGAAGTCGTTCTGCACCAACTGCGGGCCCCGCGTCTGCGTCTCACCTGGCAGTCGCCGCACCGTGATCGTGCCGTAGTTCTCTGGGTCGGAGCTCGCCGAGACGAACGCCGACATGAACTGCCTGCGGAACGGCGTCAGCACACTGGTCAGCTGGAACTGCGGCTCAGCGGAGTCCGGGTTCCGCGGATCCGCGGCGAGGATGTAGTACGGCGGCTGGTTCGCGTCACCACCAGCGCCCTGCACCGTCGGGTCGGACGGCACGCTCCAGCGGTCCTCATTGGAGAAGAACGTGCCCGGGTCGGTGACGTGGTACTTCGCCAGCAGCTCACGCTGCACCTTGAACATGTCCTCTGGGTAGCGGAAGTGCTCCGCCAACTCATCGCTGATCTCCGACTTCGGCTTCACCGTGCCGGGGAAGATGCTCTTCCACGCCTTGAGCATCGGATCCTGCTCGTCGAACGTGTACAGGTCGACCGTGCCGTCATAGGCATCGACGGTCGCCTTCACCGAGTTCCTGATGTAGCTGATCTGCGTGTCCGCGATGCGAGGCAGACCCGACCGGGTGGTCTCGATCGCCTCACCGAGTTGCGTCTTCTGCGCGTACGGGAAATTCTTCGTCGTGGTGTAGCCGTCCACGATCCACTTGATCCGACCGTCGATCACGGCGGGATACGGGTCACCGTCGACCGTCAGCCACGGCGCCTTCTTCTCGACACGCTCCGTCGGGTTCCGGTTGTACATGATCTTGGAACCCTCACCGATGACATCCGAGAAGACGAAGTTCTCCTCGCCATGGTGCAGGCCGAAGGCGACTCGATTGAAGAGGTTGTCGACCGGCACACCACCTTCGCCCTGGTAGCGGTGGGTTTCGGTGGCCGTGTCGTACTCGCCGTTATATTCGCTGTTTCCACTCGAGGGGCTGCCTACGATCGCGTACTCGGTCACCAACTCGCCGTAGTACACCCTGGGCTGGTCGACCTCGATCTCGCCCTGCGTAGTCGTGTCGCTAACGGTGTAGCGCGGGTAACCACCCTGACCACCCGCTTGCTCCGCGGCTGCCTGCACGGTGTTCGCCGGCGCCGCGACGAAACCGTTGCCGTGGGTGAAGACGAGATGCTTCGAGATCCAGTTCTGCTGGTTCTCGGCGAGCGCGGCGGTATTGATCTCACGCAGCGCGACGATGTAGTCCTGCTTCTTACCGTCAACGGTGTACCGGTCGATGTCGAGCTGCTCGGGGAAGCCGTAGAAGTTCCTACGTTGCTGCTGTTGGGTGAAGGTGCGGTTCAGCACGGTGGGATCGAGCAGTCGCACGTTCGGCATGGTGGCTTTGTCGTTAGCGGCTTCCTCGGCGGTAACCTCGGCGGAGCCCTCGTAGTCGATGTACGTGACGTCTTTCTCGGTCAAGCCGTACGCGTACTTGGTCTCGGCCATATTGCGCTCGATGGACAGTGCTTCCTTCTGAATGGCGTTCGGAGCGACTGAGAACCGCTCAAGGAGCGCGGGCCACGCCGAGCCGACCAAGATGCCGGAAACGATCAGCAGCACGAGCGCGATCGCGGGGAGCAGCAGGTTGCGCAGCACGATAGCGGCGAAGAACGCGATCGCGCAGAACACCGCGATGCTCATCAAGATGAGCTTCGCGGGCATGACGGCGTTCAGATCGGTGTAGCTCGCGCCGGTGAACAGGTCATTGCGGCCGTCGAGCAACACGTTGTAGCGATCGAAGAAGTAGTCGACCGCCTTGACCAGGATGAAAACGCCCGCGGTCGCCGCGAGCTGCACCCGCGCGGCGGTGGTGAACTGACCTCCTCGGCCAGCTACCCGGATCCCACCGAACAGGTAGTGCGTTACCGCCGCTGCCACGAACGACAGGCCGAGAATGACGAAGCCCCAGCCGATAAGCCAGTTGTAGAACGGCAGGTCGAACACGTAGAACCCGGCGTCGTTACCGAACTCGGGATCAGCGCGGCCGAAATCCCCACCGTTGAGGAACAACTGCACGATACGCCAGTCAGCCTGCGCGGTAGCACCAGCGATCAAGCCGATGAGCGCCGGGATGCCGATGCCGAAAAGCCTGACGCGCGCGACGACCGTGGAACGGTATCGCGCGAGCGGGTCGTCCTCGCTGGCGACCGGCACGAACACCGGGCGGTTGCGGTAGGCGACCGCCAGGCTGCCGGCGACAGCACCAGCGACGACGATGCCGACGATGAAGAAGAGGGCGATCCGGGTCAGCACCATCGTGCTGTAGACGTTGCTGGCATCGACCTCGCGATACCACAACCAGTTGACGTAAGTACCGACCAACCTACTGCCTAGTAGTAACGCGAGCAGCGCGAGACCGCCGACGATCAGCAGGATTCGACTACGCCGTGTCAGCTTTGGCATGCCGACTGGAGGCCGAGTGGCCACTACACACGCTCCTGAGTTCGCAGTTTCGTTGGCCTAGCGGTGTGACGGCCTGCATACCGCAAACACCGCCCCTGTTCAACACAACTCTACGGATAGGGTCCGAAGTTCCCGATCTGGGCCGCGAGTTCGCCGCGGCGTAGTCCGTGCCTGCCGGAACCACACATGGAGCCATGGCGGTGTGAGGTCCCTTGCCTGGCACCATGAGGACATGGATGAACCCGATTCCGGTGCGACCGAGCCCGCCGCACACGACGGCACGAACACCGCCACGACGAACATCGCCGCCGTCGCCCGCGAGGTGGACGAGTTCGTCGCCACCGCGGGCTGGGACCAGCCACCGCAACTGTTCGCGCTGGTACCGACAGCGGATCTGCTCGCGAAGCAACCAGAACTCGCCGACCGGCTCGACGTCGAGTCGCCGTTGACGCCAGTCGCCCAGGAATCGCTACCGGAATCGGACCTCGGCGACGCACTGGCCAAGATCGCGTGGCCCGACACCGTCGCGGGCTGCGCGCTCGCACACGAGATCGTCGTGCTTCCCCCTGGAGCGGAGCCAGAACTGGAGGAAGCCGCTGGCGAGTCGGGCGATGTGGAACGCCTCCAGCGCGCGGCGGCCAACCACCCGGAGCGCACCGAGGCGCGACTCGTCGCCGCTGTCTCTCGAGACGGGGCGCGGGCCTGCGTGATGCGGCTTCGCGGCAAGGCCGAGAACGCCGCGAGCGAACCGGTGGATGAGGTCATCGAACACCCGGATCTAGCGCCGAACTTGCTCGACGCGCTCGCCACGACGCTGGAGCCCTAATCCGCCGTCAGCTCGCGGCGCAGGTGCGTGCCTTACCACCGTCCGCGATCGTCTCAAGCGCGCTAACAGCGTCGTCGAGGGTGTCCACTCGCACCAAGCGCATTCCGTCCGGCGCGGTGCGCACCGCCTCCGCGCAGTTGTCCTTGGGTACGAGGAAGGTGGTCGCGCCGTCTTCCTTGGCCGCGACCAGCTTGAACTGGATGCCACCGATCGGGCCGACCTTGCCGTTGTCGGCGATCTCCCCGGTGCCCGCGACGCGCTCGCCACCGGTGAGCTTTCCCGGAGTGAGCCGGTCTACGATCGCGACCGCGAACATCAAACCCGCCGAAGGGCCGCCGATATCGGCAAGCTCGATATCGATCTCGAAGTCGACCTTCGCCCTATCGGTGAGCAGCAAGCCCATGTAGCCCTGCTCGCGACCGTCTCCCGCGTCACCGAGGGTGACCTTCTTGTCACGCGTCAACGTGCCATCTCGCCGGTAGCTCACCGTGATGACATCACCCGGGCGA
The DNA here is from genome assembly GCF_042662605.1 of Haloechinothrix salitolerans. Lineage (NCBI taxonomy): Bacteria > Bacillati > Actinomycetota > Actinomycetes > Pseudonocardiales > Pseudonocardiaceae > Haloechinothrix > Haloechinothrix salitolerans. The sequence continues at coordinate 5,868,641 of NZ_JBHSXX010000001.1, forward strand.
GTGTCATTGAGAACCTTATGCACGTCCTCGGTACTGCTGACCTTGGTGCCGTCCACGGCGACCAGCACGTCGCCTGACCGCAGCACGTCCGACGACGGACCATCCGAGACGACTTCTTGGGCGATGACCTTCGTGGGGTAGTCGAGGTAGCTCAACGCCGCGACCTCCGCGCTGCTCTGCGAGTTCTGGAACTGTCGCGCGTTCTGCTCTTCGACTTCCTGCTCCGTCTCGCCCGGCGGGAAGTACAGCTCCCGAGGGGCAAGCGCGTAGCGACCGCTGATCCACATACCAAGGCCCTTGATCAGCTGGACGTCATCTGACAACGACACCGTCGTCAACCGCAGTTCGCCACTGGTTTCGTACGACTTGGTGCCGTCGATCTTGATGACGGGCCCATCGGCCGTAACGCCAAGCGTGTCGTAGGTAGGGCCGGGCCCCAGCGCCACGTACGGCACCCGGACAAGCATGCCGACGGCGACGAACACCGCCGCCATGATGACGCTGAGCGTGATCGTCCAGCCTCGTCGAGTCAGGCCCATGGTGGTGTCGCGCTGGCCAGACTGCCATACGTCGGCGTCGGTCTGCGCTCGCTCGGGAACTGCCCCCGCGCGGGAATTGTCCGGTTCACTCACAGCTAAATGCCCTACTACGTCGGATGGATCGCTGTTCAGACGGCTAGACCTAGGTTACGGGCACCGTGTCATGGCGCTGGTGCCGCCTCACCCCGTCACCCAGTCGGTTCACCCGCGTACCGTAGAGGCATGAGCGACTTTCCGTTCGGATTCGGCCCGCCTGATCCTGACCGCCGCGGCGAGGGCGAGCCGAACGACAAGCAACAGGGCGGGGCGGACGCGTTCAATCAGCTCGGCCAGATGCTGACCCAGCTCGGCCAAATGCTCAGCCAGGCGGGAAGTTCGGCCGGCCCGGTGAACTACGACCTCGCCAAGCAGATCGCACTGCAGCAACTCGGTAACGAAGGCGGCAAGCGGATCGGCTTCGGCTCGCAGGACGAGTCCGGCGACACCGCCGTGCGGGATGCCGCACACCTCGCCGAGCTGTGGCTGGACACCGCGACCATCCTCCCCGCGGGCGCGACGACGTCCGTGGCGTGGACCGCCCGTGACTGGGTAGAGAAGACACTGCCGACCTGGCAACGCCTCTGTGACCCTGTCGCCACCCGAGTGTCGTCGGCATGGACCGACGCGCTGCCCGATGAGGCGAAGCAGGCGGCCGGCCCGTTGCTGTCGATGGTCGGACAGATGGGCGGCATGATGTTCGGCTCGCAGTTGGGCAACGCTCTGGCCCAGCTCGGCTCCGAAGTGCTCACCTCGACCGACATCGGGTTGCCCCTCGGCCCAGCCGCCACGTCAGCATTGCTGCCGGCCAATATCGAGAAGTTCACCGAGGGGCTTGAGCGGCCAAGCAGCGAGGTCCTGGTTTTCATCGCGGCGCGCGAGGCAGCACACCAGCGCCTGTTCGCCCACGTGCCGTGGCTGCGGCAGCGGCTGCTGGACACCGTGGAGGAGTTCGCTCACGGCATCTCCGTCGACACCAGTGCGATCGAGGACATCGCCACCAAGATCGATCCGTCCAACCCAGCCAGCATCGAAGAAGCCATGTCGTCGGGCCTGCTTGAACCGAGGCAGACCGAAGAGCAGCAAGCCGCGCTCACCCGGCTGGAGACACTGCTCGCGCTGGTCGAGGGCTGGGTCGACGTCGTCGTCGCCGATGCCGTCGGCGAGCGGCTTCCCGGCGCCGACGCGCTCCGCGAGACACTGCGCAGGCGGCGCGCGACCGGTGGGCCCGCCGAGCAGACGTTCGCCACGCTGGTGGGCCTCGAACTGCGTCCTCGCAGGCTTCGGGCCGCTTCCTCGCTGTGGAAACTCGTCGGCGATCGCCACGGTGTCGAGAAGCGCGATGAACTGTGGTCGCATCCGGACTTCGTGCCGACCGCGGCGGACCTGGACGATCCACTCGAGTTCGCCGAGCGCCTCGGTCATGCGGGCGAGATGGACGACATGGACCCGATCGCCGAGATCAAGCGCGCCGAGGAGCGTGAACGTACGGACGGCGCCAGCGAGGCGACGGACCCCGACAAGGCCGAGTCAGATGACGGCGACGATCAAGACAATCGCGGCAACGATGAGCGCAAATAGGTAGCTCCCCGGAGCTCTCCTGATCAGCCTTCGGGTTCGCCCGATTCGTCATCGACTCCCGTGATGCCAAGGCCAGCGGCGGCCGAGAGCCCTTCGAGGTAACCGATGGCGCGCTCGGTCTTCTCATAGCGGCGGCACAGGGCCCAGAAGTCCGCGTTGTGGCTGGGCACGAGTAAGTGAGTGAGTTCGTGCACCAGGACATAGTCGAGCACCCAGGACGGGACGTCCCGGAGCCGGTCACTGACCCGGATGGTCCGCTGTGTGGGGGTCGCCGAGGCCCACCGGGTGCGCATCGGCGGAACCCAGCGCACACTCACCGGGTTGGCCTTCCCATCCAGGTACCGCGCGGACAGGTCGGCGCAGCGTGCGAGCAACGCCTCGTCAGAGCGGCGCGCGGGCGACTTCTTCCTCACCTCGCTGCGATGGAGCCTGCGCTCCATTTCCGCCACCCACTTGCGCTCCTCCGCGGCACTCATTCGCGCGGGAAGCAGCACGACCATAGTGTCCCCATCGAGATACGCCGAGACGGTACGGGTGCGGCGCTTGCTACGCCGTACCTCGACACGCCTGGCTGGGGCCCGCTCGCCGAATTCGAGCATGGCCAGTTGATCGGTTGCGCGGTTCTTCCGTTGCGGCACGGACCCACCGTAGAGGCAGTGGCCGACAGAAGGGACCCCGCTAAGGGAACGTAACCACCAATGGCACCACCCGCGCACACGGTTGTCCACATCTCGTCCGAGATGCACCCAGCTGCTCTGGCACGAGCGATGCTGCCCGCATGACCGTCGACACCACCGCTACCACGACAACGGCGCAACCCAGGTCTCCCCGTTTGATCGCGGGCGTCAGCGCACTGCGACGCGGCAACACGGAAGTACAGATCGGCCTCGACCCGCGGCACGCGGTCGTGATTGGCAACCTACCGCCAGTCGTCGCGCGGCTCCTGCGATCCCTGGACGGCACGGCCACCGTGGCCGCCCTGACCAAACGCGCGGGAAGGCACGCACCCGTGCTACGTAGCGTGCTCGACGCGCTGACCAGGCGCGGTCTGCTCACTGACGCCAGAACCATCCCGGATCGGCCGAACGCCGCCAGGCACGAGGCCGCGCTGTGGGCGCTGCGCAGCGGAGTGGCACACGACGCCTTCGCCCAGCGCCTCGCCCAGGCATCGATCGTGGTCAGTGGCGCGGGCCCGATAACGGTGGCGATGGCACAACTCCTCGCGGCGTGCGGGGTGGGACACGTCGCAGCTGAGTCAGCGGGCAAGGTCACCCCGTCCGAGATCGGCATAAGCTACCGGTGGGACGACGTCGGAAGACGAAAGCGCGATGCCATCGCCACGGCCGTCAGCACCGCCAACCCCACGGCGGCCACCACTCCCGTGCCGATCGATCGTGGCCCTGACCTGCTCGTTCTCGCTGACACCATGGTGCAGCCACCGCACCGGGTCGATCAGCTGATGGGCGAGCGACAGCCACACCTGCCGGTGCGGTTCCGGGACGGGGTCGGTGTGGTCGGGCCGCTGGTTTTCCCGGGTAGAACGAGCTGCATGCGCTGTGCTGATCTGCATCGAACCGACCTTGACTCGGCATGGCCACGGTTAGCACATCAGTTGATCGGACGCACCGGTCGGGCTGATCCCGCGAGTACGCACGCCACTGCGGCTCTGGCGGTGGGGCAGATCATGCGCGCTGTGCAAGACGGCGGCACACACCCGCCGCTATGGAACGCGACACTTGAGCTGGACCTGGTGACCGGCGACGTGACACGACGCACATGGCTGCCGCACCCCCGCTGCACCTGCGGCGCGCCGCCAGCGTAGCCACACCGGAGGTGGCATGGTCGCCGCGTGATCTCCACTTACCGGCTGGTGTCAGGCAGAATCGAGGCCATGACCGACACCGCTGCCGACGATCGCGGCCTACCGAGCGGCACGGCGGCCCGAACCGCCAAGCTGGCGAGCCTCCCACTCGGCTTCGCGGGCCGCGCCATGTCGGGTTGGGGCAGGCGACTCACCGGGCAGGGCGCGGACGAGGTCAACGCCGAGATGTCCGCCAAGGCCGCTGAACAGCTATTTCAGGTGCTCGGCACGCTCAAGGGCGGCGCGATGAAGTTCGGGCAGGCGTTGAGCGTTTTCGAGGCAGCCGTGCCGGACGAGTACGCCGCTCCGTACCGCGAGGCGCTGACGAAACTGCAGTCGGCCGCTCCGCCCATGCCCGCCAAGCAGACCCATCGGGTCCTCGATGAACAGCTTGGCTCGGCGTGGCGCACGCGGTTCAGCGCGTTCGACGACGAACCAGCCGCATCCGCCAGCATCGGGCAGGTGCACCGCGCGATCTGGCATGACGGCCGCGAGGTCGCCGTCAAGGTGCAATACCCCGGTGCCGACGAAGCACTGCGCAGCGATCTCCGCCAGTTGATGCGGTTCAGCAGGCTCTTCCAGACACTGGCGCCAGGTACCGAGGTCAAACCCCTGCTCGCCGAGCTCTCCGACCGCATGAACGAGGAACTCGACTACCGGGGTGAGGCCGACTACCAACGCGCGTTCGCCGCTGAGTTCGACGGCGACCCCCAGTTCGTCGTGCCGAAGGTTGTGGCGAGTGCACCCAAGGTCGTCGTGACGGAGTGGGTGACTGGGACACCACTCGCGTCGATCATCGCCGACGGCGACACCGCGACACGCGACAAGGCCGGTCAATTGTTGCTGGAGTTCCACTACTCGTCACCGGAGCGGGTTCGGTTGTTGCACTCCGACCCACACCCCGGCAATTTCCTGCTGCGCGACGACGGCAGGCTGTGTGTGATCGACTTCGGTGCCGTCGCCCGGCTACCACGGGGCATACCACGCGGGCTCGGTGAGATCACGAGGCTCGCGCTGGACGGCAAGCAAGAGGAACTGATGACGGTGCTGCGCGAGCATCGGTTCATCACGGCGACCACGAGTGTCAAGGCCGAGGACGTATTGGCCTATCTCGCACCGTTCACCGAACCGCTCGCCGACAGAACCTTCACGTTCAGCCGTGACTGGCTGCAAGGCCAGGCCGCCAGGGTCGGTGACATCGGCAGCAAGGACTTCCGCACCGGACGACTGCTGAACCTGCCCGCCGAATACCTCTTGATACACCGCACCACGGCGGGCAACACCGGTATTCTCTGCCAACTCGGTGCCACGGTCGCGGTGCGTGATATCGCGGAGAAGTGGATTCCCGGCTTCGCCGACTAGCGGCAAGTTATCCACAACCTCGGACGGAGACCGTGCGCGTAGCGCCAGCCACGCACGGAGTTATCCACAGATTCCGTGATCCGCACCATGCGTCGGCACCCGTCACGATGCTGAGAACCATGACGAACCCACATCGCACTCTCCGGATCACCCCCGGCACCGTGCGGGACGGCATCGCGACCACGGCCGCGCTCCGCGACGCCGGGCTGAGCAGAGGGATGATCAGTACACGATGTCGCCCCGGTGGGCCGTGGCAACGGCTACTGCCGGGTGTGGTGATGCTCGCGACGGGAACTCCGACACGACGGCAGAAGCTGCGGGCGGCCGTCGAGTACGCGGGGCAGAACTCGGTGATCACCGGCGAGGACGCACTGGCGGCCCACGGGGTCAGCGTAGAGCCGCGAGATCCCGTACGGTTGCTTGTCCCCACGAGTAAACGGCTGTCACCGCGGGATTTCGTCGTGCCCGAACGCAGCACTCGGCTGCCACGACCGGTGTTCGTCGACGAGCTTCCCTTCGCACCGCCAGCTCGGGCGGCGATCGACGTAGCCCGCGTCGCCTCTGACGTGATGGCGTTGCGCTCCGTGCTAGCCATGGTGCTGCACAACGGTTTGTGCTCGCCCACAGAGCTGTCCGATGAGCTGGACGCGGGCAACCAGCGTGGCTCTGCCGCCGTCCGTGCAGCGCTTCGCGACTCCGATCTCCTGGCGACCATGTTCCTGCACGCGCAGGCCAACCAGGTGCTGCGTTCGGCTCCACTGCCACGGCCGCGCTGGCAGGTCACGATCACGGACACCAAGGAACACGTACTCGGCTACGCGGACGCATGGTGGGACGAAGTCGGCCTGGCCTGGCAAATCGAACGGGGCGGAGCGGCGGAGTGCCGCGCGGCACATCGACACCTGGCGTTGACGGCAGCGGGTGTGACCGTCGTGTGTACGAGCTCCGAGCAGGTGCTCGCCGCCGAGAACGACACCGAGGTCAAGGGACGGATCATTCGTGCGCTCGCTTCCGCGTTTCTCACCGCCGCTCGGTGCGGCGGCCGCCCCACCGTGCACGCGACGAGTGAGGCCGTGCCGAACGCGGCATGACCGCGGACCAAAAACCGGGGCAGGCCCCGTGCTGGGACCTGCCCCGGCCATACTCAGCGCCGCGCGTGCTCCGCCCGGGTGGCCGCCCATCGGGACAACCGCTCCCAGGCGAGTGCTCTTTTGCGACGTCGATAGCTTCTGCGAGCGGCTGCGATCTCCGGCCGATGGGCCGCCGATCGCAGCTCAAAGTCCCGTATTCGGGACCTGGCGAGCTGCTCCGATAAACCTTGCATTGCGAATACTCCTTGAAGTGCACGTCGTTCACGTCGAAGTGGTGACGAGTGGAATGGACGACGGGCCGAACTCAGGCGGCACTGCTCCGCTGCTGTGGCACCGTCGCGTTCTTGCGCGGCCGACCCCGAGGCCGCTTGCGCGCGATGACAGCGCCCCGGTCGAAGATCTCGCCGCCCCAGACACCCCACGGCTCACCCCGCTCCAGCGCTCCGGCAAGGCAGGCTTCCCGGATCGGGCAAGGTGCGCACAACTGCTTGGCGCGTTCCAGGTCAGCGGGCGACTCCGCGAACCACAAGTCAGGGTTCCCCCGGTGGCATGGCAGGACGCACGCGCTGTCCTGCGCGTCGGCCGATTCCATTGACGACACCAACGCCGCCTCTGGCGTTGAGGCGGTTGCCGTTGACATTCGATCTCCCCTATCTCGTTGCGATGTTGTTGGTGTTTCCGCTCGGACCGTTGGTCCGCGAAACCTGCCACTCACAACAGCGAGGCCGCGGACCCAAGTGCGGTTCCGCGGCCTCGAAGGGGCTGATCATCTGACTAAGTCAGATATCGAGCTCTAACGAAAGACTGCGGAAGGCACGCCTGCTTGGCATTGGTCGGCTTGACGACACGCGCACGGCGGATGTCCTGGTCGATTCCCCAGAAAACGTCATGACGACGCGCCGACGGCGTGGCCGGGACGCCACGCTCACCGAGGTTGGACATGCCAAAACCCCCGCGAAGTGGGGAACCGGGGGCCGCATAGGTCGTCATCAACCTCATCGCTGGCCACCTCCTCACTGCTCGGGTTCTGGTACGGGCGTTCAACCTGTTACCTGCAGGTTATTCGCCTTCACCACATGGGCGCAACGTATTTTTCGCTGATCTCGTCAAATTACCGCTGACCTGCGCTTTCGCGCACAACGGCGAGGACGTCAGCACCGAAGCGCTCCAGCTTCGTCGCGCCGATCCCGGAGATCGACACCAGCGCGGTGTCGTCAATCGGACGTTGCTCGGCGATCGCGATGAGCGTGGCGTCGGTGAAGACGACGAACGCGGGGACACCCAGCTCCCGCGAACGCCGTACTCGCCACTCCTTGAGCCGAGCGAGCAGATCCTCGTCGATGTCAGACGGGCAGTTCGCGCACCGGGCGAGTTTGACTTCGAGCGCGCCGGTCAGTCGGGCACCGCAGGTCCGACATTTCGACACCGATCGGTTCTTCTGCTGCGCGGACTTGACCACGCGCGCGGCGGGGTGGTCTTCCGGCACGAGACCGTAGAGGAACCGGCTGCGACGCCTGCCGCGCCTGCCTCCCGGGTTACGCGCCAGCGCCCACGACAGCCACAGGTGCTCCCGTGCGCGCGTGACGCCGACGTAGAACAGCCTGCGTTCCTCCTCGATCGCGGCGTCGTCCCCGTCGGCGTGCTGGATCGGCATGGTGCCCTCGGCGAGTCCCACCAGGAACACCGCATCCCACTCAAGTCCCTTGGCTGAGTGCAGCGAGGCCAGCGTGACGCCCTCGACCGTAGGCGGATGCTGCGCCGCTGCCCGCTGTTCCAACTCACCCACGAAACGGGGCAGCGATACCTCGCTGGCCTCGGCCGCGAACTCCCCTGCCAGGTCAACCAGTGAGTTCAGCGCGTCCCAGCGCTCCTTGGCCGCACCGCCGGACGGCGGCTTGTCACTCAACCCGACCCGACCAAGCAGCCCACGCACCACGGCGGGCAACTCGCCTGGAGGCGGATCGGCGGCGGCCGTGCGCAACGCTGCCATCGCCTCGCGTACCTCGCGCCGGGCGAAGAACCGTTCCCCGCCACGAACCAGGTACGGAATGCCCGCATCCGTGAGCGCCTGCTCGTATGCCTCTGACTGCGCGTTGACGCGATACAGCACGGCGACCTCACTCGCGGGCGTGCCCGCATCCAGCAGTTCCCGCGTCCGCCTCGCGACGGCGGCGGCCTCCTCGTGCTCGTCGTCGTACTCGCCGAAACGAGGCTCCGGGCCATCCGGACGTTGCCCGACGAGTCGCAGCCGCGACCCAGCCGGCCGCGAGCGAGCGGCCCCGATCACCCGGTTGGCCAGCGAGACCACCTGCGGCGTCGAGCGATAGTCCCGTTCCAACCGCACCACGGTTGCCTCAGGGAACCGCCGCGTGAAGTCGAGCAGCGGCGCGGGCGACGCTCCGCCGAACGAGTAGATGGTCTGGTTGGCATCGCCGACGACGGTGAGATCGTCGCGCTCACCCAGCCAGGCGTCGAGCAGCCGGTGCTGCAGCGGGGTGACGTCTTGGTACTCGTCGACGACGAAGCAGCGATACCGGTCGCGAAACTCCTCGGCGACCGAGCGGTCCCCCTCAATCGCGGCCGCGGTGTGCAGCAGGAGGTCAGCGAAGTCGAGCACCTCCTGGTCGTTCTTGAGTGCCTCGTAGGCGCGGTAGACGTCACGGACCTTCTCGGCGGGCTCGCTGGTGTCCCGGTGCAGCCGGGCCGCGGCGGCCGGGTAGTCGTCTATACCGATCAGCGACGACTTCGCCCACTCGATCTCGCTGAGCAGATCGCGGACTACTTCGATCTCGGTGCTCGCACCGGCGCGTTGCGCCGCCCTGCCCGCGAGCCGGAACGCGCTCTCGGCAAGCGGCCATGGCCTACCGCCGACGACGCGCGGCCAGAAGTACTGCAACTGCCGCAACGCGGCGGCGTGGAAGGTGCGGGCCTGCGCCCCCTCGACGCCGAGCGACCGCAACCGGGAGCGCATCTCACCGGCGGCACGGTTGGTGAACGTGACCGCGAGGACCTGAGTAGGCGCGACGTGACCGGCCCTGACCAGGTACGCGATGCGGTGCGTGATGGTGCGCGTCTTTCCCGTGCCCGCCCCGGCGAGCACGCACACCGGACCTCTCGGCGCCGTCGCGGCGGCGCGTTGCTCTGGGTCGAGCCCGGCAAGGAGATCGGCTGTCGACGTGTCGCTACCCACGATGGCATCCTCGCAGACAGCGCCGACACCGCCGCACGTATCCTGGACGGTATGGCGGCACCCCAAGACAAAGAGGCCAAGAAGGCCGCGAAGCTGGCGAAGAAATCCGAGCGCAAAGCCAAGCGCACGCAGCTCTTCCAAGCATTCTCCATGCAGCGCAAGGAGGACAAGGCGCTCATCCCGTGGATGCTCGCCGTCTTCCTGGTCACGGCTGGCGTGATTTTCGGCCTCGGCTTCGTCATCGGCCTGCCTTGGCTCCTGCTGCCACTCGGCCTTCTCGCGGGCGCGCTCGGCGCCATGATCACGTTCGGCCGCAGGGTGCAGCGCACCGTCTACGCCAAGGCCGAAGGCCAGCCCGGGGCCGCCGCGTGGGCGCTGGACAACCTGCGTGGCAAGTGGCGGGTCACGCAAACGGTCGCCGCGACGACGCAGCTCGACGCGGTGCACCGGGTACTCGGCGGCCCAGGCGTCATCCTCGTCGCGGAGGGTGCACCGCACCGCATCAAGGGCCTGCTCGCGCAGGAGAAGAAGCGGATCGCACGGCTCATCGGTGACGTGCCGATCTACGACATCGTCATCGGCAACGACGAGGGTCAGGTGCCGCTTCGCAAACTGCAGCGTCACCTGATGAAGCTGCCGCGCAACCTCAAGGCCAAGCAGGTCGACGCGCTGGAGGCGAAACTGTCGGCGCTGGGCAACAAGGGCGCCGCCATGCCGAAGGGACCGATGCCGCAGGGCGCCAAGATGCGCAACGTCCAGCGGACCATCCGCCGGAAATAGGCCGCTGCGGCCGCGGCGAACGCCGCGTTCAGCGCAGCCAACATCGGGAACGCGCCGTTTCAGCGCATCCGGACGACGACGGTGCCGGTCACACGGTCGTGCCAGCCCCTGCCATCGATGTTGCGGACGGCCGCGGGGATGAGCAGCACCGTTAAAACCCAGCGGACAACCGCACGCCACACGCCGACCATGGTGGCGCCATCAAGTCTGGCTACTCGGATGCCGATCAGCCCCATACCCGGGGTGAACCCGAAGAACGCCGCAGCGGGCACCGTTAGCACGAACCATGCCACCAATGCGGCGACCTGATACTGCAGCGCCTCCCCCGAGCTGACCGGATCGCCGCCCGCGGCGACCACCGCCGCGGGCATGGGAATGAACAACGACGCGACCAAAGCAGCGAACAGCCAGTCCACCAGCAGCGCGATCAGCCGCCTGCCACCGCCCGCGACGCTGCCCGGCCCCGTTTCCGGCAGCCCGAGCTTCTCACCCGGCCACCGGGGCGGTGTCTCGGAACTGTCCGCGCCGGTACCCGTGAGCCACGTCTCTGTCCATCTCGCCACACTCTCAGGGTATGTGGCCCTCGAAATAACACCGCCAGATGCCCCACAATTAGCAGGTCACGCCCGTTTTCACCCGTTGAGGCGTAACAACGGGTCCAGCACGCGCGAGTCCGTTAACATCGGCGAAACATACGGGTGACGGTGGGGCAACACCTCGCTCTTAGCGTGACGCAGAACCGCGACAACGGGGCGGCGGCGATCCTGCCTGACCGCAGGGCTTCAGTGCCTCGCAAGCGACCGCAACATAAGGAGCAAACAAGCGTGTTCAACTCCCCACAAGAGGTCCTGCGCTTCATTTCCGATGAGGGAGTGAAGTTCGTGGACGTGCGTTTCTGTGACCTGCCCGGCATCATGCAGCACTTCAACGTGCCCGCGTCGTCCTTCGACGAGGACTCGTTCACCGACGGGCTCGCGTTCGACGGATCGTCGGTGCGTGGGTTCCAGGAGATCCACGAGTCGGACATGCTGTTGCTGCCTGACCCCTACACAGCGCGTCTCGACCCGTTCCGGATCGAAAAGACGCTGATCATGAACTTCTTCGTGCACGACCCGTTCACGCGCGAGCCCTACAGCCGCGACCCGCGCAACATCGCGCGCAAGGCTGAGGAGTACCTGACCGAGTCCGGCATCGCAGACACCGCGTTCTTCGGCCCCGAGGCCGAGTTCTATATCTTCGACTCGGTGCGCTTCGACAGCTCGGAGCGCGGCAGCTTCCACGAGATCGACTCGGTCGAGGGCTGGTGGAACACCGGCCGCGACGAGGAGGGCGGCAACCGGGGCTACAAGACCCGGTACAAGGGCGGTTACTTCCCCGTCCCGCCGGTCGACCACTACGCCGACCTGCGCGATGCGATCTCGCTGAACCTGGCCGACGCCGGGTTCTCCGTCGAGCGTGCCCACCACGAGGTCGGCACCGCGGGCCAGGCCGAGATCAACTACAAGTTCAACACGCTGCTGCACGCTGGTGACGACCTGCAGCTGTTCAAGTACATCGTGAAGAACACGGCCTGGCAGGCAGGCAAGACCGCGACGTTCATGCCGAAGCCGCTCTTCGGCGACAACGGCTCTGGCATGCACTGCCACCAGTCGCTGTGGAAGGACGGCCAGCCGCTGTTCTTCGACGAGTCCGGCTACGCGGGTCTGTCCGACACCGCCCGCCACTACATCGGCGGCATCCTGGCGCACGCGCCGAGCTTGCTGGCGTTCACCAACCCGACCATCAACTCGTACCACCGGCTCGTGCCGGGATTCGAGGCGCCGGTCAGCCTGGTGTACTCGCAGCGGAACCGGTCGGCCTGTGTCCGTATCCCGATCACCGGCAACAACGCCAAGGCCAAGCGCATCGAGTTCCGGTGCCCTGACTCCTCGGGTAACCCGTACCTCGCGTTCGCCGCGATGGTCATGGCAGGCCTCGACGGCATCAAGAACAAGATCGAACCCGCCGACCCGATCGACAAGGACCTCTACGAGCTGCCGCCGGAGGAGTTGGCGAACGTGGATCAGGTCCCGGCCGACCTCGGCGCGGTGCTCGACAACCTGGAGCGCGACCACGACTTCCTCCTTGAGGGCGGCGTGTTCACCTCCGACGTCATCGAGACCTGGATCGACTTCAAGCGCGAGCACGAGATCGACCCGATGCGGCTGCGTCCGCACCCGTACGAGTTCGCGCTCTACTACGACTGCTGAGTCGTAAAGACGCTGAGCTGGGCGGGAGTCACGATGTGGCTCCCGCCCAGTTGTCGTATGGCCTCAGTGCGCTCTCTCGGGCCGCTCAGATCGCGAACCCGGCGCTGACGAACTGCTCCTTCGGCTCCCCGACCAGCTTGCGCAGCTCCAAGTCCATCAGGCCGAGGACGCATTCGATCTCGGCGGCGACGGTGCCGTCGAGCTTGCGGATCTCCGAGTACATCTCGAACGTCTTGCCCTCGCCGAAACGCACGTCGCAGGTGACGTCGACGGTGTCGCCCTCGCGCAGCTCGCGACGGAACCTCACCCGCGTCTCCAGCAGCACGGGCGCGATGTCGCGGTCCGCGAACCCGTTGCCCTCGCCCTTCGCCGCATGGAACCATTCCAGCCTGGCGACCTCGCCGTACTGGTGATAGACGGCGTGGTTGAGATGTCCCAGGGTGTCCAGCTCGTAGTGCCGCACCTTGATCCGGACCGAAAACTGCTCAGGTTCGCTCACTCGGTCACCTTAACCCCGCACTCCCGCCGCCCGGAGTGCACCCGTGACGCGCCACACAAGGCACCGTTCAGCCGTCGTAGAACAGCCGGTCGACGACGGCGCGCGCCCTACGCGTGGTGCGCCGATAAGCGTCCAGGAACTCGCCGGGGTCCTCGTCGGCCTCGTATCCGAGGATGCGAGCCACCGCCACCAGTTCCTTGCCCGACGTCGGAACCTGGTCCACCGGCTTGCCACGCACCAGCGTCGCCGCGTTGCGCACCTTGGTCGCCAGCAGCCATGCCTCGGTGAGCGCGTCGACGTCGGCCTGCGCGGCAAGGCCCGACTCCGCCAGCGCGGCGAGCGCGTCGAGGGTGGACGTCGTCCGTAGCGCGGATACCTCGTGCGCGTGCAGCAACTGCATGAGCTGCGCCGTCCACTCGACGTCGCCGAGCCCACCGGTGCCGAGCTTGGTGTTGGTGCGCGGGTCGGTGCCTTTCGGCAGCCGCTCGGTGTCCACCCGCGCCTTGATGCGCCGTACTTCGCGCGCTTGCGTCGCCGAAATCCCGCCCTCGGGATAGCGCACCGGATCGATCATCTCGACGAACCGCTCACACAGGTCGAGATCTCCCGCGATCGGCCGTGCCCGCAGCAGCGCCTGCGCCTCCCATACCTCACCCCACCGCTGGTAGTACGCCCGATACGACTCCAGCGTCCGCACCAACGGCCCTTGACGGCCTTCGGGGCGCAGGTCGGCATCCACCGTGAGCGGCGGGTCCTGGCTTGGCGAGCCGAGTAGCCTGCTGACCATGCTCGCCACCTCGGTGGCATAGCGGACAGCCTCTGCCTCGCTCACTCCCTCGCACGGCTCACACACGAACAGCACGTCAGCATCGGAACCGTAGCCCAGTTCGCCGCCGCCGAGCCTGCCCATGCCGATCACCGCCAGCGTGGCGATGTCGTCCCCCTTACGACGCTGCGCGACGTCGAGGGTGGCCTGCAGCACGGCGGCCCACACGCTCGACAGCGCCGCACACACCTTGGGCACCGGCATCAAGCCGAGCAGATCCGCACACGCCACCCGCAGCATCTCGTGCCTGCGCAGCGAGCGTGCCGTGGGGACAGCGCTGTGCACGAATGTGTGCCGCGCGACTGCCTTCCGCAACGACACCGCGACCTCATCCGGGTCTTTGCCGGTCAGCTCGTCCGGCTTGCCGAGCAACCGCAGCACTTCAGGCGCGCGCATGAGCAACTCAGGGATCAGCTTCGACGTCCCGAGCACCGTGGCCAGGTTGTCGACGACGGCGCCCTCGTCCCGCAGTACCCGCAGGTACCAAGGGGTTTCGGCCAGCGCTTCGGACACCTTGCGGTAGGCCAGCAGACCACCGTCAGGATCGGGAGTGTCGGCGAAGCGGTCGAGCAGCACCGGGAGCAGCGTCTGCTGGATCGAGGCTCGCCGCGACATTCCCGAGGTCAACGCCTTGATGTGGTTCAGCGCGCCGTCCGGTGCCGCGTAGCCGAGCGCGGCGAGCCTGCGTTTCGCCTCGTCGGTGGTCAGGCGCAATGCCTCGGTCGGAACCCGCGCGACGGATTCCAGCAGCGGGCGGTAGAACAGCTTCTCATGCAGCCGCCGCACGGCTTTAATCTTCTTGCGGAACTCGCCGAGCAGCACCTCGCCCGCCGACCGACCGCGCTGCGGTTTCAACCCGATCGAGCGTGCGAGCCAGCGCAGCTCGTCGACGTCCTCGGCATCGGGGAACAAGTGGGTGCGACGCAGCCGGTGCAGCTGCAGCCGGTGCTCGATGGTGCGCAAGAACCGGTACGCCGACTCCAGTTCCGCGACGTCGGACCTGCCGACATAGCCTCCGTCGCCCAGCGCCTCCAGCGCCTCCATGGTCGACGCCGACCGCAGCTCAGGGTCAGCCCTGCCATGCACGAGCTGCAGCAACTGGACGGCGAACTCGACGTCCCGCAGGCCACCGCGGCCAAGTTTGAGTTCCCGATCCGCGATGTCGGCAGGCACGTGGCTCTCGACCTTGCGCCGCATGCTCTGCACGTCGGCGACGAAGTTCTCCCGCTCGGCCGCCGACCACACCAGCGGCGTGACGATCTCGGCATACTGGGCGCCAAGCTCCGCGTCGCCCGCCACGGGCCGAGCCTTGAGCAGCGCCTGGAACTCCCATGTCCGCGCCCACTTCTTGTAGTAGGCGGCGTGGCCGTCGATGGTGCGCACCAGCGCGCCCGCCTTGCCCTCGGGCCGCAGCGCGGCGTCCACCTCGAAGCACGACGCACCGACCAACCGCATCATCCCGCTAGCGACCCGCGTCGCGAGCGCGTTGTCGCCCTCGCCGACGAAGATGACGTCGACATCGCTGACGTAGTTGAGCTCCCGTCCGCCGGTCTTGCCCATCGCGATGACCGCCAGCCTGGTGGCCTCGTCGCCACCGCCGCATTCCAACCAGGCGACGTCGAGAGCGACCCGCAGCACGGCCTCGGCGAGTTCGGTCAGCCAGGTGGTGACCTCCGTGTAGCTGGGCTGGCCGAGGTCAGGCTCAACGAGGAACGCCAGGTCGGCCGCCGCGATCTCGAGTAGCAGTCCGCGGTAGCCCTGCCGCAAGGCCCGCACCGCGTCTTTGCCCTGCAGCAACGACCCGTCGTCACGCAGCGCCTCACGCAGCCGCGCGGTGTAGCCGTCGACGTCGGCACGCGCGGGTTCCGATAGCCGGCGCCACGCGCCGGGGTTGCTGACCAGGTAGTCCGTGAGTGTGGTGGAGCCACCGAGCGTGGCGAGCAGGCGCGCACGCAAGCCCGCGTCGGTGTGCAGCGTGGCGTTCAGTTCACCCCAACTCGCCTCGTCCGCTTCCCGCATGCGTTCGACGCCGAGCAAGGCGGCGTCCGGGTCAGGCACGCGTGACAGGGCGAGCAGTACCGGCACACTCTCCTCGACCGGCCCGGTCGCGTTCCACCAGCCCGCCGCGATGAGCTGTTCGTGTGCCCTGTCTCCGGTGAGCCCGAAGCGGCCGGGCTTCGGTGCTGCACGATCCCGCGATGTCACCTGCGCCAGCCTAGTTGGTCAGCGCGGTCGCACCCGGCTCACCAGGCGGTATCACCCCCCGATACGCGCCTACGTATCCCCTAGTGATGCGTAGCGGTGTGGGTAACTTCCCCGATGAGATGGCGTTTGTCGCGGCGCATGCTGGGTATCGCACAAGCAAGAAGAGGTGCAGCCATGACCGACCGAGAGCTACAACGACTGCATGACGTCGCCGAGGGAAACCTGCTGTTCCACACCGGCCGCTGGGGCGGACCCGCCGGATATCGCTGGCGTGGCCCCGACGGTGCCGAGGCGGGCACCGTTCCACCGTGGCAAGAGGAAGAGCTCGACCGACTCTACGATCTGGGCCTCATCGCTATCGAGGCCCGACGCGGACCGTTCGACCGCACCGTCACCATCACCTCGCGTGGGCTCAGCGTGCTGGACGTCGCGGACGCCGCCTGAGCGTGCTACTGGAAGCGGTAGTCGACCGCGTCGAGCACCGGCACGTACCCGATCTTCTGATAAATCGCGTTCGACGTCGGATTCGACAGATCGGTGAATAACACGACGTCACTCGCGCCATTGTCCAACGCCCACTGACTGACCGTCGCGGTCACCGCCGACCCGTAGCCGTGGCCCCGGCGTTCTCTCGGGGTGTAGACCGAACTGACCCGCGACATTCCGCTGCTGGGCAGGGACGCCGACGCGTAGGACACCGGTTCGCCCGACACGCTCCAGATGCCGTGCATACCACCCGCCGCGAGATCCCGGCGCAGCTGTCCCTCCGCCCAGTCCGGGTCCGCCGTCGGCATGTGGGCGTCCTCTATGAAGCCGTGCCGCCACCGCACCAGCAGCGGGACGTCGTCCTCGGTGGCGCTCCGCCACTCGCCCGCCACCGATGGCGGCTTAAGGGAGTCGAGTCGGTAGAGCCGCTGCGCCATCCCCAGCGTCGACGTCTGCCCCGTGGCCGACATCCACAGTTCCGCGAAGCGGTCCGCTTCCGGCTGTGGACCGTTGACGCCAACGATCCCGTGTCCGCCATCGACCAAGAACTCGACCAGGTCGGCTATGGCGTGCTCTGGCACGCCGCTCACGCCGATCGGCCACCGCGACGTTCGGAATGCCGCACCGATCGTCGTGTCACCGTTGTGAATTGTGATGAGCAGCGGTTTCCGACTGTCTGACGGCGCCGCCGTCTCGAGCTGTCGCAGCACGGTCAGCGCGATCGTGTGCCGCACCGGATCCGACTCGTACAGGTTCCCGGCGACGTCCAGGAAGTCGGCGACACCGTCGTACGTCGCGAACTCCATCTCGGCATAATCCGCCTGTGGGAACGCACTAGTCCACCGAATTTCGGAGGCGTGATCCTGACGACCCTCGACTTCGGACCCTCGCGCATGGAGGAGTTGATCTTCTTTCCTCCCTGAGTTACCTACTGAACCGAACGATCAGAATGAATTTTGGCCCCTCAGGGAGCGAAGAAGATCAAAACATTAGGCGAGCTAGCGCAATGGGCACGATGTGCCGACTTGACTAGCGCAACGGCAGTATGACCCGCCTGACTTCTCTTGGAGATGGCTGAGGCCCCGGGAGAACGGGTGTTCGTTCTCGACCGGGGCCTCAGTTAGGTGGTGTCCGGCGGTGTCCTACTCTCCCACACCCTCGCGAGTGCAGTACCATCGGCGCTGGCAGGCTTAGCTTCCGGGTTCGGAATGGGACCGGGCGTTTCCCTGCCGCTATAACCGCCGTAACCTTATCCACAAAAACCCTCCTGGGGTTTTTGGGCACCCTCCAGAGCCATGCTGGCCGGTGGAGGGTGTAAGCCTGACGACAATTTCTGTGTATTCAGTTATGTGTTCGTGTCACAACGGTTCCGTTGTGTTGTTCACCCAGCCCCCTGTGGGGGTGTGCCCCCCCGCAGGATGGTGTTTCAGAGTTGTAGAGTGGATGCGTAGCATGTTTGTGGGCAAGTCCTCGGCCTATTAGTACCAGTCAACTTCACACATTACTGCGCTTCCATTTCTGGCCTATCAACCCACTGGTCTGGTGGGGGCCTTAACCCACAACGGGGTGGGAGACCTCATCTAGGAACAGGCTTCCCGCTTAGATGCTTTCAGCGGTTATCCCTTCCGAACGTAGCTAACCAGCCGTGCCCCTGGTGGGACAACTGGCATACCAGAGGTTCGTCCGTCCCGGTCCTCTCGTACTAGGGACAGCCTTCCGCAAGTCTCCTACGCGCGCGGCGGATAGGGACCGAACTGTCTCACGACGTTCTAAACCCAGCTCGCGTGCCGCTTTAATGGGCGAACAGCCCAACCCTTGGGACCGACTCCAGCCCCAGGATGCGACGAGCCGACATCGAGGTGCCAAACCATGCCGTCGATATGGACTCTTGGGCAAGATCAGCCTGTTATCCCCGGGGTACCTTTTATCCGTTGAGCGACACCCCTTCCACCAGGTGGTGCCGGATCACTAGTCCCGACTTTCGTCCCTGCTCGACCCGTCAGTCTCACAGTCAAGCTCCCTTGTGCACTTACACTCAACACCTGATTGCCAACCAGGCTGAGGGAACCTTTGGGCGCCTCCGTTACTCTTTGGGAGGCAACCGCCCCAGTTAAACTACCCACCAGGCACTGTCCCTGAACCGGATCACGGTCCGAGGTTAGATTTCCCATTCGACCAGAGTGGTATTTCAACGATGACTCCACCCACACTAGCGTGTGGACTTCCCAGTCTCCCACCTATCCTACACAAGCCGAACCGAAAACCAATACCAAGCTATAGTAAAGGTCCCGGGGTCTTTCCGTCCTGCCGCGCGTAACGAGCATCTTTACTCGTACTGCAATTTCGCCGGGCCTGTGGTTGAGACAGCCGGAAAGTCGTTACGCCATTCGTGCAGGTCGGAACTTACCCGACAAGGAATTTCGCTACCTTAGGATGGTTATAGTTACCACCGCCGTTTACTGGCGCTTAAATTCTCAGCTTCGCCCCGAAAGGCTAACCGGTCCTCTTAACGTTCCAGCACCGGGCAGGCGTCAGTCCGTATACCTCGAATTGCTTCTTCGCACGGACCTGTGTTTTTAGTAAACAGTCGCTTTCCGCTGGTCTCTGCGGCCACCACACGCTCCCACCGCACGGGTGTTCACGTGCACTGGCCCCCCTTCTCCCGAAGTTACGGGGGCATTTTGCCGAGTTCCTTAACCACAGTTCACCCGATCGCCTTGGTATTCTCTACCTGACCACCTGTGTCGGTTTGGGGTACGGGCCGCACATGCACTCGCTAGAGGCTTTTCTCGGCAGCATAGGATCACTCACTTCCCCTCATACGGGTACGCATCACGTCTCAGGCCCATGACCGGCGGATTTGCCTACCGATCGCCCTACACGCTTACACCAGTCATACCACTTACTGGCGGAGCTACCTTCCTGCGTCACCCCATCGCTTGACTACTACAGGATCAGGTCCCACGCTCCACCAACCACCACCCCGAAGGGCATATGGTCGGCTTCGGGTGGTTAGTCTCACCTGCCTCATCAGGGACGCACACACGCGGGTACGGGAATATCAACCCGTTATCCATCGACTACGCCTGTCGGCCTCGCCTTAGGTCCCGACTTACCCTGGGCGGATTAGCCTGGCCCAGGAACCCTTGGTCATCCGGCGGCAGAGGTTCTCACTCTGCTTTCGCTACTCATGCCTGCATTCTCACTCGACCACCCTCCACCGCTAGCTTCCGCCACGGCTTCACCGGATGATCGACGCTCCCCTACCCATCAACACGACTGCACCACCACCCGAAGATGATGGCGGATCACATGTGTCAATGACACAGCTTCGGCGGTGTGCTTAAGCCCCGCTACATTATCGGCGCAGGACCACTTGACCAGTGAGCTATTACGCACTCTTTCAAGGATGGCTGCTTCTAAGCCAACCTCCTGGTTGTCTGGGCAATCCCACATCCTTTTCCACTGAGCACACACTTAGGGGCCTTAGCTGGCGCTCTGGGCTGTTTCCCTCTCGACGACGAAGCTTTTCCCCCGCCGTCTCACTGCCGCACTCTCACACACCCGTATTCGGAGTTTGGTTGACTTCGGTAACCCGGTAAGGCCCCTAGGCCATCCAGTAGCTCTACCCCAGGTGTGAAACATACGACGCTGCACCTAAATGCATTTCGGGGAGAACCAGCTATCACGGAGTTTGATTGGCCTTTCACCCCTACCCACAGCTCATCCCCTCAGTTTTCAACCTAAGTGGGTTCGGGCCTCCACACCGTCTTACCGGCGCTTCACCCTGGCCATGGGTAGATCACTCCGCTTCGGGTCTAGACCACGCGACTCCAACGCCCTCTTCAGACTCGCTTTCGCTACGGCTACCCCACACGGGTTAACCTCGCCACGCAGCACTAACTCGCAGGCTCATTCTTCAAAAGGCACGCCATCACCAAACCAAAGATTCAGCTCTGACGGCTTGTAAGCACACGGTTTCAGGTACTCTTTCACTCCCCTCCCGGGGTACTTTTCACCTTTCCCTCACGGTACTCGTCCGCTATCGGTCACCAGGAAGTATTTAGGCTTACCGGGTGGTCCCGGCAGATTCACAGCAAATTCCACGAGCTCGCTGCTACTCGGGAACACCAACAAAACACCAACGCATGATTTTCGCGTACGGGACTCTCACCCACTACGGCACGCCATCCCAGACGTTTCCACTAACCACACGCGGCATCCCGAAGAATGGCAGTCCTTCGACGCTGGGTCCCACAACACCACACACACAACCCCTGCCAGGTATCACATGCATGCGGTTTAGCCTCCTCCGCTTTCGCTCGCCACTACTCACGGAATCACACTTGTTTTCTCTTCCTACGGGTACTGAGATGTTTCACTTCCCCGCGTTCCCTCCACACACCCTATACATTCAGGTGCGGGTAACACTCCATCACGAGTGCTGGGTTACCCCATTCGGACATCCTCGGATCTCAGCTCGGTTGACAGCTCCCCGAGGCTTATCGCAGCCTCCCACGTCCTTCATCGGCTCCTGATGCCCAGGCATCCACCATGTGCTCTTAACAACTTGACCACAAAGATGCTCGCATCCACTCTACAATTCTCAAACACCACACCTTGCGGGGGGCAAACCCCCCGCACACCCCCCAATCCCGCTGGGCACGGTGACAACGAATGTCAACGCTTCCCAGCAGAACCCGGGGCCGGGTTTCGATCCAGAGCAACACTCGCGTGTTGTCTCAGGACCCAACAGCATGCCTTGCCCACAACCACCACCGACCGACAGCCCAGCCCGTTCCACACCCGCCTCCGAAAAGACCGGCAGTACTAAACACTGACCATCCACCCGCGGTGGCCATCACCAGTAGTTCCACAAATCCTCGAGCAACCACCAGCCAAACACCCGTTGGCATCCAGTGGCCACCCCACCAACCACACACAGCATGTTTGATGGAAGTGATGTGCTCCTTAGAAAGGAGGTGATCCAGCCGCACCTTCCGGTACGGCTACCTTGTTACGACTTCGTCCCAATCGCCAGTCCCACCTTCGACCACTCCCTCCCCACAAAAGGGGTTAGGCCATGGGCTTCGGGTGTTACCGACTTTCGTGACGTGACGGGCGGTGTGTACAAGGCCCGGGAACGTATTCACCGCAGCGTTGCTGATCTGCGATTACTAGCGACTCCGACTTCACGCAGTCGAGTTGCAGACTGCGATCCGAACTGAGACCAGCTTTCAGGGATTCGCTCCACCTCACGGTATCGCAACCCACTGTACCGGCCATTGTAGCATGTGTGAAGCCCTGGACATAAGGGGCATGATGACTTGACGTCATCCCCACCTTCCTCCGAGTTGACCCCGGCAGTCTCCCACGAGTCCCCACCATTACGTGCTGGCAACATAGGACAAGGGTTGCGCTCGTTGCGGGACTTAACCCAACATCTCACGACACGAGCTGACGACAGCCATGCACCACCTGCACACAGGCCACAAGGGAACCGACATCTCTGCCGGAATCCTGTGCATGTCAAGCCCAGGTAAGGTTCTTCGCGTTGCATCGAATTAATCCACATGCTCCGCCGCTTGTGCGGGCCCCCGTCAATTCCTTTGAGTTTTAGCCTTGCGGCCGTACTCCCCAGGCGGGGCGCTTAATGCGTTAGCTACGGCACGGACAACGTGGAATGTCACCCACACCTAGCGCCCAACGTTTACAGCGTGGACTACCAGGGTATCTAATCCTGTTCGCTCCCCACGCTTTCGCTCCTCAGCGTCAGTATCGGCCCAGAGTCCCGCCTTCGCCACCGGTGTTCCTCCTGATATCTGCGCATTTCACCGCTACACCAGGAATTCCAGACTCCCCTACCGAACTCAAGTCTGCCCGTATCGACCGCACGCTGAAGGTTAAGCCTCCAGTTTCCACGGCCGACGCGACAAACCGCCTACGAGCTCTTTACGCCCAATAATTCCGGACAACGCTCGCACCCTACGTATTACCGCGGCTGCTGGCACGTAGTTAGCCGGTGCTTCTTCTCCAGGTACCGTCACCCCAAAAGGCTTCGTCCCTGGCGAAAGAGGTTTACAACCCGAAGGCCGTCATCCCTCACGCGGCGTCGCTGCATCAGGCTTGCGCCCATTGTGCAATATTCCCCACTGCTGCCTCCCGTAGGAGTCTGGGCCGTGTCTCAGTCCCAGTGTGGCCGGTCGCCCTCTCAGGCCGGCTACCCGTCGTCGCCTTGGTAGGCCATCACCCCACCAACAAGCTGATAGGCCGCGGGCCCACCCCATACCGCCGGAGCTTTCCACCACCACCCATGCAGGCAATGATGCGTATCCGGTATTAGACCCCGTTTCCAGGGCTTATCCCAAAGTACAGGACAGGTTACCCACGTGTTACTCACCCGTTCGCCACTCATCCACCACCCGAAGATGGCTTCAGCGTTCGACTTGCATGTGTTAAGCACGCCGCCAGCGTTCGTCCTGAGCCAGGATCAAACTCTCCAACAATGAACAAAATCAGAGAGAAAAATCGACTCTCAAAAAACTCAAACAGAACCAACAAAGGTTCCAAAAAAATCTACTGGCTTAGTAAACAAAGCACACTGTTGAGTTCTCAAACAACACGCACCGCGAATCACTCTAAGTTTAGAGAATTCTTGGTAGTTGCTTCCCTCAGCGAAGCCTCAACCCCGGACAGTTAGTCGAATCGACTCGGTCTGGGGTCTCGGCCCAACTTCGGGCCGTCGCAGTACGTTACCCGGTCCGTCTCGCGGTGTCAACCGCTCGGCCCGGGTGGGTTCTTGCTGACAAGTTCTACCTTACCAGCCGTCTCCCTACCGGTCCTTCAGGGGTGTTTTCTCCCCGTCGGCCCGGCGTTCCTGGCGACATGGAGAACATTACACGTCCCCATGATCGCCAAAAACAGGGGGGTCCCCTTCTATGAAACCGCAGGTCAGAGCCGTGCGCCACAAGAGCGGCTCGTTCAGGCCCCCGATGCGAGCAACGCGGAGAGTTCGCCGACGGCCCGACGAAGCTCGCTCGCGAACGTGTACATCGGCTCCGCGACGGGGCGCGGCGTACTGAGATAGATCGCCAGCCGCTCCGGCAGCAACACGTAACCGACACCGATGCACTTGCCACTCGTCGACCCGAACCCGAAGTACCGGATGTTGACCGACGGTGCGGAACTCGTGCTGAGGTAGTCGTCACGCATCCGCAGCCACCCCGGCGACTCGTACAGCGCGAGCGGCTCGGTCGCGCCCAGTTCCTCCCCGCGTCGCTGCTGGATCAGTTGCAGCTCCCACAGGTGTTGCTCAGGCGCCTGCCCGGTCTGGCATTCCTTCGCGCGCGCGACATGCTTGTCCGCCGCGGCCCGAAACGCGTCGCGACGCGCGGTCTCGTCTACGTCATCGTCGGTCATCGCGGCGACGAACCGTTGCAGCTCGGGCGTGACCACCCGCATCGCCTCGGTCCTGCCCCTGCGGTACTGCCGGGTCGCGATCGACTCATACGTCGCGCCTTGCAAGCCCTTCGCCCGAAAGTGCGCCAGCTGGTACGCGCATTGCATGAACGCGTCCGGCGAGATCCCCAGCTTCTTCGCGGTGTTCGCGCCGAAGTCATCGAAGGACAGCAATGACGTCGCGGTGTCGGCGGCCTGCGCGGCGAACGACTCCGCCGCTGAGGTGATGTCGGCGCGCAGGGCGTCGGTGAGGCTGAACTCGATCGGCGCGACGGCGGGTTTGCCCTGCGACACCGCGCCCGACTCGGTCGAGTGGGCATCGGCGGTGTCTTCGAACAGTGCGTCCACGAACCGCAAGACAGTGGTGCCGTCCAGCTCGCAGTGCTCGACGTTAATGCCGGCCGTACCGTCGCCGAACACGATGAACGACACCGCCTTGTCGAACCAGCGGTTCGCACTGTCGCCGTGCAGCAACTGGTCGCAGGCCGTGTGGGCGTCCTCCGGCACCAGGTCGTCGAGGCAAACGCAGAACAGCGCCCGCTCCACCTCGTCGAGCAGCGCGGGGTTGTCCGGACCTGCGTCGATGAGCTCCTGCCTGCTGGCCGCCCACTCGGCGCGCGCCTTGGTGGTGAGGTGTCCCACCGACGCCCCCGGTGCGGCCGGGGTAGCACCCACATCCATCACCGCGCGGATGCCGTCGGCGAGTTCGTCCAGTGTGTGCGGCTTGCCCTGCTCGCCATAGACGTCCATCCGGAAGAGGTTGCCCCGGTAGAACACCAGGATGTGCCGCTCGGTCGACGGTCCTGGCCATTCGCCGCTGTACGGCGCGCGGACCGTGTCCCGCACCGCGCCGGGAATGCGCGTAGTGGAGAACAGGAATTTGTTCTGGTCCATGGACTGCGGCACACCGCGTTGGACGATCGGCGGGACGCGCTCCTCATCGAGCAACGACTTGTAGTGCAGCGCGGACGCGATCAGGCCCGCCGCCCGCTCGGCCTGGCTGGCGTCGACGTCGTTGAACAGGAAGAAGAAGTTCGCGTTGAGGGCGATGCGGTCGCGGCGGCCAAGGTAGCGGTACGGCCAAAAGGTGTCGAGCCAGCTGTGCACGCCCTCGGTGGCGTCGTACTCGGCCAACGCGGCGTGCAGCGTGTGCGCGGGGCTGCCCTCGCGCCGGAACTCCTCGACCGCCGCCTTCGTCTCGGCCAGTTCGTCCTCGGTCAACAGCGGGCCGCACCATTCGAGGAACCGGTCGCAGCTTTCCTCGACGGTGGGCAACGGCACCCGGGGCAGGCTGTCGTCGTTGCCGAAGGTGCGGGTGGACAGGTTCTCGCTACCGCTCACGCTCAATCCTCACGTCACTGCTCTGCTACATCGATGGTGCTGCGCTCCCCGCGAGGCAGGGAGATGTAGAGCTGGGCATACAGCCAGCCGTCGGTTTCCAAGCCATCGGGGTCGACGCCGCGCGCGGCGAGGGTGTTGAGCATTCGCGCCTGCTCCTGCTCGTCGGCGAACCGCCGCTGCTTGAACACGCCATCGACCGGAATGGTGTCGTAACCCAGCCGCATGAGCATGTCGGCGACCGGATCGAACGGGAACATCCGCAGTACGAAGTGCGCCAGCCACGGCAGGCGCTCCCCCGATGCCGTGATGACCCGCTCCAGCGTCGTACCGGTGACATAGCCCAGACAGCCGGTGGAGATCACAAGGTCTGTGCCGTCGAACACCGTCCGCTGCCGCTCGGTGGGCGGGTGCGACTCCAGGTCGGCGTGGACATCGGCGTCGAGGAACCCTGCCTCCCGCGCGTACGCGAGCGCGGGTCGCGAGGCGTCCAGCCCGATAAAGCGATGCCGGTCCAGCCCGCCTCGTGCTCGCACCAGTTCCCGGTCCTGCCGCAACAGCTCGGCGCGCGACAGCGGCGTCACCGCGTTGTCGCGGTACCGGTCGTACAGCTCGTCCATCGTCAGATCGCAATTCAACAGCGCGGCGTTTATGCCGTACGAACAACCGATATCAACAATCTGACACGTCGTCACCTGACGCGCCTGCCGATAGTCGTCGACGAGTTTCGCGAAATACGGTTTCGCCAGTTGTGGAATGCGGTAGTCGAGTTCCCGCAGTTCGCGAAAGTACGCGCGCGGGTCGGGCTGTGAGTAAATGTGATCGAGCGACACTTTTCCAGTGGCGTCGAAACCCACGGACCGGGCCTCCTTTTAGTCGAGAAGTTGATCGACGCGCACCGCCTGCGCGGCGGCGGCATGATGTTCCGGCAGCACCCTGCCAAAAAGCTGCTTGGTGCGAGCCGGAGTTCCGATGACGCCGTCGCGCTCGCTGTAGGCGAAGATCGCCGTGTGTCGCGCGCGTTCGCCCCGTACAGCGCTTACCCGGTGCAGGGCGTAGCGCCCCTTGAACAACTGGAGGTCACCCGGCCGCAGCTCGAGCCTGCGGATGAGGTGTTCGCCGTCGCCAGCGAGGACCGCGTTGACGTCGTCGAAGTTCTCGGACTCCGCCGAGCGGATGTTGGGGCAGTACTCGAAGACCCCGCCGGCTTCTGCCTCCTGGGTGAGCATCGTGACGGTGAACTCGTTGGTGTCGAAGTGCCACGGGTGCTCCTTGCCCGGCGACACGACGTTGAGCACCAGCCCGGCGAGCGGGTCGGCGAGCGGGTGGATCTCGGTCAACTCAAAGCAGTCGGCGAGGAACCGCTGGAACAGCGCGTTGGTGTAGAGCCGATGGATGATCGCGTCGGGCGGAATCGCGTCCCGGGGCACGAAGGCGTTGCCGCGCCGCATCGGCGTCCTGCCGGGGTGGTCGTCCGGCAGGTCGGCGCCGGTGTCGACATTGTAGGCGTTGACGGTCTCGGCGTCGTAGTACGCATCCGGCGCCATCCCGGCGCCCTCGCGTCGCAACACGTCCCGCAGTTCCGGGCGAACGAACTCGGACAGTACGCTGCAGCCGTCGTCGAGTAGCTCGCCACGGATGGTGGCGACGACCTCGCGCCACCGATCGCTTCCTGGTTCCGATAACGGGTAGCTCTCGGTGTCGACCAATTGTTCAACCACCTGAGTTCCCGAGGCGTCCATTCACAGCCCTTTCCGTGGAGCGAATTCACCAGGAAGCTCGCACTACATTAGCAGAATAAGCGTGGCGAAATCAGCGCTTCGATTTGAGCTGTGAGGACGGACACATTCGTTCGAAAAGGCGGGCGAATAGCGTACCTACCAAGCCCGGACGACACTAGAGGAATACGCGAATTCATGGCACGCGAACAACGTGAACCGCGAAAGTCCGCGTTGTTCGCGTACCGGCGGCTAACCATCAGACGACGGGCAGCAGCGTTCGGAGCTCGTACGGGGTGACCTCGCTGCGGTAGTTGTCCCATTCGACCCGCTTGTTGCGCAGGAAGAAGTCGTAGACGTGCTCGCCAAGCGCGTCCGGCAGGAGCTCGGAGCGCTCCATCTCCGTCAGCGCCTCCCCAAGGTTCTGCGGCAGCTGCTTGTAACCAGCCGCCCTGCGCTCCGTCTCGCTCAGCGACCAGATGTTGTCCTCAGCGGCGGGCGGTAGCTCGTAGCCCTCGCTGATGCCCTTCAGCCCGGCGGCCAGGATTACCGAGTACGCCAGGTAGGGGTTGCACGCTGAGTCGAGGGACCGCAGCTCGACCCGTCGAGACGACGCCTTGCCAGGCGAGTACATCGGTACCCGCACCAGCGCGGAGCGGTTGGCCCTGCCCCACGACACCGTCGTCGGCGCCTCCCCACCAACGATCAGACGCTTGTAAGAATTCACCCATTGGTTAGTGACCGCCGAGATCTCGCGCGCGTGCGCGAGCAGCCCGGCGACGAACGCCTTGCCGGTCTTCGACAGCTCGTCAGGGTCCTCGGGATCGTAGAAGGCGTTCTGGTCGCCCTCGAACAAGCTCAAGTGTGTGTGCATACCGGAGCCGGGCTGGTCGGAGAACGGCTTGGGCATGAAGGTGGCCCGTACACCCTGGGTCAGCGCGACCTCCTTGACGACGTAGCGGAACGTCATCACGTTGTCGGCCATGGTCAGCGCGTCGGCGTAGCGCAGGTCGATCTCCTGCTGGCCTGGCGCGCCCTCGTGGTGACTGAACTCCACCGAGATGCCCATCGCTTCCAGCGTTTCGATGGCATGTCTGCGGAAATGGGCCGCCGTCGCGTGGCTGGCCTGGTCGAAGTAGCCACCGTTGTCGGCGGGGATGGGGGGCGCGCCGTCCTCGGGAGCGTCGGCGAGCAGGAAGAACTCAATTTCCGGGTGCACGTAGCAGGTAAAACCCGCCTCGCCCGCCTTGGAGAGCTGCCTGCGCAGCACGTGGCGCGGATCTGCCCAGGACGGCGAGCCGTCCGGCATGGCGATGTCGCAAAACATCCGGGCCGAGTAGTGCCCGCCTTCCGGCGTCTCCCACGGCAGCACCTGGAACGTCGCGGGGTCCGGTTTGGCGACCATGTCCGACTCGTAGACCCGGGCGAAACCCTCGATGGCGGACCCATCGAACCCGATGCCCTCGGTGAACGCCCCCTCCAGCTCGGCGGGCGCGACGGCCACCGATTTCAGGAACCCGAGGACGTCGGTGAACCACAGGCGGACAAAGCGAATATCGCGTTCTTCAAGCGTGCGCAGCACGAACTCCTGCTGGCGATCCATGCAGGGAGACTAACGGCAAGGCGGCCATGGCCGCATGTGACATGCCCTACCGTGACGCCGTCTCCCGCCCGACATCCGACGGTTCCTCCCGTGGTGCGCGGCGGATGCGCAGCGACATCGCCGTGGCAGCGACGCACAGCCCGCCCGCGCCGTACCAAGCGATGTCGTAACTGCCGAGCTGGTCACGTGCCGCACCAGCGGCGAAGGCGGCGATAGCCGCACCTACCTGGTGCGATGCGAACACCCAGCCGAACACGATCGGACCGGCCGCACGGCCGAACCACTGCCGACACAGCGCGACGGTCGGCGGCACCGTCGCAACCCAGTCCAGACCGTAAAAGATCACGAACGCCCACATGGGTGGCTCCGTCGTCGGGCCGAACAATTGCGGCAACAGCACCAACGCCACACCACGCAGCGTGTAGTAGACACCGAGCAGCACCCGCGGATCCACCCGATCAGTGAGCCAGCCAGAGGCGACCGTGCCAATGACGTCAAAGATGCCGACCAGCGCCAGCAGGCTCGCCGCCGTGGTGTACGGCATGCCGTGATCGTGGGCGGCAGGGACGAAGTGGGTGCCGATCAGCCCGTTGGTGGACGCGCCGCAGATCGCGAAGCCGCCGGCGAGCAGCAGGAACGTGCGGTTACGGATCACGTCGGCAAGCACCCGCACCGCTCGCGCCGCGCTGCCGCCGGGTTGTGGCACGGCTTCGGGCTCGTCGTCCGGCCTGGCGCCGTAAGCCGTCGTGCCGACGTCGCGAGGGTGGTCGCGCAGGAAGGCGAGCACGAGCGGGACGACACCAAGCGCGGCCAGCGCCACCGCGAGCGAGGCTTCGCGCCAGCCGAAGCGGGTCGCCAGCATCGCCACCAGAGGCAGGAAGACCAGTTGCCCAGCCGCGCTGCCCGCCGTGAGCAGGCCGCTGATCAGGCCTCTGCGCGCGACGAACCAGCGGCTGGTCAGCGTGGCGACCAAGGTCAGCGCCATCGCGCCCGTCCCCGTTCCGACCAGCACGCCCCACAACAGCAGCAACTGCCAGCTCGACGTCATGAACACCGTGAGGCCACTGCCGACCCCGACGAGCATCAGTGCGCAGGCGACGACGCGACGCATACCGAAGCGCTCCATCAACGCGGCGGCGAACGGCGAGATCAGGCCGTAGAGCACGAGGTTGATCGAGACAGCGGCCGAGATCGTGCCGCGCGACCAGCCGTACTCGGCATGCAGCGGGTCGATGAGAACGCTGGGAGCCGCCCGGAACCCGGCCGCCCCGACCAGCGCGATGAAGCCGGCGAAGGCTACGAACCAGGCCCAGTGCGGGCGTCGACGTCGTGGGGCGCGCGGCTGCCGCGAGAGATCAACGAGAGTCACTCGTCCAGCTTCGCCAGGCGGTCCCGCGCACACCAGTGGCAAGAGTGCCACTATGTGCGAAAATCTTGCCATGGTTCATAGCGTCGCGGTGCTAGCGATCGGAGAGGTCGTCGGCTACGACATGCACATCCCGCCGCAAATCCTGGCTGAGGCACACCAGGACGGCGTCCCGCTGTATGACGTCAAGCTTTGCGGCGTCGACGACCGTCCAGTGCGAGTGAGCGCGGGGTACGAGGCGCGGCTCGATCACGGGCCGGAAATTCTGGCCGATGCCGACACGGTGATCATCCCCGGTACCCGCACGCCGGGACCGAGACACCACGGTGTGCTGACCGACGACATCGCGGCGGCGCTCGCGCTGATCCGGCCGGGCGCACGCGTGATGTCGATCTGTACCGGGGCGTTCGTGCTCGGCGCCGCGGGACTACTCGACGGCCGCGAGGCTACGACCCACTGGGCATACGCCGATGACTTCCGACGACTGTATCCGCTGGTCGATCTGCACGAGGACGTCTTGTTCGTTGACGAGGGGGATGTGCTCACCTCGGCAGGGCTCGCCGCGGGCGTGGATCTGTGCCTACACGTGTTGCGGTCCGACCACGGCAGTGAGGTGGCCAACCACGCCGCCCGCTACTGCGTCGTCCCACCGTGGCGGGACGGTGGCCAGTCACAGTTCATCGAGGCCCCGCTGCCGCAGCAGGGCGTCGGCAGCACGGCGGCGACACGGGCCTGGGCGCTGGGACGACTCGGCGAACCGCTCACCCTGGGGATGCTCGCGGCGCACGCCATGATGAGCGAACGCACGTTCAGCAGGCGATTCCGCGCGGAGACTGGACTGCCACCACATGCCTGGCTGACCAGGCAGCGGGTGGACCACGCCCGCAGGTTGCTTGAGACGACCGACCTACCGGTGGATCAGGTAGCCGCGGAGTCCGGACTGGGTAGCGCTGCCTCGCTACGCAAGCATTTCAGCGCCGTTCTCGGCGTACCGCCGCTGGCGTATCGGCGAACTTTCGCGACTAGCGTGTGAGCATCACTCACCGCAGCGCAACCCTTTCTTCGGCAGCGTGCGGTCGATGAGGTACTCGATGACTGGCTGGTCGACGCACTGATTGCCCTGCGCGAACACTGTGTGCTGCGTGCCTTCGTACGTCAGCAGCCTGCCGCCCATCGCCTTCGCGAGCTGCACACCCGCCTTGTAAGGCGTCGCCGGATCGTTCGTCGTGGAGATGACCAGCACCGGCGGCACACCATCGACGTCAGGCAGATGTGGCTTCGAGGTGTTCGGAACCGGCCAGAACGCGCAAGCGTCACGCGCGTCGCTGATCGGGTTCCCGCTGTCCAGGAACGGCGCGACCTCCGCATAGCGGCGTTGCGCCGCGAGGATCTTGTCGCGATCGGTGACCCTAGGATCATCGACGCAGCGAATGGCGGCGAAAGCATCCTGCGTACCGGAATACTCGCCGTCGGGACCGCGCTCGTTGTACTGATCGGCCAGCCCGATGAGCGTCTCGCCGCGACGCCGTTGCAGCTCGTTGAGCCCAGTATTGAGCTTCTCCCACAACTGCTCCGAATACAGCGCCTGCACGGTGGCGGTGGTGGCATCCTCGAACGACAGCTTCCTGCCGTCGGCGACGGTGACCGGGTCGTCGACCAGTGGTTGGACGAGGTCCTGGTAGCGCTCGGTAGCCTTGGCGGGATCCTTGCCAAGAGCACAATCTTGCCGCTGGGCGCACCACTTGGCGAACTCCGCGAAGGCATCGCCGAAGCCTTGACCTTGCGCGACCAACGAGTCGACGATGTTCTGCTCCGGATCGAGCGCACCGTCGAGCACCATCGCGCGCACGTTCCCCGGAAACTGCTCGGCGTAGGTGTACCCGATCCGGGTGCCGTAGGAATAGCCCAGGTAGGTGAGCTTGCGGTCACCAAGCACCGAACGTAAGACGTCCATGTCCTTGACGACATCCCGAGTGCCGATATTCGCAAGCATCTCCTCGCCGTATTTGGTCCTCTTCTCGCACTTACGCGCGAACGCCCGCTCCTCGGCCTCCTGTTCCTTGACCCCCCGCGGTGTGCCGTCGACCTCGCCGTCGTCCGCGCGGTCGGCGTCGCGCTCCTCGTCGGTGAGGCACTCGACGGTGGGCTTGCTCGCGCCGACGCCACGCGGATCGAAGCCAACGATGTCGAACCGCCTCCCCAGCTTGTTGATGGTCGGCGAGAACCGCAGGCTGGCGGCGGCCTCCATGCCGGACACACCAGGACCGCCGGGATTGACCAGTAGCGAGCCGATGCGATCACCCTGCGCGCGAGTGCGCAGTACGCCGATCTCGATGGTCTCGTCGTCCGGGTCTTCGTACGACAACGGCACCTCGAGCAGCGCGCACTCCACCTCGGGCGCGGCGAAGGTCTGTTCGGCGATGCCCGTCGTCGCATAGGGCGCGCAGTCGCCCCAGTCGAGCCGCTGCCCGTAGAAGTCGTCGAGACCGTCAGGCACAGGACCAACCGGCCCAGTTGGAGCACGCTCATCGCTCGTCGGGCCGGCGTCGTTGGCAGCGGTGCACGCGGTCGTGACCATCAGAGCGATGCCGACCAGGGCGATAAACATGCGAGAAGAAGGTGACACGCTGCGATCGTGCCATGAAACGCCGGAACCCGAACGAACTACATGCCGTTGGACCGGGCAGTGCTAGCGATTGGCCGGTGCCCGCTTGTGGCCAAGTGGGGGCACCGGGCACGATCCGGTCCCGTCGGTCACGCTGAGCATACGTCGGTTCGAGGATGATGGCAGGCATCAGGCGCAGACGACGAGGAGACGGTTGAATGACGCTCGGACGAGTCCCCATGCGGACGCGTGTCGGCAAACGGCTGCGCAGAATCATCGAACGACCTGCCAGCGTGGAGCTGACCAAGTACGAGAAGCTGCTGCCGGCCATCGGAGAGCGCGAAGACGACCTGCGGGATCGGTCCGACGACGACCTCAGCCGCGCGGCACGCGAGCTACGCACCGACGGTGAGTTCAGCATCGAGCAACTGGTCGAGTTCTGCGCGCTCGGCCGCGAGGTGAGCAGGCGCACGCTCGGGGAACGTGCCTTCGACGTCCAACTGCTCGGCGTCATGGGGCTGCTCTCGCAGCACGTCGTGCAGATGGCGACCGGTGAGGGCAAGACGCTGGTCGGCGCGCTCGCCGCGTGCGGGCACGCGTTGCAGGGCAAGCGGGTGCACGTCATCTCGGTCAACGACTACCTCGCGCGGCGCGACGCCGAATGGATGCGGCCGGTGTTCGACCTGCTCGGGGTATCGGTCGGATGGGTGGAGCCCGCGACGACGCACGCCGAACGCAAGGACGCCTACGCCTGCGACGTCACCTACGGCGCGGTGAGCGAGATCGGCTTCGACGTGTTGCGTGACCGGCTCGTGACGAAGGCCAACGAGCGAGTGCTCGCCCAACCCGAGGTGGCGATCGTCGACGAGGCCGACTCAGTGCTCGTCGACGAGGCACGGGTGCCGCTCGTGATGGCGGGCTCGGTGGACACGGGAGTCGTCGACGAGGAAGTCGCCAAGATCGTCCCCCGACTCCGACTTGGCCTGCACTACGAGACCGATGCCGACGGTAAGAACGCCTGGCTGACCCCGGCGGGCGCCTCCGTGGTGGAGAAGGCGCTCGGCGGCATCGATCTCTACGACGAGTCCGGGTCGGAGCGGTTGGCCGCGGTCAATGTGGCGCTACACGCCCACGCGCTGCTCACCCGCGACGTCGACTACCTGGTTCGCGACGGCAAGGTGCAGCTCATCAACACGTCGCGAGGCCGAGTCGCCGAACTGCAGCGCTGGCCCGACGGATTACAGGCAGCCGTCGAAGCGAAGGAGCAACTGCCGCCGTCCGACCGCGGCGAGGTACTAGACTCGATCACGGTGCAGGCGCTCATCGCGCGGTACCCCGTCGTGGCTGGTATGACCGGCACCGCGGTAGCCGTCGCGGAGACGCTGCGGGAGTTCTACAAGCTTGAGGTAGCGGTCATCCCGCCGAACACCCCAAACATCCGCGTCGACGAGCCGGACCGGATCTTCGCGTCGCCATCGCAGAAACTGCGCGCGATCGTCGCCAAGATCACTCGGGTACACGAGGAGGGCAGGCCGATCCTGGTCGGCACCCAGGACGTCGCCGAGTCGGAGGAGCTCGCGGAGAAGCTGACCAAGGCGGGACTGACCTGCACGGTCCTCAACGCACGCAACGACGCCGAAGAGGCCGAGATCATCGCTGAGGCGGGAAAACCGGGCACGATCACGGTGTCCACGCAGATGGCGGGACGCGGCACCGATATCAAGCTCGGCGGCAGCGCGTCGGACGCCGCCGAGCGGGAGAAAGCCATCTCGCTTGGCGGGCTGTACGTCATCGGCACGGCGCGCTATCCAAGCAGCAGGCTCGACGATCAGCTGCGCGGTCGCGCCGGACGGCAGGGCGACCCTGGTGGTTCGGTGTTCTTCGCGAGTCTGGAAGACGATCTCGTGCAGGCCGGTTCGCCCGACGTCCCGGAAGGTCTCGTCGCGGACGACGACGGCGAGATCACCGACCCCGCCGCGTCGCGTCACCTCAACCACGCACAGCGGGTCGTGGAGGGCGCCAACCAGGAGATCCACCGCAACACCTGGCGCTACACCCGACTGATCGAGCGGCAACGCAACGATCTGCTGGCATTCCGCGACGAGGTACTACTCACCGATTCCGCCTCCGAACTGCTGCAGGCTGAAGCGCGGGAGCGCTACGACCAGCTCGCCGAGCGGCTGCCCGAGGAGACACTGGCGCAGATCTGCCGGGAGATCCAGTTGTTCCACCTCGACCAGATGTGGGCGGACCACCTAGCGTTCCTCGCGGACGTGCGAGAGAGCATCCATCTGCGTGCGCTGGGCAAGGAGACCCCGATCGACGAGTTCCACCGCGCCGCGATCCCCGAGTTCCACAAGATCATCGACGAGGCGAAGAAGCGCACGGTGAAGACCTTCGCCGACACCGAAATCACCGACGACGGCGTCGACCTGGCCGGGGCCGGTGTGAAACGGCCGACGTCAACCTGGACGTACCTGGTGCACGACAACCCGTTCGACTCCGACGCGGAGCAGGCGTTAAAGAAGATCCGAGGGACGTTGCGGAAGAAGCGGCGGTAGGGACTGCGCGCGGCCCGGGAGGGCTATTCACAAGTGAGCTGGCGAGGCCCGCCCGAAGGGTGGGTCGCGCCAGCTCACTACGGGTGAGGATCGTGATCGACCGCAAGCGCTGAGGTGAATAGCCCGACCGTCAAGTACGGCACCGTGCAGAATGGGCGCATGGTTCAACTGCGCATGGCGCTGGCTCAGCTCAACCCGATCGTCGGTGACCTGACCGGAAACGCCGAACTGATCATCGAGGCGACCAGGAAGGCCGCCGACGCGGGCGCGCACGTCGTCGTCACCAGCGAGATGGCGCTTACCGGCTATCCCGTCGAGGACCTCGTACTGCGCGACACCTTCGTGCGGGCATCGGCGGCAGCGCTGGACTCGCTGGCGGCGCGGCTGCACGAGGCGGGCTGCGGCGACGTCCTCACCTACGTCAGCTACCTCGACGCCGACGACGTCGGCCCGCGCGATGCCGCCGCCGCGCTGTACCGGGGCGAGGTCGTCGCGCGGCAGTACAAGCACCACCTGCCGAACTACGGTGTGTTCGACGAGTACCGGTACTTCAAGCCGGGCCAGACGCTTGACGTCGTGCGCTTGCACGGCATCGACATCGGCATGGTGATCTGCGAGGACATCTGGCAGGACGGCGGACCGATCAGCGCGTTGGGCGAGGCGGGCGTCGATCTCGTGGTCGCGCCGAACGCATCACCGTACGAACGATCTAAGGACGAGCAACGCCTGCCCCTGGCCGCGCGCCGCGCCCGCGAGGCCGGGGCGCCGCTGGCGTACTGCAACCAAGTCGGCGGACAAGATGACCTCGTCTTCGACGGTGACTCGTTCGTGGTCGACGCCGACGGGACCGTGCTGGCCCGCGCGCCGCAGTTCACCGAGCACCTGCTCGTCGTTGACCTGGACCTGCCAACCGGCACGTCGCATGCCGCGGGTGTCTTCGCGGGGCTCGACGTCCGCCGCACGGTGATCTCGGACGAGCCGCTGCCCGCGTACCAGCCGCGACCGTCGCCGCCGCTGGCCGAACCGCTGTCCGACCCGGCCGAGGTGTGGTCGGCGCTGGTCATGGGCCTGCGCGACTACGTACGAAAAAACGGCTTCCGATCGGTGATCTTCGGGTTCTCCGGTGGCATCGACTCCGCGGTGTCGGCCGCGATCGCCGTCGACGCGCTCGGCCCGGACGCGGTGTACGGGGTGTCCATGCCGTCGAAGTACTCCTCGGAGCACTCGCAGTCGGATGCCGCCGAGCTGGCGCGTCGACTGGGGTGCCACTTCCGGGTGGAGCCGGTCGCGGACATGGTGCAGTCCTACGTCGGCCAACTGGAGTTGTCCGGGCTAGCCGAGGAGAACGTGCAGGCCAGGGTGCGTGGCGTGCTGCTCATGGCGCTGTCCAATAAGGAAGGCCACCTGGTACTGGCCACCGGGAACAAGACCGAGATCGCTGTCGGCTACTCGACCATGTACGGCGACGCGGTCGGCGCGTTCGCCCCGATCAAGGACGTCTTCAAGACGCACGTGTGGGAGCTGGCGCGGTGGCGCAACGACGCCGCCCAGCAGCGCGGCGAAACCCCACCTATACCGGAGAACTCGATCACGAAACCGCCGTCGGCGGAGCTGCGGCCGGACCAACTCGACACCGACTCGCTGCCGGACTACGCCCTGTTGGACGACATCCTGGACGACTACGTCGAAGGCGACCGCGGCTTCGCGGACCTGCTGGCGCAGGGCTTCGACCCGGCGTTGATCGACCGGGTCGTGCGGATGGTCGACGTCGCGGAGTACAAGCGGCGGCAGTACCCACCGGGGACGAAGATCACATTCAAGGCGTTCGGCCGGGACCGCAGGCTGCCACTGACGAACCGCTGGCGCGAGACGCATTAACCCCGCCACAGGCTCCCAGTGTGACCCTCGTCGCACGATTGCTGCACCGCACGGGGTCTGGTGCCACGCTTGACATGGACAACCCGCGACTTTGGCCGTCCACTCGCGCCGTCGACCGCACAGCGGCGACGAGCGCACGCGAGGTGCACGGTCCGAGCACGGGCAATACCCACTGCCCGGGGACCCGGATCGGGCCCCGAGGAAGGACGGTCGACCATGTCAGCAGACACTCCCGGCGCGGAAGAAACCGCTCCGTACGGCTCCGGCAGCGCACCGCAGGTGAAGCCGCCCAAGAAGGTCCGGGTCCACCACCTCCGTGAAATGAAGGAACGCGGCGAGGCGTGGCCCATGCTCACCGCGTACGACATGTACACCGCGCAGATCTTCGACGAGGCGGGCATCCCGGTGCTGCTTGTTGGTGACTCCGCGGCGAACAGCGTCTACGGCTACGAGACGTCCATCCCGGTGACGGTCGAGGATCTGTTGCCGCTTGTCCGCGCGGTCACCCGGTCGGTCAGCCGGTCGCTTGTGGTCGCCGATCTACCGTTCGGGTCGTATCAGCTCTCGCCAGAGCAGGCGCTGGAGACGTCCGTACGGTTCATGAAGGAAGGCCTCGCACACGCCGTCAAGCTGGAGGGCGGACGGAAGTTCGCGCCGCACGTCGAGGCGCTGACATCGGCCGGGATTCCGGTGATGGGACACATCGGCTTCACACCTCAGAGTGAGCACAACCTCGGTGGCTACCGAGTGCAGGGCCGTGGCGAGGCAGGGCACGAACTTCTCGCGGACGCGCTGGCACTTCAGGAGGCCGGGGCGTTCTCCGTGGTGATGGAGATGGTTCCCGCCGAGGTCGCGAAGCAGATCACGCACGAGCTGACGATCCCAACCGTGGGCATCGGCGCTGGACCGGACTGCGACGCGCAGGTACTGGTCTGGCAGGACATGGCCGGACTGCGGCGCGGCAAGGCACCACGGTTCGTCAAGCGCTACGCGGACATGGCCGGGGTGTTGTCCGAGGCAGCATCGACCTTCGCGGCCGAGGTACGGGGAGGGGAGTTCCCGGCTCCGGAGCACGCGTTCCACTGAGACAGG
Source organism: Haloechinothrix salitolerans (assembly GCF_042662605.1). Taxonomy (NCBI): domain Bacteria; kingdom Bacillati; phylum Actinomycetota; class Actinomycetes; order Pseudonocardiales; family Pseudonocardiaceae; genus Haloechinothrix; species Haloechinothrix salitolerans. Next base: position 5,906,965 of record NZ_JBHSXX010000001.1, read on the forward strand.
CCGGAACGCGGAACTCGCGGCACCAGAGCGTGCAACTCAGGGCCGACAAGGTGGAACTCGCGGCACCACAACCTGGGCCTCGCGGCGATCAAGGTGCGACTCGCGGCTCGCTGAGCGCCGCGGTCAGTTCGCGGCGTGCATCGACCAGGGATGGGCCGTACCAGGTCAGGTAGCGGCCGGAGACCAGCACGTACGGCACCCCAGGGAAGGCGTCCGGCCCGTCGTTCTCGGTGAACTCCCACGGCTCGTCTGGCAGCACCAGCAGGTCGGCCTCACTCCGGCCAAAGCGCGCGGCGATCTCGTCCCGCTTCGGCCTCGGGTACCGCTCGGCGTGGTCAGCGTAGATGTTGGCCACGCCGAGCCGGTGCAGCACGTCCCCGCCGAAGGTGTCCCGGCCGATCACCACCCAAGGCTTCCGCCACACGGGCACCACCGCGCGTGTCCGCTCCGGCAACGTGTCAGACCAGGCGTGTTCGGCCTCGACCAGCCATCGTGGCTCGTCTAGGTCGAACGCCTGGGTAAGCAGCCTACGTAGCGAGCCAAGCGCGTCGGGCACGGTCGCGGGCGCGGCCATCACCCACACCGGGATGCCATCGGCGCGCATCCGCTCGACGTCTTCCTTGCGGTTCTCCTCGGAGTTGGCCAGCACCAGGTCGGGCCGCAACGCGAGAACCTCGTCGACCTTTGGGTACTTCGATCCACCGACCCGGGTGACGTCGAGCTCCACCGGATGGGTGCAGTAGTCGGTGGCCCCGACGATAGCGCCGTCGAGGCTGACCTCGACGGCTTCAGTCAAACAGGGCACCAGCGAAACCACCCGCTCCGGTGTCCCCCGAAGCGGTACCTCTTCACCGAGATCGTCGATCAAGTGCATCCGGTTCACGGTACCGGCTCCAACGTCACCGTCCGCGCCGTCGTGTCGACCGCCGTGAGCCGGACGGTGACGCGCTGCCCTTCGGCGAGGTCGGTGCCGTCACAGCGCGCCAAGACTGGCGGATCGGAGATCAGCACCTCGGCCTGCTCACCACCGCCACGCAGCACCACCGCGTCGAACGTCTCACCGACTCGATCCGCCAGCACCCACGACTCCACCTGGTCGAGGCAGGCGCGCTCCACCTTGGCGGCGAGTGCGTCGGACGTGCCCATTACCGATGGCAGTTCGGCCAGTCTGGCGCGGATCCACTCCGGGACCTCCCTGCCAGCGCAGACGGCGAGGCACACTTCGGTGGCGTAGCGGTCGACGAGTCGCCGGATTGGCGCGGTGACGTGCGTGTACGGGCCGCCGATCCCTGCGTGCGACGACGCGCCGGGCAATTCGCCGTCGAACGTGGTGTAGCCGGCACCGCGCAGCAACCGGGTGCTGTCGGCATAGAACGCCAGCGATTCGGGCTGATCCGGGTCGAGGCCGCTGAGCACGTCGGCGATGCCGGTACCACCCGGCCAATCGATGCCGAGCGCACACGCGGATTGCCGCAGCCACCCGAGCGCGTCCTCACCCGCCTCGACAACAGTCCGGAGGATGCCGACACCGGCTTCGAGCATGAGCTCCGCCGCACACATACCGGTAAGCAGCGAGATCTCGGCGTTGAAGGCATCGATGTCGGTGCGCAGTCGCAGCGCGAGCCGCCAACCACCGTTGCCGTCGGAGGTTACCTCCTGTTCCGGCAGTTGCAGTTCGATGGCGCCACGCTGGGCAGCGAGGCGGCGTCGAAGCGTCCCGAACTCGGGTAACGCGGCCAGCGAGGGGTGCATCTCGCCACGCGCCAGGTCATCGACGACGCCCTGGTAGTCAAACCGGCAAGCGGAGCGGACAACCGCTCTGCGAACGTCGACGTCGACCGGATGGCCGTCGTCGTCGGTGTCGATGGTCCACAGCACCGCGGGACGGATTTCGCCGGGCAGCAAGCTCGCGGCTTGTTCGGAGAGCACAGGTGGATGAAGCGGCACGGTGCCGTCCGGGAGATACAGCGTCTGACCGCGCGCGGTGGCTTCCCGGTCGAGCGCACCGGACGGTGTGACGAACGCGCCGAGATCGGCGATGGCGTAGCGCACCCGATACCCGCGCGACAGCCGCTCGACACACATCGCCTGGTCGAGATCGCGCGCGCCGGGCGGGTCGATGGTGACGACGGGGATGTCGGTCGCGTCGACACGATCACCGTCCAACTCGCGGGCCACGGCGTCCTCCGCTTCGGCGAGGGCGTCGGGCGCGAAACCGATCGGCAAGTCGAACTCGGCGCGGACGGCAGCGAAGTCCCATCGTTGCCCCGGCGTCCGCGCCGGTGGTAGCAGCGGGTCGCTAACCATCCGAATCCCGATTGCCCCATTCCCGGTCGGCCCTGTCAGCCTCCTCGGTGCGTTGCCGGGCGATTTCGAGGGCGCGCCGTGCGGTGGCCTCGTCGGGATACGGCCCGAGGCGGTCTATCGCCCGGGACACCTCGAGATGCTCGACCTCACCGGTCTTGGTGTTGTAGTACCAGCCCTTGTCCGGGTTCGGGTCCTTCTTACGCCACAGTGCCATGCCCCCAGTCTGACGCAGGAACGGCCGCGAGGTCATCTTTCAGCGGGCGCACCGCCGGTTAGCCGCCGTACCGGTAGGGGCGCTCGATCGGATCGCCGGTCGGGCCGAAGTCACCGGTAGACGCGCCTCCGGTTGGCTCGGGCCAGTCCATCGCGGCGCCATCCACAGGGTCGACCACCGGCGTGCCACGTGCCGGAGTTTCCGGGTCGGCCGCTGGCGTGGGCTGCGCCTGCGGGCGCTGCTGCGGTGGCACAGCCTGACCGCCGGGATGCTCCGCACCGGGCACCGGTTGCCACACCGGTTGCGGGCCGATGTTCATCGGAGCCGCGCGTTGCGCTGCTGGTTCCTGCGGCTGCTCCTGCCTGTCGGGATCTGGTTCGTCGGACGTCTGCTGCCGCCGGAGGCTCGACTCGGACAACACCGGGTCGAGACAGGTCACCAACACCGTGGTCGCCTCGGGGTCCTCGACCCTACGGCCGCTGCGTTCCCGATAGACCAGGTCGCCATTGTCGTCCATCTCGACGGTGTAGCCCGCTTCCGCGAGCTGTTCCTCATCCAGGTCGGTGAGCTTTTCCTCGCGGGAAGGCAGCACCCGATATTTCGGCCACGACAGCTCCCGGTGCATGTGGTGGAACTGCCCGAGCACGCTCGCCATCTGCCGCTGCCACGGCAGCGGCATGTCCTCGGCGATAGAGCGGGGCAACACGACGTAGGCGTCGGTGACACCAGGGCCGCCCCTGGCGAGCTGATCGGCCAACGGTGTACTCGACGCTGGCGGGCCGGCGTGCCGGGGTAACGGGGCCGCCGCGAACGAGCTGCGCGGGTCAGACTGCGGTTCCTCGGGCGTTTGCTTGCCCCGTTTGCCAAGGCGTTTCACGACACCGCTCCTTCCTCACACCCCTGGCCGGACGGCGACCGGCAACATCTCTGGCTCGCCGAAAGTGACGTCCCTGGTGTGCACCGGTACACCGGACTGCTGCGCCTCGACGATCTTCCCGTTGCCGATGTACATCGCCACGTGGTGGATCGTGCTCGGGTCCGACTCGTCGTAGGCCCAGAACAGCAGGTCTCCCGGTTTCGCCTTCTCCACGGGCAGCATCGCTCCCGCGTGGTACTGGTCGCGAGACACCCGCGGCAATATGATCCCAGCGGACTCGAACGCCCGCAGCATCAAGCCGGAACAGTCGTAGGCGTCCGGCCCCTCCGCGCCCCATACGTACGGCTTGCCGCGCTCACCCATGGCGAACTCAATGGCCTTGGCGGCGGCCTTACTCGGCGGCAGCGCTAGCCCGACGCCCTCACCGCAGCCTGCCGCGTCACTGATGTCGCCGATGTTCTCCACCAGGTGGACGGCCATCGCCTCCCACCGGTGGTAACGGTCGGGAAAGGCAGAGCGCTCGACGGCCTGTGCCGCGTCACCTGGCCGCATACTCCGCCAGTTCGGGATCGCGTCGAGGACGTCATAGAACTTGTTGACCTGGTACGGCGGGTCGGTCACCTGCGAAACCGTGCCCCAGCCCATCGACGGTCGCATCTGGAAGATGCCGAGCGAGTCCCTGTCGCCGTAGTAGAGGTTGCGCAGGCCCGACTCTGTCATGCCCGCCTGGATCGCGACCTGCCACGCGCGCGGCGGCATCTTGCGTTTCTTGCCGATGGAGATGATCAACCGAACGGTGTCGAGCTGTTCCTTGGTCAAGTTGGCGGTGTCGGTGGCGCCGACCCGAGGAGCTCCCGGCTGGCTTGGCCCGATCATCGCCTCGCAGCTGACACGCTCAACGTCCATCAGCTGCGCGCGCTCGCCGGCGTTAATCACGTTGACCACCGTCGTCGCTGCCACCACCAGCCCAAAGACGCTGGCCAGCGCGAAGCTCACCACGATGCCAAGCCGCATGGCTCAGGCCGCCTTGCCGTAATTGGAGACGCGCCAGCCAGCGTCGGTCTTCACCACGGTGATGCGCAGCGTTGGGCCGTTGGTGGGCACCTCGGCGACAACCGACGCGGTATATGACTCAACGACCTTCGGCGCCCCGGTAACTTTAGTAGCCGGGATGTTGTCCGGTTCGACAGTCTTCATCACGGGTAGGTACTCCTCCGTGGTGAAGGGGGCGAGGCCACGCAGCCACTTCTTGTTCGAGATACCGTCTGGGTGGGTAGCCCAGGCCCGAGCCCATTTACGGGCGATGGCCACGGCGGCGGGGTCAGGAGGCGCCGAGGTACGGGTCATCGGCGGCTCGGTCAGCCGGGTCTCGGTGAGTTCGGTTGGATCGGTGGCTGCGGCGGAGCCCTCGGCGTCCGTCTGGGTGGCACGGGACGCGGCGGTGGAGATGCTGCCTTGGTCGGCGCCGGGCAGGATCTTCGGTACCAGGAAACCGATGCCAGTCACGATCGCCACGAGGATCATCACAGCGACGATCAGGTGCTTCGGGGAGCGCAGCGGTGCCCCCCAGATACGCCGGTAAACGGCCGCGCGGCCACGATGGGTTCGAATCGGCATACCCGCGTCACCTCACCATGGAGTCGGTGTCGCGGATGGCGGTGTCCTGACGCACTTCAAGGCCGCGCGACGGCCGATACAGCACGAACACCGGCTTGCCGTTGATCACTTCCGTTTCCGCGCGCCGTGGCCCCTGGGACTCGGAACGCCAGTACGGCGAGGGGTCGACGGTCGAGCGCGCGGAGCTCTGGTCCGGCGTGGGCCCTGACATGCGAGACGGCACGACATAGGGGGACTCCGCGCCGTCGCCGTATCCCGCACCGCCACCGCGCGATGTGGGAGGCATGGCGTAGCTCCGGTGCGTTGTGGTGGCGGACCGGCGCTCGTCCCGCCGCTGGTAGGCCCGGTCCGGTGCCGACGTCCCGCCGATGCCGCCCGCCGGGTTGAAGCCGAGGTGGGCCGGGTTCGGCGTTCCGGACGCTGGCAGCGCCCGCCGTTGCCCGCCGGCCGCGCCGATAACCTGTGGCGACTGCCGATCGAGCCGCTGCGCCGACGCCGCGATCGTCCGAGCTTCAGGACGGACCCTGCGGTCGGACATGGTGGCGGTGCCCAACTGGCCAGGTTCGGCGTCGGCGCCGCTGTCGCTGTTCGCGACGTTGCGCCAGAACTGATCCTGCTGGGTGTCCTCCCGCGGCTTGCGGCGGAAACGGGAGAACAGCCCCGGCGCGGACGGCAGGGCGGCACCCACCGTTCGGGTCGACATGTCGACCATCTGCCACAGCCTGCGTACTGGCCTGCCGACCACGAACATCAGGATCGTCACCAACGCGGCCATCGCCATCTGGGTCAGCATGGACAACGCACCGGACGCGGCGAAGATGGCGTTGAGCAGCAGCGCGTGCACGCCAGCCAGCACGGACAGCACGATGAGGTTGAACCCGACGGTGCCCGCCACCTTGGCGACCCTGCGCAACACGTCGTGATGCAGCAATGCGACCAGGCCAATCAGCGGTGCGGTGAGCGCGAGCAGCCGGACGAGCACCTGCGCGAGCAATACCGCGGTCTTGGCAAGCAGTTGGAACAGGGAGTACACGAGCGATTGCAACGTGGCGATGAACCCGGCGCCGGTGCGGCTGCCGTCCTCGCCAGTGAAGTAGCCGGACGATGGGCCGAGTTCGGCCGCGATGCGTTTGTACTCGGCCTTCTTCTCCTGAATCACCTTCTCGTCGCCATCATCGCCATTGGCCATCTCTTCCCACGTGAACGCCTGCGCGTCTAGCAGATCCCTGCCGTGCTCCTCGGCCTCGGTGGCGTCGGCGGAGCCGAACTCACCGCGGAGCCAGTTCTTGTAGATGATCTCGTCGTGGAGGTTCGTCGGCAGGATGTCTTCGACGTTCCTACTCTCCGCGACGTCGACGAAGCCAGCCTGGATGTTGGTCGTGGTGTCAACGATGGCGCGATCGATGGTGTCGAAGTAGCGCAGCAGCGCGAACGACGACGCCGCCAGCCACACCGCGGCGAGCGCGAACAGCGCGCGTTTGCTGACCGCAGGCAGATCGCCGCGCCAGATGTGGCGGAACATCAGGATCGCGAGCAGCAATGCCACCAGCCCGAATAGCTGGGCGTAGATGTTGTTGTAGACCTTCTCGGTGCCGGTCTCGATGGCGGAGTGGAGTGGGGCGAACAGCCCGCCTTCCAGGACCGTGTAGTGCAGCGCGTTCGTCGCGCCGGTGATGGCCTTGCCGATGTTGAACAGCTGGTTGCCTGCCCAGGTGTCCAGTGTGGTGTTGGCATCCGTGACGCCGGACAACCCGTTGCACTCGGACTCAGGGGTGTAGGTGTGCCACACCATGCCCGCGTAGCCGTAGTCGCTGTAAGGCGTACCGGGCTCTCCTCGGTCATCCGCCGCGTCGAGTGCGCCGACCATGCCGGTGCCGGGCCGTTCCGGATTCGGCGCCTCACCGCAGTCGGCCGCCGACGCCAAGGGAGCACCAATAAGCAGTTGGGCCCCGAGGATGGCGGCGACGGCCAGTACAACACGAGATCTGGTCGTGCCGGGGCGTCGCAGTCGGTGGCGCACGGCCTTGCCGAGACCAATCGCTGCGATGATCATCGCGACGATAAGCAGCGCGTTCATGCCGCGTCCCGCCCCGTGCCGCGCTTACGGCCGGATCCCGCACGCTCCGGCTCTGGTTGAGCCTCCTCACTGAGCCCAAGTTCCTGATCCGCGGCGAGCTCGAAATCGATGTCATCGTCCGGCAACATCGGCTCGTCAAGCGGCGTGTGCTCCGCTGACGTGTCGGCGGCCGGTGGCGGACTTGGCGCACGCTGCGGTGTTCTGGCCCGCTGATCGAGACCGGTCTCGTCCGGTTCCCGCTCGTCCGCGCCCTGCTTCTCCGCTCCACTGGCGCCAGCCGCGCCAGGCGTCGTGTCCAGCACGTCGCGCAGATGGGCGAGGTGATCGCCGGAAAAGTCGACGCGAATACGTTCCACGCCGCCCGCGCCGTCGGCGAAGATGAACTGCCTCGGGTCGCGGTCGCGTTCGGCGTCTCGCTCGGCACCAGGCCGCCTGCCGAGTGCGGCGACCACCTGTTCATAACCGACCCCGACCGGCACTTTCAGCAGCCGCAGCGCGTCCGCCTGCGCGTCCTCGTCGTCGAGGCGGCCGACGAAGACCGAGTCGAGCAGCGAGACGAAACCCTGGATGCGCAGGAAGTCGGCGGGGATCTGCGAAGAAAGCAACACCCGGACGTTCCACTTACGGGAGTCACGGGCGAACCGGTTCATCAGCACTCGACCGGTCGGCACCTCGGAGAGGAAGAACGCCTCGTCGATCCAGACGCCCTTGCGTTCCTCCTTGGGCCGCTCGTACACCGAACGCTGCGTCAGCCACGCGGCGAGGTTCAGCATCTCAACGCCGAGCGCTTCGGCATCGGTCCAGTGCTCCCGGCTGACGCCGTCCTTCGGCAGCGTCAGCCCGGCCATGGTCAGCACGGTGAGCCGGTCGTCGCGGGTGTCGCGGTACGGATCGGCGTCGGCCTCCGGAATCAGCAGTGACATCCGTTCGCGCATCTCGTCGAGGAAGTCGGCGACGACGACGGCGTGCTCGTGGTGCTCGCTGGCGTCACGACGCAGCGCGTCGATGACCTGGCCGGGATCGGCGTCGTACCGGCCACCGACGGCACGGACCGCACGCAGCAGCACGATCCTCGTCTGCGGCAGCCGGGACACCTCGTACGGCAGGATGCCGGACAGCACGTCGAGCACCAGCCGTCGGCGGGTCGCCCCAGCCAGCGCGGACTCCCTGCGCCACGCGCGTTCCGGGTCGTCCTCGTCGAGGAAGTGCTCCAGTTGCGGCTCGGCGACAACGCGGTACGGGTTGAGGATGCCGGGCTGGGCGTTGAGCAGATTGATCGGCCGGGCATAAGGCCGCAGTTCCGGTAGGTCACACAGCCGCGACAAGGGACCGGACGGGTCAAGGATGGTCCAGCTCGCGCCCGATCGAAGTGTCTTGTAGACGATGCCGCCACCGAGGAACGACTTCCCGCCGCCGAGCCCGGCGACCATCGCGGTGAGGCCGGACCCGTCGCGGATCTCCTGCGCCATCCACGGGTCCCACGCGACAGGACGCCGAGTGGCGGTACACGTCTCGCCGAGCAGGATGCCTCTGCGGTCACCCACGTCGGCGGTCGCGGTCGGCACGGCGGACGCCGCCCACACAACGGAGCCACGACGTTTGTATGCGCCGGACGCGACCGGCTCGCCGGGGATGAACTCCCTGGCCAGCGCGTACTGGGCCTCGGGGTGTTCAATCGCGATCTTGGGTTTGTACAGCTCGAGTAGTTGCTGCGCCGACCGCAAGGCCTCCCGCTCGGTCGGGCCGGACACCGCCATGCGCCACCAGGAGTAGACGCGAGTGGCCAGCGCGGTGAAGCCGGTGGTCATCTCGTCGTCGATCTCCAACACCCGCGACGCCTGCCGCGCCAATGACTGCGGCGGCTCAAGATCGTGCTCGTCGGTATAGTGCTTGACCTGCGAGCGGACCTTGTTCATCTGCCTACTCAGCTCGCCAGCCACCTCTTCAGGGCGGCGGACGTAGATCCGGGCGGACCATTCGACGGCGCCTGGCAGCCGGTCGGCGTGCTGCATCCACGGGTCGTCCACCTCGGGGATCTGCAGGCCGTGCATCTGCCCCATCGTCAGCACCGCGACGTGGCTGGTGATGCCCGCGTTCGAACCGGTTCGGCCCCGCACGGTCACGGTCGGGGCATATGGCTCGGCGTGAAAGTCGGCGGCGTCGGTGAAGCTGGCCAGGTCCTCCGGTTCCCAGGTGGCGCCGGGCACGGCGGGCATGGTGCGCGGCGCTGGCAGGCCGAGCGCGCACGAACGGTGCATCAGCCATGACATCTCGGACGCCTCGGCGGGCCTGCCATCGAGACCGGCGGCGGACATGATCTGATCCAAGTGCTCGACCTCGGAGTCGAGCGCGATCAGCTCGGCATCGACGGCCTCTGGCAGCACCTTGCGTAACAACGGGGCGGCGCGCTCGACGGCGCGGTCCATCGCGTTGCGGGTCTGCACCTGGACGCCGAGGTAGACCTCCTTCTCCGCCATCGAGCGCCCCATGAGCTGCTGCTGTTCGCCGATCAGGTAGTCGTCGAAGGACAACGCGCCCTGTGCGTCTGGCAGCCGATTGTGCGCGTTGTGGACGTGCGCCTCGGCCCACATCCGGATCGGGTACGGGCGGCTCGTGACCCGCAGGTGCAACCAGCGGCCCTGCAGTTCGGCGTACTGGCCCGCGATCGCGGCGATCAGGTCCCTGCGCTGCGAGTCGGAGCGGAACGACCAGCGCTGCGGCGAGAGCCGGTACCAGGCGTAGATTTCCTGTCCGGTGCGCAGGAGGTGGCCGTCGATGCTGCGGGCGGCGATCGACGGAGTGTAGGAGGGCACCGACTGTTCACCGGGCAGGCGTCGTCCCCTCCTCGTCACACCCCCGGAGCGCTCCGCTCGCGCACCGGAGCTCACCCGCTCCGGCTTGCTGTGGCTTGCGCCGCGACCGAACAACGACTACCTCCTGGCCTGCATGACGCGCTGACGTGCTGGTGCTGTTGCCTGCGGCGGCCCGTCGCCAGCGGGTCGCCGCTGTCCGGCAGTGCGCGTTCTCGCGTGATGTGTCTGTTTCGGTCGTGGCCGTTCCGTACGCACCCGTATCTTGGCCGCGCTCACCGCCCCGCCGTCACCGGTCATCTGTTCCCTCGGCGCGGTCAGCTCGCGGAACCACATGGCGAGCACTGAGCCGAGCGGACGTTCATGGTTGATCCGTGCGGTGATCAACCGGGTCACGGCGATGGTGATGACGAACGCCCACGCCGTACTGAAAAAGCCGAACGAGATGCCGAGCTGCCGCTCGATCGTGAGCACGAGGAGAAAAACGACGAAACCGACGCCCCACGCCACGTAGCGGGCACGCCAAGGGAACGTAGCCTTGGGCGGGCCGAGCCACACGGCGTCGACGCGGTAGACGTCGTCGTCAGTGCGGATGCGCAAGACGGTCCCCGAACCTCAGCCCGTGAACAAGCTGGAAATCCAGGTGCCGACATCGACCCCGGCACCACTGACCGCGAGCCCGATGACGGCGAGCGCGATGACGACGCCACCGAGGCGGCGCATCACACCCGCGTTGTCACCTCTGCCGCCGCCGAGCCACAACAGCAGCACCGCGACTGTCAGCAACAACAGCGGAATGACGTTGTTCTGCAGCCAGGTCTGCAACCCTCCTGTTGTGATCTCCCCTTCCTGCTGCGCCAGGGAGGCGAGGGTCATCATCGTGCTCATCGTGTACTCCCGAGTGCGAGGAGCGTGGCCGATCGGAGCATCGCACGTACTCCGTCGTTGGTCCAGGTCATCTGCACCGTCACTAAAGGTAGCGTTCTCAACCCGTTCTGTTAAGTATGGTCACGGCCCGTGCCGACCATGTCGCAAGCCGACAGGGGCCAGAACCCATCATGCGGGTAAGGGCGCCGTCGCCCAGCACCGCCCTGGGAAACCACCGAAACGGAGCAGCATCATTCCCTACGAGTGGACCACTCACACTGTTTACTTGCGGTAAGAAGCCACGCGCTACTCGCGCGTGGCGAACACGAGCAGCGTGACGGCGTCGGCCAGCCTGACGACGATACGTCACGAAGAATTCACCCAAAGTTACCGTTGCCAGGCATGGCGACCGACGGACACGGACGAGTTGGCGTGTAAGCCGGATTCTGTGCCCGACACGCCTTGCGGCCTGCCGGGCGGCGACCATCCATCTAGGCCCGCCGTTGCCGACGGGCTCATGCGGCCTACCCGCGAGCAGGACGGGCCGCCCTCTCGCTCGCGCAGGCGCGTTTGGCGCCCTCTTGGCCTTGCTCCGGGTGGGGTTTACCGAGCCACCCCGGTCACCCGAGGTGCTGGTGGTCTCTTACACCACCGTTTCACCCTTACCGCGTCGCCGCGGCGGTCTGTTTTCTGTGGCACTTTCCCGCGGGTCGCCCCGGGTTGCCGTTAGCAACCACCCTGCCCTGTGGAGTCCGGACTTTCCTCGAACGATGCCAGGCACCGCTCGCGGCCGCCCCGCCAACTCGTCCGCGTCTATACAGGGTACCGGGCGGCGTAACGGCCGTGGCGGGTGCCATGAGGGGCATCTCGCTGGCGCCTCATGCCAGCGAGATGCCCCTCATGGCACGTCGAGGTGCGCGGTGTCGTTGACCAGGCGAACCGATGCGTTGCCGTCGGGATAGAACTCGACGATAGACAGCGACGCCAGGTCCAGGTGCAGCCGGAACAGCAGTTCGGGACCGGCCGCGAGTCCCATGCGCAGCAACGTCTTGATCGGCGTTACGTGCGAAACCACGACGACATCCTGGCCGCCGTATTCGCTAAGGATGTTGTCCCGCGCTCGCCGAACCCGCTGGTGCACCGCGTCGAAGCTCTCCCCACCGGGCGGTACGACTGATGTGTCGCCAAGCCAGGCGCGGTGCACATCCGGGTGGCGGCGAGACGCTTCGACGAAGGTCAGACCCTCCCACTCGCCGAAGTCGGTCTCGGTCAGCCCGGTGTGGGTACGCACCTCACTCCCGAGTAGCGTCGCGACCTCCCGTGCGGTGTCGACGGCGCGGCGCAGCGGCGAGGACACCACCGGCAACGGACTCGACGCGTCCTGGCGCGCGCCCGCGAACGCCGCCACCCGTTTGGCGACGGCCGCCGCTTGCCACCTGCCGTGGTCGGTGAGTTCGACGTCACCCCGACCGGAGTACCGCCGGTCGATCGACATGGATGTCTGGCCGTGCCGCACCAGGAGCAGACGGGTTGGGGCCCCCTGAGCGCCGGTCCATGACGCGGGAACGCCCCGGTCGGCCCGCTGTTCGCCACCCGGGGCACCGGTAGGGGCGCCAGCGCGGGTCGCGGCGGTTTCCGGCCGCGAGCCGTCCAAGGTGTCCGCGGAAGCCGTCGCGTCATCCTGACGCGCCGGTTCGGGGTCCTCGGACTCCTCCCCATCGGCGTCCATCGCCTCATTGGCGAGCCGGTCGGCGTGGGTGTTCCGCGCGCGGGGAATCCAGGTATAGCTCACCCGGTCGAGTTGCATCGCCAGGTCACGCGCCTGTCGCGCCAATGGCTGTAGCGCGGCGTTCTTGATCTTCCACCGCCCGCTCATCTGCTCGACGACGAGTTTCGAGTCCATCCGCACCTCGGCGGTGCTCGCGCCCAGCTCGACAGCGGCGCGAAGGCCCTCGATCAGACCGGTGTACTCAGCGACGTTGTTGGTCGCGATTCCGAGGCCGCGCTTGCGCTCGGCCAGCAGCTCGCCCGTGCCAGCGTCCCGCACGAGCGCGCCATACCCGGCGGGCCCCGGATTGCCCCGCGAACCGCCGTCCGCTTCGATGATCACCCGCGGCCCCACGCCGCTCCTTCCGTCCCGGTGAATGACGCTTCCTCCGTATCCAACGCGGCGAAAGCGTCATTCAGCGCACTATGACTCATAGGCCCGACTCCGCCGTCCGCACCAGGATCGCGCCGCAGTTCTCGCAGGTCATGACGGCTTCCGGGGCGGCGTTCTTGATATCCGACATCGCGGTGCTGTCCAGTTCCAACTGACAGGTGCCGCAGCGGCGCGCCCGTAACAGTCCCGCGCCGCGCCCCCGTGCCGCGCGCACCCTCTCGTACTGGGCCAGCAGGTCGGCGGGCAGCGGAGCAACCAGCGTCGTCCGCTCGTCCTGCTTGCGCGCCTGCTGGGCCTCGAGATCCGCCAGCGCTTCGTCGCGGCGTCGCTCCGCGTCGGCGAGCTTACGCTCGGCTTCCTCCACCTCAGCCGTCGTCCGCTGCTCGTCGGTCGCGACGGCCTCTCTGCGTTCCATCAGCTCAAGCAGGTCGTCCTCGAGAGCGCTCTGCCGCCGCTTCAGCGTCTCCAACTCGTGCTCGAGGTCGGTCAGCTGCTTGGCCGACACCGATCCGGACGACATGAGCGAACGGTCTTTGTCCTCCCGCGCCCGAACCGACTCGATCTCCTTCTCTTGCCGGGTAACCTCGCGGTCCAGGTCGGACGCCGTGGTCTGCACCTTGACGAGCGCGTCCCGGCTCGCGCGCAGGTCCTTCTCGATGGTCGCGATCTCATCCAGCTCGGGCAGCTTCTTGCGCCGATACTCGATGCGGGCAAGCTCCGCGTCGACGTCGGCCAGTTCGAGAAGTTGCCGTTGTACCTCGGGGTCGACGTTCACTGGGGACTTCCTTCGTATGTGCGGCTGGGGACGTTCCACGGGTCGGTGCACCGATGGGATACGTGAACTTCGACCGTACCCGCGTCCACCGCGCCCATGACGCCCGCCGCCTGCTCACACCACGGCCATTCACTAGCCCAATGGGTGACACTCACAAGTGCGGGTGGCGGGTTCGCGGCGACGGTGCCCGTTTCCAGATGCTCGCTGGCGGGATGGTGCCGCAGATCCGCGGTGACGTAGGCGTCCACCCCAGCGGCGACCGCTGCTGACAGGAAGCTGTCGCCCGCCCCACCGGAGACCGCGACCCGTGAGATCAGCCGCTCAGGATCGCCAGCACCGGACACCCCGGGCACCGTCGCCAGCAGTGCTTTACCTACTCGGTCGACGAACGCGGTGAACGTCTCCGGCTCGGGTAGCACGCCGATACGCCCGAGTCCCGTGTCCGGGTTGTCGGCGTGCGGCGCGAGCGGCCGCTCAACCGTTACCCCGATGGCGGCGAGCGCGTCGGACACGCCAGGGTTCGCGGAGTCCGCGTTGGTGTGCGCGCAGAACAGCGCGACGCCGGATCGGATGAGCCGATGCACCACGCTGCCCTTGGTGGAGTCGGCAGGCACGCCATGCACCCCGCGCAGCAGCAACGGATGGTGCGCCACGATCAGCTGCGCGCCCAGTTCCAGCGCCTCGGTGACCGTCTCGTCCACGACGTCAACACACACGAGCGCGCGCTCGACCGGGTCGGCCGGGTCGCCGCACACCAGCCCAACGGCATCCCAAGACTCGGCGAGCTCGCGCGGATAGGCCGCGTCAAGTGCCGCGATGACATCGCCAACTGTAGCGGGGGACATGGCGGTGATCCTCGCACAACGTCACCGCCCGGACGTCGAGACGTGGTCGTCGCCCATTTAGGCTAGTGCCCGTGCATGTCTCGTTCATCTGTACCGGCAATATCTGTCGCTCGCCGATCGCGGCAGCGGTGTTCCGCAGCCATGTCGAGGACGCGGGTATCGCCGACAAGGTCAAGGTCACCAGCGCGGGAACGGGCAGTTGGCACATCGGTGAGCCCTGTGACCCGCGCGCGGCCGAGGTGCTACGCGCCAACGATTACGACGTCGACCACGTTGCGAACCGGATCAACGACGAGCATCTGAACGCCGACCTGCTGCTCGCGGCCGACGCGGGCCACCTCGAGGTCCTCGTGGGACTCGGCGTGCCACCAGAGCGGGCACGGCTGCTGCGGTCGTTCGACCCGGACGCTCCCCTCGACGCCGAGGTTCCCGATCCGTACTACGGCGCGGACAACGGTTTCGACGAGGTCCTCGCGATGATCGAAGCCGCGATGCCCCGGCTCGTCGAGTGGGTGCGCGAGCGGCTGTGACAGACGCGCGAGATGCCGTACGGCACCTGCTCGGTGCCGAACCGACGTCGGTCGGCAGCAACGTCGTCACCCTCGACGACGGCAGGCGGGTGATCGCCAAGCGTGGCGCTGGTCCGCGCGCGAACGCGGCGGAGGCCGCTGGGCTGCGCTGGCTGACGACCGGCGACGTCGGTGTCCCCGACGTCTACGCGCACGACGAAACCTGGCTGCTGATGCAGTACGTGCCGTCCGCGCAGCCGACGCCGGAAGCCGCGCGGGCGTTCGGGCATGGCCTCGCGGCACTGCACCTGCGCGGCGCGCCCGCGTTCGGCGCTCCCCCACCGGACGGTCCGCGCGACGCATGGATCGGCCTCGCGCCCATGCACAACATCGAGGAACCCGACTGGGCGACGTTCTATGCCGCCCACCGAGTCGAGCCGTACCTGCGGGACGCCGTCGACCAGGGCCTACTCGACGCACGGGAATCCGCGGTCATCAGCCAGGTGTGTGAACGCATCGACGCCATCGCCGGACCGCCCGAGCCGCCAGCGCGGCTGCACGGCGACGCCTGGAGCGGCAACCTACACTGGTCGTCCGACGGGCTATGGCTGATCGACCCGGCCTCGCACGGCGGGCATCGGGAGACCGATCTCGCCATGATGCGACTGTTCGGCGCGCCACTGCTCGATGTGATTCTCGACGCCTACACCGAGGCCGCCGCCGATGCCGGAGCACCACTCGCCGATGGCTGGCGGGAGCGAACCGGTCTGCATCAACTGTTTCCGCTGCTGGTCCACACGGTGTTGTTCGGCGGCGGGTACGCGCGGCAGGCGGTCGCGGCCGCCCGGTCCGCGCTCACACTCGCTTAGTGGCCACTAGCGATAGTCGGCGAGCGCAACGGCTACCGTTGAAGGCGTGCGGTTGAGGTTTCTGCTGCGGCCAAACTGGGTCGTGTTGACGCTGGTGGTGTTCCTGTTCGCCACCGCGTGCTTCTTGCTGCTCTCACCGTGGCAGTGGGGCCGCCATAACGAACGCGACGCCCGCAACGAGGCCATTGAACGGTCACTGTCGTCGCCGCCACGCCCCATCGAGCAGGTGCTGCCGGACGGCACGGCGCCCTCAGCCGACACCGTGTGGTCACGGGTGGAAGTGACCGGGACTTACCTACCGGACGCCGAGGTCATCGCCCGACTGCGCAGCGTCCACGGCGAACCGGCGTATGAGGTCTTGACGCCGCTGCGTACGCCGTCCGGCGACACCGTGCTGATCGACCGCGGCTACATCGCGCCGAACGACCAGGTCGGTGTGCCGGACTACGCACCGCCGCCGGACGGCGAGGTCACGGTGATCGCGCGCGTTCGGACCGACGAGGCCGACCCGAAAGGCCGCGCGGCGTTCACACCGAGTGACGCCGATACCCCGCACGTCTACGCGATCGACTCCACTGTCGTGGCCGACGAGACCGGTCTGGACCTGCGGCCTGGCTACTTCCAGCTCACCCCTCACCAGCCGGGCGTGCTGAACCCCCTTCCCCTGCCGCGTGTCAACGCGGGACCGTTCCTGTCATACAGCATGCAGTGGATCGCGTTCGGCATCATGGCACTCGCCGGCTGGCTGTATTTCACGGTGCGAGAGTCGAAACCAGGCGGGGCGTTGCGCGGCAGCGCGCAGCGCGCGAGCGGCGACGGCGGGCGGCGCGCGAAGAAACCACGCCGCAAGTCGGTCGCGGAGCAACTCGCCGAGGACGAAGCCGCTGAGCAGCCGCTGCCCGTGCCGGGACGTGTGGCAGAGCAGCGGCGCGACGACGGCTAATGCCGCTGAGACGCACCATCAGAGACCCGCACGCGACAAGCCGCCGCCGACCTCATGGAGAGGCCTGCGCCCAGGCCCGCAACATCACCCGCGCGATGGACGAGTTGCCCGGCAACCGCAGCGCCCCTGGCTCCGGCTCACCCCGCCGCTCCCCGCGCGCGAACGCGGCCCTGATCTCCTCCCGGGAGTACCAATGCGCCTCCGCGATCTCGCCGTCGGCGAGTCGCAACGGCTGATCTCTGCTGGCGCGCGCCGCGAACCCCAGCATGATCGAACGCGGGAACGGCCACGGCTGGCTGCCGAGATACCGCACGTTATCGACGTCGACGCCGACCTCCTCGAGAATCTCCCGCCGCGCGCACGCCTCCAGCGACTCGCCCGCCTCGACGAACCCGGCGAGCACCGACCGCGCGCCCTCCGGCCAGGTCGCTCCCCGCGCCAGCAGCACGTGCTCGCCGTTGACGCCGACATCGTCGTGCACGAGGCAGATCACGGCCGGATCGGTGCGTGGATACTCCTCACGCTGGCAGGACGAGCAGCGCGACACCCAGCCGTACTGCGCGATACGGCTCTCGCCACCGCACTTGGCGCAGAACCGCGCGCGGCGATGCCAATTGCGCAGCGCGAGCGCCGTGGTGAACAGCCCGGCGCCCGCGTCGTCGATCCGGTCACCATGCTCGCGCAGCCCGACCCACATCTCGCCACCGGAGACGATCGCCTCCACGACGGCACCGAACCGCCCGGGCAGGCGCAGCGTCTCGCCCTCGGCGACATCGACGTCCAGGATCGCCCAGTAGTCGCCGTCGTCGGTGCTGCCGAGGAACACCGCGCCGTCGGGCGGTTCCTCGCCGAACGTCGCCGCGTCCCGCACCGCGAGGGACGGCGACGTCCGCTCACCGTCATACGGGACGGGCGTGCGACCCTGGACATCCACTACGACGACGCGCGCCTTGGGCCAACGGGTACGCAGCCGTTCGGTGTCGACACGCAGTTCTTCCGCGCGGTCGACGTCCGACCGGGACAGCGCGGGCACGCTGCCGAGCTGGAACGGTTCCGTCACGGTGTCACGACACCGCCGAGCGCCGCGAGCCCCTTGCCGACGACGTCGGGATCGCCCACGACGACGCCGGTGAACTTCGGCGGCGCGAAGAACTCCAGCGCGGCATCCGCGACCTGTGTCGCGGTGACGTCGGCGAGCCGGGCGGGGTGTTTGGCAAGCCAGTCGGCGTCGAGCCCGGTGCTGGCGAGCGCGGCGAGCTGACTCGCGAGCCCACCCTGCGAGGACGTCGAGATCAGCAGCGACCCGATGGCGTACTGCCGCACCGACTCCAGCTCGGCGTCGGTCGGCGGCACGAGACCGAGCCGGGCGAGCTCATAGCGGGTCTCCAACAGCGCTGCCGCGGTGACCTCGCTCGCGGTGTCGGCCTGGACGACCAGCGTCGCCGACTCACCGGTGAAGTCGAAGCTGGACTGGGCACCGTAGGTGTAGCCCTTGTCCTCGCGGATGTTCTCCACCAGCCGGGACGAGAAGTAGCCCCCGTATGCGAGGTTGGCCAGCTGCAACGCGGCGTAGCGCGGGTCGGTACGACCAATGGCCTGCGCGGACAGGCGCAACTGCGACTGCACCGAACCAGGCCGCGCGATCAGGTGCAGGTCGCCGCCCTCGACGTCGGGCACCTCGGCCAGCGGCGTCGCCGACGCCTCGGCGGACCAGCCACGCAACGCGCGCTCGACATCGCCGACCACGGCATCAGGGTCAATGTCGCCGACAAGTACCAGCACGGAGCCACGCGGCAACACCGACGCCTGATGCAGCGCGCGGACGTCCTCCGGCGTCACTTGGGCGACGTCTTCCGCCTGCGGCACCTCGCGGGTGGTGGGGTGGTCGCCGTAGCGCCTGCGCTGCAACGCCTCCCGCGCGATCACGCCCGGCTGAGTCCTGGCGACGGCCAGCCGCTCCACGAGGCGCTCCCGCTCGCGGGCGACCTCGGCGTCAGCGTAGGTCGCGCCGGTCAGGGCGTCCGTGAGGACGTCAAGCAGTGTCGGCAACCCGCTCGACAGCGCGCTACCCGATATCGACAGCCGTTCCGGGTCGACGACAGTGGCCAGTTCGCCGCCGATCAGCGCGAGTTCGGTGTCGATGGCGACACGGTCGCGGCTGGCCGTACCGGTCAGCAGTGTCTCGGCCAGTACTTCGGCGCGTGCACTGTGCATCGGGTCGGTGCCGCCGAACGGGACGCGTAGCCGCAGCTCGACCGTCGGCACGGACGCCTTGCGCACCGCGAGCACTCGCAGCCCGTTGCTCAGCTCGGTGTCCGCCACGGCGAGGTCGGCGACCTTGCGCTGCTCGCCAAGCTCAGGCAGCGGCCGTGGGCCCCTCGGTGTCCTGCCGATCTCCTCGGCACTGCGGTGTCCTGCGTTGACGGTCACTGCGGCGCTCCCTCCTGCGTGCTCGGCTCGACGGTCAGTACCGCCCGCGCTCCTTCCCGCAACGCCTTGGCCGCGGCGGAGACGTCGTCGGCGGTGACGGTGCCGATGCGCTCGGGAAGCTTGAAGAGCAGTTCCGGCTGGCCGTAAAGCAGCTCGAGCGATCCGTAGCCCAACGTGCGGGACACCAGCCGGTCGTGCTCGGCGTGCAGGTTCGCGGTCCAGCGTGCGGTGACCTTCGCCAACTCCTCATCGTCCGGCGGGGTGGTGGTGAGAATGTCCAGTTCGTCGTCGAGTGCGTCGAGTACCTGCTGCGTGTTGACCTCGGCTGGGTGGATGGCGGTGACGGCGAAGGTGTCCGGATCACGCGCCTCGAACGGACCGAACAGGCCAGCGCCCGCGCTAATGTCGCTCACCAGCGCGTCCGAGTGGACCAGCCGCTGCTGCAACCGGGAGCCATCGCCGTCGGCGAGCACGCTGGCCAGCACCAAGTTCGCGAGGTAGCCGTCAATCTCGTTGATCGGATCCGGCATCCGGTAGCCGACCGCGAGCGCGGGCAGCGGGGCGTGCGGATCCTGATGGGTGCCGTGGCGGTCCTCGGTCGGCAGCGGCTCCGCGAACGACCGCCGCCGCGGGGCGGGGCGCGCGGGCACGTCACCGAAGTGCTTGTCGATGAGCTTCTTGGTGTAGTCGATATCGAGATCCCCCGCGACGGTGAGCACCGCGTTGGCCGGGGCGTAGTAGGTGTCGAAGAACTCGGCACAGTCTTCGATACTGGCCTGCTCAAGGTCGACGAAGTCGCCGTAACCGTTGTGGGCGTTCGGGAACGTGTCGTAAAGAACCGGCGGCAGCAAGATCCACGGGAACCCGCCGTACGGCCGGTTCAACACGTTGAGCCGGATCTCTTCCTTGACGACGTCGATCTGGTTCGCGAGGTTCTCCTCGGTGAGCTTGGGAGCCCGCATCCGGTCGGCTTCCAGGAACAACGCGCGCTCAAGCGCCGCCGACGGCAGCACCTCGAAGTAGTCGGTGTAGTCGGGGTGGGTCGAACCGTTGAACGTGCCGCCGCTGCCCTGGATGTGCCGGAAGTGCGCGAGCTTCTCCAAGCTCTCGCTGCCCTGGAACATCAGATGCTCGAAAAGGTGAGCGAACCCGGTGCGCCCTTCCGGCTCGGAGCGAAAGCCCACGTCGTAGTGCACGCTCACGCCGACGACGGGAGACGTCGTGTCCGGGGCGAGCACCACGCGCAGACCATTGTCTGTGACGTAGCGATGGATTTCCGGTGCGGCCATGTCAGCCACTGTATCCGTACTCGCGGGCGGCTTCGCCCCCGCAAGCCCCCAACACCACCGTGCGGACTCCCCGCGACGGGGCCGGGTGGAGGAGAGCCGCCGTCACCCTCACAGACCCCACACGTCCCACTTCAGCAGGTGACAACAGAGCCGACCGCGAAGATCGCTATGCTAAAGACCCAGCCGTTTTGTTTCCAGGGACGACGACTTCGATGACACCATCGCCGCACGAGCAGCGGCCGGATTCTCCGGCGCACCCCGAGTCAGTCCCTGCGGGCAAGTCGCACCGCACACATCTCATCGCCGTGGTCATTACCTGCGCCGCGGTGATCACCCTGCTAGCGACCGGTGTAGCCGTGCTCATCGCCGCGCTCGCCAATGACGACGACACTGATACGGCGGCACGGGAACAGACCGCGCAGACGCGACCCAATGGCGAAGGATCGGCGGCTGGCGCGCGGCCGCCCTCCTCGGAGACGACACCGAACGTCTTTCCGGGCAAGGTGCTTGAACTCGCCAACCACCCGTTGTTCCAGTCCAGCGACGTCGGTCTGCCCAACCGCGCCTGCCAGCTGCCGCCGTGGGACAACACCGAGAAGGCGGCGCGGAAATTCTTCCGCTCCGCGACAAAGTGCCTCAACGAGGCGTGGGCGCCCCTGCTTCGGTCGCACAACCTGCCGTTCACCCCACCACGGCTCTACTTCCCAACCGGCGAGAGCTTCGACAGTGACTGTGGCCGCATCGAGGTTGGCCTCGCCACGGCGGCGTACTACTGCGAGGGTGAGCTCTTCCTGCCGTTCAACGGCTTGCAGGTGGAGCAGTACGAAGACAGTCCCGGCGTATATCTCGCCCTGATCGCGCACGAATACGGCCACCACGTGCAGGAGCTGTCCGGGATCATGGACGCGGCATGGCGCGAGATCTACGAAGCTGGCGAGGACTCCCCTACCGGCCAGGAGATGTCGCGCCGCAAGGAGCTGCAAGCGCAGTGCTTCTCCGGGATGTTCCTGGGCTCACACGTCGACAGGGGCGGCTCCATCACTCGCGAGATGTACGACCAGGCGTGGCACGACCAGGAAACAAGGGGAGACGACACGTCGGGCGGCCACAAGCACGGCACCAACCAGAACTACGCGATGTGGTGGCGGGTCGGTGCGCTGGACAACCGCATCTCCGATTGCAACACCTTCAAGGCGAGCGCCGAATCCGTGCGCTAACGGCAGCTTCCGGCATGGCCTTCTTGCGCACCGATACGGTGACCCGTCTTGCTAGTCAGCGCCGCTTATCGTACACTTGTTCTATCACGCTGGTTGTGGCAATGAGCCACTTCTTCTGCGCCTGCGACGGATACGGACACCAACCTCGGCCGCCCGTACTTCGCGCGCACCGGCACGCCGCTCGAGGTCGTCAAGGGCTGGTTGAGAGCAGGCGAAACCATCGATGATGTAGCCGACGAGTTCAATCTCCCGGTGGATCAGGTCACCGATGTCGCCCAACGCGACGGCTTGCTCACGACGTGAGACGCATACGGTACGCGCGGCGACTCTTACACCGGCAACAAGCCTCGTCGGCCGGAGTCGCCGCGCGTAACGAGCAATGCGTATGTCGCGCCACCCGCGCAGGACAATGCGACCAGCAGCAGCCCTATGGACTGCCGCAAGTTGCTATGCCCTGTCTCGGTGTCCGCGCTACGCACGGTCAGTTCACCAGCGCCCGGTTCCTGAGGAAGTACGACCTGGAGTTGCTCACCCTTGTCGTGACCGCAGGCGCGCAGTCGCGCTTCGCGCTTGCCTTCCCCGTCGATGAAAGTAACCGTTTCGACCGGCGTGGCCGCGGTACAGTCGGCGGGCTCGACGACCGAGGCGGTCACGACGCGCGCCGGTTCGTCGGTACCGGAGAACAGGCCGGGGCCGACCCACCAGGCGAACAGCAGCACGATAAACCCGACCACGCATGCGACGAGGATCGCGCGCACGCGCGGAGTCAGCTGTGCGAGGAGCCGGTCCACGTTGTGATCGTCGCAGATCCAGCCGACGAATACACGTCCCGCCGCGGCGTAAGCCTGGTGGCGTCAACCACCGGATGCCTCGCGCGGTTCCACCGAACGGAGCAGCTTCCGCAAGCCATCAGCATCGAGGAGGTCGGCGGGGCGCGCGGTGTAGTCGTGGCGGACGTAATGGAACGCCGCCCGCACCCGCTCCAGCGGAACGTCGCGGAGCGCGGCCCAGGCCACCCGGTACGCGGCGAGCTGCACCGACACCGACGTCATGGCGTCCTCGCTCGGCACGGCCCCGGTCTTCCAGTCGACGACGGTCCAGCCGCCGTCTTTGTCAGCGAAGACCGCGTCCATCCGCCCCCGCAGCGTCATGCCGTCCAGTTCGCAGACGAACGGAACCTCAACGTCGAACGGAGTGCGCTCGGCCCACTCGCTCGCCTCGAACTTCCGGCGCAGCTCCTCGGCGTCGGAGTCGTGCTCGGCGTTGGTGTCGGCCGCGCCGGGCAGGTCATCGAACTCCAGCAGCCGGGCGCTCCCGAATCGGCGCTCCAACCAAGCGTGGAACGCCGTACCCCTGCGAGCGACCGTGTTCGGCGGTTGTGGCAACGGCCTGCGCAGCTTGCGCGCCAGCGCGCTCGGATCGGCGGCCAGCTCGACCAACTGGCTCACCGACAGTTGTGGGGGCAGCGCGACCTGCTCCGGCGCGGAGCGCGCTCGCGCCCGCTCCGCGAGCAGGACGTCGGTGTCCTCGACCCACCCGTCCGGGTCTTCCTCGACGGACAGATCTTCCTCGAACGCCGGGTCGGCCGCGCTCGTACCCGCTGCGAGGGCAGCACGCACCAGCTCCGCACCTTCGGCGACGTCCTGCCGCCGCCCACCAAGCGGATCGGCGGGCCAGTGTGCCTCCCGGGCGGTAGCGAGGTACGGGTTGTCGCCGTCCGGCTCCTCCGCCCAGTGCACCACCCTGCCCAGTCCGGCGTCGGATTCGAGTAACTCGGCCAACTCGGCCAAGAATTCCGATGGCCCCGCGGGCTTAGCGCCGGTCTCGCGCCACCAGTGCCCGGACACCAGCAGCGTCTCCTCGGCGCGTGTCAGCGCGACGTAGCAGAGCCTGCGTTCCTCGGCGGCGTGCCGCTCGGTGAACGCCTCCTTGTGCTCCTTGACCGTGTCGAGGATTTCCTTGCGATCCATCCCCGCGCTCACCCGCAGCTCAGGCAAGTCCTCAGCGTCACCGCGCAGCGCGGCGGGCAGCTCGGTCAACGCGGTGAGCCAGCAGCCACCACGCCGCTCCCCGGGGAAGACCGAGCGAACCAGATGCGGCACCGCGACGACCTGCCATTCGAGCCCTTTCGCGGCGTGCACGGTCAGCACCTGCACCCGGTCGGCGGCGACCTCGACCTCACCGGGTTCCAGGCCGTCCTCAGCGTGCTCAGCGGTGGCGAGGTAGTCCACGAACGACAGCAACGTCGGGTTGGCGGAGCTTTCCGCGAACTCGGTGACGACGTCGGCGAAGGCGTCGAGCTGCACCCTCCCCGTCGCCCCTTGACGAGCGGTGGCCTCGACATCGAGCAGCATAGTGCGCTCGATGTCGGCTATGAGCTCAGGCAACGACTGGTCGATGCGGCGGCGCAGCGCCGCCAGTTCCGCACCGAAGGCACGGATCCGCCGGTAGCCTTCCGCGGAGTAGTTCTCAGCGTCACCGGGATCGTCGAGCGCGTCGACCAGACCGGCCAGCTCGGCGCGTTCGGGCACGACGATCGCGGTGGGATCGTCGTGGCTGCCGCCCTTATCCTCGGCGGAGAGCTCCCTCGCCCGTCGCCACAACGCGGCGATATCGGCGGCGCCGATACGCCAGCGCGCGCCGGTCAGCAGACGTGCCGCGGCCGAACCGGACATCGGATCGGCCAGCACCCGCAGCGTGGCGACCAGGTCAGCGACCTCCGGCTCCGCGAGCAGCCCGCCGAGTCCGACGACCTCAACCGGCACTCCGCGCTCCCGCAGCGCGCTCGCGATGGGGGCCATGTCGGCGCGGCGACGTACCAGCACCGCGGTCGTCGGCGGGCCGTTATCGTCGTCCGCGAACCATCGCGCGGCGATCTCGTCCGCGACCCACTCCCGCTCCGCGCCGACATCGGTGTGCAACGCGCACCGCACGTCCCCGGCCGGCGCGCCGTCGCGGGGCCGCAGCTCGGGAGTATTGCCCCGGAGCGGTTCCGACACAGCGTTGGCGAGCGTCAGCACCTCGGATGGGTTGCGGAAGCTGGTCAGCAACCCGTAGTCACGGGCAGGCGCGGCCTTTCCGTCCCTGGCACGTGGGAAGTCGGTGGTGAACCGGGGCAAGTTGGCCGCGCTCGCGCCCCGCCAGCCGTAGATGGCCTGCACCGGGTCCCCCACCGACGTCACCGGCATCGGTGGACGTTCTCCGGTGCCGAAGAGCGAGCGCAGCAGTACTCGCTGCGCGTGCCCCGTGTCCTGGTACTCGTCCAACAACACCGCGCCATAGCGCTCACGCTCGATGTCCACGACCTCGGGGTGCTCCGCGCCAAGCCGGGCGGCGAGCGCCATCTGGTCGGCGAAGTCCAGCGCACCCTCGGCGCGTTTCCGGCGTTGGTACTCGGCCACCAGCGGCAACAGCCGTACTCGGAACCGCTGGGCTTCGATGACCTTGACCAGGTCCTGCTGGAGCTCCTGCCTACCGCCTTTCGCGCGGGGCGCGTTCTCGATGAGGCTGGTCAGTTCTTCGGTATAGGACTCGAGCCGCTCCGGCGAGAGCAGATGCTCACCGAGTTCGCCCGCCAGTTTCAGTACCGACTCGGTGATCGTCATGGGAACGTAGTCCGTCTCGATGTCTTCGTCCCATGTGGACACCACTCGGTGGGCAAGCTGCCAGGACGCGGTCTCGGACAGTAACCGCGCACCCGGTTGCACTGGCAGCCGGAGGCCGTGCTCGGACAGTAGCCTGCCCGCGTAGGCGTGATAGGTCAGCACCGTCGGCTCACCCGCCGCGATGCTGGCTCTGCGCTGCCCACTGGGATCCAGCTCGTCGAGCAGCCGCGACCCGGCCAGCACTCGCAGCCGGGCACGTACTCGCTCCGCGAGCTGGCGCGCCGCCTTGCGGGTAAAGGTCAGGCCCAACACGCGTTCCGGGGCGACGATGCCGTTGGCGACCAGCCAGACGACGCGCGCGGCCATCGTCTCGGTCTTGCCCGCTCCAGCGCCGGCGACGACCAGCGCCGGTTCTACCGGCGCCGCGATGACGGCGGCCTGCTCCGGCGTCGGTGGATGCAGCCCAAGCGCTTCGGCGATACGGGCTGGCGTTGCGATGGTGGTCACGACGTCACCTGCCTACCCTCCAGTTGCAGCGGGCAGCACGTCCGCGCGGGACACCGGCCGCAGTCGGCGGACTCCCGCGCGAGGTAGCCGGGACCGAGGCTGTCCAGCGCGGCGGTTCGCACCTCGGCCAGCCACTCCTGCTTGGCGTCGTCGTCGAGCGGGTCCTGCCGCAGCTCCTTGGCGGCGCCGGTCTTCTTCACCGCATCGGCGACATAGACCAGCCTGCCGCCTCCTGGCTGCGCGCCTGTGCCCGCCGCTCCGAGCCACACGGCGAGCTGATACGTAGCGAGCTGCGGATGTTCAGCGGCCTCCGCCTTGGTCACGGCCTTCTTGCTGGTCTTGACGTCGACGATCACCAGCCTGCCGTCGCGATCGGCTTCCAGCCGGTCGATCCGGCCGCGCAACCGGACTCGCCGCTCGCCGAGCGGGAGTTCGACGTCGATGTCGCGCTCGACGCCCACCTCGGTCAGCTCGTCCCTGCTGGTGGTCAGCCACGTCAGGAAGGACTCCGCCATCGCGCTCATCCGACGACGTTCGCTGCGGGTGTACCAGGGCGCGCCGACGTCGATCTGCTTCAACGCGACGTCGAGCGCCTCGACCAGCTCGTCCTTGGTCGCCCCCTCCGCAGCCGACTGCGCGAGCGCGTGGATGACCGTCCCCGCGATGGCGGCGAGCTGCGGCGGATCGGTACCACCGTTGCGTTCCAACAGCCACCGCAGCGGGCACCGACGCAGCAGATCCACTGTGGATGGTGACACCGAGATCGGGTCGTCGTCGCCGAGCAGCGGCGCGTCGCTCGAAACGTCGACCAGCCCGTACCACGTATCGGGATGCGCACCGGGCACACCCGCCTCGGCCAGCCGTGCGAGCTGCCGTGCGGCACGGCGGCGGCGTTCCGGGTCGGTGGTGGCATCGCATACGGCGGCGCGCAGGTCACCGACCAGCCGCGACAACACCAGCGGGCGTTCCGGCTCCTGTCGCGTGGGAATACGCCGGGCCTCGTCGGTGTCCTCGCCCGCGACCTCGGCAAGCTCTTCAATGAACCGGGACGGCTGCTCGTCCTCCCCCTCGATGGAGCTGACCAGTAGCGTGCCGCGCGCACGACTGACCGCGAGATAGAACAGTCGCCGTTCTTCAGCAAGCAGCGGCGCGATCGCGGAGACCTCGTTTGCCTCGACCCCGGACACGATGTCGACCAGCCGTTCCACGCCAAGCAGCGAGCCGCGGGGCCGCAGGTCGGGCCAACTGCCCTCCTGCACGCTGGCGATCGCCACGACCGTCCACTCACGACCAGCGGCACCGTGCGCTGTCACCAGTTCGACACCGTCCGAGCGCGCGGCGGTCGGAGCGAGGCTGTCTCCCACGATCCGTTGCGACAGCAGATATTCCGCGAACCCACCGACCCCGGCTTGCGGCAGTCTGTCGACATAGGACCCTGCGGCATGGAAGAGGCCGACAACGGCGTCCAGGTCGGCGTCCGCCTGTCTGCCGAGCGAACCGCCGCGTTCGGATAACGTAAGCCAGCGGCGTTGCAGCCCGCTGGCACGCCACAGCTCCCACAGCACCTGCTCCACCCCGGCGCCACGCGCGATGGCCTTTCTGCCCGCGGCGAGCACGTCAGTGACGCGGCGCAGCGAGGCGGCTTCGGAATCCGCGAGCCCGGTGAGCGGATCACCGGTGCGCAGCGCCTCAACCAGCAGTTCATCACTTTGCCGCTGACCACCACTCGCCTGCTCCAGCCTGCGCAATCCACGCCGCAGCCGCCGCAACGCGAGCGGATCGGCGCCGCCAAGCGGCGAGGACAGCAGCTCCTCAGCGAGTCGCGCGTCCAGCAAGTCCGAGTTGGCGGCGACGCGCAACGCCGTGAGCAGCGGCCGCACCGCGGGGTTGCGCGCGAGCGGCAACTCGTCGGCCGCCGAAGCGATGGGCACACCCGCCGCGCGCATGGCTCGCTGCAGCACCGGGAACGTGCGCCCCGCCGACCGCACCACAATCGCCATCTCCGACCACGGCACGCCGTCAATGAGGTGGGCACGCCGCAGTCGGTCGGCGATCCAGCCCGCCTCGACCGCCGCCGTGGCGAACTTGCGCACCACGACGGTCCCGTCACCCGCCGGGCTGACGTCGGCCTGCCTCGGGCCAGGCATCCCCGCCGCCACCCGCGACGCGGCTAGTGCGACGTCCGCGCCCATGCGGTGCCCGATGTCCAGCACGACGGTGTGCTCGCCATCGGCGTCGGCTTCGTTCAACACGCGCGGGTCGGCGCCCCGGAAGGAGAACACCGCCTGCTCGGGGTCACCCGCCAGCACGAACTGCTCAGCGCCATCGCCGATGAGGCGCAACAACCGCCACTGCAGCGGGTCGAGGTGCTGGCCGTCGTCAACGAGCAGATGCCGGATGCGGCCGCGTTCCCGTTTCAACAGGTCCTCGTCGCCATGCAGGGAGAGCAACGCCGAAGACACCAACTCGGCGGCGTCCAGTGCCTCGGCAGCGGGCGTGGCCAGTGCGCCGCCTCCCGCGCCCTGCAACAGCGTGACCTGCTCGTACTGCTTCCAGAACGTCCCGGCCGCCACCCATTCCGGCCGCCCGCGCTGCCTGCCGAGCCGGGTCAGGTCCTCAGGGCCGAGCCCGCGTTCGGCCGCCCGCAGTAGCAGGTCCCGCAGTTCCTCCGCGAACCCGGGCACCATCAGCGCTGGCCGCAGTGCTTCTGGCCAGTACGCGGCGTCGATCTCTTCGACGTCGCCCACGAGGAGTTCACGAACTACGGCGTCCTGTTCCGGCCCGGACAGCAGCCGAGGCGGCGGTAAGCCCTGGTCGGTGGCCTGCACCCGCAGCACCCCGAACGCATATGAGTGGACCGTGCGCACGAGCGGTTCGCGGACGGTGCGCGGCACGTCGGTCACGGGACCGCCAGTGAGCAGCCGCGTAATCTCGGTGCGCAACGCATCGGCGGCGTGCCTGGACGCCGTCAGCACCAGCACCTGCTCGGGGTCGGCGCCGCTAAGGATGCGCCGGGCCGCCGCTTCGGCGAGCAACGTCGTCTTACCGGTGCCGGGCCCACCAAGCACTCGCACGAACCCCGCGTCGCCGTCGAGCACCGGCCGCACCACCCGCGGCCACCGTCGTGGTTCGCCGGACGTGATGGGGTCGCGGACCAGCTTCGGCCCGCTGCGTTCCGCGCTCCGGCTCATGACTTTTATGCAATCACGCCACCCCGACACGGCGCGTCGCAGCCTCACCCGTATGTCGGTGCTCCCCGCTACGGTGTCGGCGTGGACGAGGAGCTGCACGAGCGGGTGCGGGACACGGTAGCGGCGATTCCCGAGGGCACGGTGGCGACCTACGGCGATATCGCGGCACTAGCGGGGGCGTCGACACCGAGGCTGGTGGGCAGGGTGCTTGGCGAGGACGGCCACGACCTGCCATGGCACCGGGTGCTACGCGCGGACGGCACCCCGGCCAAGCACCTGCGGGAGGAGCAGTGCGCGCGCCTGCTGGAAGAGGGGGTGATGTCGCGGAACGGCCGCGTGGATCTCACGCGATATCGGTGGCGACCGGAGCGCGGGTGAACGCCTCGGCGCGGACCTCCCCGTCGTACCCGCCTGACGGTTCGCTCAGCCCGAACAGCGCGCCGACCGTCGGAGCGACGTCGATGGTGTATGCCTGCGCCGAACTGGCGTGCCCGCCGCGAATGACCGGATCCCCACCCGAGATGAGGAACGGGATCGGCTCTGTCGCGGGGTGGCCGTGATTGCCGGGGATCGGGTTGGACCACGGCTTCGGGTCGCTGAACCGCCAGCCTGCCTCGCAGTAGACGACGACGTCGCCCGCCTCCCTGCCGAGCCCGAGTTGTCCCGGTCGGTGAGCCGACAACACGCCGGGAACGTCGGTGACGACGTCCAGCATGCGTCGAGTGGCCGCCTCGCGGTCGCGGATGGGGCCGGTCCAATAGAGCAGGTCGGCGCCGCCGTTCTGCGCGATGACGACGTTGCCCGCCAGCATCGGGTCGGCGTCGACCACCGGCTGGAGTGAAACGAGCTGCCACGCCACTGACCAGTCCATCGAGTGATCGGCGAGCACGAACAGCACCGAGTGCTGCCAGCGTCCGGTGTCCTTGAGGTGGGAGACGATCGCGCCGAGCCGGTCATCAGACGTGCGCACGGCAGCGGTGCGGGCGAGCGCGAGCGTGGTGCCGGTGAGGTCGGCGTGGCCGACGCGGTCGCAGTCGCCGAGATTGCAGAACAGCAGGTCAGGATCGGCCTCATCAATCATCGCGATAGCGGCGTCGGCGGTGAAGGCGTCAGGGGCGTGCCCACTGATCGGCACGATCGGCCCCGGCTCCCACCGGTAGGTCGCGCGCTCACCGAAAATGCCGTACAAGTACTCCTTCGACAGCACGGTTCCTGAACGCAGACCGCGCTCGCGGACCCGGTCGAGCATGGTAGATCCGCGCAGGTCGGACGCCCGATCCAAGTCACGGATGACTCGCTTGTCGCGGTCATAGACGGCATTGGCCGGCACCCCGGAGCGGTCGGGCCGCACCCCGCTCATCATCATGACGTGGTTCGGGATGGTCTCCATGATCGGCAGCGACCGCGCGTTGCCGAACCAGGTGCCCGCTGCCTTGAGCGCGGTGAGATTTGGTGTGAGGGTCGGCGACACCTCGTCGGGGCGCAGGCCGTCGAGCACGACGACGTACACCCGCCGTCGTCGCTCCCCTCCTTGAGCGAAGCCGGTGCCCATCGCGGCGGACAGCAGCACTGTGCCGCCCGTGACCGTGGCGCGCAGGAACGTCCGCCGATCCACACTCATGAAACATCCTCACTTTCACCGGTCGTGGTGACCTTACCCCGTACCGGTGACGGTCGGGAGACGTTCGAGCGAGGCGTTACTTACGGGTAGGAGTCAGCGGTATGCCCGGTATCGGCGGTTCGGCGTCAACCGCTGCCCGCGGCGACTTGGCGCGGTCAGCCAACTCGTTTGCGCGTAGGCAGCTCGGTCGCGATCAACTTGACCAGCGCACCGAGTCGCTGCCGCTCTGGCTGGATCACCGGCACGTTCTGCTCGACCAGCGGCGCGGCGGTCACCGGACCGACGCACGCGCACACCACGTGCGCCCGCATCGCGGCCAGCAGCGGGCCCTGCCGGTCGTGTTCACGCGCAAGGGTGAGCAAGTTCGCCGCGGCGGGTGCGCTGGTGAAAGCCAGCGCGTCGACGTCCCCTGCGATAGCACCGTCGACCAGCCGGATGACGGCGTCGACATCGACCGGCGGCAGCCACCGGTACGGCTGCGCCTCGACCACCGACGCCCCGGCCTCGGTCAGCGCGCCGACGAACTCCGGCAGCGGCGCGCCGTGCAGCTGTACCGCGACCCGTAGCCCGGCGACGCCGCGTTCCAGCAGGTAGTCCAGCACCTCAGCGTTGGTTTCCTCGGGCGCTGACCATTCCTCGGTCAGCTCCTCGCCTCGCACCGCACCCTTCGCCTTCGGGCCGCGCACAACGAGTCGTGCCGCACCGAATCGGCGCAGCAGCGCGTCGCCGACACCCCACTCGCGGGCCGCGGTGATCCACCCCCGAAAGCCCTGACCGGTGGTCATCACGGCGAGGTCGATCGGATCGGCGAGTACGGCGTCGGTGGCGGCACGGAGCTGATCGTCGTCGACGAGCGGCACGATACGGATCGTCGGTGCGTGCCGTACGGTCGCGCCCCGACGTTCCAGGGCAGTGATGAAGTCGTCCGCGCGCCGTTCCGCCGTCACCCCAACGGTGAAACCCGCGAGCGGGCCAGGCTGGTCAGTCATAGATCGCACCCATCGTGTTGATCGCGTCGGCGACCTCGTGCCGCAAGTCGGCGGGCTCCAAGACTTCCACGTTCGGCCCGAACCGCAACAACTCCCCCAGCGCTGGCGCGCCCGCCTCCACCGGCAGCTCCACGATCTGCCAGCCATCGGTGTCCACCGGTGCGGCCGCGTCCCGCACGGCGGCCGCACCGACCGCGCCGAGGTAGAACGGCGCGACGGTGCGCGCGAATGGTGACATCCGCACCCTCGCGACTCGCGGGTACATCCGGCGCTCGAAGTCCCGTGACCAGTCGCGCCAGTACGTCGCGATGTCGAAGTCGTTCGGTCGTGCGAAGTGCTCCCCCGTATCGGTGAGGTCACTGATCCGGGCGATGCGGTAGGTCGCCACACGGCCGGAAGGACGCCTACCCGCGAGGTACCACCGACCCGCCTTGAAGATCAGGCCAAGCGGCTCGAGCGTGCGATCGACGTCCTCGTCGCCCCATTTCCGGTAGCGGACGACGATCGTTCTGTCCCGCCACACCGCGTCGGCCAACGCCGGGAGGTGATCGGGGCGTTCGATGTCGCGAAACCAACCGGGCACGTCGAGGTGGAACCGCTGCGCCACCGCGTCCGCGCGTTCGCGCAGCTCAGCGGGCAGCGCTGCGGTCACCTTCTGCCGCGCGGCGGCGAGCACTGCCCCGAATCCGAGTTCGGCGGCGGCCTCGGGTAGCCCGGCCAGCGCGAGTGCCTGCGCCTCAGGTTCGGTCAGTCCGGTGAGTCGGGTTCGGAAGCCGTCGACAAGCTGGTAGCCGCCCGCACGCCCGCGATCGGCGTACACAGGAATGCCCGCCGCCGACAGCGCGTCGATGTCCCGGTAGACGGTGCGCGCCGACACCTCTAACTCGGCCGCCAACTGCCCGGCCGTCATCCGGCCCCGGTTCTGCAACAGCAGCAACACCGACAGGAGCCTGCTTGCGCGCATAGCGTGATTCTCGCAGAAAATATGCCAGAAGCTGTCAGGTAATGCGCCAAAGATGGCGGCATGAGCGAGAACACCTTCACTATGCGGTCGTGGCAGGAAGACGTCGTCAGCGGCGGCGAGGACGAGCCCCACTACACCCATGCGCACGCGACGTTCACCTATTCCGGTGTGATCGAGGGCAGCTCGACGTGTGACTACCTGCTGTACTACCCCGGCGGGCAAACGGACGGTGCCGGGGCGACGTCGCCGGGGCTGGAGCGGATCGAGGGCAGCGTCGACGGCCGCAGCGGGACGTTCATGATCAAGCATGACGTCGGGTTCGGTGAGCACGGCGTCACCGGAATCTGGCAGGTGTTGCCCGGGTCCGGCACCAGCGAATTGGCCGGTTTGTCCGGGAACGGCACGATTTATGGCGCGTCGGAAACCATGGCGTACACGTTCGACTACAAGCTGGCGGGGCAGTGATGCGGGCATGCTGAGCGTCGACCGCGCGCAGGTGATGGCGTACCGGATCGCCGCACAAGAACTGCACCGGCCGCACGGCGACGTCGCGTCGCTGGCCGTACTCGACCTCGGCGTACAGGACGCCCAGCGCGGGTCGGCACGGCTGGCGCTTACGGCACGGTTGGACGTCGACCCTGCGGTGCTGAGCGGCGAGCGGTTCCGAGACACGCTCCACGGGGCGGACGTGACGTT
Organism: Haloechinothrix salitolerans; assembly: GCF_042662605.1. Classification (NCBI taxonomy): domain Bacteria; kingdom Bacillati; phylum Actinomycetota; class Actinomycetes; order Pseudonocardiales; family Pseudonocardiaceae; genus Haloechinothrix; species Haloechinothrix salitolerans. Next base: position 5,940,345 of record NZ_JBHSXX010000001.1, read on the forward strand.
GGCGTGGACGCACCGGGGCGCGCCGCATCTGCATCGCGCTGCCGAGTTGCCCGCCATGGCCGCTTCGCTGGTGCCTGTAAATGACGTCGACGCGCAGGCTCGGCTCGCATGGCAACGCGGCGACGTCGCCAAGGCGGGCATGCCCCCAACGGAGGCACTGCGCACGGCCGCGGTGGCGCTGCACGACGTCGTCGACGCGACGATGACCAAGGGCGCGGCGAGCGAGCGAGTGACCCCACGGCTCCCCGAGGGGCTGGTGCGCTGGTGTCGCCCGTGCCAGGCGACGCACATCCACGAACAGGTCATGCGGCTGACGACGTTGCGCGCGGGCGTGCGTTTGGAACCAGACGTCTTCCCGGCGACGCTCACACCGCTGAGTGGCGGGCTGCTGGCACAGGAGCCTGATACCGCCGCGTGCACCGAGGTCGCAAGGCGGTACTTGCGCCTGCACGGGCCGGCGACGGCGGCGGAAACGGCGGGGTTCCTCGGCACCACGAAGCGGGTCGCGGGCGCGATGTGGCCGGAGGAATTGGTCGAGGTGGATTTCGCGGGCAGACAGGCATGGCTCACACCAGAGGACGTCGGCGCGCTGGAGAATCCACCGGAGCCGGATGTCGTGCGACTGCTGCCACCGTCTGATCCGCTGTTACAGGCGCGCGACCGCCGCACGCTGGTGCCGGACGACGGGCACCACAAGCAGGTGTGGCGGGTGCTCGGCAATCCGGGCGTGCTGCTCGCTAACGGGGAGATCGTGGCGACCTGGCGGGCGAAAACCGCTGGTCGCACCCGTCTCGACGTGACGATCGAGCCGTTGCTGCCGCTGCACCCCGCCGACCACGCCGCCGTCGAGGATGAGGCAGCGCGAGTGGCCGCCGCACGTGGGTTCCCGAACGTGCGGGTATCGGTGTCCTGAGTGTCGGGAGTGCAAGACACAGTGTCGAGAACGCAGGACAAGGCGCGGAGCCGCGGGTCACGCGGCTGCTAGTGCACCGACCGCCGCCTGGTATCTGCGGACGATGAGGTCGACGACGCGGGGATGCGCGCCGAGCGGGTTGGCGGCGACATCGGCCCCCGCGTCGTCGAGTCTGCGTTGGAACAGTCCGGGCGCCAGCAGCCAGGACGCCACCGCGACCCGCGCGTCCGGCCGCGTCGCGCGCAGCGCGGCCACCGCGTCAGGCACGGACGGTCGCGCCGTCGCGGCGTAGCCGACCCGCACCGGTGCGCCAAGCCGGACGCCGAGGGCATAGGCCACGTCATGGACGTCGATGAGCGCACGGTGGTCGCTGGAACCCGCCGCCGCGAGGATCACACCGTCCCCATGCCGGTATCCGTTCGCGACAAGACGTTCGATGAGCACCGCGATCAGCTCCGGCGCGGGACCGAACGCATCGGCGAGCACCGTGCGGGGATGCCCGCTCGCGACGATTTGCCGCGGAATGTCCGTCCTGACGTGGTAGCCGGCGGAGAGGAACGCGGGCACAACGACGACACGCTCACCGGGGTGTCGCGAGAGGACGTCGGCCACGCTGGGCGAGCGGACGTCGGCGTACGCGACGCACACGGTCTCGCCCGGCAACGCGCTCCGAACTCCGTCCGCCAGAGCCTCGATCACCACGGGACCGGCGGGATCACGTGTGCCATGCGCCGCGAGAACGATCACGACGCACCTGCCCGGGGGAACGGCACGACCTCAGCGTCCTCGACCGGCAAACGGTACCCACGCTTGACGACGGTCTGGACCAACTTGCTGTCGCCAAGCGCGGACCGCAGCCGCCCTACCGCCGTCTCCACCGCGTGTTCCTCCCCGCCGCTGGGCAGGCACCCGGTCAGCTCCTTGCGGGAGACGACTACGCCGGGCCGGTGTGCCAACGCGCGCAGCACCGCCATCGGAGCGGGCGCCAGCTCGCGCAACTCGCCGTCGACGAGCACCGCCTGCCCACGCAGCTCCACGCGGTGCCCGACCGCGCGCAGCCGGGGTGTGCGCTGCTCCAGCGCCTCCGCGACCACCCGCGCGAGTGCACCGATCCGCGCCCGCTCCGGCCGCACGGTCGGCACCCCCACCGCGGCCAGCGGGCCCGCCGTGATCGGCCCGACCGCCGCGACGATCACCCGTTCCCGCATCGCCTGGACCAGCGCGTCGTGACGCCCGGTGCGCTTTGCCATCGTCAGCATGCTCGCGGCGGCGGGCGCGCTGGTGAACGGCAGCGCGTCGATACCGCCATCGAGTACCGCGTCGATCAGTCGATCGAGTGGTCCCGGATCGGCGGGACCGACCCACCGATACACCGGCACCTCGATAACCTCGGCACCCCCGTGCCGCAGCGACTCCACGAAGTACGGCAGCGGCTCACCGTGCAGTTGCACCGCGATCCGCAGGCCGTCGACACCAGCGCTGAGCAGATGGTCCAGCACCTCCGCATTCGACTCAGATCGCGGTGAGAACGCTTCCGCCAGCCCGGCCGCCCGCACCGCTCCCTTGGCTTTCGGGCCTCGCGCGAGCAGCCGCGCCGAGGCCAACGTCGCCAGCAAGTCCGCACCGAGCCCCCACCCTTCGGCTGCCTCGAGCCAGCCCCGGAATCCGATGCCGGTGGTGAGCACGGCGACGTCAAGTGGCGCGTCGAGCAGCCGTCGCGTGGCCGCGTGCAGTTCGGTGTCGTCAGCGAGCGGCACGATGCGGATCGATGGTCCATACCGGACGGTCGCGCCCTTGCGAACGAACAGCGCGCCCAGCTCGTCGGCGCGCCGCGCCGCCGTCACACCGATGGCGTATCCCGCCAGCGGCAGCACGTTCACACCGACCCGACGTGAACGACGCCCTCGGTGATCCGCACCGGATACGTGGGCACGCTCGCGTCCCCGTCGAGGCACTCACCGGTTCGCAGGTCGAACCGCTCCTTGTACAGCGGCGACGCGACGACCGGCACGCCGTCGGCGTCCCCGACGATGCCACGCGAGAGCACGGCCGCGCCGCCGATCGGGTCGATGTTGCCGATGGCGTACACGTCATCGGCCTCGGTACGGAACACCGCCACCTGCTCACCGCCTGGCAGGAGTGCGGCGACCCCAGCCGCTACCGGAATCCGTGCCAGCTCACACACGGCGGTCCAGGTCCGCGCGTCGGTCACCGTCATCAGGCCCTCCCTTCAGTGCCAGCGACAGCGGGGATCCCCAGCGACACCGGCACCTTCTGCTCGCGTTCCTCGCGGAAGGTGATCGTCGGGTCCGGCGTGCCGGGCGCATTGACGAACGACGTGAACCGTGCCAGCTTGTCCGGGTCGTCCAGCACGCCCTTCCACTCGTCGGCATAGTTCGCGACGTGCGCGGCCATGGCGTCCTCAAGCTCGGCGCAGATGCCGAGCTTGTCATCGACGATCACCTCGCGTAGGTGATCAAGCCCGCCCTCCAGCTCCTCCAACCAGGACGCGGTGCGCTGCAACCGGTCCGCGGTTCGGATGTAGAACATCAGAAACCGGTCGATGAGCTTGATGAGCGTCTCATCGTCCACATCGGACGCGATCAGATCGGCATGGCGCGGTGTCATGCCACCGTTGCCGCAGACGTAGAGGTTCCAGCCCTTGTCGGTGGCGATGATGCCGAAGTCCTTGCTGCGTGCCTCGGCGCACTCACGCGCGCAGCCGGACACGGCCGACTTGAGCTTGTGCGGCGAACGCAGCCCCCGGTAGCGCAGTTCGAGCGCTACCGCCATACCGACGGAGTCCTGCACGCCGTAGCGGCACCATGTCGACCCGACGCACGACTTCACGGTGCGCAACGCCTTGCCGTAGGCGTGTCCGGACTCGAATCCCGCTTCGACGAGGCGTTTCCAGATGTGCGGTAGCTGGTCGACGGTCGCGCCGAAGAGGTCGACTCGCTGCCCGCCGGTGATCTTGGTGTAGAGCCCGAAGTCCTTTGCGACCTCGCCGAGCACGATCAGCTTGTCCGGCGTGATCTCCCCGCCCGGCACGCGCGGCACCACCGAGTAGGTGCCATTACGCTGCATGTTCGCGAGGAACCGGTCGTTGGTGTCCTGCAACCCGGCTTGGTCACCGGACAAGATGTGCCCGTCCGCGCCGATCACGGGGGCCATCGACGCCAGGATCGAGGCGACCGCCGGCTTGCAGATCGCGCAGCCGGAACCGGTGCCGTGCTTGGCGATCAGCTCGCTGAACGTCGTGATGCGCGTGGCCGCGACGATCTCGAACAGTTCGGCACGCGATTGGGTGAAGTGCTCGCACAGCGACTTCGACACCTCGACGCCACACGACGCCAGCAGTTTCGGCAGCATCGTCACGCACGAGCCACAACCGGTACCCGCGTTGGTGCATGCCTTGACCTTCGGCACCGTGTCGCAACCCTGCTCGGTGATGGCGCCCTTGATCTGGCCCTTGGTGACGTTGTTGCAGGAGCAGATCTGCGCCTCGTCCGGTAGCGCGTCAACGCCGATCCCACCGCCGTCGCCCCCGGCGGGCGCGATGATCGATGCCGGGTCGCCGGGCAGTTCGCTGCCGACCATCGGCCGCAACGTGTTGTACTCGCTGGCGTCGCCGACCAGGATGCCGCCGAGCAGCGTCTTCGTGTCGTCCGAGACGACGAGCTTCTTGTAGGTGCCCGCCACGGCGTCGTTGACGACGACCTCAAGCGAGCCTTCGGTTGTCGCGTGGGCATCACCGAAGCTGGCGACGTCGACGCCGAGCAGCTTGAGCTTGGTGGAAAGGTCCGCACCGGGGAAGGTCGCTTCGTCGTTGCCCGCCGCGAGCTGTGCGGCGACGATCTCGGCCATGGTGTAGCCGGGAGCGACAAGCCCGTAGCAGGTGCCCTCGACGGCGGCGACCTCGCCAACGGCATAGATGGCGGGATCGCTGGTGCGGCAGCGGTCGTCCACGATCACACCACCGCGCTCCCCGATGTCCAGTCCCGCCTCGCGCGCGAGCTGATCACGCGGACGGATGCCCGCGGAGAACACGATCAGGTCGAGGTCCAGCTCAGTGCCGTTGCCGAGCTTGGCGAGCAGCCTGCCGCGATCCGCCACGATCTCGCTGGTGGACGTCCCGGTGTGGACGGTGACGTCGAGGCCCTCAACAAGCCGCTTGAGCAGCGCGCCGCCACCCTCATCGACCTGGATCGGCATCAGCCGGGGCGCCATCTCGATGACGTGCGGCGACATCCCCATGTCCCGTAGCGCCTTGGCGGCTTCCAACCCAAGCAGTCCCCCACCGATCACGGCGCCAGCGGCGCGGCCCCGATGCGATCGCGCGTCGTCGGCTGCCGTCCGGATGGCGTCGAGATCCTCGACGGTGCGGTAGACGAAACAGCCGGGCAGGTCGCGGCCCGGTACTGGCGGCACGAACGGGTACGAGCCGGTGGCCAGCACCAGCGCGTCGTAGGCCTGTTCGAACCCTGCCTCGGTGGTGACGACCTTGGCCTCGCGATCGATACGCGCGACCGGGTCACCGAGGCGTAGCTCGACCAGGTCATCGCCGTCATACCGCGATCCGGCGAGTTCCAGCGCCGCGGCGTCCCAACTGCCGACGTAGGACGACAGCCCGACCCTGTCGTAGGCAGGGCGGGGTTCCTCGGCGAGCACGACGACCCGCCACGCGCCGTCGACGTCTTCGGCGCGGACGGCCTCAACGAGGCGGTGGCTCACCATCCCGTTTCCGACGACTACCAGCGTGCGACTCATCAACTACCTCCGTGACGCGGACGAGTCCATGCTGGGCACCCGCAATGTCACGGCCGCTTCCCTCGTGTTTCGCGGGCGTTACCAAACGCTCTCCGCGCAGGTCAGCCGCACCCGATATGGACTGCCCGCGGCGTGCGGACACCGCGCTGACGGGCGGTTTCGCGACGGCGGACGCGGATTACGCCCGCCGTAACGCCTCGGTGTGAACCTGATGACAGTGCGCTGACCATGCCGACGACCCCACGGCGTTGTTCGCCATGGGGTCGCCGGTTCCGCACGCGCGACGCGGGTGAGGGGTTACACGTCGGCGTAGGCCAGGCTCGGCGCACGCTGGATCGCGAAGCTCTTGCGTAGGTAGCACCACCAGGTGACCGCCGTGCAGGCTACGAAGTAGGCCGCGATGACCGCGAGACCAGCCGTCAGCGTGCCGGTGCTTTCCAGCGAGAACTTGAACGACAGGTTGATCAGCACGCCACCGAACGCGCCACAAGCACCCACGATGCCGAGCACCGCGCCCGCCTGTCGCTTAGCCGCCTTCAACGCGAGCTCGAGGTCACCGCCGTCCTTGAACACCTTCGCCCTGGTCTGCGCGGCGAAGATCATCGGGATCATCCGGTACGTCGAACCGTTGCCGATGCCGGTGAGCACGAACAGCGCGATGAACGACATGAAAAACAACGCGAAGCTGTCGATGTCCACCGCGACGAGCACGCTGACGGTGAACACCGCCTGCGCGATGAAGTTCCACATCGTGATCTTCGCACCGCCGATCTTGTCCGCCAGCCAGCCGCCGAACGGCCGCGAGATCGAGCCGATCAGCGCGCCGAGGAATGCCAGCGCGACGAAGCCCTTGAAGTCGACGAACGTTTCCTTGATTAGCGTCGGGAAAGCGAACGAAAACCCGATGAACGACCCAAACGTGCCGATGTAGAGGAAAGCCATCACCCAGGTCTGGTTGTTACGCAGCGCGACTCCGTACGACTCGCCGTCCGGTTTGGCTGACGTCAGACTGTCCATGAAAAACCACGAACAAAGCCCGGAAATCACGATGACGGGCAGCCACATGATGCCCGCATAGGCGAGGTTGATTCCGGTGCCGAGGGAAATAACGATCGGCACGAGCAGTTGGGTCACCGCGACACCGATGTTGCCGCCCGCCGCGTTCAGTCCGAGCGCGAGGCCCTTCTTCCCTTCGGGAAAGAAAAACGAGATGTTGGTCATCGACGACGAGAAGTTCCCGCCGCCGAAGCCGAGCGCGGCGGCGGTGAGCAGGAAGAACCAGTACGGCGTCCCCGCGCTGGTCGCAGTCGGCGCGTTGCTCACCGCGAAGATAAGCATCACGCACGGAATCGCCAGGAGGGATGCGCTGATAGTCGTCCAGGCCCTACCGCCGAACCTCGGGATCGCGAACGTGTACGGGATCCGCAGCGTCGACCCAACCAGGTTCGGCAGGATCAGCAGCCAGAACGTCTGCCCAATACTGAAATTGAAGCCAACGTCACCGAGGAAGGCGACGATCATGCTGTTCAGGATCCAGACGTTGAACCCGAGGTGTTCGGCGAACACGGAGAACGCCAGGTTCTTCCAGGCGATGCGCTTGCCCGTGCGTTCCCAGAACGCCGGGTCCTCAGGCTCCCAGTGGTCGATCCAACGGCCTTTCCGCGCTGGCGGTTCTCCGGTCGTTTTCTCGGCTACGGCAGTCATTCCTACCTCCTGCTTTCCGGCACGGTGTCGGCGTGCTGGAGGAACCGTAGGAAGCCACCGTTTCGGTGGAGCTGTCACTCGATCGCGGTAGTGCTAACGTCCGCGCACAACCCGCATCCTCACCTGTGAGGGTTACCCACTGCCAGCCCCTCTCGCAGAGTGGCGAGTGCGTCCCGGACGTACTCGCGCGTCGCTGGGCCGCCATAGAAGCGTTCGTCGCGGCCGTCACCGGTGGTATAGGTGATGAAGTGGCCCCAGTCCAGAGCAGCGATATGCAACGGCTGGTGGGTGTAGTGGTGTTTGCCCATGCCGTCGCGGGCGCCGACCGCGATCTCGACGGCCGGGCCGACGACCGGTCTAGCGAGCAGGGCGCGAAGCTGGGTGAGCTCCTCGCTCGGCGGCTGGTCGGTTGAGCCGTCACGCTGCAGGCGGGCCTCGGTGACGGCGACGCTGATCAGCTTACCCGCGCCAGGTCGGAGGTTCAGCAGGTCGAGAAGGGCATCAAGGAGTTCGTCGACGCCGATTTCCCGGAACCGGACAATGTCGGTGTCGGCGTCGAGATCCCGCTCGCGCACGGCGAAGGCCGCCGCGGTGCCGGTCGATGCGGACAGCGCCGTGTACTTCCGGTTCTCGACGCGGAAATCGGCCACGTACTCCAGCGACGCCGCGCACAGCGGCGGCAACAGATCGAGCAAGGTATCGCTGACCCGCCTCTCCCGTTCGGCGAGCTCCGCGTCGATCAGCTCGGCGGCGGGGTCGGGCGCCTCGTCGTCTGGGCCGTAGTAGACGTCGATGGCGCGCAGCACCGGGTTGAGCGGTCCTGCCTTCTCCCACTCCGCCGCCAGTTCGAGGGCACGCGGCGACGCCGCCAGGATCGGCCCGTACACCAGCGGTTAGCCCTTCGCGCCGTCGTCGGTGTCGCCGATGACGGGCGGCACCACCGTCGTGCCGGTCTGCTCGTCGACGACCTTCTCACCGAGCTCGTCGACCTCGGTGACCAGCCCCGCGTCCAGCTGCTCCTTGATGGCGTACTTGTCCGTGTGTTCTTTGTCGTCGTCGCTGTTCTGGCCACGTCCGGAGCCGGTGCCCGCCATGGCGCCCGGCGCGCCGCGGCCGACGCTAGTGGGGCTCTTCGCCGCGGTCACCGCCGATCCACCACCGGCAGGGCTCGCGACTCCCGCGCTCTTGCCGGGCTGAGGGGTCCCGCCGCTGTACTTGGCCGCCGCGCCGGCGCCACGCTGGATCCGCCCCGCGGCACTGTCCGACTTCGGGGGACCACCCGCGGTCATGCGCGAGCCCGCACGGGATGTTCCGGCAGGGGGCCGCGCGGCGGTAGTGCCACGGCCGCGCGTACTCCGGGTGGTGTCATTGCCGCCGCTGACCGGCGTTCCGATCGGGCCACCCGCGACGGGCGTGCCGGGCACCGGGCGCGGCGGCGTGGTGCTTCCCGGAGTCCCCGGCGGGGCGGCACTGGGCTGCTGCACCCCAGACGTCGTACCGCCGGAAAGTCCGCCGCCCGGCGCGCCGACGTTGGGTGCGCCGGTGTATCCGCCCCCGGCGATGGGCACTCCACCCGCGGAGATGCCGGGCGCACCCCCAAGGCTCGGTCCGGCCGCGCTCGGACTACCGATGGCGTTAGCCGCACGGGTCTCGACGTTGATCACGGCACCATCGTCCTCGATGATGCCGAAGTCCGATGGCAGCTCACCGCGCGTGCCGTCCGTACTGGCGGCGTACTGCTGCATGACCCGCACGTTGTTCGCGTTGGCCTGCTCATGAGCGGCCATGCCATCGCGATAGGAGCGATACTCCTCGCCGTAGTCCGTACCGGGTGCGATTGTGCCCGCGAACTTCGCGAACGTACTCGGTTCGGCGGGCTCGTCCGGGACCGGGACGACGGCGCTTTTCGACGCCGAGAACACAGCCGCCTGCGTCGTCATCGAGTGGCTGGCATTCCTGATCAACGGCGCACTCTGGTTATACGCCTCGATGAGCGGCTCAATGCCCTTGCCCGCCGCGTCAGCCGAGTCGCCCTCCCAGTACCGCATCATCTGGTCGTGAGCACCCTTGAGCTCCTCAGCCTCGTTCCCAAACTCTTTGTAGAGCTGTTCGACGATATCGAAGGCAACCTCAAGAAGATCGACTTTCCCAGCCTGGAACATTCGGTAGATCTCGGCACCGGAAGACACGACTCAGCTTCCCTTCTTAAGGGCTTCCAACGCAGAAGCGGCCACCTTTAAAACGGCGGAGCACGCTCGCTCAGGATGAGCTCTATCCGTGATGCTTACCATAATGGAAAGATCATTTGTTATTCCCACCGCCAATGGGCACCGGCCGCGAGAAAATTCATCCTCGCCTCCCGCGTAGGCCGCCGGGTAACCTGGGTGGCCAGGAATCTCAACGGGCTCAAGTCGTTCTATGAACCCTTGTTCCTTTCCAGCATATACACCTTTTATTCCACCAGTCCCATTATCCCGGTGAACCGTACCTATCGCCAGACCAGCATCAGGACCCGAGCCCTTCGCATGCCAACTACAACTCGGGCCAGTGAGCTTCTTGGCAGCTTTGCTATCCACATCCGCCGAACCTGGCTTGAAATTTCCGACTTTCGACAGCGCCGCCGGATCAACAAGCTCACACGGCCTATCAAGGAACGGCTCGACATCAAGCGGATCATCCACCTTCGGAACACTCTCTGACGATTCGCTCGATGGTGAAGGAATCGCACCGGCTCCTGATGGCGCCCCCTCAGTAGCCTCCGAACATGAACCGGCGACCAAAGCAACTACCAGCATGGCCAGAAATATATTCACTTGCCGAATACACATCAGCCGACGTTCCGTTCCGAACTCACGAAACTAGACGCCAATTCATCGTCTTGATCATGTTTTGCTTTCTTCGCTTTTTCAAGTTTTTCGATGTAATGATTGGCATACGCCAAAGCCGACTCATTGAGTTCAGCAAGCCGCTCAAGCGAATCAAGTGCTTGGCTCACATAACCTTGACTCGCGTGGTCTGATGCGAATGGCAGACGCAGTGCGTCTCTGGCCCGATCGATACGGCCCTGGCAACCCTTGATGCTGTCCCGACGGTCCTTGAAGTTGTTGATGAGCTTGTCCGCGTCCTCGACGCTGGGGAAACGGAACCCCTTGCCAGAGCTGGTCAGCTCCTCGAACCAGTTCGAGCCCCCGTAGACAGTCCGTTCGCCCCAGTCGGTGAGGCCCTCGATGAAGTCAACGGTGTCATCGTCGCTGTCGCCCCAGCCGCCCGAGAAGGAGCTCGCCATCGCCCTTAGCCCTCCAGTTCGCTACCGGCTGCCTCCAACTGACTACGGTAACCGACACCCGTGTGTCACGGGCGTGATCCAACGAACTTCGTTCACGCGCCACCACGCTGACCGCTCAGTCAGTCATCAGTGTCATACGAGTGGTTCGACTGGCGGGCTAATCCGTGCTGGCAAGCCAGGTCGCGATGCCCTCGACGACGTCACGGCATCCGCCGCACCCTGTTGTCGCCCGCGTGGCGCTGGCGAGATCGGCCGTACTGCGTGCGCCCGAGCGCCACGCGTCGACCAGCGAAGATTTCGTGACGTTGTTGCACTTGCAGACCGTCACCGAGCCGGGCATGGTCGCCGGATTCTCGGCGGGCGCCGCCTCCCCCGGTAATGCTCTGCCCAGCAGAAACGCTAGTCGGTCACTCGGCGCGGGCGTGCCGTTGTCAAAGTGGTGCGCCACCGAAGCCGCCGCGTCCGGGAATCCGAGCAAGATCGCCCCACGCACTCGGTCGTCACGTAGCACTAGCTTGGCGTAGCGTCCCCGTCTTGGATCGGTCAGGCACACGACCTCGTCGTCGGCCGAATCCGCCTCAGCGTGGACGTCGCCGAGCGCGGAGAGATCGACGCCGCGTGCCTTCAGGCGGGTGACAACCGACGTCCCCCGGTAGCGTGACGACGTGTCGGTTCCGGTGAGCAGGTCGGCGACCACGCTCGCCTGCTCCCACGCGGGCTGGACCAGCCCGGACGGCGCGCCAGGGTGCTGTGCGACATCACCGATCGCGAAAATGCGCTGGTCATTGGTACGCAGCGAATCGTCGACGACGATGCCACGGTCCACCGTTAGCCCGGCGGCCTCGGCCAGCCCGGTCTCCGGCCGCACACCTGCCGAGACGACGACCAGATCAGCGGGCAAGTGACTGCCATCGTCCAGTTTGAGCCCGTCGCCAGGAACATACCGCGTGGCCAGCTTGCCGAGCGCGAACTCGATGCCGTGCTCCGCGAGCGTCGCGGCGAGTACTCCACCCGCACCGGCGTCGAGCTGCCGCTCCATGAGGTGACCGACCGGATGCACCACCGTCACGTTGCTCCCTCGACCCGCGAGGCCACGTGCGGCCTCTAGTCCGAGCACACCGCCACCGATCACCACCACTGGCGCGCCCGCCCGCGCGTGCGCGAGGATTCGCTCGCAGTCATCCAGGGTCCGAAACGGAACGACACCGTCGGCCAGCTCGCCGTCGTCGTCCAGCAGACCCTCTGTCGGGGGAATCCACGCGCGGCTACCGGTAGCAAGCACCAGCGCGTCGTACGCCACCTGACCACCATCATCGAACGAGATCATGCGGGCGTCCCGGTCGATGGCCGTCACAGCGGTACCGACCCGTAGGTCGATGTCGTTGGCCTCGGCCCACGACTCATCGTGCAAGTGGACGCTGCGCTCCGACATCGTGCCCGCGACGACATTCGACAGCAGGATCCGGTTGTAAGCCTGATGTGGCTCACCACCGACAACGGTCACGCTCACTCGCTCACCCCGCGGGTCACGAGCGCGCAGGTCCTCGGCCAGCCGGGCACCTGCCATGCCGTAGCCCACGATGACGATTCGCCGTGGACCTGCCTGATCACCTGTCGACATGTACACCGCTCCTCTCGGCGAGTTCGAGCCGCACGGCGCACACCTTGAACTCGGGCATGCGGCTCACGGGGTCAAGAGCGGGATTGGTCAGCAGGTTGGCGCGCTGCGCGCCGGGGAAGTGGAAGGGGAGGAACACTGTGTCCTGTCGCGACGCCGACGTCAGCCGGACAGGTGCTTCCACCTCACCTCGGCGGGAAACGACCCGGACGATGTCGCCTACCGTAAGGCCGTACCGTTCGGCGGTGTCCGGGTGCATCTCGACGAACGCCTCCGGCGCTGCCGCGCGCAGTTCGTCGATGGCGCGGGTCTGTGCGCCGGACTGGTACTGCGCGAGCAGCCGCCCTGTCGTGGCGATCAGCGGGTAATCGACGTCGACTGGCTCCGCGGGTCCGTTGTACGTCACTGAGGTGAACCGCGCCCGGCCGTCCGGGTGATGGAAGCGCTCTAGAAACGGCCGGGGCGTGCCGGGGTGAGCTTCGTCTGAGTGCGGGCCTGGCCCGCTCGGCACGGGCCAATGCAGGGCCTCGCCGTCACGGAGCCGCTGGTAGGTGACACCGGAATAGTCCGCGACACCGCCACGCGAAGCCTCCCGCAGCTCGGTGAATACTTCTTCCGGGTCAGTCGGGAATCGTTCGGACGGCTGACCGAGCCGGACGGCGAGGCCGTGCAGGACGTCGAGGTCACTCCGCACGCCATCCGGCGGGTCGATGGCCTTCGTACGCAACAGGATTCGACCCTCGAGGTTCGTCATCGTGCCGGTTTCCTCCGCCCACTGCGTCACCGGCAGCACGACGTCCGCCATGGCCGCGGTCTCCGACAACACGATGTCGGCGACAACAAGGAAATCCAGTGACTCCAGTCGTTCGGCGACATGACCCGCTCGAGGGGCGGACACCACAGGGTTACTGCCGAATACCAACAACGCTTGGGGGCCGGTTTCAGTACCGAGGACATCGAGCAGTTCGTACGCTGATCGTCCTGGCCTCGGCAACGAGTCTGGATCAACACCCCACACCCCAGCGACGTACTCGCGCGCGGCAGGGTCATCGAGCTTGCGGTAGCCGGGCAGTTGATCGGCCTTCTGGCCGTGCTCGCGTCCACCTTGGCCGTTGCCCTGGCCGGTAAGACAGCCGTACCCGGAGCCGGGACGACCAGGCAGGCCCAGCGCGAGCGCCAGGTTGATCCAGGCACTGACGGTGTCGACACCGTTGGCGTGTTGCTCGGTGCCGCGCGCCGTGAGCACATACGCGTTGTTCGCGGCGGCTAGGGTCGCGGCGACCTTGCGCTGATCGGCGGCGGCGACACCGGTGATGCGCTCCGCCCGTTCGGGCCACCAGCTCGCGACCACACGCCACATCTCGACGAACCCAACGGTGCGGCTGTCGACGTATGCCTGATCGAGGTGACCATCGGCGACGACGGCGTGCAGGATGCCCAACGCCAGCGCCATATCGGTGCCAGGCGCGGGTTGCAGGTGCAGCTCGGCACGTTCGGCCGTGGGCGTGCGGCGTGGGTCAACAACGACCAACCCATCGGACGGCAAGTGCTGCACGAACGGCGGCATCGTCTCCGCCGGGTTGGATCCGACCAGCAGCACCGCGTCGGCTTCCGCGAGGTCGGTAACCGGAAACGGCATCCCCCGATCCATGCCGAACGCCTTGCTGCCCGCCGCGGCGGCCGACGACATGCAGAATCGGCCGTTGTAGTCGATTTGCGACGTGCCAAGCGCCACCCGTGCGAACTTGCCGAGCGCGTAGCACTTCTCGTTGGTGAGCCCACCGCCACCGAACAGACCGACTGCGTCCGCACCGCGCCGCTCACGGATGTCATGCAGTCGAGTGGCGACGACATCGAGCGCGTCGTCCCACGTCGCGGGGGTCAGCTCGCCATCAACGCGGACGAGCGGGGTCGTCAGCCGCGCGGGCGACGTCAGTAGTGCGGCTGACGTCCAGCCCTTCTGGCACATGCCGCCCCCGTTGGTCGGGAACTGCCGCGGCTCGACGGTTGCGCTGCCGCCGGCGGGCGTGACCCGCATGCCGCACTGCAACGCGCAGTACGGGCAGTGCGTCGCCGCGCCAGTGCTCGTCGCCGTGGTCGCTGCGGCTGTCACTGTCACCGGTCACCTCCGTTCGCCGTCCATCGACGGTAGGAAGCCGTTGTTACCGGCAGGTGCAGCGATGTTTCAGGCGTTTGACATTGTGCGCACACGACGGACGTCCGCCGAGGTGAGCGGCCCGCCGAGTGAGGAGCGCCACCGTCAGACGTAACGGCTCACCGTGCTCGCCGCGTGCCGCAACCGCTCCCGGGCGTCCTCGCCGGTGTCCGAATCCAGCACCCCTGCCGCGAGCCGGAACAGCACCGCGCGCAGCAGCATCTGCCGCCAGGCGGGAATGTGCTCCCACCGCGCCATGACGTCGACGTCTGCCTTGCCGTCAGCGATGGCGTCCACGACGACCAGCGCGGCGGACCACTCCGGTGGCCGGAAGAACGGGCGAAAGTCCACGATGGCGGGTGCGGCGTCGGTGAAGAACAGCACACCGCGGTACAGGTTGGCGTGCACCACCTGGTCCTTCAGCGGAACCGGCTTGGTCGCGCCGAGTAGTAGATCGAACCAGCGGGCACAGCTGGAGTCGTCGAGATCAGCTTCGTCCTCGCCCCATGCCATCCGGTCCGCGCGGGCGAGGGCATCGTCCCGCTTGTCGATGAAGTCCGGCCGGGACATGTGTGCCAGCGCCTGATGCAGCTTGACGGACACCAGGACAAGGTCGTCGACTGTGGACTTCTCGGGGTCGGCGGGCTCGCCGTCAATCGCGCGCAACGCCATCCAGCCACCGACGACCTGGCGCCCGTCGGTGGCACGCGCCGGTCGCGCGATTCGCAAGTCAGGCAGGTGGACGTCGTTCAGCGACCTGGCGAGCCACAACGCTTGCTCGGAGTCCGCGACGGGCAGCAGGGTGAGCCTGCCCGTACGCCACCCCAGTTCGCCGAACGGCTCCAGTTCGCCCTCGTCAACTCCGAACGCCGCACACACCCTGCCGGGCGGACACTCCACGATAGTGGACACACGGGGAGATTACCGCCGAAACGGTGACGTCGGAATGGGGTGCGCCGTGAAGGGCATCTTACTGGCACCACACGCCTGTAAGATGCCCTTCACGGCACAACACCACCATCAATACGTAGGCAGGCTCGGGTCCACTTGGTTGGCCCAGGCGAGAACGCCGCCGCCGAGGTGGGTGGCATCGGAGAACCCGGCCTGGTGCAGCGCGGCGAGAGCCTCAGCGGAGCGCGCACCGGACTTGCAGTGCAGCACGATCGGCTTGTCCTGCGGCAGCTCCGACAGCGCCTCACCGGAGAGAATCCGGTCCTTCGGGATCAGCTTCGCGCCCTCGATCTTGACGATCTCGTACTCGTGCGGCTCGCGGACGTCGATGAGCTGGAAGTCCTTACCAGCGTCGAACATCGCCTTCAGCTCGTCCGGGGTGATCGTCGCGTCGGCCGCGGCCGCGGAAGCCTCGTCGCTGACCACGCCGCAGAACGAGTCGTAGTCGATCAGCTCGGTGATCTTCGGCGTTTCCGGATCCTTGCGGATCTTGACCTCGCGGTAGCGCATCTCCAGCGCGTCGTAGCTGATCAGACGTCCGAGCAGCGGCTCGCCGATGCCGGTGATGAGCTTGATCGCCTCATTGACCATGATCGAGCCGATCGACGCGCACAGCACGCCGAGCACGCCACCCTCGGCGCACGACGGCACCATGCCGGGTGGCGGCGGCTCCGGGTAGAGGTCACGGTAGTTCAGGCCGCGACCGTCTGGCGCGTCCTCCCAGAACACGCTGACCTGGCCCTCGAACCGGAAGATCGAGCCCCACACGTAGGGCTTGCCGAGGATGACCGCCGCGTCGTTGACCAAGTAGCGGGTGGCGAAGTTGTCCGTGCCGTCCAGGATCAGGTCGTAGTCGCGGAAGATGTCCAACGCGTTGTCGTTACTGAGGTGTTCGGAGTGCACGACGACGTTGACGAACGGGTTGACCTCGGCGATGGACTCCTTGGCGGACTGCGACTTCGGCTTGCCGATGTCGGACTGGCCGTGAATGATCTGCCGCTGGAGGTTGGACTCGTCGACGACGTCGAAGTCGATGGTGCCGAGCGTGCCGACGCCCGCCGCGGCGAGGTAGAGCAGCGCGGGGCTACCGAGGCCGCCCGCACCGATCACGAGGACCTTGGCGTTCTTCAGCCGCTTCTGCCCCTCGACCCCGACGTCCGGGATGATCAAGTGCCTGCTGTACCGAGCGACCTCATCCTTGGTGAGTTCGTCGGCGGGCTCAACGAGGGGCGGTAGTGCCCCGCCTCGTGTGTCTGACATGTGGCGTTCCTCCATCTACGCACCGTGGGCGACGTTCGAACCCGTCACGACTGGTGTCAACGCAGGTGCGGCTCGGTCTCTTCCATCGTTCTACGTCGACCCCGCGTCGTCCACATCATGGTGGCCATGTCCACATGTTGGACAACTATGGCCGGGGGTTCGGCCAGGCGTTCGGCTTGCAGACTTTGCCGTCCTTCGGCACCGTGTGATGCTCGCTCGGGTTCACCCGGTTCAGCTTGGCGACATAGTTATTCGCCACCCCGAACGTCTGCTGCATCATCACCGGAGCGAGTGCGCCATCCTTGGCGCAGCCGACGTGGCCGATGCCGAGCGCGTGCCCGACCTCGTGATTGATCGCGTACTGCCGATACAACCCCAGGTCGCCGCTGAACGCCTTAGCCCCACGTACCCAGCGCGCCAGGTTGATGACGACCTTGCCGATGTCGCTGCGCCAACACGACGCCTCGAACTTGATGGTGTAGCCGCAGACGTCTGGCCGGTGGTTGGTCTCCGGGGTGGTGAGGCTCACGGCGAAGTCGGCGGCGGCGGGATCGTTGATCCGCTGGAACGACACCGTGCCGTCGTAGGTCCAGCTACGCGGGTCCGCCAGCGTCGCCTCCACGGTCTTCGCGTACGCCTGGTCGCCGCCGTAGCTGCCGGGGTCGATGCCGTCCTCAACCTCTACGACGTACTTATACAGCCTGCCACCGGAGCCGACACGCTTGCTCTTCCCTGGGACGACGTGCCAGGTGCCCTTACCACCCCGTGTGAAGTCACCGCCCTTGGGCAGCTTCGCGGTCGGGATGTCCAGCTTGATCGGCTCGGCCGGGTTCTCGGTAACGATGGGGGTCTCCATCGCCTTGCCGTGGACATCCGGGTCCCTCGGCACGGTGGCGGACGCCCTGACCCCTTCGTCGGCGGGATCGCCACCGCTGAGATCGAAAACGGTGAGCACGGTCAGCGCGAGCAACACGGGTAAGGCGTAGATCCGCCAGCCGTAGGTGCCGATGATCCGGCGCGGCAATGACTTCGCTTTCGGCGGGGGCGGTGCGGCGGGATGTTCGCCGGTCTCCGGCCGCCAGGACGCTCGCAACGGCTCGGCGCTTCGCCTGGGAGGGGGCGGCGCATGAGGCCGCGGCGGCCGTGGGTACTCCCTCGGCGGGGCCGGCCCAGATCCGCGGTCCCGGCCCGAGCCAGCGGCGACAGCACGGGCAGGTCGGCGCACTCGCTCGCGTCGTGCTTGTCCTGTCCGCCGTTCCACGCGTCCAGCGTGCCATATCCGCTCTCACACTGGTCACCGACAGGCTGCGCCGAACAGGAAGGGCGCACCACTCAGGTGGCCTAATACCACTACGAATCGCCGGTACCCTCGGCCTGCCACAACTCCAGGACCGCCCGCGCGACCGCCGTGGGGTGCTCCATCTGAGCTACGTGTCCCACATTGGGCAGCATCAGCAACCTACTGTCGCGCAACAGCCGCGCGGTGCGGTGGGCCTTGCGGGCCGAGATGACCTTGTCCTTGTCGCCCCACACCACGAGCGACGGCGCGGCCACCGCACGCAACACCGACCAGATCGAGCTGGGTCCGCGCGCCAGCCAGACCCGGAAGATGTCCGACGTGCTGCGGCTGAGCGCGGTCATCGCCCATGGCAGCTCCAGCCGCTCACCGTGCTCCTCGGCAAGCTCGGCCAGCCGCGACTCCGGGAACGACGACGGGTCGGCGAAGCACAGCTCGATCACCCGCCGCGCCCGTTCCCTCGGCGTCATCGCGGCGAGTTGTCTGCGCGCCGAACGCCCGACAACCGGCAGATACGCCAGCGCCATCCTGGGATCGGACAGCCGCGACGGCAACGGGCGCAGGTCGGGCACCGCGGGCGAGATCAGCGTGAGCGTCTTGACCAGGTCCGGCCTGCCGCCAGCCAGTAGCGCCGCGATCGCGCCACCCATGGAGTTGCCGAGCAGGTGCACCGGACCCTTACCCAGCCCCGCAATGAACCGGGCGAGTTGCTCGGTGTGCCCCGCGAGCGTGAAATCGAAGGCGGGGTCTGGCTCGGAGAAGCCGAACCCCGGCAAGTCGATGGCGACACCTCTTCCCCAGGGCGCGAGCAGCACACCGAGGTCGGTCCAGTTCGTCGACGACCCACCGAGACCATGGACGTAGACGGCGGTGTCCGCGTCGTCGGGCGACAGCGCGGGCTCGGTACGGCGGACATGCAGCCGCACCCCGCTGGCCTCTTCATGGCCGCCCGGCCACGGCGGTAGTGTGCGGTCCAACGGCGGCAACTCGACGCTGGACGTGCCGACGTCGTCGCCGCCTGGCTCGGTTGAGTGGGAACGTGCTGAAGTCACCTATCCAGCATGACCCACCGCGCCCCGCGATGCCCATGCCGGGCTCGGCCGCACGCTCGCGAACGGGCTGGCGACACCCAAGGCTTGCCAACCCGGTATTACCGGCGGGTAGTCTCAACCACACGCGATCGCGCACATTACGCGCCCGCGCGAGCGGTGGGTTCCTACAGGGCCCGCAACAGTCACACGGGAGGAAGCATGACCGAAGCGGCGAGGCTGCCAACGACGAGCAGGCTCCGGCAACTGGGGCGGGGCGTCCGGTTGCCCAAGCGCAAGCGCCGCGAGCAACTGCTCGCCGTCGCGCAGGACGTCTTCGCCGCCAACGGCTACCACGCCACGGCGATGGACGAGATCGCCGAGCGCGCCGGTGTCTCCAAACCCGTGCTCTACCAGCACTTCCCCGGCAAGCTCGACCTCTACAGTGCGCTGCTCGACGTCCACGTCGACGAGCTGATCGCCGCGGTCAAGGAAGCCCTCTCATCGACAACGGACAACAAGCAGCGGGTGAAGAACGCCGTCGGCGCGTTCTACGACTTCGTCAACAGCGAGACCGGCGCGTACCGGATGGTGTTCGAGTCCGACTTGCGTGGCGAGCCCGCCGTGCAGGCCGCTGTCGACCGTGCGACCGAGGCTCCTGTCGACGCCATCACGAAGACCATCACCTCGGACGCGGGCCTGAGCGAGGACAAGGCGCGGCTTCTCGCGTCCGGCCTGGTCGGGCTGAGTCAGGTCAGCGCACGCTTCTGGCTGGACAATCACAACTCGATCAGCCGCGACGACGCCGTCTCGCTCATCGCGACGCTGGCGTGGCGCGGCATCGGCGCGGGGTTCCCGCTGCAGCAGTGACGACCGCGCGGCGGTGACGGCTAGTCATCACCGCCGTCGCCCTCGTCGTCCTCGGCTGGCGCCTGCTTCCGCGCGACGATGATCAGCACGGCGATGACGACCAGCGGGCCGACGACCAGCAGGATCTCGTCCCAGCCGCCCTGATGCATCAGGATGACGCGCTCTGCCAGCGTCCGCGTCGTCTCTGCCGGTGCCACTCCGCTCACACTCCCGCGACGAGGGCGATGCCCGTCGCGGTGTAGGCGACCATCACCGCGAGCATCGGGTACTGCCCCACCTTCACATACTTCGGTCTGAGGACGCCGATCGCCTTGTCGTGCGCCGACGTGACCCCGAGGATATGCCCGACGACAATGCCCGCGACCTGCACGAACGCGATCGTGGTCGTGCCGATGACGGTGTAGTCGATCGTGGCGTCCGCCGTGCCGAACAGGTTCCAGCCGAGCCCGAACGGATCGGACGCGAGCAGCAGCCCCGCCTGCCCCTGGAACACCGCGAACGAGAAGTAGTGCGCGACGGTGTAGCCGATCATGATCGGCACAAGCGAGTGCGCGAACGCGCTGTACGGCTCGAACGGCTGCCCGTCGGTGTTCTTCCGCAAGTACGGCCTCGTCAGCCAGATCCCGCCGGTGTAGATGCCCGCGATCGCGATGATCGCCGCGGCCAGCCCCGCCGTGGCGAGCAGCGCGAGCATGACACCTCGCGAACCTTCTGTGACATCGCCCCACAGCGGTAGCCGGGTAAGCCCGTCGAACGCCGTCGAGCCGAGGATGACCAGCACCACCGGCGTCAGGCCTTCCGAACGCTGGATGGTGAGCAGTCCATCGAGCGGGTTGCGCACGACAAGCACGCCATCATCGCGTCGCCCGAACGGCGACAGCGCCGCGATCAACCCGAAATAGACCTCGAACGACTCGCCATGGTCGAACCACCCGCGCCCGAACACCGCACCAGCCACGACGTGCACCAGTACATAGGCGGTGACGAACACGGCGATGGCGCGCGGCGAGTCCGACTCGCCGTAGACCAGCTCCAGCCACAGGAACGCCAGCAACCCAACCGTGGCTGGCCAGTAGCCGACTCGCTCGGGCAACGTGCGGCGCCAGCGTCCGCCGTACCGCAGCGGGGGCAGCATCCGCAGTGCCACCGCGAGGGTGCGCAGCGGGTTGAGCCGCCGCCAGATCGGGCCGAGCGCGATGGACAGCGGCACCAGCGCGACCCAGAACCACACGTAGAACCAGGTCGCGGCCGGGTTGGTGGCCGAGCTGTCGGTGCCGAACCACGCGGTAGCTAGCAACAACGCGAGCAGCAGCACGCCAACGACCCGCAGCGCAACCCGCGTGGCCAGCGCGTCAACGATACGGGCGAGCCCGGCTGGTAGTGGCGTGCCAGCCCGCGCGCCGCGGAGCCTCGGCTCGGTCCAGAGCGCGGCCAGCGCGAAGAACGACACCAGCACCGCGAGGACACCGGCGAACAGCGCCAGCCACGTCGGCACGGGCAGGTCAGCCCTCGAGCCAAGACCGTGCGCGAGGATCTGCTCGCCGGTCACGGCGTCACCCGCAGCTCGGTGAGCAGGTTGCCGCTGTCGTGCAGCTCGATCTCCCACACGCCGGCGATCGTGGCCTCGAACTCCAGCGTGGCCGGCTCTCCCGGCGTCAGTGCGACGGTCTTGTTGTAGCCGTGAACGTGCAGTTCATCGGCCGTGTCCGAGGTGACCTCGATAGCGACCCGCTCGCCGACGGCGACCTCAAGCTGCTCGGGGCCACTCACCCGCTCGCCGCCCTCGACGGTGAAGCTCACAGCGACGGCGCTGGCGGAGTCGGTCGTGCCGGTCGGTGCGCTCGACGTCGTTGTCCCGGAGTCGGTGCCGGCGGGGCCATTGGTGCCCGCGGTGTCGGCGTCGGTGCCGCAACCGGCAAGGGCCAGCGTCAGGGCAGCGACAATGGCAAGGGTGTGTTTGAGCATGGTGTCCCCTCAGTTGGGCTGTTCGTCAGGGCCGCGGCACCACGAGGCGGACCCCCGGTACCGGATGAGCACCGAGGGTAGCCGTGGCCAACGCGTCAGCGCGTGGGAACCGCCCTACGTAGCAACGAAAGTATCCTCGCGTTGACCTCGACAGGGCGTTCGTACATCAACATGTGGCCCGCGCCGGGGAAGAGCACGAAGTCGGTGTCGGGCAGCTCGTCCGCGATCACCTTGGCGTGGTCAACCGGGCAGAGCCGGTCCCGATCGCCGGTGAGCACCACGCTCGGCTTGTCCCGCAGCGCGCCGAGGGCGACGCGCCGGTCGTGGGCGAAGATCGCGTCCATGAACCCGCCGATGCTGGCCGGGTGCGCGCCGAGCGACTGCCGCACGGTTTCGATCACATACTCCTGCTTTGCTTTCTTGCCGAAGACCAGCCAGCGCGCGGCGGGGCTGAGCAGCCGGGGGCTGCCGGGGAGGGTGCCCTTCTTGCGGCGTTCCAGCAGCGACCGCAACACTGGCTCGACGCGTGGCACAGAGCGGCCGAGCGCGCCCTTGAGACCGAGGCTGATGCGGTGCATGTTCCCGGAGGACGTCGCGACGAACGCGAGGCCCGCGACGCGCGACTCGACCAGCGTCGGGTGCCGCTCGGCGAGTGCCATAATCGTCATGCCGCCCATGGAGTGCCCGACGAGCACGATCGGACCCGTCGGCACGACGCCATCGATGACCTCAGCGAGGTCGTCCGCGAGCTGCTCCAGCGTCCGGGTGCCGGGTCGCGCCGGTGCCGAGCCGCCGTGACCTCGGTGGTCGTAACGAACCACGCGAACGTCGTCCGGCATCTCAGCGGCCGCGATGTCCCAGCACGTGTTGTCCTGCGTCCAGCCGTGCACGAACAACACGGTGGCGGGGGCGTCGGCCGGGCCGGTGTCCCTGACGTGCAGGACAGTGCCGTCACTTGTCACGAACCGGTCGCCACTGCCAGTATCGCTAGCAGCCATGTCCAGTCGTTCCGATACCGTCGATCCCATCGAGCCGCGCTGCTCAATGATGCTCACGTGCACCACCGTCTTCGTCGAACCTCAACCTGTAACCGATAGTAACGGTTACCAATTGGTAGCATGACCCCCATGCCCGATCGTGTCAAGAGCAGCAGCAAGCAGCCTGCAAGCACCGGCGACGCACGTCGTGACAGGTGGAAGCAGCACCGCATCGCGCGCCGCGCCGAGTTCGTCGAGGCCGCGCTGCGTGCGCTGGACAAACACGGGACGGACTTCGGCATGGAGGACGTCGCTGCCGAGGCGGGCGTCACCAAGCCGGTGCTCTACCGCCACTTCACCGATAAGGCTGACCTGCACCTCGCGCTCGGCCAGCACGGCACCAAGATCCTGTTCAACCGACTCATGCCCGCGCTGAACGACGAACTGGCCCCGGTGCCGAGGATCCGTAGCGTCATCAACGCCTTCTTCACCACGATCGACGAGTACCCGAACCTCTACCGGCTGCTGGTGCATCCGAGCCACTCCGGCGACCGGCTGCCCGACTCGGACATCGTGCACGAGGACAAGGAGATGATCGCGACGTCGGTCACCGCCGTCCTCGGCGACTACATGCGGGCGTTCGGCCTTGACTCAGGCGCGGCGGAGCCGTGGGCGCACGGCGTAGTCGGCCTAGTGCAAAACATCGGCACGTGGTGGTTGGATCGCCGCTCCATGGGCCGCGACAGCATCGTCGAGTACACCACCGAGATCATCTGGGGCGCGATCGATGGCATTATGCAGCAGAAGGGCGTCGTCATCGAGCCGAACAAGCCGCTCGAGATCAACAAGGTAGTGCGGATGCGCAACGTCTGGAGCGAGGCGGAGCGCAAGGCGACCGGCGGCGCCTAGGGCGACGGGCGCACCGGCTCAGCCACGTGCGCCCGAGCCACGAGAATTAGCTGGCGAAGCCGACTTTGCGCACATCGGACGGCGCGATCTCGACGTAGGCGATCCGACCGCTCGGCACGATGTACTTGCGACCCTTGTCGTCGGTGAGCCGGAGCAGGCCGTCGTCCGAATCAAGCGCTTCGGAGATCAACGCATCCACCTCGTCCGGCGTCTGGCTGCTCGACACGACGAGCTCGCGGGGAGTCTCCTGAATGCCGATCTTGATCTCCACGCGCGTCCTCCTGGTTCACGTTTGGTTGCGTCTCGCCGCAAGGCTATCCCACTCCAGCCCTCACGGTGTGCTGGCGGGCGGGTCAGCCCGATGGCTACCCCAGCCCGAGCGACTGCATCCGCTTGTGGTGTTTCTGCTGCAACCGTCGCAGCAGGCCCGCGATTCCCGAGAGATCGCCAGTCCCGGTCACGATCAGCTCCGCGAGGCCATCCCGCTCGGCGACGACGTACTGCGCCTGGGTGAGTGCCTCGCCCAGCAACCTGCGGCCCCACAACGCGAGCCGGTCTCGCACCGTCGAGTCCGCCGCGATAGCTTGCGCCACTTCGCGCTCCGCGAACGCCGAGTGTCCGGTGTCCGACAGCACCGCGAGCACCAGTTCCTTGGTCGGCTCGTCCAGCCACGTGGCGACCTCCCGGTAGAGGTCGGCGGCGAGCCCATCCCCCACGTACGCCTTGACCAGCGACTCCAGCCACGACTTCGGCGCGGTGGACATGTGGAAGTCGTCGATGTGGCCGATGAACGGCGCCATCGCCTCCTCGACGTCGACGCCGCGTTCGGCGAGGTGACGCTCCAGCATCGTGTAGTGGCCGATCTCGGCGGCGGCCATCGACGCGAGCGCGGCTCTGCCCGCCAACGTCGGCGCGGTGCGCGCATCCTCCGCCATCCGGTCGAACGCCGACAACTCGCCGTAGGCGAGCACCCCGAGCAGATCAACGACCCCCGCGCTCACCGATTCCTGGCTGCTGACTTCGCGCACGTCACCCACTCCTCCCACTTTAGGGTGTCGCCCGTCATCGTGTGCGTGGCCCGCACGAGAGTTCAGAAGATGATGCGTTATCTCACCAAATCGCTGACAGCCGCACCGCACCAGGTAGACTACGTAGTGATGACCATCGCATCGCCTCCGCGAGATGGTCGCAGGGTGCGTGTCGACCGCGAACGGCGGCAGCGATCGCACCCGGCCGGGAACCGAATCACGCACCTGAGGACTTTTCGCCCGGCTGACCGTGTATGCACGGGCGCGCTCCGCGTGGAGGCGGGTGCGAGGAAGTGTGCGCGCACACTCTGGATCCCAGTGCGGTTCCCCACGACATCGACTGTGCGCGCTGGATGAGAGAGGCGATCACGCTGACAACCGAGACCAACCATGACCGTGAGCTAGACCCGGTCACACTTGAACACAGCGAAGCAGGAGTACCCGACACCGACCCGTCCCACCCACTGCAGGCAGGCGCGCCCGTCAAGCCGGAGGCGCCGCTGTTCGCGGACTTCGACGTCCGGCCCGAGATCGTGCGCTCGCTCACCGAGGCGGGCATCGAACGCACCTTCGCGATCCAGGAGATGACACTGCCGCTCGCGCTCAAGGGCGAGGACATCATCGGCCAGGCGCGGACCGGCACCGGCAAGACGCTGGGCTTCGGCGTCCCGATGCTGCAGCGTCTCACTCTTCCGGGCGACGGAACGCCGCAGGCGCTGGTCGTCGTGCCGACCCGCGAGCTGTGCCTCCAGGTCACCCACGACCTGCACGACGCGGGCAAGTACCTGGGCGTGCGCACCCTGTCCATTTACGGCGGTCGGCCATACGAGCCGCAGATCGAAGCGCTGCGTCAGGGCGTCGACCTGGTGATAGGCACGCCCGGCAGGCTGCTCGATCTCGCCGAGCAGCGCCATCTCGTGCTCGGCAAGGTCGGCACGCTGGTGCTCGACGAGGCCGACGAGATGCTGGACCTCGGCTTCTTGCCGGATATCGAGCGGATCCTGCGGATGGTGCCCGAAAAGCGGCAAACCATGCTGTTCTCAGCGACCATGCCGGGCCCGATCCTCACGCTGGCGAGGACGTTCCTGCACCAGCCGACGCACATCCGTGCCGAGCAGGTCGACGACACCGCGATCCACGAGCGCACCGAACAGTTCGTCTACCGCGCCCACGCCATGGACAAGCCCGAACTCCTCGCGCGGACATTGCAGGCCGAGGGCAGGGGCAGGACGATGATCTTCACCCGCACCAAGCGCACCGCGCAGAAAGTCGCCGACGACCTGACCGAGCGCGGTTTCGCCGCGGGCGCGGTGCACGGCGACCTCGGCCAAGGCGCGCGCGAGCAGGCGCTGCGGGCATTCCGGTCCGCCAAGATCGACGTTCTCGTCGCGACGGACGTCGCCGCGCGCGGCATCGACGTCACCGACGTCACGCACGTCATCAACTACCAGACGCCGGACGACGAGAAGACCTACGTGCATCGGATCGGCCGCACGGGGCGCGCTGGCAAGACGGGCGTCGCGATCACGCTGGTCGACTGGGATGAAACGCCTCGCTGGAAGCTGATCTCGGACGCGCTCAACCTCGGCGTTGACGTGCCGGTCGAGACATACTCGACGTCGGCACACCTGTTCGCGGATCTCGGCATCCCCGAGAACGCGACGGGCAGGCTGCCCGCGTCGCAACGCACGCGGGCCGGGCTGGCCGCCGAGGAGGAGGAAGACTTCGGCGGGAAGCGCAAACCGAGCGCGTCGCGGTCCCGATCCTCGCAGCAGGCTCGGACCACTCGGCAGCGCACGCCGCGCAAGCGCACGCGCGGCGGGGCACGCTCGGCGTCGTCCGGCGATTCGACGTCGACGAGCGCGCAGAACAACGCGGGCCCGAAGCAGGAGGGCCCCGCTCAGGGCTCGGCCGACGGTCAGCGTCCCAAGCGGCGCAGGACGCGCGGCGGCCGAGGACGCGGTCGCAGTACCAACGGCGCGGGCAACGCCAAGGCCGGCGACAGCAGCCAGTGAGCACCCTGTGGGTTCGGCTGGCAGGGACAAAACATCCACGGTGAGCAGCGACCCGGCTCGCCGCTCACCATGGACGAGCATCCGTAACAGGGTCGTCGCCGTCCTGCTCACACTCGCCGTGGTCACCGCCGGTGTGCTGGTGTGGCTGACCAGCGACAGCAGAGCCACCCACGCGGAGACGACCGATGGCGAGCCGCGCCCGCTGGCCATGCCGGACGATGTGCCGGAACGCTTCGCCGAAGCGTGGCGGGCGCCGAGCGCGGCGACGCCGAGACCGGTCACCGACGGAGCGTCCGTCGTCACCGGCGACGGCGGCACGGTCACTGGGCGCGACCCGCTGAGCGGGCAGGAGCGCTGGCGCTACGAGCGCGACCGTGAGCTGTGCACGGTGTCCGACGCCTGGTCGACGGCGATGGCGCTCTACGAGCGGCACAGCCCTGCCGGGGACTGGTGCAGCGAGGTCACCCAGCTCGATATGGCCACCGGCGAGCGCACCGCACAGCGCAACGGCAACGCCGAGCTGGGCACGCGACTGATCGACGACGGCTCGCATGCCGTCACAACCGGCGAGAATCTGCTCAACGTCTGGTCGCAGAACCTGGTCCGCACCATGGAGTACGGCCAGGTGCCCGCCCCGGTCGAACCAGGTCGACAGCCGCGCCCCGGGTGCGACTACGGCTCGGTGGCGGTCGCGTCAGGCAAGATCGGTGTGATCGAGCGCTGCGACGACGACGCCACCGACCGGCTCACCGTGTTCGGCACCACAAACACCGTCGACGGCGAAACCAAGAGCGACGAGCCCAACGTGTTCTTCACGACGCTGCTGGACAGCGAGAACGCGAGGGTCGTCGCGCTCGTTGACCGGCACGAGTCCGACGAGAACGACTACCTGGTCGCGGTCGCGTTCGGCGATGCCAAGAAGCTCGCCATCTACGACGGCAACGGCAACAAAACCGCGCAGTACTCACTCGACCTGCCAGCCGCCGCGCTGACCAGCGACCCGGAGGGCCGTGTCGAACCGGTCGCGCGCACCGGTAGCGGCGTGTACTGGTCCGCCGGTGCCAGCACCATCGCGCTCGACACGAAGAACCTGCGGCCGCGCTGGACACTGCACGGCACCACCGGCACCGGCACGCTGTTCGCCGGCGAGTTGGTGCTGCCGATCAGGGGCGGGCTCGCCGTGATCGACGAGCCCTCCGGCGAGGTGGAGCGCACCATCTCGGTCGATCGGGGGAACGACGGCGGCGCCGAGAACGGCGACGAGGGCAGCCTCGCCGGCCCCATCCGCCTCGCCGCCGCGGGCCCGGTGCTGTTTGAACAGCGCGGCGGCACGCTGGTGGCGCTGCGGTAGAAGTCCCCACCCCAGAAATACGTACCGGCTTGCGTAGTTTCCCGACTTCGCGCGAGCGGCGGAGCTGACAGTGTTCACGCTGCGTCCGGCTCGCCACCTCGCACCATTCCCTGCAGCCGAGGGTCAGGCGAGCCGGGCGCCCACAACGACGATCGCCGAATTCCGTAACCGAATTCACGTTCGCGTCGTTGGGTCCACAACGCCTCCGCATGACCTGCGAAGAAAAAAGGGGACCCCATGGGCCGACGATCCCGACCAGTTCGTGTTGCCCTCACAACGATGGCAGCGGCCGCCGTCGTCGTGGGCGCGATCGACACCGGACAGCCACCAGCGCACGCCTCGACGTCGGACTTCGCGGTGCAGCTCGTCACCGTCGACACACCGACCCGAGCCGACAAGGAACGACTCCAGCGCCTCGGACTCGATCTCACCGAACACGCCGGGCACGACTACGTCGAGGTCGTGCTGCACAGCGTCGAAGACGTCGACGCGCTGAGCGCCGCTGGCTTCACGTGGGACGTCCGCGTCCCGGACATGGCCCTACGCACCGCGCAGGTCAACCAGATCAACGATGAGTACGCGGCGTCGACGGCGGAGTCACCGCTGCCAAGCGGCCGGACGACGTACCGCACGCTGGCCGACTACAACGCCGACATGGCCGACCTGG
Organism: Haloechinothrix salitolerans; assembly: GCF_042662605.1. Classification (NCBI taxonomy): domain Bacteria; kingdom Bacillati; phylum Actinomycetota; class Actinomycetes; order Pseudonocardiales; family Pseudonocardiaceae; genus Haloechinothrix; species Haloechinothrix salitolerans. The sequence continues at coordinate 5,969,109 of NZ_JBHSXX010000001.1, forward strand.
CGGACATGCGGCCGGACATCGTCAAGCCGTTCGAGCTGCCGCACAAGTCTCTTGAGGGCAAGACGGTTCACGGCATCGAAATCGGCCACGACGTCCACGAGGCCGAGGACGGCAGGCCGGTGTTCGCCATCATGGGCCTGCACCACGCGCGCGAGTGGCCGTCCGGCGAGCTGACGATGGAGTTCGCCTACGACCTCGTCACCAACGACGGCAGCGACGAGCGAATCACGAATCTGCTGGACAAAGCCCGCATACTGGTAATCCCGGTAACCAACCCGGACGGCTTCGAGAAGTCGATCAACGACGGCCTGCTGCTCGACCTGCGGGAGCTGGACGACGGCGGGCTGGTCTCCATCCTCGGCACGCCGGGCAACGCCTACAAGCGCAAGAACTGCCGCATGGTCGACGGACAGGAGCCGCTCGCGGGCGAGTGCGCGCTCGCGTCGAGCAACGGTGGCTTCGGCGTCGGTATCGACACCAACCGCAACTACGGCGGGCTGTGGGGCGGGCCAGGCGCGTCGCCCGAGTTCTTCGACCCGACCTACCGGGGCGCTGGCCCGTTCTCCGAGCCGGAGACCCAGAACATCCGCGAGCTGGTGAGCAGCAGGCAGGTGACCACGCTGATCACCAACCACACGTTCTCGAACCTGGTGCTGCGTCCCAACGGCGTCAAGCCGGACACCATCGGCCCCGACGGACACCCGGTCGGTCAGCCGCACGATGAGGAGGAGCTGAAGGCGCTCGGCGCGGAGATGGCCGCGCAGAATGGCTACCGCAACATCCACGGCTGGGAGCTCTACGACACCACCGGCACCACGGAGGACTGGTCGTACAACACCACCGGCGGCTTCGGTTACACCTTCGAGATCGGGGAGAGCGAGTTCCACCCGCCCTATCCCGAGGTCATCGATGAGTACCTTGGCGCTGGCGAGTACGAGGGCAAGGGCAACCGGGAAGCGTTCCTGATCGCGCTGGAGAACGCCGTCAACACCGAGAACCACTCAGTGATAGCCGGTAGGGCGCCCGCTGGTGCGACCCTGCGGCTTACGAAGTCGTTCGCGACGCCGACCTGGGAGTCGTCCATCGCGGACACCATCGAGACGACGATGCGGGTCGGTGAGAAGGGCAAGTTCTCCTGGCACGTCAACCCATCGACGCGGCCGATCGTGATGGACCGCCAGTACGACGTGCTCGCCGATGAGCCGCTGCACTCGGAGAGTTTCGAGGGCACCACCCCGGCGCCGACCGAGCATGTCGACCACGAGTTCACCGTGACGGAGTCCGACGTGGACCTGCTCGAGGTCACGCTGGACTGGCCGACGCCGGACGACATGGACCTCGAGGTCTACTACCGCGAAGCCGATGGGAGCTCGCGGCAGGTCGCCTCGTCCGGGCAGTTCATCGGTGAGAAAGAGCGGGCGCTGGTGCAGCATCCGGAGCAGGGCACCTACGTGTTCCGCGTGATCAACTACGCCTCGGTGGCACCGAGCTACACGGTGACCGGCTCGCTCTACGCGACGGAGTCGAAGACCGTGCCGAGGCAGTTGATCGAGAACTACACACTGAGCTGCGAGAAGGACGGCGAGGTCTTGGAGCGGATCCCGGTCGTCGTCGACCGGGGCGAGCAGGTGAAGGCGAAGCTGCGTCGCTGCTTCTCCAACTGGTGACGACCGCGGCGTCCTCAGCTCAGCCAGAACCACCAGAGCGTGATCGTGGGGATGGCGAGCGCACCGACCATCCCGATGAACGCCAGCAGCCCCCGCGTCCGGTCGGCAAGGACCGCCCCGGCGACGGCGAACACGGCGGCGACGGTGTGGCCAGCCAGGACCTCCGCGCCCGGGCCGCGCACGCCAAGCTCCGGCGCGAACATCGTCACCCCGAACAGCGCCAGAGCGAGCAGCAGGAGTCCCGCGGCAGCCGCGCCCGCCATGCCGCGCCAGAACCCGCCCGCGCGGCTATCGCCCTGCGGCTGCTCATACATCGGCCACTCCCGCTTGACCGTCATCGCACGCATTCCCCGCTCCGTCCCCCGTCTGGTGTCGGCACGCAAGGGTAACGGCCCCCTTGACGGCGCGGGAACGGGCACGCCGACGACGCCGGGACGTCCCCCGACACGGCCGTGCCACCGACGTTAGCCGCCCGCGATGAATCCGCGCACCGAATCGGCGACGAGTTGCACCGCGATCGCGGCGAGCAGCAGCCCCGCGACCTTCGCCACCAACGTGATGCCGCTTTCCTTGATCAACCGGATCACCACGCCCGCATAGCGCAGCGACAGGAACAGCGCCACGTGCACCAGCAGAATCGCCGCGGCGATGGCGAGATACGCGCCGATGTCGCCACTGGCCTCCCGGACGAACACGATGGTCGCCGCGATCGCGCCCGGCCCGGCGAGCAGCGGTGTCCCAAGCGGGACCAGCGCGACATTGACGTCCTCCGCCGCCTCCGGTGTCGCGCTCCCGCGACCGGTGAGCAAGTCAAGCGCGACCAGGAGCAGCAACAGCCCGCCAGCGCCCTGCAGCGCGGGGATGCCGATGCCGAGGTAAGTCAGGATCGCTTGGCCCGCCACCGCGAAGACCGTGATGACAAGCAGCGACACCAACACGGCCTGCCTTGCGGCCTTCGCGCGTGCCGATGGGGACCGACGTCCAGTGAGGCTGAGGAAGACCGGCACGGTGCCGGTTGGGTCCGTGATGACCAGCAGCGTGACCGTCGCCGTCACGAAGACGCCGACGTCGAAGTACTCGCTCATTCGGCCACCCCCGCCACGATCTCGCAGCCGGTCGCCCGGGAGACGAGGTCGACGAACGCATGCGGGTCGGTTGTCTCCGCGCCAATGGGAATGTCCTTGTTCGTGCCGTGGTAGTCGCTCGACCCAGTGGGCAGTAAGTCCAGTTCGGCGGCGAGCGCCCGCAGCTTCTCGCGGGTTGGCTGGTCGTGGTTGGGGTGGTCGACCTCGATGCCGGTGAGCCCGTGCGCGGCCATCTCCGCGATGGTCTCCAGGCTCACCGTCGGCCCACGCGAGTGCGCGAGCGGATGAGCGAGGACGGTGACGCCGCCCGCGTCGTTGATCATGTCGATCGCCCGCAACACCGGCGTGTCGCTGCGTGGGACGTAGTAGCCCCTGCCGCTGCCGAGGTAGCTCGCGAACGCCTCGTCGACGCTGTTCACCAGCCCCGCGTCGACAAGTGCCCGCGCCAAGTGGGGGCGTCCCGCTGGCGCGTCGGCCGGGAGCGCGCCGAGAAGTTCGTCGGGGTCGATGGGAACGCCGTCGGCGGCCATCCGCTCCGCCATGGCGCGCAGTCTGCTCCGCCGCTCCGCGCGGAGTCTGCGCTGCTCGCCCACAATGCTCGGCGCGTCAGGGTTGAACAGGTAGGCGAGGACGTGCACGCTGATCGGCCTGCCCCTGCCGTCGTCCGACACACACGACAGCTCGGCACCAGGGACAAGTGTCAGCCCAGGTGGCAGTGCGGCACTGGCCTCTCGCCAGCCAGCCGTCGTGTCGTGATCGGTGATCGCGATGACATCAAGGCCGGCGGCCGCGGCGGCGGCGAGGCCGGCAGGGGTGTCGGTGCCGTCGGACGCGGTGGAGTGCGTATGCAGGTCGATGCGAGGACTCACGACGACCAGTGTCGCTGATCCCGATTCCGCGTCACTTCACGGCACGCTTACCCCGTGCCGCCCGCTGCGCCTTGATCATGGAAAACCGCTCGGCCTGCGCCTTCTTGTCGCCGAAGACCAGTTCCGAGATGGTGTCGTAGAACTCTTCCGGTTTGGGCAGGTAGTCGATGTGGTTGAGGGCTTGGATCTGACCGGCCGACTCGACGATGACGGTGCCGTAGCCCAGCATCCTGCCGGCCGCTGTCCGCTTGTAGGTGAGGTCGGTGACCTTGCTGATGGGCATCATCAAGACCTTCGTCGTGAAGATGCCCTTGGTCATGATGAATCGTTTGTCGGTGACGACGAGGGTCTCGACCCACCACTCCATCACGATCCAGATGAACCGCAGGATGACAAGCAACGCCGCGTACCACAGCACGTTCTGCAGCACCCACAGCGACGGCGGGAGCAGGTACGACACCATCACCGCGATGGCCAGCAGGGCAGCCGACTCGAAGCTGTCCCACAGCAGCGTGGCCCAGTGCCGCCTGATCCTGATCACGCGGCGCTCGGTGTCGAGTAGGTACTCGTCCGGATCGCGAGGCGCGAAGAGACTCAATGCGACACCGTTAGGCTTGGAACACGTTGCTGACGAAGGTGATCAATGACTCGGCGGCATCTCTGAGCATGCCGAGAATGTTGTGCACGAGGGCAGCCGAGCTTCCTGGCTGTGTGATGACGAAGAACAGCACGAGTAGGGTTCCGGCCACGATGGCCAACTTCTTCACGTCCACGACGATCAGACCCCGTCTTTCAGTAGTACCTGTGGCTAACCACTTCTCGTTGTACCGCACTGAGCGCTGATATCCGAGCAAAGTCGCGCGCTCGGGGCAGCGCTCGACGATTATGCTACCGAACAACTACTCTCTGTGGCTATGCCTCGCGGGCAATCCATTATCCGCTGTGCCGGTGGCGTCGTTCACGATGCCAGTGGGAGGCTGCTACTCGTACGGCGGGGGCGGGAACCCTCGGCGGGAAAGTGGTCATTGCCAGGAGGCAGGCTACTCAGTGGCGAGCTCATGACCGACGCCGTGGCCCGTGAGCTGCGAGAAGAAACCGGATTGACGGTCAACCCCGCCTCGCTCGCCGGAATCGTCACGCGGGGCAGGTACGAGATACATGACTACTTCTGCACGGTCGTCGCGGGTGCGCTGCGAGCCGGTGATGACGCCGAGGACGCCCGGTGGTTTGACCGGGATGAGTACGACGCTCTCGACCGAAACGGCGACCTCGTCGACGGGCTTACCGCGACTCTACGTAGCTGGCACGCGCTGCCAACTGGGCCACGACGGACCTAGAAGACGCCGTGGATCATGCCGCGATCGCGACACTGTGGTGTCTCTCACGCGGATGGGGGACACCGATTCGTACGAGAAGGCGAGTTCGGCGCGGCATGACTATCAGGACACGCGCGGTCAGCCACTCGCCTGAAGCTAGACGTCGCTCAGCCGAGCCACGTCATCCGGCCGCCATGGAGATCGGTGGTGGCCAGCACCGTGACGTCAGGTTCACCGTCGGACCAACGCGCGATGCTCAGCACCCCGAACAGCGGCTCGCCCCCGCCCGGCGACAGGTCGTCCCTGCCGGGCAGCACCTCGGCGATCCCCTGCTCATACGGCTCGTGACTCACCCACCAGAGTGGTCGCTGCTCGGCCAACGCCGCCAGCGCCGCGACGTACTCCGTGCGCCCCTGCTCGCCCATGTGCGCCATGGTGTTGCTGTTCATGACCACCAGCGGCGCGTCGGACGGCAGCCGCTCCGTCACCGAGGCGAGGTCAGCCGCACCGTCCCCAGCGACGACGTCCGGCGGGTTCTTGGCCTGGGCAGCGGCGGCGGTACGCAGCAGCCGGACGCGTTCCGGCTGGTCAGCCCAGATGCAGGCATCCAACCAAGCCAGCTCGTCCTCGTCGGAGACGTCGACCGGCGCGGGGTCGATCCCGACCCGCTCGCCGAGCGGCAGCTTCTTCTTGGGTCCGCTGAAGCCCGGGCCCTCGACCGCACAGTGCAGGCCGACGGGGGTCTTGGTCGGCCCCGCCGTGAACTGCTCGCCGCCGTCGCCGTGGTAGCGGTAGCCGAACTTGTCCAGCCCGAGCAGCAGCCCGGCGCACGCGCCGACCTCGATGAGCACGAGCGTGCCCTTGGCCTGCTTGGACACCGCGCTCAACGCCGGATACAGCAGCGTCGCGCGCTGGACGTCGTTGTTGCGGACGGTGCGCGACACCAGCAGCTCGCGTGCCTTCTCGGCGCGTTCCAGCAGGAAGGTGCGAAACATCGGCCACGTCTCGGCGTCCACGCCATCGAACCCGCCCGGTGTCGGGTAGTACCTGGTCAACGGGTGAATCGGGTCGGCTTGCAGCAGCCGGTGCGCCACCGCGAGCAGCAGCTCGCCGTCCGGGTCGGGGGCGGCGGCGAGCAGACCGGCGACATCGTCGTCCTCGGCGGCTTTGCTGGCGAGGTGGGCATACAGCGGTGAGGACGCCTCGGCGCGGTCGGCGAATGCCGTCAGACCGCGCCGGGCCGCCCCAACGTCGTTCGCGCTACTCATGCGGCACCGGGCGCCCAGGTTGCTCGCCGCCGCGCGCTTCGCCGTAGGACTGCTTGGGGACCATGACCTTGCGGCGGAACACGCAGACGATCGTGCCGTCCTGGTTATAGCCGCGGGTCTCGACGTAGACGACGCCTCGGTCGTCCTTGGACTTCGACGGCGTTTTGTCCAGGACCTCGGTCTCGCCGTAGATGGTGTCGCCGTGGAACGTCGGCTTGACGTGTTTGAGCGACTCCACCTCGAGGTTGGCGATCGCCTTGCCGGAGACGTCGGCGACGGACATGCCGAGCAGCAGCGAGTAGATGTAGTTGCCGACGACGACGTTCTTGCCGAAGTCGGTGGTCTCGGCCGCGTAGTGGCTGTCCATGTGCAGCGGATGGTGGTTCATGGTGAGCAGGCAAAACAGGTGGTCGTCGTACTCGGTCACCGTCTTGCCCGGCCAGTGCTTATACACCGCGCCGACCTCGAACTCCTCGAAATAGCGGCCGAACTGCACTCTTTGTTCCTCCTTGTGTCGCGCGAGCAGGCCCGTGCGAAGATCACACGGGGTAACCCGCAATCGGCACCCGCCTGTCTCTGCCAGACATCATGCCCTGTCGCTGGAGTAGGCTCGATGATCGGTGTCTATCAGTTGTCACGCGGATCGAAAGGGGCTGCCGGGATATCGTCGTTGACCTCCCCGTCGGTCTCTCGACCTAAGCGGCGTTGCCGACACACTAAACGAGGAGCACGGTTGGAGGGATCATGGCGGCGATTCGTCCGTTCAGCGGCCTGCGCGGTCGCGGTTACGGCCGGTCACGAACACCCGCGCGGCAGCCGGATCCCGTTCCGCTCTCGGCGTCCGTCGTCGACTGCGGGGTCTACGTCGACGGCGAGCGCCTGCCCGGCAAGTGGGCACATGGCGACGCCATCGCGGAGGCCCGCGCCCGCGACAACGCGTTCGTATGGATCGGACTGCATGAACCGAACTCCGAACAGATCCAGGGCGTAGCGGACACCTTCGGCCTGCACGAGCTCGCCGTCGAGGACGCGGTGCACGCGCACCAGCGGCCCAAGCTGGATCGCTATGAAGACAGCCTGTTCATGGTGCTCAAGACCGTGCGCTACATCGCGCACGAGTCCCCGACGACCGCCAACGAGATCGTCGAGACCGGCGAGCTGATGGCCTTCCTCGGCAAGGACTTCATCGTCACGGTGCGTCACGGTCAGCACTCCGGACTCGCGCGACTCCGCCGCGAGCTGGACAACGACCCCGAACGCCTGCGGCAGGGGCCGTCCTCGGTGCTACACGCCATCGCCGACACGGTCGTCGACCACTACCTCGACGTCTCCGAACGTATCGAGCACGACGTCGACGAACTGGAAGACGAGGTATTCGCGCCGAGGTCACTGGTGTCGGCGGAGCAGATCTACCTGATGAAGCGCGAGGTGCTTGAGCTGCGGCGGGCGGTGCTGCCACTGGCGACGCCGCTGCGACGGCTCGCGGAGGGCTACAGCAGGCTGGTACCGGACGACGTGCGGTCGTACTTCCGCGACGTCGACGACCACCTCACCACGGTGTCCGAACGCATCGGCAGCGCCAACGAGCTGCTGACGACCCTGGTCGACGCCACGGTCGCGAAGATTTCGCTGCAGCAGAACGTCGACATGCGCAAGATCACCGCATGGGCCGCGATGTTCGCCGTGCCCACCGCGATCGCGGGGATCTACGGAATGAACTTCCAGTACATGCCCGAGTTGCAGTGGCGATACGGTTACCCGGCGGTGCTGATCGGCATCCTGCTGATCTGCGTGATGCTGTTCCGCATCTTCCGGCGCAACCACTGGTTGTAGATCAGCGAGCGACGAGGTCGTCGCAGGTGTAGCTGCGGACGTCGTCGTTGGCCGCAGCGAGGTCGTCCGCACCACCACGGCTCCAGAACGCGAACAGCGGAGCAGCGTCAGGACCACCGATCAGCGCAGCTTTACGCCGCAGGTCAACGAGGTCCCTGCGCGAGAACGCACTCGTCTGCCACTTGCACTCACCGATCAACACCGGGTTCTCGTCGGCACCGATGGCGCAGACGTCGACCTCCGCGACCTCGTCTTGCCACCAGCGTCCGACGACGGCATCCGGCGACAGGTCGCCATCCGCGACCATGCGCCGCACATGGTCGCGGGCAGCCGATTCCAGCACCCGTCCGATGTGTTTGTGCCAGGTTCCTGTCGTCCGATGCCGTACGGCCTGACCTTGGTCGCCCTCGATCAAGTCGGCGTCATCGCGCAGTACCGCGAACCAGAAGGCCAGATAGTCGTCACCGATCTCGTACATCGGATCAGCACTTGCGTGGGCGCCAATCGGGCGCACCTGCCGCACGTACCCTGCCTTGCGCAGCCGATCCAACGTGTAGTCAATACGTTGCTGCGCCCGTCCCGCGATCCGCGAACGCCGCCGCGCGCCACCGGACATCGCAACGAGCACCCGCTCATAACCGCCGCGCCAGTCAAGATCCTCACTGAGAATGTCCGGCGCGTCCCGGAGCAACAAGCCGCCAGGGCTGAACGCCATCTCCGCCAGATTCTCCTCGACCGTCAAGCCAGTAGACCATCGACGGAGGTGCAGCGGATAGCCACCGCACGCGGCGTAAGCCTGCACGAACTCCTCGCCGTTCAACTCAGGCAAGAACGCCGCCGCATCCGCGAATGAGAATGGATCCATTCGCAGCTCAACACTGGGCCGCCGGTGAAGTCCGCCGTGCGGGCCAAGCATTTCCTCCATCACGGCAACCGCCGAGCCGGACAGCACCAGCATCAGCGACTGATCACGGATGTGGTTCTCCCACACCGCTGACACCAGATCGCCGAAGTCACCAGCGGCGGAGTTCAGACGCGGGGCTTCATCGATGACGACAAGCAGCGGCTCGTGCTCGGCGAGACGTGCGACAAACCGCAGCGCAGCTTCCCAATCTGGAAACGGACCTGTCATCAGGTCCGTCACCGTCTCACCGAGCTGTTCACGCAGCCGGTCAGTGAACCGCTGGAGCTGGCGTTCTTCGCTGTCCTGGCGCGTGGCGGTGAAGTACACCGACCGCGTTCCCTCAGCAAGATCCGTCAAGAGATAGGTCTTGCCGACCCGCCGTCGCCCCCACACAACGGCAAGCTGGGGATCTCCCGCTTGCGACCGCTCCCAGGCGGCAGCCAGCGCCCGTCGTTCGCGGTGGCGCCCGATCAGTTCCACATGCCGACGATAGCACAAACTGTTTGTAGTACAATCTCTTTGTACCACAAACAGTTTGCAGTGTCCCACGTCATACCAAGCTGTGACACTGCTTCGCCAGGGGTGTTGCGCGATCCGCACCCGGTTAGACGTCGAATGTCCGATTCGCGACGCAACAAACCTGGCGAAGCGGCGCGGGTGGATGCGCAGGCGCGGGCTGGCTGCGCGGCGCGCCGAACCACACCTGTCGGCGGCTGGCGGGGATCGCCCGACCAGCCGCCGACAGGCGCGCCGTCGAGGAGACGTCTATCCCTTCACCGAGCCCGCCGTAAGGCCTCGGACGAAGTAGCGTTGCAGCGTCAGGAACACGACCATCGGCACGATCATCGTGATGAACGCCGCCGCCGTGAGCAGGTGCCAGTCCGAGCCGAGGGTGCCGACCAACGTGCTCAGATTGACCGTCACGACCTCGTTCTCGCCCGGTCCGAGAAAGATCAGCGCCACTAGGAGGTCGTTCCACACCCACAGGAACTGAAAGATCGCGTACGCCGCGAGCGCGGGTGTGGACATCGGTATGATCAGCCGCCAGAACGTGACGAAATGACTGGCGCCATCGACCTTCGCGGATTCGATGACCTCGCCAGGCAGCCCTTCCATGTAGTTCCGCAGTAGATACACCGCGAGCGGCATCCCGAACGCGGCGTGCGCAAGCCACACCGCGGGAAACGTCCCGACGATGCCGATCTCCCCGAAAATCTGCAGCAACGGGATGAACGCGACCTGCAACGGGACCACGAGCAACCCAACAAGCATGATGAAGAAGAAGTCCCGACCGGGGAACTTCATGAACGTGAAGGCGTAAGCCGCGAACGCCGCGACCAGGATGGGGATGACCGTGGCTGGGATGGTCACGACGAGGCTGTTCAGGAAGGCATTGCCCATGCCCTGCGCCGTCAGCACCTCGTCGTAGTTCTGCGCCGTCCACTGGGTGAAGTCGAGCGGCGAGGACAACACGGTCCACCAACCCGAGTTCGAGACGACGTCCGGCTCCCGCCCCGATGTCACGAGCAGCCCGATGGTGGGGATCGTCCACGCCAGCACCATCGCGAGCAACGCGACCCGGACAATGATCGTGCCGATGCCGCGACGGGGCTTGCCCCCGCTGGGCTTGGCCGGTTCCGAAACCTCGGCCTCCGGTGCGAGCGGTGGTGTCGTCGTTGTCATCGCGTCGCCTCCATCTGCCGGAACTGGCGCACCTGGTAGATCATCACGGGGATCACGGCCACCAGCAGCATCACCACGATGGCCGATGCCCTGCCGTCCCTGCCGAAGTTGATCAGCTCGGTGATGAAGCGGTTACCGATGACATCGGTGTTGAACCGACCACCGGTCATGACGTAGATGATGTCGAAGATCTTCAACGTCAGGATCAGCACCGTGACGAAGACCGTGACCACGGTCGACCAGATCTGCGGCACAACGACCTGGAAGAAGATCTGGATCTCGGAGGCGCCGTCGATCCTCGCCGCCTCGACCGTCTCCGTCGGCACGTTCTTGATCGCCGCTGAAAGCAGCACCATGGCGAACCCGGTCTGCAACCAGATCATGATGACCATGAGCAGGAACGAGTTCAACCGGAATGAGTCGTTCTGGATCCAGGCGACCGGATCGCCGCCGAAGAACGTCCACACCGCGTTGAGCAGCCCGATCTGCGGCCTGCCCTCCGGCTCGAACGCATAGACGAACCGCCAGATCGTGCTCGCGCCGACGAAACTGATCGCCATCGGCAAGAAGATGAACGACTTGACCGTGTTCTCGCCGCGTGTGGACAACTGGTCGGCCAACACCGCGACGATCAGCCCGGCGATCACTACGCCCGCTGGCACCACGATCAGCCACAGCACGTTGTTGAACAGCGCGTTGAGGAACGACGACTCGCCGAGCAGGTCGACGTAGTTCGCCAAGCCGACGAACTCCTCGCCGTCGTCGTCGAAGAAGCTCAGATACGCCGTCCGCAACGCCGGGTAGACGAGAAAGATCGTGACGAACACGATCGCGGGCCCGATGAAGATGTACGGCTTGATCCGGTCTTCCCACCGGCCGGGTAACCGCTCAACTAGCCAGTTCAGAATCAGATACAGCGCGAACCCGCCGCCGACACCAGCGAGGACCGCCAGCAGCGCGTTGATCGCCTTGAGCATCTTCTCGCCACCCTTTCCGCGAGTGACGGGGGGCCGGCCGGGTCACCAGGCGCCCCGCACTCGCAGCCGCTCTGGTCAGCTGCTCGGCCAGCTCTCGTCGATGTCGGACAACACGGCGTCGAGGTCCTTCCGACCGCCGATCCAGTCGACCATGCCGGTCCAGAAGCTGCCGGTGCCCACCTCAGCGGGCATCAGGTCAGAGCCATCGAACCGGAACACGTCCGCCTCGTTGACCTGATCCGCGATCTGCTGAGTGACCTCGTCCGGGTACTTCGACGTGTCGAACGTGGTGTGCGGCGAGAGGATGCCGCCTGCCTCGTAGCGCGGCGTGCCGAACTTGTCCGAGATCAAGTACTCCATGACCTTGATCGCGTTCTCGTTCTCCGAGTTCAGCAGCGCGGCGAAGTTGCCGCTGCCGAGAATCGGCGTGCCGTCGTAGCCGTCCTCAACCGGCGGCAGCACGAACACCCCAGCCTCCTCGTCCAGGTTTTCCTGCACCTTGTCCGGGAAGAAGCTGGTGATGAAGCTCGCCTGCCGGTGGAGGTAACAGCCGGGCGGGTCCTCGAACAGCCGCTCCGACGACTCACCGAACGGGGTGTTGACGATGGCCTTGCCACCGCCCTGAACGTTGCCCTCGGTCAGCATGATCTCACCAACGGTCTCGGCGGCCTCGGTGATCTCCGGGCTATTGAACTTCAGCTCACCGTTGACCCACTGGTCGTAGGCCTCAGGGCCCGCGGTGCGCAGCACGTAGTCCTCCAGCCAGTCGGTGGCTGGCCAGCCGGTGTCCGGCCCGGACTCGATGCCGATGCACCATGGCGTCTCGCCGTCGTCCTTGATCCGCTCGGTGAGGTCGAGCAATTCCTGATGCGTGGTCGGCACCTGGTAGCCGGCCTGCTCGAACGGTTTCTTCGGGTACCAGACGAGGCTCTTCGGCGCCTGATCGATCGGCGCGCCGTAGACCTTGCCGTCCTTGGTGGCCGAGTCGAGGAAGCCGGGAATCAGCGTCTCCCTGACCTGGTCGAGACCGACGTCGACGTCGTCGAGCGGCGTGATGTCGCTGGACATGTCCAACAGCAGCCCCGGCTGCGGGTACAGCGCGATGTCCGGGGCATCGCCACCACGGACCCTGCTGCGAATGATCGTGGTGAAGTCACGGGAGGGCTGGTACTGGACGTCGACCCCAGTGGCTTCCTCGATCTCCGCGACCGCCTCCTCGACGAGCCTGGCTTCTTCGGTGCCGGTGATGCCACCGAAGATCTCAACCGGCTGGTTCTCGCCGTCTCCCCCTTGTTCCGCGCCGAGGCACCCGCTCAGCACGAGGGAGCCGGCGAACACCAGTGCGCCGATCCTCAGTGTGTTTCGTGATCGCATACGCGCTCCTTCTCTTGCTTGAACCCGCGGTCTCCGAAATGCGGGTGCGTCGTGACTGGGCTGGTGACCTAGCCGTCGTGTTACGCCGGCAACCGGTTACCGGTCGCCACGGAGAAGACATGCCGCTGGTCGGGTCGGATTCTGAGGTTGATCGTGTCGCCTTTCGCTGGCACCTCACGTGGCTCCACCCGCGCGATGATGTCCGGCGATGACATCTCCGCGCCGTTCGGATCGGTCAGCGCGCCGTAGACGAAAGCCTCAGCGCCCAGCTCCTCGATAACGTTAACGACCACCTCGAATGACTGGTCGGTGCCAGCGGGCACCACATCGAGTGACTCCGGCCGGAAGCCGACGGTGACCCGGTCGGCGCTGCCTTCGCTGGCGACGGCATCGAGCGTGACCCGCGGCAGTGGGACCGTCGCCTGACCGATCCGGGCGCCGCCATCCACGATCGGCAGGTCCCCGATGTTCATCGCTGGCGAGCCGATGAACCCGGCGACAAAGACGTTCTCGGGGTGTTCGTACAGCTCACGCGGGGTATCAACCTGCATGAGCTTGCCCTTGTCGAGCACGCACACCCGGTCACCCATGGTCATGGCCTCGACCTGGTCGTGAGTGACATACACCGTCGTCACGCCAAGTCGCCGCTGCAACGCCGCGATCTGCGTGCGCGTCGACACCCGCAGCTTGGCATCCAGGTTGGACAACGGCTCGTCCATGAGGAACACCCGTGGCTCCCGCACGATCGCCCGCCCCATGGCGACACGTTGCCGCTGCCCACCGGAGAGCGCCTTGGGTTTGCGGTCCAGGTACTGCTCAAGGTCGAGCAACTTCGCCGCCTCGGCGACCCGCCGCCGGATCTCTGGCTTCTTCTCCCCCGCGATCTTGAGCGCGAACCCCATGTTGTCCGCGACGGTCATGTGGGGGTAGAGGGCGTAGCTCTGGAACACCATCGCGATATCGCGGTCCTTTGGGGAGAGTCCACTCACGTCGCGATCACCGATGCGGATGGCGCCCTCGCTAACCTCCTCCAGCCCCGCGAGCATGCGCAGCGACGTCGATTTGCCGCAACCGGACGGGCCAACGAGGACTAGGAACTCACCGTCGTCGATCGACAGGTCGAGCGCGTCCACCGCGCGTACGCCTCCCGCGTACACGCACGACGCCTTGTCATAGGTCACCGGCGCCATCGCCCGCCTCCTCTTCGTTGAGGTTGCCAACAAATAGTGAGGCGGAACATACTCCTGCCCGCAAGACTTGAGGACGGACCCAAGCCTGAACGATTAAGACTCGTAACCTTCGTGCTCCTTACGGAGTAGAAGGCGGCTGCCCCAGAGCGAGTTTCGCGAGCAGGTCCCTGCCGCGCTCGGCGTTGCGCGGCAGACACAAAACGTCGTAGCGACCAGCCACGAGCTGGCTCGTCGACGTGAAGGACCGCTTGCCCTTGTTCATCCCGAAGTTCGCCGCGGCGAGCACGACGCCGAAGGCCGTCCCAGCGGCGATGCCGACAACGACCGGCCCGTACACCAGGCCCTCCCCCTGGCTGAACAAGCCAAGCAACAGGCCGATGAGCAGGCCAAACCACGCACCAGGAACGGCGCCCGCGACCAGCACCTTGCCCCAGCTGAGCTTGCCCATCACGCGCTCGACCAGCATCAGGTCGACACCAACGATCGTGACGTCGGAAACCGGGAAATCGTCACCAGCTAGGTAGTCGACGGCGCGTTGTGCCTCTTCGTAGGTGGGGTAACAGCCGATCGGCCAGCCGCTCGGCGGGGTCGGCAGCTTCGGCTGTCCCCCTTGGCGCGCGGACATCGAAAACGGACTCGTCACGTGATCACCTCTCGTGAACAGGCCACAGCACCATCCTGCCAAATTCGGGCATCAATGGCGCTGTAGCTTGCCACGCCGCGTTCCAGCGGGTGATCAGCCCTTCGAACGGTAGTCGCGCAGCAGTCCTCTGCTGATGATCGTCTTCTGGATCTCGCTGGTGCCCTCACCAATGAGCAGGAACGGCGCCTCGCGCATCAGCCGCTCGATCTCGTACTCCTTGGAGTAGCCGTAGCCGCCGTGGATGCGGAACGACTCCTGGGTGACCTCCGCGCAGTACTCGGACGCGATCAGCTTCGCCATGCCCGCCTCGACGTCGTTGCGCGCGCCGGAGTCCTTCAGCCGGGCGGCGTTGACCATCATCAGGTGCGCGGCCTCCACCTTGGTGCCCATCTCGGCCAGCTTGAACGCGATGGCCTGGTGCTCGGCGATCGGTTTGCCGAACGTCTTGCGCTGCTGCGCGTACTCGGCGGCCAGCTCGAACGCTCTGATCGCGATGCCACACGCCCGCGCGGCGACATTGACCCTGCCGACCTCGACGCCGTCCATCATCTGCGCGAAGCCCTTACCGGTCTCCCCGCCGAGCACCGCGTCGCCGCTGATGCGGTAGCCGTCGAACACCGCCTCAGTGGTGTCCACACCTTTGTAGCCCATCTTGTCCAGCTTGCCGGGGATGGTCAGGCCCGGCGCCACCTCGCCGTAGCCCTCCGGCTTCTCGACGAGGAAGGTGGTCAGGTTCTTGTGCGCCTTCTCGGCGCCCTCGTCCGTCTTGACCAGCAGCGCGATGAGATTTGACGTCCCACCGTTGGTCAGCCACATCTTGCTGCCATCGATGATGTAGTCGTCCCCATCGGCCTTGGCCCGTGTCTTGATGGCGGCGACGTCACTGCCGAGGTCGGGTTCGGACATGGAAAAGGAGCCCCGGATCTCACCGGTGGCCATCTTCGGCAGGTAGTACCGCTTCTGCGCCTCGGTGCCGTGCTGGCGGATCATGTGCGCCACGATGAAGTGGGTGTTGATCACACCGGAGACGCTCATCCAGCCGCGCGCGATCTGTTCCACGACAAGCGCGTACGTCAGCAGTGACTCGCCGAGACCGCCGTACTCCTCACCGATGGTGAGGCCGAACAGCCCCATCTCCTTCATGCCCTCGACGATCTCCGCCGGGTAGGTGTCCGCGTGCTCAAGCTCCTGCGCGTGCGGAATGATCTCCTTGTCCACGAAGTCACGAACGGTCGCCAGGATCTCCGACTGCACATCGGTCAATCCGGCGGTCTGGGCAAGGCGGGCCATCGGCGCTCCTCTTGAGCTCGCGGGCGGGTGGTTACCCCGCAGTATCCAACGGATGCCACCCGCCTTGCCAGTGTGACGGCGGCAACGCCTTCTACTCGACTCGCTCCTTCGCGTTGCCGCTACACCGTCGGCATGATCTTTTGGTCGGTTCGGACGTCGTCAGCTGGCGAGCAACTCGAGTTCCGCGCCACACTCCCGGCAACTCGTCGCGAGAACGTAGACGTTCTCACCACAGTCATCACACGCCCGGAAACTGCGTGCGAGCAACGAGTCGGGACCGCTGTCATCGCCGAACCAGATCTCCCGAACTCGATCTTGCAGGTTGGCAAAACGCTTTCGCATGGCCCCAGCATCACTCGACCGGGTAGGCCCAGCGCAAGTTCTGTTCGTTATCTGTGTGTTACTTCACCGTGGTGTTTCCGAGGCTTGATCATCTTTCGCCGTCGTTCGCGCAGGTGGTTGCCCATCTTGCGATTCTATTTCGGGCGTTTCAGTTTTGTGCTCGCCCTCACTCTGAGATTTCGACTGCATCCCTTTATGCGTCACCGTGCTGGCTTCGAGGAAACGCAACAGCTCGACCGGGAACGGCAACACGAGGGTCGAGTTCTTCTCCGCGGCGACTTCTACCACGGTTTCAAGCAACCGCAATTGCAGTGCCGCGGGGGTATTCGCCATTCGCTCGGCCGCTTGCGCCAGCTTCTCCGACGCCTGTAGTTCCCCCTCCGCGGAAATCACCCTCCCCCTGCGTTCCCGCTCGGCCTCGGCTTGGCGGGACATCGCGCGCTTCATCGCCTCCGGCAGCGCGACGTCCTTGATCTCCACCCGATCGATGTGGATACCCCAGCCGACGGCAGGGCTGTCGATCATGATCTCCAGGCCCTCGTTCAACCGCTGGCGGTTCGACAGCAGGTCGTCAAGGCTGCTCTCACCGATGATGCGACGCAGACTGGACTGCGCGACCTGCAACATCGCGAAGCGGTAGTTCTCCACCCCGACAATCGCCTGCACCGGATCGATCACCTTGAAGTACACGACGGCGTCCACCCGCACCGTCACGTTGTCCCTTGTGATGCCGTCCTGGCCAGGCACAGGAAGCGTCACCACCTGCATGTTCACTTTCCGCATGTGGTCAACGCCGGGGACGATGAACTTCAGACCCGGTTCCCTCGGCGCGCGGTGGACCCTGCCGAATCGCAGTACGAGGCCTCGCTCGTACTGCCGCACCACCCGCAGGCCCGCACCGACGTAACCACCAGCCGCCAGCACGATGGCGAGCACGACGTAGAGCACGATCTCCATTCGGATCACCTGGCTCCGATGCTACGCCGCGACGCCGACAAGAACAGGGCCATCGGCGGATTCGTGACCGCTCAGCCAGGCGCGAACACGGCGCCGGACACAGCACCCGTAGCATGGTTAGAGAGCAAGGACATACCCCCTTACGAAGGTCGGTGCGCAAGCGTGACAAGCACCCAGCAGCTTCCCAGCGACGAGGCGGTGCGTGAAGCACTCGCGGGTGTCAAGGACCCGGAGATCGGCAAGCCGATCACCGAGATCGGCATGCTCAAGGACGTCGAGATCGGCGAGGACGGCCTTGTCAAGGTCGGCATCTATCTCACCGTCGCTGGTTGCCCGCTCAAGGAGACCATCACCAACGACACCAAGACCGCCGTCGGCGCGCTCGACGGAGTGCGTGAGGTACAGGTCGAGCTCGACGTCATGAGCGACGAGCAGCGCACCGAGTTGCGCAAGAAGCTGCGCGGCGACGCCAAGGAACCGGTGATTCCCTTCGCGCAGCCTGGCTCGCTGACCAGGGTGTACTGCGTCGCTTCCGGTAAGGGCGGAGTCGGCAAGTCCAGCGTCACCGTGAACATGGCGGTGTCGATGGCCGAGCGAGGGCTGTCCGTGGGCGTCGTCGACGCCGACATCTATGGCCACTCCGTCCCGCGCATGCTCGGTGCGAGCGAGAAGCCGACCAAGGTCGAAGAGATGATCATGCCGCCGCAGGCGCACGGCGTGAAGGTCATCTCGATCGGCATGTTCACGCCGGGCAATACCCCGGTGGTATGGCGCGGGCCGATGCTGCACCGCGCGCTGCAACAGTTCCTCGCCGACGTCTTCTGGGGCGACCTCGACGTCCTACTGCTCGACCTCCCGCCAGGCACGGGCGACATCGCGATCTCCGTGGCGCAGCTGATCCCGAACGCGGAGATCCTGGTCGTCACGACGCCTCAGCAGGCGGCCGCGGAGGTAGCCGAGCGCGCTGGCGCGATCGCGCTGCAAACCCGGCAGCGGGTGGCAGGCGTGATCGAGAATATGTCCTGGTACGAGGCGCCGGACGGTTCACGCGTCGAGGTCTTCGGCTCCGGCGGCGGGCAACAGGTCGCCGACTCGCTGTCGAAGTCCGTTGGCGCCGAGGTGCCACTGCTCGGGCAGGTGCCGCTCGACCCGCGGCTGCGCGAGCAGGGCGACGAGGGAACGCCGCTGGTGCTTACCGAACCGGACGCCCCGGCCTCGGAGGTGCTCCGCGAGGCGGCCTCGAAGTTGTCCGTTCGGGCTCGTGGCCTTGCGGGCATGATGCTGAACGTTACCCCCGCCGGGCGCTAAGTAGCAGGCCGACGACCTGCGCCGCACACCCGTGCGTCGTGTCTATCGCGAGGCTACGTCGCGTCGGGGTCGACCGGGGGCTTCTCGCCGGGTGCTAGGGGATCTGGGGCCGCCCGCCCCGAGGCGGTCGTGCCACTGGCGGCCGTGCCGTTGTTTCCCGTGAGACGGTTGCCGCTGCTGTTGCCCGCGCCCGCCCCGGCACCCGCGCTGCCGTCGTCGTTCAGCCCGAGCGGGTCCTCATCACCGTCGAACAGGTGCTGCGTCACCGCACGCTTCGGATCGAAGTTGCGCAGGCTGCGCAGATCCTCGATCGGCTTACGGAACTCGTCGAACTCGGGGCCCATCTCATCGCGCAGCTGGTCCCGCGCGCCAGTGGCGAACTCGCGCACCTTGCGCACACTGCGACCGACCCAGGCCGCGGCGTCCGGTAGCCGTTCGGGTCCGAGAATGAACAGGGCGGCGATGAGCAGCACGATGATTTCCCACATGCCAATGCTGTCGAACATTCGGGCCCTCCATCATTCGGACACCCCCAGCGTACCGGCCGGAGCTGACCTCAGTCAGACCCCAGCTTGACATCGACGACGAGCTCCCTTCCGTCGCGCACCAGCTTGACCCGCGTGGTATCTCCCACATCATGCTTGCGCACCGCGACGGTGAGCTCGGCGGCGTTGCGCACCGTCCGCTCACCGACCTGCACGATCACGTCACCCTCCTTGATGCCAGCTCGCTCCGCGGGGCCCCCTGGAGCGACGTTGTTCACCTGCGCGCCCCGCGACGAGTTCGCCGCGACCGAGGCCGCGCTGACACCGAGGAAGGCGTGAGACACCGAACCGTTAGCGATCAGCGACTCCACGATCCTGATGACGTCGTCCACCGGGATGGCGAACCCGAGCCCGATGCTGCCGCCCTGCCCCCGTGCGTTGCCGACCGTCCTGATCAGTGAGTTGATGCCGACGAGCAGGCCGTTCTTGTCGACGAGCGCGCCGCCCGAGTTGCCGGGGTTGACCGCGGCGTCTGTCTGGATGGCGTCGTAGGTGACCTGCTCGCCGCCGGTCTCCGCTGGCGCGGAGACCGGCCGGTTCAACGCACTGACGATGCCGACGGTCACCGTGTTCTCCAGCCCGAACGGCGACCCGACGGCGATCACGGTATCGCCAGGCCGCAACCGCTCCGACGAACCAAGCCGCAGCACCGTTGGGTTGCTGACGTTGACCTTGAGAACGGCGAGGTCGGTCTTCGGGTCGGCACCGACTAGCTGCGCCTCCGCCCTGCTGCCATCGGTGAACACGGCGGTGATCTCAACCTTGTCGTTGGACTTCGCCGACGCGATGACATGGTCGTTGGTGACGATGTAGCCATCACGATCGATGACGACCCCTGAACCGACGCCACCGCTTTTCCCCGAGGTCACCTCGATCGATACCACGGCGGGCGCGACCTTCGCGACGGTCCGCGCCACTGAACCGGGAGGGCGTTCGACCGCCTCGTCCACCTGCGCCAGCGTGACCTCCCGTGTCAGCTGGTTACCTTGCTGCGCGAGAAACCAGCCAAGGGTGCCGCCGAGCGCGCCGACGACGAGTGTGGCGACCGCCAGGATCACAAGCGCGCTGGTCCGCAACCTGCCACCGAAGATCACTTCGGCGAGGCTGAACGGCCTTTCCCTCGGTTTCCGCTGTTCCTCGGCGTCATCGACGTCCTCCGCGAGCGCGGGGTTGCCGAGCACGGCACCCGAGCCGGGATTGCGCCACGGGTCAGCGCTTGACGACCAGAGCGGCTCGGTGCCATTGCCGCCCTTGGCTCTCGCGCCATCCGGGACGTCCACGCCGGGCGGTCGCTGCAATACGACGCCCTCGTCAGCCGTGTCGCGGGAAAAGGCCTCCACCAGCGATGCGGGCGGCTGGGCGGGGCGCGACGGTCCCGCGGTGGCGGAGCCATCCCGCTCGCTATCCCATTGCCTGGGGTCGAACGGGCCATCAACACCAGAGGGGCGGCTGAACGCGGCAGCCGAGGCGGCATCGACCGGAGGCACCCGCGCCCCCGCGGTCGATGCCGCGGGGCGCTGTGCCTCCCGTGAGTCTCCCCGCTCGCCGTGCGCGTCGCTGGGCTCGGCGGGCTGCTGCGAGTTGTCGCTCATCGCTCCCCGAAGATGCGGCGGTTACGCGCGCCCGGCTCCTGGCGCACGTTTCACTCCCCAGTGTGCCGCTGGCATGGTGAAATCAGCGTTGCGGTGAACCCGCGGCGCCTCAGCGAACCAGGCTGGTCGATGCGGTGACGGCGCTCGTGGTGGTCGGTACGGCCGTGTTCGACGTCGTCCCGGTGCCCTCGGTGTAGCGGGCGGGCATCACGCCGGACTCCGTGCCAGTGCGCGTGGGCACGCCACCCTCCTCGACCGTGAGCGCGAACGCGAGCGCGGTGAGCACCAGCCCGGACACGACGACGCCAGCGCCCTGCGCGGTGCGCTTGCTCGACTTCCGACCAAGGGCGTTGGCGCCGAGCGGAGTGCTCGATCCGAGCCGGGTCGAGCCGAACGTACTGCCCTGCTGCGGGCGGTCGGGGCGCTGCACCGCGACGAGCTGGCCGTCCGCCGTTACGGCGAGGTTGTCCGGCCCCGAGGAAATGTCAGTGGTCTGCGGGATGGAGCTCAGCGAGGCGAGCAGCCCTGCTGGCATGGCGGGCACCTGCGAGTCGTGCACGGCTTCGCGCGCCTGGCGCTGCGCGGTGACGTCCGCGGCACACGCGGCGCACCGCATGATGTGGGTCGCGGCGCGTTCCCGCGCACCCGCCTCCAACTCGCCATCCACGAACGCGACGATCGCGTCGGGCAGCAAGTGCGACTCGGGCAGCTGCCAGCTACCCGACATCCGCCCGCTGTGCCGCTGCCCGCCGGGACCTTCGGCACGCGATTGCGTCATGCCCTCGTCCTCATCGTTTCCCCTTGCGACTCCTTGCGCCGCTCGAGTGAGGCGCGCAGAGCCTGGCGGCCACGGTGAATTCTGCTGCGTACGGTACCAAGTTTGACCCCAAGGGTGGCACCGATCTCCTCGTACGACAGGCCCTCGACGTCGCACAGCACGACGGCGGCGCGGAACTCCGGCGGCAGCTCGTCGAGCGCGGCCTGCAGGTCAGGGTCGAGGTGCGTGTCGGAGAAGACCTGCTCGGGGCTCGGGTCATCGCCGACGATGCGGTCGGTGTCGTCCGGCAGCCCCTCCATACGCACGCGTTGCCGCCTGCGTGCCATGTCGAGGAACAGGTTCGTGGTGATGCGGTGCAACCAGCCCTCGAACGTGCCCGGCTTGTACGACGAGAGGCTGCGGAACACCCGGATGAACGTCTCCTGGGTGAGGTCCTCCGCGTCGTGCGGGTTGCCGGAGAGCCGGTACGCGAGCCGATACACACGGGAGGCGTGGGTACGCACGATCTCGTCCCACGACGGCGGTGTCCAGGCAGCATCCTCCGCCGCCACGGCAGCGGACTCGGTACCCTGCGCCATCGTTGCCGGCATCTGACTCCTTTTCGGCTCCGGATGCGCCTGCATCGGCGATCTCCCAACTACTCCACACAACGCGGATTCCCTCCCCGTTGTTCCCACCACGGGATACGACCCACTGTGACCCGTCTCCTTACGGTTTTAGTGAGACTGCCCTGAGAGCAACCTGAGAGGTGACTCCCCACGTTGTCGAGGGGCCTCAGTCCCTTGTTACGGCCCTGCCTGCCCTACCGCGGCGGCAGCCAGGTCTAATCTGCCCCTGTGAGCTCAGAGACCGAACCGACCGCGCCGCCGACGTTCGCCGAGTACCTCGACGGGTACCTGCCTGACGACGAGACGCTGCTCACGGCGCGCACACGAGCCGATGAGCTCGGCTGTCCAACGGTGGTGCCGTCCGTCGGGTGCACGCTGCGCTTCCTCACCGCGACGCTGAGCGCCCGCGCCGTGGTCGAGATCGGCACCGGCACCGGGGTCAGCGGCCTCTACCTGCTGCGGGGCATGGCCACGGACGGGGTGCTGACCTCGATCGACATCGAGCCGGAGTTCCACCGCGCAGCCCGCGCGACGTTCACCGAAGCTGGCTTCGGCGGCAGCAAGACTAGGCTGATCATGGGCCGTGCCGTCGACGTCTTGCCTCGGCTCACCTCAGGCGGCTACGACCTGGTGTTCGTCGACGCCGCCAAGGCCGAGTACCCGCACTACTACGAGCAGGGCGTCGAACTGCTGCGACCGGGCGGGGTAATCGCGTTCAACGGCATCCTCGCGAACGGCGGCCTTTCCGACCCCTCGCGCCGCGACCAGGACACGCTCGCGCTGCGCGAGGTCGCCAGGTCGGTAGCCGCCGACGACCGGCTCATGCCCGCGATGCTGCCGGTCGCCGGGGGTCTGCTCGCCGCGGCGCGGTTGGCGTAACGCTGGGCTCGGTGCGGCCCACCACGAGGACGCCAAGACCGGCGACGGCGAGCCATGCGGCGACGAGGCCGACCACAGCGCCCCAGCCTGCCGCCGCGTAGACCATGGTGCCGACGGTGCCGCCAACGCTGCTGCCGACGTAGTAGCCCAACGTGTAGAGCCCGGACGCCTGTGCCCTGCCAGCCGGGTTGGCGGCGAACGCCGTCCAGCCGCTCGACACGGCGTGCGCGGCGAAGAAGCCGCCGGTCAGCACCACGAACCCGACCACGACCAGCCATAACGTCGTCGACAGCGTGAGCGCCGAACCAGCGGCCATGATCATCAGCGCGCCGACAAGCGAGCGGACCCTGCCGAACGCTGCGACGAGACGACCAGCGAAGGACGACGACACCGCGCCCATCGCGTAGGCGAGGAAGACCAGCGAGGCGACCGCGGGTGAGAGGTTCAGCGGCTCGGCGGTCAGCCGGAACGCCGCCGCGTTGTAGAGTGCGACGAACCCGCCCATGCCAAGCAGCGCGACGCCGTACTGCGCTAGCAACAACGGCTGGCGCAACGCGGTCGCTATGCCGATGAGCGCGCCACGACCACTGCTTCGCACCCGATGGCACGGCTCCGACCTGCGGCGTTGTGCCCGCAGCGCGAGCAACGCCACCGAGGCGCAGGCCAGCGAGAGCACCGCGGACGAGCCGAGCGCCGCCTGCCAACCGAACCGGTCGGTGGTGAAGCCGGTCGCGAGCCTGCCCAGCATGCCGCCGATGGTGTTACCCGCCACCATCGCGCCGACCGCGCCCGCCACCCCGCGTGCGCCCAGCTTCTCGACCAGGAAGGCGGCGGCGACGCCGGGAAAGCCCGCGATCGCCGCGCCCTGCAGCCCTCGTAGCACCAGCAGCACCGGGTAGTTCGGTGCGAACGGGATCGCGAGCCCGAGCAGCACTGAGCACACCAGCGACGTGATGATGACCCGCCGCCTGCCGATGATCTCGGACAGCGTCGCGATCGGCAGTACCGCGATGGCCAGCCCCGCGGTGGCGACGCTGACGGCGAGTGAGGCGGTGCCCGGATCAATGCGGTAGGCCGCCGCGATTCGCGGTAGCACCGGTTGCGGTGCGTAGAGCAGCGCGAACGATGCGATGCCCGCGGCCGCGACCGCGAGCGTCAGGTAGCGCGCTGCGGCGCGCGTGACAGGAGCCTGCTCATCGGACGGCGCGCTGGTAGCCACGCGCACAGATACTACGCATTGCTAACGACTTGGTCCGCTGGTTGTGTCGCAGCAGACACCGGAACGCGGGACCCGCGCGTCACCCTTCCGCATAGGCGGCGACGAACTCGACCAGCGTGCGGGCCGCGAATCCGGTACCGCCTGGCGTGACCTCGTCGTACGTCTTGTCCGCCCGCGCCGGACCCGCGATGTCCAGGTGTGCCCATGGCAGGCCGCCGGTGAACTCACGCAGGAACAGCGCGGCCGTGATACCGCCCGGCCCGTCCGGCGTCTGTCGGACGTCGGCGAGCCGTCCCCGCACGGCTTCCTCGTGCGCTACGAGCAGCGGCATCCGCCACCACACCTCGCCGACCCGCTCACCAGCGGCGTTCAGGGCGTCCGCCAACTCATCGGTCGTCGCGAAGAAACCGCCGGTACGCAGCCCAAGCGCGACCTTCATCGCCCCGGTCAGTGTCGCGACGTCGAGGACGGCGTCCGGCGCGAACCGCTCGATGCCATACGCCAGAGCGTCGGCCATCACGATCCTGCCCTCGGCGTCGGTATTACCGATCTCGGTGGTCTTTCCGCCGTAGTGGCGCACGACGTCGCCCGGCCGGTACGCCGAGCCGGACACGTGGTTCTCCGCGGCGGGGATCAGCGCGCGCACCGCGACGTTCACACCGCGCTGGGCAATGGCTCGCATCGCGCCGGCGACCGCGGCGGCACCGGACATGTCGGTGCGCATGAGGTGCATGCCCTCGGACGGCTTCAGCGAGAGGCCTCCGGTGTCGAAGGTGATGCCCTTACCGACAAGCAGCAACGTCTGGGAAGCACCCTTCGGCTGGTAGGCGATCTCGATGAGTCTTGGCTCGCTCGCCGACCCGCCGCCGACGGCGAGCATGCCCCCGAAGCCGTTGTCGGCGAGCCAGTCGTTGTCGCGAATCTCGACGTCGAGGCCGGGCACGTCGGCGAGCACGTCGCTGATCGTGCGGGCGAGCCAGTCGGGGTTCTTGACGTTGGAGGGAGTGTTGGCGAGGTCACGAGCTAGCGAGGTCGCCTCGGCCAGCTGGCGTGCGGCGCCCGCGACGTCGGTCAGCTCCACGAGCCGGTCCTTGCCTACGACGAGCCGAATGGCCGCCAGCCGCGGCGGCTGCTTCTCCTCGGTCACCCTCAGCCGGTAACCACCGAGGCAGACACCCAGCACGAAACCGGTCACGCAGCCGGGCTCGACATCACCGGGCAGTTCCACCTGCACCGTATCCGGCGCGGTGGACCCAGCGTCGTCGTGCGCCGCGAGGTCGGCGTTGACAGCCCGCACCAACGCGGCGCCCGCCGAGCGCCAGCTACCCGCGTCCGTGAGGTCCGCGCCGAGCCCGAGTAGCCAGCGGGTCGCACCACGGAGTGACTGGATCTCACCTGCCTTGCCGGTCACCACGCCGGCGGGCAACGCCGATTCCGGGAGCGGCGTACCGTGAGCCGACCGCGCCGAGTCACCGTTGACCGATGTCCGCTCGCCGTGCACCGTGGCATCGAAGGGCACTGTGAGCAGCACGATCGGGACCCCGTGCCGCACACTGGAAGCGATCTCGACATCCGGCACCGTGCTCGGCAGCGACGGCACGGGGGTTCGCACCATCGATACCTCAATTCGACCCGTGGGTAAGGGTCAGCTCGTTGCCTCCTGCAGGGCTACGCCCAGGTCCTTGGCCTCTTCAGCGGTGAGCTCGACGACGAGCCGTCCGCCACCTTCGAGCGGTACGCGCATCACGAGGCCCCTACCCTCCTTCACGACTTCGAGGGGACCATCTCCGGTCCGGGGCTTCATGGCCGCCATAGCGTGCTCCCTCCATATCAACCAGCGTCACCGGTCGTGCTCGTCCGGCTCAGAGTCCTCCGACACGGAAATGCGTGTGTCTGGTTACGCCCCTGGGCCGAACCCTGCAAGCCCAAACCGGGTCTCACGCTCCTATTCTCCCCTATCGCTGATCTCGTGGTGCACAGGAGGTGGCCTTTTCTCACGCATCCACGCTGGTATGCGGCCCGCAGCAGGGCCTATCGGGCGGTATCTGGCGTGCCGAGGCGAGCGCGCGCGGACTTCGCCACCCGGCCCGTGACAGCCGGTGTCGGATGCGTGTAGAACGAGCACGACACCTACGACCAGGAGGCAAGCAGTGCCGAGCACACCTGAGCAGCAGACCGCGACCGACGATGTGGTGCTCGTCGAGGACACCGACGGCGTCAGGACCATCACGCTGAACCGGCCCGCTGCCTACAACTCGCTCAACATCGAGTTGAAGAACCGGCTGGTCGAGACACTGCGGGACACGGCGTCCGACGACGACGTGCGCGCGGTCGTGCTTACCGGGGCAGGCAAGGCGTTCTGCGCTGGTCAGGATCTCAAGGAGCATGTCGGGCTGCTGCTCGACAAGGACCCAGCGCCACTGAGCACGGTCGAGGAGCACTACAACCCGATCGCGACGTCGATCGCTGAGATGCCGAAACCGATCATCGCGGCGGTGAACGGGCCCGCCGCGGGTGCGGGCGCGGCGTTCGCCTACGCCGCGGACGTGCGGGTCGCCGCCAGCTCGGCGAACTTCCTGATGGCGTTCGCCAATGTCGGCCTAGGGCCGGACTCCGGCGCGTCGTGGACGCTGCAGCGGCTGATCGGCTATGGCAGGGCGCTTGAGCTGATGATGCTGCCGCGCAAGGTCCACGCCGACGAGGCGCTACGGATCGGCCTTGTCAGCGAGATCATCGAGGACACCGGCAACGGCGAGGTGCTCGCGCGGGCGCGGGAGCTGGCCGCGAAGCTCGCGACGGGACCGACGGTGGCGTACCAGAAGATCAAGCAGACGCTCTCCGCCGCGACGTCGTCCAGCTTCCGCGAGGCGCTGGCCGCCGAGCAGGTGGCGCAGAACGAACTTGGCGCGACATCCGATCACCACGAGGCGGTGGACGCCTTCGTGAACAAGCGCGACCCGAAGTTCACTGGGGCCTGAGCGGCAGGGAGCTCAGGTGGCGCGCCAGCAGCTGGCGATGTGGTCATCGACCATGCCGGTGGCCTGCATCAGCGCATAGCACGTCGTCGGGCCAACGAAACTGAACCCACGCCGCTTGAGTTCCTTCGCCATGGCCTTCGACTCGTCGGACGTCGACGGCACATCGTCGACCTTCTCCGCCCTGGGGCGGCTGGTCCGCTCCGGCGCGAAGGACCACAGCAGCTCGTCGAGCGGGACGTCCAGCCGAACCACCTTGCGGGCGTTGTTGATCACCGCGTTGATCTTTGCCCGGTTGCGCACGATACCCGTCGTCGCCAGCAGCCGCTCAACGTCGAAGTCATCGAAGTCCGCGACGAGGCCGGGGTCGAACCCGGCGAAGGCCTCCCGGAACGCCTCGCGCTTACGCAGGATGACCAGCCACGACAGGCCAGACTGGAACGACTCCAGACAGAGTCGCTCGAACATGGCGATCTCGCCATAGAGCGGCACACCCCACTCGATGTCGTGGTACTCGGCGTAGTCCGCGGCGACCGTGGCCCAGTCGCACCGCTTCCTTCCGTCATCGACAGAAGTCATGACCTGCCACCCTGCTGTTCGCTCAGCTGATGTTCGAGAGTGGCCACCCTAGCGCGCAGCTGGTCGATCTCCGTGCCCAGCCGCTGCATGACCCAGTCGACCTCCGACATCCGGTAGCCGCGCAGGACCAACTGAAACCGGACTTGGGCGACATCCGAGGACGTGATCTCGGCGGCGGGCAGTCGGGTCGGGGACGCCCCCGGCGGTAGCGGTTCCAGCTCCTCCCCCCGACCGAAGATCATGGAAGCGATCAGGAATACGACCGCCGCGACCAGCAGCATGACGAGTAGGTAAATCAGCGCGGTGCCCACGCGCCGATCGTTCCACACGTCCGAACTGAGCGACGACGCTATGGGTGCGCTCGATGCAGTGAAAGCGCCACCCACCGCCTACCGGCGGGCTCGCGGGCCTTCGTGGACGAATGTCTCTCGCGCGAAATCCGATACAGTCGTATCGGTCACGATATGACTGTATCGGATTTTGGTAGAGAGACACACCTATCTAACCGAACGGCCTCGCGGCCAGTACCTCACGCATCGGCGGCCGGTCGGCCACGAACACCTCGGACGTCTCGGGCAGCCACTCCCCCGCGACCTGCGTGAACTGGGTGAACGCCGCCGCCTCGGCCGTATCAATGCCGCTGCGCGCCAGCATCGTGCCGAGCAACTGCCTGGCCATCACGCCGAGTTGCAGGAGCGAGCGGTTGCGGTGTTTGCGCACGCCGAGGTTGACCTGCGCCAGCGCATCGACGCCGTAGCGCTGCTCCGCGTCGAGCAGCAGCCCGATGTCCACGCCATAGCCAGCCGCGAACGGCACCGACTCCAGGAACTCGCGTGTTCCCGCGTACTCACCGCCGATCGGCTGCACCACGCCCGACAGCGCGGGCCGCAACGCGGCGAGCACCGGCCGCGCGAGCAGTTCGGTCACCCTGCCGCCACCGGTGTTGGCGACTTCGGTTTCCAGCCGCAGCGGTCGCTGATAGAAGCCTTTCACCAGGTGCACGCCGTCGGCCAGCAGCAACGGCCCGAGCAGGCCGGGCACGAACGACGAGTCGGGGTCGATGAGGTCCGAGTCGAGGAACACCACGACGTCGCCGGACGTCGCGGCGAGCGAACGCCACAGCACCTCGCCTTTGCCCTGCCACGGCGATAGCTCGGGCAGGACCTCGTCACGGCGCACGACCCGCGCGCCCGCCTCGATGGCGCGAGCGACGGTGTCGTCCGTCGATCCGGAGTCGGCGACGACGATCTCGTCCACCAACTCACCGAGATGCGGCCGCACGGACGCGACGACGCCGCCGACGGTGTCCTGCTCGTTCAACGCCGGGAGGACCACGGACACCGTGCGCTCGCCTTTGGCGCACAGCAGATCGGTCACCGTCCAGTCCACGTACTGGTATGTACGCGGTAGAAAGCGGCCGGAGCCCGCCCCGGAGTCAGGCGACGTCATGCCAGCGCCCTCCTGACCCTGGCCGGTTGGCGGGTCCCGGCGATGCTGGCGATCATGTCCACCGTCCTTCTCGTTTCGGTCACGCGGTCCGTACGCAGAACCCGCACGCCCGCCATCGCGGCGAGTGCGGCGGCGGCAATGGTGTCCGGGCCGTTCTCGGCGTCGCCGTCGGACACCGTCAACAGCACCGGCCAGTCCCCATCGGCCAGCTCCCTGCCCCACCGCAGCGTGCGGGCAGACGCGGACTGCCGCCACCCTGGCGTGACGAACACCCGCGCCACCCCCTCGGCGCGCAGCCACTCGACCTCCCCCGGAGAGCACACCACAGCGGCACCCGACTCCGCGGCGAGCACGGCAAGCTCCCGCTCCATGGAACCGCCAGTGGCGTAGACCAAATCCGCACCGGCGCCAGCCAACTCACGCACCCTGGCGGCGGCGTCGGAGACGCCAGCGACGTCCACGGCGAGCGGAACACCCGCGTGAGTGTGACGTAACTCACGCAATAGTGCGCCGCTCGCTCGGCCCAGGTCAACGATGTCGGCGCCATCGCGCAACACACGTCCCGCCTGAGCCGAATCCGACGCGACTCCCATGACAAGGGGGAATTGCTCCACCCAGGTAAGGGTTGTGTTTCCGACCGGCATCACAGGCTCAGATCGTGCCATGCTTGGGGACGGCGCCGATGTCTCGCCACCATGCCTTACCACCATCCTTCGAGGCTGACCGAGAGTGATCTTGCCGTGTTGGACGCACTGATTCGCTGGGTTCTCGCCCCGCTCGCTCGTTTGCTGTACCGCCCGAAGGTGACCGGGACGGAGCACGTGCCACACGAGGGGCCCCTCATCATCGCCGCGAACCACCTGTCCGCCGTTGACACCGCCGTGATCCCGCTGGTGACTCCGCGCAAGGTGGCATTCCTCGGTAAGGCGGAGTACTTCACCCAGCGCGGCATCAAGGGCAGGTTCGTCGCGGCGTTCCTTTCCGCTCTCGGCTATGTGCCGGTGGAACGGGGGAACGCCCACGCCGCGCTGGCCGCACTCACGGCGGCGCGCAAGGTGCTTGATGAGGGCGGCGCGTTCGGCATCTACCCGGAAGGCACCCGCTCGCTGAACGGCAAGCTGCATCGGGGTCACACCGGCGTCGCGCAGCTCGCGCTGTCCACCGGAGCACCCGTGGTGCCGGTCGCGCTCATCGGCACCGACCGGATGCAGCCAGTCGGTGCGCGGATACCGCGTCCGGTCAAGATCGAGGTGCGGTTCGGTAAGCCGCTTGACTTCTCCCGCTACTACGGAATGGACGCCTCGCAGGCGATCCGGCGGTCGGTCACGGACGAGATCATGTACGCGATCCTCGAACTGTCCGAGCAGACCTACGTGGACCGCTACCACGAACGACCGAAGGCTGCCTGAGCGCTCAGCCCGCCCACTTGTTCACCTCGGGTAGCCGATGCTCGGCCAGTCCCCTGAGCAGTCGGTCGGGGTCGGTGTCAAACAGCAACGCGTCGCGGTGACCGGCGCGTAGGAAGCCTTCGTCGACCATGTGGTCGGTCATAGCGCGCAGCGGCTGGTAGAAGCCGTCGATGTCGAGCAGGCCGATCGGCTTGGCGTGCAACCCGAGCTGCGCCCAGGTCCATACCTCGAACAGCTCCTCCAGCGTGCCCGCGCCGCCGGGCAACGCGATGAAGGCGTCCGCCCGCTCCGACATCAGGGCCTTACGCTCATGCATGTCAGCCACGACGTGCAGCTCGGTCAGGCCGGTATGGGCGATCTCCCGCTCGACCATGCCCTCCGGGATGACACCGACGACCTCGCCACCGGCCGCGAGGGCGGCGTCGGCGAGCACGCCCATGGTGCCGACGTGCGCACCGCCGTAGACGACCCGGACGCCGGAGCGCGCCAGGTGCTCACCCAGCGACGTCGCGGCGTCGACGTAGCGGCTGCCCGTGCCGGTGGACGAGCCGCAGAAGACGCAAACAGCCTTGATTGGACCCAACCGCGCCATCAGTGGGTGTCCTCCCACGCCTGGTACGCCTCCCGGACGACTTGCACCGCGTCGTCGATGTCGTCAGTGAGGTACAGCAGGTTCATGTCCGCCTCGTTGATTTTGCCTTCGCGCCGGACGCTGTCGTTGATCCACTCGTAGAGGCCGCGCCAGTAGTCCTTGCCGAACAACACGACAGGAAACTTGGTGACCTTCTTGGTCTGGACGAGGCACAGCGCCTCGAACAGCTCATCCAGCGTGCCGAACCCACCTGGCAGGCAGATGAACGCCTGCGAGTACTTGACGAACATCGT
Source organism: Haloechinothrix salitolerans (assembly GCF_042662605.1). Classification (NCBI taxonomy): domain Bacteria; kingdom Bacillati; phylum Actinomycetota; class Actinomycetes; order Pseudonocardiales; family Pseudonocardiaceae; genus Haloechinothrix; species Haloechinothrix salitolerans. The sequence goes on from NZ_JBHSXX010000001.1 coordinate 6,000,733, forward strand.
CTTGCGGGTGAAGAAATAGCGGAAGTTGACACCGAGGTCGACCCACGGATTCAGGCCCTGCTCGAACGGCAGCTCGATGCCGAGGCCGATGGAGAGCCCGCCAGCCTCGGAAGCGCCACGGTTGACCGCCTCCATCGCGCCTGGCCCGCCACCGGTGATCGCGGCGAAGCCCGCGTCGACCAGCGCGGCGCCGATCTTGCGGCCGAGCTCGTACTCGGGGTGCTCACGCTTGGTGCGCGCCGACCCGAATACGGTCACCGCGCGGGGGACCTCGGCGAGCGCGCCAAAGCCCTCGACGAACTCCGCCTGGATGCGCAGCACGCGCCACGGGTCGGTGTGCACCCAGTCCGACGGCCCGCGCGTGTCGAGCAGCCGCTGGTCGGTCGTGCTCGTCTCCTCCCTGCGGGAACGGCGCAGCACGACGGGACCCCGGTGCTTCTCCCTGGGATGTTCCGGATAGGTGTGGTCGACATTCGCTCCTGGTTCTGCCACGCCCGCGAGCCTATCCCGACGCGCTCAGCTCAGGAACGCGCGCAGCACCTCGGCCACCCTGCCGATCTCAGCGGCCGCCACGTGCTCTTCCTTGGTGTGGGCCAACGTCGGGTCACCCGGCCCGAAGTTCACCGCGGGCATGCCCAATGCGGCGAAGCGTGCGACATCGGTCCACCCCAGCTTGGCGACCGGGTCACCCCCGGAGGCCCGCACCAGCTCCGCTGTCGCCGGTTCGGACAACCCTGGCAAAGCACCGCCGGAGAGGTCAGCGACGGACAGCTCGTAGCCGCCGAAAACCTCCCGCACGTGCACCAACGCCTCATCAGGCGAGCGGTCCGGCGCGAACCGGTAATTGACGGCCAACGTCGCCTCATCGGGGACGACGTTGCCCGCGACTCCGCCGCCGACCCGCACCGCCTGCAGGCCCTCGCGGTAGGTGAGGCCGTCGATGTCGACCACCCTCGGCTGGTACTCCGCCAGCCTTCGCAGCGGCTCACCGAGCGCGTGGATGGCGTTGACACCCATCCACGCCCGCGCGGTGTGGGCGCGTTTGCCGTCACAGCGCAACTCCACACGAAGAGTGCCCTGGCAACCGGCCTCGATCACCGCGTTGGACGGTTCCCCCACCACCGCGAGGTCGCCGCGCAACCAGTCCGGCAGGTTCCGCTCGATGCGACCGAGACCGTTGCGGGAGGCCTCGACCTCCTCGCAGTCGTAGAACACGAACGTGACGTCGTGGCGTGGCTCGGTGACGGTGGCGGCAAGCGAGAGGAACACCGCGTCGCCGCCCTTCATGTCGACGGCGCCGAGACCATGCAGCACCTCGGTCGTGCCGGAGCCGGTGCGTCGCAGCGGCAGGTTGTCGTTCATCGGCACGGTGTCCAGGTGACCCGCGAACACCACGCGCGATGATCTGCCGAGCGACGTCCGTGCCAGCACCGCGTTGCCATCGCGGACAACCTCCAGGTGTGGCGCCTGGGTGCGCAGCGCGTGCTCGACAGCGTCCGCCAGCGGCTTCTCCTCACCGGATTCGCTGCGGATGTCGACGATGGCAGCGGTCAGGTCAACGGGGTCGGCGCCCAGGTCAAGCTCCATGGCCGAGACAGTACCGAGCACTGACGGTGAGTACCGTGTGTGGTGTGCGCATCAGCGAAGGTTTGACGTCTCTCGGCAGGACCATCGGCATCCTCCTCAGCGCGGCGACGATCGCCATGCTCGCGGCGTGTGACGCGGGCGAGTTTGAGCGCGACGTCCGCGACAGCATCGATGTGGAAACCATCGAGACGAAGCTGCGCGCGCTGACCTCGGACCCGTGTCACAGCGACCCAGCGTCGCGCGCACCATCGCAGTGCGAGAAATACGTCACCCAGCTCGCGAACGCCGCGAACACCATCGAGGCGGCGGCCAACACCGGGTTCCCGCGGCTCGCGGAGCCGGGACAGCGGATGACGGCCGCGATAGCCGACTACCGGGACGCCAACTGCATGCGGCAGGACACCGCTGGGAAGGGCGAGTGCGTCACGGCGCTCGAAGATCTCGCCGACGCCGTCACCGCCGCCAAGCAGGCCCTCGGGGCGTAGCGGCGCGGCGTCCCACACTCAGCCGGGCCACACGGTGGGCGTGTCAGGCACGCGGGTTACGGTGATAGGCGTGAACAGCGAGCAGACCCCCAATCCCGAGACCACCGGCGCCACCGGAGTCGGGCTTGCCACCATCACCACCGATGGCACCGTGCTCGACACCTGGTTTCCGCACCCCAAGCTCACCGAGACGGGTGAGTCCGGCACGACGCGCCTGAGCGACGACGAGGCAGCCGCGGCGCTCGGCAAGGCCGCGACGACACTGCTCGGCGCGGACACCGACCGGGGTGTCGAGGTCATCGCCGTGCGCACCAGGATGGGCTCGCTCAGCACGGCGCCACGAGACGCCCACGACGTCTACCTGCGGCTACACCTGCTCTCGCACCGCATGGTGCGCCCGCACGGCCAGAACATGGACGGTGTCTTCGGGCTACTCAGCAACGTCGTGTGGACCAACTTCGGCCCCTGCCCCGTCGACGGGTTCGAGGCGACCCGGATGCGACTGCGAGCGCGCGGCCACGTCACGGTCTATAGCATCGACAAGTTCCCGCGCATGGTCGACTACGTCATCCCGACCGGCGTCCGCATCGGTGACGCCGACCGGGTGCGGCTCGGCGCGCACCTCGCCAGCGGCACGACGGTGATGCACGAGGGCTTCGTGAACTTCAACGCGGGCACCCTCGGCGCATCGATGATCGAGGGGCGGATCTCCGCGGGCGTCGTCGTCGGCGACGGCACCGACCTCGGCGGCAGCGCGTCCGTGATGGGCACACTGTCTGGCGGTGGCAAGGAGGTCATCTCGGTCGGCGAGCGCTGCCTGCTTGGCGCGAACGCGGGCATTGGCATCTCGCTCGGGGACGACTCCGTCGTCGAGGCTGGGCTGTACGTCACGGCGGGCACCAAGGTCAGCATCGATGGCACGCTGCGCAAGGCGGCCGACCTTTCCGGCATCTCCGGCGCGCTGTTCCGCCGTAACTCGGCGACCGGCGTGGTCGAGGCCGTGCGTAGGGAAGGCACCGGTATCGAGTTGAACGCGGAGCTGCACAAGAACGACTAACGCGGGCGTCCTGGCTTACGATCATGGTGATGACGTCGGCACGAGGACAGCGCGCGGCTCCAACCCCCACTGAGGTCGGGCTGGGCGAGCAACCGAAGGACGTCTCGGCCTCGACCACCGCGACGGAGCAGGCCCGTGCGCGGATCGACGAGCAGCTGCGCGCGCTGCTCCGTCACCAGGACGGGACACGCGAGGGCAAGGATCCGGAAGAACTGCACCAGTTCCGGGTCGCGATCCGGCGACTGCGCAGCGTGCTCAAGGCCGTGCCGTCGCTGACCGGGGAAGCGCGGTCGGCGACGGACACGCGACCACCCGAGCAGGCACCCTTCGCCCGTTACACCGCCGCCGACTTGCGGGACGAGCTGCGCTGGCTCGGTGACCTCACCAACCCGGTGCGAGACCTCGATGTCCTGCTGATGCGACTGCGGGCGGAGACAGCCGGATTCGACGACGACGAGTTGGCCGCGGCGGAACGACTGATGTCCGCGCTGGTCAAGGAGCGCGGCACGCACCGAATGGCCCTGGGCAGAGCGTTGTCCAGCGCGCGGTACCAGGCCATGCTCACGGGGCTCGCCACGCTCGCGAACGGTGACGGCGACGACGCGCGAGACCCGCTCACGGGGACGACGTTCGTCAGTTCGCTGCGCAAACCGTATCGCGCGCTGCGTAAGGCCATCGACGACCTGGGTGACGATCCCGAGGACGCTCAGCTACACGACCTGCGGATCAAGGGCAAACGGCTCCGGTACACGGCGGAGACGGCGCTACCGGCCGCGAAGCCGTCCGACGTCAAGCGGCTCACGAAGCTGATCAAGGCGGCGAAGCGGCTGCAGGACGTGCTCGGTGTGCATCAGGATGCCGTGGTGGCGGCCAAGCGGGTGCGGGAGTTGGGCGCGGAGCAGGACGAGCCGCTGCCCGCGTTCGTGGCGGGCAGGTTGGTGGAGCGCGAAATGGCGCGGAAGGCACAGGCACGTGCGGATCTGTCCGGCCGCTGCCAGAAGGTGCTTAAACGGGCGAAGCCGCTGGTGTGACGACCGCGCCCAGAACCGCGAGCGCCGGGCCGCACCTCAGGTGTCAAGCCGGGTGACGGCTTCGCGCACGCGTTCGTCCGTCGCGGTGAGCCCGATCCGCACGTGCTTGCCGCCAGCCGGGCCGTAGAACGTGCCCGGCGCGACGAGGATGCCGCGCTCGGCGAACCAGTCCACCGTCTGCCAGGCGTCCTCGTCGCGGGTCACCCACAGGTACAGACCGGCCTCGGAGTGGTCGATGCGGAACCCGGCCGCCTGCAACACCTTGCGCAGCGAGTCGCGCCGCGCCGCGTACTTCTCGCGCTGCACGGCCAGGACGTCGTCGGAGGCGAGTGCGGCGGTCATCGCGGCCTGCACCGGACGCGGCATGATCAGCCCGGCGTGCTTGCGCACCGCGAGCAGGTCAGCGACCAGCCGGGGGTCGCCGGTGACGAACCCGGCGCGGTACCCGGCTAGGTTCGCGGACTTGGACAGCGAGTGCACGGCGAGCAGGCCGTCGAGGCTGCCACCGTTGACGTCGGGGTGTAGCACCGACACCGGCTCGCTGTCCCAGCCGAGCGCGAGGTAGCACTCGTCCGACGCCACGACGACCCCGCGCTCGCGTGCCCATTCCACGACTTTGCGCAGGTGGTCGACACCGAGCACGCGCCCGGTCGGATTCGACGGCGAGTTCAGCCAGAGTAGCTTGGGGCGCTCAGGGCCGAGCTGGGTCAGCCCGTCCGCGCGGCGCACCTTAGCCCCCGCGAGCAGCGCGCCTACCTCGTACGTCGGGTACGCCAACTCGGGGATGACGACGACGTCGCCGTCACCCAGTCCGAGCAGTTGTGGCAGTAACGCGACCAGTTCCTTGGAGCCAACCGTTGGCAGGACGGCGTCCGGCTCGATCCCGGCCGCGCCGTGCCTGCGCACCAGCGCGTCAACGACGGCGGCGCGCAGCTCAGGCGTGCCGTGGGTGGCCGGATAACCGGGGACCTCCGCGACCGAAGCCAGCGCTCGCTGGATCTCCGGCGCGACGGGGTCGACCGGCGTGCCGACGGACAGGTCGACGATGCCGCCGGGATGGGAGCGCGCCTTATCCCCGTAGGGCGTCAGAGAGTCCCACGGAAAGTCGGGCAGCGCGCTCCGCGCGCGAGCCATCTAGTGCTCTTCGCCCATCGGGGGCAGGTCCTTGATCCACTGCGGGTCGGCCGCGACCTTGCCCACCTTGGCGGCGCCCCCCGGCGAGCCGAGCGGGCCCTCACCATTGACGTCGATCTCGAAGAAGTCGACGTTGGCCTTGGTGTAGTTGGTGGGTTCGGTCGCCCACTCGTCGGGGACGTCGTCCTCGTAGAAGATGGCTTCGACCGGGCAGACCGGCTCACACGCACCACAGTCCACGCACTCGTCAGGGTGGATGTAGAGCATGCGCTCGCCCTCGTAGATGCAGTCAACGGGGCACTCGTCGATGCACGCCTTGTCGAGAAGGTCGACGCAGGGCTCGGCGATCACGTAGGTCACTGCGCTCTCCTGAGATGTCCTCTTAGCTGTGGTGGCTACCCCGCACAGTACGCCGAACGTACCGGCGAGCGGTCGTGAGGCCACCCTTATTCCACGCGATGAGACGCCCCGAAGGGGGCTAATGTGGTGCCAAACACGTCTGGATCGGCGAGTCGTCCCTCCAGGATGGCGATGTCGAGTATGGGCGACATTCCGCGCCCAGCCCGGCACGTGGGAGGATCGGCACTCGTGAAGGTAGTTGTGCTCGCGGGCGGTGTCGGTGGCGCCCGGTTCCTGCTCGGCGTGAAAGCCGCACTGGACATGCCGGCGATCGGTGCGGCGGAGAGCGCCCACGAGGTGACCGCGCTGGTCAACACCGCTGACGACGTCTGGCTGCACGGGCTGCGGATCTGCCCCGACCTCGACACCTGTATGTACACCCTCGGCGGCGGCATCGACACCGAACGTGGCTGGGGCCACGCGAACGAGACGTGGACCGTTTCCGAGGAGCTCAAGGCCTACGGCGCGGACCCGACGTGGTTCGGACTGGGCGATAAGGACATCGCCACCCACCTCATCCGCTCGCGCATGCTGCGCGCGGGCTATCCGCTGTCGGCGGTCACCGAGGCGCTGTGCCACCGGTGGCAGCCGGGCGTGACGCTGCTGCCGATGTCCGACGACCGCGTGGAGACGCACGTCGTCGTCGACGACCCAGACGATCACGGCCAGCAGAAGGCACTGCACTTCCAGGAATGGTGGGTGCGCTACCGCGCCGCACTGCAAGCGCACTCGATAGTGCCGATCGGCGCGGACGAGGCGAAGCCAGCCCCGGGCGTCACCGATGCGCTGGCCGAGGCGGACGTCGTGCTGATCGCGCCGTCGAACCCGGTGGTGTCCGTTGGCACCGTGCTCGCCGTACCTGGCATCAAGCCCGCACTCCAAGCCACGAAGGCCAAGGTCGTCGGCGTGTCCCCCATCATCGGCGACCGGCCGCTGCGCGGGATGGCGGACGCCTGCCTGTCCGCGATCGGCGTCGACACCACTGCCGAGGCGGTCGGAAAGCACTACGGCGCCCGCAAGGACGACGGCATCCTGGACGGCTGGCTCATCGCGGCCGGTGAGTCCGCCGACGTGCCTGGCGTCGACGTGTCGGACGTTCCGCTTTTGATGTCCGATGTGGATGCCACGGCCGCGATGGTGCTAGCGGCGTTCGATCTGGCGGGAGTGAACGTTGACTGACCACGCCGCGCCCCGAGTGGACATCCGCGCCGTCGAAGGGCTCCCCACGTTTCGCGAGGGCGATGACCTGGCCGCCGCGATCGCGGACGCCGCGCCATGGCTGGCAGCCGGCGACGTCGTCGTGGTGACGTCGAAGATCGTGTCCAAGGTGGAGGGCCGTATCCGGCAGGTGCCCACCGACGAAGCCGCACGGGATGCCGCTCGACGTCGTTACGTCGACGAGGAGTCAGTGCGCGTACTCGCGCGGATGAAGGCCACGCTGATCACCGAGAATCGGCTCGGCATAGTGCAGGCGGCATCCGGTGTGGACGCGTCCAATGTGGCGGGAGACGAGATCGCGCTACTCCCCGAGGACCCAGACGCCTCCGCCGCCATCCTCCGCGCCGGGCTCCGCGACCGGCTTGGTGTCGACGTCGCCGTGGTCATCACCGACACCATGGGCCGGGCATGGCGGATTGGGCAGACCGACACCGCGATCGGCGCGAGCGGACTGCGGGTCCTCCACTCCTACGCCGGATCCGTGGACTCCGAGGGCAACGAGCTGGAGGTGACCGAGGTCGCCGTCGCGGACGAGATCGCGGCAGCGGCGGACCTGGTCAAGGGCAAGCTTGGTGGCACACCGGTCGCGGTCGTCCGAGGGCTGAGCATCAATGACGACGGCTCCCGGGCACGGGATCTGATCCGGCCGGTCGAGGAGGATCTGTTCCGGCTCGGCACCGAGGAGGCGATCAAGCAGGGGCGTTCGGAAGCGGTGCTCCTACGACGGTCGGTGCGCGCGTTCAACGACGACCCTGTGGACGCGGATGCGCTACGCCGCGCCGTCGGCGTCGCGCTCACCGCACCCGCACCGCACCACACCAAGCCAGTGCGGTTCGTGTGGCTGCGCGAGGCAGCCAGGCGCAAGGACCTGCTGGAAGCGATGCGCCAGGCCTGGCGCGCCGACCTCGCCGATGACGGCCTCGCCCCCGAGCGGATCGAACGCAGGGTGCGGCGGGGGCAGCTGCTGTTCGACGCGCCCGAGTTGGTGGTGCCGTTCCTGGTCGCCGACGGCGCGCACGATTATCCGGACCAACGACGTCGCGAGTCTGAGCACACGATGTTCACCGTCGCGGGTGGGGCCGCCGTGCAGGGACTGCTTGTCGCGCTCGCGACGGAAGGGCTCGGCTCCTGCTGGGTCGGCTCCACGATCTTCGCGCCCGAGGTCGTCCGCGCGACGCTGGACCTACCGGACACCTGGCAGCCGCTCGGTGCCATCGCGATCGGACACCCGGCGGACGGCGCCTTATCGCCCCGGCCGCCACGCGAACTGGGAGAGGGACTGACGGAACTGTGAGCCTGCACGTCGAGGCCACCGACACGCTCAGCGCGTGGCGACCGTCCACACCGGAGCAGGAGTCGCTGCGGCAGGCGTATCTGTCCTATCTGGACGCGCGAGCCGACGCGTGCGAACGCGCCTGCGCGCCGGGCCATCTCACGGCGTCCGCGCTGGTACTCGACAGCACCGAGCGGCACGTCTTGCTGACCTTGCATCCCAGAGTGGGCCGCTGGCTACAGTTAGGCGGCCACTGCGAGCCCGGCGACGTCTCCCTGCGCGCGGCCGCGCTACGCGAGGCCACCGAGGAGTCCGGGATGGACGATCTGCGCATCGATCCACTGCCGGTGCACCTGGACGTTCATCCGGTGACCTGTTCGCTGGGCGTCCCGACGCGGCATTTCGACGTCCGATTCGTGGTACGGGCGCCCGCTGGCGCGGAACCAGTGCGGAGTGACGAGTCCGACGATTTGCGATGGTGGCCGATCGACGCACTTCCCGACGGAAGTGATGATCTCGTTCCACTGATCGCCTCGACCCACTCCCAGTATGAATCGCAGGCGTGAACAGACCCCTGGGTTAGCCCATACGTGGTAATGGCCCCCTACCGCGCGTTCACGAGTAGCAACAGACACGGCATACTCGACCAATGATCGTCAGCATCGATACGGGATCGCGACTGTCACCGTACGAGCAGGTGCGATCACAGGTCGCCGATCAGATCAACACAGGCGAGCTGCCTGTGGGGAGCAAGCTGCCGACGGTTCGCAACCTGGCAGGAGACCTGGGAATCGCACCGAACACCGTCGCGCGGGCGTACCGGGAACTCGAAGCGGCAGGCCTACTCGAGACCAAGGGCCGCGCGGGAACCTTCGTCGCGGCAGGGAAGGATAAGGCCCGGCGCAAGGCCGCCGCCGCGGCGAAGAGCTACGCCAGAACCGTGATCAGCCTCGGCATTAGTGACGACGAAGCGCTCGCGATCGTGGGGGCCGCGCTACGTGCCGAGTCCAGATGAGGTGAAAGCCGCTTTCGCCGCGTTGGCGCGGTGAAAGCCGCTTTCGCCGCATCCAACGCAGAGAAGGCGTCATTCAGCGCACCGCGCTAGACGTCCGTGCTGAACCGCACCCCGCCGTCCGGGAGGACGACACCGGGCCAGAGCCGCGCGCCCTCGAGCAGTTCACACCCAGCGCCGACGTCGACGTCGTCGCCGAGGACGACACCACGCAGCACCGTACCCGCACCGACACGGGCATCGCGTCCGATGACGGAGTCCTCGACCACCGCGTCGCGCTCGATCCGCGCGCCCTCGAAGACCACTGATCCAGACACCCGCGCGCCTGCCGCGATCGAGGCCGACGCTCCAACGGATGACCCACCGTCCACAGTGGCCTCCGGGGCGACGGAAGCGCCGTCGAGCACCAGCCGTTCGCCCGGCGAACCCGGCAATGCGTGGGTCGGCGCGATGCCGCGCACCAGGTCGGCCGATCCCCGCACGAACGCGGCGGGAGTGCCGACGTCGAGCCAGTAGGATGAGTCGACGAACCCGTGCAGCGTCGCGCCGGACTCCAGTAAGCCCGGGAACGTCTCGCGTTCCACGGACACGGGCCTGCCAGCGGGAATGGACTCGATGACGTCACGTCGGAAGACGTAGCAGCCCGCGTTGACCTGGTCGGTCGGCGGGTTTGGCGTCTTCTCGAGGAACGCCGTCACCCGCCCAGACGCGTCGGTCGGCACGGAGCCGAAACGGCTCGGGTCGGCCACCTTGACTAGGTGCAGCGTGACGTCAGCCGCGGCGTCGTGGTGTGCATTCAGCAGCGCGGCTGGGTCGGTGCCGGACAAGATGTCGCCGTTGAACACCATGGCGTCCTCGCCGCGCAGCCGGTCCGCGACGTTGCGGATGGCCCCAGCGGTGTCGAGCGGTTCGGTCTCGACGACGTACTCCATCTCCAGGCCGAACTGTGTACCGTCGCCGAAGTACTCCGCGAACACCTCGGCCCGATAGGACGTCCCGAGCACGACGTGGCGCATCCCGGCGGCCTTGATGCGAGAGAGTAAGTGGGTCAGGAACGGCACGCCCGCCGTCGGCAGCATCGGCTTCGGCGCGGTCAACGTCAGTGGCCGCAGCCTCGTCCCTTTCCCACCGACAAGGACGATCGCATCCGTGTTGGCAGCCATGCGCTGCTCCGATCGAGGCTCCGGCATGGTCCACATACTCTCATTCGTCCGGCTCACACCACATGGATGGGCGACAGACCGTGTGACTACCTGACGTGACGCACCACGAGGGCATACCCTGGACGGTGCACGGGCGAAGATCGGATGCGGCCCGGTAAGACCGGGGAGGTCGGAGATGGATCCTCTCGACAGGGCGGATGCGCTGCTGTCACGAGCACAAGCGCGCGGCAGGTTCGTCGTGACGCCGAACAGCGCCGTCTCACCCATGGATGCCGCGAGTACTCTGCAGATACCTCGCACCATGGTCACCGGAGCCGACGAGGACATCGATCCGGACGCCACCACCGTGCTGTCGGACGAGCAGATCCGCGAGAACGACGAGCGCGGGCAGCCACACGCGGAGCGGGACAAGGCGCAGCGGTTACCGCGTGCACGTGGTGCCGGTCACCACCACGGCACCCTCGAGGAGCAGGCGCAACGCGAGGCGGACCAGGTGGAGACCGAGGAGATCACCGGTCTTCTCCCGACAACGACGCAGCGGACGAGGTCGAACCTGTCCCGACGTTTGGACGGCTAGCGCGGGTTCAGGAGTCCCACCGAGCCGCCAGCTTCGCTCGCAGCGTTAGGCCGAGCCGGATCATCGCGAGCATCGGCTTGGCCGCGAGGCTGGTGTAGCGGTCGGCGAGGTAGCGATACGCGCTGTCGTGGTGCACGGCGAGCATCCGCGCGGACTCCTTGCCGGTGGAGTGCCCCTGGATGTGCATGACGGCGGCGGATGGCACGTAGACGTTCTGCCAGCCAGCCTTGCCGAGCCGGTCGCCGAGGTCGACGTCCTCGAAGTACATGAAGTAGCGCTGGTCGAAGCCATCGACGTCGTCGAACGCCGCCCTGCGCAGCAGCAAGCAGGAACCGGACAGCCACTCCGCCGTGCGCTCGGTCGGCGTGCCGGATTCCTGGCGGTACGCGCGGGTCCACGGGTTACGTGGCCAAACCTTGCAGAACAGCGCGTGCCCGATGCCCCTGCCGATCGAGGGCAGCAGTCGCGCGGACGGGTACACCGTGCCGTCCGGCTCCTTGATGAGCGGCCCGAACGAGCCAGCACCCGGCCAGCGTTCGGCGGCCTCGAGCAGCGTATCCAGCGCGCCCGGTTCCCACTCGAGGTCCGGGTTGCAGACGACGACCCAGCCGACGCTGTCGTCCAGCTCGGCGACGCCGACGTTGGCACCACCGCCGTAGCCGAGGTTGCCCCCGGTGGGCACCAGCCGCACGCCGTCGCGTTCGGCGGCTTTCTCCGGGGCGCCGTCCGCGGAGCCGTTATCGGCGAGAATCACCCGCACGGGACGCGTGGTGGCCTTGGCCAGCGTGTCAAGGAACCGTTCGAGCGTCTCGCCCGGTGAGTAGGTGACGGTCACCACGGCGAGTTCGTCGCCGTAGGTCCGTTGCTGTGACGTCGATCGCGTGGGCACGACGCTTATTGTGCCCGTCCCGTTACCGCGCGAGAGCGGGGGTGCACGTGAGACGGCGTCATTCCCGAGCCCGCACGGTCTGCCTGCTGTCCTCATAGCCTTCGACGTGCAACTGCCACATCGCCTCGGCCGCGCTGCTCCAGGTGAACTCCGCCGCGCGACGACGTCCAGCCGCCGCGAGCTGCGCCGACCAAAGCGGGTCCCCGAGCAGATCGCGCAACGCGTCGGACAGCGCGGTCGCGTCGCCACGCCGCACGGTGACCCCTGCCCCGCCCGCGACTTCCACCAACGCCGGCGCGTCGGAATGGACCACGGGCACGCCAGCCGCCATCGCCTCCAGCACCGGCAACCCGAACCCCTCGGCGTGGCTGGGCGCGGCGAGCACAGCTGATCTGCGCATAACCTCAGCGAGTTCGAGATCGGTGAGCTTGCTGAACACCCGCACTGCGTCGGGTGCCAGCCCGTGCTCAGCCGCGAGCGCCGCCGGGTCCATGCCCGCCTTGGCGGGCTGACCGACGAGCAGGAGGTGGGGCGCGAACACGGTGTTCCGATGCAACTGGGCGACGGCGTCGATCAGGACGTCGAGTCCCTTGCGCGGTTCCAAGGTGCCAACGGCGAGCACATACCGGTCTGGCAGGTCGAGATGGGAGACATCGACCCGGACCTGCGCGTCCTCCGCCGCGTTGAACACCTCGGCGACACCATGGGCGATGACCCGCACCGAGCTGGTGCCAGGCACGTAACGGCGCAGGTCGTCGGCGACGGACTGGGTAGGCACCACGACGACGTCCGCCCGACGCATCGCCCGCGCGACCATCGAGCGGTGCCAGTTCGCGCCGCGGGGGGTGAGGGTGTGCGGGTGCGTCCACGGCACAGTGTCATGCACGGTGACGGCCAGAGTGCCTTTGGCGTACTTGCCCGCGACGGGCTTGCGCGGCGGCGCGAACGGCGTTGGGGCGTGTACGGCGTCGCCGCCTGGCCAGTACGGGATGCCCGCCTGCCACGCGGCGAGCAGCGCCTTGCGTGGCATCGGTAGCACGCGGGGCCCGTTGACACCCTCGATCATGGCGTGTCGGACGTCGGAACGGCGGCACACGACACTCGTGACAACCCAGTCGTCGGGCGCGGTCTTCGCTAGGGCGCGCAGCAGCTCGCCGGTGTATCGTCCAGTTCCGCCGGGGACGGGCGCGAAGAGTTGATCCGCGATAACGACGAGCTCAGGCACGTTCTCCATTGTGCTGGTCATGCCAAGCGTCTCGCTGTCTCGCGTCAGCATCGTCACGCGGTGTATCGGGCGGTGTCGCGGCGCGTGTGCGGGCGGTGCGCCGACCCTGTCGGGTCCACTTCGGATGGCAACGGGGCACGGCCCGCCAGACGTCGACTCGCGCCTGGCATCCGGCCAACGCCACCACCGGGCACGCATGTATCCCAGCTCCATGAATGGCCTATAAGCTGCGAAAACTTCGGGATCGACGTGCCAACGAAATCCCGCAAGGACCCGTCATCCGGACCGTCATGCGGGGCTGCCGGCGGGGCGGCACGCCATAGCAAGACTCGCGCGCATCGCTAACGAGGACACCGATCGCAGCGACCGCGCGGCCGGGCCACTCGGGCACCGCACTCCAGGTCGGGCAGCGACGGCGCGCCTGAACGTGCCCCGAGATTCGACCCGAATGGAGTAACGCGACTGGGCGACATCACTGCGCGAGATTCCGCGACGCCCGGACGTTCTCGGCACTCGTCGGTGGTACCGGCCGCCCATGACCTTCACCGATTCGCTGACACGTCGCACATCGCTCGGTATCCTGTTGACCGGTGCGGATCTGATCAAGCCCAGGGGGGATCATGACTGGCGAAGACGAACCCGACCTTGACTACGAGAGCCCGAATGAGAAGGCTCTTGACACGGTGGCGGACTTCGTACCCCATGCCAGACTTGCTCGAACGTTATACGAGAAGCTCTCAGCCCCCAATAGCATCGGCAGCGGCAAGTTCGAGTTCAGCCTCGAAGAGATGGAACGAATCAAGAAAGAGTTCGAAGCGGAACGAGACGCCTTCGAACGCATTAAGCGTAAGAACGACCAAGCTTCTTTTGGCTTGCGACCTATGGCGGGTGACCCGGCTAGCGAAATCCATTACAAGGCCGCCAAACAGCACTATAGGAAGACATTCGCCCAAGCCATCGCGGATCAGCACGCTTACGCCGATGCGTATTGCTACGCGATTCAACGAGCCATTTACGCGAAAAAGCATGGCGAAGAAGCCGCCGAGCAGATGATGCGCGAAAGAGAACGAGGTCTGGAGTGAAACTGCGTACCGCAACCGCTACCTTGGCAGCGACGGCCACACTGTTGACCGGATGCGGCGGTGGCGAAACCGGCGAGCCGACTACCGGCGGACCTACGGCTATCGGACCGACCGCGGAGAATGGCCCGACAACCCGCGCATCAGAAGTCACCGCACCGACAGTGTCGGATCCGATCGAAGGAATCGATAAGTACAAACAAGACCCGTGCTCAATGCTCACTAAAGCGCAAGCGACCAAGTTGGGGTATTCCGCCGAGATTAAACGCCCGCCTGACCAAGATAACGGCCCCGAATGCGAATGGCTCGACGAAGACACTAACAGCTTCACCATCGTGATCTTGAACAACCAGCCAGAAGGTATGGCTGGCGTGTACAAGAATAAGGAGTACTTCGGTTACTTCGAGCCGGTGAACGTCGCTGGGTATCCGGGTGTTTTTGGCGGCGCGGTCGATGACCGTGAGGACGGCGCATGTTCACTCGGCGTTGGAGTGACAGATCAGCAGGTCATCAACATTGGAGGACAGATGAACCTTGGTTCTCCGGACCGAAACCGCCCCTGCGAGGTTATGAAGAAGGCAGCCGAGATGGCCATCAAGACTATGCGCACGGGCAAGTAATTGGAGAGGCACCATGGGCTACACGGCACAACAGATTGCCGATATGTTGCAGAGTGGGGAAGGCCCTAACAGCTATTACGAATCGAGCACGACTTCCCGTGAGCTGGTCAACGAATACAAAGAACGGCAGTCCAGTTTCGCCAGACTGATCGGGCGGCTCGAAACAGCCTGGGTCGGCGAGTCAGGTGATGCCGCGCGTGGAGCCATGCGGCCACTGTCAGAGGCCTCCAAGGTCTCGTCCGAGAATCAACACAACGTCTCCATGCAGATGGACACCCAGGGCGAGTCGTTCAACCGGGTCAAGAACACCGTTGGCACCGGTCCTGGCCCGAAGCCTGAGTCGACCTTCGCCTCGGACTGGGTGCCGATCTTCACCGACCGCGATGAACAGATCGAAAGCTGGAATGCCAAGGCCCAGGCGGTCGTCGACGCCTACAACTCGTACTACGAGGGCACGAAACAGAACGCGGGCGTCTTCCCGTCTAGCTACGGCACGCTGACCGGCGACCCGAAGAAGATTGACTTCAACGTCGGCTCGTCGGGCGGCACCGGAAGCGGCGGCGGTGGCACGGCGGGACCGTCCGTCGGCTCGCCCACGACGTCCGGTGGTGGCGCGTGGACCGCACCGTCCAGTGGCGGAACGACCGCGCCCGGTGGCTACGGGAGCGGTAGCTACGGGAGCACCGGCACGGGCACCGGCGGCTACGCGAGTGGCGGCGGCACGACGTCGGCGGACCTGCCGTCCGGCGCGGTCCGGCTACCGGATGGGTCGGTGCGCATGCCGGACGGCAGCATCCACTATCCAGACGGCTCCATCCGCTACCCGGATGGAAGATTGCGCAGGCCAGACGGCACCATCGTGATGCCGGACGGCACGGTCATCCCGCCGGGCGGCACCTCGGCGTCCGGACTGTCCGGCTCCGGCAGCGGCGGCTACGGCGGCGAGTTGGGATCGCACGGCGGCGGCGCGGTTCCCGGTGCCGCCGTGGCGGGCGGCGGTTTCGCTGGAGCGGGCGCGGGCACCGGAGCTGGCGCGGCAGGTGGCTACGGCCACGGCGGCCCCGGGAGTCCGGGCAGGGCGACCGGAGCGGCCCCGTTCGGCCCTGGCGGCAGCGGCGCGGCGCAGGCCGCCGCGGGCAAGGCAGGAGCCGGATTCGGCCCGCGCGGCGGCATGGGCGGCATGATGGGTGGCGCAGGCGCCGGACGCGGCCAGGGCGACGAAGACAAAGAGCACAAGGACCGCTACTACATCAAGCAGGAGATGGACGCCGGGCTCGAGGTCGAACACGACGAGCACGGTGAGAAGCTCGTCGACGACCAAACCGGCAATCTCGTCGTCAGACCTGTGATCGGCGAGTAGAGCACAAGGGACATACCGACCGTGCTGCTCACCCAAGACGTGTGGCTGACGTCGTCCGCGTTGGATTTCCTCACGTCGCGGCAGGGCCTGACGCTGCCCGCAACGCTGCGCCCGGAGCCAATCTGGCGCGACGAGAACGAACTGGCGGAGCTGTCCGGCGCGGCACACGCCGAGCTGAACCAGCAGAACCTGCTCGACCGGGGCGCACCGAGTATCGAAGTCGTCATCGCACTGCGCGCGTTGTGCGCGGGCGAACAGGAGTGCTACGCCTACATCGGCACCGAGCAGAAGTCCTGGCGCGCACACGCCGCCGTCAGCGGCTCCGACGCGGTATACGCCGAATACACCGAGGGTGGCGACCAGATCGTGCTGCGCGACACCAGCCCTGACCGCCTGCCACACGCCATCATCGACGCGCTCGGCGAGTGCCAACCAGCGACAGAGCGCACCATCACCTGCGCGGTCAGCGACCTCACCGCCCCGACGTCCGGCATCGCCGTCGAGCGCGTCGTGCCGCGCGAGGCCAAGCGGATGAAGGCTCTGCACGACCCCGAGCAGCGCTTGCGGGAGGCCAAGCTGATGGTAGCCGTGCGCGACCGCCATGGCCGCCGCCACACCAACGGCCGCCGCGCGCCCGTCGTGCTCGACGTCCATCCTGGTGTGCGCTGGATCACCTACCTCACCGGGGACGCCGAAGCCCCTTACCTCAACGCGCGCGGCGCGGACCGGGCAGTGATCGTCGAACGAATCGAGCACGAACTCTCATCGCTCTCCGAGCAGCGCTGAGCGCCCCGGAGCGGCCACGACAGACCCTCCGATTCGCCGCGACGGCACCAACCACAGCCTCGCTCCCAACCCCCACGCCCTGGCGGACTACTCTCAGGTCCCGTGGCGATAAGGGCTCAGGCGAAGGAGGACTGCCTAGTGCCAACGGGGGACCCCTTCGTCTCGATGATCGTGGTCAACTACCTGGGTGCTGACGACGCGATCACGTGCCGCCGGTCCCGCGTGGACTCCCTCCAGCACGCTCGCGACGCGGCACACCGCAGGAAGGCAAGGCTGAAGGGAGGCGACCGTGGCTGACCGTCCGCTCCGAGTGCTGTTTGACGGCACTCCCCTACTCGGTGAGCGCACCGGTGTCGGGCGTTATACGGCATCGCTTTCCGAGGAACTCGCGTCGATGCCGGAGGTGGACACCCGCTCTGTCGCCTTCACGCTGCGCGGCTGGCGCAAGCTCCGCCACGTCCTGCCCCACGGGGTACGCGCGCGCGGGATGCCGGTCTCGGCGCGGGCGTTACGGGCGGCATGGCTGCGCAGCCGGTTCCCACCGGTCGAACTGTTCGCGGGGCGCACCGACGTCGTCCACGGCACTAACTACGTGCTGCCGGGCACCGCGAAAGCCGCCGGCGTGCTGACCATTCACGACCTCACATTCCTCGATCGCCCCGAGGAGTTGGCGCCAAGCGATGTCCGACTGCCTGAGTTGGCACGGGTCAGCGCGCAACGTGCCGACGCCATCTGCACACCCACCGGGGCCGTGGCTGATCGTGTCGCGGAGCAGCTCGACGTCGACCGCGAGAAGATCATGGTGACCCCGCTGGGCGTCGACCCGGCGTGGTTCACCGCGCTGCCACCCAACAACGACCTGCGCTCGAAGTTCGGCCTGCCCAGCGAGTACCTGCTCTTCGTCGGGGCGGCGGGGCCACGCAAAGGCCTCGAATGGTTGGCCCGCGCGCACGAACTCGACCCCGACCTGCCGCCGTTGGTCTTCATCGGACCGGGACCGTTCCTGGTCAACGATCGCTCCCAACACGCTGGGTACGTCTCCGACGTCGACCTGCGACACGTCGTCGCCGGAGCGAGCGCACTGGTGCTGCCGTCCCGCGACGAAGGCTTCGGGTTGCCCGTGCTTGAAGCGATGGCCTGCGACGTCCCGGTGGTGTGCACCGACGTGCCGTCGCTACGCGAGGTCGCGGGCGGATACGCGGAGCTGGTGCCGTTCGGTGACGTCGACGCGCTCGCGGCGGGCATGGCCAACGCGGTCGGTGACTCCCACTCGGCGTCCATCTCACAGGCCCGTCGCGCCCACGCCGCGAGCTTCACCTGGCGCCGCTGCGCGGAGCTGACCGTGGACGCGTACCGGTTCGCGTGTGGGCGAGGGGCGTCATGACCAACCCACCCGAGGACGCGTCGGGGGAGCGCAAACCGCACGCCCCTCCCGGGCCGCCTGCCCGCACGACCAGTACCACGAAAACACTCCTGATCATGGTGGGCGCCGTCCTAGGGATCGCCGCGCTCGGCCTGGCCGCGTTGATCATCTATACCCGCTTCTTCACCCTCACCGGCGCTGAGGTAGGCGACTGCCTCACGGGCGACATCAACAAGCCGTACTCCATCGAGGTCGCCGACTGCGGCGCGCCGGACGCCACCTACCGGGTCGTTGGCAGGGTCGAGGACAAGACCATGGCTGAGTTCGAGAGCAAGGCGGGCAAGAAGGCGTGCGCCCCGTTCAAGGACGCGGAGTTCGTCTACTTCGAGGGGTACGGCGACGACGCGACGGCGTCCGGCGCGATTCTGTGTCTGAGCGAGGCAAACTGACGTCACACCCCGGCGCGCTTGGCTGCCATGAAGGCCGTCAGAGCATCGCGCCAGTCGCGTAGCGGCGTCAGTCCCGCCGTGCGCCAGGACGCGTTCGAGAGCACACCATAGGCGGGACGCGCGGCAGGGCGCGGAAACTCCGTCGTCGTACACGGCCGTACCCGCTCCGGGTCGGCGCCCAGTTCCTCGAAGATCGCACGCGCGAACCCGTACCAGGTCGTCTCACCGCCGCCGGTGCAGTGCAGCGTCCGCTGCTCAGGCGGACGTCCGTCCACGATGGCGGACACCAGCTCGAGCAGCCCGCCAGCGAGGTCGAACGTCCAGGTCGGTGAGCCATGCTGGTCATTGACGACGGACAGTGTGTCGCGTTCCCGTTCCAGCCGCGTCATGGTGTTGACGAAGTTGTTCCCATCAGCGCCGTATACCCACGCGGTCCGCACCACCCACGCCCTAGCTCCGGACGCGAGCACCGCCGCCTCCCCGGCAGCCTTGGTGCGGCCATACGCGCTGCGTGGTGACAGCGCGTCGTTCGGCTCATACGGGCGCTCCGTCTCACCGGAAAAGACGTAATCCGTGGAGATGTGCACCAACGGCACCTTTGTCGTCGCGCATGCCGCCGCGATCCCGCGTGGACCGTCGCCATTGACGGCGAACGCACGCTGCTCATCGGATTCCGCACCGTCGACGTCGGTGTACGCCGCCGCGTTGATCACCAGTGGCTGATGCCCCTCGTCCTTCGCCAGCGCGGCAAGCTCCCGCACGGCGGCGATCACCTGGCTCGCCTGCGTGATGTCGAGGTCGGCCGAGCCGGGTGCGCGGACCACTGCGCCCGCCTCGCTGGCGCGCCGCGCGATGTCACCTCCCAGCTGCCCACTGCCTCCGGGTATCAGTAACGCCAACGCCATAATCAGCCCACCTACGGTGCCAGTAGCCACCAATCCGACCGAAGCCGAACTGGCACGTCAAGCCGGTTCTGCCAGTCAACCTAGTTCCGGCCTTCTTGGTCTGTCTCGTTCTTCAGCGGTTCCCACCAGTCGCGGTGCTCGGTGTACCAGCGCACAGTCTCGGCGAGTCCGTCGTCGAACGCCACCCGCGGGCGGTATCCGAGTTCGGTCTGGATCTTGGTGATGTCCACCGAGTAGCGACGATCATGACCTTTGCGGTCCTCGACCGGGGTTACCATGTCCCAGCCCGCGCCGACGGCGTCGAGCAGGCGTTTCGTGAGTTCCTTGTTCGTGAGTTCAGTGCCGCCGCCGATGTTGTAGATCTCGCCCGGCCTGCCGTCGTCCGCGACGAGTTGAATGCCTCGACAGTGGTCATCGACGTGCAGCCAGTCCCGCACGTTCAGCCCATCGCCGTACAGCGGCACCGGCTTGCCGTCGAGCAGGTTCGTCACGAACAGCGGAATGACCTTTTCCGGATACTGGTACGGCCCGTAGTTGTTGGAGCAGCGCGTGATGCAGACCGGTAGTCCGTAGGTGCGGTAGAACGACCGAGCGATCAGGTCCGAGGACGCCTTGGACGCCGAGTACGGCGAGTTCGGCTCAAGCGGATGGTCCTCCGACCATGACCCTGACACGATCGAGCCATACACCTCATCGGTCGACACATGCACGAACTTGCCGACCTCGGCGTCGACCGCCGCCTGCAGCAGCGTCTGCGTGCCGAGGACGTTGGTGAGCACGAACTCCCCCGCGCCGAGAATGGAGCGATCCACGTGCGACTCCGCCGCGAAGTGCACCACGAGGTCGGTGCCACGCATCAGGTCGGCGACCAGCGCGCCGTCGCGGATGTCGCCTTTGACAAAGCGGTAGCGCTCCGCGTCGGCGACCGGGGCGAGGTTGGCCTCGTTGCCAGCGTAGGTGAGGTTGTCGAGCACGACGACCTCGGCGTCAGCCAGCGCGGGATACGAGCCAGCCACCGCTTCCCGCACGTAGTGCGAGCCGATGAATCCGGCTCCGCCTGTCACAAGCACCCGCATGGCGCACCTCCATTTAGCCCCAGCTCGCCACGGCAAGTGTAGGGATTTCGCCGCAGCGATCGTCGACGTGATGCTCCGTGATGATGATTCACTGGTGATTCACCGTGGCATCCGGACGATACGGACAGAAGGTGACTTAGCCTGTCGTCGCTGGTCTGAGGGAGGGAATCCAGGTGCAGGCCGTCAAGCCGCGATCACGGGCGGGACGGATGGCGTCACTGGCCCTCCGCGCCTGCGTCGCGTCGCTGTCGTTCACGGTGCTCGCGGTGACCGGGTACGCCGACGTCATGCTCGGTTCCCTCCGCGAGAGCGTCACCAGCACGCCGGCCCTCGACCGCGTACCGGACACACCGACCAACCCCGACGACGCCATCGACATCCTGCTGGTCGGCACCGACTCCCGCACAGACGCTCAGGGGGACCCGCTGCCGCCCGAGACGTTGCGAAAACTCCGCACAGGGAACGAAGCCGGCGTCCGCACCGACACCATCATCATCCTGCGGCTGCCCGGCAACGGCGATCCGGCGCACGCGGTGTCCATCCCCCGCGATAGCTGGGTCGAGGTGCCGACCGGCGGCAAGGCCAAGATCACCGCCGCGTTCAACCTCGCCAAGCAGACCGAGATCCAGCGGCTGCGCGACGAGGGCATCGAGGACCAGGCGTTCCTGGAACGCCAGTCGGACGAGGCGGGACGGCAGGCGCTGATACAGACCGTGCAGGACTTCGTCGACATCCGCATCGACCACTACGCCGAGGTGAGCCTGCTCGGGTTCTACCTGCTCACCGAGGCCATCGGCGGGGTCGACGTCTGCCTGAAGAACCCGGTGTACGACCCAAAGTCGGGCGCGAACTTCCCCGAGGGGCACCAGACGGTCAGCGGCAGTGACGCGCTCGCGTTCGTGCGACAGCGCCACAACCTGACCCGCGGTGACCTCGACCGGATCGTGCGCCAGCAGGTGTTTCTCGGGTCGGCATTGAACAAGGTGCTCTCGGCGGGCACCCTGAGCGATCCCACGAAACTGAGCCAGCTGCTGGCGGCCGTGCGTCGGTCCGTCGTGCTCGATGACGACCTCGACGTTCTGGAGTTCGTCAAGCGGCTGCGCGGGTTGGCCGCGGGCGATGTCGAGTTCGTGACGATTCCCGTCGTGACGATCACCGGCCGCAGTCCGGACGGGCAGAGCATCGTAGAGGTCGACGTCGATGAGGTGCGGGAGTTCGTGCACGAGCTGGTGGACGGGCACTCGGAGTCCGCGGCACCCGAGCCGTCCGGCACGTCCGCGGCACCCGAGCCGTCCGGCACGTCCGCGGCACCCGAGCCGTCCGGCACGTCTGCCGCGCCGGAGCCGTCAGACACCGACAGCGGTGGCGCACCCGCCGGTCAGGGCACGCCACCACCGGAACCGATCACCGCGGGCGACGTCCCGTGCGTCAACTAGCGCCTCCCGCATGGATAGGGTCAAGGCGTGAGCATCACCGAGACGCTGCTGCGCCCACTGCTGGCGACGGCGGCCGCGAAGCCCGCGATAACGCACTACGACGACGAGACAGGCGCCCGCATCGAACTGTCCACGACGACGTTGGCGAACTGGGCGGCCAAGACGGCCAACTGGCTGGTTGAGGAGTTCGACGTCGAACCAGGTGATCCGGTGTGCGTGCGGCTGCCCGCGCACTGGCAGACGGCCGGTGTGCTGCTCGGCGCCTTCTGGTGCGGTGCTCACGTGGTCAGCGACGACGCGGGCGCGTCGGTGGCGTTCGTGCCACCGGACGAGATGTCTGAGGCCGCCGAGACCGCTATCGTCGCGTTCGACCCGCTCGGACAGGGCCTTCGCACACCCCCGCCAGACGGCGCCTTCGACTACCTCTCGGACGCGAAACTGGCGGGTGACGACTTCTCACCGCTGTTCCCGATCGACGGCGACACCCCCGCGCTGGCCTCCGCGACGGTCGACGAGGTGCTAGCGACGGCGAGGAAACGCGCGGATGCCCTTGGCATCGGCGCGGGCGACCGGGTGCTGTCGACCCGAGAGTGGACGCTGCCGGACGGCATCATCGACGTCCTGCTCGCACCACTGGCCGCGGGCGCGTCGATCGTGCAGATCAGCAACGCCGACCCGGCGAAGCTCGCCGACCGGCGCAGCACGGAGCGCACCACGGTCGACCTGCTGGGATAGGGCGCCCGCGGGGCGGACGGCGCGATCACCGCTTTTCGACCCGATCACGCAGCGCTTCGTCCTTGGCCAGCACGAGCTCCTCGAGCTCGGACTGGAAGCTCGCCATGCGGTCACGCAGCCCGGCATCGCTCGCCGCGAGGATCCGTACCGCCAGCAGCCCGGCGTTGCGCGCACCCCCGACCGACACCGTCGCTACCGGCACCCCGGCGGGCATCTGCACGATGGACAGCAGCGAGTCGAGACCATCTAGGTACTTCAGCGGCACCGGCACGCCGATCACCGGCAGCACCGTGGCTGAGGCGACCATTCCCGGCAGGTGCGCCGCTCCGCCCGCGCCCGCGATGATCACCTGAATGCCCCGGTCGGCGGCCGTGCGCGCATAGTCGAGCATCCGCTGCGGGGTGCGATGCGCCGAGTAGACGCCCACCTCGTAACCGACGTCGAACTCGTCAAGCGCCTGCCCGGCGGCCTCAAGGACCGGCCAGTCCGAGTCGCTGCCCATGATCACGCCGACCCGGGCGTTCGTCGTCATGCAAGCTCCCTAGTGGATCTCGTAACCGTCGAGCCATTCCGCGTGCGCCAACCAGTGCGCAGCCAACCGTCCCCGCTCGGCGAGGTCAGCGAAGCCGTCGGCGAGGAAGTTCACGTGGCCCAGCTTGCGGCCCGGCCGCTCTTCCTTGCCGTAGAGGTGCACGTGCGCGTCAGGGAATCGCGCGAACAGGTGATGCAGTCGCTCGTCCGGCCCCATCTTTGGCTTCTCCGGCGCGCCGAGCACGTTGGCCATCACACAGGCGGGCGCGAGCGGGTCGGTCGCGCCGAGCGGGTAGTCCAGCACCGCCCGCAGGTGCTGCTCGAACTGCGACGTCCGCGCGCCGTCCATGGTCCAGTGCCCCGAGTTGTGCGGGCGCATCGCCAGCTCGTTGACCAGCACGCCGTCCGGCGTCTCGAACAGCTCCACCGCGAGCACGCCCACCACGTCCAGCGCGTCCGCGATGCGTAGCGCCAGCTCCTGCGCGTCGTGCGCAGCGTCCTCGGACAGTTTCGGCGCTGGCGCGAGCACCTCGGTGTTGATGCCATCGCGCTGCACGGTCTCCACGATCGGCCAGGCCGCGCCCTGCCCGAACGGCGAGCGCGCCACCAGCGCGGACAGCTCCCGCAGCATGGTGACCTTCTGCTCGGCGAGCAACGGCGTCCCGGCGTCCAGCAGCTCGGTGACCAGCGACGTCGCCTCATCCGGGGTGTCGACGATCCACACGCCCTTGCCGTCGTAGCCGCCGCGCGCCGCTTTGAGTACGACCGGCCAGCCGTGCGTGTCACCGAATGCGGTGAGGTCTTCGGGCGTCTCGATCGGCGCGTAGGCGGGTGCTGGGCAGCCGATGTCGGACAGCCGTCTGCGCATCACCAGCTTGTCCTGCGCGTGCAGCAGTGCGTCCGGCCCTGGCCACACCACAACACCGGACGCCGCGAGCGCGTGCAGGTGATCGGACGGCACGTGCTCGTGGTCGAAGGTGAGGACGTCGACGCCTGCCGCGAACGACCGCAGCGCGTCGAGGTCGGTGTGGTGGCCGGTGACGACCTTGCCCGCGACCAGCCCTGCCGAGTCCAGCTCGCCAGCGGCGAGCACATGCAACGACTGGCCGAGCGCGATCGAGGCCTGGTGCGTCATCCTGGCGAGCTGGCCGCCGCCGACCATACCGACGATCGGGAGACCGGTGTGTGCGTCCATGTCTGCGGGCGAATCCCCTGGTTGTGGCGGGTACGTACGGCCTCACAGCCTAGCCGGTGACCGCGCGCACGCCCGTCGGCGGCCGACGTGGCTGGGGCGTGCGCCACTCTTTCGCGAACGCGAGGCCGCCCAGCACCAGCGGCACATACAGGTAGGCGTTGCCCAGCACGTGGTCCAGCACCGACCACCCGTCCGGGTCCCTACCGCCGGGCAGGATCAGCAGAACGTAGCTACCGAAGACGACCACAACGGCGGCGAGCGTCGCGAGCCGCTTCGGCGCGGCGGTGACGTCACGTGGCAGCCTCGCGAGCAGCATGACTAGCAGCGGGATCACCCACACCCAGTGGTGTGTCCAAGACACCGGCGAAACCAGCAGCCCGTAGCCTGCGGTGACCAGCAGGGCATGCAGCTCGTCACCCTTGCGGTGATAGCGCAGCATCAGCCAGACGGCCGGTGGCGCCAACAGCACGCCGACGCCGAGCGCGACCGCCATCGACCACGGCGCGCCGTCGGTGAGCCTAAGTACCAGGCCGTTCAGCGCCTGGTTGTCCGACCAATGGATCGTGCCGATGCGGGTGGGATCGGACACGGCCCGCGTCCAGTAGCGAGCGACGTCCTGTGGGATGAGTGCCAGCATCGCCGCCTGCAGCGTGACGAACGTGGCCAGCGCGCGGAGGGCATCCCGCCAGCGGCCGGTGAACAGCAGATGCGGCACGAAGATCAGCGGTGTGAGCTTCACGGCTGCGGCGACACCGATCAGCACGCCCCCGGCGCGGCTGCCGCGCGCCGTGAGCACCATGACGTCGACCAGGATCAGCGCGAGCAGGATCAGATTCACCTGGCCGAGCGAGACCGTGCGCCAGACAGGTTCGAGCAGCAGGACGGCGGCGGTGAGGCCGACGACGACCAGCGGCGTCCCGCGAGCGAGCAGACCCAGCGACGGCGACTGTTTCGCGCTCGACGTTCCGGCGCGCCAGCCGGTGCCGCCCAGCGACAACGCCACGACGAGACCTGCGGCGGCGATGGAGATCGCGCCGAGCGCACCCCAGGCGACCGGCGCGGGGAACACCGCGAGCGGCACGAACAGCAGCGCGGCGGCGGGTGGGTAGGTGAACGGCAGTTGCGCCCACTCCGGCTCGAACGCGAGCGTGTCGGCGTCGTAAAGCGGGTCGCCGTGCAGCAGCGTCAGCGCCCCGGCGCGGTAGACCGCGCTGTCCATGCCGAGCGGCCAGTCAGCAAGCCAGCCGAGGACACCGATAACCAACGGCACGGCGGCGAGTGACGCGAGTGACGCGACCACACCCCGACGGGAGCTCAGACGATGCACGCGCCCAGTGTCGCAGGCGGTGCGCCCCTACCGCCGTCCGATCCGCTGCAGCAGCGAGCAGGACTCCTCGAACGTCGGGCGGAGCCGCACGAGGGAGATGGCGGGGCTGACGACGTCGTCGAGCTGCGGATCGGCGTGCATCCGTTCGGTGATCTCACGGCGCAGCGCGACGGCTTGCCCAGCGATATCGGTGCCGCGATCGGCGAGCACCACGAGCACAGACGGCCCCAACGCCGCCGACGTCTCCGGCCCGTCGAATACCGATCGCAGTGCGTCGGCCGCCAGGATCATCATGGCGAGCCGAGACCAGCTCGCCATACCAGCGAGATCGAACGACACCGTGAGCAGCAGGGCTTCTTCTGTAGGGCAGCGTCCGGCCCGCGCCGCACCCCGGTACATCTCGGCCAATCTGGTTCGGAGATAGGCAGCGCTCGGCAGCCCCGTGAGCGGTTCGGTCACTTCGGTGTGGGCGTACTTGTCAAGGGCGACATCGGCCCACGCGAGCGCCGTCACGCGCACCAGCCGGGACGGCGTGGTGTCGATGTCCGGCACGACGAACCCACCGTGACGGTTACCGTCCGCGACAACGGCGTGCAAGGCGGCGAGGTCAGTGAGGGTCTCGTCAAGCCCGGCACCCGAAGCCGCACGTGCCCTACCGAGTCCGGACACCGCCGCGTCACTCGGACCGTCCGCGCTCAGCGCGGCGCACACAGTGTCCACTTCGGGCAGCCCCCA
Organism: Haloechinothrix salitolerans; assembly: GCF_042662605.1. Lineage (NCBI taxonomy): Bacteria > Bacillati > Actinomycetota > Actinomycetes > Pseudonocardiales > Pseudonocardiaceae > Haloechinothrix > Haloechinothrix salitolerans. The sequence continues at coordinate 6,027,380 of NZ_JBHSXX010000001.1, forward strand.
GTCGCTCGGAAAACGCCATCCCGCGGCGAGACTCGCGCTACGCCACTTCGCACGCAGTGTCCGCGCGGCGCTGTCGAGGGAGCCACCATCGCCGCGCTCGGCACCATCGACGTCCGGTACGGCGGTCACGCCACCGTCGAACGGTTGCTCCTCGTCGTTCGAGTGAGCACCGGCGGCAGGCCCATCCACCACAGTGCGACCCTTCGTGTTGACTTTCGGCGCCGCCCGCGCCTGCACGCTGCGTGAAAGCGAAGGCGGTGGCTCATCGGGAGCTCGCTACTGGAGACGCGAGGCATCGACGCACGTGACGGCGGGAATCGCGAAAACTTGCCGACCCGACACGCGCGGTAGCCATTACTGCGGGTAGCACTAATAAGGTGGTTAAAGTCCGAGCTCGTGGCCGTATCCAGGCACTCCGCGAGGCCGTTAGCCAGTCGTAGCCGAGCTTCAACCGACCCACATCGTGACTGAACCATGGTTCTCAGTCACACTCACACTGTGAACTTGGCGCCGTCGCGCTACCGGCGGCCGCGCCAGGCTGGCACCGCGAAGCCAGCCCAAGCCAGGAGGAGCCCCAGTGTCGACCGTCCCAGCCGCGCCAGATGGCAACAGCGACGCCGAGCTGATCGCCGCTGTCCGCGATGGCGACCTCGCCGCGTACGGCACGCTCTACGAGCGGCACGTCTCCGCCGCCTACAACCTCGCCCGCCAGCTCACACGGTCAAGCTCCGAGGCGGACGACCTGGTCAGCGAGGCTTTCGCGAAGGTTCTGGACACCCTGCGCGCGGGGAAAGGGCCGGACAGCGCGTTCCGCGCCTACCTGCTCACCGCACTGCGCCACACCGCCTACGACAAGACCCGCAAGGACAAGCGCGTCGACCTCAACGAGGACATGAGCGAGGCAACCGGCGCGCTCGGCGGGGCGCTGACGGTGCCGTTCTCGGACACGGCGGTCGCGGGGCTGGAACGCTCCATGGCCGCCAAGGCGTTCGCCAAACTGCCGGAACGCTGGCAAGCCGTCCTCTGGCACACCGAGATCGAGCAGCAGTCCCCCGCCGAGGTAGCACCGATCCTCGGACTGACGCCAAACAGCGTGTCCGCGCTCGCCTACCGCGCGCGGGAAGGACTGCGGCAGGCGTACCTGCAGGTACACCTGTCCGAGACGACGGAGAAACGGTGCCGTGCGACGGCCGATCGGCTCGGCGCGTGGACCCGCGACGGATTGTCCAAACGTGAGCGCGCGCAGGTGGAAGCGCACCTCGACGAGTGCGAACGATGCCGGGCGCTCGCGGCGGAACTGGCCGACGTCAACGGCGCGCTGCGCGCGGTTATCGCACCGCTGGTGCTCGGCGGGGCCGCGCTGGCGTATCTCGCCACGGCGGGTGCCGGCAAGGCCGCCGCCGCGACGGCGGGGGCAGCGGCGGCCGGTGCTGCCGCCACCACGGGTGCCGCCGCGTCGTCGTCCGGCGCGGGAGGCGCTGCAGGGGCCGCGGCTGGCGCGCCGAGGCAGTTCCTTGGCGTCGCGGCGTCCGGTGTCGCGATCGCGGCCGCGGTCGCGGTGGGACTCACCGCGGGTGGCGGGCAGCAGATTCCAGTGGCGATTCAGCCACAGGCTGAGGCACCCACGACGTCCGAGCCGGCGCCGCCAGTGCCGCAGCCAGCACCGGAGTCACCGGAGCGGGAGCCAGCCGCTCCCCCCGCACTACCACCGGTCCAGCCGCAGACCGTGCCGGAGCGAGAACCCGCGCCGCCAACGTTGCCCGCGCCACCGGAACTCGTGGTGACGACTCCGGAAGAGGGCATCCACCTCGAACCGGGTGGGGGCCCGGTCGACCTGCCGATCACGATTCGCAATGACGGCGAGACGAAGTCCGACCCAGTCGTGGTGACCCTCGACCTGCCCCGAGGCGTACGAGCGATCCCACCTGCTGGTGGCGGTTCCGCACCGATGTCGGCGCGGGGCGCCAGCACGGCACAGCCCACGGCCGCTGGGCCACGCCCCGCCGCCGCGCCGAAGCAGGGACGCACGGTGCGCTGCCCCGGTGGCAAGGGCAAGGTCAGCTGCAGCTCCGGTCGAGGGCTAGCACCCGATGAGTCCGTCACGTTGCTGTTCCGGCTGATCGCGGACAAGCGCGCCGATCCTGGCAAGATCCGGGGGACCGTGTCGAGTGGCAACGCGCAGCCGTTGGTCATCACGGTGCCGTACGAGGTGCCCCCACCACCGCCCGCTCCCGCCGACGGCGTCGAGCTCGACGTCCACAACGTCGGGCGCGTGCTGAAGATCACCGTCACCAACACCGGCGAGACGACCAAGCGCGCCGACGTCGTCATCGATCAACCCATGCTGGCCTACGGCGGGCACGGCAAGGCCACCTGCACCGACAACGCACGGCGCACGACGTGCCACACCGACGAGCCGCTCGAGCCAGGCGACGACGTGCACTTCCACACCGTGCTGTCCGGGTTCCCAGAGAACGAGACGGTGGTCGTGACCGCGCGCATCGGCAAGGGATCGGACACCGAAAAGGTCTCGGTCCGCTGCATCGGCGGTAAGGTGTGCGCGCCGGACAACGGTAAGCCGCCGCTGCCCGCGAAGCAGCCTGGCCAGGAGCCACCGAGTACGACACCAGATAATCCGCCATCGTCGAAGCCACCCTCGCCGGGGCCGCCATCGTCGCAACGACCGCCATCACCGTCAGGCTCGACGCCGCCGAGTACGTCCGAGTCGTCACCGACGCCTGACGCACCGGGCAAGAGCGAGCACGCGCCTGGTCACGGCCACCGTTCCGAGGGGAATTCCCGAGCCGGCGCCCTGCGCGGTCTGCTGGTGTCGCTGCTCAACGTCGCCTAGCGGCCCCGGCGGAATGGCAGTTCCGCGGACCGCCGACATCACGCGCAAGTACACTGCGCCCGTGGCTGTAGTCGAGAACCTGCTGGGCGTCGTGCCCGAGCCGCTCCGCTCGATCATGATCAAGCATCGGGAGCTGCTGAAGTTCGGCATCGTCGGCGGCACGGCGTTCGTCGTGGACAACGGGGTCTGGTACCTGCTCAAGCTGACGGTGCTGGAGTCCAAGCCGACCACGGCCAAGGGGATCGCGATCCTGGTCGCCACGATCGTGTCCTACATCCTCAATCGCGAGTGGTCCTTCCGCACGCGCGGCGGTAGGGAGCGCCACCACGAGGCGGCGTTGTTCTTCCTGGTCAGCGGCGGTGCCATCGTGATCAATCTGATCCCGCTTTACACTTCGCGCTACATCCTCGACCTCGAGGTGCCGCACGTATCACGGTGGGTGCAGGAGGTCGCGGACTTCACCAGCGGCTCGATCATCGGCATGGTGCTTGCGATGTTGTTCCGCTTCTGGGGATACCGGCGGTGGGTGTTTCCCGACGAACTGCGGTGAATGTCGCTTCCACCGTACTGGACGCGGCATAGCGTCACTCAGCGCGGGGAGCCCGCGGTGGACAACCGCACCGATGACAGGTCCGTTGAGCGCGGCACAAGCAGGAAAACACTGAACATCGCTGGGCGCTGCACGGACAGCTCCAACCGACCACCGTCAGCCTCGACCAAGGCCCTCGCCAAGGCCAGCCCCACACCGGTCGAGCCCGCTCCGGAGACGCCCCGGTCGAAGATATGCGGGGCGAGTGCGTCCGGCACGCCGTCGCCATGGTCGCTGACCGTCACGACGACCGTACCGTCGGTGTCACCGCCGCGGGCGGCCATCGTGACCGTGCCCGCACCGTGCTTGCGCGCGTTGTCGAGCAGGACGCCGACGACTTCCCGGAGGCGCGCTGGAGTGACCCGCGCGATGAGCCCTTTGGCGATACGCAACCGCAGCGTGCGGCCTTCGGCGTTGAAGATCTGCCGCCACTCGATCGCGATGGTTTTGAGCACGGCGGACAGGTCAACCGGCTCCGCGCCCGCCTCCCTCGCCGCCCTGGCGGCGGCGAGCAGCTCGTCAAGCACGGCGGCGAGCTGGTCGGCCTGTTCCTGCGCGGCGAGGGAGTCCTCGGCGACCTCGGGATCAGAGTGCGTCGTGAGCGGATCCAACCGCAACTGGATCGCCGTCAGCCTGCTGCGGAGCTGGTGGGAGACGTCGCCGACGAACTGGCGCTCCCTTCGGATCAACGCGGACAGCGCCTCGGCCGACGTGTCGAGCGCATCAGCGACCATGTCTAGCTCGCGCATGTTGTAGCGATTGGTATCCGGACGGAAGTCACCAGCACCGAGCCGCGCGGCACGGGACGAGATCTCTCGCAACGGGCGGGCGAGTCGTCGAGCGGTCACGGTCGCCACGACCATGCCGGTCCCCACCGACAACACCGCCAGCAGCAACACGGCGACGGTCACCTGAGTCTGCCGTTCTCGCAGTGGCTCCGACGGTACCGACAGCTGCACCTCACCGGTACCAGCGAGGTTCGCCTCTTCGGTAAGCCTGCCACCCTCCGGCTTGACGCCCTCCCGGTAAACCCGTCCACCCGGTCCGCGCACCACGAGGTAGCCACCAGGGGGAATCGCAAGGTCAACGCGGTCGGTGTCGATGCCTTCGCCCGCCGCGATGTCACTGTCAAGCTGCTTGACGATCTGCTGCGCGCGGTCCTTGAGGTCTTCGCTGGCCAGGCTGCTCACCAGCAACGACGCCGTGACCCCAAGCGGAATACCAAGCGCGGCGCCCGTCACGGCGACGGCCAGCAGAATCGCGAGAAGGATACGGCGATGCACTGAATCGGCTCCCGCGTGCTAGTCGACGTTGAAGCGGAAGCCGACGCCGCGCACCGTGGCGATCCGTCGCTCCGCGTCGGCATGCGGGGTGGCCGACGCCTTCGTTCCGGTGCCGTCGATGTCACCCGCCGCGATCGCGAGCTTGCGTCGCAGCCAGGACATGTGCATGTCCAGCGTCTTGGTGGTCTTGGCGTCGAGGTCGTTCCACACCTCGGCGAGGATCTCTTCCCTGCTGACGACTTGCCCAGCACGGGTGAGCAGCACCCGCAGCAGCTCGAACTCCTTGTTGGCGAGCTGCACCTCGGCGCCCTCGACGGTGACGAGCCTGCCGCCAACGTCCATCCGCACCCCGCCTGCCTCAAGGACGTCGGGCGCCTGCCTGCGTAGCAGGGCCCTGATCCTGGCCAGCAACTCCGCCAATCGGAACGGCTTGGCCACGTAGTCGTCGGCACCCGCGTCAAGCCCAACGACGAAGTCGACCTCGTCAGTGCGCGCGGTGAGCATCAGCACCGGGAGGTCAGCGCCACGAGAACGCAGCCGACGGCACACTTCGAGGCCATCCATGCTCGGGAGCCCGAGGTCGAGCACGAGCAAGTTCACATGTTGCCGCTGAGTCGCCTCGAGGACGCTCGGCCCATCAGCGACGACCTCCACCTCGTAGCCCTCACGATGGAGCGCACGAGAGAGCGGGTCGGCGATCGCCGGATCGTCCTCGGCGAGTAGAACCATGTTCACCTGGCTCACTCTACGACTCCAGTACGTGAAAAACTCGTTGCTTGTGACTCGCAATTATCTCGCGGACTACGCGGTCGCCGCACAACTCGCGGACGTCGCTGACGCCATCACGACCGATCGGTTCACCTCAACCGACCTTAAAGTGACGAGCAAGCCCGATCGCACACCGGTGACCGACGCCGATGTCACCGTGGAGGACGCGATCCGGGAGGTGCTGGCGACCGAGCGTCCCGGCGACGCGATCGCAGGCGAGGAACGGGGTGGTTTCAACGCCGACGAGCTTGGCGGAAGAACGTGGATCCTCGATCCGATCGACGGCACGAAGAACTTCCTGCGCGGCATACCGGCGTGGGCGACGCTGATCGCGCTGGTCGAGGATGGAGTGCCGGTCGTGGGCATGGTCAGCGCGCCCGCACTCGGCAAACGCTGGTGGGCACATCGCGGCGGCGGGGCCTTCACGTCGAACGGCACTGGCTCTGACGAGCGGCGGATCGGCGTCTCCGGCGTATCCGCGCTTGAGGACGCGTACCTGTCCACGACGAACCTGAGTACCTGGTCGGAGTACCACAGCCTGCCCGCGTACCTCGGGCTTGTCGAGGCGTGCTGGGAGAACCGGGCATTCGGCGACTTCTGGTCGCACTGCCTCGTCGCCGAGGGTGTGATCGACATAGCGGCCGAGCCGATCGTGAACCCGTGGGACGTCGCGCCCATGCAGGTACTGGTCAGCGAGGCAGGCGGGCGGTTCTCGGACCTGTCCGGCGTGGAGCGGTTCGACGGCGGCAACGCACTGTCGACCAACGGGGCGCTGCACGATCCCACGCTGCGGGTGTTGAGTCAGGACGGTCTGGTGTAGTCCTCGCCGCGAGCATCCTGACGTTCATAATGTCTGTTCATAAGCGTGGATCACAGTCGGGCGGCTCGTTTGGTTGGCCGAGCATGGGCTCGGGTGTCTTGCACAGAATCCGATACGGCCGTATCGCCGACGATACGTCCGTATCGGTTTCCGCAGGAGAAGTCCCCGGCCGGCAACCGCTTCGCGACTAGCTCTCCTTCGGCGGCAGCAACCCGACCGCGCCCCTCGCGACTTGGGTCCAGGCGAGACGTCCGAAGAGGTAGTTGCAGGCGACCTGTTCGTTGCTGAAGCACGCCCAGTCGTAGCGGTTGCCCTGCTCACGCCAGAACACCTCCCACACGGTTTCCTGCCGGAGCTGGTCCTCGCTCATCGGAACCTGGCGTTCGATGCGCAGCACACACCAGGCGTTGTCGGCTTCCGCGCCGATGGAGATCACCTCGGGCGGGACGCCGATGGCGGTCAGCCACTTCGCGATCGACTCGACGTTCATGTGCCTTCCCCCGTCTCGGATGGTTCTGGCGTGGCCTCCGCGAGATACCCCAACGCGAGGAGGTCCGTGACCGGATAGACGGCGCGGTAACGCAGACCCCCACCAGGCTGGCCGAACCATGGCGCGAGCTCGGCCGCCCACACTGGCAGCTCTCGCAGCACGCGGTACCGGTGGTAGCCGCTCTCCAGCCGAGCGGGTGGCAGCGACCGCGCGGGATACGACGAGCGGTCGGCGGCGAACACCCGTCCGTGTTCATCCCCGAATCTGTCGATCACCGTGCCCACCGGCAACACGATCGGCTCGCCGTGCTCGCGGCAGCCCTCCGGATGCAGCTCACCGGGTGGCCACACGTACTCCACGCGGGTGCTATCGCGGGCGACGACGAAACGTCGTCGCCAGTCGTCGTCATCGGGGGCGGCAAGGGGGTCGTTCTCGCACAGATCCGCGACGGCGGGGTGCTCGGCTGGCAATCCTCGCACCGCCTGGTCCGCGCCGGGCTCCGGTGGCTCGCCAGGGTCGATGCGGTGCGACTCGGGATGGTCGTGCGGCGGGAAGCGCAGGCCGGTGGCGAAGTCGGCTTCGTCGTCCCGCGGCGGAAGCTGGTACGCCGGTGCGCTCGCCGGGACCGGCAGGTGGCCGATCGGGAACATGTGCACAAGGAACAACGCGACAACACTGCCTCGATCCTGCCGTGGCGTACCGGTGCTGGCCTGCGGCTCGGGTGGCGGGGCGGGTCGTTGCGTCGGTTGGTGCGTCGGCTGCGGTACGGCTTGTTGCGGTGGCTGGCTCGACGCTGGGTTGCGGGTGTGCGGTTGGGGCGCGTTCTGCCCTTGCGCGGGCGGTGCCGCGCCACCGAACGGAGCCGCGCCCATGCCTGCGCCCGGTGCGTTGTAACCCGCAGGTGGACCGCCGACCGGCCCGGGGCCCGCGGACGGTGCGGCCGGAGCAGGCGGTGGCATGGCGGGCGCGTCGGCGAATCCCGCGAGACCGGTGCTGCCATCGATCGGCGGCATCGGCTGGCCGCTCGGGTAGGCACCGCGCGGTGGCACGCCGGGTGAACCGGCACCGGCAGGGAAGCCCGAGGGCGGCGTCGGCGCGTCGGCGTACGGATCGCCCGCGATCGGGACACCGGACGGCGGTGTCGGCGCGGTGAGCGAGACGTCGTCCGGCGTCCGCCCCGGCACATCGTCCGGCGTCCGCCCCGGCACATCGTCCGCACCGCCGAGGACGTCGTCCGCTGCGGCATCAGCGCCGAGCGGCCCCGCATCCGTGAGACCGCTCGCGGTATCCCCGACGTGCTGGACCGCCTCGCCAGGAACGTCCAAAACGGACTCGGCCCCGCCGTGAGACGTCCGCTCAGGGTCCGTCTCGGGAACCGGGGCGTCCGGGGCGTGCGAGCCGCCGCGCACAGGGTCAGCCACCTCGCTGGCCAGTGTGTTCGCGGTAGCGTTGAGATCAGCCGACGTCTTGCCGAGCAAGGTCGACACCCCGGCCAGGGCGTCGGGATGGCCACCATCGGCCGCCACGTTCGCGGCGTCGACCTGGCGTGCCGCCTCGGTCAGCTGCCGCACCATCTCCACCTTGCTCTCCGCGATCCGGTCAGCCGCGTGCTCCAGCCGGTCGGCGGCCTCGGTCGCTCCCCGAGCCGCTCGATCCAGCTCGCCGGTATCAGCGTCGACGACGCGTGCCCACGACATCCGCGCCGCCGCCGCGCCTTCGCCGGACATGCCATCGAACGCGGCGGTGGCGGACGCGTCGGCATCACTCGCGAGTGTGGTGAGTTGGGCCGCCGCATCGCGCCATGCCCTGGCCTGCTCACGCATGGCGTCTTCGTCCGCTTCCGGCCAGCGCACACCGGTGCGGGCGGCGATGTCAGCGAGTTCGCGCGGCAGCTCGATCCCCACAACGCCCCCTATGCCTGATCAAGCCTGCGCGCTATGCGGCCGAGATCGTCGGCACCCACGTCGTCGGTGGCCTGATAGGTCGTCGCGGCATCGGCCAGCCGGGCACCCATCCGGCCGAGTGTGTCGCCCAGCCCGGTTATGAGCGCCAACGCCGAATCCGCTGCCGCGCGGTGGGTGGCGTCGAAGCTGCTGCCAACCTCGTCGGACCCCCACGGCGCACCGGTGGTATCCAACGCGTCCCTGAGAGTGTTCGCGATGCGCGTCGCGCGTTCCGCATGCGTGTCGAAGTCGCGCGCGTGCTTGGCGACCCGCTCGACGTTGGCGGACCAGCCGTCGGTCATGAGGTGCCCCGCCGGCCCTCGGCGACCCAGTTGGTGGCGGCGAAGTCCTCGTCATCAGCGTCCTCGGGGGAGTCGCGAGGGGTCGGGCGTGGTTCGGGCGGGAGTTCATCCGGCGTCAGATCGGCGGTGCCGCGCAGCATCGCCTTCGAGTCGGTGCCCGCGGGCAGCGTCGGCGCGAGGACGTCGGCCGCCTCCGCGAGGGCACGTCGGGACGCCGATGTCACCAGCCGCAAGATCTCGGTCGCCAGTTCGGACGGCCGATGCGCGCGGTAGACGTCGTCAGCCAGCGTCAGCCCAGTTAACGTGCCGCGCGACCCCACGGTGACGGTGATTCCGCCGTCCGCGCTGCGCTCGGTCGCCGTGATCGCGGCGAGCCGCTGATGCACCGTCGCGAGCTGCTCCCTGCTCCTGGCGTAGTCCGCGAGCAGTTGGTTGACCTGCGCGCGATGGTCGGTCACGGCGTCCTCCGGTCCCTGGTGGGTGTCGGGTCGGCAGTGGAGTGAGACGTTAACGCACCCGCCTCGGTTCCCGTCGCGGCGAAAGCCGCGCTCAATCGCCGGACAGTGCCCGCACCACTCGGGACGGCGCTGGCCTGCCGAGCTGCCGCGACATCCACACGCTGGTGTCGACGAGCTTGTCCAAGTCGACGCCGTGGGCGATGCCGAGACCATCGAGCAGCCACACCAGATCCTCCGTGGCGAGGTTGCCGGTCGCGGACTTCGCGTACGGGCAGCCGCCGAGCCCGCCCGCCGACGCGTCCACGCACCGCACACCCTGCCGCAGCGCCGCGTAGGTATTGGACAACGCTTGGCCGTAGGTGTCGTGGAAGTGCACCGCGAGCGCGTCGACGTCGACCCCGACGGCGGCCAGCGCACGCAGGAGCTCCTCCACCTGGCCCGGCGTGGCGACGCCGATGGTGTCGCCGAGCGAGAGCTGCGAACAGCCCATGTCGATCAGTCGCGCGCCCACCCGCGCGACCTGCGCCGGGTCGACCGCGCCCTCCCACGGGTCGCCGAAGCACATCGACAGATACCCGCGCACGTCCAGCCCCTCCGACCGCGCACGCTCGACGACCGGCTCGAACATGGCGAACTGTTCGTCCAACGTGCTGTTGAGGTTGCGATTGGCGAAGGTTTCCGTGGCGCTGGCGAACACGGCGACGTGGCGCACCCCGGACTCCAGCGCCCGGTCCAGCCCGCGCTGGTTGGGCACGAGCACCGGGTATCGGACGTCGTCACGCGGCTTCAGCCCGGCGAGCACCTCGGCGGCGTCCGCGAGCTGCGGCACCCACTTCGGGTGCACGAAGCTCGTCGCCTCGATCGTGGTCAGCCCGGCCTCGGCTAGCCGCTCGATGAACTCGACCTTGACGCCGACGTCGACGATGTCCGACTCGTTCTGCAGCCCATCGCGCGCACCGACCTCCCAGATCGTGATGCTCTCCGGCATGTCACTCGCCGCTGCTCTGGCTGGCAGGCCCAGTTCCCGCACGCTCACGTCTCACCAACCCCGCCGTGTCTCACGCGGCCGTTCCATCAGCTCGGTTTCATCGTCGGTGTAGTCGTCGTACGGGTTGTCGTTGAGGAACCGGTAGATGTCGGTGTGCACCTGCTCAACGCGGGGGATGTCGTCGAACCGGAGCGGCTCCTCGGACGCCGACTCGATGAACAGCGTGCCGCAGCCGAAGATGCGGTCGAGCAGGCCATGCTCGAACCGCACGCTGTGGATACGTCGCATCGGAATGTCGATGCCCGTCCGGGTGATGACGCCTTCCCGGGCGATCACCCGATCGGTCGTGACAACGAAATGGGTGGTGCGCCACCGGATGAACGGAGCGAACACCCGCAACACCAGCACGAGCACCACGACGACGCCTATCGCGATCGCCGCGACCAAATCCCACGGTGGCGGGAACTCGGCCGCGAGCACGATGCCCCATATCCCCGCCGCGGCCGCGATCACGAACGCGAAGATCGGCATGATCAGCATCTTGAAATGCGGATGCCGGTGCACTATTACCTGCTCGCCCGTGCTGAGCAGGTCCTTGGGGTAAGCCACCTCGCCACGCTCCCGTGTCCTCGATGTCAGCGCAGCCAACCGTACCGACTTGGCCCGTCACCGGAGTGTGAACGCGCCGCCGCGTCCGCGTGGTGTCAGCGGAGATGGATGACGTCACCCGCCAGGACGGTGCTGCGCTGCCCATTGTCGTCCTCGATGGTGAGCCTGCCAACGGCATCGACGTCAACGGCGGTGCCGGTTCGCGTTTCGCCTTGTGGCAGCGACACCGTGACGGTGCGGCCGAGCGTGCCGCACGCTTCGCGGTAGTCCGCGAGCAACCCTGCCTTGGCTAGATCGCCGTGCGCCACCCGCCACGCACGTTCCCGTTCGGCCAGCCTGCGCAGCAACGTCGCCGCGATCTCAGTGCGGTCCGTTGTGCGTGCCCCGTGCTCGGCCAGCGAGGTCGCCGCGAGCCCGCCCGGCCCTGGCTCGACGTCGCCCAGCGGCTGGACGTTGAGACCGATACCCAGCACGACGGCCCGCTGCGGCACCAGCTCAGCCAGCACGCCCGCCAGCTTGCCGTTACCCACGAGGACATCGTTGGGCCACTTCAGCGTGGCGGCGACGCCTAGGTCGTCACACAAGTCGGTGAGGGCGAGCCCGGCTACGATCGCCAGCGACCCAGTGGCCTCCGGCGGCACCTCTGCCGGGCGCAGCAGCACGCTCAGGTACAGCCCGGCGCCCGCTGGCGACACCCACGTACGCGCGAGCCTGCCGACGCCCGCGGTTTGCTCCTCCGCGATGAGCACCGTGTAGTCGGCCGCGCCGGTACGCGCGGCTTCGATCAGATCGGTGTTGGTGGAACCCGTGCTGGCGACGACATCGAGTGCGGCATAGGCCTGTAAAGTGACGAGCTCCGTGCGCAACCGGTCGGCGTCGAGTGCGGTCATGCTGGCCTCCTTCTTGTCGCGGCACGTCGCGTCGTCAACCGAGCGGCGGCCAGCATGGTGTCCGATGATTCGGACCTGCAAGCAGTCCTCATGTCCTCACCTTAAGAGCACACCGGTGATATTGCTGACGTCACACGACACAGGTAAGGCAGGTGGCTTAGGCTGCGGGTTTATGAGTAGCGCAACGGAGCCGCTGGGGGGCCAGCACGGTTCGGCGGAGGAGTCGGTCGACATCCACACCACCGCGGGCAAGCTCGCTGACCTGTATCGCCGCAATGACGAGGCGGTCCACGCGGGTTCAGCGCGTGCGGTGGAGAAGCAGCACGCGAAGGGCAAGAAGACGGCCCGGGAGCGCATCGACATGCTGCTCGACCCTGGATCGTTCGTTGAGCTGGACGAGCTCGCGCGACACCGTTCCACCAACTTCGGCCAGGACGCCAACCGCCCGTATGGCGACGGTGTGGTGACCGGCTACGGCACCATCGACGGCCGCCCGGTGTGCGTGTTCTCGCAGGACGTCACCGTGTTCGGTGGGTCACTCGGTGAGGTGTACGGCGAGAAGATCGTCAAGGTGATGGACCTGGCGATCAAGACCGGCCGCCCGATCATCGGCATCAACGAGGGTGGCGGCGCCCGCATCCAGGAAGGCGTCGTATCGCTCGGCCTCTACGGCGAGATCTTCACCCGCAACGTCAAGGCGTCCGGTGTGGTGCCGCAGATCTCGTTGATCATGGGCGCCAACGCCGGTGGGCACGTCTACTCCCCCGCGCTCACTGACTTCGTGGTGATGGTGGATCAGACGTCGCACATGTTCATCACCGGCCCCGATGTGATCAAGACCGTCACCGGTGAAGAGGTCACCTTCGAGGAACTCGGTGGCGGGCGCTCGCACAACACCAAGTCGGGCAACGCCCACTACCTCGGCGCGGACGAGGACGACGCCATCTCCTACGTCAAGGAACTGCTGTCGTTCCTGCCCGCCAACAACCTCTCCGAGCCCCCGGTGTTCGAAGCCCCAGCGCATTCGGGCAACTCGGTCGCCGACGACATCACCGACGACGACCGCGAACTCGACACCCTCATCCCCGACTCGCCCAACGTGCCCTACGACATGCACGAAGTCATCCGCCGCGTGGTGGACGAGGGCGAGTTCCTCGAGGTCCACGAACTGTTCGCCCCCAACGTCGTCGTCGGGTTCGGCCGCGTCGACGGCCAAAGCGTGGGAATCGTCGCGAACCAGCCCACCCAGTTCGCCGGATGCCTCGACATCGACGCCAGCGAGAAGGCCGCCCGGTTCGTGCGCACCTGCGACGCCTTCAACGTCCCCGTGCTCACCTTCGTCGACGTCCCCGGCTTCCTCCCGGGCACCGACCAGGAATGGAACGGCATCATCCGCCGCGGCGCGAAACTCATCTACGCCTACGCCGAAGCCACCGTCCCCCTGGTCACCGTCATCACCCGCAAGGCCTACGGCGGCGCCTACGACGTCATGGGCTCCAAACACCTCGGCGCCGACATCAACCTCGCCTGGCCCACCGCCCAGATCGCGGTCATGGGCGCCCAAGGCGCGGCCAACATCGTCTACCGCAAAACCCTCGCCAACGCCGAAAGCGAGGGCCAAGACATCGAGAAACTGCGCGCCGAACTCATCCAGGAGTACGAAGACACCCTCTGCAACCCCTACGTCGCCGCCGAACGCGGCTACGTCGACTCCGTCATCCCACCCTCACACACCCGCGGCTACGTCGCCCGCTCCCTGCGCATCCTCGGCGACAAACGCGAAAACCAACCACCCAAGAAGCACGGCAACATACCGCTATAACGGGTGCAGGAGGTCGCGATGAGCGAAGAGGACACACCACGTCCGTTGCTGCGGGTCGTGCGTGGCGCGCCGGACGACGTCGAGCTGGCGGCGTTGACCAGCGTGATCGCCGCCGCGGCGTCTCGCGGTGGCGGCGATGCGAATGGCACGTCGAAGCGCCGCTCGCTGTGGGGTGACCCCGCCGCGCGGTTGCGGACGCCGATCCAGCCAGGTCCGGGCGCGTGGCGCGCGTCAAGCTTGCCGCGATGACGAATCCGGCAACCTCGTCCAGCGCACTGCCCGGTGCGGGCGTGATGCTCAGCGACGAGCGGGCGTCGCTGGAAGGCTTCCTCGACCACTACCGCGCGGTCCTGGTGAATAAGGTGCGCGGGGTGTCCGATGCTGATGCCCGACGGCGGCTGGTGCCATCAGCGACCACGCTTGGCGGTCTGCTCAAGCACGTGGCGTGCGCCGAGCAACGCTGGTTCGAGTACGCGCTTCCGCGCGTGCCGTTCGAGCCGAAGAGCGAGGAGGAGCGTCTCGCCGAGTTCGGCATGACCGAGGACGAGACGGTCGACGAGCTGATCGAGGCGTACGAGGAGCAGTGCGCGCGGTCGCGTGAGGTGGCTGCCCGGTACCAGCTGGATGACCGGGGGCACCGGTTCGGCACGGACATGACGCTGCGCTGGATCTACCTGCACATGATCGAGGAGACGGCTCGTCATGCGGGCCACGCCGACATTCTGCGGGAACAGCTCGACGGCGCCACGGGGGACTAACAGGCCACCTCATACACTCACGGCCGTGGATTTCGTACTGGCTTCGGCGTCCCCTGCCCGGCTGGCTGTCCTGCGCGCCGCTGGGGTCGACCCCGTCGTGCACGTATCCGGCGTCGATGAGGACGCCGTCGCCGCGACGCTGACCAACCCCACTCCGGAACAACTCGTGCTCGCGCTGGCTCGAGCCAAGGCCGACGCGGTCGCCGAGGCCGTCGCGGAGTCACACCCGGACGCCGTGGTCGTTGGCTGCGACTCGATGCTGTCGTTCGACGGCGAGGTCGTCGGCAAACCAGGCACATCAGAGACCGCCCGCGAACGCTGGCTGCGGATGAGTGGCGGCACCGGCGAGCTGCTGACCGGGCACGTCGTCGTCCGGCTCGACGGTGGTGCGCGCACCAAGGACGCCGGGGCGACGGAAACGACGGTGGTGCGGTTCGCCTCACCCAGCGAGCACGAGATCGACGCCTACCTCGCCACCGGCGAGCCGCTGCACGTCGCGGGTGGGTTCACCCTCGACGGCATCGGCGGCTGGTTCGTCGACGGCATCGACGGGGACCCGTCCAGCGTCATCGGCATCAGCCTGCCGCTGACCCGAACACTGCTCACCGACATCGACGTCAGCGTGGTCGACCTCTGGCGGCGGTGAGACACGGACGCCAACCCGACGATCACGAACCAGCCGGGCTGGAAATCCGCTTGCCACGCACGATCACCCACAGCAGCCACGCCTGAACGAGTCCACCGAGCGTGAGGAACAGCATATACGCGGCCCCCTCCGCCGGAAGGAACTGGAGAAGCAGCGAGCTGGGCAAGGTGGCCAGAAACAGCCACATTCCGGCGAGACTTCCCGGCTTCAGAGCGGTGTCGACCGTAACGAAGACGGCAGCGCCGATCACGATCACCGCGTAACCGACAGAGATCGATAGCGCCCGGTTTCCGCGGCTATATTCCGCGACAGCGTCGCGCAGTAGCCATATCGACCATAATCGCATGCTTCAGCCTTTCTAATACGAATCGCAACCCTCAGAGTCGACACAATTGCTAGTAATAGTCTTCGTGGAGCGAAATCTCCGTACCCCGATGCGCTATTGGCCAAGGTATGCACGGATTCAGAACCAACTTGCATCTGCGACCCCTTTCAACAACTGCATTCTCGCCCTTTCAAGCACCTCG
Source organism: Haloechinothrix salitolerans (assembly GCF_042662605.1). NCBI lineage: Bacteria > Bacillati > Actinomycetota > Actinomycetes > Pseudonocardiales > Pseudonocardiaceae > Haloechinothrix > Haloechinothrix salitolerans. The sequence goes on from NZ_JBHSXX010000001.1 coordinate 6,043,124, forward strand.
CCTTTTAACGGAAACAAAGCTGACCCTGAGTGGCCCCGATATATGAGCATGTAGTCGGGGACCGCTGGCCGACCGTTCTCTATAACCAAGGCTTCATACTTCCTCGATTGAGCCGCCTGAACCAACTCGCGGCGCAAAATAGTCGCGGCACGTTCCAGACGAAGTTCGACCGCATATTCACCTTTTTTGTCATAGTTCCAAATGATTATTTCATCGCGGTCCGATGTGACGCAGCGCGTTCGCAGACTCGCATGCAGTCCACACCCGTACACAACCGAATGATGATCTTTCAGGTCACGGTACATCCTTTTCATTCGGAACTTCCGAATCGCACTTAGGTGACCTAGTAACAGAACAGCTATCACGACTCCCGCAGGTGCTCCCAGATACCTAACATCGGTCTGAGTTGGCCCCTCAAGAAGTAGGCAAAGCGTCACACCTAAAGCAGTATAGGCAAGAGCTAGCAAAATTCCTGTGCGGTTTCTCATGAAACTTTCAATCGAACATCACAAGAATATGACATAAAGTAATCAACCCCCAGAATCGGTTTAGAATGATAAATATGGCGCGTACCATAAGGAGGCCGGACAGTTCAAGTCAAGCTTTTTTGTGAAGCTGGCCACCTCCAACTGCTGTATCTGACGCGGTCACGCACCTACGCTAAGAAAGAGTGGGCATCCCGACCACGGCAGTGAGCACCGCCCTGCTCGCCTGCCTCGCACTCACAGGGTGCGAGGCGGGCACCCATGCACCAAGGCCATCCGCGACGTCGCCAGCACCCAGCTCCGCCGAGAAGACGTCGAGCGCCGTGAAACCGCCACCCACAGCGTTCCCGGAAGCCGCCACACCTCGCGCGCTGGCCATGCTCCTCGCCCGTGCCGAACGCGCTCTCGCGGACGAGACGACGCCGGATAAACACCGCACTGGATGGGCGCGTATTCAGCAGCAGGTGTACCGCGAACTCGCCGACCGCCCCCGCTGGCGTGCCACCGCCCGCGACCATGTCCCCGGCCGGTTCCACGCCGCGTACGACCTAACGTTGCGCGCCGCCACCTCACTCAGTCAACTCAACTCGCCACGCGCTGGACCGCCGGACGACTGGCGCATCCGACGTCCGCTCCCGGTCGCCAAACTGCGCGGCCACTATCACGCGGCGCAGAAGCAGTTCGGCGTGCCGTGGCAGATTCTGGCGGCGATCAACTTCGTCGAGACCCGATTCGGCCGTATCCACGGCGACAGCCACGCGGGCGCGCAGGGCCCGATGCAGTTCATGCCCTCGACGTGGGACGTCTACGGGAAGGGCGACGTCAACAACCCACGCGACGCGATCTTGGCGGCGGCGCGGTACCTCACCGCGAGCGGTGCGCCGGACGACATGCGCGGCGCGCTCTACGCCTATAACCACAGCGAGCACTACGTCGAGGCCATCCTCGCCTACGCCAACGCGATGCGACGTTACCCGCACTACCTCGACGTCTACCACCGGTGGCAGGTCTACTTCAGCACGCCGAAAGGCGACGTCCTGCTCCGGGAGGGCTACGGCTCCTAAGAAACCTCGATCCATGGCGCGCGCAGATCCGACATATTACCCACAGGAACGCAATTCTCCGCCGTTCACGTTGATATCCGGCCAGTCGGGCAGATCGGACAGCGTGGGATAGCCCTTAGTGCAACCGCGCGAGGTGCCGTCGAGCGCGAATATCCGCAGCGCGACGGCGGCACCGTCGCAGTCATCGGCACTGCCCGTGCAGTTCGGGTAGGTCGCCAACACGATTCCCGGCGAATCATGCCCGGTAGTGGGGACCAGGTCCAGATATCCCGCATTAGACACGTAGGGCCGTTCCACGGCTTCCCATTTGTCATCGCGCGCGACGAAGACCTCCCCCACCACCGCATCGTCCCGGGCGCCGCGTACCAAGCACGCCGTGGTGTCACCTTCCGTGCACACTAGCGAGCGTTGCGTCAGTTCTGCTCCAAGGTCAGCGAGCGCGGTTTCGAGCACGATGTCCGATCCAGGCGCCAGCACGCGCACGATGCCGTGTTCACCGCCGTCACCGGCGAGCAGCTCAACGGTCACCTCGCCGACCGGCAGACTAGTCAGCACACCACATGGCGACTCGCCGCAGGTCAGGTCGGCAGAGCCGGCTGCGGCGGCAGGAGGACCGAGCTGCCCGGCTGCGTTCATAGGATCTCGCTGGAGCCGCAACAGCACCGCCGACGCGAGCACGAGCACGGTAACGACAAGCGCGACGACGGCCGTGACGACGGCCGGTCGCGATGCCCCCACGGCCACGACTGCCCTCCTGTGCTCGCGGTATCGATCGACCACAGACTGTAGTCTCCCCGCCTCGAATACGCTGGAGACACGGCACCGAATGGCGATAAGGCCCACCAAACGTGAGACGGCTCTCCCTCACATAGCAGCGTGGAATCCGTAAACTGCCCCAAGGCCTTGTTTACCCGCAACGACGCCGGTAGGCCGTGGCGGCCTGTCGAGAAGGAGGTAGGTGTGCCCGAGACAGCATCGGCGACCGGTTCCGAGTCCCTGTCCAAGATCCTGATCGCCAACCGCGGCGAGATCGCGGTGCGCGTGATTCGCGCGGCCAAGGATGCCGGAATCAGCACTGTCGCGGTTTACGCCGACCCTGACCGGGACGCACCGTTCGTCCGGCTCGCCGACGAAGCGTTCGCACTTGGCGGGGAGACCGCCGCCGAGTCGTACCTTGTCTTCGACAAGCTGCTCGACGTCGCCAAGCGCTCCGGCGCCGACGCGGTGCACCCCGGCTACGGCTTCCTCTCGGAGAACTCCGATTTCGCCCAGGCTGTCATCGACGCCGGGCTGAACTGGATCGGGCCGTCGCCACAGGCCATTCGCGACCTCGGCGACAAGGTCACCGCTCGCCACATCGCCGAGCGCGCCGAGGCGCCGTTGGTACCCGGCACCAAGGACCCGGCCAAGAACGCCGACGAGATCGTCGAGTTCGCCAAGCAGCACGGTGTCCCGGTCGCGATCAAGGCGGCGTTCGGTGGTGGCGGACGAGGGATGAAGGTCGCTCGCACCATCGAGGAGATCCCCGAGTTGTTCGAGTCGGCGACCCGCGAAGCGGTCGCGGCGTTCGGACGCGGCGAGTGCTTCGTCGAGCGCTACCTCGACCGGCCGCGTCACGTCGAGGCACAGGTACTCGCCGACAAGCACGGCAACGTCATCGTCGTCGGCACCCGCGACTGCTCGCTGCAGCGCAGGCACCAGAAGCTGGTCGAGGAGGCGCCCGCGCCGTTCCTCACCGACGACCAGCGCAACCGCATCCACGAGTCAGCCAAGGCCATTTGCAGGGCGGCTGGCTACTCCGGTGCCGGCACCGTCGAGTACCTCGTCGGCCAGGACGGCACGATTTCGTTCCTCGAAGTCAACACCCGGCTCCAGGTGGAGCACCCGGTGTCCGAAGAGACCACCGGCATCGACCTCGTCCGCGAGCAGTTCCGCATCGCGGCCGGTGAGAAGCTGCGGTTCACCGAGGACCCCGAGCCGCGTGGCCACTCGATCGAGTTCCGCATCAACGGCGAGGACGCTGGCCGCAACTTCCTGCCAGCCCCCGGCACCGTGACACGGTTCGTCGCGCCGAGCGGACCCGGCGTACGCGTCGACGCCGGTGTCGAGGACGGCTCCGTGATCGACGGGCAGTTCGACTCGATGCTGGCGAAGCTGATCGTCACCGGCTCCGACCGGCAGAACGCGCTGGAGCGCAGTCGCCGTGCGCTGGACGAGATGGTCGCCGATGGCCTGGCGACAGTGCTGCCGTTCCACCGCGTGATCGTGCGCGACCCGGCGTTCACCGCTGAAGACGGCTTCACCGTGCACACCCGCTGGATCGAGACCGAGTGGGAGAACACCATCGAGCCGTTCGTCGGCGGCGAGCCCGCCGACGAGGAGCAGGCTGAGCGCCAGACCGTCGTCGTCGAGGTCGGCGGGAGGCGACTCGAGGTGTCGCTGCCCGGTGATTTCGCGATCGGCGGTGGCAACGGCAACCCCGGCGCCGCGAAGGCCAAGCCGCGCAAGCGCGCTGGCGGTAAGAAAGCCGCCGTATCCGGGGACGCGGTGACCGCGCCGATGCAGGGCACCATCGTGAAGCTGCCGATCGAGGACGGTCAGCAGGTCGAGGAGGGCGAGCTGGTCGTCGTCCTCGAGGCGATGAAGATGGAGAATCCCGTCAACGCGCACAAGTCCGGCACCATCACCGGCCTGTCCTGCGAGATCGGCTCGTCCGTCAGCCAGGGTGCGGTGCTGTTCGAAATCAAGGACTGACGGAGGCCGCGCGCGGCGCACAAGGCCGTACCATCGAGGTGTGACGGTAGATCGTCCCGAGTTCCGGATCAGCGACGCCGAGCGCGAGGAAGCGATGGACGCGCTCGGCCAGCACATGCGGGACGGCAGGCTGGACATCGACGAGTACGGCGACCGCACCGCTCGCGTCACCGCGGCGAAGACTCGCGGCGAACTGGTCACGCTGTTCAGCGACTTGCCGGAACCACGTCCCGCGATGCTGCGGGAGCAACTGCCGGCCCCGCCGGAGCAGGGGAACCGAGAGCGGGACCGGAGGCGACCTCGCGAGGGACGGTCTTACGAGCCGCGGCGTCGTCGGACCGGGCTACCTGGAGGCGCCGTGCCGATCGCGATCGCGGCTGCCATCGGGCTGGTACTGCTATTGCGCATTCCAATGCCTATGCTGCTGATTCCGATCGTCGTGGTGGTCCTGGGAGCGTTCGGCGCGCGGTGCTGGCCAGGCAGGGATTGAGTGGAACCAATCGAGATCAACGCGGGCACCTACTACCTGCGGCAGTTCCGTGCTGACGACCGTCTCGACGACCGGCCCGCGCTGCTGAGCGCGTTCAGCGATCCCGCGGTGCGAGGCGCGTCACCCGACTACGGTGTCGACACGATCGAGACCGCCACCGCCTACATTCACGCCCGCGCTGCCGGCTGGCGCGACGACAGCCACTACACCTGGGCCATCGCGGAGCTGACGACGGGCAGGCTAATCGGTGAAGTCCGATTGGAGCTCGGCGACCGATCAACCACCGGCGCCGGCAGCGATGGCGCGTCACCAGACACCGAAAGCGAGCCGGTCACCGCGCGCCTCACGGTGTGGACGCATGCCGACACGCGTCGTCAAGGGGTCGCCGCCACCGCGGTAAGCACCGTGCTCCGCTTCGGCTTCGGTGCGCTGGACCTCGAACGTGTAGAAGCCATCTGCGCCAAAGACAACGCTGCCGCCGTCGCGCTCGCGCACCGATGCGGTTTCCGCCGAGACGACTCCTGCGACTCCGGCGACGGCACTCCCGCAACGCTGCACTGGACGACGAACGGCTAAGACGCCTTGCCGAAGGCTGGCGACGCCGTCCGGACGGCCTCCAAGGGAGAATCCGCTTACTCCGCTGACGAGACGATGCCCGACCTGGCATCCGGCGCGGCGCGGCGGCGCTTGTCGGCGGACTCGTCGTCAGGCTGCTGCTGTGCCTCGCGTTCGGCGGCGACTCGCGCGGTGTAGACGTCCACCTCGCGCATGATCGTCTCCGCCGACCAGCCGAGCACCCCGCCGACAAGTTCCGCGGCCTCCTGAGCGCAGTCGACGCCCCGGTGCGGGTATTCGATCGACACTCGCATCCGCCGCGCCAAGACGTCGTCCAGATGCAGCGCGCCTTCGTGGCTGGCCGCGTACACCGCCTCGACACGCAGGTAGTCCGGCGCGCCGGTGATTGGACGCAATAGGTCGGGCCGATCGTCGGCCAGCGCGAGCACCTCGTGCACCAGCGAGCCGTACCGGTCGAGCAGGTGCCGTACCCGGTACGGGTGCAGCCCGTGCCTTGCCGCGAGGTGGTCGACTTGGTTCACCAACGCGTGATAGCCGTCCGCACCAAGCAGAGGCACCTTGTCCGTGATCGACGGCTGCGGCCTGCCAGGCAGGTCGTGCGCCGCGGCGTCGACGGCGTCAGCGGCCATTACCCGGTACGTGGTGTACTTCCCGCCCGCGATCGCGATCAATCCCGGCGCGGGCCGCGCGACGGCATGCTCCCGCGACAGCTTCGACGTCTCCTCGCTCTCCCCCGCGAGCAGCGGACGCAGCCCCGCGTAGACGCCTTCGATGTCGTCCGGGGTCAATGGCGTGACCAGCACCGAGTTGATCTGGTCGAGCAGGTAGTCGATGTCGGCCTTGGTGGCGGCGGGATGCGCGAGATCGAGGTTCCAGTCGGTGTCGGTCGTGCCGATGATCCAGTGCGCCCGCCACGGGATCACGAACAGCACCGAAGTCGCCGTGCGCAGGACCAGCCCAGAGTCCGACACGATCCGATCGCGCGGGACGACCACGTGCACGCCCTTGCTGGCCCGAACCCGGAACCGGCCCCGGCTGCCGGACAGTCCCTGCAGCTCGTCCGTCCACACCCCGGTGCAGTTGATAACCGCCCCGGCAGAGACGTCGACCTCGCGTCCGTCCTCAACGTCGCGTACCCGCACACCAGACACCCGATCCGCCTCGTGCAGGAAGTCCACGACCTGCGTCGACGTGCGCACCACCGCGCCGTAATGCGCCGCGGTGCGAGCGAGCATCATGGTGTGTCTGGCGTCGTCGGTCTGCGCGTCGTAATAGCGGATACCGCCGATCAGCGCGTCCCGTTTGAGCGCTGGCACCATGCGCAGCGCACCCGCCTTGGTGAGGTGCTTCTGACCAGGCACCGACCGCGCGCCGCCCATGCTGTCATAGAGGAACAGCCCGGCCGCCGTGTACGGCCGCTCCCAGATCCGGTGGCTCAGCGGATAGAGGAAGCTGACCGGCTTGACCAGGTGCGGGGCGAGTCGCGTTAGCATCAGCTCGCGCTCCGCTAACGCCTCCCGCACCAGGGAGAACTCCAGCTGCTCCAGGTAGCGCAACCCGCCGTGGAAGAGCTTGCTCGAGCGGCTCGACGTCCCCGCCGCGAGATCGCGCGCCTCCACGAGCGCCACACGCAGCCCGCGCGTCGCCGCGTCGAGGGCGGTCCCCGCGCCGACGACGCCGCCACCGATCACGATGAGATCGAAGTCGCCTCCGCCGAGCCGCTGCCACGCCTGCTCACGCTCGGCCACCCCAAGTCGGCCGACCGTCCGGCCATCACCGGGCACCACGCCCTCCTCTCGCCGCGGTTGATGGTGCCACGGTATCGGCTACCCGGCCGTGCGGCCGCTGATCACCAGCCTGTCGTGCGGCGTGGCTGCGCTAGGCTCGTCCCCCGGCCGGCGCTAGCTCGGTGAGTGTCTCGCGCAGAATCCAATACAGCTGTATCGGATCGCGTGAGAGAAGCACCACACCCCGTGCGTAGCCATGGGCGCCCACCGGTGGAACCGTGGCGCTAGTCCAGGTCGTCGTGGCGCATCAACTGGCGCCCGGCCTCGGTGATCGAGCCGGACAGCGACGGGTACACCGAGAACGTCAGCGCCAGGTGGTCCACGGTGAGCTGGTGCTGCACCGCGAGCGCGATCGGGAGGATCAGCTCGCTCGCCGTCGGCGCCACGACGACACCGCCGATGACCACGCCAGTGGCAGGGCGGCAGAACAGCTTCACGAAACCGTGCCGGACGCCCTCCATCTTCGCCCTGGCGTTGGTCGACAGCGGCAGCATGATGGTCCGCGCGGGTACCTCCCCGGCATCGATCGCGGATTGGTTGATGCCGACCGTGGCGATCTCCGGATGGGTGAACACATTCGCGGCGACGGTCTTGAGCTTGATCGGGCTGACGCCCTCGCCGAGCGCGTGCCACATCGCGATGCGGCCCTGCATGCTCGCCACCGACGCCAGCGGCAGCACACCGGTGCAGTCGCCCGCCGCGTAGATGCCGGACACCTTGGTGCGAGACACCCGGTCAACCGGAATGTGGCCCGCCTCCGTGGTCTCCACGCCCACCGTGTCGAGCCCGATGTCCTGCGTGTTCGGCACCGATCCGACGGTCATCAGCGCGTGGCTCGCCTCGATCATGCGCCCATCGGTCAGGTGAACAAGGACACCATCGTCGGTGCGGTCGACGCGGTCCGCGCGGGCGTGTTTCGCGAGGGTCGCGCCGTGGTGGCTGAAAACCTCCTCCAGCACGGCGGCGGCGTCGGCGTCCTCGTGCGGCAGGATCCGGTCGCGGCTGGAGACGACGGTGACCTTCACGCCGAGTTCGGTGTAGGCGGAGGCGAACTCGGCGCCGGTGACGCCCGAACCGATGACGACGAGGTGTTCCGGCAGCTCAGGGAGGTCGTAGAGCTGACGCCAATCGAGGATGCGCTCGCCGTCAGGCACCGCGCCGGGCAGCACCCTCGGCGTCCCGCCGGTCGCGATGAGGGCGACGTCCGCGATCAGCACCTCCTCGCCGCCGTCCTCCTTGGTGACGGCGACCTGGTGCACCGCGAGACCGGGCTCGGGGTCACAGAAACGCGCGACGCCAGGGAGCACCCGGACGCCCTCGCGCTGCACTCGCGCGCGGATGTCGGCCGACTGGGCGAGCGCGAGACCCTTCACCCTGCCGTGTACGGTGCGATTCTCGACCCGCACCTTGTCGTCGTCGATGGCGATGCCTAGCTCGGCCATGCCGTGCAAGCTCGCCCGCGCTCCGGAGGACGCGATGAATGTCTTCGAGGGCACGCAGTCGTAGAGTACGCAGGCCCCGCCGAGACCGTCCCGTTCGACGACGGTGACATCAGCTCCGTGCTGAGCCGCGACCAACGCCGCCTCGTAGCCGGCTGGGCCACCACCCAAGATCACGATCCTCGTCACCCGTCGCCTCCTCACTGTATTACCGCGCGGACAACGTTACTATCTCGGACGTGCCCATCTATGCTGCCTACGGCTCCAACATGGACCCTGATCAGATGGCCGAGCGCGCACCGCACTCGCCGATGGCGGGGACCGGCTGGCTCGAAGGCTGGCGACTGACCTTCGGCGGGGAAGACATCGGCTGGGAAGGCGCGCTGGCCACCATCGTCGAGGACCCCGACTCTCGGGTGTTCGTCGTGCTCTACGACGTCAACGCCGCTGATGAGAAGGGTCTCGACCGGTGGGAAGGCGACGAGCTGTTCCTGCACAACAAGATCAGACTGCGAGTGCAGACGCTGGAGGGTCCCGTCCTGGCGTGGCTGTACGTGCTCGACGCCTATGAGGGCGGGTTGCCCTCGGCGCGGTATCTCGGTGTGCTGGCGGATGCCGCCGAGGCCGCCGGTGCGCCCGCCGACTACGTCAACGACCTTCGCACCCGTCCCTGCATCGGCATCGGTCCCTGACGACCCACCAACGGCACCACCGGCATAGGTTTGTGTCCTGCGCTCCGGACGTTGTGTCCTGCACTCTCGACGTTGTGTCCGACGGTCTGGACGCTGTATTAAGCATTCGTGACGTCGTGTTAGTCGTTCTCGACGCCGTATTCGGCACTCGCGTTCGCGCTGAGTTATCCACAGCTGTGGGTTGTCCACAGCTGTGCTGACGTGGTTCCACCGGCCGCCTCGTGCGGCCACAGTTTGAGGAATGGACGTCTTACCCGAGGGCCTGCATGGCGCCTACACGCGCGTCGGACTCGCCCAAGAGATCGGACCGAAAGCCATGCGGACGGCCGTCCGCGCAGGACGGTTGAAGGTGTACTCCCGGGATGTGCTTGTCGATCCGCGACAAGCGACCGAGTTCCGATGCCGTGCTGCCGCGGCGATGTTGTGCGCTGGACCAAACGCCACACTGAACAGCCACAGTGCGTTGGTCATCCGGGGAATCAGCGCTGCGGACCTTGCCCCCATTCACGTGCTGCTGCCATATCCCCGCACGCTGCGGCGACGCAAGGATGTCGCTGTGCATTACAGCCACCTGGTCGACTACGAGACCGAGCTCGTCGATCGGCTGCGCACGGTGACGATGCCGCACGCGCTCGCCGAAGTCCTGTGCCGCGGGTCGCGGCGTACAGCGATCGCTTGTGCGGACCAAGCGTTGGCGAGTGTTTCTCCAGGTAGACGCGACGCGCTCCGAACGACGATCGATGAGCGGATCCGGTCGCGCCGGGACCGCAGGGGCACGGTGCGAGCAGCCACGTTGCTCGACCTAGCGCGCGGCGACTCGGAGTCGCCCGCCGAAAGCTGGACGTTGCTTAACCTCGTCGACGGCGGTCTGCCGATACCCGAACAGCAGGTCAGCGTCACAGACATCGACGGCAGCGAGATGTATCGGCTCGACTTCGCTTGGCCAGAGTTCCGCGTCGCGGTCGAGTACGACGGCTACGCGGCGCACGTCCAACGCGCCGAGCGCGATGCCGTACGCGACGCGGATCTCCGGCGCCGGGGATGGATTGTCATACACGCCACCGCTGATGACCTACGCGACCCGTCCCGGTTGGTTACCACCGTTGTTGAAGCGATGCGCTCGCGCGGCTACATCGTCGACGTAACCTAACTGTCGAACACGGCGTCGAGAGTGCCTAATACAGCGTCGAGAGTGCAGGACACAGCGTCCGGAAGGTCGGACACAAGTGCACGAGTGTCGGACACGACGTTAGCGGAGGGCGGTCAGGGCGGTGTGAACCATCAACCGGATGCCGACCGGGAGGGCGCGTTCATCCAGCTCGAACGTGCCTTGGTGCAGGTCCCGCTGCGGTCCCTCGCCGGGCCACACGCCGAGTCGGGCGAACGCACCGTCGACGTGCTCCAGGTACCAGCCGAAATCCTCTCCGCCCGAGGACTGCTCTGTGCTGGTGTTGGCGTCCTGCCCCAGCGCGGCAGCGGCCGCTTCACGCAGGAAGCCGGTGCTCTCCGCGTCGCAGACGACGGGCGGCACACCGCGCCGGTAGTTCAGCGAGAACCCGACGCCGGTGGGTGCGAGCAGCGACTCGATCGACGCCCCGACCAGCGGTTCCAGTTCGCGCCAGACGTTGATGTCCGCCGTGCGGAGCGTGCCGAGGAGGGTGCCGTCCTCCGGCACCGCGTTCGCCGCCTCACCCGCGTGCACCGCACCCCACACCAGCACCGTGCCGGAGCGGGGGTCGACCCGTCGCGAAATGAGCGAAGGCAGCCCAGTGATCACGCTGCCGAGCGCATGCACCAGATCCGCGGTCAGGTGCGGACGCGAGGTGTGCCCGCCTGGCGATGTCAACCGCAGTTCAACCAGATCGGCGGCCGACGTGATCGCCCCGACCCGCGTGCCGATCTTGCCGACGGGCAGCCGGGGATCGCAGTGCAGGCCGAAAATCCGGTCGACGCCGTCGAGCGCGTCCGCCGCGATGGAGTCGAGCGCGCCGCCGGGCATGACCTCCTCGGCCGGCTGGAACAGCAGCCGCACCTTTCCCGGCAGCGAGGGCGCCGCGACCAGCGCGGACGCCGTGGCGAGCAGGATCGCGGTGTGTGCGTCGTGGCCGCAGGCATGGGCCACGCCGTCGACCGCCGAGGCGAACGGCAGTCCGCTGGCCTCGGTGATCGGCAGCGCGTCCATGTCGGCACGCAGCGCCACGCACCGCTCGCCTTCGCCGATGTCACAGACGACGCCGGTGCCGTGCGGCAGCACCCACGGCTTGAGCCCGATCGAGCGCAGCACCCGCACCACTAGCTCGGTGGTGCCGTACTCGCGCCGGGCCAGTTCGGGGTTGGCGTGGATGTGCCTGCGCCAGGCAACCACGTCGGCGGAGTTCGCCGCGAGCCATTGGTCAAGCCACTCCGGCCCACGCCCCGCGCCGATGTCAGCCACGGACGACATAGTGACGCCATCCGGGGTAATCAGCCCGTCGAGCTCGGCGTCCGAGATCGTACGCAGCGCGGCGCCGTCCCCCGTCACCGGGGAAGTGACCGCGCGCAGTGGACGGCTGTCGGCGATGCTGCCCGTGACGCCGTTCGGAACCGCGCGCGCTTCCGCGCCAGGGCGTGTATGCGGGGAGGTCGTCATGCGCCACCCCCTGCTTGGTCAGCGACAGCCAGTATCGCGAGAGGGAAAGAACTCATAGCCATTTGTGATCATTCTTGCACTCCACTCCCCATTCAGAGTAGCGGAGTAGGTCGTCAAGAGACGGCCGGTCGACTTCCGTCGACAAGCGGTTACCCACAGTTCGGTTTGGCTGAACTCATCGTGCGACAAACCGGGTCCCCCGACGGGGTGTTATGAACCCGCGTTCCGCCGTTTCGAGCGCACCTTGCGACCCCACACCACGATCAGCAGCAGCACGACGGCGACCCCACCGACGACCAGCTTGTTCTTCCGCCGCTCGTCGTCGGCCTGCTTCTTGCGCTCGTTGATGTTCGGCTCCTGCTCGCCCTGCGCGGCGGGCGACGGCGACGCGGTGGGCTGCTTCCGCCGCTGAGCGGCCTGGTTCGCGTTGTCGGCCTGCTTCGGCTTGTCCGCCGAGGCCTTGGTGTCCGTCGTCGTCGCGACGGCGGCGACGGGCTCACCGACGACTGGCACCTCGGGCGCGCCCGCGAGCCCGAACGCGGGCACCAGCGCGGCGGCGATGCCGCCGAACACCAGCGTCAGGGCGACACCACGCAACTTCGTCATCGCCTCACTCACCCCATCCCAGCACGTAAGGTGACCAGGCTACTCGCCGAAGGCGTCCAGTATGCGCTGCGCCGCGAGTGTCGGGGTGATCTCACCCTCGCGCACCAACCCCTCGACCTCGCCCACTACGCCGCGTACACCGGCATGCTGTTCCAGCCGATACAGCAGCTGCTCCCGCACCATCGCCCACATCCAGTCGACCTGCTGTCTGCTGCGTTTGGCGGCCAGCTCGCCGGAAGCCACCATGGCGTCGCGGTGCTCGCCGATCTGCCGCCATACCGTGTCGAGTCCGGCACCGGTGATCCCACTACAGGTCAGCACGGGTGGAGTCCAGCTCGCGTCCGGCCCGTAGAGCAGGCGCAGCGCGCCGGACAGCTCCCGGGCGGCCTTGCGGGCCTCCCGCTCGTGCTCGCCGTCCGCCTTGTTCACGGCGATGACGTCGGCCAGCTCAAGCACGCCCTTCTTGATGCCCTGGAGCTGGTCACCGGTCCGAGCGAGCGTCAGGAACAGGAAGCAGTCGACCATGTTGGCCACGGTCACCTCGGACTGCCCGACGCCGACCGTCTCCACAAGCACGACGTCGTAGCCAGCGGCCTCCATCAGCACGATGGTCTCCCGGGTTGCCCGCGCGACGCCGCCCAGCGTGCCCGATGTGGGAGACGGCCGGATGAACGCGTTCGGGTCGGTCGCCAGCTTCGCCATCCGCGTCTTGTCGCCCAGGATGCTCCCGCCCGACCGGGTGGACGACGGGTCGACCGCGAGCACCGCCACGCGATGTCCCTGCGAGGTCAGCGTGGTGCCCAGCGACTCGATGAACGTCGACTTACCGACACCAGGCACGCCGGTGATGCCCACCCGAGCCGCGCCACCGGACTGCGGCAGCAGCTCCACCAGCAGCCGCTGTGCCTGCTCCCGATGGTCCGCACGTGCCGACTCGACGAGGGTGATCGCCCGCGACAGCGCTCCCCTGTCACCGGCGAGCACCCCTTTTGCGTAGGCGGCGACGTCGATGGTGCGTGGCGCCATCAGGAGCCGTGGGGGTGGTGGGTGGGAGAGGCACCAGGCGTGCCGGAAACACCGTGCACGGCGTTGAGCTGGTCGAGCAGGCCGATCGCGGCCTCGGCGATGACGGTGCCCGGCGGGAAGATCGCCGCCGCACCGGCCTCGCGGAGCGCGTCGAAGTCTTGCGGTGGGATGACCCCGCCGACGACCACCATGATGTCGGAGCGGTCCAACTCCGCCAGCTCGGCTCGCAGCGCGGGCACCAGCGTCAGGTGACCCGCCGCGAGCGACGACACGCCGATGACGTGCACGTCCGCCTCGACGGCCTGTCGCGCGACCTCGGCGGGGGTGGAGAACAGCGGACCGACGTCGACGTCGAAGCCGATGTCGGCGAACGCCGTCGCGATCACCTTCTGGCCGCGGTCGTGCCCGTCCTGGCCCATCTTGGCGACCAGGATGCGCGGGCGACGCCCCTCCTCCTCGGCGAAGGCGTCGACCTTCTCGCGTGCGGTCTCCACGGCGGGCGACTGGCCGACCTCATGGCGGTACACACCAGAGATGGTACGAATCTGGCCCGCGTGGCGGCCCCACACCTTCTCCAGCGCGTCGGAGATCTCCCCGACGGTCGCCTTCGCGCGGGCGGCGTCGATCGCCAGCTCAAGCAGGTTGCCATCGCCCTCAGCGCCAGCGGTGAGCGCCCGCAACGCGGAGTCCACCGCGCCCTGGTCTCGTTCCTCGCGCAACCGCGCCAGCTTGTCCAGCTGCTCGGCGCGCACCTCGGCGTTGTCCACCTGGAGGACGTCGATCTGTTCCTCCTGTTCGACACGGTAGGTGTTGACACCGACGACCGGCTGCCGCCCGGAGTCGATCCGCGCCTGCGTGCGCGCTGCGGCTTCCTCGATGCGCAGCTTCGGGATACCGGCGTCGATCGCGCGGGCCATGCCGCCCGCCGACTCGACCTCGCTGATGTGCGCCCACGCCTTGCGCGCCAGGTCGTAGGTCAGCTTCTCCACGAACGCCGAGCCGCCCCACGGGTCGATCACGTTCGTCGTGCCGGACTCCTGCTGCAACAGCAGCTGCGTGTTGCGGGCGATGCGGGCGGAGAAGTCGGTCGGCAGCGCCAATGCCTCGTCCAGCGCGTTGGTGTGCAGCGACTGCGTGTGCCCCTGGGTGGCGGCCATCGCCTCGACGCAGGTGCGCACCACGTTGTTGTAGACGTCCTGAGCGGTCAGTGACCACCCGGACGTCTGGCAGTGGGTACGCAGCGACAACGACTTCTCGTTACGCGGCTCGAACTGCTTGACCAGCTTCGCCCACAGCAGCCGGGCGGCGCGCATCTTGGCGACCTCGGTGAAGAAGTTCATCCCGATCGCCCAGAAGAACGACAACCTCGGCGCGAAGGCGTCGATCTCCAGCCCGGCGTCCAGCCCGGCACGGATGTATTCGACGCCGTCCGCGAGCGTGTAGGCCAGCTCGAGGTCGGCGGTCGCTCCGGCCTCCTGCATGTGGTAGCCGGAGATCGAGATCGAGTTGAACTTCGGCATCCGCCGCGAGGTGTACGCGAAGATGTCCGAGATGATCCGCATCGACGGTTGCGGCGGGTAGATGTAGGTGTTGCGGACCATGAACTCCTTGAGGATGTCGTTCTGAATGGTCCCGGCGAGCTGCTCCGGCTTGACGCCCTGCTCCTCGGCGGCGACGACGTAGAGCGCCATCACCGGCAGCACCGCGCCGTTCATCGTCATCGAGACGGACATCTTGTCGAGCGGGATGCCGTCGAACAGCTGCCGCATGTCGTAGATGGAGTCGATCGCCACGCCCGCCATGCCGACATCGCCGGACACGCGCGGGTGATCGGAGTCGTAACCCCGGTGGGTGGCGAGGTCGAACGCGACCGACAGCCCCTTCTGCCCCGCCGCGAGGTTGCGCCGGTAGAAGGCGTTCGACGCCGCCGCCGTGGAGAAGCCCGCGTATTGCCGGATGGTCCACGGCTGGTTGACGTACATCGTCGGGTACGGCCCGCGCAGGAACGGCGCGATGCCCGGGTAGGTGTTCAGGAAGTCCAGTTCGGACAAATCCTCGGCGTCGTAGAGCGGCTTGATGCCGATACCCTCGGGCGTCTCCCACTCCAGCGCGTCGGTGCCCTTGCCCGTGCTGGCCTGCAGGGCGGCGACCCACTCTGTCTTATCGGCTGCGCGCGGCGTGCCGAGGTCGACACCGGTGAAGTCGGGGATGCTCATGAGTCTTTCACTCCCAGCGTGTCCAGCGTCGTTGCCAGTACGTCGAGCACGTCGCAGCCCTTGTGGACGAACCCGGTGACGCCCTCGTATGCGTCGGTCGGCTTGCCTGCTAGCAGCACGGCCTTCGCGCCAGCCTTGCGCAGCGCGGCGGCGACCTCATCGGCTTGTTCGGCGTAGGCCATGTCGGTGCCGCAGAGGCAGGCGACGGTGGTGTGGCTGCCGACGAACGCGGCCAGCACGTCGGCGACGGTGTCGGTGGCGCCGGGGTTGACCGGCTCGATGCCACCGGCCGCGAACAAGTTCGCCGCGAAGGTCGCCCGCGCGGTGTGCGCGGCGATCGGCCCGAGCGTCGCGAGGAAGACCTTGGGGCGCTTTCCGGTTTCGGCGACGTGGGCGTCGGCACGGTCCCGCAGCCGCTCGTACGCCTGCGGGTAGCGCACGCGCGGCAACCCACCGGTGCGGTCCTCCGGCGGCAACGGCGCGCGCTCGATCGGTTCCTCGTCGAGCTGTGGGAACTCGCTGACACCGGTGAGCGGGTCCTTGCGCGTGGCCAACCGGGCCTCGCGGGCGTGCCACGTCGCTTCGAGCCGGTCCGCGATGCCGCCAGCGGCCAGCTCGGCGTCGATGCCGCCCGCCGCTTCGATCGCCTGGAACTCGCGCCACGCGGTGCGGGCCAGCTCGTCGGTGAGCGTCTCGACGTACCAGGAGCCGCCTGACGGATCGATCACACCCGCGACCTTGGACTCCGACGCCAGGATGGAGCTGGTGTTGCGGGCGATACGGCGGGCGAAGGCGTCGGACTGCCCGATCGCGGCGTCGAACGGCCGCACGGTGATCGCGTCCGCGCCACCGGCCGCCGCGCCGAAGCAGGCGAGGGTGCCGCGCAGCATGTTCACCCACGGGTCGCGGGTGCTCAGCATCGCCGAGGACGTCACGACGTGCTGACGCTGCGCCGCCCGGGCCGCGTCGGCGTCGGCGACCCCGGACGCCTCGCACACCCTGGCCCACAGCCGACGCGCGGCGCGCAGCTTCGCGATGGTCAGGAACTGCTCGGCGGTGGCGGCGTAGCGGAACTCAATCTGCGCGGCGGCGTCGGCGACGCTCAGGCCTCGCGCTGTCAGCGCTCGCAGGTAGGCGACGCCCGTCGCGATGGAGGCGGCGAGTTCTTGCGCATCGGAGCCGCCAGCGTCGTGGTATGGCAACGCGTCGACGACCATCGTGCGGAGGTTCGGGTGGCTGCCGTTGATCCGCGATGCCAACGCGGCAGCGGCGTCGATGTCGTGGCGCTGACCGGTCTGCGCGTGCAGGCCGATGGGGTCCGCGCCGAGGGTGCCGATGGCTTCGCTCGGCGCGATGGACTTGGCGGCGAAGACGTCGAGCAGGGCGTCGGTGGCCGCCGCGTACTCCGCGCCGGCGTCCAGCACGACCGGTGCGAGGTCGGCGTACACCCCGCCGAGGACGTCGGGCAGCGCGTCCACCGGCAGCGCGTTCCCGCCGAGGCGCAGCCAGACGGAGTTCGCGCCGTTCTCCAGGTCAGTGACGACGGCGTCGGCGGTGGCGGCGACATCGGGACCGGCGTGGCGCACCCTGGTGTCCCAGCCGGTGGCGACCGCCCCCTCCGGCCGGTTACCGCGCACGAACGGCGCGAGGCCGGGATACCCCGCCGACGGCAGCTCGGCGACGTCGTCAGCGGTGTAGAGCGGCCGGAGTTCGATCCCGTCGTAGGTGGTGCTCGCGAGCAGACGTTCGGGCGCTGGCACATCGTCGTCGGCTCCGAGCACGCCGGTCTTGCGGAGGACGCCCGCGACGCGATCCCGCCACTGGCTCAGGGACGCGTCGTCGAAGTCCGCGGCGAGCGTGAGCCGCTCTGGCTGGGACAGCTCTGTCATACCTAGCCATGCTAAGGGGTCGAGCGAGACCGATCATGTGAAGTTGGTCGCCGCCGTTCGTGTGTGGTGACCCCGGTGGTCCGCTATGCCGGAATGCCTCGCGGCACGTCGTCGGTGAGAATGACTCCGTGGCAGCCGGAGGAAGCCAACCAGGAGACGAAGCCGGGAACACAGCCAGCGATCAGCCCAATGAGCAGGGCCGCCTTGTCGCTGGCAGGTACCGGCTTCGCGCCGAGCTTGGCGCCGGTTCCATGGGCACCGTGTGGGCGGGCTACGACGAGTTCCTGCACCGCCCTGTCGCGGTGAAGGGCATCAAGCTGCCGCCTGGCTTTCCCGCGGCGCAAGCCGAGGAGCAGCGGGAACGCGCCCTGCGGGAAGCACGCGCGATCGCGTCGTTGTCTCACCCGAACGTGATCACACTGTACGACGTCGTCCGCGAGGACGGCGAGCCGTTCGTGGTGATGGAACTGCTCACCGCGCGCAGCCTCGCGGGGTTGATCGCCGAGGGCGGTCCACTCACGCTGGCGCAAGCGGCCGAGGTGGGCGACGCGGTGGCCGCGGCCCTCGAGGCCGCGCACGCCGCTGGCATCACGCACCGGGACGTCAAGCCAGGCAACGTGCTGGTGTCGCGGGACGGCCGGATCAAGCTCACCGACTTCGGTATCGCCCGCAACGTCTCGGACATGACACTGACGAAGTCCGGGCTGATGCTCGGCTCGCCCGCGTATATGGCGCCGGAGCTCGCCTCGGGCAAGCAGGTCAGTCCCGCCGCCGATCTGTGGGGGCTGGGGGCGACGCTGTTCACCGCGCTCGCGGGCGAACCGCCGTACGACGCCGACGGTGATCCGCTCGCCACGGCGACCGCCGTCGTGCACAGTGAGGTGCCTCGACCGCCGCACGGCCCCCTCGCGACATTGATCAGCGGCCTCATGTCCAAGGACCCAGACCGGCGGCCAGACCTGGCCACGGTGCGCGACACCCTGTTCGAGCTGCGTCCGCAGCCGGGTAGGCCACTCTTCGACCCGGCGCTGTTCGACAGCGACGGCGAGGCGGCGGCCGATCGCGCGCGTGCGGCCGCCGAGACGTCTGCGGCGACCGACACCGATGACGGGGCCACGCGAGACTCGACGTCGACGGGCGGCACCGCGCCGCTGGCCTCCGACCCGGGCCCGCTTCCGTTCGCGTCATCAGGGACGCGCGCCGAACGACAGCCGGTGCGGCTGGCGCTGTTCGTCGCGCTCACCGTGGTCGCGTTCCTCATCGCGGGTGCGGGCGGGTTCGCGCTGACCCGCACGCTCGCCGGGGTCAGCGTGCTGCCAGCGGCAAGTCAACAGGACATCGACGGCGGGCCGAGCACGATCGGACCGTTGGTCACGCAGCGCGGCGACGCCACGATCCTCAACGGCGATGCCTCTGGCCGGTTCCAGATCGATGTCCCCGCTGGCTGGACCAAGTTCGTCACGCAACAACCGGCTGGGACGCTGCCCGCTAGCACGTTGGTGCAGTTCGTCTCCGCGAACGGGCATCTGATGGTCGGGGTGGAGCGCTTCCCCGACTTCTTCCCTGGCAACGACGTAGACGACTACCTCAACGGGCTGCGGTCATTCTGGCCAGCGGACGGTTTCGTGCTCGTCGGCCGCGACGAGGGCACCACGCTCGATGGGCCCGTTGACGTCGCCTACCGCACGATCGAGACGCGGACCTCGCCGGAGCAGCCGACGACGACGAACCCAACCGGCGAGCCGACGACGAAGGTCATCGGGCGCACGACGTACGCCCGACTGAGCCGGGCTGACTCAAGCCTGTGGGTGGTGCGGGTGACGGTGCCGACCGAGCAGGAGTCGCGAGGCAGGACGGAGCTGTTCGACCGGATCGTGCCCACGTTCGACATCGGCTGAACGGTCTAGCGCTCACCGCCGAGCGACGTAGAAAGCGAACGAGCTTCAAGTCGTTATCGGAACGTTACCTCAAGCGCGATAAGGCTGACGACTACGGCAAATAGGGTGCAAGTCCGCGAAGTTCGCGAAGCCATGTAAGGCACTCAGCGTAATCGAGGCTCGCGCGACCAGCCGATCGCGGCCACCCACACGGACGCCTAGTGATCCACATCACGTCATTCTCCGCGTAACCTGCCCCAGGACCGGAGTCGGTCGGTTGGTGCCGTCACCCCGACGTCGCAACGTCGCGACGGCGACTACGGGCCGAGAGGTCCGGACGGGATCACGGGCGAAGCAGCACAACAGGCGAGGGATCACGTCAGTGGCAGGACGACACAGCAAGGCGGCGGCAGACGCACGCGCACCCAAGCGCAAGGGGCTGTTCACATTCGCGGGCGCGTTCGTCGTGACCACGCTGGTGGCGGTGCTCGCGGTGCGCTGGATCACCCAGGCAGCGGAGTCCTGCGGGGAGGAGACCGCGTTCACCGTCGACGCCGACCCCAGCATCGCGCCCGCGCTGACCGAGTTCGCCGCGGAGGAGCTACCGAAACTGCAGGGACCCGCCCGTTGCGTCCGGCCGACGATCAGAGCGGTCGAATCGCACAAGGTCGCTGGCAAGGTACGTGACAAGGCGGAACGTCCCGACGTCTGGATTCCCGATTCGACACTGTGGCTGCGGCGTGCCAACGCCAAGACCGCCGCCGTGCCGAGCGATGGCACCTCCATCGCGAGTAGCCCGATCGTGCTCGCCTCGACCGAGAACGCGGCGAGCGAGGCAGGCTGGCCGGAACGCAACCCGACCTGGTCAGAATTGCTCAGTGGCACCGGCATCGCGGGGACGGCAGAGCCGTCGCAAGACACCACTGCCGTGCTCGCGCTCATGGGTATCGAGAAGCTCGCCTGGAACGAGACCGAGCGCACCAAGGCGATGCAGCTGCTGACGAAGAACACCTTCGCCGCGAAGGACGAACCGTACGACCACCTGCCGGACGGCGGCGCCGACCCGATCGTGGCGTCGTTCCCTTCGTCCGAGCAGGCGGTGTTCCATCACAACGAGAGCACTGAGGCCGGGTCAGGCACGACGGGCTCGGTCGTCGCCGCCTACCCCGAGGTGCCGACGGCATGGCTGGACTACCCGCTCGTCGTACTGGAAGGCACCGGCGCGAAGCAGCGCGAGGCCGCGCTCGCGTTTCAGCGAGCGCTGAACAAGAAGGCGGCACGCACGGTGCTGGCAGAGCACGGGTTCCGCGGCAGCGACCACAGGCTGACCGGACCGGGTGCCGCGGACAAGCGGATCAGCGCCGACGCGGGTTCACCGATGGACGCCCCCGGCGCCAAGGCAGCCACGAAGGTCCTGCAGAAGTGGGCGACGCTCTCGTCGGCGGCGCGGCTGCTCGTGGCGCTCGACGTCTCCGGCTCGATGGAGAAGATGGTGCCTGGCACGCCGCTGACACGGATGCAGGTGGCGGAGAACGTGTTGTCCGAAGCGATGCGGCTGCTGCGGCCGAACACCGAGCTGACGTTGTGGGAGTTCTCGACCGAGCGCGACGGCGAGCTGCCGTACCGCGAGGTGGCGCCGTGGAAACCGGCATCGCAGCACATCGCCGATGGCCTACCGGACAAGGTCGACGACCTCACGTCGGGACCGGAGGGCAACACCGGGCTTTACGACACCACGCTCGCCGCGGTGAAGGAGGCCCGGCGCGGCTGGGACCCGGCGATGCTGAACCTGGTGCTCGTCGTCACCGACGGCGCTAACTACTACGAGAACGGTCTCACCAGGGAGAAGCTGCTCGCAAAGCTGGGCAAGGTCGTCGACAGGAACAAGCCGACGCCGGTGATCTTCGTTGGGCTCGGTACCGAGATCGATGGCAGTGAGCTGCAGGACATCGCGGACGCCACCGGCGGACAGGTGCACGTCAGCGAGGACATCAAGCAGGCGCGGGAGCTGTTCTACACCGTGCTGAAGAACATGAGCGGGGGCTGACCGTGATCGTCATGACCGCCACCGACCGCATAGGCTTCGTGACGTGACTGCGGATCTTGCTGCGAAGGCCGCCGACGCGATCGCCGACCGCACCGGCTTCGAAGGCCACGACATCGCACTCGTGCTCGGCTCCGGATGGCGCGGCGCGGCGGACGTCATCGGCCAGCCCGACGCGGAAATCGACCTCGGCACGTTACCCGGCTTCGCGAAGCCAGCCGCTGAGGGGCACGGCGGCACGGCTCGTTCAGTGGCCGTTGGCGACAAGCGCGCCTTGATCCTGCTCGGTCGCAGCCACATTTACGAGGGGCTCGGCGTCGACGCCGTGGTGCACGGAGTGCGCACGGCGGCGGCGTCTGGCGCGAAGGCGGTCCTACTGACCAACGCCGCCGGCGGGCTGCGCGAGGGCTTGCAGGTGGGGCAGCCGGTCTTGATCAGCGACCACCTGAACCTGACGGCGCGCTCGCCCCTTGTCGGCGCGACGTTCGTGGACCTGACCGACCTGTACTCGCCCCGACTGCGCCAGATCGCGCGGGAGATCGACTCGTCGCTCGACGAGGGGGTCTACGCGGGACTGTACGGGCCGCACTTCGAGACGCCCGCCGAGATCAGGATGCTGCGCACGCTCGGCGCGGACCTTGTCGGCATGTCGACCGTGCTCGAAGCGATCCAGGCTCGCGCGCTCGGTGTCGAGGTGTTCGGGCTGTCGCTTGTCACCAACCTGGCGGCGGGGCTGTCCGGGCAGCCGCTCAACCACGAGGAGGTCCTCGAAGCCGGTCAGGCAGCGGCGACGCGCATGGGTGCGCTGCTGCGTGATGTGATGGCGCGGGCATGAGCAGTGCGGTGCCACCGGACGTGCGGGATGCCGCGCTGCGGTGGATCGCGGACGACGTCGACGAGTCGGATCGCGACGAACTCCAGGCGGTACTCGCCGCCGCGCTCGACGGCGACGCGCATGCGGCGAACGACCTGGTGGACCGGATGGCCGGTCAACCGCGGTTCGGCACAGCGGGGCTACGTGGGCCGGTGCGCGCTGGCCCGAACGGGATGAACCGCGCGGTCGTCGTGCGGACGACGTACGGGGTCGCGCGGTGGCTGCGGGATTCCGGCTGTGCCGGTGGGACCGTGGTGATCGGCCGCGACGCACGGCATGGCTCCGACGTCTTCGCGGTGGACGCCGCACGGGTGCTGGCGGCGGCAGGGTTCGACGTCAGAATGTTCACCGAGGCGCTGCCGACGCCCGTGTCGGCATTCGCGGTACGGGAGCTGGGCGCGGTCGCGGGTATCCAGCTCACGGCATCCCACAATCCCGCGCCGGACAACGGGTACAAGCTCTACGACGGCAGCGGCGCGCAGATCGTGCCGCCCGCCGACGCCGAGATCGAGGCAGCTATCGCCGATGCTCCCGCCGCGCTGGCCGTGCCCCGCGAGGACACCTGGCGGGAGCCGTCACCCGACGTGCTGCGGGCGTACCTGGACCGGATGGCGTCGTTGCCGCGCGGCACCGCGCGCGACCTGCGGATCGCGCTGACTCCGCTGTACGGGGTCGGCGGACAGGTCGCCGTGGACGCCCTGCATCGTGCGGGATTCACCGACGTCGTCGTGGTTGAGGGGCAGTTCGCGCCGGATCCGAACTTCGGTGGCATGGCGTTCCCGAACCCGGAGGAGCCGGGGGCGTGCGATCCGTTGCTCACACTGGCTGAGGACGCCGGCGCCGACCTCGCGATCGCGCTCGACCCTGACGCCGACCGGTGCGCCATCGGCATCCGCGACGGCGAGCGGTTCAGGATGCTGCGCGGTGATGAAACCGGTGCGCTGCTTGGCGAGTACGTCCTGGCGACGCTGGACCGCACGGCATGCCAGAACCCGTTGGTGGCGACGACGATCGTGTCGTCGTCCATACTGGCGTCGATCGCGGCGGCGCACGACGCGGATTGCGCGGTGACGCTGACGGGATTCAAGTGGCTCGCGCGTGCCGACGGTGGCGCCGGTGCGACTGGAGGCGCGCGTTCCGACGACGCCGCTCACGCGCGGCTGGTGTTCGCCTACGAGGAAGCGCTCGGGTTGTGCGTCGATCCTGAAGCTGTGCGCGACAAGGACGGTATCTCGGCCGCCGTGCTCGCCGCCGACCTGGCCGCAACGCGGCGAACGGCCGGATCGTCGCTCGCCGATGCGCTGTCCGAACTGGACCGTGCCCACGGCGTGCATCTGACCGACCAGGTATCGATCCGAGTGACCGACCTCGACGTTATCGACGCGATCATGGCGTGCCTGCGCGCCGACCCGCCAGCCGAGCTGGCCGGGATGCCGGTGACGACGGAGGATCTGCTACCGGACGCCGACGTCCTCCGCCTCGTCGGGGACGGCGTGCGGGTGGTGGTGCGGCCGTCCGGCACCGAACCGAAGCTGAAGACGTATCTCCAGGTGGTCCGCCCCGCGGACGCCGACGACGCGAACGACGTCCTCGACCGCCTGCGCGGCGACGTCAGGGAACTGCTCGCGAATGGGATGCCGTAGTCGGGTTCAAGCCATCGCGAGGCGTTCGGTCGGCTGGCCGGTGATCTCGGCGATAAGCTCGAAGTCCTTGTCGAAGTGCAGAACGGTGAGGCGCGCCAGCTCGGCGGTTGCGGCGATCAGCAGGTCCGGGATCGAAGGGCCTCTGTGGTGTCCTCGTTCGGCAAGCAAAGTGAGGACTTCGACGGCGCGGTCTTCGACGACCGGTGTCGCATACTCGACCGGTATCCGAGACAGCGGCGGATTACGCAGGCCGGAACGCAGGTCACCCGCCGACCGCGCCGAATAACCGACCTCAAGACGCGTCACGGTGGCAATGCGCACGAGTCCGCGTTCGATACGGTTCGCCCACACTTCCGCCTCGGGACTAGCGCCGATACGCGCCAGAGCGGACTTGTCGATCAGCCAGTTGGTCGTCACGTCTTACTCCCACGCACGCTCCATGAGGTCTGCGTCGGCAAGACCGCTGAACGCATCGGCGAACTGTCGCAGATCGTCTGTTGTCACCGGAGAAGCGGAGCGTTGCGCGACATGGCTCAACTCCCGGCGCACGTACTCGTTCCGCGACAGCCCGAGCCGCGCGGCATGCTCATCAATGGCAGCGAGCACGTCGTCAGGAACATCGCGAACCAAGAAATCCGACATAGCAACCACCTCGATATCAGATGATATCATCCGCGCGCCGACAGACCGGGCGTACCTGTCGCCGGAAGGCAACGACTTCTTGGGACGTCGTCAGTTCGCTGCCGACGTCCCACCGACGCGCCCGAGGAATTCCGCGATCCTGGCATTGAGCCTTTTTCAACCTGAGTGGACGGTGGTTGGCGGGTGGTTGGCTCGGGTGTGTCGGTGATCAACAAAGGGTGAAGCTCCTGGTAGGAGCGGTGTCGACCAAGATCACCTGCACCAGGACCAGGAGCTTCACTGTGCTGTCCTACCCGTCCGCGATCGATCTGTCCAGCTCGACACTTCGGTTCTTGGCGACTCGGCTGCGTCGGCATCGCGTCGTGATCGGATCGCGATGGCGCAAGCTGCCGCCCCAGCGGCAAGCGCTGCTGGTGCTGGCGCACCTGCGCAACGGTGACACCTACGCGAGTCTGGCCGCCGGATTCGGTGTCGGCGTGGCCACGGTGTATCGCTATGTCACCGAGGCGGTGGAGGTGCTCGCCGCGATCGGCCCAGAGTTGAGCGATGCCGTCCGCACAGCCAAGCGCAAGGCGTTCGTGATTCTCGATGGCACGCTGATCGCGATCGACCGGGTGCATCATCAGCGGCCGTACTATTCCGGCAAGCACAAGCGCCATGGCGTCAACGTGCAGTTGCTGGCCGACCCGGCCGGGCGTCTGATCTGGGCCTCACCCGCGCTGCCCGGCTCGACGCATGATCTGACCGCCGCCCGCCGTCACAGTCTCATCACCGCGTTGACCAGTGCGGCGATCGCGACCTTCGCCGACAAGGGATATCTCGGCGCCGGCGGAGCTGTGGGTACGCCGTACCGGGGTCGTGGCCTTGTCGGCTACCGCAGGAGGTTCAACCATCACCACGCCAGGATCCGTGGTGTCGGCGAACGCGCGGTCGCCACGCTCAAAGCCTGGCGCGTGCTGGCCAAGGTCCGCTGCAGCCCCCACCGCATCAGCCGCCTACTCGCCGCAATCCTCACCCTCCACCACACACCCACATGATCAAGATGAAAAAGGCTCATTGACGTCGTTGGGCTTTTCGAGGTGGAAGAAGTGCCCCGCGTTCGCGACGACGTCGACCTCGCTGCCGGCCGGCAGGTGGCGCTGAGCGTGTTCCGCGAAGCCGGGGCTCATGCAGCCGTCGTCCGCTCCGTGCAGGTAGAGCGTCGGCACTTGGGGTGGGCGCTGCCAGTCCCGGTGAGCGGCGTCGTAACGGCGCGACGTCCCGCGCGGCAGCAGCGTGTGCCGGTAGTAGGTCAGCGCCGCCGTGCGGTGCGCGCGATCCGGCAGCGCCTTGGCGAGCAGCGCGAGGTCGTCGGTGGCGTCGTAGCCGGGTGACCAGCGCCGCCACAGCAGCCGCACCAGCGGGTCGAAAACGCGTTCCGGCACGGCGGGTAGCTGGTTGAACAGTGTGTACCAGCTGCGCAGTACCTGCGAGCCCGAGATACGCCAGTTCGCGCGGGCGGTCTCGGAGATCGCGGTGATTGGCGGCACGGCCATG
The DNA here is from genome assembly GCF_042662605.1 of Haloechinothrix salitolerans. Lineage (NCBI taxonomy): Bacteria > Bacillati > Actinomycetota > Actinomycetes > Pseudonocardiales > Pseudonocardiaceae > Haloechinothrix > Haloechinothrix salitolerans. The sequence goes on from NZ_JBHSXX010000001.1 coordinate 6,069,393, forward strand.
GCGACGTTCCTGCGGAACATGCGTGGTTCGTGGGCCGTCGCTCCGTAGCTGGTCAGCGCACCCCAGTCGTGGCCGACGAGCACCGCGCGATCGTCCACGCCGAGGGCGCGCCCCAGGTCGAGCGCGTCGGTAATGAGCGCGCCCACGCGGTAGTCGCCGTCCGGTGCCGGTCCGGTCGGTGCGTAACCTCGGGTGAACGGCGCGACGACCCGCCAGCCGCGTTCGGCGAGCACCGGGCCGAGGTGACGCCAGGTCCAGGCGGTGTCCGGGAAGCCGTGCAGGCACAGTGCCAGCGGACCGTCGTCCGGCCCCCACTCCAGTGCGGCGACGGTCAACGCGGGCAGGTCTACGGTGATCTCTCGCGGCTGCGGCATGCCTCACGGTATCGACGTCGCGATGCGGCGCCAACCGGTCACCCCAGGCGCTGCTTGTGGCTTGTCTGGCGGTATCAGGCACCCTGGTGACCATGCCGACGTTGTTGATCGTGCACCACACGCCGTCGCCGAACGGCGATGCGCGCGGGTTGGAACACGGGCCGACCTGCGACGACGGCCTACGTAGCGCGATCCGGCGCGGCTAACTCCCTCACGGTTACCGAACCGAAACATTCTCACGTTTCCCGACGTCGCTCGGCGTTGGGTCACCCACTGCGGTCACAATTCGTCACGCTCCGTATCGACATTGGTGACACTGTGTGATTAATTCGTTGTCGATCGGCAGGAACGACGAAAGGAACGATCATGGCAACCGCAACGGCGACCAAGAAGCTCACCGACCAGACCGACGAGGCCACCGAGGCGATCAAGCGGGCGTCCGGCAAGCAGTCCGCCTCCAAGTCACGCGCAGGCACGCGCCGGACCACCGGCGCGTCGAACGCCGCGACCGCCAAGAAGTCGGCCGCAAGGAAGACTCAGGCCCACGCGAAGCGGGACACGAAGGACCAGGCCAAGGCGCAGCCCGAGGCGCAGGCGCAGGCCGAGGGGCAGACCGTCGAGTCGGCGTCCACGCCGCGCTACGCGCCGGAGGACGTGACCCAGCGGCTCGGCGCGGCGATCGCCGCATTGCGCGGCGAGGGCTGGAGTCGTCCCAACCTCGCCGAGGTGTTCCAGATGACGCAGTCCGCGTTGTGGCGCGTCGAGAACGGCCGCACGCGCACCGACGAGGTCGACGTCGTGCAGACCGGCCTGGACAAGATCGAGAAGGGAGAGGTGACCAAGCCCGAGCGTAAGACAGGCGGTCGTCCGGCTGGGCCGTCGAACGCCGATCTTTTGGCCAAGATCACTGAGCTGGAAAGCAAGGTCGACGCCCTCACCGAGCTGGTGAAGGCGCTCAACAAGTAAACCCGTAGGCGGCCCCCGGTGGTGCTGGCACACCGATCCGGGGGCCTTGATCCACTGAATGGGAGTGGACCCATGCATGAATCTACCGAAGCTCATTCATTCTGCCGCGACGCCATCGAACGGGCCGAAGCGCGAGAACGCGAGCTGTACACCCGCCTCATCAAGCTCGCCGAGCACGTCGGCTGCCTCGCGCAGTTCGTGTCAGAGGGACGCGCCATCGGCGGCGACGAACTCGATGACCTCGTACACAACATGAGTTCGATCGTGCGGGGTGATTCGCGATGACCTCAGCCGTGACCGGCCGCACCGTCTACGGAGTCCGCGACATCGACGGACAGCGCGTCGAGGTCGCCGGAACGCACACGCCGGATGACCCATGTACGCCCGGAATCGTCGTCCTGGGCGACGCGAACACCACCCACACGTTCACCGTCGCGCAGGCACAATCGCTAGCCGTGCGCTTGCTGGTCGCGATCCGCGACGCGCTCGGGGAGGTGCCCGAGTGACCCGCGACGCGCGACGGCTGGTCGTCTTCTCGATGATCGTCGCCGCACTGACCCTGCTGAACGCGATCGCTGTCAGTTTGCGCTGGTACTGCTAGTCAAGACAGTCTCTCGCCTCTTGAACACCAGCGGCGGCGGGTGAAATCTGAGCGTCCGTCTTGTCAGCGTCGGGATACACGGTGAAAGCCTGGGCGATGTTGTCTACTGCCATGATGATCCCGCCGCCGCGTTCAAGTGAGTTCGAGGCCCACACCCCGATCTCGCCGTCGACACCGGGTGCCTTCATTTCCCCGGCGATAAGAAAGACCTTCTCGTGGTTGGGTGAACGAACGGCAGCACCTTTCGTGATCTTGAGATCCCCGGAAACGTCATCTTCAACTCCCCCGGCTATCCACTTGAGCATTGCCGAAGAGACCTCCATGCAGTCCTGCGATCTTTCCTCATTCTTCTGTTGTTCCTGCGCCGGGGATGCTTCTGTCGCATCTTCAGTCGGATCGGAAACGTTCGTACACGAAGCGACGGCGCCAGCGACCGCTACACCTACGACGATGCTGCTAAGCCTCATACGCACCAAACCACAGCCTTAACTTACGAAGGTTGTCCGTTACGCGGCGTATGCTATCTGCCAGCCTGAAACGGCGACTTCAAGAGGTGACTCAGTGATCCAACTCGGCGAGCTGCCGGTGCTGTTCGGCCCATTCGGACGCCGCCCACTCCGGCGGCATGGCCTCCAGCGACTCGGCGGCGGCGCGACGTGCGGCCGTAACGTCGCCCAGCGCGGCCAGTACGAACCCCTTGTGACCCAGCAGGACGGCCGGTGTGTACCAGTACGACGACGCGGGCAGCTCGTCAACGTCGATGCGATCCAGGCTGGCCTCGGCCTCGTTGAGCGCGTCCAAGGCGGCGGTGCGGTCGCCGTCGTGGGCCAGCACCTCCGCGCGCTGAAAGATCATGTAGGCGCGTAGACCGGGATCGACGCGCGTGTCACGTGCGGCGGCGCGGTTCAGCGCCTCGGCCTGCCGGAGCTGGCCGGTCAAAATGTGTCGGTACGCCTGGAAGCTCAGCGCCGTCGCGAGCCGTTGTGGGTCGTCGGCTTCGAGGGCCAGCGTCGCCGCCCGGTCCAGGTGGTGGCGCGCGTCGTCCCACCGTTGCGTCGGGATCGCCAACCAGCCTTCGTACTGCTCCAGCTCGGACAGCAGGCCGACCGCCTGCGGGCGAACGTCGCCGCGGGCGTTGTCGGCCAGTCGCGACGCCAACGCGGTGTGCTGGTGAACCGAGGGAAGGACGTCGGCGGCGCTGGTCGCGTCCTCCAGCTTGCGCAACCCGGCCAGCACCTCCGCTACTGCGTCCAGCGCGCCCGCGTCCGTGTGGCAACCGTCCAGCGCGGCGACGACACGCTCGGCGTCCTCGCCGGTCGCAACGGGAGGACTCAGAAGCGCGTCGAACCGCTGGCGCGTTTCGTCGTCGGCCAACCTCAGCGCGGCGTCAAGTAGCTGTTGGCTCAGCGGGCGCGGCGTGATGCATTCGCGCTCGGCCTCCCATCGGCAGACGATGCGGGCGCTGACGTCAAGGTGCGCGGCGAACTCCCGCACGCTCATACGCAGCGCGGCACGCAGCGCCGCAGCCTCACGTCCCGTCCAGTCGGTGATCATTACCACTCAGACGATGGTACAAGGAAGATTCAACTGAATCAGAGGTAAGGAATCGCGGCGGTCGTACGCCTAACGGAAGTCTGGATGCACCAACGTCGTCGTCCAGACTCTGGGCAGGATGTCGAGCTTCAGGTACGACTCGTCAGCGGCAAAGTTGACCTTCTTAGCTTCCGACTGATCCAAGATCGACTTGTAGACAACGCCGTCCTTCTCGTTGCCGTACTTATCCACAAGCGGGAAGTAGGCGGCGACCGAGGCGGAGCGGACGTCGTACTTGCTGGTGTAGAGCGCGATGTAGATCTCGGATGTGGTCTTCTCGATGCCACTCTTAGTGAGGTTATTCGTCAGGTTCTCGCTCGCGTTGAACTCGGTAAACACTCCCCACCCGCCGTTGGCCTGCTTGACGACATCAACCTCACGGATGGTGGTCTGACCACGGTTGTTTTCTTCGTCGACCGATTCCGACACGAGGCGCGTGATCTGCTCCTTTGTGGATAACTTCTTGGCCGGAGTCGAGGGCGTAGTTGTGGTGGTGTTCTGGTCGTCGCCATCGCTGGCGACGGGCGCGGTTTCCTCGTCACCGCCTCCGAATATCACAGCGAAAAGTCCGATAACCCCCGCAACCGCCCATACCCAGGTAGGAATCTTGCGCTTCTTCAACGACGATGACGAATCTTGTTCGTGCTGGGCTTGAGAATCCGTCGGGGATTCGGGGGGTTGCTCTGTCACGCTGGGTACCTCTTCGGGGTGATTATCCAGTTTGCGCCACCCTACAGTCGGGCATCTCGTATGTGAACGTGTTAGCGGGATCAAGCGAGGACGGGGCCGCATACCGAGAAGTGGAGGACGACCCCGTCCTCATAGGCCAAGTTGGGCCGCGACCTGAGTTTGAGACTAGACGGCGCCACCTCGGCCGGAGCGTGCACCGAAAGGGTGAGTGCGAACGCCCCTCCTCCCAACTGCTGTGGGAAGCTCCTGGGTCATCAGTCGCCGACGTCCTCCTTGGGCGGTAGCAGACCACCCCAGCGCAGCGCGCCCTCGATCGTCTCGGCCTCGTCGGTGGGCATCACCTTCATGAGGCTTCCGAGCGTCCGGTCCAGGCGGTGCGGCTGGCACCAGCGTTGCGTCACCTCGTGAACGTGCCGCAGCGCGATGAGCTGGCGCTGGGTGATGTCCATGATCGTGCGGCTGTTCTCACGAACGGCACCGGCCGCGCGTAGGTCCGCGATCGCGGCGTCGTAGTGGAACTGCATCGCGACCCGCCTCTCGGCGGCCGTGGGGTCGTACGTCGCCATCACGTCGTTCAGGTCGTCCGCGTCGCGGCAGGCAACGAGGCGCTGCACCACCTCGGTACGCACGTCGGTCGCGTCGTCGCTCATCGCTGCCTCCGTTCCTGGACGAGCCGACGCCATTGGTGGGCGTCGTAGTGCTCCGCCACGCAGCGGTCGCACGCGCAGCGGTTCCCGTGCTGGCCACGGATGCTGAAAGCCTGCGTCGTGGCCGATCGCGTCGCGGCCGTCGAACGACGTCGGGTCGGCGTCGTCGCGTGCGTCGTTGTGCTTTGAGCCCGTCGTTGGGCCTTCATCGCGGACACCAGCGCGTGTCGCTGGCGCTCGATCTTCCGACGCGCCTCGACCCGTGCGGCGAACGCGGCGACGCGCTCACGCCAGGCGTTGACGCACTTGCGGCACGGTTCGCCGAGCAGCAGGGCGGTTGCCTTCGAGTAGCGCGGCCGTTCACGGCCGTACGCCTTGGCGCTGGCCTGTGCGACGCACCACCGACAGCCGGTGACGTTCTTCGCGGCGGCGGTGATCACGTCCTCCCCGAACCGTCCCCACGAGCAGGCGTGGAACCTGCGCGCGAAGTCGACGCGAGCGGCCACGGTCGTTCCCGGATGGTTCCACCCGTCGCCGATGCTGTCCGGCCGGAGCGAAGCGAGCAGGCCCCGCGCAAGTTCGACGTCGGTCTTAGGCCGCATCGGGCATCAGCTCCTTCAGGTGATGAGCGGCGGAGGTGAACACGGATGCCTCGTGATCCAGGTGCCGGAGGATGAACTCCAGCCGCGCGCGGTCGCGGGCGCTCAGGTGAAGATCGGCGGCGAGGTCCACGGGCAGCAGCGCCACGCGCGACGTGTCGCAGCCGCAGCAACCGAGAACGCAGTTCCCGCGCCACGTCAGCGCGACGTCGCCGCAGCGCGAACAGACGCGCTCGACCCAACCCGGCGCGTGGTCCGGCGGCTGCTCCGGCGGTAGGTGAATGTAGCGGTCACTCACGGCTGACCTCCCGTCTGCTGCGCAATGAGCGCGCGGAACGTCTTCAGTAGGTCGCGCTCGCGCTGGACCCCGGCGGCGAGAATGAGCGTCGCGACGTGACCGCGTGTGAGGTGCAGTTCCCCGGCGATCTCGTCAAGCCTGGCGGCCAGCTCGGGCGTCACGCGGGTCTGAACCGGCACGGTGTCGCTTCCGTTCTTCGCCATTCGCACATCTCCGCAGGTGTTGTCGTTGTATACGACAACGCTACGCCGAGACTCTGTCCACTGTGGACGGGTGAAGAGACCTACCCCAACTGGCGCATCTCCGAGCGGTGCCTCGTGTCATCTGATCCATAGCCGCAGGTCAGCCGCACGCTCGACCTTGAAACACGAAGGCGCAATAGGCCAACGCAGCCGGTGATTTGTCCCATTTGCGTGGTTCACGTCGTCGTCCCGCATAGGCGATCCGGCACTTTGGCACCGGCGCGGCCACACGGACCGCGCAACAAAGTACTCAAGTGAGTGCAGTTGAGCCTACGGGCTTCTCTTGCGCTCCGGTCACGCAAGGAGAATTCCTTATGTCCGATATGGACAACGCCCCCGTTCCGCCCAACGGCCTGGTCACCGCGCCGCGTTCCATCGACATGTCGCACCTTTCCCATCGGTGGAGTAGTAACCACGAACACGTCCAGGTGCTGGTCATCGACGACGCGGGAACGTGGATCAACAGCATTCCTCTTCGTCGTCTGCCCAGTGATCACCGCGACGACTTCAACGAGTACCTGAAGGAAAAGATCCAGAAGGCCGTCAGCAAGTACTTCGACAAGTGGATGGAATCCTGATGGCCGGGGCAAGTGAGGTCATCGTCAGTCCCCACGAGCACCGGCATCTCACTCGAAACGGGAAGAAGATGTGGGAGATCCGGTACGAGTTCGATCTCGAACTCGACGTGAACTGGATGGGCGAGCTGGCCTGGGGCTACGGGCACACATTCGATTACGTGTACGAAGTCGTGCAGGGCCTGCGAAAGCTGGAGGACCAGCTCGGCGACTCCGAAGGAATCGTTGGTCTCACGGGCGTTCACGTGGAGCACAACCGGGATCGTCCGGACGGGCCCCGGGTAATCCTCACCGTGTATGCCCTTATCGATGACATGGAGTGGACACCTCACGACCTGATCGGTCAGATCCGCGAGGTCCTGCTCAGCCAGAAGCGGAGCGTCACTTCGCTGTTCGAGCGTTCGCTGTAAAGCGGGAATGCGCCGGGCCGTTCATTCACCGTGGACGGCCCGGCGCTCACCTCATCACCGCATCATTCCGAACCGGATCGGCAATTATTATCGACCGCAATATCGTCCACATCGGACATAGGAGATATTCGTGAGTGCGAACAACGTTCCCGGTCGACGCCGAAGCGGCACGATCGGAATGGCGAATAAGTACCCCGAGGAAAACAAGCGCGACCGTGCGCGGCGTGAGGCGGAAAAGATGATCCGCACGGGAAACGCGATTCTGGCCGCACTCGAAGAAATCGAGGCGGAGTACGCGCGCGAGGAGGCCGGACGGTGAGCAGGTCGCAGACAAGCACGCGGACGTCGCCGATTCCGGCCCCTGAGATCAGCGCAGAGCTTGCGGCGTACCTCGCGCGTGTCGTCGCGCAGGTTCGCGAGCGGGCGAGGCCCGAAGAAGTCGAGAAGTGATCAAACCCCGGCGGAAGGGCACGCCGGGGCTGATCACAGTTATGCCGGAGAAACCTAGACGATAGTGGAGGTTTCATTGACATCGTACAACGTAGACCCACGACGGCCGTGGGCCGAGTGGTACGTCGCGCTCGGTTGGAAGGTCTTCAAGCTGGCGCGCGACGACCCAGGTGGCAAAAAGCCACACAAGAACTGCGACCGCTGCGCGCCAGGGTCGTCGAGCTACGAGCCGCACGACGCCGAAACGTGCCGGTGCCTGCTGTGCCACGGGTTCTACGCCGCGACCGACGACGTGGGGCGCGTGGACCTAATGCTTCAGGTACCGCCGACGACCGGGCTGTCGGTGCGCACGGGACGGGCATCCGGCGTGGTCGTCCTGGACGTCGAGCACGAGGGCCTGGACCTGCTCGACCAGTGGGAGCAGCTCAACGGCTGGTCGCTGCCACGGACCCTTACGGCGCGGTCGGTTTCGGGCGGACTGCACCTGTGGTTCAGGTACCCGGCCAACGCGGCGGTGTCGTCCGGCGAGCTGGAGCCCGGACTGATCGACGTCGCGTCGGACGGCCACTACGTCGGCGTGCCCAGCGGCGACGGTCGGCGCAAGTGGCTCGACACCTCCGTAGCGGTGGCGACCATGCCGGACGGGTTGATACGCCTGCTGACCGGCCCGAGGCGCGCTCGCGTGCGCTCGGGGACGGGAACGGCCGGTAGCGCGGCGGGCGGCGGTGGTCCGCTGCCTCCGACCGACGACTTCGAGGCGCACGGGCTGGGCTGGTTCACGGGATCGCGAAACAAGGACGCCTACCGACTGGCGTTCCGGCTGTGGTCGGAAGATCGCGTTGAGTCCGAGGTCAAGACGATCTTGCGTCGGTGCTGGAATGCGACATCCCAGCAGCCGCATCCCTTTACGTGGTCCGAGGCATGGCGAACCGCGCAAAGCGCTCAAGGGCGCCAGCGGGATGCGCGCAACGAAGAGCTGGCTTCGGCCCGAGCGTTCCTGGCGAGGTGGCGCGGATGAGCGAAGAACGACCGGTGTGGATCCTCACCCCCGAGGAAATGTACGACACGGCGATGATCGTCCACGTGTCACCTGCGGTGACGGATAAGAAAGCTCTCGACGTTGAGGACGACTCCTTCGAAGATGAGGAAGTCGAGCGACTTACCGCACGGAGGTTGCGCGATCTGATCGCGCGTGATCGAGCGCAGGAACTGTATCGAGCCAATAGACGCGGCCGGGTCACCATCCCGACGTTGACCAGCCTCAAGGAGATCCTCGAAGAACCCGACGAGGAACAGCGCTACCGCATACAAGGGTGGTGGCCGATCAAGAGTCGCGTAATGCTGTCCGCCGCACAGAAGACCGGTAAGACGACGCTGACCGGCAACCTCACTCGGTCGCTCGCGGATGGCGTTCCGTTCTTGGGGTACTTCGAGGTTGAACCACTAACCGGCAACGTCGCGGTGATCGACAACGAGATGTCGCCGACCATGCTGCGTCGGTGGTATCGGGACATCGGCATCGAAACACCGACCGCGTGATGCTGTGGAACCTACGCGGCTACGGCCGCGCCTTCGACCTGCTCGATGACGCCGTCCGCGCGGAACTGGCCGAACGGCTTGGCGAGGCAGAGACGTCCGTCTTGATCTTGGACTGCCTCAATCCGGCGCTGGTGGCGCTCGGCCTGAGCGAGTCCAGCAACGACGACACCGGGAAGTTCCTCGCCGCGTTCGACGAGCTTCTCGTGGAGGCCGGAATCGACGACGCCTTGATCGTGCATCACATGGGCCACTCAGCCGAGCGTGCCCGCGGCGCATCTAAGTTGCAGGGTTGGCCGGAGGTGAACTGGAAGTACGTCCGCGAGCGCGCCGACGATGAGTCGGAGGTCGAGTCCGGCGCGCGCTTCCTGTCCGCATACGGCCGGGACGTGGACGCCGGTGAGTCCGCCCTGGCGTACGACGCGGCGACGCGGCGGCTCACCTTCTTGGGAGGCACGCGACGCCAGTACGGGATCGAGCAGCACGTTGAGACGGTAGCGGACGTCGTACGGAAGTCCACCGAGTCCGAAGGCGCCTACACGATCAACATGACCACGCTTAAGGATCGGCTCGGGCAACAGATCGGCGTCAGCCGCAACGAGACGCTGGTAAGCATCGTCAATGCGGCCGTCGAACGAGACTTGGTCCACAGCCGGAAGGTCGGTACGTCGAAGCGTTTCGGTGTAGGGCCCGAGCCGACCGGAGAGGATGGCGGCGATGCGGCGTAGGGGACTTAGTTCCATTCGTTCCGGCCGCTGCTACGCGGGCACCGTTGCAAAGATCGTTTGGAACGAAGTCCAATTAGTCTTCATTCCAGTGCTGCGGAATGAAGATTTTGTGAGTTCCTCGACGACAGCGCACTTGACATTAGTCTTCATTCCATTCATTCCACTCCATTCCAGAAGCTTGGAACGGAATTCATTCCATCGTTCCACTTCCTTGGAATGGAACGATGGAATGAACCGTTGTCGTGCGCGACCAAGCGTCGACACGAAAGCGGGCGGTGCCGATCGGGACAACGCGAAGTGCCGCCCACAAGCACGCTTTCCACTTTCACCCCTTGGAAGGAACCCATGGCAAGACAGCAGGGAATTCCAGCCATGAAGTGCACCGCGACGTCCCGACGTAGCGGCAAGCAGTGTCGGCGCTGGGCGACACCCGGAACCACGGTGTGTCCCAACCACGGAAGCAAGGCACCGGGCACCGTCCGAAAGGCAAACGAACGCCTCACCCTGGCCGAGCTTATGCAGGGCGACCGACGCCACCCGTGGGAGGTCGTGCTTGACCACACGCACACCATCGACGTGATCGCGCGTGAGGCACGCCTGGGTCTCACGGAGGGTGAGGAGATCACGCCCGAGCAGCTGGACCGCATCGTGGAGACGGCCAAGGTGGCGCATCACCTGGCCAAGACCGCGATCGACACCAGGGCGCACGAGCACATCGCCGAGCACTACCAGCGCAACGTGCAGCTTGAGGGCGAGATCATCTCCGCCGTCGTGCGCGACGTCGTGACCGCGCTGGTCGACGGCCTGGGCTTCCATCCGGTCCAGCGCACGCAGGTCATGGAATGGGCACTTGAGGCGGCGTCCGCCCGTCTTGCCGCCGGTCCCGACGGATCGGCCGACGTCATCCCAGATCCTCCCGTTCCGCGCCTCGCGATCGAGTCCGGTACGACGACGGGCACGCCGGACGACGACACGTCTCGGGACGACTCAGGACCCAACGAGGCCAACGACGTGGTGGACGCGGAGCTGGTCGACGACGAACCCGCCGCACCGGCCCGGACCAGGACGCGACCCACACTTAACCCGATGTCCCGGCGGGTCTACTGATCGTGAGTAAACAAACTCGGAACGCGAATCGGCACGATTCGACCCGCGTTTCCCGTCGTCGTGCACACGTTCGATCGACGTGAATTGACTAAAGCTATTTTGTGTTAATATCGATCGCGTTTAATCACATAAAGAAAATGCGGCGTCCGAGCCGTCGCTCGAACGCCGCAGGAATCGCACCCACCGCTGAAAGGAAAGTGCGACATGGCAAACGGTACTACACCGGCGGCCGTATGGGCACGTGTGTCGACCGAAGGTCAGGACCCGACGAATCAACTGCTGGCCCTCGCGGCCCACCGCGAATACGACGTCGTAACGACCTACGAGCTGCACGCCAGTGCGTGGAAGGGCCACCACCACGACGTCCTCAAGCAGGCCCTCGACGACGCGCACCGAGGCCGCTTCAAGGTGCTGATCGTCTTCGCGCTGGACCGGCTGTCCCGCGAGGGCGCCGAGGCGACGTTGCGCGTGGTTCGCCAGTTCCGCGAACGCGGCGTGGCGATCATCAGTCACGAGGAACCCTGGCTGACCGCAAGTCCCGAGATTCAGGACGTCCTGCTGGCGTTCGCCGGTTGGATGGCGCAGCAGTCCTCCAAGCGTAAGAGCGAGAACATCAAGGCCGGTCTCGCCAAGCGCAAGGCGCAAGGCTTGCCCGTAGGGCGTCAGCCTGGCGCGAAAGATCGCAAACCTCGTAAACGGAGCGGCTACATGGCACGCTGGGAGCGCCAGCGAGCGGGACGGGAGGATGCCTGATGAGCGACGACCTTGATCCGATCGGGCCGAAGGGCTGGGTCGTTATCGCCGCTGGCATGTTGATCCTCATGCTGATGTACGGCGACTGGTCGTGCAGCCCGGACTACGGCCGCCCCTACTGCCCCGGCAAACCCGGCGCCGTTTGCCGCGTTTATCCGCCACGTAAGAGTAAGAGGAGGTGACACGATGAGCAGCGACACCGTACGGACCGTGGTGGTCGTATGCGTGATCGCACTGACGATCATGATTGGCCTCTACCTGTTCACCTCCACACCGCTCTGCGAGGTGTTCGCGACCGAGCGAACCGAGTGGATCGACCACGACACGAAGTACGTGTACGCCGACGAGTACTCCAAGCGACTTGGCAAGTGCGTCGAGGGCCGAACGCTGATCGAGGACGGTGCACCGTGACAGCCGTCGAGAGTGGACCACGTGCCGTCATCTACGTCCGGGAATCCGTCGCTGGCGAGGAAAAGATCAGCCTGGAGCTGCAAGAGAAGGCGGGGCGCGACCACTGCGCCCGCAAGGGCTACACCGTCGTGAAGGTCGCGGAGCCGGACTCCGGCCTCTCCGCGTCCCGCGTGGAGTACACGCAGCGACCCGGCGTCGTGGAGGCCATCGAGGCCGTGGAACGCGGGGACGCCGACGTGATCGTCGTCTACCTGTACTCGCGCATCAGCCGCGAACGGTTCGACCAGGCGGTGATCAACCGACGCATCGAGCGTGCGGGTGGCGCGCTGGAGTCCGTTACTCAGGGCGACGATCCGTTCGCCCGCGACATCCACCAGGTGATCGACGCCGAGTTCTCACGCGAGAAGTCCCGCACCTGGAAGTCCGTGCAGGCGCGACGCCGCGAGCTGGGCCTCACGCACGGCGGACCTGTGCCGTTCGGCTACCGGCGCGCCGCCGCGCGCGATCAGCCGCACGAGCCGGACCCGATCACCGCGCCCGTCGTCGACGGGCTGTATCGCCGGTACATCGCCGGACGCGGTCCTCAGTCCCTCGCGGAGTGGCTGAACGAGCGTGGCCACCGAACGCCGCGCGGCAGGCCCTTCGGGCAGTCGACCGTGACACGACTGCTGGCGAACGCCTACTACGCGGGATACGTCCGCGACGGCGCGGGCGACTGGAAGCGCGGGGCGCACGAGCCGATCCTCTCCGAGGCGACCTGGCGCGACTACCTTCGTGAACGCGAGGCGCGCACGCTGCGTCACCCGACGCAGCCGCGCGCCCGGCAGCCTAAGTGGCCGCTGGGTGGCGGCCTGTCCACCTGCGCGCTGTGCGACGCCAACCTCGTGCTGTCGTCGTACGCGGAGCCGGACCCCGCGCGGCGCAAGTACCCGCGCGCCCTGTGCACGCGCCACAACTCGACGCGCGAGTGCAAGGGCGTGTCGATCGCGCGTCACAAGCTGGAAGCCTTCGTCTCGCTGTGGCTGGTCGGTCACCTCCAGGACCTGGCGGACCGCGCGGCCAGCCCCGCCGACGACGACCGCGAGCGTGCGCGGCTCCAGGCCGAACTCACGCGCACCTACGGCGAGGAAGACAAGGTGCGACGCGGCCTCGCCACCGCCGCACGGCTGGTAGTCGAGGGAGACATGCCGGACGACGACTACCGCGCCGCCAAGCGCGACGCCGAGGCACGGCTGGGCGAGCTGGCCGACGAGGTGTCGCGCCTCCGTGCGGAGCTGGACGCGCTCGACCCCGACCGCGACGTCCTGGACCGGTTCGAGTCCGCGACGGCCGACGTCTCGGTGGACTAGTGGCACACACTGCTTCGGAAGGTGATCCGGCGCGTGGAGGTCCACCCGGACGCCGTCGTCGTCGTGCCCTGGCGCGGCGATCCCGCGACGTACCCGCGCGAGCCGTCCACCCACGCGCGCAACCAGCCGCGCCGGAACGGCCGCTTCGTAAGGCGTGAGGCATCCTAGCCCCATGCCTACGTTGCTCATCGTCCATCACACGCCCAGCCCGAACACCCACGCGATGTTTGAGCGCGTCGTGGACGGCGCCAACGGCCGCAACGCGCCCGAGGCCGTCGATCCCAACTCGCGCGCATCTACCAACGTGCAGGCGATGTTCGAGGCCGTCGTCGACGGCGCGACCACGGACGAGATCGAGGGTGTCGACGTCGTCCGCAAACCAGCGCTGGCGGCGACGCCGTCCGATGTGCTCGCCGCGGACGGCTACCTGCTCGGGACTACGGCCAACCTGGGCTACATGTCCGGCGCGCTGAAGCACTTCTTCGACCAGGTCTATTACCCATGCCTGGACGCCACGAAGGGCAGGCCATACAGCTACTACGTGCACGGCGGCAGCGACGTCGCCGGCACCACGCGCGGAATCGAGCGCATCGTGACCGGCCTGGGGTGGGAGACGTCGGCGGCTCCGGTGACGGTGACAGGCGAGCCGTCGAAGGAGGACCTGGAGGCGTGCTGGGAGCTGGGCGCGACGCTGGCGGCGAGCTTGATGGAATGACGGGCTTCCGTAGCTACCCTCTGCCGATGTACGGCATGGTCGTCGCCGTGAGTGTCAGAAACTGGACGTTCGCCTCCGGCGGCAGATTTGCCATGTAGACCACGGCGCGGGCTGCGTGCTCGGCGTCGAACGTCGGCTCCGGCTTCACACTCCCGTCGGCCTGCCGAGCGCCCGTAGCGATACCGCTGGTCATCTCGGTGGCGGCGTTGCCGATGTCGATCTGTCCACACGCGATCCCGTACGCGCGACCGTCGAGCGAGATCGACTTCGTCAGCCCCGTGATGGCGTGCTTGGTCGCCGTGTACGCGACGCTGCCGGGCCGGGGGCTGTGCGCGGAGATCGACCCGTTGTTGATAATCCGCCCGCCCTGCGGGTCCTGCGTCTTCATCACCCGCACCGCGTGGTGCGCACAGAGGAACGCGCCGGTCAGGTTGACGTCGACCGCCTGCTGCCACTGCTCCGGTGTCAGCTCATCCACCGTACCGGCGGGCCCGAACATTCCCGCGTTGTTGACCAGGACGTCGACCCTGCCCCACGTGTCAACCACCGCGTCGAACGTCGCGGCCACCGCGGCGGCGTCGGTAACGTCGGTGGGCAGCACGAGCGCACGCTCTGTCGGGATGTCCGCCGCTGTCTCCCGCAGCGCATCGGCACGACGTCCGATCAGAACAACGCGGTAGCCCTCGCCCGCCAGCGCGCGGGTGATGTGGCGGCCGAGTCCTGATCCGGCGCCGGTGACCACGGCGACGGGATGGGTGTCCATCATGCCCTTACCGTACCGCCGCGATGGCTCAGGTCCGGCCAGGCGCTCGCGGCGGGGCCGTCGTCGACCGCACGACGAGCGACGGCGTGACCAGCCGACGCCGCGCCGCCCCCCGCTCACCTCGGGCGCGCTCAACCAGTGCCCGCGCGGCAAGACGTCCCATCTCCGCGCGCGGCTGGTCCACAGTGGTCAGCCCGATGTGTCTGAGCCCGCTCAGCGCGGTGTTGTCGTAGCCGACGACGGAGATGTCGCTCGGCACCGCGAGCCCGGCGTCGGAGAACACCGACAGCGCCCCCACGGCGTTGACGTCGTTGGCCGCGACGACGGCGGTAGGCAGCATCCCGCCGCGTTCGAGCAGTAGGGTCGCCGCCTTCTCGCCCCCGGCATCCGTGTACTCACTGCGGACGACGTCGGGCCGCAGACCGTGCGCCCGCATCGCGGCGGCGTAACCCTCCCGGCGGATGCGCGCCTCCGACGTCCTGCCGCCGTCGAAGTGCGTGATCCGCGTGTGTCCCAGCTCTACCAGGTGGTCCACGGCGAGTCGCGCGCCGAGGCCACCATCGTCATTGACCGAGTCGACCCCCGCGATGCGCGCCGGGCGCGCGACCACGACAACGGACGACTGCCCGGCCGCGTCCGCGATCACCTCGGCGGGCACGGCCGCGCCAAGCAGCGCGAGGCCCGCGGGCCGGAACGACAGCAGCCGCGTCACGGCGTCCCGTTCACGCTCGACGTCCAGCCCGCCGGTATTGAGGATCAACTCGAACCCCTCCGCCCGCGCGACCTCATCGATGCCGTCGACGATTTCGGCGAAGAACGGATTGTGGAGGTCAGAGACCAGCACGCCAAGCAACGTCGACGTCCGACTCGCCAGCGAGCGCGCCATGGCGTGCGGCGCGTACCCCAGCTCGGCGGCGGCGTCCAGCACCGCCTGCCTGCGGCGCTCGCTCACCTTGGCCGACCCGCGCATGACCAGCGAGACCAGCGCGCGGGAGACCCCGGCGCGAGCGGCGACGTCCTCCATCGTCGGCCGAGCCACCACTACCTCCGTTGTCGTATTGACACCGCCGTGGCCCACGCTACACGATTAGAGCGCTCCAAATTGGAGCGCTCTAACACGGAAGGGGCGACCATGCGGATCGCAGTCGCGGGAGCGGGCCGTATCGGCACGATGCACGCCACCAACCTCGCCGGGCTGGAGGAGTTCGATGAGATCGTGCTCTACGACCCGGCGGCGCGCCGGGCGCGCGACGTCGCCGACACCATCGGCCACAAGGTCACCGCGACGGACGATCTCGACGCGCTGCTCGACACGGCACACGGCCTGATCGTCGCCACCCCGACCGACACCCACCCTGACCTGGTTCGCAGGGCGATCGCGGCAGACACTCCGGTGCTGTGCGAGAAGCCGCTCGCGCCGAGCCTCGTCGAGATGCGCTCGCTTGTCCCGGAGATCGAGGCGTCCGGCGTGCCGGTCGTCGTCGGCTTCCACCGCCGGTTCGACCCCGCGACCGTCGAGCTGTACCGCAGGCTGCGCGCGGGCGAGGTCGGCACGGTCTACCACGTGCGCGCGGTCTGCAACGACGCCGAGCCGCCCGCGCGGGAGTTCATCGCCAGCTCAGGCGGGCTGTTCCGCGACTGCCTGATCCACGACCTCGATGTCATCCCGTGGCTGCTGGACGAACCGGTGACCGAGGTCTACGCGTCCGGGTCGGTGCTGGTGGACGAGGCGTTCGCCGAGGTCGGCGACTGGGACAACGTCGTCGCCACGCTGCGATTCGCCAGCGGCGCGCAGGCGTTGCTGTCGGCGTCCCGGCACGACCCCGCCGGGTACGACTGCCGGATGGAGCTGTACGGCAGCAAGGACACGCTCGCCGTCGGTCTCGACGCCCGCACGCCGCTGACCTCGCTCGAGCCGGGCGGACCCCGTGTCCGGGCGAACGCCTACCGCGGCTTCCAGGAGCGCTACCGGCCCGCGTACATCCACGAGCTGCTGACGTTCGCCGCCATCGCGGTGGGCGAGGTGGCCAACCCCTCCCCCGCGCGCGACAGCCTGCTCAGCCTTGAGCTCGCAGAAGCGTGCGAGCAGTCCGTCCGAAGTGGACTGCCGGTGCGTGTCGGCGCGCCGGTTGCGGTGTGAGCGTCGGGGGCGCGCCACCGGCACCCAGCGCCCGTCAGCACAGCTCCTTACGAACGCGCTCCAGCATGCGACGGTGGATGTCGTCGGCGTCTTCCTCCCAGCCGAAGACGCACACCGTGGCCACGCCGTCGAACGACGTCTCCCGCAGGGTCGCGAAGAACTCGTCCCACGCCACCTCGCCGTTGCCGATCTCGTTGTGCTGGTGGATACGCACGTCCGCGCCGGGCGGGTTGACGATGTAGCGGTTGCCGACATTGGCACGGTGGTTGAAGCAGTCCGCGATGTGCACGTGGGCCAGCCGGTCCCCCGCGTACGACATCATCCGGCGCACGTCGCCCGCCCCGTCCGAGAGGTGGAACGTGTGCGGACCGCAGTACAGGTAGTTCACCCACGACTTGTTGATGCCGCGCACGATCCGCACCGCGTCGTCGTTGAGCTCGGCGAAGTCGTACGGGTGCGCCTCAAGGTTGAGCCCGATCCCATACGACTCGAAGACCGGAACCAGCTCCGCCATCGACCGATAGAACGCGTGCTCGGAGCGCACCGGGTCGTTGGGGTCGCCGGACAGCTCCGAGTTCACGATCGGACACTCCAGCTCGGCGGCGATCTCCAACAGCCGCCGCCAGTTGCGCACCTGCGCTTGGCGTTCCTGCTCATCGGGCGATGCCCAGTTGAACACCGGCACCAGCGACAGGATCTGGACACCTGTCTCCCGCATCGCCTGCTTGACCTCGGCGATCGCGGCGTCGTCCGCCTTCGGGTGCTGGTGCCAGCTGAAGAAGTCCGCGCGCGGCGACAGCTCCAGGTACTCGTACCCCAGCTCGGCCGCCTTGCGGACCTCGTCGGCCACCGACAGGTCCGCGTGATACATCGCGGGATCGAGTGCGATCTTGACCATGCGCTAGCCTCCGTAAAACTCCGGCCGGTCCTTGAGCTGGGTGTTAACCACGCCCCCGGTGCGCAGCGACTCGACCGTCGCGTCGCTGATCACCGACGCGGCGTAGCCGTCCCACGCGCTCGGGCCGGTCAGCGCGTCGTCGCGCACCGCCCGCACCCACTCGGCCAGCTCGACGTCGAATGCCTCGGCGAAGCGGTCCTTCCAGTCCTGGTAGACGCCGGTGCGCACCTGGCCCGCATCGCGCAGCCACACCTGCGCCGGGTCGGGCAGGCTGACGGCACCGGTCTCGCCGACCGTCTCGCACCGGATGTCGTAGCCGTACTGGCAGTTCACGAACACCTCGAGGTCGATCCGCGCACCACCGGCCATCTCGAACAGCATGAACTGCGGATCGGTCAGGTGCTCGAACTTGTTCGACGTCGAACGCGGCGTCAGCACCTGCGCGCTGACGATCTCGTCATCCAGCAGCCACCGGACAGTGTCGATCTCGTGGATCGCGGTGTCCTGCGCCGCCATCGCCGAGTGATAGCCCTCCGGCACCGTTGGGTTGCGGTGGGCACAGTGCATCATCAGCGGCGTGCCGATGTCCCCGGCGTCGATGACCTGCTTCAGCTGCCGGTAGCCCGCGTCGTAGCGGCGCATGAACCCGACCTGCACCAGCCTACGCCCGTGCACCTGCTCTGCCTCGACGATGCGCAGGCAATCCTCCGCCGTCGTGGCGAGTGGCTTCTCGCAAAACACGTGCTTGCCCGCCGCGATCGCCGCGAGCACGTACTCGGCATGCGTCGGCCCCCACGAGGTGACGACGACGGCGTCCACCTCAGGAGCGTCGATCACGTCCTGCCCGGTCGGCAGCGCCCGAGCCTCCACATCGGACGCGACCTGCTTGGCGCGTTCAGGGTCGATGTCGGCAACAGCCACCACTCGCGCACCAACCACCCGCTCGGTGATCCGGCGGATGTGGTCCTGGCCGATCCAGCCGGTGCCGATGACGCCGACGCTGACACTCCTCATGCCTTCTCCTTTTCCTGCGCATCGTGCACCGCGCCGACGTCCGGGACGTCGATTCGCCGCAGCTCATGCTTGAGCGCGTCGAGTTCCGCCCCGCCCGCCATGTGGTGCGTGAGGTCGTCCAGCGTCAGCTCCGCACGCGGCGACGACAGGTCGAGGGTGCCCTGGCGCAGGATCACGAAGTGGTCCCCGACCAGGTACGCGTGGTGCGGGTTGTGGGTGATGAAGATGACCCCGAGCCCGGCCTCGCGAGCCGCGGAGATGTACTTCAGCACCACCCCGGACTGCTTCACGCCGAGCGCGGCGGTCGGCTCGTCGAGGATCAGCACCTTCGCACCGAAGTGGATCGCCCGAGCGATCGCGACGACCTGCCGCTGCCCACCGGACAGCGTGCCGACCGGCTGGTCGATGTCGGGCACCTTGATGCCCATCTTCTGCAGCTCCTCGTCGGCGATGCGGCGCATCGCGGCGACGTCGAGCCGCCGGAACGGCCATGGCCCGATGGTCAGCTCGGACCCGAGGAAGAAGTTGCGCCACACCGGCAGCAGCGGCACCAGCGCGAGGTCCTGATAGACCGTGGCGATGCCGCAGTCGAGCGCGTCCCTCGGCGACGAGCACTTCATCGGCTTGCCGCAGACCTGGTATGAGCCGGTGTCGTGCTGGTACAGCCCCGAGATGATCTTGATGAGTGCGGACTTGCCCGCCCCGTTGTCGCCGAGGATGCAGGTGACCTCCCCGGCGCGCACCGACAGGCTCACGCCGCGCAAGGCGTGGATGTTGCCGAAGCTCTTGCCGACGTCGGTCAGTTCGAGAATCGGAGCTGGTTTCGTGGTCGCGGTGGTCATGGCGGTCACCTCCGCTGGGCGCGCATGCGCACCCACAGGTTGAGCACCACGGCGACGAGCAGCGTGGCGCCGATGAAGAACATGAACAGATCGGGGTTCCAGCCCGCGTACACGACACCCTGCTCGGCCATACCGAGGATCAGCGCGCCGATCGCGGCACCGATGGCGGTTCCCCAGCCACCCATCAGGGCGCAGCCACCGATGACGGCGGCGGCGATGTAGATCAGCTCCTGACCGACACCCTCGCCGGACTGCACGGTGTTGAACCGGAACAGGTTGTGCATGCCGACGAACCAGGCCATGAACCCAACCGTCATGAACAACCCGATCTTGGTGGCTTTCACGGGAACGCCCACCGCGCGAGCGGAGTCGGCGTTGCCGCCCGCGGCGTAGATCCAGTTGCCGACCTTGGTGCGCAGCAGGACCCAGGTGGCCAGCGCGACGAACAGCAGCCACCACAGCACGGTGATACGGACGTTGATGCCGCCGATGGTGAACGTCGACGCGAACACCGCCTGCGCGGACGAAAAGCCGTCCATGTTGGATATCGACGGGCTGGCGACACTCCCGGTCACCGCACGGGTCACCGCGAGGTTCAGCCCCTGCAACATCAGAAACATCGACAGCGTGATGAGGAAGCTCGGCAGTTTGGTGCGAACAACCAGATAGCCGTTGACGAACCCGATGCCAAGCGAGACACCCAGCGCCATGAGGGCGGCGACCCACACGTTCAGCGACAGCTGATACGCGAACATGCCGCCCGCGAGCGCTGAGGTGATGACCCCGACACCGGCCGAGAGGTCGAACTCGCCACCGATCATCAGCAGCGACACGGCTACCGCCATGATGCCGATGGTCGAGCTGGCGTAGAGCACGGTGGACAGCGACGCGAGCTCACGGAACGGCGTCGCGACGGTGAAAAACAGCGCGAACACCGCGACCGCGCCGACCAGCGACCCGACCTCGGGGCGCGTCACGAACCGGCGGCCGAGGGAGCGCTTACTCACGCGGGCGTGGGCGCCCCCCGCCGCCGTCTCGGACGGCGGGGGGCTACTAGCGGGTTTACGAGGGGGGCTTTCGGTGGTGGCCATGAATGATCACCGGGTCCCCTTCGCCGCGAACTCGGCGACGCTGTCGATGTTGGTCTTGTCGATGAACGCCGGCCCGGTCAGCACCGGCTCCTTGCCGCCGCCAGCGACGTTGCCGTTGGTCAGGTACAGCCAGAAGGCGTCGATGGTGAGGTAGCCCTGTAGGTACGGCTGCTGGTCGACCGCGAACTCCACAGAGCCGTCCTCGATCTTGCTGACCAGGTCCTTGTTGGTGTCGAAGGTGGCGACCGTTGCGTCGCTGCCAGCGCTGTCCACCGAGTCGAGCGCGGTCAGCGCGAACGGCGCACCGAGCGTGACGACGTAGTCGATGCTGGAGTCGGCCTGCAGCTTCGCCTGCAGTGTGGACTGGACCGAGGTCATGTCGGCGCCGTTGACGTAGACCTTGGTCGTCTCACCATCGAAGGCATCCTTCAACGACTGGCAGCGCGTCTCGAGCGCGACGTGGCCCTGTTCCTGGATCACGCAGAGGGCGTGCTTGGCGCCTTCCTCGTTGAGCCGCTTGCCGAACGCGGTGCCCGCCAGGTGCTCGTCGGTGCCGTAGTAGGACATCGCACCGACGTCCTGCCATTCCTCGATACCGGAGTTGAACGCGACGACGGGAATGCCTGCCTCGTTGGCGCGCTTGACGACGCCCTTGAGCGCGTCCGGCTTGGCCAGCGTCAATGCGATACCGTCGACCCCCTGGTCGATGGCGTTGTCCACCAGCGTTGACTGCTTCGCGGAGTCGGGGTCGGCGGCGTACTGGATCTCGATATTGCTCTTGGTCGCCGCGTCCTCGGCGCCAGCGCGGACGATGTCGAAGAACGTGTCGCCAGGCACCCCGTGCGTGATCATCGCGATCTTGTATGTCGGGGTGTCCAGCGCCGCTGTCTCTTCCTGCTTGCCGCCCTGGCTGCTGCAGCCAGCGAGCACCAGGGCGGCCGCGGCGAGACCGGCTATGACGGCGGAGGGTCGGGTGAACAGTCTCTTCATTGAGAACACCTCGTGATTTCTTCGATAGGGAGGGGATTACTCGGCGGTGATACGCGACCGAGGCCGGGAGGTGCCGGCGAGGCCGACACCGTTGAGGTACTCGCGGGTGCGGACCGCGATGGGGAACGGCACATCCGCGGCGCAGGGATAAAGGTCCTGCTCCACGATGACGAATCTGTCGTGCTCCAAAGTGGACAGCTCGTCGATGATGCCGGCGGGGTTGGGCACCCCAGCTGGCGGTTCGACACAGACACCGCGCTTGACCGCCTCGCCGAAGGAGAGACCTTCCTCGGCGACCTGGTCGAGGACGTCGCCGTCCATCTGTTTGATGTGGACGTACTCGACCCGCTCCGCGTAGCGGCGGATCAGGTCGATGTTGTCCCCGCCGCCGTAGGCGACGTGTCCGGTGTCGAGGCACAGGTTGGCGTAGCGGGAGTCGCTCTCGTTGAGGTAGCGCTCGATCTCCGGCTGGGTCTGGATGTGGCTGTCCGCGTGCGGGTGTAGGCACAGCCGGACGTCGTACTCGTTGAGCAGTATCTTGCCCAACTCGTCGGCGGCCTTGCCGAACCCTGCCCACTGCTCGGCGGTCAGCTCGGGCGACTCGGTGTACTCACCGGTCTTTTCGTCCCGATACATCGGCGGGATGAACACCAGGTGGTGCGCACCGACGGCGGCGGTCAGCTCGGCGACCTTGCGCGTCTGCGCGAGCATCTCGTCCCACAGCTCTGGCCGGTGCAGCGCGCCGAACGTCGTGCCGCCGGACACCTTCAGCCCCCGCTTGGCGACCTCTTCCGCGAGCACCTTCGGGTCGGTGGGCAGGTAGCCGTACGGGCCGATCTCCAGCCAGGTGTAGCCAGCCTTCGCCAGCTCGTCGAGGAACTGGGTGTAGTGGACCTGGTGCTCGTCCTCGGGAAACCAGACGCCCCAGGAGTCGGGGGCGGAACCGAGGCAGAGGTTGCCGACGACGGTCTTGGTTGCGGTCATGGTCGGCTCCAATCAGGAGGTCGTGGGGAAGTGCAGTGCGGTGGCCGCGTCTTTGGCGCTGCGTTGGACGTCTGGCCAGCGGGTGGTGACGGTCTTGGTGCGGGTGTAGAAGCGGACGCCGTCGGGGCCGTGGATGGGGCTGTCGCCGATGAGCGAGTCCTTCCAGCCGCCGAAGGAGTAGTACGACATCGGCACCGGGATCGGGACGTTGATGCCGATCATCCCGACGTGGACCTCGCGTTGGAACTTGCGCGCTGCCGCGCCGCTGGACGTGAACAGGGCGGTGCCGTTGCCGTAGGGGTTGTTGTTGATGAGCGCGATGGCCTCGTCCACGGTCTCGACCCGCGCGACGGCGAGGACGGGCCCGAAGATCTCGTCCTGGTAGGCGGCCATGTCGGGGGTGACCCGGTCCAGCAGGCTGGGTCCGACCCAGAAGCCGTCCTCGTAGCCGTTGACGGTCAGGTCCCTGCCGTCCACGACGACGTCCGCGCCCTGGGTTTGGCCGGTGGCGACGGCGTCGATGACCCGCTGCCGCGCGTCGCGGGTGACCAGCGGTCCCATCTCGCTCGCGGGGTCGTCACCTGGGCCGACCGTGATGTCGTTGGCTTTGTCTTTGAGGACGTCGACCAGCGCGTCCCCGGCCTCGCCCACGGCGACGCCGACAGAGACGGCCATGCAGCGCTGCCCCGCCGAGCCGAACGCGGCGGCGGTGAGGTGGTTCGCGGCGAACTCCAGATCCGCGTCCGGGAGGACGACGGCGTGGTTCTTCGCGCCACCGAGGGCTTGGACGCGCTTGCCGCTGGCGGTGGCCTTCTCGTGCACATAGCGGGCGATCGGCGTCGAGCCCACAAAGGACACGGCCGCGATGTCCGGGTGGTCGAGCAGGGTATCGACGGCGGTCTTGTCGCCGTGGACGACGTTGAACACGCCGTCCGGTAGCCCTGCCTCGGCGTACAGTTTCGCGACGAAGTTCGACGCTGACGGGTCGCGTTCGGACGGTTTGAGCACGAACGTGTTGCCGGTCGCGATCGCGATCGGGTGCATCCAGCACGGCACCATGATCGGGAAGTTGAACGGCGTGATCCCCGCGCAGACGCCGAGCGGCTGGCGGAAGTTGTGCACGTCGATTCCGCTCGACACCTGGTCACTGAACGAGCCCTTGAGGGCGTCGGCGATGCCGCAGGCGTACTCCACGACCTCGCGGCCTCGCACGATCTCGCCGCGCGCGTCCTCGACGACCTTGCCGTGCTCGGACGAGATGAGCTTGGCGAGTTCGTCCTCGTGCTGCACGAGCAGCTCGCGGAACCGGAACATGATCCGCTGCCGCTGCGTCAGCGAGGAGTCCGCCCAGGTCTCGAACGCCTTCGACGCCGCGCTGACGGCGGTGTCCACGTCAGCGGCGTCGGCCAGAAGCACCTCAGACTGCTGCGCGCCAGTGGCCGGATTGAACACCGGCCCGGTGCGAGTCGAGCCCGCGCTGGTGGCGGTGCCGTTGATCCAATGCTCGATGGTGCTCACGTCAATTGCTCCAATTCAGAGGTAGTGCCGCTGCTGTTGCTTGTGGGCGGCGTAGGTGTCGTAGGCCTTGCGGGTGGAGTCCAGCTCCGACACCTCGGACACGGGCACGTCCCACCAGCCAGAGCCGGGTGGGTTGGGGCCGTACAGGTCGACGTCGACGTGCACCACCGTCGTGCGGGTGCTGGCTTTGGCCTTGGCGAGCGCGTCGCGGAACTCGCTGATGCCGTTGGCGCGCAGGACGTCGGCGCCGAGGCTGGCCGCGTTCGCCGCGAGGTCCACCGGAAGGACGTCGCCGTCGAGCAGGCCGGTGTCGCTGTCGCGGTAGCGGTAGCGGGTGCCGAAGCGTTGCGAGCCCAGTTCCTCGGACAGCGAGCCGATGGAGGCGAAGCCGTGATTCTGCACCACGACGATGATCACCTTCAGGGCCTCGGAGACCATCGTGACGATCTCGCTGCAGAGCATGAGGTAGGAGCCGTCGCCGACGAGCACCACGACCTCGCGGTCCGGCGCGGCCATCTTGGTGCCCACCCCGGCGGCGATCTCGTAGCCCATGCAGGAGTAGGCGTACTCGACGTTGTAGGCCTTCGGATCGCGGGCGCGCCACAGCATCTGCAGGTCACCCGGCATGGACCCGGCTGCGTTGATGACGACGTCGCGGTCCTCCAGGACGTCGTTGAGCGCGCCAAGGACCTCGGTCTGCGCGGGCACGGGCGTGTGCCCGACCGTGTAGCAGGCGTCCGTCTTGGCCCGCCAGTCGTCGGCCAGCTCCCTGACGCCCGCCTGGTATGCGCCGGTGACGCGCCAGCCGTCGAGGGCGTCGGTCAACGCGGCGAGGCCGAGCTTGGCGTCGGCGAGCAGCATCTCGGCGGAGTGCTTCGCCGCGTCCAACCGCGCCACGTTCAGGTTCGCGAAGGTGACGTCCGGGTTGGCGAACACGGTGTGGCTCGCCGTGGTGAAGTCGCTGTAGCGGGTGCCGATGCCGAGCACCACGTCGGCTTCGGCGGCGAGGGCGTTCGCGGCGGCGGTGCCGGTGGAGCCGATGCCGCCCACGGCTGCCGGGTGGTCCCACGGGATGGCGCCCTTGCCGGCGTGGGTGTCGGCGACCGGGATGCCGGTGGCGTCGGCGAACGCCCGCAGCTCGGCGTCGGCCTCGCTGTAGACGACGCCACCACCGGCCACGACCAGCGGCTTCTCTGCTGACCGCAGCAGCTCGGCGACCCGCTGGACCGCTGAGGCTTCCGGCACCGGGCGGCCGACGCGCCACACCCGGCGCCGGAAGAAGTCGATCGGCCAGTCGAATGCCTCGGCTTGGACGTCTTGGGGCAGGCACAGGGTCACCGCGCCGGTCTCGACCGGGTCGGTCAGCACCCGCATCGCCGCGAGCGCGGCGGGCATGAGCTGCTCGGGGCGGATGACGCGGTCGAAGTACTTCGACACCGGACGGAAAGCGTCGTTCACGGTGACGTCCCCAGCGCGGGTGTCCTCCAGTTGCTGCAACACCGGGTCCGGGTAACGGGTGGCGAACATGTCGCTGGGCAGCAACAGCACGGGCAGCCGGTTCGTCGTCGCCAGTGCCGCGCCGGTGACCATGTTCGTCGAACCCGGGCCGGTGGACGCCGTGCAGGCGAACGCCTGAAGCCGGTTGCGCATCTTCGCGAACGCCGCCGAGGCGTGCACCATCGCCTGTTCGTTGCGCGCTAAGTAATAGGGAAGGTCGCCGCTGTGCTCGTCGCCGGTGTGGGCGGCCTGGAGCAGCGCCTGCCCGAACCCGGCGACGTTGCCGTGCCCGAAGATGCCCCACACGCCGGGGATCAGCCGCTGCTCGACGCCGTCCCGCTCGGAGTACTGCGCGGCGAGGAACCGCACCAACGCCTGGGAGGTGGTGAGCCGGATCGTCGCAGTCATGACCTCTCCTCCACGCTCGTCAGCGGCAGGCGCGGGTCGACGTCCTGCGACTGCCAGGTCTGGCGAATCCAGGCGTGCGCGGGGTCGTCGCAGATGAGCCAGGCACGGTCCTGGCCGGGGCCCGCCATGACGTTGAGGTAGTAGAGGTCGTAGCCGGGCACCGCCATCGACGGCCCGTGCCAGCCGTGCGGGATCAGCACGACGTCACCGGAACGGACCTCGGCGAGGACGTCGATCGGCCGCTCGGGACGGCCGTACACCCGCTGGTACCCCATCCCGCGGGGGGTTCCGCCCCCCGCGTACCCCCCGACAAGCGCCGAATCGGACGGCGCGACCTCGAAGTAGTAGATCTCCTCGAGCTCGCTCTCGTTCGGACCCGGCTCGTCGTGCTTGTGTGGCGGGTACGACGACCAGTTGCCAGCCGGGGTCAGCACCTCACACACCAGCAGTTGGTCCGCCTCGAAGGTGTGAGGCAGGCAGTAGTTGTTGACCTGCCGGGAGCACACCCCCGCACCCCGCAGCTCGGCGGGGGTCGCCGCAGCTGGTTGATACCGCGCCGTCAGTCGCCGCTCACACCGCGCGGAAGGGAGGGCAAAACGGCCGCCGTGCGCACTGGTGATGACGGCGCGGGCATCGCGGGGCAGGTACGCGAAGTCGGTGACGCGGGTGAAGACGCCATCCCGGCCGGTCAGCCGGAAGGTCTCGCCGCGCTTGTCGGCTCGACCCGGCGAGCAGGTCTCGCGAGTCTCCACGGTGCAGCCGCCCGACAGCGGCAGCACCAGCATCTCGTCCTCGCCGGTCGCCACGACGTGCGAGCCACCCGGCGCGAGCCGCAGAACGCGCAGCCCGGAGAAGCCCCAGCCAGCGGACTCCGGCGTGACCACGGTGTCGTAGACGCCCTGGCCGGTCGACCCGGCGGGCAGATGCAGTTTCTCGGTGGTGTTCACAGCAGGCTCACCGCCCTGTCGACCGCTCCGGCGACGTCGCCGTCGGCCGGGTAGAGAAGGGAACGTCCGATCACGAGGCCCTGCACGGTCGGCAGGGCGAGGGTGTGCTGCCAGGCGGCGAACGCCTGGTCGGCGTCGGAGACTTCGCCGCCCAGCAGCAGCACCGGCAGGGTCGACGACGCCAGCACCCGAGCCATCGCGGTGACGTCGTCGGCCACGGGCAACTTCAGCCACGTGTAGGCACTGGAACGCCCCAGCCCGGACGCGATCGTGATCGACGTCGTGATCGCCTCGGGGGAGAGGTCGTTCTGGACCTTTCCGTCGCTCCAGCGCGAGATGAACGGTTCCACCATCGCGATCCGACCACGGTCAGCGAGCGCGTCCACCGCGTGCGCGGTGTTCTCCAGGATCGACGGTGTCGCGGGATCGTCCAGGGCGATGCGGGTCAACATCTTGCCGCCGTCGAAACCGAACCGGTCGATGCTCTCGGCGTCGTAGCCGGTGAAGCGGTCGTCGATCTCGAACGACGACCCGGCCAGCCCGGCACGGTTCATCGACCCGAACACCGACTTGCCCTCCAACGCACCCAGCAGCAGGAGGTCTTCCAGGATGTCGGCGGTCGCCAGCACGCCGGTGACGCCAGGACGTGCCAGAGCGGCCCGCATGCGGCCGAGCAGTTCGGCGCGGTCGGCCATGGCGCTCGGGTCGGAGCCGACCTTGTTCGCGCCCCGCGCGGGGTGGTCGGCGGCGATGATCATGGCGCGGCCGGTGTCGCCCAGCACGGACTTCGCTTTGGTGCGGGCCGCGGCGGCTTCGGTGATGGCCTCGGGGTTGCGCACCCGGGTGGTGACCAGCTCGCGGATCTGGTCGGGGGTCAGACTGCTCTCAGACACTCGCGACCTCCCGCAACTTGGCCTCCACCTGCTCGGTGGTCGGCATGGCGTCCGAACAGGACAGCTCACCGGCCACCAGCGCACCAGCGGCGTTCGCGAACGAGATCGTTCGCTCGGTGTCCCACCCGGACAACAGCCCGTGGCACAGCGCGCCGCCGAACGCGTCGCCCGCGCCGAGGCCGTTGACAACGTCCACCGGCATCGGTGGGACCTCGACGGGACCGCCGCCGTCGTCGGCCAGCACACCCTTCGGGCCCTGCTTGACCACGGCCAGCGACACCCCGGCCTCGTGCAGCACCTTCGCCGCCTCGTGCGGCTCGGCGGCGCCCACCGCGGTCAGGCACTCATCGAGGTTGCCGACCGCGACCGTCACGTGCCGCAACGCCTCGGCCACCACGGCGCGGGCCTGCTCGCGGGACTCCCAAAACATCGGCCGGTAGTCCAGGTCAAGCACGGTAATCCCGTTGCGGCCTCGCGCTTCCAACGCCGCGAGGGTGGCCGAGCGGGACGGCTCCACCGACAGCCCGGTGACCGTCGCCCAGAAGACGTCCGCCGACCGAATCGCGTCGAGGTCCAGTTCCTCGGCGTGAATCTGCAGGTCGGGGGCGTTCTCGCGGTAGAAGTACAGCGGAAAGTCGTCCGGCGGGAAGATCTCGCAGAACGTCACCGGCGTCGGCGCGCCAGGCACCGAGGTGACGAACCGGTCATCCACCCCGAAGCCGCGCAGCGCCCGGTGCACGTACCGCCCGAACGGGTCCTCCCCCGTACGGGTGATCACCGCCGCACGCCTGCCGTACCGGGCCGCGGCCACCGCGACGTTCGTCGGGCTGCCGCCCAGGTACTTCCCGAACGACGTGACGTCCGCGAGGCTCACCCCGACCTGGTCCGGATAGACGTCGACGCCGACCCGGCCCATCGTCAGGACCTCGACCCCGGCGGCCGGTGGGCCGCTTTCGGTCTGCACTGGCACTACTCCTCCTCGCACTGTGGCGATGATCTCCACGTTGACTAGTGCGCTCTACTAGCGCGCTCTAGTGATGAGAACTATGATGGGCCTCACACGGTCGTGTCAAGACCTGACCGACAGAAATTCGAACGTCGTGACCGCGGCGAAGGATCGGAGTGCGGATGCCGGAACCACAGGGGGACACGCCGGGGGGACCACCGCGTCGGGGCGACCGACGCCCCACCATGACCGACGTCGCGCAGCGAGCGGGCGTGTCACGAGCGTTGGTGTCGCTGGTGTTCCGCGACGCGCCCGGCGCGAGCACGGCGACACGCGAACGGGTGTTCCGGGTCGCGGAGGAGATCGGCTACCGGCCGGACAGCGCGGCGCGGATGCTGGCGAGCAGCCGCAGCAAGGTGCTCGGGGTGCTGCTGACCGTGCGCAACCCGTTCCACGCGGACATGGTGGAAAGCATCTACCCCGTCGCGGAGGAACGCGGCTACGAGATCCTGCTTTCGGCCGCGTCGCCGACCCGCGACGAACGCAAAGCCGTCGACGCACTGCTCGGCCATCGCTGTGAAGGGCTCCTGCTGCTCGGGCCGACGTTGCCGACGAGTTACATCGCCGAGCTGGGCAGGAAGCTCCCGGTGGTGTCGCTTGGCAGGCATTTTCGCGGCATCGACGTCGATTCGGTGCACACGGCGGAGGCGAAGGGCGTGCGGCAGGCGATCGCGCACCTCGTGGAGCTGGGACACCGCTCGATCGCGCACATCGACGGCGGACGCGGGCCTGGCTCGGCCGAGCGGCGCAAGGCGTATCGGGCGGCGATGCGCAAACACGGCCTCGACGACTACATCCGCGTGCTGCCCGGCGACCAGACCGAGGAGTCCGGCTCAGCGATGGCGAACGTGCTACTCGCCGAGCGTTCAGCCATGCCAACTGCGGTGCTCGCGGGCAACGACCGTTGTGCGCTGGGATTCCTCGACGTCGTGTGGCGCGCGGGGCTGTCGGTGCCGGGCGATTTGTCCGTGGTCGGCTACGACGACAGCCACCTCGCGCACCTGTCGCACATCGACCTGTCCACCGTGCGGCAGGACCCCGATCGACACGCGGAACTCGCGGTGCGGTGCGTCGTCGACCGGCTGGACGGAACCCGCGACCAGGCGGCGGAGTTCGTGCTGGAACCCAAGCTGGTCACGCGCGGCACGACCGGCCCACCCGGTCGGTCCGGCATAATGCGGTTCGCATCTGGCGGCGACGGAGTCGAAACATGACTGAGCAGCAGGCGACCGGCGACGGCTCCACGGGAGCGCGTCCGGGTAGACGGCCGACGATGTCCGACGTCGCGGAGAAGGCGGGCGTGTCGCGGGCGCTGGTGTCGCTGATCTTCCGCAACGCTCCTGGTGCCAGTGATAGTACGCGCGAACGGGTCTTCCAAGTCGCCAAGGAGATCGGCTACCGCCCGGACACCGCCGCGCGCACGCTCGCGAGCAGCCGCACGAAAACGCTCGGCGTGATGCTGACGATCCGCAACCCGTTCCACGCCGATCTGGTGGAGGCCTGCTACGCCGAGGCGGACCGGGTTGGCTACGACATCGTGCTATCGACGACCGTGCCCACCCGCGACGAGGAGCGGGCGGTCGACGCGCTTGTCGGACACCGCTGCGAGGCGCTGATTCTGTTTGGGCCTAAGACGTCCGCCGCGTACCTGACCCAATTGAGCAGGGAACATCCAGTTGTCGCTGTCAGCAGGCGAGTGCCGGACGCGACGCTCGACTCGGTGCACACGGCCGAAGCGAAAGGCGTTCGGCAGGCGGTGGACTACCTGGTCAAGGAGGGGCACCGCGACATCATCCACATCGACGGCGGCACCGGTCCCGGCGCGGCGGAACGGCGCAAGGCGTACCGGGCCGCGATGCGCAAGCACGGCTTGGCCGAGTGGGTCCGGGTGATTCCGGGGAACCACACCGAGGACTCCGGGATGCGCGCGGCCGAGGTGCTGCTCGGCGAGGACTCGCTGCCGACGGCGGTGCTCGCCGCCAACGACCGGTGCGCGTTGGGGCTGCTCGGCGCGCTGCACAAGGCGGGCGTCAAAGTGCCGCAGGAGGTATCGGTGGTGGGCTACGACGACAGCCGCGTCGCGATGCTGTCGCACATCGGCCTGACCACGGTGCACCAGAACGCCGATGAGCTGGGACGACTCGCCGTGCGCACCGCGGTGGAGCGCATCGAGTCGCCGAACGCCCCGGCGCGGGAGCTCGTCCTCGACCCGGAACTTCGGGTGCGAGACACCACCGGCCCGCCACGGTGAGGGCGGGGTGATTACCTGCCCACCGCTGCCCCGCCGTCCGCTCCCCGTTCCCACCTCCTGCGTACCGTCCCCAGCGTTGATCACATCTACTCGCGTTGTGGTGCGCGAAACCGAGCCAACTAGACATATTCGCACCACAACGCGAGTAGGTGCGATCAACTTCTCGGACGGCCCGGTGATCCGCCCGCCGCGGCGTCTGGCTGTCACTCGCGGCGCAGGCGGTACCAGTGCTCGTCGAACCTAAGCTTCCGCGCGAGGGCGTCTGGCTCGGTGTCCGCGACTTCGACGTCCGTCACCTTCCACCCGGGGAACGCGGCCTCGACCTCCGCGCGGGTGGCGCCCCTCGGCAGCGGACCGCGACGGCCAGGCGCGAAGACGTCCAGCAGCACGGTCGCATCGGGGCTGGCCACGGCGCTTACCGCCCGGCCCATCGCGGCGCGCTCGACGCGGTCGAGCCCGTGGAACGTTCCGGTGTCGAGGATCAGCCGGAAGCCGTCACCGACTTCGCGCTCGCTCAGCGCCGTGACGTCGGCCTTCATGATGCGCATGGCGACCCCCGTCTGCTCAACCCGCTCACGGGCGCGGCGCAACGCGGGCTCGACGACGTCGATGGCGGTGACGTCCCAGCCGCGCCGCGCCAGCCACGCGCCCCACACGCCACTGCCGGTGCCGACGTCGAGGGCCTTCCCGTAGGGCGGTTCATGCCCGCTTTCCTCGCGATCCAGCAGCTCAGCGAGCTTCGTGGCGAACGGCGGGTGCTCGGCGAGGTCTTCCCACGGATGGAAACCTATCCGGTACGCGAGTTGATAGAACACGCTCACGACGTCCGCCTCCCTTACGCGTCGACGCCGACGTTGCGCATGACGACACCCATGGCCTCGCCGAGCAGGTCGGTCGGGCTGAACTCCACGATCTCCGCTCCCGCGTAGTGCACCGGGGTGTGGCCCGGTGGCACGTAGTAGGCGTCGCCCGCCGTATACGTCTCTTCGCGGTCGGGGAACCGGAAACCGACCTTGCCGCTGACGACGTAACCCCAACGCGGGAAGTGGCACCGATCGTCGGGCAGGCCGCGGAACACTTCCGCGAGGTCGGCGTCGGCGGAGTGTGACTCGAAGCAGACCGTGTACCCGCCGTCGAGGGCTTCGTACTTCACGTCGAGACCGTCGAGCGATACGGACTCCGCTGCGGTGGAACGCGACACGTGTGGCATGGCGTCCTCCTTCGTCCAGGTGATGTCAAGGACGCTAGACGTGGACGACGGCCAAGTCTTCGGTCCAACCACCCAACTTCGTTTGCCGGTGAACTGGGTGGTTCTACCCAACGAGTCCGTGCTCGTAGGCGTACGCCGTCGCCGCCGCGCGGCTCTGCACGCCAAGTTTGGCAAGGATGTTGCTGACGTGCCGGTCGATCGTTCGTTCACTCAGCACGAGCTTGGCTGCGATGGCCTTGTTGGTCTCGCCGGTCGAGAGCAGCCGCAGCACCTCGCGTTCACGCGGCGTCAGACCGCGGGCGTCTCCAAGCGGCGCCAGGTCCGATGTCGCACCGAGCCGGGTGAAGACGTCTTGTGCGGCGGTGCGCTCGAACTCCGCCGCATCGCTGTCGCCCAACGCGCCGCACGCGCGCCCGAGCAGCACGCGCACCCTGGCGCGCTCGTACGGGACGTCGAGGTCCTGCCAGAGTTGCGCCGCCCGCCGCAACGGCCCCAACGCCGCCTGGGCATCCCCATCCGCCAAGGTGACGGCGCCTTCCGCCGATGCGGTGACGGCGGTCAGCATGTCGCTACGGAACGTCCCCGCGATGTCTGCCAACTCCTCGCATGCCTCCCGCGCGACCGCGACATCGTCCGCCGCGAGCATGATGTCCACGCAGGCGGGCAACAATCTGGACCGGGATACCGGCTCATCCGTCTCGGCCAGCGCCCGACGGATGGCTGCGACCGCGACGTCGAGACGTCCCTGGGTAAGCCGAAGTCGCGCCAGGCCAGGCTGCGGTTCGCTCCCCCACCGGCTCGCCTCGCGGTACGCCGACTCCGCCTCGCTGACCTCGCCGCGCAGGCGATGTAGCTCCGCCTTCTCGTAGAAAGCCGCTCCCGCAGCTGGTTCGCCGCGTCGCTCGGTGAGCCACGCGCAGGCCCGCTCGGCCTCGGCCATGGCTTCGTCCCACTGACCGCGCAAGCGCAGGATCTCGGCGCGATGTACCTGGCACTGGCCGCGATACGGCACCATCGTCGGCTGACTGTCACACCATCGGCTGAGCGCTTCGGTCCACGTCTGGGAACGGCGCAGCTCGAAGACCTCCCAGCAGCCCTCGATCACGGTGCAGTACGCGTCGCCGACCAGCACGGGGGACAGCCCACCGGCGGTCACCGCGACCATCGCCTCATCGAGCAGCGCCAGTCCGCCCGCGATCTGCGACTGGTAGATCCGGCACCGGCCGAGACCGATCCGCGCCAACGTCGTCAGTTCAACGTCGCCCGCCTTCTCGCCGATGTCTGAGGCCGTCGCGAACGCCGCGGCACCGGCTGCCGCATCGCCCGAGAACGTGTGGCGCAGTCCGTTCAGGTAGCTCATCAAACCGTGTTCGACCTGCTCCGGGTCGACGTCGGCGAGAAGACGTCGCGCGGTGTCGATCCACCCACCCGCCAGTACCTGCTCGCCTCGGTTCAGCAGCCCGAACGTCAGCCAGAAGACAGCGCGGACGGCGCGTGCGATATCGCCCCGCGCCACCCACTCCCGGTACGCCCGCGTCCACAGATCCGTGCTCTCGCGGTCCCTGCCGACGAGGACGGCGGCCTGCGCGAGGCGTTCCACGTCCGGTGTGGCCAGCGGTTCGGCGGCGCTCAGCAAGGCGTAGGCATCCGACCACTCGCCCCGGTCGAAGGCCTCCCTGCCGCGCGAAAGCTCACTGAACACAGCACCAGTGTTGCCGCTGGCGGCGGCTCCGGCCAGGTCAGACGCCCATCGGATGCCAGACCGTCTTGTCCTCCAGATATGCGCGCATCCGACCGATGGTGGGGGACGACGTCCAGTCCGGCTCGTCCTCCGGCACCCGCAGCACGCGCTTGACCGTGTCGGCGGCGGATCGCGCCAGCTCCGTGCGGTGCTCAGGGTCGGCGCCGGTGAGGTCCAGCGCGTTGACGTCGGCGTGCGAGGCCAGCCACGGCCCCAGCTCCACCGCCTGCCCGGTCAGCAGGTTCACCACGCCACCAGGGACGTCCGACGTCGCCAGCACCTCCGCGAGCGTGATCGCGGGCAACGGCCGGGCGTCGCTGCTGACGACGACGGCGGTGCAGCCGGTCGCCAACACCGGGGCGAGCACGCTGACCAGCCCGAGCAACGACGACCGCTGTGGCGCGAGCACTCCGACGACGCCGGTCGGCTCCGGCACGGTGAACGAGAAGTACGGCCCCGCCACCGGGTTCGTCCCGCCGAGCACGGCGGCGAGCTTGTCCGTCCAGCCCGCGTACCACACCCACCTGTCGATCGCGGTGTCCACAAGGGACTCGGCGGTGCGGGGTTTCACGCCCTCGGCGTCACGCACCTCGGCGATGAACTGCTCCCGCCTGCCCTCCATGACCTCGGCGACCCGGTACAGCACCTGGCCCCGGTTGTACGCGGTCGCGCCCGACCAACCGCCGAACGCCGACCGCGCGGCGACCACCGCGTCACGCAGGTCCTTGCGGGACGCTTGGGACGCGTTGGCCAGAAACGCGCCGCCTTCCGACGTCACCGGATACGAGCGCCCCGACTCCGAGCGCGGGAACCGCCCGCCGATGTAGAGCTTGTACGTCTTGGCCACGCCGATTCGCTCAGACCTCGCCATCGTCGTCCCCCTTCAGGTACGCCGCCAGACCGGACCGGCCACCCTCGCGGCCGAAGCCGGACTCCTTGTACCCACCAAACGGAGCGGATGGGTCGAACCGGTTGAACGTGTTCGCCCACACCACCCCGGCGCGGAGTTTGCTGGTCAGCCACAGGATGCGGGAGCCCTTCTCCGTCCACACTCCGGCCGACAGCCCATACGGCGTGGTGTTCGCCTTGGTCACGGCTTCGTCGGGCGTGCGGAACGTCTGTACCGAGAGCACCGGGCCGAAGATCTCCTCCCGCGCGATCCGCATGGACGACTCGACGCCGGAGAACACCGTCGGCGCGAAGAAGAAGCCCTTCTCGGGCACCGGGCACGGGCTGGTCCAGCGCTGCGCGCCCTCATCCTCGCCGGACGCGACCAGTTCGCGGATCTTGGCCAGCTGCTCGGCCGAGTTGATCGCGCCGATGTCGGTGTTCTTGTCCAGCGGGTCACCGAGCCGCAGTGTCTCCACTCGCGCGCGCAGTTTCGCCACGACCTCGTCCGCCACCGACTCCTGCACCAGCAGCCGCGAACCCGCACAGCAGACGTGGCCCTGGTTAAAGAAGATGCCATTGACGATGCCCTCGATCGCCTGGTCGATCGGCGCGTCGTCGAACACGATGTTCGCCGCCTTGCCGCCCAGCTCCAGCGTGAGCCGGGTGCGCGTGCCTGCGAGCTGGCGCTGGATCAGCTTGCCGACCTCGGTCGATCCGGTGAACGCGACCTTGTCGATGCCGGGGTGCGTCACCAGCATCTCGCCGACGTCACCCGCGCCGGGCACGATGTTGACAACTCCGGGCGGCAGCTCCGCCTGCTGGCAGATCTCGGCGAATACCAGCGCGGTCAGCGGCGTCGTCTCCGCCGGTTTCAGCACGACGGTGTTGCCGGTTGCCAGCGCGGGCGCGATCTTCCACGCCAGCATCAGCAGCGGGAAGTTCCACGGAATGACCTGCCCCGCGACGCCGAGGGGTCGCGGATTTGGCCCGAGCCCCGCGTAGTCGAGCTTGTCCGCCCACCCCGCGTGATAGAAGAAGTGCGCCGCCGCCGTTGGGATGTCGGCGTCGCGGGATTCCCTGATCGGCTTGCCGTTGTCCAGGCTTTCCAGCACGGCGAGCTCACGGGCGCGCTCCTGGATCAGCCGCGCGATGCGGAAGATGTACTTCGCGCGTTCCGACCCGGACATCGGCGACCAGACCCGCTCGAACGCCTTCCGCGCGGCGCCCACCGCGCTATCGACATCGGGCGACGACACTGTGGACACTTCGGCGAGAACTTCACCGGTGGCCGGGTTGAGCGTCTTGAGTGGCTCGCCACCGCCGTCGACGAAACCGCCGCCGATGAACGGCTGGTAGTACTGCTTTACCCGCGCGATGTCACGGTTTTCCGGCGCGGGCGCGTAGTCGAACACGGGCATGTCAGCGCCTCGATGTCCACTGTGGTCGGATCATGTCGTCCCCTTACTCGGGCAGGTAGTTCGCGCCACTGTAGTGGCCGTCCTGTTTGGCCCGTCGTTGTAGCAGTAGGTCGTTGAGCAAACTGGAAGCTCCAAATCGGAACAGCGCTGGCGTCAGCCATCGCTCCCCCGCGACCTCGTTCACCGCGACCAGGTAGCGGATCGCGTCCTTCGTGGTGCGGATGCCGCCCGCCACCTTGACACCGCGCACATCGCCAGTCGCCTCGTGGAAGTCCCGCACGGCTTGCAGCATGACGTGCGCGACCGGCAGCGTCGCGGCGGGTGAGACCTTGCCGGTCGACGTCTTGATGACGTCGCCACCCGCGAGCAGCGCGAGCCAGGACGCCTTGCGCACGTTGTCGTACGTCGCGAGCTCGCCGGTCTCCAGGATGACCTTGAGATGCACAGTGCCTTGTGCTGCCGCACATGCTGCTTTGACCGCGACGATCTCGTCGAAGACGTCACCGTAGCGGCCTTCGAGGAACGCGCCCCGGTCGATCACCATGTCGACTTCGGTCGCGCCGGAGTCGACGGCGAGCGCGGTGTCGGCGAGCTTGACCTCGCGGTTGGAGCGCCCGGACGGGAACGCGGTGGCCACACTGGCGACCGCGACGCCCGTGCCTGCCAACGCATCGACCGCGGTGGCGGCGAGGTCGGGATAGACACAGACGGCGGCGACACTCGGCGTGTCGGGGCGCTGCGGGTCCGGCCGTACGGCCTTGGCACACAGCGATCGCACCGCACCCCTGGTGTCGGCACCTTCGAGAGTGGTCAGGTCGACCATGCTGATGGCGGTGTCGATCGCCCAGCGTTTGGCGTCCTGTTTGATGCTGCGGGTGGCGAGGGTCGCCGCCCGTTGTTCCAGGCCCACCTGGTCGACGCCGGGTAGGCCGTCAAGGAACCGTCGCAGGCTCGATGCGTCGCGGGTGGCGTCGTCGAGCCGCTCGGCTAGCGCTACGGACATAAGGGCAGTCTAGGCGGTTGATCCCGTGCGGCGGGCTGGTTCACCCCCGGAGTTCACGGCGCCGGATCTGATGCTGGGGTTGGGGCCGAAGGTGGCCTTGGGCACCGCCTGAGTACCCAAGGCCACCGTGGGCTCGCAAACGCGACCAACACCGGGTGCACCTCGCGGCGTCTCGGTGCGACCCGCGACAGCGCCTTGCGAAGTTGATCAGCTTGCCCTGGGCCATGACCATCGCGCGCCCGTTTTGACCGCTTCTGGTGGTGCTAGCCCAGGGCAAGCTGATCGACTTCGCCGTAAGGTGCGACTCGCGGCCCGTAAGGTGAGACTCGCGGCGCGCCGCTAGCGCCGAGCCGGAGCCGACGCACGGCCCCGGACCTAGAGCGTGTCTCCCGATTCATCGGGCGAGCATGACGGTGGCGGCGAGGAGTACGCCGCCGAAGTAGGTCCGCGCGTACTTGTCGTAGCGGGTCGCGATTCCGCGCCACTGCTTGAACCGGCCGAAACCGCGCTCGACGGTGTTGCGCTGCTTGTAGAGCTCGGGGTCGAAACCCGGTGGCCGACCACCGGCGGACCCCTTGTCCTTACGGCGTTTGGCCTGGTCGGAGCGCTCGGGGATGGTGTGCCGGAGGCGTCGCCGCCGCAGTTCGCGGCGAGTCGACGGGTGTGAGTAGGCCTTGTCCGCCAGCAGGCGATCCGGCCGGTGCCCGGTCGCGGCCAGGGCCTCGAGCAACGGCGCCAGGCGCGGATTGTCCCCGGCTTGCCCGGCGGACAGCAGCATGGCCACCGGGCGGACACCGGAGGTGACCAGGGCGTGGACCTTGGTGGTCAATCCGCCGCGCGAACGACCGATCGCGTGGTCGTCCGGCTCGGAAATCTTGTCATTCGACCTGGCCCCCTGTGTGGTCCGCGGAGGGCGCGCCGGCGGCATGCTGGTGCGCCCGCACGACGGTGGAGTCCACCGACAGCAACCAGTCCAGCTTGCCCGTATCGGCGTGGTCGGACAGCACATGCTCGAAGATCCGCTCGTACGTGCCGTCGCTTGACCAGCGGCGATGCCGCTTCCACAAGGTCTGCCAGGGGCCGAACTCAGCGGGCACATCACGCCACGGCGATCCGGTGCGAAAGCGCCACGCGATCGCTTCCAGCACCTGACGGTGATCACGCCAGCGCGCACCACGCCGCCCAACATCAGACGGCAACACCGGCTCGATCGACTCCCACAACTCGTCCGTGATCACACCAGTTCTGATCATTCACCGATCATCAGCGAACCACCGGCCGATATTCGGGAGACACGCCCTAGGCGATGGCGTAGACGAGAGCGGCGATGCCGAAGCCCATCAGACCAATCAGGGTCTCCAGCACGGTCCACGTCTTCAGCGTCGTCTTGACATCCATGCCGAAGAAGCGGCCGACCAGCCAGAAGCCGGAGTCATTGACGTGGCTGGCCATCACCGAGCCTGCCGAGAGCGCGAGCACGATCGCGGCGAGCTGCACCGCGTTGTAGTCACCGCTCGCGACGACCGGCTGCACCAGCCCGGCCGAGGTGATCAGCGCGACGGTCGCGGACCCCTGCGCGATCCGCAGCGCGGTGGCGATGACGAACCCGGCGACGACCACCGGCAGGCCGATGCCCTCAAGACTGTCGGCGAGCGCGTCCCCAATGCCGCTGGCCTGGAGCACGCCACCGAACATGCCACCGGCGCCGGTGACGAGGATGATCGCGCAGACCGGCCCGAGTGCGGAGTCGAGCAGCTTCTCGATGACGGCGCTGCCCCTGCCGCGCCGCTTGCCGAGTACGTAGATCGCGACGAAGACGGTGATCAACAGCGCGATCGGAGTCGAGCCGATGGTGCGCGCCACGTTGTACCAAGTGGCGTCGCCGTCAACCACGCCAGCGGCACGCAGCGCGTCGAGGCCGGTGTTGAGGAAGATCAGCACCAGCGGGAGCAGCAGCAGCCAGACGACGGTGGCCGCCCGCGGTGGGTGTTCGTCGTGCTCGGCCTGCTGGCCGCCGGCGAGGATGTCGTGCACCGGAAGCACCCAGCGCTTGCCAGCCCAGAGACCGAACAGGTAGCTGGTGACGTACCAGGTCGGGATCGCGACGATCAAACCGAGCAGCAGCACCAGACCGATATCGGCGCCGAGGAGCTCACCAGCGGCGACCGGGCCGGGGTGCGGCGGCACGAAGATGTGCATCACCGAGAACGCACCGGCGACCGGGAGGCCGTATCGCAGCACACCGCCGCCGACACGGCGGGCGACGGTGAACAGGATCGGCAGCATTACGACGAGACCCGCGTCGAAGAAGATCGGGAAGCCGAAGATCAGCGAGGCGACGCCGAGCGCGAGCGGCGCGCGTTCCTCACCGAACTTGCCGACGAGCGCGTCCGTGAGCGCCTGCGCACCACCGCTGACCTCGACCAGCCTGCCGAGCATCACCCCGAGGCCGACCAGCAGCGCCACACTGCCCAGCGTTGAGCCGAAGCCCTCGTTGAGGGTGTCGATGATGTCGGCGGGCGGAATGCCCGCGGCGAACGCGGTGAGCAGGCTGACCGTGACCAGCGCGAGGAACGCGTGCACCCGCAGGCCGATGATCAGCACCAGCAGCAGCGCGATCGCGCCCGCCGCGATGCCGAGCAGCGGCCCCGCACCGAGTGTCTGTACCCAGTCGTCCGTAGTCTCCATGGTTAAGCTCCGTTGCTTGTTGCCTGACGCGGGCCGGACGACGCGGACAGGCCTAGCCGGTCGAGCGCGGTCGCCGCGACCGACCGCGGCGAATCCGCCGGATCGATCGCGACACCGTCCTCATCGGGCGCGAGCGGTTGCAGGTCTGCGAACTGGGAGCTGAGCAGGGTGGTCGGCATGAAGTGACCGGATCGTTTGCTCAGCCGGTCCCGGACCACGTGTTCGGTCGTGCGCAGAAAGACGAATCGCACTCGCGCGTCCGCTTCCCGCAGCACGTCACGGTAGGACCGCTTCAGCGCGGAGCACGTCACGACCACGCTCACCCCCGCCGCGCTGCGTTCGCTGATCCAGTCCCGAATCGCGCGCAGCCATGGCGCGCGGTCGGCGTCGGTCAGCGGCAGCCCCGCCGACATCTTGTCGATGTTGGCGGGGGGATGAAAGTCGTCCGCCTCGGCGAGCGGCCAACCCAGCTCGTCCGCGATGAGCTGGGCCGTCGTGCTCTTACCGACGCCGGAGACCCCCATCACGACCACGCAGGTCGCCCGTGAGTGATCGGACATCCACACCCTTCCCGCATCCCGGCGATCCGAGCCAAACACTGCCCGCTGCCGTCCAGTGATACTACCTTTGAGCGTGAAAGGTATCACCTAATGTGTGACGGGGGAAGGCCCGCGACTCGGGATACGCTGCGGACGTGACCCCCCGAGCAGAACGCATCGCAGGCCAGGGCGCGCTTCACGACTCCGTACTCGACGCGATCGGCATCCGCATCACCAGCGGAGAGCTAGCCGCGGGTGACGTGCTGACGCTGGAGGCGATCCAGGAGCACTACGGTGTGTCCCGCACCGTCGCGCGCGAGACGATGCGGCTGCTTGAGTCACGCGGACTGGTGACGTCGAAGCGGCGGGTCGGCATCACGGTGCGGCCGATGACGTCCTGGCAGGTGTACGACCCGAAGGTGATCTGGTGGCGGCTATCCGGCCCGGACCGCGACGCGCAGTTGCGGTCGCTCACCGAGCTGCGGATCGCCGTCGAGCCGCTGGCCGCCGCCGCTGCCGCGCGCGGGGCGTCCGCCGCCGAGCGGGAACGCGCCGTGGCACTGGCCGCCGCGATGCGCGAGCGCGGCGAAGCCGGTGAGCTGAGAGAGTTCCTCGACCTGGACATCGAGTTCCACGCGCTGCTGCTTCGGGCGGGTGGCAACGAGATGTTCGCCGCGTTGACGGAGGTCGTGGCGGTGGTGCTGCGCGGGCGGACGACGTTGGGGCTGATGCCGCACAAGCCGGTCGCCAAGGCGCTCGACCTGCACGAAGCCGTCGCGGCGGCGGTGGCCGATGGACGTCGTGAGGACGCCGAGGACGCGATGCGGGAGCTGCTGGCGGAGGTCCGCGACGCCATGACGCGGTAGGCGCGTCCTTCCGCCACGCTCAGATCATGCGGTGCTTGTCCGGCGGCGGCGTGCGGGGCTTGCGCTTGACCGAGACACCGCCCCAGAACGCGAGACCGTTGACCGTCACGACCGGCCCGTTCGGGTCAGGGTTCGGCTGCGCGTCGCCCGTGCTGTCGAAACCGCCCATGAAGCCGACACCGGTCACCTCGACTCGGATGTCGTCCGGCACGACGATGTCGATGCCACCCATTATCGCGACCGCCGTGATGGTGACGTGCTGCTCGGCGAACGTCGCCTGCCGCAGGTCGATGTCGACGCCGCCCCAGAACGCGAAGCTGTTGTGCTGCGCGGGCACGCACCAGTTGCCCCTGCGGGCCGCGCCTGACATCACAGCGATCGACGACGTCGAACCGGGCGTGCCGCCGATAAGCGGATGCCCAACAGCGGACTGCGCCGCTGGCACCGGTGCCGCCCCGGTCGACTCCGGCAAGTCGGACGTGAGCGGCACGAGGTCGGCGTGCGTCTTGGCCGCGTAGACCGCGCCGAGCCGTTCCTCCAGCTCGGTCATGGTGATCCTGCCCTCGCTGAGCGCGCGGTGCAGCACGCCAGCGACCCGTTCCCTGTCTGCGTCCGACGCGCGCAGCGCGGGCGGGCGCGCCTCGTCTGGCTGGTCCTGACTCACGGCCCTGAGCGTAGCGCGCATACCGGACACGCAGGGCGGTAATCCGGCGACGGGCCTACGTTTGCTCCGAACGCTCCGGCCCGCCGCGCGGCAGGTTGTCCGGCGGCTCGAACCGCAGCCGCTTCGCGATCGGGACGTCGGTGGACGAGTGCAGCACGATCGACAGCGCGATGGTGATCGCGACCAGCTCGAACACGAGCTGACCGTTGGGGATGTCGGCTTGCAGCACCAGCAGTCCGTACACGACCGACGCGAAGCCCTTCGGCCCGAACCACGCCGCGACAAACTTCTCGGCTCCAGGAAGCTGGGTGCGCAGCAGCGACAGCCACATCGCGAGCGGCCGCACCACGACGATGATCACCACGGCGAGCACCCACTCCATCGCGGACAGATGCGACAGCAGGTTCGGCGTGATCAATGCGCCGAACAGTAGCAGCGCGCCGAACTTCGTCACCTCGGACAGCAGCTCGCCGAACGGCTCGAAGCGTTCCGCCGCGAGGCGGTCCAGCGTGGCAAGCGTCGCCCCAGCGGCGAACGCGGCGAGGTACTGGTTCGACTCGGTGAGATGACACAGACCGAAGACGGCGACCGCGATGGCGAACCCGCCGAGCGGTTGCAGCCTCGGCTCAAGCGTGAGCAGCTTCAGCCGCCACGCGAGCGCCACCAGCGCGGGCACCGCGATGCCGATCGCGAGCCCGCCGACCAGCTCAAGGCCGATGTGCGTCCAGTGCGCGTCGGTGTGCTCCGCGATGGCGATGAAAATCAGCACGAACGGCAGCGCGAGACCGTCGTTGAGCCCCGACTCGACGTTGAGCAGGCGCCGCACCCGCAGCGGGACGTCCTTCCTGCCGACGATGGCGGCCGCGAACACCGGATCGGTTGGCGCCAAGATCGCGCCGACCAGGAACGACGTCGTCTAGTCCAGGCCGAGGAGGAAGTGCGCTGGGAGCGTGATCAGCAGCATCGTCAACGGCATCGCGAGGCCGAGCGCGCGTCCGGACAGCCGCCAGCCTTCTTTGAGCGCGGGCAGGCTGGCGCGCTGGCCGTCGGTGATCAGCACGGTGAACAGCGCGATGTCGGCGAGGATCGCGACGACCGGGTCCTGCGCCTCGATGTCGACGACGCCGAAACCGCCGTTGCCGAGGAGCGCGCCGCCGAGCAAGAACAGCAGCGACGTCGATAGCACGGTGCGCGCGGCGAGCCCGGACAGTGACACGCTCAGCAACAGCAGCAGACCGAAGACGAAGACCAGTTCCATGCGCGACTCCCCCGTGTTGTCCGGCCGTCAGGGTACGGCCCCACTTCGGTGTCCTGCGCGATACTGTCAGCCCCATGGACGTCCTGCTCGTCGACCACCCACTCACGAAGGCCCGGCTGTCGATCATGCGCGACAGCCGCACGGACAACGCGAGCTTCCGGCATGCGCT
This sequence comes from Haloechinothrix salitolerans, assembly GCF_042662605.1. Taxonomy (NCBI): domain Bacteria; kingdom Bacillati; phylum Actinomycetota; class Actinomycetes; order Pseudonocardiales; family Pseudonocardiaceae; genus Haloechinothrix; species Haloechinothrix salitolerans. Next base: position 6,113,126 of record NZ_JBHSXX010000001.1, read on the forward strand.
GCACGAGCTGACGACGATGCTGGTGTACGAGGCGATGCGGGAGGCACCCCTGCGCACCGAACCGATCAGCACGCCGGTGGCCGACACCGAGGCGTACCGGCTCGCGGACCCGCCGCTGCTGGTGCCGGTGCTGCGCGCGGGGCTCGGCATGGCCGACCAGGCGCACCGGCTGGTGCCGGAGGCGTTGATGGGGTTCGTCGGGCTGGCCCGCGACGAGGAGACGTTGCAGCCGACGCCGTACATGCAGTCGCTGCCGCCCGACCTGACCGGACGTCCGGTATTCGTCCTCGACCCGATGCTGGCCACTGGGGGATCGATGGAGTACACGATCCGGCTGCTGGCCGAACGCGGCGCCACCGACGTCACCGCCGTGTGTGCGCTCGCCGCGCCGGAGGGCCTTGACCGGTTGCGAGAGTCCGGGCTGCCGGTGCGTGTGGTGACCGCCGCCGTGGACGACAACCTCAACGACGTGGGGTTCATCCTGCCAGGCCTGGGCGACGCGGGGGATCGGCAGTACGGGGCTCGGTAGCACGCTTGACTTTGACTGCACCGTGACTGCAATTAAATGCATGGCTGTGTTGACGGTTCGAGATGTGCCAGACGACGTCAAGGACTCGCTGGCCCGGGACGCGCGGGAACGCGGGCAATCGCTGCAGGCGTTCTTGCTAAACGTGCTGAAGCGGGAGGCGTCGTTCGGCCGCAAACCGGGAGTTGCTGGCCGAAATCGACCGCGAGTTAGCCGACGACGGCGGTGCCGACGAGGACGCGCCCGACGCGGCTGACCTGATCGCCGAGGCACGCGAGCGGCGGACGTCCATGCTGAGCAGCGACGATTGCGACGAGATGTGATCGTCGTCGACGCCTCGGTGCTGACGAACATGCTGACGTACACCGATCAGCGCGGTCGCAAGGCCCGAGCGGTCCTGAGCAGGGACACCCGTTGGGCGGCGCCTGAACACTGGAAGGCGGAGGTCTTCTCCGCGATTCGCGGCCTCGCACTCGGCGGCAAGATCACCACCGAGCGCGCAACGTGGGCGCTCGATCGGCTACCCCGGTTGGGCATGGACCACGTCTCGCTTGATGATCTACTGCCGCGAATGTGGCGGCTGCGCGAGAGCATTTCCGGCTACGACGCGGCCTACGTCGCACTGGCTGAGCAACGCGGACTCACGCTGGCGACGTCCAATGCCCGACTCGCCCGTGCCGCGACGGCACACTGCCGCGTCGAGCTGGTGGCCTGAGCGGGTTTCGTTAGCGTCACCGCCGCACGCGCGTCACGGCGCCCTCGCCGGTGAGGCGCGACCCCGTCCGCGCGCCGATGAGCACCGCCAACGCCGCACCGGCGAGGCAAACGAACGCCGTGATCAAGAAGATCTCGGTGTACTGGACCAGCAGCGCCTCGTTGACCTGACGGCGGAACTCCGCCTCGGCCCGCGCGGCTTCCCGTTTTGACATGCCGAACGTGATCGGCAGCGGCACCTCGGCCATCAGCGTGTTGAACCGGTGCAGGCCCCACGCCGACAGCGCCGCGACGCCGACCAGCATCCCCGTCATCCGCGCCACGACGACGGTCGCCGACGCGATGCCGTGCTGTGCGGCTGGCACCACCCGCAACACCGCCGACGAGATCGGCGCGATGACGAGCCCAAGGCCGAGCCCGACGATCGCCAGGTCCGTGTCGAGCACCGGCAGCGAGACGACGCCGAGGTCGTGCCGCGCGGCGAGCGGATCGGCTGGCCATGCCGAGAGCAGCCAGAACCCGACCGCCGCGAGCAACATCCCGCCGACGGCGACCCAGCGTTCCCCGAATCGCCCAGCCAACCCCCCGCCGAGCACCGCCCCGATCGGCAACGCGATCAGAAACCGCAACAACAGCTCGATCGCGCCCGCGTCGTCCCGACCCAGCAGCGACTGCGCGAAGAGATCGACGTCGACCAGCGTCACCATCAGCCCGGCACCCGCCGTGGCGCTCACACCTAGCGCGGCGAAGAACGGCCGCAGCCACACCCCAGTGGTGTCGATCAGCGTGGTGTGAGCGCGCTTCTCCCACACCACGAACGCCACCAGTGCGACCGCCGCGCCGGCGAGCAACCACGGCCCGCTCTCCGGCAACACCTGCTTGCCCGGCTCCGGGTTGTAGAGGCCGATCACGACCAGTCCGAGCGCCACCGCGAGCAGCAGCCCGCCAACGACGTCAACGCGACCACGCCCATGCGCACCCTTGCTCGGCAGCGCGAAGTGCACCGCGATCATGGCAGCCACCGCGAGCGGCACGTTCACCCAGAACACGCCGCGCCACCCGGCGATGGCGGCGATCAGCACACCGTACAGCGGGCCGATCACGCTGCCGAGTTCCTGCGCCGCACCAACCCCGCCGAGCACGCTGGCCCTGCGGCGCTGCGCGAACAGGTCGGCGGCCAGCGCCATCGTCACCGGCAACAACGCACCGCTGGCGACTCCCTGCACCACCCTGCCCGCGACCAGCACGTCGACGTCGCTGGCCAGCGCGGTGACGGCGGAGCCAGCCGCGAAGCCGAACAAGCAGGTCTGCAACAGCAGCTTGCGCCCGAACCGGTCGGACGCCTGCCCGAGCAGCGGCATCGCGGCGACGTAGCCGAGCAGATAGCCGGTGACGATCGGCGTGAGCCGTTCCAACCGGTTGATCGGGATGCTCAAGTCGTCGATGATCTGCCGGAACAGCGCGATCACGACGTAGGTGTCGAGCGCCCCAAGCAGAACGGCGAGCCCACCAGCCCCGATCGCGCTGAGCCGCGCGCCTCGGGACAGCGTCGCGTCAGATGTCACCGCGGCGGTTCGACCGTGACCGACTCGTTGACCTGGGACAGCGTGACGGTCACCGTGCCGCCCTCACCGCCGCCACCTGGGAAGGCAGCCTCGGCTTTCACCGGCTGATTGCCGTCATCCTTGCTGACCCACAGGGTGACGTCGACGTCGCTCGACGCGCCAGGCACGAGACCCGCGATGTCGTCCTTGGTGGCGGTACCGGTGATCTTGTAGGTGGCGGTGCCGTTGACGTCTTCCTCGGCGACGGTCGTGGGGTCGGCGAGGTTGCGGATCAGCTTGGCGACGCCCCGCTCGGGATCGAGCACGGCGGAGAAGTCGTAGACCAGCGACGCCTGCGCCGCTGGAATCTCGCGGTAGGTGCCGCCCCCGGTGTCGAGGTAGAGGACGTCGTCGACGAGCACGAAGTTCGCCTCAGCGGCCGACCCGAACGCGGTGATCACCGCGATTCCCTTAGCGGCGACGCCGTTGCCTTCTGTGGTCAGGTCACCGTCGATGCTCTCAACGGCCATACCGGGCACCTCACCACTGATGTCGACGACGAAGTGGGTGCTGGTGATCTCCGCGGCCGATCGCGCGGCCGCGTCGAGCAGGCCTGCCGCGGCGGGCAGGTCCGCTGACTGCCCGGACTCATCGGACGTACAACCCGCCGTGACCAGGACAGCCGCCAACATGGCGGTCACGAATCGAAGCATGTCCGCATCGTACGGGTCTTCGGTGCCGCGCGGCGTCGCAGCCGCGCGGCACCCAGGACTTCATCACATCAGGATCGTCGTGGGCGGAGGAAGTCATCAGCGACCTTCCAATCAGGGCGCCGGAAGAACTCGCGGGTCTCGCGCACGATCAGGCCGGAGAGCACGATCAGTCCCACGAGGTTGGGCAGCGCCATGAGCCCGTTGAGAATGTCCGCGATGGTCCAGACCGTTTTCAGTTCCGTGACGGCCCCGATGAAGATGACGACGACGAAGACGACCCGGTAGGGCGTCACCAGGCCCCGTCCGAAGAGCCGGTCCATACACCGTTCCCCGTAGTAGGCCCAGCCGAGCAGGGTGGAGAACGCGAAGAACACGACGCCGATCGAGACGATCAGCCCGCCCCACTCACCTGGCAGGCCCGAGTCGAACGCCGCCTGGGTCAGCGGTGCGCCGGTCAGCGCCTCACCAGCGGTGTCGAGCTGCGTCCATGCGCCCGTAACCACGATCGTCAGGCCGGTGAAACTGACAACGACAAGGGTGTCGAGGAATGTCTGCGTCATCGACACCAGTGCCTGCCGGACCGGGTGAGTGGTCTGAGCCGCGGCTGCCGCGATGCCGCCGGTGCCGAGACCCGACTCGTTGGAGAAGATCCCCCGTGCCACACCCCAGCGCAGCGCGGCAAGGAAGCCGACACCGACGAAGCCACCAGTCGCCGCCGTACCGGTGAACGCGTCGCTGAAGACGGTGGCCAGCGCGGAGGGGAGCTCAGTGATGTTGAGCAGCAGCACAACCGTCGCGCCGAGCACGTAAATGATCGCCATGAACGGAACGAACGCGGCGGTGAACCGCCCAATGCTCTTGATACCGCCCAGGATGACCGCCGCCGCGGCGAACATAAGGATCAGCCCGCTTAACCAGAACGGGATCCCCCACTCGGTATTGACGGCGTCCGCGACGCTGTTGGCCTGCACCATGTTGCCGATGCCGAACGCCGCGACGGCGCCGAAGACGGCGAACGAGATCCCGAGAACTTTGCCGAAGTTGTTCCTGATTCCCTCGCTGAGGTAGAACATCGGGCCGCCGCTCTGTTCGCCTTTGGCGTCAACCCGGCGGAACTTCACTCCCAGGAAGGCCTCGGAGTACTTGGTGGCCATGCCGACGAGGCCGGTAATCCACATCCAGAACAGCGCACCCGGTCCACCAAGCGCGATAGCGGTTCCCACACCGGCGATGTTGCCGACACCGATGGTCGCCGCCAGCGCGACGGTGAGCGCCTGGTAGTGGCTGATGTCGCCTTCCGCATCCACTTCCTTGCGCTTGATCAGCGCCAGCCAGAAGGCGTGCCCGAACCTGCGGAACTGCAGTCCCCGCAGCACGATCGTCAGATACAGGCCGGTAAGCAACAGCAGCGGGATCAGTAGCCACGGACCCCAGATGAAACTCGATATCTCCCCAAGTGCGGTGTCGAGCCACTCCATCGCCGAGCTCCTCCCCGTGTCGTCGGAGGGTGACAATCGACCAGCACATTAGACCTTTCCTACCGCTGGCGACAGGGCTACTGACGAAGTGTGACCGAATGTCCACATTCGAGGGTGCCGACGGCTGGTACGACCCGCTCGGTCAGAGTTCACCGACGTGGAGAACGCGGACGACGGCACTGCCTGCCTCATCGGACGCCGCCAGGTCCACCTCCGCCGAGATCGCCCAATCGTGGTTACCCTCCGGGTCGCTGAGCACCTGGCGCACCCGCCAGACGTCGGTGTCGGCCTCGATGCGGAACAGCGCGGGGCCGCGTGCGTCCTGGCCGGTGCCGATCTCGTCGTACTCGGCGAAGTAGTCGTCCAGCGCGTCCGCCCAGGCATCGGCGTCCCAGCCGTTATCGCCGTCCAGCTCGCCCAACGTCTCGTAGTCCTCCCGCGCGGCCAGCTCGACGCGGCGGAACAGCTCGTTGCGCACCAGCACGCGGAATGCCCGCTCGTTGCCGGTGACCGGACGCGGCGCGTGCAGTTCGGGCCGGGACGTCGGCACCTCTTCTTCGTCGGGGTGCCGCAGCGCCTCCCATTCGTCGAGCAGGCTGGAGTCCACCTGCCGCACCAGTTCGCCTAGCCACTCGATCAGGTCAAGCAGCGGTTCGGTCTTGGCCTCGTCGGGAACGGTGTGTCGCAGCGAGTCGTAGACGTCAGTCAGGTATCGCAGCACCAGACCCTCCGACCGAGCGATGCGGTAGTAGCCGATGTACTCGACGAAGTTCATCGCGCGCTCGTACATGTCGCGCACGACGGACTTCGGAGACGGCCAGGTGTCGACCACCCATGGGTGCCCTTGCCGGTACGTCTCGAACGCCGCTTCGATCATCTCTTCGAGCGGCTTCGGATAGGTGACGTCCTCAAGCGCCTCCATCCGTTCCTCGTATTCCATGCCCTCGGCTTTCATCGCCGAGACCGCCTCGCCGCGCGCGAGGAACTGCTGCTGCGACAGCACGGGGCGCGGATCGTCCACGGTGGACTCGATGATCGAGACGACGTCGAGCGCATACGACGGCGACTCGGGGTCGAGCAGCTCGATAGCGGCCAGCGCGAACGGTGAGAGCGGCTGGTTCAGAGCGAAGTCGAACTGCAGGTCGACGGTCAGCCGCACCGTCCTGCCGAACTCGTCCGGCTCGGACAGCTCCTCCACCACGCCCGCGGTGCGCAGCGCCCGGTAGATCGCGATGGCGCGCAGGATGTGCTTGCGCTGCCGGTCGCGAGGCTCGTGGTTGTCCTCAAGCAGCCTGCGCATGGCGTCATACGCGTTACCGGGGCGGCCGATGACGTTGAGCAACATCGAGTGACTGACCGCGAAGCTGGACACCAGCGGCTCCGGCGGCGACTCGATGAGCCGCTCGTACGTCGACTCTGTCCAGTTGACGAAGCCCTCCGGGGCCTTCTTGCGCACGATCTTGCGCTTCTTCTTCGGATCGTCGCCCGCCTTGGCCAGCGCCTTCGCGTTCTCCACGACGTGCTCAGGGGCCTGCACGACGACGTAGCCGTCGGTGTCATAGCCGGCGCGGCCCGCACGTCCCGCGATCTGGTGAAACTCGCGCGCCTTGAGGTGCCGCTGCCGGGTGCCGTCAAACTTCGTCAGCGCGGTCAGCACCACGGTGCGGATCGGCACGTTGATGCCAACACCGAGGGTGTCCGTCCCACAGATCACCTTGAGCAGCCCAGCCTGCGCCAGCTGCTCCACAAGACGTCGATACTTCGGCAACATCCCGGCGTGATGGACGCCGATGCCATGACGCACCAACCGCGACAACGTCTTGCCGAAGCCCTTGGTGAACCGGAAGTCACCGATCGCCTCCGCGATCGCGGCCTTCTCCGCCTTGCTGCAGACGTTGATGCTCGTCATCGACTGCGCTCGCTCGACGGCGGCGGCCTGCGCGAAGTGCACGACGTAGATCGGGGCCTGACCGCCGTGCAGTAGTTCCTCGATGGTTTCGTGCAGCGGCGTCATGGCGTATCGATACGTCAGCGGTACCGGGCGCTCCGCCGACGTCACCACCGCCGTCGACCTGCCGGTGCGCCGGGTGAGGTCCTTCTCGAAGAAGGAGACGTCGCCCAGCGTCGCCGACATCAGCACGAACTGCGCGTCCGGCAGCTCAAGCAGCGGCACCTGCCACGCCCAGCCACGATCCGGCTCGGCGTAGAAGTGGAACTCGTCCATGACGACCTGGCCGACGTCCGCTTCCCTGCCCTGCCGCAGCGCGATGTTGGCCAGGATCTCCGCCGTGCAGCAGATGATAGGCGCGTCAGGGTTGACGGCGGAGTCGCCGGTCATCATGCCAACCGACTCGGTGCCGAACACCTCGATCAGCGAAAAGAACTTCTCTGACACCAGCGCCTTGATCGGCGCGGTGTAGTACGAGCGCCTACCGTCCGCCAGCGCGGCGAAATGCGCCCCCATCGCGACAAGGCTCTTGCCGGAGCCAGTCGGCGTCGACAAAATAACGTTCGCGCCGGAGACGATCTCGATGAGCGCTTCCTCCTGCGCGGGGTACAGGTCGAACCCCCGGTCGGTGGCCCAGGTCGAGAAGGCTTCGAACAGGGCATCGGGGTCGTTCTCGCCCGGCAAGGCATCACGCAACGTGGCCGCGGCGGAGGTTCGGGAAGCAGTCATCAGCACTAAGGGTGCCATTCGGGTAGGGCCATTCGAGCGGCACTCCTACCACGATCGGTGCCTATCGCGGACCAGACGCTCACGTTTTGCCGACACCGGCATCGCCCTCCGACCGGGAAACCCGTAGGCTGCGCGTGCGCGTTAACCCAATACGTGTACAGGTCGTATGGCTGTTCAGCGGAGGATGCAGTGGCAACCGACATCATCCCGATCGAACTCGGGCTGCCCCAAGGCGATCTCGTCACCCTGTGGGCACCCCGGTGGCGAGAGGACGGCGAGGAGTGGGAGGCCTTTCTCGGCGACGAGGAGGACCTGTTCGCGTTCCCCGACGCGGCGCACCTCGCGGCCTACGTCCGTACGGCGGACCAGCACGACCTCATCGACCACCCGTCGTGGAACATCGTGCCCGCGCTCAACGTACCCGAGCTGATCCCGGACGACGACCACTCCTACGACCTGGTTGGCGTCCCGGAGCTGGTCGCGGAAGAGCCGGACTCCTGGACCATCGGCGAGCTCGCCGAGATCATCGGCATCGTGCGCTCGTTGGCCGACGTCTGCGAGCTGGACGAGGTGCACGAGGTCCTCGACGCGCACGAAGGCTTCTCGCTGCTGCACCAGGGCAGGCTGCCGTTCACCGGCCGCGAGGGCGCCAAGCTGTGGGACGACCTGACGGCGGCGGTCTCTGACAAGTGGGACACCGTGCTGGACGCCATCGACGACTTGATCACCGTGCCCGAGATCGACAAGGCCACCCTCGACGAGACCGCCGAGGAGCTGGCCGCGTTCCACGAGGAGTCGGCCGAGTCCGAGGCGGGGGTCGACAAGGAAGGCACCCGCGCTGGCGGCGACGACATCGAGGACGAGGAGCCCGCCGGCTTCTGGGGTGAGGTAGGCATCGACCCCATCAAGATCATCACCACCAACGACGAGTACTTCACCCTGCGCTGCTACCTGGACGACGATCCGTACTTCCTTGGCTCGAACGGCAGGATCGACGTCTTCACCTCGGCTCGCGCGTTGGCGCGCCAGCTCGCCGACCCCGGTGAGCTCGGCGACAACGACCTCGCCGAGATGCCAACCTGGCAGGACGTCGTCACGCATGCGACCACCGCCGACCTGGACATCGAGGTCACCGACGTCAACACCTACGTGCTCGCCGGGCTGGACGACGACATCGCGGACGGACCAGAGGCCATCGACCCGAACCAACTCGACCTCGCCGTCGAGTTGCTGACCGACGCGGCCGACTGGGCGGGCGACGACAGTGTCGCCGAGGCGCTCGCCGAGTCGGAGCGGCTTGGCTGGTTGGCGTCGTTCGTGCTCAAGCCGGACCTGAACCGCCTTGAGCCCAGCCCGCCGTTCGACGAAGAGGTCGCGGCGTGGCAGAAGCTGGTCAACGACTTGGAAGACCGGTTCCGGGTCCACTGATCTTCACGGCTTCGGCCCATACCGACCTCACCCTCAGGTGCAGGTTCAGCTTCGCCACCCCTCGTCATTGGGCCGAACGGCTGACCTGGGGATGCGCGACACACCTGGGGGTGCCACAGGCCGCCACTAGACTATGGCTAAGCTCTCACACACTCCTCACCCCAAACCGTGCCGACGAAGGTCAATGCCGTGACTGAAAACTCCATTGCCCCGTCTTTCGACCGCATGCGGAACATGCTCGTGCGTGCGGCCGAAGTCCGGGAGAGCGAACAGCAGCAGGTCTTCGACGCCCTCGATGACATCTACGCGAGGTTGTCGCCCGTCGAGTCGCTCGGCGCCGTGCGCAAGCGCCTCTCCGAGCTGCCAGACCGCACCGAGGTCGGCGTGCTCGCCGAGCGCATCGACGAAACCATGTCCCGCCTGGAAGCCCAGGACAAGGCGATGGCGGCGATCGCGCGGGCCGTCGACGGCATCGTCGACAAGCTCGCCAAGCCGTTCGCCGAGCTCGGCGGACGACTCGACGGCGTCGCTGGCAAGTTCGAAGGCGTCGCGGGCCGCATGGACGGCCTCGAGGACAAGCTGCAGAACATCCACCGCAGGCTCGACGAGCTCGAGATGCACCTCGACAAGCAGGACAGCAGACTGGAAAGCGTCCCAAGCGCGGTGCACGGCCCCGTCCGGGAGCGCGTCGACACCGCCGAAGCCGCGCTGCGCGAGCGCATCGACGCACTCGAGGCCGACGCCAAGCAGCGGGCGACCGAGTCCGAGGCCGCCTACCGCGACCAGCTCGCCTCGGCGCAAGAAACGCTGCGCGAGCAGCTCCGCGATGCCACGACGAAGCTCGACGCGTCCGAGACGCTCAGCTCGATCACCGATAAGGTCGAGATGCTCGGCGTCAGCCTTGAAGAGCTGGAGTCGCGCATCAACAAGGTCGAGGAAGGCATGTCGACGCGCTTCGGCGACCTCGACGGCGTCGTCAAGGCCCGCATCGCCGGTGTCGAGGGCATCCTCGGCGACCGGCCGGACTCCGACGCGGTTAACTCGATCGTGCGCAAGAGCAACGAGGAGTCCGAGCGCCGCATCGGCGGTCAGCTCGATGAGGCGATGGCGACGTTCGCCGAGCTGATGCTCGGTGGTGGTCCGCAGCAGGTGACGCAGCCAACGCCGCCACCGCGCCAGCCGCGTCGCACCCGCAGCAACAACCGGGCCCGCAACGGCACCAAAAAGGAAGACACCGCAGACGTCTCAGGCGACTGACGACGTCCGGCCGGAAACGCCCCGCTGCGCTCGTCGCGGCGGGGTGTTTCATTTATGGTGACGGCGGCGTCCACCCCTGCCCGGCTTCCGGCTCTCGGCATCCGGTCGGCGATGATCTGAAGACATTGTGGTTGCTATGACGACGCAACCGTCTTCAGATCAACGTGGCATGCCGCTCGGGCGAGCCACCACTCACCGCAGGACGTCGAGGACCAGCGGTCCCGGCTCCGGCGCCGTGTCCGCGATGCGGACGCCGCCGGACAGCGCCGCGACGGCGGCGGGGACGGCGTCCGGCGTGTCGGTGTGCAGCTCCGCGAGCGGCTGACCGGCCGCGACCCGCTCACCAAGGCGGGCGAGCAGCCGCACACCCGCCGCGTACTGCACTGGCTCCCCCGGCGCGGAGCGACCGGCACCGAGCCGCCAAGCGGCCATGCCGACGGCGAGCGCGTCCAGCTCCGCCAGCACGCCGTCGCGCTCAGCCTCGACCACGTGCCGGTGCGTGGGCTCCGGCAGCCGCGCGTCCGGGTCGCCGCCCTGCGCGCGGATCATGGCGCACCACGACTCGTACGCCTTCCCTGACGCCAGTACCTTGGCGGGATCGACGTCGCTGATGCCTGCCAGCGCCAGCATCTCCCGCGCCAACACCAGCGTCAGCTCGACGACGTCGGGTGGCCCGCCGCCGCGCAGGACGTCGACCGCCTCGGCGACCTCGACGGCATTGCCCGCCGTCAACCCGAGCGGTCGGGACATGTCGGTCAGCACCGCCGACGTCGCGACGCCGTGCGAGTTCCCGATGCCGATCATGGTGCGGGCCAGCTCGACGGCGTTCTCCCGCGTCTTCATGAACGCGCCGGACCCGACCTTGACGTCGAGCACCAGCGACCGCGGTCCCGCGGCGATCTTTTTGCTCATGATGGAGCTGGCGATCAGCGGGATGGATTCCACCGTTCCGGTGACATCGCGGAGGGCGTAGAGCTTCCGATCGGCCGGAGCCAGAGCAGTGCTCGCAGCCGCGACCACTGCTCCGACATCGGTCAGTTGCTCACACATCTCCGCCGTCGTGAGGTCCGCGCGCCAACCGGGGATGGCCTCCAGTTTGTCGAGTGTGCCGCCGGTGTGCCCGAGCCCGCGCCCGGACAGTTGCGGCACAGCCGCCCCGCACGCGGCGACTAGCGGCGCCAACACCAGCGTTATCTTGTCGCCGACGCCGCCGGTGGAGTGCTTGTCCACCGTGGGCCTTTCGACGTCGAGGTGCAGCGTCTCCCCCGAGTTGATCATCGCGGCGGTCCAGCGGGCGATCTCGTCGCCGTCCATGTCGCGCAGCAAGATCGCCATCGCCAGCGCGGCCATCTGTTCCTCGGCGACGACTCCGCGCGTGTAGGCGTCCACGACCCAGTCGATCTGCGCGTCGGTCAGCCGCCCGCCGTCCCGCTTGGTGCGGATGACGTCGACGGCGGCGAACGGCTCAGCCATGCCCACCCCCAGCCAGCGCAGCGGCCCCCGCGGCGAAAGCGTCTTTCAGTGCGGTCATGGCAAGTCCTCCGGGCCGAAGGCGTCCGGCAGGACGTCGGACATCGGCAACACGCCGCGCGGGGTGTCTACAAGGCACGCCGAGCCGCCCAGTTCGTACAGGATCTGGCGGCACCGGCCACACGGCATCAGCAGCTCGCCATCGCCGGCGCGGCACGCCACCGCGACGAGACGTCCGCCGCCGGTCAACCGGAGCTGCCCGGCCATCGTGCACTCGGCGCACAGCCCGACGCCATACGACGCGTTCTCGACGTTGCATCCGGTGACGACCCTGCCGTCGTCAACCAGCGCCGCAGCGCCAACCCGCAGCCCGGAGTACGGGCAGTACGCGCTCGCCGCCGCCGTCACAGCCGCCTCCCGCAGCGCGGGCCAATCCACAGTGTCCGGCGCGGTCATCCTGCGCCCACCTCCAGCGCGCTCAAGACTTGATGTAGGGCTGGCCGTTGAACGCTGGCGGCCGGATCCGCCCGACGAGACCGGCCACCGCGAAGATCGTCAGCAGGTACGGCGCCATCAGCATGAACTCGCTCGGAATCGGCGAGCCGATGATGCCGAGCACGCTCTGCAGGTTGTTGGCGAAGCCGAACAGCAGCGCGGCGAAGACCGCGCCGATCGGTGTCCAACGGCCCATGATCATCGCGGCGAGCGCGATGAACCCCGCACCTGCCGTCATCTCCTGACTGAACAGGCCCACCGCACCCAGCGTGAAATACGATCCGCCGAGCCCCGCCAACGCGCCACCGAGCAACACGTTGCGGAACCGCACCGAGTTCACCTGAATGCCTGCCGTGTCGGCCGCTTCCGGGTGTTCGCCGACGGCCCGCACCCGCAGCCCCCACCGCGTGCGGAACAGTGCGATATGAGCCAGCACCACCACGACGTACATGATGTAGACGATGACGGTCTGGTGGAACAGCACCGGCCCGATCACCGGAATCTCACTCAGCAGCGGGATCTCCAACCGAGGGAACCGGCCCGGCGAGTTCCAGGTGTCCTTCATCGGGCTGAGCAGTCTGCTGTGGAGGAAGTTCGTCACGCCGATCACCAGCACGTTCAGCACGACGCCGACGATGATCTGGTTGACGAAATAGCGCACCGTGAAGACCGCGAGCACCCACGCCACCGCGAGCCCGGCGATCGGTGCGGCGATCAGCCCCACCCACAGGTTCCCGACCAGCGACGCGGCGACACCGGACAGGAACGCGCCAAAGAGAAGCTGTCCCTCGATGGCGATGTTGATGACCCCGGTGCGTTCACCCATCATCCCGCACAACGCACCGAAGATCAGCGGCACGGACAACGCGAGCGTGCCCTGCAACGCCGAGGTCAGTGAGATCTCCGATCCGGCGACGGCCCAGGTCAAAAACGCCAGCACGAACGCGACACCGAAGGTGATCGACAGCCACAGCGGCACCGTGCGGCTCAGATACGTCTGCCACGCCGCGTACGCCGCGATGCCGAGGCACACGAGAGCGAGCAGGACCGCGGCCAGCTTCGACGGCACCGAGATCGGCGCGAGCTGGATGACGTCGTCGCGCAGCGAGAGGCCGAACGTGCTCTCCCGCCCGCCGTCCGGCAGGAGACCGAAGACGACGAAGGCGAGCAGTCCAAAGACGCCGAACATGATCGGAGTGCGCCAGTGCCGCGTGAGCGCGACGGCGGGCTGGGCGTCGGTACTCTCCTCCGGGCGGGTGGTAACAGCAGCCGCAGTCCTCATGCCGTCTTCCCCCCAACCTCGGGCGCCATCGGCGACGCTGCCCGCACCTTGAGGCGGAACACCGCCCGCACCAGCGGTGGCGCGGCGATGAACAGCACGATCAACGACTGCACCACCAGCACGATGTCGATCGGGGTGCCGGTCTGCGCCTGCATCGTCACCGCACCGGCACGCAACGCGCCGAACAGCAGGCTCGCCGCGACCGTGCCGATCGGACTCGACCGCCCGAGCAACGCGACGGTGATCGCGTCGAAGCCCAGCTCGCCGGCGATGCTGGTGGACAGGTAGCTCTCGGTGCCGAGCACCTGCGACGCGCCAGCGATCCCGGCGAGGCCACCGCCGATGAACATCACGGCCGTGTACGACCGCGCCACCGAGATGCCCGCGGTCGTCGCGGCGTGTGGGTTGTGGCCGACCGCCTTGAACCGGAATCCCATGGTGCTACGCGACAGCAGCCACCAGCTGTACCCGGCGGCGAGCAGCGCCACGAACAACCCGAGGTGCAGCCGGGAGCCCTCGAAAAAGCTCGGCAGCGCGGCCGAATCCGCGACGAACGGGCTGATCGGTGCCGCCTGGCCCTCGCGGCGGAACAGCTGCGTCGTAAGCAGGTACGCCAGCAGCAACGCCGCGATGTGGTTGAGCATGATCGTGACGATCACCTCATGCGCGCCGGTCTTCGCCTTGATGAAACCGGCGATGCCGCCCCAGATCGCCCCGCCGAGGAATCCCGCGAGCACCGCGAATCCGAGGTGGATGACGGGAGGCAGGTCCATCCCGAAGCCGACGAATCCCGCCAGCGTCGCGCCGATGATGATCTGGCCCTGCGCGCCGATGTTCAGCAGTCCGGCACGGAACGCCAGCGCCACGGCGAGACCGGCGGCGATCAGCGGCGTCGCATACGTCAGCGTGTCCGCCAGCGGAATCAGTGCGTCACCAACCGAGGCGGCATCGAAGTCGACGACGGCGCCGGCGAACATCGCGGCGTAGGCGCTACTCGCGGATTCCCAGATGGCGAGCAGCGTGTCGGTCGGCCGGGAAAAGAAGTACGCCGCCGTCGCCTGCACGTCGGGATCGGAGACCACGATGAGCACCGCGCCGATCAGCATGGCCAGCAGAATCGACAGCAATGTCAACGCCGTACCGCCGGTGGTCAGCTCCCGGAAGAACCGCTGGCCGACGGTCAGTTCGTTACTTGAGTTCTCGCTCATTCCTCACCGTCCTCGGCCACGCTCTCGACCAGCGTGTGGTGCCGTCGCGCCCGTTCGGCGGCATCGTCCGCGGAAACCCCGGCCATCATCAGGCCGAGGGTGTCGCGGTCGGTGTCGCCTGGCACGATGCCGACGACGGTGCCGCGATACATCACCAGCACCCGGTCGGCGAGCGCGCTGACCTCGTCCAGCTCGGTCGACACGATCAGCACGGCCGTCCCCTTGTCGCGCTCGGCGACCAGACGTCGATGCACGAACTCGATCGACCCGACGTCGAGGCCTCGGGTCGGCTGCGCGGCGATCAGCACCCGCAACGGCCGGGACAGCTCCCGCGCGATGACGACTTTCTGCTGGTTGCCGCCAGACAACGTCTTGGCGAGCGTGGCGCCGCTGCCCGCCCTGATATCGAACTCCGCGATGCGCTCCTCGGCGCTGCGCCGGACGACGGCGGGCTTGAGCATCGGGCCGGACGCGAACGGCGGCTCGTCGTGCCGGTCTAGGATCAGGTTCTCCGCGACCGTGAAGTCACCGACGAGGCCGTCCGCCCTGCGGTCCTCCGGCACGAATCCGACCCCGGCGCGCAGCACCGACCGCACGGACTTGCCGAGCAGCTCGACGTCGCCAAGCCGCACGGAGCCGGTCGCCCGCTGTTGTAGCCCCATGATGGCCTCGGTCAGCTCGGTTTGCCCGTTGCCTTGCACCCCGGCGACAGCCAGGATCTCGCCAGCCCTGACGTCGAACGAGACATCGTTCACGACGACGTAGTCGCGCTCGTCCACCACCGTCAGGCCACGGACGTCAACGACGACGTCCCCGACGTCTGGCGGTTCCTTGTCGACGGCGAGGGTGACCGCGCGGCCAACCATCATCGAGGCTAGCTCGCTCTCGCTGGCCGAGACGTCCGCTTCACCGACGACTTTGCCGAGCCGGATCACCGTGATCCGGTCGGCGATCGCACGGACCTCGCGCAGCTTGTGAGTGATGAACACGATCGAGGTGCCGTTGGCTTTGAGCTGGCGCATGATCTCGATCAGCTCGTCGGTCTCCTGCGGCGTCAGCACGGCGGTGGGCTCGTCGAGGATCAGCACGCGCGCATCCCGGACCAGCGCCTTGATGATCTCCACCCGCTGCTGCACGCCAACCGGCAGGTTTTCCACCACCGCGTCCGGGTCCACGTGGAAGCCGTAGCGCTCGGAGATCTCGCGCACCTGCTCGCGCGCGGCGTCGATGTCGAGGAAGCCCGGCCCGTACGTCTGTTCCGCGCCGAGCATCACGTTCTCCGCGACGGTGAACACCGGCACGAGCATGAAGTGCTGGTGCACCATGCCGATACCAGCCGCCATCGCGTCGGCGGGGTTATTGCAGGTCACCGGCTCGCCGTCGACGAGGATCTCGCCCTCGTCCGGCTGGAGTAGGCCATAGATCACGTTCATCAACGTGCTCTTGCCAGCGCCGTTCTCGCCGAGCAGGCAGTGGATCTCACCCTGCTCGACGGTCAGGTCGATGCGGTCGTTGGCGACGAGCGAGCCGAACCGCTTGGTGATCCCCCTCAGTTGCAGCTTCACAGTCTCACGCTTTCATGATGCCGCCGAGATGGGCGCCGGCTGGGTACAGCCTGCGCCCATCTCGGCTCAGTGGGGTGCGCCTGATCTAGAAGGCGGCGTCGGACGTGACCTTCAGCTCACCAGAGATGATCTGCTGCCGCAGCTCATCTACTTCCTTCTTGAGCTCCTCATCGATCTTGTCCTCCAACGCGTGGTACGGCGCGATCGAGACGCCCTCGTTCTCCAGCGTGCCGACGAACGGTTCGTTACTGAAGTTGCCCTCGGCGGTCGCGGTCACCGTCTCCTCCACCGCGACGTCCATGCCCTTGACCACGCTGGTCAGCAGCAAGTCGCGGTACTCCGTCAGCGTCTTGTAGCCGTCGGTGTCGACCCAGACGAGCGAGACGTCGCCAGCGTCCTTGGCCGCGACCGCGGCGGACTCGCCGATCGGACCGGCGACCGGCATGATCACGTCGGCGCCGCGCGAGATCAGGTTCTCGGAGAGCTGCTTGGCCACCGTCGAGTTGCTGAAGTCACCAACGAACTGGCCGTCCTGCGACTTCTTGTCCCAGCCAAGCACCGCGACGTCGGCGCCCTTGACCTCGTTGTAGTGCTGCACGCCGTCGTAGAAGCCGTCCATGAAGATCGTCACCGTCGGGATCTTCATGCCACCCCAGGTCGCGACCTTGCCTGTCTCCGACTGCCCCGCGGCAAGGTAGCCCGCGAGGAAGGCGGCCTCGTGGGTGTTGAAGACAAGGGACTTGACGTTGTCGATGGAGATCGGCTCGAACGTGTCCGGGTCGGTGTAGAGGAAGTCGACGATCGCGTACTTCTGGTCGGGGTTGGCCTCGGCGGAGGCCTTGGTCGCGTCCGCCAGATTGAAGCCAACCGTGACGATCAGCCCACAGTCATCCCTGACCATGTTCTTCAGGTTGGGCTCGTAGTCGCTCGCCGACTTCGGCTCGACGTACTTCGGCTCGGCGATGACACCCGCCTCGTACGCGTTGAGAAGGCCGTTCCACGACGTCTCGTTGAACGACTTGTCGTCGACACCACCCTCGTCGGTGACCATGCAGGCCAGAAAGTCGCTCTCCGACTGCTCGGCACCCGGCTCGTTCGCCGGTGGCGGCTCGCCGCACGCCGTGACGGCTACCGCGATGGCACCGATGGCGGCCATCGCGCGCACGCGCTGAATTCTCCGTGTTGGACGCCGTGTCTGACGCACAGTGTCACTCCCTCCCCGCCCCGATCCGGTGACGGTCTCTGGCAACTTCCGGCTGTACCGCCGGGTTCGATGGCGAGGAAGGCTACCGCTCGCGGGTGAGCCATGGCACGACAACCAAAGACGAAACCCGCCCGCGTAATCGAATCGTTGACGACGTTGCGCCGACTGGCCCCTTTCCGTCCGGCTGTCTCGTCGATCACACCTGGGAACCCGACGTTCAGCCGAAGGCGAAGGTCGGGTTTAGAGTCCTGCTGATGAAGGGTCGTGGCCGGTCAGCGCAGGCCACGACGACAGTTCCGGTAAGGGCCGCTCGGCAGGTCCGCGCCGAAAGAAAGCGACGATGGAGGCCGTTCACGATGCCCACCACGGCTAGCCCACCGACAGCGATGGCGGGCACGTCACGCAGGAGCGGGACGCTCTACATCGGCGACCCCGGTATGTGGTCCTGGGTAGCCCACCGCATCACCGGCGTGCTCACGTTCTTCTTCCTGTTCGTGCATGTGCTCGACACCGCGCTCGTCCGGGTGTCGCCCAGCGCCTACAACGCGGTCATCGAGACCTACAAGACCCCGCTTGTGGCGCTGCTCGAGGTCGGCCTCGTCGGCGCGGTGCTCTACCACGCCCTCAACGGCATCAGGGTGATGCTCGTCGACTTCTGGTCCAAGGGCCCGAAATACCAGCGTCCGATGCTGTGGAGCCTTATCGGCGTGTGGGTGCTCGTGATGGTGCCCGGCGCGTTCATCATGCTGCAACGCACCGTGACTGACCTGTTCGGGGGTAACTGATCATGACTGCTTCCATGTCGGAGACACTCACCCTCGACAAGCCGCGCTCCCCGCGCAGGCCCGCGGCCCGGCGCAGCAACTTCGAGCTCTACAGCTGGCTGTTCATGCGGCTGTCCGGCCTCGCGCTCGTCGTCCTCGTGCTCGGCCACCTGTTCATCATGAACATCGTCGACGAAGGCGTGCACCGCATCGACTTCGCGTTCGTCGCGGGCCGCTGGGCATCGCCGTTCTGGCAGTTCTGGGACCTGTCGATGCTGTGGCTCGCGCAGCTGCACGGCGGCAACGGGCTCCGCACGATCATCGACGACTACGCCCGTAAGGACACCACGCGGTTCTGGCTGAAGATCCTGCTGTACGTGTCCATGGCGCTCATCCTCGTGCTCGGCACCATGGTGATCTTCACCTTTGACCCGAACATCCCCGTCACGTGAGCACTGCTCGCAGGTGCGAACCATCAGACACTAAGCCCGACCACAGCGCCTGATTCGGAGTTTTCATGCAGTTCCACAAATACGACGTGCTGATCGTCGGGGCGGGCGGCGCAGGCATGCGCGCCGCGATCGAGGCGGGGCAGCGCGCACGCACCGCGGTGCTCACCAAGCTCTACCCGACCCGCTCCCACACCGGCGCCGCACAGGGCGGCATGTGTGCCGCACTGGCGAACGTCGAAGAAGACAACTGGGAGTGGCACACCTTCGACACCGTCAAGGGCGGTGACTACCTCACCGACCAGGACGCCGCCGAGATCATGGCCAAGGAGGCCATCGACGCGGTGCTCGACCTGGAGAAGATGGGCCTGCCGTTCAACCGGACGCAGGAAGGCAAGATCGACCAGCGCCGGTTCGGCGGACACACCCGCGACCACGGCAAGGCCGCCGTCCGCCGCTCCTGCTACGCGGCCGACCGCACTGGCCACATGATCCTGCAGACGCTGTACCAGAACTGCGTCAAGCACGGCATCGAGTTCTACAACGAGTTCTACGTCCTCGACGTCGTCCTCAGCGACACCGAGAACGGCCAGGTCGCCACCGGCGCGATCGCCTACGAACTTGCGACCGGCGAGATTCACGTGTTCCAGGCGAAGTCGATCGTGTTCGCCACCGGCGGCTTCGGCAAGGTGTTCAAGACGACGTCGAACGCCCACACGCTCACCGGCGATGGCATGGGCATCTACTACCGCAAGGGCCTGCCGCTGGAGGACATGGAGTTCTACCAGTTCCACCCGACCGGCCTCGCTGGGCTGGGCATCCTGCTTACCGAGGGCGCTCGCGGTGAGGGCGCGATCCTGCGGAACAAGGACGGCGAGCGGTTCATGGAGCGCTACGCCCCCACCATCAAGGACCTCGCGCCGCGCGACATCGTCGCCCGGTCGATGGTGCTCGAGGTGCTGGAGGGCCGCGGCGCTGGCCCGGACGCCGACTACGTCTACCTGGACTGCACCCACCTGGGCGCCGAGGTGCTCGAGTCAAAGCTGCCGGACATCACCGAGTTCGCACGCACGTACCTTGGCATCGACCCCGTCACCGAGCCGGTGCCGGTGTATCCAACGGCGCACTACGCCATGGGCGGCATCCCGACCACGGTCCGCGGCGAGGCGCTGCGCGACAACGAGAACGTGATCCCCGGCCTGTACGCGGCCGGTGAGGTCGCGTGCGTGTCGGTGCACGGCTCCAACCGGCTCGGTACCAACTCGTTGCTTGACATCAACGTCTTTGGCAAGCGCGCCGGTATCGCCGCCGCCGAGTACGCCAGCACTGTCGACCACGTCGACCTGCCGGACGAGCCAGCGGCGATGGTGCAGGGCATGGTCGACACCCTCCGCTCGGCGGAAGGCAGCGAGCGGGTGGTCGAGATCCGCACCGAGCTGCAGCGGACGATGGACGCCAACGCCGCCGTGTACCGCACCGAGGACACCCTCAAGCGGGCACTGCACGACGTTCAGGCGCTGAAGGAGCGCTACGGCAGGGTCGGCGTCCAGGACAAGGGCAAGCGCTACAACACTGACCTGCTCGAAGCCGTGGAGCTGGGCTTCCTGCTCGACCTCGCGGAGTGCCTTGTCAACGCGGCACTCGCGCGCAAGGAGTCCCGTGGCGGGCACGCCCGCGAGGACTACCCGGACCGCGACGACACCAACTTCATGCGGCACTCGATGTCGTACAAGGTGCTGCCGGACGGCAACACCGGTCCCGACCCCGACGCGCCGCTCGGCCTCACTGGTTTCCTTTCCGACATCCGGCTGGATTACAAGCCCGTTGTGTTCACCCGGTACGAGCCGATGGAGCGGAAGTACTGATGACAAGCACCGCAGCTGTTTTGGACAACACCGCAAACCCCACGTCCGAGATCCCGGCTCCGGACGGCTCGGTGACCGTCACGGTGAAGATCCAGCGGTTCAACCCCGAGGTCGACTCGGAGCCGCACTGGGAGTCCTACGACGTCCCAGCGCTGCCCACCGACCGGGTGCTGAACCTGCTGATCAACATCAAGGGCTACGTCGACGGCACGCTGTCCTTCCGCCGGTCGTGTGCGCACGGCATCTGCGGCTCCGACGCGATGCAGATCAACGGCATCAACCGGCTGGCGTGCAAGGTGCTTGTCAAGGACCTGCTCGCGAAGAAGGGCAAGCCGACCACCATCACGGTCGCCCCGATCAAGGGCCTGCCGGTGATGAAGGACCTCTACGTCGACATGGAGCCGTTCTTCGAGGCGTTCCGTGCCGTCAAGCCGTTCCTGATCACCTATGGCAACGAGCCAACCAACGAGCGCATCCAGTCGCCCGCCGACCGGGAGCGCTTCGACGACACCACCAAGTGCATCCTGTGCGCCTGCTGCACGACGTCGTGCCCGGTGTTCTGGTCGGACGGCTCCTACTTCGGACCAGCCGCGATCGTCAACGCGCACCGGTTCATCTTCGACTCCCGTGACGAGGGCGCCGAGGAGCGGCTGGACATCCTCAACGACGCCGAGGGCGTGTGGCGCTGCCGCACCACCTTCAACTGCACCGACGCCTGCCCACGCGGCATCCAAGTGACCAAGGCGATCCAGGAAGTCAAGCGCGCGCTGCTCTTCAAGCGCGTCTAACGTCGGGCTGGGGGACACGGCGCGCGCCCCGGTGAGCGCCGTGTCCCCCGCTCTCGACGCCGTGTCCCCTGTTCTCGACCGCGTGTCCCCCGTTCCGGACACCGTGTTGCCCACTCAGCTGTCCCACGTCGCGTACATCTCGGCGTAACGGCCGCCCTTGGCGGCCAGTTCGTCGTGGGTCCCGATCTCGAGGATCCGTCCATCGTCGACCACCGCGACGCGGTCCGCGCGCATCGCCGTGGACAGCCGGTGCGCGATGATGATCGCCGTCCGATCAGTGAGCACGACGTCAAGCGCGCGTTCCACCTGCCGTTCGGTCCGCAGGTCGAGACTGGACGTCGCCTCGTCGAGCACCAGCACCCTCGGCGCGGCGAGTAGTGCCCGGGCCAGTGCGACGAGTTGCCGTTCCCCCGCCGACAGCGACGCCCCACGCTCGTGCACGACGGCGTGAATCCCGGCAGCGGAGCGATCGAGAAAATCGCCGAGCCCGACCGCACGGGCGGTTCGCTCCACCTCGACGTCAGCAGCATCCGGACGGGCGAACGCGATATTGTCGCGGAGGCTCATGCTGAACAGGAACGGCTCCTGCGGCACGACCGCCATCCGTTGATGCAGCGAGTCCAACCGCACGTCGCGCAGGTCGTGGCCGTCAAGCAGCACCCTGCCCGACGTCGGGTCGTAGGCGCGCGTCACTAGCTTGGCGATGGTCGACTTGCCCGCGCCTGTCGGCCCAACCAAGGCGAGCGTCTCCCCCGGCGGGATCTCCAGCGAGACGTTCCGGAGCACAGGGTTATCGACGTCGTAGCCGAAACTCACCCGATCCAGCGTCACGCGGCCGTCGATGTCCGGCAGCGGGTACGCGTGGGGGTCCTCCATCACCGTGACCTCGGTCATCAGCAACTGGCGCAGCTTGGTGATGCCCGCCTGCCCCTGCTGGTATGCGTTGTAGAGCTGCGCCATCTGCTGCATCGGCGCGAAGAACGTCGTGATGGCCAGCAGGAATCCGGCCAGCTCACCCACTCGCATGTCACCGCGCAGAACCATCCAGCCGCCGAGGAGCAGCACCACGACGACGGTCAGCCTGCCGACGGCCTCGCTACCCGGCCCGTAGATCGCGGCGATCCGTGCCGTGTAGTAGTTCGCGTGCCGGTAACGACGGGTGACATCGACGTGATCGGCCACGTTGCGCTGTTGCCGGTTGTGAGCGGCTACCACCCGTGCGCCGGACAGGCTCTCGGACAGATGGGTGAGCACCTCGGCCATGCGGTCACGCACGACGAGATAGCCGCGTTGCGAGACCCCGCGAAACCACCAGGTCAGCGCCACCATCACCGGGATGACCACCAGGAAGCTGATCAGCGCGAGTTCCGCGCTGAACCAGAACAACTGCGCACCAAGCACCACGAGTGTCAGCGCCTGCACGAGTAACTGGGCGAGACCGTCGTGCAACAGGCCCTGTAGGTGCTCGATGTCGTTGGTCATCCGGCTGATCAGCGTGCCCTTCTTCTGTCGGGAGAAGAAGTCCTGCGACAGCCGTTGCAGGTGGGAGAACACCCGAACCCGCAGCGCGTACAACAGCCGTTCACCCACGATGCCGGTCCACAGCGTGCGCCAGCGGCTCACCAGGATCGCCACGACGACGAAACCGAGGTAGGTAAGGCAGATCGCGACCAGCACACCGCGCGAGCCGGTGACCTCACCGCCGCCGAGGTCCTTGAGTCCCATGCCGTGGTCGATCGCGAGCTGGGTGAGCAGCGGGCCGATGCGCATGGCGATCGTCTCGACGATCACCAGCCCCACGCAACCGACCAAAGCCCACTTGAACGGGGCGAGGAAGCGCCGCAGCGTCAGCGGACGGCGGTCGTAGTCGCTCCGGCTGAACACGACGTCCGGTTCGGGGTGCTCCGGCTCGTCTGCCAACAAGCCGTCCAGCTGGTCGCGCAACTCAGGAGGCACGTCGCCGGACATCGAACCGGAAGGGCGCCTCATGGTGCCCCCACCTCCACCAGGAAGCATCAGAGCATCTCCTCCTCGTCGAGGTGATCGGGATCGATGGGCCGCCACTCGACGTCCGGCGTGACGGTTCGCTCGCGCTCCAGCTGCGCGGCCCTGATCCGCTCTTCGTCGGTTACGTGCGCCAGCGCCGCCGCGTAACGTGGTTCGGTCGTAAGCAACTCTTGGTGCGTACCTGTCGCGGCGATGCGCCCGCCTTCCAGCAACACGACCCGGTCCGCGAGGCTGAGCGTGGAGAGCCGATGCGCCACGATCAGCGTGGTACGACCGTGCATCAGCTGCCGCAAGCCGTCATGGATGCGCTGCTCGGTCTGGACGTCGATGGCGCTGGTGGCGTCGTCCAGGATCAGGATTGGCGGATTGACCAGGACCGTCCGCGCGATCGCGATACGCTGCCGCTGTCCACCCGACAGCGTGTAACCACGTTCACCTACGACGGTGGTGTAGCCGAACGCCAACTGAGTGATGAACTCGTGAGCGCCCGCGACCTTCGCCGCCGCCACGACGTCGTCATCGGACGCGCCGGGCGTGCCGTAGGCGATGTTGTCGCGGATCGACGCCGAGAAGAGGAAGGGTTCCTCGAAGCAGACGCCGACGTGCTGCCGGAGGCTCCGTAGGGTGAGGTCCCTGACGTCGTGGCCATCGAGGAGCACCGCACCTCGATCCACGTCATAAAAGCGAGGGATCAGCTGCGCGATCGTCGTCTTGCCCGAACCCGTCGCGCCCACGAAAGCGACGGTGTGCCCAGCGGGAACCCGCAGGGTGACGCCGTCGAGCACGCGCTGGTCGCTACCGAAGGAGAAGCGGACGTCCCGCAGTTCGACCTCACCCCGGCAGACGGGCAGGTCGAACGCGCCGGGCCGGTCGGCGATCTCGGGCCGCTCGTCGAGGACCTCGTAGATCCGGTGGGCGGAGGCGGCCGCTCGCTGCGCCAGCATCATGAGCAGCCCCAGCATGGCGAACGGCGCCTGCAGCATCACCAGGTACGTCAGGAACACGATGATGTCGCCGGGGCCGATCGCCCCATCCAGCACGCGGAAGCCGCCGTAAAGCAGGACGGCCGCCTCACCCACCCGGACGACGTTTTGCATCAGCGGGCCGAACGTGGCACGGATGCGCACCAGGCGCATCGAGGCCCACCGCAGCCGCTGCGCCGCCCTGGCAAGGACACCGATCTGCCGACGCTCGGCCCCAAAGACCCGGACGACCTGCGCGCCGCTGACGTTCTCGTCGACGATCGTCGCGATCTCCGCCAGCCGCGACTGCACCAGCCACGACACCGGGAACATGTGCTTGCGCATTGTCAGACCGATGACGAACACCGCGGGTAGCGAAAGGAGCGCCACCAACGTCAGGCCGACGTCGATGGTGAGCATGAAGTACAGCGCGAGGAAGAACATCCCGAACTGGACGATCAGCATCGGCCCGAACGCCAGCAGCATTTGCACCGCGCGGACGTCGGAATTCGCGCGAGAGACCAGCTCGCCGGTGCGAACTCGGTCGAAGAATGACGCCGACAGCGTCGACAGGTGGCGGTACAGCAGCGTGCGGAGGTCGAACTCCAGCGAGTACGCCATGCGCAAGGTGAGGTAGCGAGAGAAGTAGGCGGCAACGACACCCACGACGGTGATGGCTACCAGGATCCACACGAACCGGGCGAGCGAGTCCCGCTGCCCGCTCGGTGCGGCCAGCGCCTCATCTATCGCGGTGCCCAGCCACAACGGGAACAACACCATCGCCACGACGGTCACCAACGACGCGGCGAACGCCGCCATGAACACGCCGCGATGCGCCTTGAGCAGCGGAAACGCCCGCTTGATCCAGCCCTTGCTCTGATCGGGGTCGATACCGGGCGCCCGCGGCGGGGGTCTTCGGCGTTCGTCGGGGTTTGTCGTAGCCAGTGGCCCCGGCTCCGCTTGGCCCGCGCGCACGCTGGCTCCACCAACAGTTCTGGCGCCCATCATGATCGGTCCCATCGCGTAGAAGACGGCCGTTCCCTAGAACGACGTCGCGACTGGCCCTACCTGGGCCTCGCGCGGAACCCCCAGCGAAGTCAGTTTACGTCATTAGATGACATGTCGGCAATAGTGCCATGTTGACACTCAGTGTCATACTGGTGCGCACACCTGCGTACTCACCATTGATGACGCCGGGTTCAGCAGAGGCGCGACCCCGAAGTGAGAACTCGCCACTCCGGAAGTCGGGCCTCGCGGCCCGCGACTGGGAACTCGCGGCGGTCTACGACCAGAAGACGGCGAGGCCGACGTTCAGCACGACCAGCCCTCCCAGGGTGAAGGGCAACCACTTCGGCGCGGCGGGCTTACGGAGGAAGGCGCCAGCCAGGCCGAGAATGACCAGCAGGACAAGGATCTTGATGCCCAGCTTCATGTGGTTGTAGTCGACGTCGTCCAGCGCGGGCTCGACGCCCATCAACGCGAGGCCGGTGATGAGCTGCAGGCCACCGCCGTGGAGCCAGCCCTTGTTCAGCGCCGCGTCCCGTCCGGCGTGCAGCTGCAGCATGAACGTGCCAACCAGCATCGCCATGCCGAGCAGGTGCAGGAAGACCAGAACCAGTCGCAGAAACTCCATCGTCAGTCCTCAGTTCGCCGGGTAAGGGCGCGCAAACCGCGCCAGCCGATCGCACCGATGATCGTACCCAGAATGATCGAGACGACGGTCAGCGCGGCATGCACCCAGAAAAATGACGTCAGCGTCCCGGTCGTGTCACGGGCGTTGTCGCTCTGCCACAGATTGCGCGCGAACGTCACCCAAATGATCCAGGACCATACGCCGAACGCGAGCAGGAACAGCGACACCGGCTTCGACATGCGCATGCGCCGAGCGTAACCGCATCGCGATTCGATGACCGATCGGCTACGAGGCTGGCTCAAGGGAAGCCAGCGACGGCGTGAGTCCCGTACGATCAATCCGGTGTCGAGCTGGTCTACCCGCCTGCTGTCCGCCGTCGTCGTCACCCTCTTGAGTGCTCTGCTGCTCACCCCCGCCGCGACCGCCAAATCAGACCAGTGCTCCTACCGTCCGCTGCCGCCTCCGCCGGTCGACTCGTCAGAGGTCCCGAAACCCGGCGAGCCGTCGCCCAGCCCACTGCCCGTGCCGGAGACCCCGCCCGGTGGTGAGCGGATGGCCGAGTGCGGCCATGTCCTTCCTGACGACGCCAAGCGCCCCAAGGGCAAGATCACGGCGAAGGCGTGGCTGTTGGCGGACCTCGACAACGGCACGGTGATCGCCGCGAAGAACCCGCATGGCAGGTACCGGCCCGCATCGTTGATCAAGGTGCTGCTCGCGCTGGCCGTGGTCAAGGAACTCGATCCAGACGACGTCATCACCGCGTCGGACGCCGACATGGCCCAGGAGTGCAGCTGCGTCGGCGTCGTCAAGGGCCAGGACTACACAGTGGACAAGCTGTTCACGAGCATGTTGCTGCGCTCGGGCAACGACGCCGCGCACGCGCTCGGCTCCGCGCTCGGCGGCAACGACGAGGCACTGGCCACGATGAACGAGCTGGCAGCCGATCTCGGCGCGGTGGACACCCGCGCCGCGACGACGTCCGGTTTGGACGGCCCCGGCATGACGACGTCGGCCTACGACCTCGCGCTGATCTTCCGCGCCGCGATGGCGGAACCACGCTTCGCCGACGCCGTCGCGACGTACGAGATGAAGTTCAAGCGACGCGAACACAAGCGCCCCATCACCATCTACAACGATAATGACCTGCTGCGGGAGTATCCCGGTTTCCTCGGCGGCAAGACCGGTTACACCAACGACGCGCGGCACACTTACGTCGGGGCGGCCGAACGCGGCGGCAGGCGGATCGCCGTCGTCATGCTGCGGGCGGAGCAGCGCCCCATGCGGGTGACCGACCAGGCGAAGCGGCTGCTGAATTATGGCTTCCGACTGTCCAGGCAGGACTTCGAACCGGTCGGCACACTGGTGGAGCCCGAAGCGGAGCAGGACGTCGACCTGCCACCTACCGAGCAAGCCGAACTGGATGCCATCCCCGACAGCGAACCGACCACCGACACCACCGCGGCCGTGACCCAGGAGGCCGCGACGGAAGGTCCAGGGGGCGTAACGCGGGAGATCGTCGTGCTTGTCCTCATCGCGGCCGCACTGATCACGGTGATCGTGCTGCACCGCAGAAGGCGGCGCTGATCAGCATTCGCGCGGCCAGGTGCCAGTGCACGCGGCCGGGCGACGCCCGCACGGCAAGGTCAGCGCCGCCGCAGCCAGGCCAACCCCGCACCAATTAATCCGCCAATGCCAAGCAGCCCGGCCGTGCTCGCCGCGCTCGGTCCGCGCCGGACGTGCACCTGCGGCCGGATCGTCACTGGAGCCGGCGGCGCGATGACACCGGACTGGTTCTCCTTCGCGGTCGCCGTCCAGGCAGTGACGAACAACAGGAATCGCGACACGAGGTTGGCGAACACCAGCAAACCGAGCACCGGGCCGAACACCGCGAACGACGGTTTCTCAGACACTCCGCCGAGGTAGAACGTCGCCAACTGCTGCAGCAGTACGAACCCGACCGAGGCGATCGCCGCGCCCTTAACCGCGCTGCGTAGCGTGGCCTTTTCCCGTGGCAGGCGCGCGATCACCCAGAGGAACACCAGCATGTTGGCCGCCAGCGACAGCAGGATCGACGTCGCCCGCAGCAACGCTGTCCAGGGCTGTCCTTCCAGACCAGCCAGTTCCAGCAGTCTCTCACCAAGGCCGCTGCCCGCCGCGGCCAGCGTGAACGACACCAGCAGTGCGAGGCCGAGGCCGAGCAGCGCGGCCAAGTCGTTGAGCGTCTTCTTGACGATCGGGATCTGCTTCTTGTCCTGGCCCCACTGCGCGGTGAGCGCGTCGCGCAGGTTACTCATCCAGCCGATACCGGCGTACAGCGCGATCGCGAGACCGATGATCCCGAGGCCGCCCGCCGACGTGGTCGCGGTCTCGACGATGTCGTTGACGATGTCGTTCAAGCCGGGCGGCACCGAGCGGTCGATGCCCCGGGTGATCTGGTTGATGACCACCTGGTTGCCACGCAGCACGACACCGACGATCGCGAACGCCACCATCAGGATGGGGATCACCGACAGCACGCTGAAGTAGGTGATCGCGGCCGCGTAGTGGTTGCCGTATCGCTCGTTGAACCTGTCATTCGCGCGAACGACGTGATCGAGCGCGGGGTACTTCCGCCGTAACCTGGTCAGCGGTTTGTCCTTCTCGGACTTCTCACCCTTGCCGCCCTTGCCAGGCTCCCCGGTCGCGTTCTTGGCTCGCGCAGCTTCCTTTGTCGCCACGAGCGCTACGGTAACGGTTCACTACCGGTTCCACCGACCGATGTCGGCGGTGACGCGCCCGCGGGACCGCGCCACCGTCGATGCGCACACGAACGGGGGATAGTCAGGTCGGCGCGCCGATCTGGCCGTACGTGGTAGTGCGCTGGCGCGCCGGACGTCCCGCCAGCGTAGCCAGCTGCTCCAGCTCCGCGACGCTGCGCGACGATCCGTGTTCCGAGCCAGCCATTCTCGAGATGGTCTCCTCCATCAGTGTGCCGCCGATGTCGTTGGCTCCACCGCACAGCACCTGCGCGGTGCCGGTGTCACCAAGCTTGACCCACGAGCATTGGATGTTGTCGATGCGACCGTGCAGCGCGAGCCGCGCGAACGCGTGCACCGCGCGGTTGTCGCGCATCGTCGGGCCGGGCCGCGCGACACCGGCGAGATAGATCGGCGCGTTGTGGTGCACGAACGGCAGCCCCACGAACTCGGTGAACCCACCGGTCTCGTCCGCGATGCCCGCGAGCACGCGCAAGTGACCGAGCCAGTGCCTCGGGTTGTCGACGTGGCCGTACATCATCGTGCTGCTCGACGGGATGCCGAGCCGGTGCGCCGTGGACACGACGTCGACCCACGTCTGTGCGGGCAGCTTGCCCTTGGTGAGTACCCACCGGACATCGTCGTCCAGAATCTCGGCGGCGGTGCCGGGGATGGTGTCGAGCCCGGCATCTCGCAGCTCGGTCAGCCACTCAGCGACGCTGATGTTCGCCTTCGACGCGGCGGACACGATCTCCATCGGCGAGAACGCGTGGACATGCATCTCCGGCACGCGCGCCTTGATCGCGCGCACTATGTCGGCGTAGTACGTGACCGGTAGCTTCGGGTCGATGCCGCCCTGCATGCACACCTCGGTCGCGCCCGCCGCGGCCGCTTCCGCCGCCCGCTCCGCGACATCGTCCGCGGAGAGCCGGTAGGCGTCGGCGTCTCGCTCCCGCTGCGCGAACGCGCAGAACCGGCAGCCGACGTAGCAGACGTTGGAGAAGTTGATGTTGCGGTTGACGACGTAGGTGATGTCCTTCCCGACGACGTCCGCGCGCAGTTCGTCGGCCAGCGTCGCGAGGGTGTCCAGCGTGGCGCCGTCTGAGGTCAGCAACGCCATGGCGGCGTCTGTATTGGCCTCGTCCAGCAGCGCCGCGGGGTCGTCCGCCGCGAGCGCGAGGCCAGCGCGGGCGTCGGCGTCGAGGCGTTCCGGGACGGATGCGGTGCCCGGTGCGGCTGATACAGGCAAAGCGTCTTTCAATGCGTCCCAGTCACCGTAGACCGAGTCGAAGTCGCCGCGCCGGTCCGCCGTGCGGCCGTCGACGTCGATGGCGGTGTGCAGGTCGGCGCGGCCGGTGGTGTCGAAACCGCCGTCCGGCTCCTGCCATGTGCGGCCTACCACCGGAGCATCGTCATCCGCGAGACCGTCCGATGTCGCCAGCGCGCGGACGTGCTCGTGCAACCGAATGTCGATCCAGCGCTCGGCATCGCGGACGTACTTCGGATACACCGCGAGCCGTTCGGACAGCTCGTATCCAGCATTCGACGTCCACTCCCGCAGCGCGTCGATCGCGGGCCACGGCCGTTCCGGGTTTACGTGATCCCGCGTCACAGGGGACACACCGCCCCAGTCGTCCACCCCGGCGCGCAGCAGCAGCTCGTGCTCGTCGCCGAGCAGGTTCGGCGGCGCCTGCACGCTCACCCCCGGTGGCATCAGCAGCCGACCAACGGCTACGGTCGCCGCGAGATCGGTGAGGTCTGCGTCAGGGGCGGAGCGCATCGCGGTGTCCGGTTTGGCCCGGAAGTTCTGGACGATAATCTCCTGCACGTTGCGGTACTGCCGCGCGCGTTGCCGGATGGCGTGCAGCGACTCCGCCCGTTCCGTCAGGGTCTCGCCGATGCCGACAAGGATGCCGGTGGTGAACGGCACACCCACGCGCCCGGCGTCGTCGAGCACCCGCAACCGCACGGCGGGCTCCTTGTCCGGACTACCGTAGTGCGGGCCGCCTGGCTCGGACCACAATCGCTCCGCCGTGGTCTCCAGCATCATGCCCATGCTCGCCGCCACCGGCTTGAGCCGTTGCAGCTCCTCCCAGCTCAACACGCCGGGATTGAGATGCGGCAGCAACCCGGTCTCTTCCAGCACAGCGATGGCACAGGCCCGCACGTAGTCCAACGTGGACGAATACCCACGCGCTTCCAGCCACTCCTTCGCCTGCGGCCAGCGCTCCTCCGGCCGGTCGCCCAGCGTGAACAGCGCTTCCTTGCACCCCGCCTCGGCCCCGGCGCGCGCGATGTGGATCACCTCGTCGCGCTCGAGGAAGAGCGAGTCGAGCTTGCCTGGCACGGTCGCGAACGTGCAGTAGTGACACCGGTCACGACACAACCGGGTGAGCGGGATGAAAACGCTGCTGCTGTACGTGATGATCCCAGCGCGGCCCTGGTCGGCGAGGTGCGCGTCTCGCACCCGCGCGGCGGCGGCGAGCAGCCGCTCGAACTGCTCACCGCGCGCGTGCAGCAACGTCGCTGCCTCGGTGACGTCGAGGGTGACGCCGTCTTCCGCCCTGCGCAGCGCCCTGCTGATCGCGGAGCTGGACGGCGTGGGTTCGGACGGTGTGAGCTGCAAGCTCTTACTCATGATCGCGAGCCTACGGCCGGACGCCGACCACTCGCTAGGACGAATCAGGCCGCGCGGGAACTCTCCACGGCCGACTGCCCGGTGCGCTCGGCGGACGGCGCACGGGACGGAGCGGGAACGGATGCCGAGCCACGGGAGTCGGCGACACGCTCGGCGCGAGCGGCCGTGGTGCGCTCCGCGACGTCCCTCCGCGCGGCGACCGAGTGGGCAAGCGCCTGTCTGCGGCGGCGCGCGACACCGGCGATCATGCCAACCACTCCGACGCCCACCGCGACGACGCCGACCGGTCCCAGCAGGCCGAACGACGTGGCGCTCGGCGCGGCGATCACCTGACCGGTACCGGCGAGGGCGGCACCGCTCATCGAGACCAGACCCGCCGCGACCGCGAGCGCCGTCGTCGCGACGCGGGCCACCACGGTGGTGATCAGGTCCCGCACGTTGCGCACCTCCAACGTTTCGGCGATCCCTGATCGTGTGACCGAAATCGCCGGATTCGACATTCGAGAACTACCGAGCGTGTCAAGGTCGCAGCCATTTGGCTGACTTGGCGGCAGAGGCTATCGAACGTCCTCATGCACCCTGCACCGGGGTGACCGTCAGCACACCGAGGCCGTCGGCGTGTCGACATATCGATACCCGATCGGGGGAAACGGTGATCGTTCTCACCTACACGGGGACGGGCGGGTACTACTACGGTCGACAGCGCGCAATCGTGCGCCCCGTTCTTCCCGCGCATCCCGCGCGAACCCCTACGTCTGACCAGTGGAGGTCCTGTGACGGCACCCGTGCGCACCCCAACGGCATCCGGCCAGCAGCTCAGCGCGACCGTCGAGCAACTGCTCGATCCCGCCGCGAACCATGACCTGTGGCAGGGGCGGGGCACCATCGCCGTCGTGCGCGGGTTCGACAAGGACAGCAGAAGCTTCCACCGCACGGTCCTGCGTGCTGCGGCGGCGCACGGCTGGTCGGTGACCGACGTACCTGCCGCGCCAACCTTCGGCAGCATCCCGGAGCACACCGACGTCCAACTGGTCGTCGCGGCCCGCGCCTCACTACGAGCGGTCGCCGAGCGCTGCGCCGCTCACTGGGGCGCGCACGTCATCTGCCCGGAGACCGCGCACGACGGCGCCGACTGGCGGGCACGGCCAGCCGCGAGCCTCACGTTGTCGAGCGACGCCGGATCGGACAGCGTGGCATCGAACCTGCACATCACCGGTCCGGTGCGCTACCGCGCTGGCGAGGACGATGAACGCGCGGCGACCGCGCTGGCCGTCGAGCCGTGCGAGTCCGGTGCGCTGGTGACGGTCGACAACGACCAGACGCATGTCACCGATGGCGAACTCGCCATCACGCTGGACGAGCCGGCTCGGGCGACGTTGGACGGCCACCCGCAGCTGCTGCCGGAGGGCGAGTACACCGTCACGCCGCGCCTCGCCGGGTTCCGGCACCTGGTCGCGGGCGCCTCAGCCGCCTGACCCCGCACGGCGACGTACACGACTCGCACGGCGGCCAACCGGTGCCGGATAGGGTCGCCGCCATGGCACAGCGAGGACACAGCGAGCGCGTCACGTTCACCGGATCGAGCGGAGACGCGCTCGCTGGCGTCGTCGATCTACCTGACCTACCTGACCTACCGGACCGCGAGCCAGCGGCGTACGCGCTGCTCGCGCACTGCTTCACCGGCGGCAAGGACTACCAGGCGACCCGCAGGGTGTCCCGTGCGCTCACGGCACGCGGGCTTGCCGTGCTGCGGTTCGACTTCACCGGTCTCGGTGACTCCGAGGGCGACTTCGCAGACACGACGTTCTCACTCGTGTCACCGATATCCGGCTGGCGGCGGACCACCTCCGCGAGCGGTACCGCGCGCCGTCGTTGCTGATCGGCCACTCGCTCGGCGGCGCGGCCGTGCTCGCGACGGCGAGTGAGATCCGGGAGGCGTGCGCGGTCGTCAGCATCGCCGCGCCGAGCGATCCGGCGCATGTGACGCACTTGTTCGCCGAGTCCATGGCCGAGATCGAGGCGCATGGCCAGGCGGAGGTGAACGTCGGCGGCAGGCCGTTCATCATCGGCAAGGAGTTCCTGGACGACCTCCGCGAGCAGGAGCAACGGGACCGGATCGCTCAGCTAGGACTGCCGTTGTTGCTGCTGCACTCCCCACAGGACGCGATCGTCGGCATCGACAACGCGGCCGACATCTACACCGCGGCGAGGCACCCCAAGTCGTTCATCTCCTTGGACGGCGCCGATCACCTGCTCACCCATCCCAGACACGCGGAGCGGGTGGCGCAGCTGATCACCGCATGGGTGGACCCGTACCTCGCTGACAGGGACTAACCCGACATCTCGGTGAGCCGGTCGACGTCGAGCAGGTCGATGGCGCCGTAGCGCACCTTGATCAAGCCGTTGCGCTCGAACTCCTTGAGCGTCTTGTTCAGCGACGGCCGCTGTACGCCAAGC
This sequence comes from Haloechinothrix salitolerans, assembly GCF_042662605.1. Taxonomy (NCBI): domain Bacteria; kingdom Bacillati; phylum Actinomycetota; class Actinomycetes; order Pseudonocardiales; family Pseudonocardiaceae; genus Haloechinothrix; species Haloechinothrix salitolerans. The sequence goes on from NZ_JBHSXX010000001.1 coordinate 6,146,985, forward strand.
ATCGCGGCGAGGGTGCGCTGCGGCAGCGGCACCGCGCCGTCGACGGCCTCCTCAAGCAGGATCCGCGCGATCTGTTCGGTCAACGACCTGCCGAGCATCCCGATGATGCGCTCCTGGCTCTCCGCGAGCCGCATCGCGACGCTCGTCAGCCACCTGCGCGCGATCGCGAGCCGGTTACCGAGCAGCCCCTCGAACGACTCGCCGTCCAGGAAGAGCACGGTCGTGTCGGCGAGCGCGTGCGCGGTATATGGCAGCGGCATGCCGAGCAGGTACTGAATGTCGCCGTCAACCGCGCCAGGACCGATGACGTGCACGACCGCTCGCTTACTACCGGCCCCGACGGACAGCTCCAACCTGCCGCTACGCACGATCCACACACCGTCCGCCTCATCACCAGCGCGGAACACTACCGAGCCACGCTCGAACGTCGTCGTGCGCAAGCTCGCGGCAAGCGCGGACAGGTCGTCCGGGGTGAACGGGGCCGCGTCGCCGTGTCCGACGCACCGCGCGACCCACGCCGCTTGCCGGATCGCCAACTCGGCGGGCCCACCGCCGCCAAGCAGGGAGATCGAACGCTGCAGAGTCTCGGCCGGTTGCTTGGACAGTTCCATGTACGCTTCCTGACTCGTCGAGAAGGACCGGGACGCGGGAACCTTGTGGGTTCCATCGTGCGCCGCCGTGCCAGCGAACTGACACGATCCCTTCCCGCAGCCAGGACGGTGCGGGATTCGCGGCCGCGGTTCTAGCGTGGCATCAGATACGGCGTTTGGTACAGGAAAAGTGGCCCACCTGGCGTAGGTCACCAGGCACACTCAGTTCGGAGTCGCCGCATCGCCAGATTGGTCGGCCCGACCGAGCGCTCGTACCCGATGCACACCCCACACCAGCGCCGTCAGCAACAACACCAGGGTGAGCGGGTAGAACCACGGCCGCAACGGCAGCAACACCGGCACGATCGCCGCCGCCGTACCGGCGCCGAGGGCCAGCACGAACGTCGGGGCGCAGCAGGCGATGCCGAGCAGGAACGCGGGCAGCACGGCGAGCGAGCGCGAGTATCCCGGTCTACGGCACGCGACGGCCTGCTTGGCGGCGTGGGCGGCCAACGCGAGATTCAGCCCAGCAAGGCTAGCGACGATTCCGGCCAACAGCAGGTTCACCGGACTGGCGAACACCGCGACGTGCGCCCCAGGATGCAGCTCGATGACGGGCTCATACAGCCACGGCGCCCGCGACCGGAACAGCGCGTCCGGGGCGACTCGCGCCAACGGCTCCGCCGCCCACCGGCCGGACGCCGAGAGCGCGATATCACCAATGGCCAGCAGGTACAGCAACAGGATCACGGCGCCCGCCACGCCGAACACCCTCCGCCCGCGGCGGTGCGACAGCGCGGCCCGCAGCGTGGCAGGCGTGTCGCGGATCGCGCCAGCCGCGTGGTCGACGCCGTCGCCGACCTTGGCCGTCGCCCGCCCCAGCGCGCCGAGTGCCGTCACGCGCGCACCACCGTATCCGGGTAGTAGGCGTACCAGCAGAACCACATGGCGTCCATGAAGTCGGCCTCCTTGCCGTCCGCGCGCAGTACACGTGCGGTGGCGAGCGCGTCGTCCCACTCCGCGCGCACCGTCGTGTCGGCGACGTCGATCTCGACGACACGTTCATCACGGACGAGGTCCTTGTCGATGGCGAGCCGTTCGCCACCGGAACGCACCCCGATCACGACGTGCTTGGGCGGGAAGCGGTCGCTGGTGTGCTGCACCCCGAAGATCGGGTCGCCAGAGGCGTAGTAGCCGCTTTCGCCGAGGTAGGAGCCGTACGGATCGGCGCCGTAGTCGCGCAACGCCCCGGTGTCACGGGACAGGACCCGCGTGTCAGGGTGTGCCGTCCGCCAGGCTCGCCACGACGTCCACACCAGCGGCACGGTCTCCAGTCGCTGCCCGTAGAGTTCGCCGGTGATCGCGATGCCGGGCACCTGCGGCCACTGCGAGTCGGTCGGCCGGTCGTACATCAGCAGGTTGGAGTTGACGAGCTTGCCGCTGGTTCCGAACGTCGCACCCGGCCGTCCCGGCAGGCCGGGGAAGCCGACGACGGTGCCGGTCAGCGGGCAGTACGTCACCGAGAGCGGCTCATCAGCGACGACGTCGTTGACGATCTCGTGCCACACGAGCACCTGTTGTGGGTACGCGCGCACGTCGCCGTCGCGCACCAGCCCGAAGACCGGTTCGTCATCGTGAAGGAAGTCCACCTTGCCCGCTGGCAGGAACTTCGGCTCATCGATCGGCGGGATGCCGTCCTTGCCTGGCCCGCCGGGCACGATCGCGTCGGCGAGTGAGTCCAGATCGGTGTCGCGTGCCGCGCCCGATGCCGCGGGGCTGTCACCGTCGGAGAACGCCGCCCATGCCCCGAGCCCGCCTGCCGCGGCGACACCACCGATCACGCCGAGACCCTTCAGTACCTGCCTGCGACTCGGATGAGGCGTTTGATCGACCATCGCGACCATCTCCCACCGCACGACGAGAACCCGTCGCCGTCAAGCCAACTCCGGTGCGTGCCGCGATGCGGTGGGATTGTCGCGCTGCTGACACTCCTCAGGTGACGTCGTCTCCACGCTGTCGCTGATTCCGCTCAGTGAGCCAGCGCAGGAAGTCCGGGTCATCATCGGGCGGCAGCGCGCCCGTGGGGGATTGTCCCGCACCGGGGGCATGCAGCGCCGCACGAAAGCGCGCCCACTGCGCGGGGCCAGCAACCACGAGCGCGGCCGCACCGATAACCGCGGCCACGAGGAACAGGGCATTGCCGACCAGCATCGCCACGATCACCAGGGTGATCGCTACCGTCAATCGCATCGCGCGCTCCCTCCACGACGTCGGTACCGACGAGTAGGGACTCATTCGACCATCCAGGCTCCACAAGTTCAAACAACAGTTCATTAAGTTTGTCTAATGAACCCAGCGGCAAGGCGGTCGCAGAGTCGTCTTGTCAGTCCGCTGACAATCAATGAGCGCGACCGCGGCAGTGGTGCTGTGATGACACCGTGTACGGCGGGACGTGCGTGGCGCGGTCCACCGCGGGTCCGCACAATGAACAGGACGACACTGTGACGACAGCGAGCGATCGAACGAACGACACGACCGGACGGCAACGCGTGCGCGACCGGCTGCCGATGTGGCGTATGGGCATCACCGGCGGGCTCGTCGGCATTCTCTGCTGCGTTGGCCCGACGGCGTTGGCCCTGCTCGGCGTCGTTAGCGCTGGCACGGCGTTCGCGTGGGCGACAACCCTCTACGACGACTACGCCTGGTGGTTCCGGCTCGCCGGGCTCGCGGTGCTGGTGCTCCTGGTGTGGTGGAACCTCCGCAGACGCGACCAGTGCAGCATCGCGGGCGTGAAGCGATGGCGCGTCCGGCTCGTCGGCGTGCTCGTCATCGCCGTGGCGACATACGCGCTGCTTTATGGCGTCACAACATGGCTGGGGACCTTCGCATAACCGGCGACAATACGGACGCACACTCCATGGACTACGACGCGATCGTGCTCGGTGGCGGCGCGGCGGGACTCGCCGCCGCTCGTGGTGCGACGGCGGCCGGTATGCGGACGCTGCTGGTCACCGACGGGCCGCCAGGCGGGGACTGCACATTCACCGGCTGCGTGCCCTCGAAAACGCTAATCGAAGCCGCCGCTGACGGCCTGCCGTTCGACAAGGCGATGGCGCGAGTACGCGAGGCCGTCGCGGCCATCGCGGCCACCGAGGACGAGAACGTCCTGCGCTCAGAGGGCATCGACATCCTCCGAGGCAGAGCGCGCTTCATCGGACGCACAACGCTCGACGTGGATACCGCCGAAGGCGCCGATGGCCAACGGCTCAGCGCGCCGAGAGTCATCGTCGCCACCGGCGCCACCCCGCTGCTCCCGCCGATCCCCGGGCTAACGGACGTCCCCACGCTGACAACGGACACCGTCTTCGATCTGACGGAGCCGCTGGACTCACTCGCGGTGCTCGGCGGCGGCGCGGTCGGTTCCGAGTTGGCGCAAGCGTTCGCACGGCTCGGTGTCCGGGTCACGCTGATAGAAGCAGCCGATCGGCTGCTACCTGGTATCGACCGGGAGGCATCCGCGCTGCTCACCGACGTCTTCCGCGCCGAAGGCATCGACGTGACCACTGGCGCGACCGTCGAATCGGTTCGCGGCGATGACTCAGGCGTCGCACTGCGGGCGGGCGAGCGCACCGTCACGGCACAACGGCTGCTCGTCGCCGCGGGCCGCCAGCCGGCGACGGCAGGGCTCGACCTCGCCGCGGCGGGCATCGCGACCGGCGAACGCGGTGAGATCCGCACCGACGATCACATGGCGACGACGGCTCCCGGGGTGTTCGCGGCAGGTGACGTCACCGGACGGGCGGAGTTGACGCACGCCGCCTACGCCATGGGCCGGATCGCGGCGGGAGCAGCGGTGCGACGCTGGCGACGTCCATCGTGGGACGCGCCGATCCCCAGCGTGGTGTTCACCGACCCGGAGATCGCCACCGTCGGCATCGCCGAGCACGAGGTCACCGCCGCGCGGGTGCGAGTGGCATATCTTCCGATGAGCGAGGTGGACCGGGCCGTCACAGCGAACGCGACGTCCGGGTTCGTCAAGCTCATCGCGGGCCCACGACGCCTCCTTGGCAACACGGGAGGCGGCAGATTGCTTGGTGCGACCGTCGTCGGTGAGCGCGCCGGTGAGCTGATCGCCGAGCCAACGCTCGCCATGACCAGCGGGATGTTCACTGGGCGGCTCGCCCAAGCCGTGCACGCCTACCCCACATGGTCGATCGCGGTTCAACAGGCGGCGGCACAGTTCTTCGGCGAGTTCGGTGGCCGTACCGCCCGCCCCGCGCGGATGCCCGAGGCGGGCGGGCAGCACTAGAACGAGAACAGCGGATCCGTGATCATCAGACCCAGATCCTCGGTGCCCGCGACGAACGCGAACACCATCAGAGCGGCGCCCGCGAGCGCCATGTCCTTCATGAACTGAATCTGCTCCATCTGTTTCGACTGGGCATCGGTCTCGCTCCAGAAGGCGTGCATCAACACCGCCGTCGGCACGAGGAACACCACGAGGAGCAGGGCGCCGAGGTCGGCCCATACACCGAGCAGCACGCTCAGACCGCCGAGGATCATCAGGATGCCGCTGCCGATGACCGCGGCGGACGCGGCGGGGACTCCGCGTGACTTGGCGTACTCGGCCATGCCCGCCGTCTGCGTCAGATGTCCCACAGCCGAGCCGAGGAATAGCGCCGAGAAGAGTATCCGTCCGATAAGGATGACCACATCCATCGTTTACCTCCGATCAGGAAGGTTCGTAGCGACGGAGATCGCTGCTTCCATGGTGGCCGAGACCTGGACAAACGCAACTTGATGGACCCAAACGGTGCGCCGGTGCTCCGCTGATCGGCGGCGGCGCCGGGGTGTGGTGGACGAGTCACGAACACTGTCCGCACGCGGACAAACCGGCGGCGAAGTGTCGGTGGGGCGGCTTATTCTGCCCTCCGTGGACATCACGGCGGAGGAACTCGCGACGTGGGCTTTGGACGGCGTCGAGCGAGTGCTGGCACATGTAGCGGACCTGACCGATGACCAACTCGTCGCACCCCTGTTACCGACGATCAATCCGTTGCTCTGGGAGATCGGGCATATCGCCTGGTTTCAGGAGCTGTTCGTGCTGCGCCGAGCTTGCGGGCACGACCCGATCCTGCCTTTCGGCGACGCGATCTATGACTCGGGCGCGATCCCGCACGACACCCGCTGGCGGCTGCGACTGCCGTCCAGGGAGGACACCGTCGACTACGTCCGCACCGTGGGGCAGCGGGTCGCGGACGTCGTCACCGACAGCGACACCTCGGACGTCGCGCGGCACTTCGCGCGTTACACCGTGCACCATCACGACACCCACTCCGAGGCGCTTACCTACACCAGGCAGACGCTCGGTCTGCCGCTGCCGCCGCTGTCCGGTTTGACCGACACCGATGTGGACTTCGGCGTCGCCGACGATGACTGGGCTGGCGACGTCCAGCTCAACGGCGGCCGGTTCCTGCTCGGCGGAATGATGGGCGACCCATTCGTCTACGACAACGAGAAGTGGGCGCACCCTGTCGACGTCGAGCCGTTCGCCATGGCCAAGGTGCCGGTGACGCAGGGTGAGTTCGCCGACTTCGTCGAGGACGGTGGCTACACCACGCCGCACCTGTGGGCCGACAACGGGCAGTGGCTGGCCGAGACCGGCGCGCGGCACCCGCTGTACTGGCGGCGCGGCGAGGACGGCGGCTGGCAACGGCGGCACTTCGACACCTGGGTGCCGCTGGAACCGGACCACCCTGTCCACTTCGTCTGCTGGTGGGAGGCGGACGCCTTCGCCCGCTGGGCGGGACGTCGCCTGCCGACAGAGGCGGAGTGGGAGTTCGCGGCGTGCTCCGGCGCGCGGCACAAGCCCACCTACCCGTGGGGTGACGAGCCGCCCAAACCGCACCAGGCGGCGACCGATTGGCTGGGCAAGGGCACCGTGCCGGTCGGCGTCTGCGCCGCTGGCGAAACCCAGGAAGGCGTCCGGCACCTGATCGGCAACGTCTGGGAGTGGACGGCCACCGACTTCTACGGTTACCCGAACTTCGAGCGCGACGCCTACGGCGAGAACTCCCAGCAGTTCTTCGGCGAGCGCAAGGTCTTGCGGGGCGGCGCATGGGCGACGCGCGGCCGCTACCTGCGCAACACCATGCGCAACTACTTCACCCACGAACGACAGGACGTGATCGCCGGTTTCCGGACGTGCGCGCGATGATCCTGCTGGTCACTCCGGCGGCGCCTGCCTCGGTGCACGGCAACGATGTCACGGCGCGGCGCTGGCAGTCGATCCTGCGCGAACTCGGCTGTGACGTGCGGGTGACGAACGGCTACGAGCCGGGCGAGTACGCCGCGCTGATCGCGCTGCACGCCCGGAAGAGCGCCAACGCCATCCGCACGTTCCACGCAAAGCACCCTGGCGCGCCAATCGTGCTCGCCCTGACCGGGACCGACCTCTACCCGGACCTCGTCACCAGCGGTGTCGAGCAGGACATCCTGGCGCTCGCCAATCGCATCATCGTGCTGCAACCGCAGGCACTCGCCCAGCTTGACACCGAGCAGCGTGCCCGCACCACGGTGATCGTGCAGTCCATGCCCGACATTCCCGACGAAGCCCCGCGCCACGACGTCTTCGAAGTCGCGGTGCTCGCGCACCTGCGCGACGTGAAGGACCCGCTGCGGACCGCCGAGGCCAGCCGGCTCCTACCCGCGGAGTCGCGGCTCATCGTCAGCCACGCGGGCGCGCCGTTACAGGACGACCTCGCCAGGCTGGCGCGAGAGGAGTCCACACGCAACCCGCGCTACCGCTGGCTCGGCGAACAGCCTCGAGGCGAGGCGCTACGGCTGCTGGCTCGTAGCAAGCTATTGGTGCTGACCTCGCACGACGAGGGTGGCGCCAACGTCGTCTCTGAGGCGATCGCGGCAGGCGTCCCGGTGCTGTCGTCGGACATCCCCGGCTCACGCGGGCTGCTCGGCGACGACTATCCGGGGTACTTCCCCGTCGGCGACACCGAGGCGCTCGCGGAGGCGCTGCACGCCGCCGAGATCGACCTGAACGGCTACTACCAGCGGCTCCGCTCGGAGTGCGAACGCCTGCACGACCTGGTTGCCCCACACAAGGAGCGGGCCGCCTGGTCCGACGTGCTCACCCAGTTGTCCCTTCCAGTGCCCCGACCGGTTGCTAGCTGAAGGAGATTCCATGCCCCGTGTCCCCTTTCGGTCCATCGCCCTGACCGCGATCGGCATGCTGCTGCTCGCTGCCTGCGGCCAGTCGCCGGGAGACCCCCGAGGCTCATCGGGATCACAAGACGAGCAGGTGCTGTCGGTCGGCGCCATCCCCGACCAGGATCCGCAGGAACTGCAGCGCAGGTACGGCACGCTGGCGGACTACCTGAAGGAGAAGGTCGGCGTCGACGTCAAGTACGTGCCGGTCACCGACTACACCGCGTCGGTCACCGCGTTCCGGCGCGGCGACCTGCAACTGGTGTTCTTCGGCGGGCTGACCGGCGTGCAGGCACGTACGCAGGTGTCCGGCGCGATTCCGCTGGCGCAGCGCGACATCGACGCCGACTTCCGCAGCGTCTTCATCGCCAACACCAAGACCGGGATCGAGCCGTTCGATGACCTCGACGGGCTGAAGGAGCTGGCGGGCCACTCATTCACGTTCGGCAGCGACACGTCGACCTCGGGCAGGCTCATGCCGCAGCACTTCCTGTCCGAGGCGGGGATGAGCGTGGACGACTTCTCCGGCAACCCCGGCTACTCAGGCTCGCACGACAAGACAGCGAAGCTGGTCGAGGCTGGCACGTACCAGACGGGCGCGCTGAACTCCTCGGTGTGGGATGAGCTGGTGAAGGCCGACAAGATCGACACCAGCAAGGTGCGCGAGGTTTTCCGCACCCCGCCGTACCACGACTACCACTGGGTGGCGCGGCCCGACATCGACGACCAGCTCGGCGAAGGCACGACGGACAAGATCAAGCAGGCGCTGCTCGATCTCGACGGCAGCGACGCCACCGAGAAGAAGATTCTCGACATGTTCCAGGCCGGCAGCTTCGTCGACACCGCGCCGGGCAACTACGCCCAGATCGAGCAGGTCGCGCAGCGCCTAGGGCTGCTGAACTGACCGCCATGAGCAGCCCGATCTTCGCGCTCAACGACGTCGGCGTCAGCTACGGCAAGAACACCGCGCTCGCCGGAGTCGATCTCACCGTCCACCCTGGCGAGCGAGTCGCGATTATCGGCCCGAGCGGGGCGGGCAAAAGCACGCTGATCGGTGTGCTCAACGGTACGGTCGCCGCGACAAGCGGGGAGGTGACGGCGCTCGGCTGCGACTATCGGCGCGCCCCGGCACGGGAGATCAGGCGGTCGCAGCACCGCATCGGCACCATCCACCAGCGATTCGACTTGGTCGAGCAACTGCGCACGGTGCACAACGTCAACGCGGGCAGGCTCGGCAGTTGGCCGTTCTGGAAGGCGGCGTTGTCGCTGCTGCTGCCCCGAGACGTCCAGCGGGTGCGGGCCGCGCTCGACCGGGTCGGCATCGGCGACAAGCTGCACCACCGCACCGGAGATCTCTCCGGCGGTGAGCAGCAGCGGGTGGCGATCGCGCGGGTGCTGGTGCAGGACCCCGTGATGATCCTGGCCGATGAGCCGGTCGCCAGCATCGACCCCGCGCGCGGCCGCGAGATCATGAGCCTGCTGCTCGAACTGTCCGCCGAGGCGGGCGTAACGCTCCTTGCCTGCCTGCACGACGTCGAAATGGCGCTGGGTAGCTTCGAGCGAGTGGTCGGGTTGCGCGCCGGGCAGATCGCCTTCGACAAGAAACGCGCCGACCTGACCGATGACGAGGTCGACGCGCTGTACGCGTTCGAACGCGCCACGGACCCGCGATGACGACGACGTGTCGGTGGGAAGCGGCGGAGTCGCCCGGCTCATCGTCGGGCACGACGACACCGCCACCGGCCCCGGAACGCGGCAGTGGCGCGGCCGTGCGGTCCCGCCGACGGCGTGGCTGGGCGCTGCTGATCGTCGCGGCCATCGTCGTCTCGGCGGTCGCCGCGGGCATCGGCCGAGAGCAGGTGATCAAGTCCGAGGGCGCCGGGTCACTGCTCGACTTCTTCGCGGCGGCAGCCTCGCCCCGGCTGGACACGGAGTTCCTCGCCTTGACCGGGACGGCGATGCTCACCACGCTCGCTTATGCCGTGCTCGGCACGGCGCTCAGCCTGGTGATCGGCCTGATCGGCGGAGTGCTCAGCTCACAGGCCTGGTGGGAGTCCGGGGTGCGCGCCCGGCGCGGCCGCAGGTTGGCCGGGTGGGGTTTCGCCAGGGCAGTACTCGTGGTGCCGCGTGGCATTCACGAGGTCGTGTGGGGCCTGTTCTTCCTTGTCGTGTTCGGTATCGACCCGATCGTGGCGGTGCTGGCGATCGGCATACCCTTCGGCGCGGTCACCGCCAAGGTGTTCTCCGAACTACTGGACGAGACCGGCCGCAAACCCTACAGCGCGCTGCTGGCGGCCGGAGCGTCCAAGCGATCCGCCGTGCTGTACGGGCTGCTGCCGCCCGCGCTGCCCGACCTGCTCTCCTACGGCTTCTACCGGTTCGAATGCGCCATCCGCAGCGCGGCGATCCTCGGTCTCGTCGGCGCGGGAGGGCTGGGATTCCAACTCGCTCTGAGCTTTCAGACGTTGCGGTACCAGGAGATTTGGACGCTCCTGTTCGCGCTGATCCTGCTCAGTGTCGCGGCGGACTACTGGAGCTCGCTCGTGCGCTCGGCGCGGGCGCGTGGTCGTCGTCGCAGCCGTGACGGCGGTGGTGTCCGGCGCGACCCGCTGCTGACGGCGTCGTTGGTGTTCGGTGCCGTGCTGATCGCGTTGTCCGTCTGGTGGGTCGGGCTGGACATCGCTGTGCTGTGGAGCGGCAAGGCATGGGAGTTCGGCATCCAGCTGCTCAGCGAGGCGTGGCCACCCAGCGTCGGTGACACCGGTGTCGGCGGGCTGATCATGCTCGCTGGGGTGACACTGGCGATGTCGATCGTGGCGATCACCATCGCCTTCGCCCTCGGCGCGCTGTTCGCGATACCCGCGTCCACCCCCGCGCACGGCCGCGACCACATCGAACGTGGGGTGCTGGCGCGAGTCGCGCGGAAGACGGCGATGCTGGGCAGCCGGTTCGTGTTGGTGGTGCTGCGGGCGATCCCGCCACCGGTGTGGGCGTTGCTTCTGCTGTTCGTGATGTATCCCGGCATCCTGCCCGGTGCGATCGCGCTGGCCGTCTACACCACCGGCGTGCTCGGACGGCTCATGGCGGAGTCCGTGGACAACCTGGATGCTCGCCCGCTGCGGGCGATTCGCGCCACGGGTGCGTCCGCGTCGCAAGTGTTCTGCTACGGCGTGATCCCGGCCGCCGCGCCGCGCTTCGTCGCGTACGGGCTGTACCGGTGGGAGGTCACCATCCGGGAGACCGTCGTGGTCGGCGTCGTCGGTGCGGGCGGGCTTGGCCTGCTGCTGGACCACCAGATCGGCAGCTTCAACTACGCGGGTGCGCTGACGACGCTGGCCACACTGATCCTGCTGACGCTAGCGGTCGACTTCACGAGTGCGGCGATTCGCCGCAGCGTGCGTTAGGGGCCGTGTCCCCCGCTCCGGACGCCGTGTTCCCCGCGACGTCAGACCTTGACGCTGACCTGGCCTGCTTCACCCTCGACGACGCGGCCCACGGCCGCCGCGGGCAGGTCCTTGGCACGTAGCGACTTGACCACCGCGTCGACGTCCACGCCGTCCGGTATCGCGAACAGCATGCCGCCGGACGTCTGCGCGTCGTGCAGCAGCACGGCGGTGTCCTCCGGCACGCCGTCCTCCACGCGCACGTACGGCGCGAGGTGCTCGGTGTTGGACTTCGTACCGCCGGGCACAAAGCCCGCCGCGATGGCGTCGCGCGCGCCAGGCAGTACCGGCACCGACGCGGCGTCGATCTCGGCGGCGAGTCCGCTCGCCCGCACCATGCGGTGCAGGTGGCCGAGCAGTCCGAAGCCGGTGACGTCGGTCGCGGCCCGCACGCCGTGCTCGCGCGCGATCGCGGCCGCCTCCGCGTTGAGGGTGGTCATCGAGCCAACCGCGCCCTCGATCCACGAGTCCTCCGCGCCACCAGCCTTGATCGATGTCGAGATCACGCCGGTGCCGAGCGCCTTGGACAGCACCAGCGTCTGTCCCGCGGCGAGCTGGTCGATCTGGAACAACTTGTCGGGATGCGCCATGCCGACAACGGCCATGCCGTACTTGGGGATCGGGTCGTCGATGGTGTGCCCCCCGACGACGAGGCAGCCCGCCTCGTCCGCGATTGACGAGCCGCCGCCGAGGACGTCGCCAAGCAGCTCCATCGGCAAGTCGTTGGCGGGCCACGCTGTCAGATTGACCGCGATCAGCGGCGTGCCACCCATCGCGTAGACGTCGGACAGCGCGTTCGCGGCGGCGATCCGTCCCCAGTCGCGCGCGTCGTCCACGATCGGCGTGAAGAAGTCGGTGGTCAGGATGATGGCGCGCTCGTCGTCGAGTCGATAGACGGCGGCGTCGTCGCCTTCCAGCGCGCCGACGAGCAGGTCGCCCGTGGCCGTTCCCAGGTTGGTGCCGAACGTGGAGAACAACGACTCCAGTTTGGACAACGGCAGCTTGCACGCGCAGCCCGCGCCTTGGGACAGCGACGTCAGCTTCGCAACCGGTTCCACGGACGCACTCATGCACACACTCCCTGCCAGACAGCGATCAACCCGGGCTAGCCAATCATGCTCGGCACACACCGCGCAGCACAATTGTCCGCTCCCGGACAGTGCTGCCTTCGGTGCGGTCACAACACCCCAGGGTCGGACAAATATGTTGCACGGTCTGTCGCCCCGCAGCAGCCGCGGAGGCTGTCGCCATATGACGACAAATGCTATTGTCGTCATATGGCGACAATCCATGTGACGCGCCCCGACGACCTGGGCCCCGCCCTCCGCGAAATCCGGGCAGCCGAAGGCATCACGCAGTCCGCGCTGGCGCAACTAGCCGACGTCGGACGCCAGTGGCTCAGCACTTTCGAAATGGGCGAGAAACCGTCGGCTCCGCTCGACATGGTCATGAGAATCGTCGCCGCGCTAGACGTCTCGGTGACGCTGTCGCGCCCCGCACCGCCCGCACCGGTCGACGAAGAGGAGCCCGTCGACCTGGATGCGCTGATCGACGGCGTCGACGCATGAACGGCGCGACAGAACACCTCCTGCACGTCGCCATGAACGGCCGCGTAATTGGCGACGTCCAGCGCTCAGGAAAGCGAAAGATGCGCCTGCGCTACGAAACCCCGAGCGCAGGACGATTCACTCCCCTCTCCGTGTCAATGCCGGGCCCGTCGGGCAGGTACCGCGAAGCCGTGCTGGCGCCGTGGTTGCAGGGACTGCTTCCCGATCGGCCGGAGATGCTGCGTCAGTGGCGCCGTCGGTTCGGGATCGCCGACGACATCAGCCCGTTCTCTCTGCTTCGGCACGTCGGCGAGGACGTCGCAGGCGCCGCACAGTTCGTGCGGCCCGATCGCCTTCAGGCCGTTCTCGATGGGCCCGGCGACCTTGACGATCTCCACTCTGTCGAGGTGGCCGAGATGCTCCGGCGAGCTAAGGCCGATCTGCCGGTCTCCATGAAGGAGGGCATGAGCGGCAAGTTCTCCCTGGCAGGTGCCCAAGCGAAGATCGCCCTGCATCGCTCCGGCCGAGGCTGGAGCGATCCGTCCGGCGCCGTTCCGTCGACCCACATCGTCAAGCCGTCGATCCCCGGCATGACCGACCAAGATCTCGTCGAGGCGGTAACACTGCGAACCGCCACCGGTCTCGGGCTGCGTGCCGCACACTGTGCCATCGAGGAGTTCGATGACGAGCGAGGCATCGTGGTCACGCGCTACGACCGGATCCAGCGGTCAAACGGGAAATGGCAGCGCGTGCATCAGGAAGACATGTGCCAGGCGCTGGGCGTGTGGCCGGACCGCAAGTACGAGAGCCAGGGCGGCCCGGGTGCGGTCACCATCGCCGAGTTGATCCAACGGACAAGCAGCAAGCCGGAGGATGACACGCGCCGCTTCGCGCAGGCGTTGGTCTTCAACTGGCTCACATGCGGCACCGACGGTCACGCACGCAACTACTCACTCCTGCTGAACGGCGAGGACATCCGGCTCGCCCCGTTGTACGACCTCAACTCTCACCTCGCCTACTCCGACGGAGCTGGCAACGATCTGTCCATGGCCGTGAACGGCAGTTTCCACGCAGCAGCGGCCTCGGTAGACGATTGGGCGCGGTTCGCGACGAGGTTGCACGTGGACTCGGACTGGCTCCGGGACGAGATCACGCGTCAGTCCGACGACCTGCTTGATGCGATGGCCGGTGCCGCCAAGTCCGACGACATCGCCAGGTACGACAGCCCGGCGGTGGCTCGCCTCCTCACCAACACCGAGGCGTGGCTCAAGCGCGTCACGCGCTCATAAACGAGCAGCGCGGCGTGACTTCGCCAGGCAAATTGCGTCGAGAAAGCGACAAACGGCAACGAATCCGGCCGAAATCGCGCAATATCCCTGGCGAAGTCGGGAGAACCGGGCCGCAGCCAGAGCCGCGCGGCCGAAGCCGCCCCTACAGCCAAGGCCAGTCGAACACTGCCGTCACCGGGGCGTGGTCGGACCAGCGCTTGTCATAGCTCGGCGCGCGTTCCACCCGCGCCTCGACGGCCTTCGCCGCGAGGCCAGGCGAGGCGAGCACGTAGTCGATGCGCCATCCGGCGTCGTTGTCGAACGCCTTGCCTCGGTACGACCACCACGAGTACGGGCCGGGCCCCTCCGGCTGCAACGACCGCTGGACGTCGACGTAGCCAGCGCCATCCAGCAACCGCGAGAACCACTCCCGCTCCTCGGGCAGGAAGCCGGAGTTGGTCTGGTTGCCCTTCCAGTTCTTCAGGTCGGCCTCGGTGTGCGCGATGTTGTAGTCACCGGCGACAACGACTTCCTTGCCCGCCGCCTCCGCGCGCTGGCGCAACCGCGTCAGGTGCAGCAGGAACGCCCCCATGAAGCGCTCCTTCTCCGCCTGACGCGGCGTACCGACCTCCCCGCTCGGCAGGTACACACTCGCCGCGATCAGCGAGTCGTACTCGCACTCCAGGTAGCGGCCCGAGGTGTCGAACTCCGGGTCACCAAAGCCGACCCGCACCGACGTCGGCTCCGCCCGCGACAGCACGCCGACACCGGCCCTGCCCTTGTCGGCAGCGGGCGCGAACGCGGCATGCCAGCCGTCAGGGGCGACGACGTGATCCGGGAGCTGCTCGCGCTCGGCACGCACTTCTTGCAGGCAGACGACATCGGCCTCGGCGGCGGCCAGCCACTCGACATAGCCCTTTTTGGCGGCAGCACGCAGGCCGTTGACGTTCACGGTCGACACGGTAAGCACGCCGCAGACCCTACCGGCGACCACCGACACGACGCGCGGGAGCTACCGACCCTGACGACCGAGGGCACGGTGCGGCCAGCTGAGCAACAACCGGAACGCGCGCCGCCTACCCGCAGGTTGCGTCCGGCAACGGCGTCAGGAACTCCTTCGCCACCCACCGCTCGTCGCCGAGCTTGCGGAAACCCTTCCGCACCGTGGAGCTGGCGGCGACGGTCTCATCTCGTGTGACCTTGTCGACGACGTCGGCGTCCGTTGACGGGCCGCTACGCACGTTGAGCACATCCGCCGTCACGGTGAACTGGCATCCCGACTCCGCCGAGCCTCCGACGTCGATGTCGCCGACGCCGCCGCGCTCATCACCAAGGATGTAGATGAAGAGAACGCCTGCCAGCACGGCGGTAATGATCAATGTGCGCTTCGGTATGCCCAGTAACACCCGTGCTCCTCGCGACCCGCTGCGACTGATGACGCAGTCCAGGTATAGCAACTATCGCGCCCTCGGTGGGACACGAAGCCATAACCTCCACCCGGTCGGAGTGCCACTCACGGGTGTCGGAAGGCGGCGCACCCGGGACAACCGGCCCGAGTACGCCGCGCGCTGAGCTCAGCCCTGCGCCATCTTCTTCTGCAGATTCTCGTCCAGCGTGTTCAGGAATTCCTCGGTGGTCTGGTACGCCGAGTCCTTGCCGACCAGCAGCGCGAGGTCCTTGGTCATTTTGCCGCTCTCGACCGTCTCCACGACGACCTGCTCCAGCTTGTGGGCGAAGTCGACGACCTCGGGCGTGCCGTCCAGCTTGCCCCGGTGCTCGATGCCCCGCGTCCACGCGAAGATCGACGCGATCGGGTTGGTCGACGTCGGCTTGCCCTGCTGGTGCTGCCGGTAGTGCCTGGTCACGGTGCCGTGCGCCGCCTCGGCCTCGACGATCCTGCCGTCCGGCGTCCGCAGCACCGACGTCATGAGACCGAGCGAGCCAAAGCCCTGCGCCACCGTGTCGGACTGCACGTCGCCGTCGTAGTTCTTGCACGCCCAGACGTAGCCGCCTTCCCACTTCAGCGAGGCGGCGACCATGTCGTCGATCAGACGATGTTCGTAGGTCAGGCCCTTGGCGTCGAAGTCCGCCTTGAACTCCTTCTCATAAATCTCGGCGAAGACGTCCTTGAACATGCCGTCGTAGGCCTTGAGGATGGTGTTCTTCGTCGACATGTAGACCGGCATGCCCCGATCGAGGCCGTACTGCAGCGATGCCCGCGCGAAGTCCTCGATGGACTTGCGGTAGTTGTACATACCCATCGCGACGCCGCCGCCCTCCGGATAGCGGGCGACCTCGAACTCCATCGGCTCCGAACCATCGTCCGGGGTGTAGGTGATGGTCACGGTGCCGGGACCGGGCACCTTGAAGTCGGTGGCCTTGTACTGGTCCCCGTGAGCGTGACGGCCGATGATGATCGGCTTGGTCCAGCCGGGAACGAGCCGAGGGATGGTCGAGATGATGATCGGCTCACGAAAAACGACACCACCGAGAATGTTTCGGATGGTGCCGTTGGGGCTGCGCCACATCTTCTTGAGACCGAACTCTTCTACTCGCGCCTCGTCAGGGGTGATCGTCGCGCACTTGACGCCAGCCCCATGCTTGGCGATGGCGTTCGCGGCGTCGACGGTGACCTGGTCGTCGGTGCGGTCGCGTTCCTCGATGCTCAAGTCGTAGTACTCAAGGTTGATGTCCAGGTACGGATGGATCAACTTGTCTTTGATGAACTGCCAGATGATGCGGGTCATCTCGTCGCCGTCGAGTTCTACGACGGTTCCCTGGACCTTGATCTTCGACATGAGCGCCAGGTGCTCCTTCACTGTGTGGTCGCGGGCCTACCCCGGGTCCCACTGTTCGGGTGGACCCGGAGAGCAAGCCCTTCGCGGATCTTCGCGTGTGTGGTAGCGGCTTAACGGGACAAGCGTACTGGTAAATGTCCCGCCATGGGGCACCACGTGACGAATCTCAGTCTTTCAGCAGAACGGCACGCGAGCCAAATCGCATCCCACGCGAACCGCGACCGACACCGATCTCGGCGTTGACCTGGGGCTTCGCAGCCCCATCACCGGCGGAATCTCAGCCGGGATGGGCGCCAACGGCGTCGCGAATCTCGGCGCCCCTGCTGACGCTGGTGCGCGCGCAGTGCGCGCAGCAGAAGAACCGGCCGTCGACCTCGACGCCATGGCCGAGGATCCGGCACTGGCAGTGCTCGCACACCGGCGCGATCCGCTGCGCCGCGCACTCGATGCTGTCGAAGGTGTGGACGTCGCCGCTATTGGTGCGTACCTCGAACGACATCCAGTAGTCGTTACCGCAGACCTCACAGGCCGCCATGGCTCTCCGCCTCCTTGGGTCGGGTATGTGAGTCGGATGGGATGGGGTGTGTCTCCCAGTCCCGAGCCTGCTCCTGGTGCCACTCGCGGGCAAATCGTGCACCCAGCCGGGTGCTCTCACCAACGGAGTAATCATCCCCATCGACGCAACCCGCGCCTGCTCCTACCCTGAAAATCGGAGGTGGTCAGTCATGCACGCGACAGCAGGAGACCGGATCCTGGTACACG
This sequence comes from Haloechinothrix salitolerans, assembly GCF_042662605.1. Lineage (NCBI taxonomy): Bacteria > Bacillati > Actinomycetota > Actinomycetes > Pseudonocardiales > Pseudonocardiaceae > Haloechinothrix > Haloechinothrix salitolerans. The sequence continues at coordinate 6,164,614 of NZ_JBHSXX010000001.1, forward strand.
GCAGGACGGTGGGATCCGGTGAGCAGCACGGTGAGATCGTCGAGGTGCGCGGAGAGGACGGCAAACCGCCGTTCCTGGTGCGCTTCTCCGACGGACACGAGAGCCTGATGTACCCCGGGCCGGACACCGAGATCCTCAGCCCTGACGAGCAACGCTAGCCGCGGCTCAGCCGGTCGGCCCCTTCGCGATCGTCAGCGACACGAACAAGATCAACGCACCGAACGCGGTATAGGCGAGGACGTCGATGGCGCGCCCCCTGATGACCAGCAGCCCAGCCTTCTCCGGCGTCAGGACACCGCGCAGCACGGCGGCGACGAACAACGCGCCCGCGATCAGCACCGTGCCCTCGCGCCAGTGATACTGCGCGATACGGACGAAACCCGACGCGACGATGGCGAGGACCAGCCCGAACGGCAGATGCGCGAGTAGTTGCTCTGACGCGCGCTTGGCGGACACCGTCAGCCCGCGATTCCCGCCGCGCGCTCGGCGGCCTCGACGACGTTGGTGATGAGCATGGCCCGCGTCATGGGACCAATCCCACCCGGGTTCGGTGAGAGATACCCGGCGACGTCGTCGACACCGGGAGCGACGTCACCGGTCAGCTTGCCGTCGACGCGAGAGACGCCGACGTCGAGCACGGCGGCGCCCGGCTTGACCATGTCTGGCGTGAGCAGGTGCGGCACCCCGGCCGCCGCGACGACGATGTCCGCACGCTTGGTCTCGGCGGCGAGATCACGAGTGCCGGTGTGGCAGAGCGTGACGGTCGCGTTCTCCGAACGCCTTGTCAGCAGCAGCCCGAGCGTGCGGCCAACGGTGATGCCCCTGCCGACGACGGCGACGTGCGCGCCTTCGATCGGGACGTCGTACCGCCGCAGCAGTTCGACGATGCCGCGTGGCGTGCACGGCAGCGGAGCCTTCTCGTTCAGCACGAGCCTGCCGAGGCTGACGGGGGCGAGCCCGTCAGCGTCCTTGGCGGGGTCGATGCGCTCCAGGATCGCGCCGGTGTCGAGGTGTTTCGGCAACGGCAGCTGCACGATGTAACCGGTGCAGGCCGGGTCGGCGTTGAGTTCGTCGATGACCTTCTCCAACTCGGCCTGCGTGGTGTCGGCAGGCAGGTCACGACGGATCGACGTCACCCCAACTTGCGCGCTGTCGCGGTGCTTCGAGCGGACGTAGGAGTGCGAACCAGGGTCGTCACCGACCAGCACGGTGGCGAGTCCGGGAGTCATGCCGCGCTCCGTGAGCGCGGCGACCCTGCCCGTGAGCTCGGCGAAGATCGCATCTTTGGTCGCCTTGCCGTCCAGCACCGTCGCCACAGCTTCGTTCCTCTCCGTGAGGTCAGGGATGCTCATTCTCGCAAAGCCACCGCACGCCCCGGCAGCGAGGCGACCACGATCGCGACCAGCGCCAACACCGCCCCGACGATGGTGCTCGCCGCGAGGCCACCAGGGTGAGCGGGCAGCACGACGTCCAACGCGATCGAGGCGAGCAACTGCCCCGCGATGGAGGCGAGCCCGAGCAATAGCACCCCGATCCAACGCACCACGAGCGCCGCGGTCGCGATGAATCCGATACCGACGAGTCCGCCGACGTAAAGCAGCGGGTTCGCGGGAAACTCGACGACGTCGTCCCGCAGCGGCGCCGTGGCCAGCCAACTCACGCCGAGCACCGTGGTGCCGACCGCGAAATTGACCAACGCCGCGACGAGCGCGTTATCCGCGGTCACTCCGACATGGCCGTTGATCGCCTGCTGCACCGCGACCGCGAAGCCACCGAGGACGGGGAAGACGAGCAGCCAGGCTTGGCTTCCCGCGATCGCGATGCCACCCCACGTCGTCACGATGACGGCAACGAGCATCAGTGCCGCACCAAGCAGCCGCACCACGCTGATGGGTCGCTTCCCCGCGGGGCCGAGGCCGACACGATCCACGAATAGCCCACTTATCGTCTGGCCGGTGACGACACCCACGGTGAAGGTCGCCACACCGAGTACACCGACCGTCAACGATTGGCTGAAGATCATCCCGGCGCCGCCGACACCGCCCAGGAGATACCAGTGGCGAAGCCTGCCCGCGTTCAGGGCATCACGAACCCGCGCGATTCCGACGCGCATGCCGCGGGATGCCATGAGCGCAAGCACGAGCACGGTGAGTCCGCCGCCGAACGAAATCAGCGCGGCGAGCATGGAATCCCCCAGGTCAACGGCGAGTTGTCCGTTGATCCGCGCCTGGATCGCGATCGCGAAACCGGCGACGAAAGCCACCGCGACTCCGAACACCTTCGGCCTTGTTCGGCTACGGCCGACCGTGGCGAGCACCCTTCACCTATCCTTCCGTGATCCCCCGTGCCGACGCCATGTGGCCCGCTTTTCGCCGCAGCGCCAACTACGCCACCGTAACGGCGACGACTACTGCAAGTGCATCTACTTGCTCCGATGCTGTGATCCTGGGACCTTCGTGTGCGAACTACTCCGATTCACGTCAAGATGTTCAGGTGGCACACGCGACTCAGCTCAACGCGACAGAGCAGGACACACTGGTCAAGCAGATCGGTCTCGCCCTGCTGCGGACGGCGCCCCGTGACTGGCAGCGCATCACGGCGCACTACCGCACGGTCGGCAGGTACCACGAACTCGAGGGCGAGGTCACCCTAGCGGATGGCAGCCAGCAGGAATGGGCGGCGACGCAGGACATCGCCTCGCTGTTCAACCGGCTGCGCGCTGGCATGTACCGCGAGGAGCGAGGCACCTGGTTCAATGCCCACTACACGCTGGAGGCCCCCGCGAGCTACAACCTGGAGTACGACCGGGAGGAGCCTCGCTGGCAGCACCTGCCCCCGCAGCAGGCATACACCGACGAGCTGCGGATGTTCCCTCGAACGGAGGAGAACATTCCGGATTGGCTGATGGAGCGGGTGGCCGGCGTCGGACCAGAGCCGATGGGGCCGCACTTCCGCTTCGCGCGGATCTTCGACGGCACCAACCAGGCAGGCCGACCGGTCATCGAACGGCAGGAACTCAGCATCGCCGAACAGGACCACGTGCTCTCCTACCTCGGCGCGGCGCCGGTCGTGCTGCCTGGCCGCGGTTACGACATAGACCGGCTGGCGCCCGCCCCCGAGGCCCGCGTGCCCGTGGCCTTCCACAGCGACGGAACCTGGATCTGGCCGGCCGCCGTCAACTACTACCTGCAGGAATATGGCATCGCGCCGGAAGCCGAACTGGTCGAGCACATCAGGAAAAACCGATTCCAGGTACCGCGCGTCACCGACGAGCAGCGCGCCGCCGCGCATGACTACCTGACCAAGGGTGACGGCGGGGCGCAGCAGCCGGACCCCCGAGGCGCTGCTGGGCCCGCCGCGGGCGCTCCCCCAGGGGCGACTACGACACCCTCGACACCAGCGCCCACGTCGGCCGCGACGACCATGGTGGACCCGCCGTGGCGTCGCACGCCGGAGAATGGCGCGGGGCCGCCGCCTGACGCCACGGAAGCGACACAGGTCTGGCACCCACCCGCGGGCCTCGGGGCACCCCCACCGGACGCCACCGAGCAGACTGAGGTGTGGCATCCACCGGCCGACCTCACCGGGAAACCGGCGGCCCCTAACGGGGACCTCGATGAGGGGTCGGCGGAGCAAGGGGACCACGAGCCCGTATCCGACCACTCCCGGTTCGACGAGCCCCCGTTCGATGACGCTCACTACGAGGATGCTCAACCAGCGGAACCAGCGCACGAGCAACCGCGGCCTGACCGGGCGGCCCAGGCATCGATCAGCACGCAGTACTTCGACCCGCGCGACGCGGCCGACGACGGCTTCGAGGATTTCGACGTCGAGGACGACGTCGAAGATCACGCCTACCCGGACGAACCTGCCATCACCCGGCTGCGCACGATGCTGCACGACCTCGATGTGCCGACCAGCGCCTACCGCATTGGCGAGCCCGCGGCGCATGGGTGGAGCATCGAGCGGGTCGAGCACGGCTGGCGGGTCGGCTGGTACGACGACACCCTCACCAACCCGTCCATGTTCGGCGATGCCTCGGATGCCGCGGCGTTCATGCTGGGCAAACTGCTGCTTGAACCCGGGGAAGCGTCGGAGGACGTCGACGTGCGCGGAGCGGGCGACCCCGCGCTCGACGAGACGGACACACACCACGAGGTGAACGGGACCCACCGTGACGTCGCCGACGCACTGTCGGCACCACCGAGCGGTATGGCCCGCCCTCCCCAGCCGCAACCGACGACCGTCACGCCCCCTGTCGGCGCGGCGCCCGGTGCGCCGCAGCCGACCACGGGGACGCCACCCGCGACATCAGGAGCAGGCGCCGAGGCAGCACCGACGACGTTCCAGCCTCCGGCATCTCGACCGGCGACACCGCCACAGGGCACGCCAGCCGCCGCCGGTGCGCCATCTCCTGCCACGCCGTCGTCCGCGACGCCCGCGTCGGGTGGCGCGCCGTCGCAACCGGGGAACTGGCCAATCCAGCCGTTGCCCGGCGAGCCGCCGCTCACGCTGTTCCGGGGCAAACAGATGGAAGACCTGCCCATTGGTAGTGAGATCGACCGATTCGGCAATCCGGACGGCAATCTGACCTACGTGGCTGGCACGCCGTTCGAGGAACGATCGCTGGTGCCGGAGTGGGTGAACCGCCCGTACCACGTCTACCGCGTACAACGCCCGATCGAGGCACTGTCCGGGGTCGCGATCCCATGGTTCAGCCAGCCTGGTGGCGGCACGGCTTACGTTCTGCCCGCCGCCATCGAGGATCTCGTCGCGGACGGCGTCCTCATCGAGCTCGATCCTGGCGAGCCACCCGTCGACTGACACCGTGTCCCATCGCCGTCAGCGGAAGTCGCGGGATTTCATCGGGATGCGAACATCGAGGTGCTGGAGCCGGTCGGCAAGGACGCTGATGACGCCCTCACCATGGTCGGCGTGCTCAACAACGCCCCGGATCAACAGCGCTGGGCTTGACCGCGCGACCTTCCGGTAACGGGACCAGAGCCCCGGCGAGCAGACCACGTTGACCATCCCGGTCTCGTCCTCGATGTTGAGAAACGTGACGCCGCTGGCGGTCGCGGGCCGCTGGCGGTGGGTCACCGCCCCGCCGATGAGTACCCGAGTGCCGTGCGGCACCTCAGCGAGCTTCGCGGCGGGAACGACGCCGAGCCGGTCCAGCCGGTCTCGCAGGAACTGCGTGGGGAAGCTGTCGGGGGACACTCCCATCGCCCAGACGTCGGATTGGGCACGCTCCCAATCACGCATTCCAGGCAGCGGCGGCGCGTCAACACCGACACCGCTCCCCGGCAGCTTCTCCGGCCGCTCTGTCGCGACAGCGCCCGCCGACCACAGCGCCTGCCTACGGTCCTGCTCGAAGCACCCAAAGGCGCCCGCCGTCGCCAGCGCCTCGACCTGCGGCGTGCGCAGCCGCACCCGCCGCGCCAGATCGGCCATGCTGGTGAACACCCCACCGCGCTGGCGTTCCTCGACGATCTGTTCCGCCACCCGCTGCCCAATGGTGCGTACGGCGGCCAGTCCGATCCGCACCGCGGGCGTGGCGTCGTCCGTCGAGACCGGCTCCAGCGTGGCGTCAGCCAAACTGGCGTTAACGCAGGCGCCGCGCACGGTCACACCGTGTCTGCGCGCGTCGGCGACCAGCGACTGCGGCGAGTAGAACCCCATCGGCTGCGCTCGCAACAACGCCGCGCAGAACGCGGCCGGGTGGTAGTACTTGAGGTACGCGCTGGCGAAGACCAAGTAGGCGAAGCTGAGCGCATGGCTTTCCGGAAAGCCGAAGTTCGCGAAGGCAAGCAGCTTGTCGTAGATCCGCTCGGCGACGTCGTGCGGGACACCATTACGCGCGGCCCCGTCGCGGAAACGCCGCCGTAGCCTTTCCATCTTGCGCGCCGATCGTTTAGCGCCCATGGCCCGGCGCAGCTCGTCGGCCTCACCAGGGCTGAAGTCGGCCACATCGACAGCGAGCTGCATCAGCTGTTCCTGAAACAGCGGCACACCGTGGGTCTTCTCTAGCGCGTTCTTGGTCAACGGATGGTCGAAGGTGATGGGCTCCTCGCCGTTCTGCCTGCGGATATACGGGTGCACCGAGCCACCCTGGATCGGGCCGGGCCGGATCAGCGCGACCTCGACGGCGAGGTCATAGAGCGTGCGCGGTCTGAGCCGGGGCAACGTCGCCAGCTGCGCGCGGCTTTCCACCTGAAACACGCCGATGGCGTCGGCGCGGCAGAGCATGTCGTAGACATTGGGATCCTCCAGGTCGAGGTGCGCGAGGTCGATCTCGATGCCTTCGTGCTCGCGCACCATCTCGACGGCGTACCGGACGGCGGAGAGCATGCCGAGCCCGAGCAGGTCGAACTTGACCAGCCCCGCGGCGGCACAGTCGTCCTTGTCCCACTGCAGCACGCTGCGATCCGCCATGCGTGCCCACTCCACCGGACACACCTCGCTCACCGGGCGGTCGGCGAGCACCATGCCACCGGAGTGGATGCCGAGATGTCGTGGGAAGTCGCCTAGCTCGTTGGCCAGCGCGACGACCGGCTCAGGGATGTCGTCGTCGGCATGGGCCCGTGTCGAGGACCAGCGGTCAATCTGTTTGCTCCAAGCATCCTGCTGACCTGGCGAGTACCCGAACGCGCCGGCGATGTCGCGCACCGCTGAGCGCGCCCGGTAGGTGATGACGTTGGCGACCTGCGCGGCTCGTAGCCTGCCGTGCTTGGCGTAGACGTACTGGATGACTTCCTCACGACGGTCCGACTCGATGTCGATGTCAATATCGGGCGGCCCGTCCCGCTCTGGAGCGAGGAACCGCTCAAACAGCAGCCCCCACCGGACCGGGTCGACCTTGGTGACGCCGAGCGCGAAGCAGACCGCCGAATTCGCGGCAGACCCTCTGCCTTGGCAAAGGATGCCGTTCTCCCGGCAGAAGCGGACGATATCGGCGACGATCAGGAAGTACCCGGGAAAGTCCAGGTCGGTGATGATCTTCAGCTCGCGTTCGAGCTGCTGATAGGCCTCCGGGTTAGCGTAGCGGTAACCGTAATGCCGATACGCGCCCTCGTAGGTCAGCCAGCGCAGGTAACTGGCTTCGGTGTGACCATCGGGGACGCCGAATGGCGGCAGTTCTGGCGCGACGAGCGTCAGGTCGAACGACAACTCGACGCCGAGCAACGCGGCACGCTGCACCGCACCGGGATAACGGTCGAATCGACGTCGCATCTCGGCTCCTGACCGCAGGTGCGCGCCCGCGGCGGGAGGTAGCCAGCCGTCCATCTCATCGAGGCTGCGACGCGCTCTGATCGCGGCGAGCGCCGCCGCGAGACGGCCCCGGTGTGGTGCCGCGTAGTGCGCGACGGTGGTGGCCACGGTCGGCAGGCCGAACTCGGCGGCCAGGGTGGCCATGTCGTCGTTGCGTTTACCGTCGGTAGGCAGGCCGTGATCGAACAACTCGACGAAGACGTTGTCCTTCCCGAACAGGTCGGTGAGCTGCCGTAACTTGCCCGCCGCCGCGCGATAGCCGGACGTCGGGTCGGTGTCCGAAAGCACCGAGCGAACCGGCCCCTTACGGCACCCGGTCAACACGACACAGTCGCCAGCCACCTGCTCGGCGACCTCGTCGATGCGGTAGATCGGTCTCCCCTTCTCGGCACGGGTGCCGCCATCGTGTCCAGCGAGCTGACCAGCCGTGATGGCTCGGCATAGACTGGCGTAACCGCGTTCATTGCGGGCGAGCAGCAGCAGATGCTCGCCCTCGGGGTCGGCGACACCGTTCTGCGGTGCGGACAATCCCAGACTCAGCTCAGCGCCGTAGACGGTGCGCACGCCCAACTCTTTCGCGGCTTGTGCGAATCTGACCACCCCGTACATGCCGTCGTGATCGGTGAGCGCTATCGCGTCGAGCCCGAGCCGGGACGCCTCTTCGACCAGCTCCTCTGGATGGCTCGCGCCGTCGAGGAAACTGAAGTTGGAATGACAATGCAGCTCGGCATAGGGCACCCGGCAGTCGCTGCCAGCCTGACCTTCCGCCCGCAGGTCAGTGAGGTCGTCCGGCCGGAAATAACCCTCCCGGCGACGAGTCCACGCAGGGCTGTCCGACCCATCCCCGATGACGTCGGGCTCGGACCGCCCGGACAAGGTCCGTTCCAGTTCGGACCACCGTATCGGCGGATTGCTCCACCCCATCAGGAGTACTCCCCTTCAACGATCCAACGCGGCCGCGCATGCGCTCGGAACCGCAACAACAAGGCGTCCCCCTTGTCGACGACGATCTGCACCCGTGCCCGCATGCCGTCGTCATGCGGGTCCCACCAGCGTTCGTCCACTGGCCACGGCCCTGCCCAGCCGAGTACGTGCCGCGCGGGATGGCCCGCTACCTCGATCTGGCGCGGTGGGCTGGTCAATTGGCCGCGCTCGGTCACCGCGACGGAGCGACCACGGTCGTCGGTCACGGTGACCTCGATCCGTTCGGTGAACACCGTGGCGGGAGATGGCGCTGGCAACCTCCCTGGCCACGGACGTTCATCGGCGTCGTCGCGTGGGTCGCCCCACGGCACCAACCGCACCCGCTCCCCTGGCCCGCGTCCTCCCGTGAGCACCGGGGTACACACCGCAGTCTGGCCGAGCAATCCTTGCACTCGAACCAGCGCACGACCGGCGCGCTCATCGGTGTCGTCGTCGCCACCAACGGAACGCCATAAGCCGAGCTGCAGCATGCTCGCGTCGACCAACTCCTCCGGCTGCAGCCGCAGCTTCACCACCCCGCTGTTCGGTCGGCTCTCTGGCCCGTCGGCCGGTGCCACCCGCAGCCAGCTATCGAACTGCCAGCGCACCCGGTCAGCGATGCCACCCTCACTGACCGGTTCCGCGCACCGCCACGTACGCGCTAGCTCCTCCCCGGTAGCGGTCACCGCGTAGATGCTGAGGCGCGTGCAGGCAAGATCGCGAGTGCCGAGTTCGGTGTGCAGCGTCTTCGCCAGCGTTTTCGCCACGAACGCCGCGGCGTCGACCCTGTCGAGCGGTGGATCGAACGTCTCGACGACCGCCAGCTCCTCCGGCGGCCGTCTTCTGTCGATCGGTCGCTCGGACAATCCGCGTGCGAGTCGGTGCGCGATCATGCCGACGCGACCGAACCGCGAGGACACCGTCCGCTCCGACAGCTCGGCGAACTGCCCGAGCGTTCGCAACCCCAACCGACGCAGCAGATCCACCAGCTCACCGTTGTCCTCCGTGGGCAAGGCGCTGACCAACTCGGTAATCGGCAGCGGCTCAAGGAAACGCGCTGCCGCACCCGGCTCGACCACCACGCCCCTGCGGGCGGTGAGAACCGCGGTGAACAACCCATCAGCGATGCCGACCTGGCATTCCAGCCCCGTGCTGCCGGACACATGATCGACCACCCGCTCGATGAGCTCGTGTTCACCACCGAAGTAGCTGACGGCCCCCATCGCGGGCACCGCGACGACACCGGAGCGCACCACCTCGACTCCGACGACCAGTTCCTCGACCGCCGCGGCGACCGGCTCAAACAGCCGCGCATCCCGCGACGAGTCCATCCCGAGCACCGCCAGGCCAGGACAGCAAGACTGCGCTTCCCTGCGCCGCATCCCTCGGCGCACCCCGTTACTTCGTGCCGTCGCCGAGCACGCGACGACCCGGTTCGCCGAGAACACCGCAGCGGGGTGGTGCAGTGGAATCCCCGCGGCCACACTCGCCGCCGTGACCGGCCAATCCGGGCACCACACCACCAACAACCGGGTCGCTTCACCCCCGGACAGCGCGCTCACCCCGCTTCCAGCATTGGTTCCGCATCCGTCGCGCCGGAGCGAGCGATCCGCCCCGCCGCCCCCGGCAGCAAGAGCCGCACCGCCGCAGGGCGCACCGCTGCTCCCCTACCGCTGCCATGAACGGTGACCTCTCGTTCGCTGAGGTACCCGTGTCCGGATGTCCCCAGTCCGGACCATCGACCTTCTTCGCACCGCAGCTCGACATCGACTCCCGGCCAGGCCCCCGCCGAGATGAGCACAGCGCCCCGATGCCGTGCTCGTGCCGACAGTTGCCGTGCGGTGCGGCCATTCACCCCACGACCAACGACGACGAGGTCCAACCCGTCCAGCAGCGCGGCGACGGCTGGCACGAGCTCGGCGCCAGGCGCAGGCACAAGAGCTAACCTGCTCTCCTCGACGCCGAGCTCGGCCGCCGCTACCACCCCAAGGTCAGGCATCCCGACGACCGCTGCCCACGACCCCCGCGCCGTGGCCTCGACCAGCAACGACAGCACCAGTAGCCGTGACCCGATCACTGACACCGTGCTGCCCCTGCGTAGTCCCCGGTGGGGCAACACGTCCGCCAGTTCGGGCACCACGGGGAGCAGCTTCCCCACGGCCGCCGCTCCCGCAGCGTCGACCGCCATTCCGCTCGCCGTGTTCAACCCTGGCAGCGACGCCAACCGAGCCACCGTGTTGTCAGCGTCGCCAAAACTGTCGGTGTCGTCAGGCACCATGAGCGAACGAGCGCTCATCACCGCACATCACCCTCTCGCGCACCTCGGTCACGCCACCGTCGTGACCATCGGCCGCCGTGGGGAAGACGGCGCCGCCTAACCATTTATCGAACTTATGTTCGATGCCTCCAGTCAACGCTACCCAGAGCTCGATGTCAAGCCAGCACATAAGAAAAGCCCGCGAGCGGTACCACTCGCGGGCAGATCTCACTTAAAAGCCCAGTTCAGCACAGGCTTACACGAACGGGTGAGCCAGGATTGGCCGCCCCGGATGCTAGACAGGACGTCAGTGTGCGAAGTGCCGTGTCCCGGTCAGGTACACCGTCAATCCCGCGGCGTCCGCCGCCGCGACGACCTCGGGATCACGCACCGAACCACCCGGCTGCACCACCGCGCGCACTCCACCGTCAATCAGCACTTGCAAACCGTCTGGGAAGGGGAAGAACGCATCTGATGCCGCGACGGAACCCTTCGCGCGGTCGCCCGCGCGCTCCACGGCAAGCCGGCAGGAGTCCACCCTGTTGACCTGGCCCATGCCGACACCGACCGAGGCACCATCGGCGGCGAGCAAGATCGCGTTGGACTTCACCGCACGGACCGCACGCCATGCGAATGCCAGGTCAGCGAGCACAGCGTCGTCAGCGGCCTCGCCCGCCGCCAGCGTCCAGTTCGCCGGATCGTCACCCACCGCGTCGATCGCGTCCGAGGACTGCACCAACAGTCCACCGGTCACCGCACGCGACTCGACTCCGCCTCGCTGTGGCGCCGCACCGCGCAGGATCCGGAAGTTCTTCTTACGCCGGAGGATGTCCACGGCGCCCTCCTCGTACGAAGGTGCGACGATGACCTCGGTGAACACGTCGGCGACCTGCTCGGCCATGTCGACAGACACCTCACGGTTGGTGGCGATGACCCCACCGAACGCGGAGACTGGATCGCAAGCGTGCGCCTTGCGGTGCGCGTCAGCGATGCCGATCTCCGAGACCGCGATACCGCACGGGTTGGCGTGCTTGATAATCGCGACGGCGGGCAGCTCGTGGTCGTAGGCCGCACGAATCGCGGCATCGGCATCGACGTAGTTGTTGTACGACATCTCCTTGCCGTGCAACTGCTCCGCCGTGGCCAGCCCTGGCGTGCCCGACATGTAGAGCGCGGCCTGCTGATGTGGGTTCTCGCCGTAGCGCAGCTCATGCGAACGCCGGTACGTGGCACCAATCCATTCGGGGAAGTTCGTGCCTGGCTCGGGTGCGAGAACATTGCCCATCCAGGACGCGACCGCGACGTCATAGGACGCCGTGTGCCGATACGCGTCCGCGGCGAGCCGGGCACGATCGGCATGTGTGAACCCGCCGCCACGGACCTGTTCGAGCACCCAGTCATAGCGGTTCGGGTCGACGACGACGGCGACGCTGGCGTGGTTTTTCGCCGCGGCGCGCACCATCGCTGGCCCGCCGATGTCGATCTGCTCAACGCACTCCTCCGGAGCGCCATCGGAAGCAACGGTCTGCTCGAACGGGTACAGATTCACGACGAGCAGGTCGAACGGCGTGATCTCCAGTTCCCGCAGCTGATCGAGATGTTCCTGTTTGCGGGTGTCGGCGAGCAACGCGGCGTGCACCCTCGGGTGCAGTGTCTTGACCCTGCCGTCGAAGGACTCCGGGAAGCCAGTGACCTCCTCGACCGGCGTGACCGGCACGCCCGCTTCCGCGATCACCCGTGCCGTGCCGCCAGTGGAGATGATCTCGACGCCCGCCGCGTGGAGACCGGTGGCGAGCTCAAGCAAACCCGACTTGTCCGAAACGCCGATCAGTGCGCGCCTGATGGGGCGTGTGCCCTGCTCAGTCACGAGATACTCACCTTTCTTCCAGTAATGGTGCAGCCGTGGCGGGCGAGCGCGGCCACGACATCAACGAGCAGGCGACGCTCAACGGCCTTGATGCGCTCGTGCAAACTCGTGTCGTCGTCATTCGGCTCTATGGCGACGGCTTCCTGCGCGATGATCGGCCCGGTGTCCACCCCAGAATCGACGAAGTGCACCGTGGATCCGGTCACTTTCACACCAGCGGACAGCGCGTCGGCCACGGCGCGCATGCCGGGGAACGCGGGCAACAGCGCGGGGTGGGTGTTGATGACCCGGAAGCCGAAGTGCTGCAGGAACTCGGGGCCGAGGATCTTCATGAAGCCGGCGGATACGACAAGATCGGGTTGGTAGGAGGCCACTGCCTTGGTCAACGCCGCGTCCCAGCTTGCCCGATCGGGATAATCCGCGAGCGAGACGACGAACCGGGGAATGCCAGCTTGATCGGCCCGGTCCAGCGCGAGGACGTCATCCCTGTCGGTACCGACAGCCACGATCGTGGCTGGGAAGTCGCCCTGTTGGGTCGCATCGAGCAACGCCTGAAGCAGGGTCCCCGACCCTGACGCGAGCACGACGATCGTCACCGGAGTGGCGAAGTCAAGCCTTGTGGCCGATACCTGAGACGAGCGCTCCAACGCCTCTCCTTCTCGATTCCCGACGGGCACCTTCACCCTAGACACTGTCGCCTACCAGCGACGGAGGCGGTCGGGCGAGAGTGACTCAGCGCTCGTCAGGACGGGTGGCGTCGGACTCCGCGGCGATGTCTACAGGGGCGGATTCGGCTGTCGCGTCAGCCTTTCCGTCGGGTTCGCCGTCCTGGGTGTCCGCCGTATCCAAATCTGACTCGGGTATCGCCTCGTCGTTATCCGAACCGGCGTCCGAGTCAGCCGCGACTTCGTCGTCGTCCTCGGTGTCTTCCATGTCAGTCGCTGCGCCTTGCCCGACCTCAGCCGCCGCACCGTTCTCATCCTCGGAGTCGGTGCCATCCGCGCCCGCTGGCTCATCGTCTGCAGCTGTGACGTCGGTGTCACTGGCATCCGCCGCATCGGCGCCAGCGTCGCATTCGTCGTCAGCGACGTTCGCGCCGTCGGACTCACCGTCCTGAACGTCAGATACGGCGCGGGGGCCGGTCAGCCAGGCGACGAAGGCCCCAGGGAGAAAGATCCAGGCGAAAGCGGCAGCGGACAACAGCCCGGCAGGTAGCAAAAGGCCGGGAAACGGGACACCGCCCGCGCTACCGCCAAGGCTGCCGCCCGCCAACGTCGTCAGTACGACCGTGCCAAACCCGATCACCGCGCCCGCCACCGCGACGCTGCGGAGCCGCTCCATCGGGGATGGCGACGACTCGCGCAATGTCCATCCCACCCCGACACCGATGAGCGCGGGCAGCAGAAACAAGGCCGGCCACCAAGCCGCGTAGGACTCCGGCAGCCCGGCCAGCAGCGGCACGCCAGGCACCGAACCGCCCTCGAAATGCGTCGGACCGATTGACGTTGGCCCAAGGGTGAATCCCGGGCCGAGAAGGAACGCCAACGCGGCAAGCACCGCGTTCGGCAGGTAGCCCAGGCAGAGCAGCAGCATGCCGAAACCGCTGCCGAATCCGGGCGCGTGCGCGACGAACAACGTCTGCATGGTCGGCACGGCCAACGCGGTCGTCACGGTCAGCACCAGCGCGGATGCCGCGAACAAGCCCGCCATCCCCAACGCGGCGGCGCGCAACCCGGCGAGCGCGGCGGCATCAACGTAGTGACGCGGGAAATCGAGCAGTCCGCACCGACGTGCGACACCGACGGTCGCCGCGGCTCCCGACACAAAGCCAGGTGAACCAAACGCGACCAGCGGGTCGGCCGTGACGATGGCGCCATTGGCAAGCACCGCGATCACCATTCCCACGCAGGCGTGAGTGCCCGCGACGGTTCCGATGACAACGCCAGCTTGCCGGGGCGTCCGATATCCGAGGCGAGCGACCGCGCCGGATGCCGAGCGTGCGACCAGCGCGCACACCCCGATGGTGAGTGCGAGCGGCAACAGACCGAGCTCGTTGTCTCCGATGACGACCGGTACCTGGTATGCGGCGAGCCAGCCGGGGCCGGCCGCGAGCAGCACACCTAACACCGAGAAGGTCGGTTCGGCGGCCAGCGCGGCCACGGTCGCGAGTATCGTCGCGATCGCGGCGTATCCCGTCAGCACGGGCAGCGCCGCCACGGCGAGCAGCTCCTTGAACCGCCTCACGCCGTCTACCCGCGCCTGTTCATCCTGTCGCAACATCGTGATCGGCAGCTTCGCATTGATACCTAGCCGTCACGCTGAGCCACGCCGCCACGGTTGGTTATGCTCTTCGCCTCATTCGCACGAAGGGTGGACATGTTCGACACGCTTGTGGACCGCGCCGCGCGCCTCGCGCGCGATGGGCATCGCGCCATCATCGGCATCTGCGGCGCGCCAGGCGCGGGTAAGTCGACGCTGGCCAACGCCGTTAGCGACGTGCTGGGCAAGCGAGCGATCGTGGTTGGGATGGACGGCTTCCACCTTGCGCAGGCCGAATTGGAAAGGCTAGGACGCGCGGAACGAAAAGGCGCACCGGACACATTCGACGCGGATGGTTACGTTCATCTGATCCGGCGATTACGCGCGAACGCGGGCACCGTCTACGCGCCACTGTTCCGCAGGGATATCGAGGAGCCGATCGCCAACGCCGTCGCGGTGCCGCCCGAGACGCCGCTGGTCATCACCGAGGGCAACTACCTGCTGCTTGATGAGCCGCCATGGGGTGAGCTTCGCGCGTTGTTCGACGAGGTGTGGTTCATCGCGCCAGACGAGTCCGATCGCATGCGGCGTCTCGTCGAGCGGCACCGCGCGTACGGGCGCTCAGCCGACGCCGCGCTGGCGCGCGCACACGGCTCCGATCAAGCCAACGCCGAAGTGGTGCTGGCTACCGCGTCGCGCGCGGATCTGGTGGTCAGTCGCTGGGAGTAGTGGCTGTCGCGAAGGGCTCCTATGGGACGTCTGGTGTCACGAAAGAGCCCTTCGCGACACCTCAACCCTGCTGCGGCGGCTGCTGGGTGAACTGCCCCTGCGGGCTTGCGTAGAGAGTCGGAGCCTGACCGGACTGTGGCTGGCCACCAGCCGCGCCGGGCTGCCCGGGCTGCCCCTGCCCCGGCTGGCCGCCAGACGCGCCAGCGTGTCCTTGTAGCTGCTGTCCAGGCGCTGGCGTCTGCGGATGGCCCGGCTGCGGTTGGCCATGCTGCTGCGGGTAGGCGCCCTGCTGCGGCTGGCCATACTGCCCGAACTGCCCTTGCTGGCCGTAACCGGGCTGCTGGCCGTAGGCGGGCTGCTGCTGGCCCGGCCGCGGCAGCTTGATGAGTCCGACGTCGATCAGGTACGCCCCGACGGCGACCAGCGCCTGCACTATGCCGAAGATCAGCATCAGCACGCCACCGGTTTCAAGTTCACCATCGGTCGAGAACACCATGAACAGAAACGGCACGATGGCACCGAGCGAGAACACGGCTGGCCACGCGCCGGGCTTGTGGTCACCAGGCAGAACCCCGAACGCGGCGGTGAGTGCGGCGATGAACAGCAGTCCTGGCACCCAGCCGGTGAACGCTTCGAAGAAGTTCACGCTGGTGCCCGGCCCGATGCTGCCGAGCGTGGCGAAACCGAAGAACAGGTTCAGCACGCCGAGCCCCGCGACCGCGAGATACGCGATCAGACCAATGTCGAGCGTTCGACCCGCGTTCTGCTGCGGCTGCTGCTGATAGAACTGTCCGCCTTGCTGCTGTGGCGGCGGCTGGTGCTGCGGTCCCTGGCCTGGAAACCCGCCGCTCGGGTACGTCATCCGTGCTCTCCTGTGTAATCGGAAGTTCGACC
This sequence comes from Haloechinothrix salitolerans, assembly GCF_042662605.1. Taxonomy (NCBI): domain Bacteria; kingdom Bacillati; phylum Actinomycetota; class Actinomycetes; order Pseudonocardiales; family Pseudonocardiaceae; genus Haloechinothrix; species Haloechinothrix salitolerans. The sequence continues at coordinate 6,180,855 of NZ_JBHSXX010000001.1, forward strand.
GCTCTGACGGCCACGAGGCCAGGATGGTTTCACACGATCCCGGTCCAGCGCCGAACTTACCGAAAAACAAGGCCGGACACCCGCGTCGGGTGCCCGGCCTCGCTGTGATGTCTAGCGCGCCGACGCACGCTGGCCACCGCCTGGCGGCCTACGCGAATCGACTACCGCGTCACTGCGCCTTGTACAGCTCGCGCGCGTGTTCCGCGGTCTCACTCGGGGTCTTGCCGACCTTCACACCAGCCGCCTCAAGGGCTTCCTTCTTGGCGGCGGCTGTGCCGGACGAGCCGGACACGATCGCGCCCGCGTGACCCATGGTCTTGCCCTCAGGGGCGGTGAACCCGGCGACGTAGCCGACGACGGGCTTCGTCACGTTGGCCTTGATGTAGTCGGCGGCGCGCTCCTCCGCGTCCCCACCGATCTCACCGATCATCACGATGACCTCGGTCTCCGGATCGTTCTCGAACGCCTCGAGCGCGTCGATGTGGGTCGTGCCGATGACCGGGTCCCCACCGATGCCGACCGCCGACGAGAAGCCGATGTCGCGCAGCTCGTACATGAGCTGGTAGGTCAGCGTGCCGGACTTCGACACGAGGCCGATCTTGCCGGGTCCGGTGATGTCGGCCGGGATGATGCCCGCGTTGGACTTGCCCGGGCTGATCACGCCGGGGCAGTTCGGGCCGACGATGCGTGTCTTGTTGCCTTTGGCACTCGCGTGCGCCCAGAAGTACGCCGAGTCGTGCACCGGGATGCCCTCGGTGATGACGACGGCGAGGCCGATCTCGGCGTCAACGGCCTCGATCACGGCGTCCTTGGCGAACTTCGGAGGCACGAACAGCACCGACACGTTCGCGCCGGTCTCGGCCATAGCGTCCTTCACGGTGCCGAACACCGGGAGCTCCGTGCCCTCGATCTCGACCGCCGTGCCCGCCTTGCGGGCGTTGACGCCGCCAACGATGTTCGCGCCGGAGCGCAGCATGCGGGCGGTGTGCTTGGTGCCTTCCGACCCGGTCATGCCCTGGACGATGATCTTCGAGTTCTCGTCGAGGAAGATTGCCATGACTCACACCCCCGCGTTCGCGAGTTCGGCGGCCTTGTCAGCCGCGCCGTCCATCGTGTCCACCCGCTCAAGGCCGGGCAGGTTGGCCTCGTCGAGGATGCGGCGGCCCTCGTCGGCGTTGTTTCCGTCGAGCCTGACGACCAGCGGCACGCTGATCGACTCGCCGCGCTCCTCGAGCAGCTTGAACGCCTGCACGATGCCGTTCGCGACCGCGTCGCACGCGGTGATGCCACCGAAGACGTTGACGAAGACGCTCTTGACGTCGGAGTCGGACATGATCACTTCGAGACCGGCGGCCATCACGTCGGCCGAGGCACCGCCGCCGATGTCGAGGAAGTTGGCGGGCTTGACGTTGCCGTGCTTCTCACCCGCGTAAGCGACGACGTCCAGAGTGGACATCACGAGGCCAGCGCCGTTACCGATGATGCCGACCTGACCGTCGAGCTTGACGTAGTTGAGGTCCTTGGCCTTGGCCATCGCCTCGAGCGGGTCCTCGGCGTCGATGTCGACCAGGTCCGCATGCTTGGGCTGCCGGAAGGACGCGTTCTCGTCGAGGCTGACCTTGCCGTCCAGCGCGATGATGTTGTCCTGCGGGTCCCGCACCATCGGGTTGACCTCGACCAGCGTCGCGTCCTCCGCGACGAAGGTCTCCCACAGCTTCACGACGACGTCCGCCGCCTGGTCGCGGATGGCCTCCGGGTAGTTCGCCCGCGACACGATTTCGAACGCCTTGGCGCGGTCGACGCCGGTCAGCGGGTCGATCGGTATCTGCGCGACGGCGTCGGGGTTGGTCCTGGCGACCTCCTCGATCTCGACACCGCCCTCCGCGGACGCGATGCACAAGAAGGTCCGGTTGGCCCGGTCAAGCAGGAACGAGAAGTAGTACTCCTCGGAGATGTCGGACGCCTGCGCGACGAGGACACGACGGGTGATGTGTCCCTTGATGTCGAGGCCAAGGATCGCGTCCGCCTTCGCCTCTGCGTCGTCCGCGTTGTCCGCGAGCTTGACACCGCCCGCCTTGCCCCGGCCTCCGGTCTTGACCTGAGCCTTGATGACGACTGGTCCGCCGATCTTCTCGGCTTCGGCCCGAGCTTCTTCTGGGGTTGCTGCCACGGAGCCCGGCAACACCGGGACGCCGTGCTCGGCGAAGAGGTCCTTCGCCTGGTACTCGTAGAGGTCCACTCTCCGCATCTCCTGACGACACGCCGCTGTGTTTTCGCTGTCTTCCGACGCATAGACCCTAGCGACCGGCACAGCGAATGCGCAGCCCGGAGGTGGTGAAGTCGGTCACCGCTCGGTCGAGCTACCTCGAATGGCTACCGTGATGGCCAGAGCCACGAGCACGACGATGGCGCCGATCGCGAACCATGCGCCCAATCCGATCGTCACATCGTAACGCCTGCCGACGGCGTAGGACTCCAGCAAGCGGAGACCGACCACTCCGGTGACGGCGGTAAGCAAGCCGACGGCGGACGCCTGGCCACTGCGCGGAACGAGCCCCAGCGCGCCGAGCACGGCGAGGGTGACCAACAGCACGCCCCAGAACGCGACGTCGATCTCCCCCGTGAGCGCCGAGGGGACGTAGTCCGGCGAACGCACGACCGGCAACAAGAACGCGCCGAACACGAGCGCTCCCGCGAGCACCGATCCGCCGCCGATCAGCATCCCGCCGATCCCGCCGGACACCTCGGCGTCGGCGACGGCAGGCGACCTGCCGGTCTCCTCCCGTTCGACGACACCCGCCACTAGCGAACACACCGCGAGCAACACCGTCATGACGACCGTGCCGAACGTCCACCAGCCCGCGGCACCAGGCGTGGTCTCTATCGGCAACTCGTCCGCCGCGATCGGCACCGAGAGCACCTGCGTGCCGACAAGCAACGCTCCCGTCCACGCGACGGAGAAGATCGGACGCACCCACGCCGTGACGGCTGGCAGGAACGCCGCGACGCCAAGCAGTCCGAGCCCGAGCCCGACGGGGTAGAGCAAGAACTGCGCAGGGCTGCCGACCTCGCGCCCGTCCGGCCCAATCACCAACGACGTCATCGCACCGGCGATGGCGCTCGCGCTCGCGACGATCGCCAGCCCACCCGCGATGGCGTATAGCACTCGCGGCGGCGGCACATGGGCATCACCGTCACCGCCCACGCCATCGGCGCGTCGCGCCAGCAGCCCGACCAGCCATCGGTTCGGCATCGTCGCGAGCGACGCGAGCCCCCCAACGCCGACCAGAACAAGGACAGGGCCCACGGTGGGGTGCACGAACGCCAGCCGCCATGCCGCCACGAGCGGCAAAACCGCGAGCGGCAGGCCACCGAGGGCGAGCCCACCGAGGATGCCGGTCACGACACCGCCAGCACGGTTCGCGACGCCGAGCGCCGCGACGACCGGTACCGCGATAGCGAGCAGTACGGCACCGGCGAGCACGAACGGCGGGCCGTCCAGCGCGGCGGAGTCCAGCAACAGCGGATCCGTGGAGGTGTAGGGCGAGAGGAGCGCGCCGAGACCGACGAGCAGCCCGAATGCCGCCGCGAGCAGCGCGAGTGGTTGCCTGACCCGTTCGCGGTCGGAGGTGTCATCCGGCAGGAGGCGTGCGGAGCGCAGCGCGGCGACTCCGGCGACGGCGGCAAGTAGCTTGCCCGCGAGCAACAGTCCAAGGCTCCACCACGCGGGTGATACCTCGATCTGCGGCAGCAGCAGTTCCGGCCGGGCCATCCTGGTGGCGTCGATCGCGACCTGCATGTCCGCGACCACACCGCACGCCGCGATCAACCCGGCGCCCGCGAGCACGCCCGCGGCGTTGCCAGACATACCGCGTACCACGAGCAGGAACGCGAAGCCCGCGGGCAGTGCGGCGAAGAGGACAAGCAACGGCCAGGCCAGGAACGCGGGCTCCGCACCGGTCACGACCCCGACGAGCGCGGCGACCGACTGCGCGAGCGCGGCGACACCGGCCAGCACGACCGCCATGACAATGCCCATCCGCCCGCCAGCGGCGGACGGATCGAGTCGGGCGGCATCGGACGCTCCCGGGGCGGCGGGTCGCGAGCGCGGAGTCATCTCTGCGACGCTAGCAAGCCACGTCGCCGCGGCTGGCACGGCGCGCTGGGGGTTAGGACTCTCCGTACCAAGCGCTAGGACATACTGTCGCGGGCACAAGGCAGATTCGACGTCTCCTCGGCTGCTCCCCTTGCGTCGCGGATTGTCAAGCGCGTTACCGCGTCACGGCCCGCCTCGAGGGTTAATTGAGGGTAGTAACCGTCACAACGGACCCCAAACTGTAACCCACGCCACACCGAACGGAGTAGTTTTACGTCTACGCAGCGTTATAACCCCTGTTAGAAGCTTGGCACTCCACGCTCGTTTGGCCGACACGCAGAGTAGATCTTGCCTTTGCCGGTACCTGTTCGTTACTGTTCCCCGGTCCCCATTACAGTCCGGTCACGAATAGGGTTGGCTCCATCATGGAGTCATCGAGTGGCGCCCCCGAGCCACTCACCGGGATCCCCCGCCCGGGCCCTGTGGCCGACATCCGAGTAACGGAAGGCCCCGACTTGGCTCGACACCGCTCCCCCGGCGGCGAAGAACCTTCCCCTGTGCTGGAGAGGGCGCTTGAGGGCGCCGTCACCCGAGTACGGGGGACACATCGACTTTCCCCGCCGTCCTCCGCCCTGCGCGGCAGGATGGTCGTCGCAGCAGTCGCCGCCGGCGCTTTCGCCGCCGCTACCACTGGCCAAGCCCTGCAAGGCGTGACATCGGAGAGCGACGTCACGCCGCTCGCGAACTCCTCCGACCTCAACGGCGCTTCCGGCGTTGGCGGCGATACCCCGGTTGCCGCACCAGCCGTGCTGCCCGCGGACGGCGCTGAGGACGCGAGCGCCGAGGTCCGCAAGGTCGCCCAGAGCAAGAAGGTGACCGAGGCACGCAAACAGCGCGAAGCCGAGGCACGGCAGGCCCGACTCGAGGCCATGAAGCCGGACACCGTCGCTCCGGTCGAGGGTGTCCTCACCTCCGTCTTCGGCGCCCGCTGGGGCACCACCCACTACGGCATCGACGTCGCGGCACCCATCGGCACCCCGATCCACGCCGTCGAAGACGGCGTCGTGATCGAGGCGGGCGCCGCCAGCGGCTTCGGCCTGTGGGTCCGCGTCCAGCACGAGGACGGCAGCGTCAGCGTGTACGGCCACATCAACAGCTACTACGTCGCAGAAGGTCAGCGCGTTGAGGCTGGACAGGCGATCGCCGAAGTCGGCAACCGTGGCCAGTCGACAGGGCCGCATCTCCACTTCGAGGTGTGGACCCACGAGGACGGCACGAAGATCGACCCGCTTTCCTGGCTCGCCGAACGCGGCGTCCACCTCTGAGTCAGCCCCCGAGCACCTCACGCGCCGAGCGTCGACGCACAGCGGGCTGTCGCGCCTTAGTGTGGTGGCCTGCGCACGAAGTACCCGATCGCGATCTGCCACACCGTGCAAGAGCCAGCGTGCCCGCGTTGGCACCGCGCGCACTCGCCGCCTTCCGCGTCGTGCAGGCGTAGCAACGCACGCCATGCCGCGCCGAGCGTGCGCGCGTCCGCGATCGTTGGCGCCTTGCTCGGATCGCCGCTGACCGTAGCGTCGAGATACCGCCAGACGTTGGCGGCGAGCACTCGGAACCACTCGTCCATGTCACCCCCTAGTCGAACCTGTGTTCGATGTCCTTTGTAGCAGGGTGAGCGAGGGTGGTGTGGGAAGGTGGCGTGGCGTGTCACGTCCAGGGAAGCACCCTGACGGTCAGAGCTTCACCATCGGCACACTGCCCATGAGCATCAGCTTCACCGTGCCGGACGTCCCGAAGTCGATCGTCGCGGTCGCGCGCGGGCCGCTGCCGTCGGTGGAGACGACGGTGCCGAGGCCGTACTTGTCGTGGTTGACCCGGTCGCCGACGGCCAGCTCAAGCGCGGCGGTCTTCTTCCAGTCGTCCTTCCAGCCGCTGAACGACGTGCTGCGCATGCCACCGGCAGCGAGCCGCGCCTGCGCGGAGTCGTTCCCGAAACCGCCACCACGGCCCCACGTCGTCGCCGCGCGCGGCAGCCCACCGGACGTCGCGCCGTTGGTCGGTTCCTCGCGCCGCCACTCGACCAACTCTGCGGGGATCTCGTCCAGGAACCGCGACGCCGGGTTGTACATCGGCTGGCCCCATGCCGAGCGGACCAGCGCCCGTGAGACGTAGAACCGCCGCCGCGCCCGTGTGATCGCGACGTAGGCGAGCCTGCGCTCCTCCGCCAGCTCGTCATCCTTGCCGAAGGTCCGCTGATGCGGGAAGACACCTTCCTCCCAGCCAGTACCGAACACCACCGGGTACTCCAGCCCCTTCGCGGTGTGCACCGTCATCAGCGTGACGACGCCAGCGTCATCGTCGCTGTCGTCCGCATCGTCCTCGGCGTCGCCGTCGGCGTCAGGGATCGAGTCGGTGTCCGCGACAAGCGCCACCCGCTCCAGGAACGCCGCCAACGTCGCCTGCTCCGGCTCGTCAACGCCAGCGGCTTCGGCGTCTTCGGCAGCAGCGACGGCGTCGGCTTCGGTCTGGAACGCCTCCGGCATCTCCCCGAACTCGCGCGCGACGGTCACCAGCTCGGTCAGGTTCTCCAACCGGGTCGCGTCCTGCGGGTCGTCCGACTCGTCGAGCTGCGCGCGATAGCCGGTGCGCTCCAGCACCGCCTCCAGGATGTCCGCTGGTGGTTCGTCGGCTTCGACCAGCTTGCCCAGCTCATTCATCAGCTCGACGAACCGCGCGATCGCGTTGGCCGACCGCGCGGCGAGACCGACTTCGGACCCCGACGTCGCGGCCACCCGCAGCGCGTCGGAGAACGAGATCCGCTCCCGCTCGGCGTAGGAGGCGACCGCGGCCTCCGCCCGGTCGCCGATGCCGCGCTTGGGCACGTTGAGGATGCGCCGCAAGCTCACGGTGTCCTGCGGGTTGGCGAGCACCCGCAGGTAGGCGAGCGCGTCGCGGACCTCGCGGCGCTCGTAGAACCGCACGCCGCCGACCACCCGGTACGGCAGACCGAGCCGGATGAAGATCTCCTCGAACACACGCGACTGGTTGTTGGTCCGGTAGAACACCGCGACGTCGGAGTACTTGAACCCCGCGGCGGCGTCGTCCACCAACGCGTCGATCTCCCCTGCCACGAACGCGGCCTCGTCGTGCTCGTTGTCCGCGACGTAGCCGACGATCGCTTCGCCCTCACCGCTGTCGGTCCACAGCCGCTTGTCCCTGCGGCCGGAGTTGCGCGCGATGACGGCGTTCGCGGCGGACAGGATCGTCTGCGTCGACCGGTAGTTCTGCTCAAGCAGGATCGTGTGCGCGCGCGGGTAGTCGCGCTCGAACTCCTCGATGTTGCGGATCGTCGCGCCCCGGAACGCGTAGATCGACTGGTCGGCATCACCAACGACGCACAGCTCAGCCGGTTCCGTGCCCGACTCGGTTCTCTCGGTGCCCGACAGCTCCCTGACCAGTACGTACTGCGCGTGGTTGGTGTCCTGGTACTCGTCGACAAGCACGTGGCGGAACCGGCGGCGGTAGTACTCCGAGACGTCGGGCGAGGCCCGCAACAGTTCGACCGTGCGCATGATCAGGTCATCGAAGTCGAACGCGTTGGCCTGCTCCAGCCGCCGCTGGTACTCGGGGTAGACGTCGGCGGCCTTGCGCTCGGCGTCGCTCGCGGCGGCCGCCTTCGCGTCGAGCGGCGTCATCAGCTCGTTCTTCCAGTTGGAGATCTGCGCCGCCAGCCCGCGTGGCGGGTACCGCTTCGGGTCGATGTCGAGGTCGCGCGCGACGAGGTTGATGAGCCGCCTGCTGTCGTCAGCGTCGTAGATCGAGAAGTTCGACGTCACGCCGCTCGACCCCGCGAGCACATCGGCGAGCACCTTCGCCTCGCGGCGCAGGATGCGCACGCACATGGCATGGAACGTCGACACCCACATCGCGTTCGCCCTGCGACCCACCAGCTCGACCACCCGCTCGCGCATCTCGGCGGCGGCCTTGTTGGTGAAGGTGATGGCCATGACCTGACCGGGGTGGACCTTGCGCTCGGCGAGCAGGTAGGCGATGCGGCGAGTGAGCACCCTCGTCTTGCCGGAACCAGCACCGGCGACCACAAGCAACTGGCCGCCGACGTGCGTCACCGCGTCCCGCTGCGCCTGGTTCAGGTCGGCGAGCAGCTCGCGGTTCTTCGGCTGCGTCGGGCCGTCGAACGGGTTCTCTGGGGTGAGGTCAAACAGGGTGCTCATCGACTATTAACGCTACCCGTGCGCGGCGACACTCTTGCGCTGGCTCGACGGTTCCGTTGGCACTGTGTCAGAATGACGTCGTGCATCACGCGACGCGATTTTTCTACGGGACCCGGACTCCGGCTCCCGTGATCGCGTAGTGCACAGCCAAGCAGTCACCAAGCCCCGGAGTCGTCGGACCCCGGGGCTTTCGTCGGCTCAGGGGCCCGGCATCGAATTCCGGCTCAACCGGAGGACACATGAACACGCAAGCACGTGACGACGCGCAGGACACTCCCCTGACCGCCGACGAGATCGACGACCTTCGCGCGGAGATCGATGAACTCGACACCGAGATCCTGCGGCTCGTCAAACGCCGCATCGACGTCTCCAAGATGATCGGCGCGGCGCGACTGGCCGCCGGCGGCACACGGATCGTCTACAACCGCGAGATGGACGTCCTCGCCCGCTACCGCGAGCTGGGGCCTGAGGGGCGGCAGCTCGCGATGGCGTTGCTGAACCTCGGCAGGGGTCGCCTCGGCCGGACCTGAGGCGCCGGTGCTGATCCGCTGCCGGCTGTCAGTCATCCGGCCGGGCGCGAAGAAGTCGTCGAGATTCAGGGTTGTCCCCGACGCCATAACCGACGCACAAGGGGCACACTGGTGCCATGGGAACGATCGTCAACCTCATCGCGGTCATCGTCGCGATCGTGTCGGTGCTCGCGGCGCTGGGTAATGTCGCCTACCTCGCGATGCTCAACAGCGCCGCGACCAAGCGTGCTGGCGGCTCCCCCATCGCGACGTACGTCCGCGGTCGCTGGCCGCTGGCTGGCGGCGCCACGGCTGGTGCACTACTCGCGTGGTTGCTGACCGCGAGCGACTCCATCCCTGTCGACATCCTCGCCATCCTGATCGCGGCGGGCAGTGGCGCCGTCGCGACCAAGGCCCTGCGGTCAACGCAAGAGCGCTATCGCATCGGCGGCTAGCACGGGGCTCGTTAGCACACAAGGACATCCGAGCGAAATACCCACAGCCTGCCTAACATTCACCCGATCAGTCGGCACGCGTTCGGATGATGTGACAGATTTTTTCGGGCCCAAGCTGGTATCTCACTGTGAGCCTCCTACTCTGGTGCACGTGAAGCTGCACAAGCAGCGCCCTCCGGCGCGGCTGCGGACGCGTGCCGGAGGAGCCTACCCGCACGCACGCACTACCGCAGTCGCAGCAGCCGACGCTGCTCCATTCGACGGAAGGTCGCGGCTTCCGTCGTCAAGTCGCAGCCGCGGGAGGGTCACCCCGGCATGAGCGAGGCGATCAGCGACCCGGGCATCCATCGGCCCGGAAGGCATCGGCGCGGCGCGGGCGCGAACACGTGGACGCCTAACGTACGTCCTCGCACGGGCGGCGCGCGGCACGGCAGCCCGGCCGCGACTCCGACCGCGCCAACGGCTCCGCTGATCGCGTCCCAGACCGACACCGGGGCCAGGTACGCCCACTACCCCCGTCAGCGCACGCGGGAGTACGCACGCGACACCACGAACACGACAGCGACGGCCATACCCACCGCGTCTGCCGCACGAGCGGCGACAGCGACCTCAGCGCGACGGACGTCCGTGGGGACCGCGACGTCGACGCGAACGGCGACGACGACAACGCTGTCCGGCGAACTCCCCCTCGACGAGCTGGCACAGGAACCCGACGCGTGGGAAGCCGCGTACGGATTCAGCGGCGTGGACACGGCGGGCCACTGGCGCCCTGACGTCACCGCCACGGACGCGGCCACCACCGCCGAAACCGCGCTCGAACCACCGGCCGAGGACCAGCCGCTGGCCGAGCCACCCGCGTCGTCCGGCACCCGGTCTGGCGAGACCACCGTCCGGCGCACCAAGGTCACGCTGACGCCGACGGAACCCCGCCGCAGCGAGCCGAAGGTGTACTACGCCCCGCCGAAGGACGGGCTGAGCACGTTCGACCTCGGCACCGTCCCCGCATCCGTCACCCCGCCCCGGAGTTGGCGCAAGGCCGCATGGTTCGCCACGGTGTCCTCTGGCGGTGTCGTCGTCGCGCTCCTTGTCGCAGCGTCGTACTTCGTCGGCCAGCCGACGACGGATCAGGTCGCCGTCGACAACTGGACCGGCCTGCGCGGCGAGAACCCACCGCCGCTGCACAACGAGGGCTTCGCCGGGCTCCCGGAGCGGACGACTACGGCGTCCCCCAAGTCGTCGTCGAACGTCATAGCCGACCGCGCCGCCGTGATCCCGTCCAGCTCCAGGGTGACGACGACGAAGTCGCCGCGGCCGACGAGCGCACCCGCTGCCCCGGCGCCGACCACGTCGTCGGCGCCGTCATCGACGCCGACGACGACCGCGGAACCACAGAAGCCACCACCATCACCGGCATCGAGGGAGACCAGGTCGGACTACTTCTACCGGTTCCCGCCGGATGCCGAGACGATGGGCGACCGGTCCGAGATCTTCCTGAACCAGATCACGGAGAACCCGGAAAAGGCGCACGAGCAGACCGGCGGTGACCTTTACGCCGAGGGCGCCGACGCGATCGCGGCCCGGTACTCTCACATCGCCTACTTCGAGATCGAGCACATCTACATCGATCAGCGCAACCGGGTCACCGTCAACACCGTGAAGGTCGTCTTCACCGACGGCACCACGGAACGGCAACAGCGGACATTGCGCTTCGAAGAGGGCGACAAGATCACAGACGACTAAACCGGACGTCGAGTTAGGCCACTTGGGCTAACCGCTTAACCGTTTGCCGACAGTAGCGGGCACTTCACCGACACTGACTGGCATCGGTCTCCGGCCACCCGGCACGCTTTGAGCTGAGCCAGCGAGCCGCACGCGCCCCTTGGCCCCGGCCCGGTGACGTCGCGGTTCGCAGGCTCGCCACCTGCGGAGACGGGCGAACCGGGAAGGCAGGCGAGCGGATGGTGCTAGGTGTGAGACGGCAGCGACGCAGCGGGCGCACCCAACCGCCTGAGCGCATCGAGGATGTGTTCAGCGAGCGTGTCCTTTCCGACCCGAACGTCGACCGGGACTATCTCAACGCGTTGCTCCACGACCCCAGCCCACTGCGCGTTCCCGAACCAGGCGGACCGGACCACAGCGTCGACGCCCCCGCTGAGGACACCGTCTGGGAAGAGCCGGAAACCACGGCGGCGCGGGTAGCCAAGCTGACCGGCCTCGTGCTCGCCGTCGCGCTGCTGTGCGGGGCACTGGTCGCCGCTGTCTTCCTCGACCGGTATCGCACGGCGGCGCGCCAGGCACCACCGGAACGACAGATCACCGGAATCGCCGCGCTGGCGGGCTTCGCGATGACCACCTCGCCGCACGCCGAAACCGCGCCCGTGACCCAACGCGCCAACCCGGTACGCCGTAGTGACGCCGCGACGGCGCCAACACAGTCGGCCACCGAGTCGGGCAACACCCCCTCGGCGACGCCGGAGCCCACGCTCCGGGCCAACACCGACGACGACAGCGGCGCGTTCGTCCGTGACTTCTACCGCAGCGTCACCGAGGAGCCGGAGGATGCGCTCGGCATGCTCGGCGGCAGCCTGCTCGATGGTCAGCCGGACGCCCTCAGTGACGCGCTCCGGTTCATCGACACGGTGACGGTGCATCGGGTGAGCGTGCGCCCCGACGGATTAGTGCGTGCGGTAATCACCGTGACGAGAGCCGATTCGCAGCGCTATCGGGTGACGCATTTACTCCGGGTGGAGGCTGGCCCACCTGCGCTGATCACCGAGGCGCGGTTGCTCTCGGCGCAACATAGTCCGCGACCGTGAGCGAGGTCATAGCGGACAACTCTGTACCGGATCCGTGTGCACAGCGTGAACACTTACCCTGAACGACAAGCCGGCCAGCGGGCATGCGTGGGGTAGAGTGCGCCGCAGTGGGTGACCATGGGGCGAGGAGCGTCGAGTCGGTGCGGTGCTGACTGCGGGCGGCCACGCCAACGGGCCACGTCACGGGCACTGTGACCTGCTGACACGTCCGCATCAGCAGGACAGCCAGGGAGTGGAACCACCACCGATGCCAAGCGAACACCGAGGGGCCTACCAGTGAGCGACGAGGGCCGTCTTGTCGCCGGTCGATACCGGATCAACAAGCGGATCGGCACCGGAGCGATGGGTGCCGTCTGGCAGGCGCAGGACGAACTGCTGGGCCGCACGGTCGCCATCAAGCAGCTGCTCCTGCAGCCTGGCCTTGACGAGGGGGAGGCCGAAGAGGCTCGCCAACGGACGATGCGTGAGGGCCGAATAGCGGCCAGGCTGCATCACCCGAATGCCATCACCGTGTTCGACGTCGTCACCGACGATCAGGGCCAGCCGTGCCTGATCATGGAATACCTCGAGTCGACGAGCCTGGCATCGGTCGTGCAGCGGGACGACGTGCTGCCGCCGCTCGAAGTGGCGCGCATCGGCGCGCAGATCGCGGCGGCACTGGCCAGCGCACACCGCGTCGACATCGTGCACCGCGACATCAAGCCAGCCAACATCCTGTTGACCGAAGACGGCGTCGTGAAGATCACCGACTTCGGGATCTCGCGCGCGAAGGACGACGTCACGGTCACTAAGACCGGCATGATCGCTGGCACCCCCGCCTACCTCGCGCCAGAAGTGGCCATCGGCGAGGATCCAGGGCCAGAGTCGGACGTCTTCTCGCTCGGCTCCACGCTCTACGCCGCGACGGAGGGAATGCCACCGTTCGGGCTCAGCGAGAACACCCTAGGCCTCCTGCACGCGGTCGCCGCTGGCCAGATCAACCCGCCGCAGCGGTCCGGCCCGCTGACCAGCGTGCTCGCGCTGCTGCTCCACCCCGAAAAAGCACGCAGGCCGAGCGCGGCAGAGGCCGAGGAGATGCTCGACGCCGTCGCACGGGGCGAGACGCCGGTCGGCGCTCCCGTCGACGCCGACCCGACGGCGATGGTGGCAGGCGGCGCACTCGGCGCTGGGGCCGCCGGGACCGGCGATGCCGCGGCACAGACCAGCCTCGTCGGCCACGCGGGGAGCCTCGACGACGATGTCGCTGGCGGCGCGGGTGCTGGTGACGGCCAGGCGACCACGTACCAGCCAAGCGCGTTCTACGCCGATGCCCATGACGGCGCCACCCGCACCACGGTGGCCCCACCGACCGGACCGCCGGACGCGTCGGAACCGGAGCACCGCAAGAGTTGGGCCGGTCCCGCTTTCGCCGTCGGCACCCTCGCCGTCGTCTCCGCGTTCGCGCTGTGGCTGGTCACCAGCAGCCCACCGGACGAGCCGAACGAGCAGCAGCAGGTCGGGTCGACGACGAGCACGACAACCGAGCCGACGACGACAACCACGACCACCTCGGAGCTGCCGGGGGTCACCACGATCCAGCAACAGCCCCAGCCACAGCCGGAACCGACAACGACCACGACGACGACCGAACCAACGACAACGACGACCACCACCGCATCAACGACGACCACCACTACCACGACGACGTCGGAATCGGTCCCTGAGGAGCCACCAGAGGAGCCGCCTGAGGAGCCGCCTGAGGAACCCACCGACGAGACGTCCACAGGCACCACGAGCACCGAGCCGACGGCGGGAACGAGCTAGCACGGTGACAACGGAGGGCAGGCTTCTCGGCGACCGATACCGGCTCAGCCAGCCGATCGGTCGAGGCCGGGGCGGGTTCATCTGGATCGCGCAGGACCAGCGCGTACACCGCACCGTCGCCGCCAAGCCGGTCGCGCTACCCCAGGGCGGCACCGCGACCGACACCGAGCTCGAAATCGCCGTCCAGCGGGCTCGCGATGCCGCGCGGCTCAAACACCAGTGTGCGGTGACCGTCTACGACGTGCTGGTCGAGGGCGACGGCATCTGGTTGATCATGGAGTATGTGCCGTCACGGACGATGGCCGACTTCCTCGCTGGGCACGGGAAGCTTGCCGCACAGGACACCGTCACCCTCGGTGCGCAGCTCGCCGCCGCGCTCGCGGCCGCCGCCGAGCTGGGTATCACCCACCGCGCGGTGGAGCCGGCCAACGTCCTGCTCGCCGACGACGGCGGAGTGCAGATCACCGACTTCGGCGTCGGGGCGCTGCACCACGACCCGGCCTTCCGGGCTCCCGAGGTCATCGCGGGCGGCACGGCGACAGCCGCGTCCGATGTTTTCTCGCTTGGCGCGACGTTGTACTTCGCGGTGCGCGGCGCCACCCCGTTCGGACCACTCGGCACCGACCCTGGACCCGACCTCGGCAGCGCTGCCCACGCCGACACCACCGCACCAACCGACGCCGCGACGCTGCTGCCGCGCTTGCTCGCCGACATGCTGGCGACCAACCCGATGGAACGACCATCCATGGGCAGCTGCTGGGAGGCGCTGACGGCGATCGCGGAAGGCAGGCAGCCCACACCGCGCGCGGTGCCACCACAGCCACACCAATCCTCCGTGAACGAGGCTGAGTCGTCCGCTGCCGCCACGGCGGCGCCTCGACAGGGCACAGCGAGTCCGCCCGCGCAGCCGCATCCCACAACACCTATCCGGACGCGGCCAGCGCCACCACCGGCACCAGCGCCTCAGCCGATCGCCGCGACGTCGTCGGTGGCCGCGCAGCACACGCCTGACTGGCATCACCAGCCGATGCCGCCCATGATGAACGCCGCCGGGACCGGCCATCCTGGCGATGCCGCACGGGCCACCACTCCGGCGTCGCAGAACCGGACGGCGATGCGGGCACTGCTCGCCATCGCCGTACTCGCCGCCGCGATGGTCGGCATTCTGTTCACCGAACTCCTGCTGGTCTGAGCGCCGGATCGACGCCGCGAGCACCAAGCCCTCCGCGCGACGCGCGGGGACTCACAGCACGATCGGACCGCCGTAGCCCGGTGAGTCCAGCGGCAGGCAGGTCTTACAGAAGTCAACGCCGAACGGCGTCAGGTGCACGCTGCGGTGCACCGTGCTCGGCGACCGGCCCGCTCGCTTCATCGCGTCCTGGACGATCGGCTGCACCTCGACCACCTGGTACCGCGACGGCTCCACCTTTTCCTTCGAGAACCACAGCAGCCCGAGCCGGAACAGGTTGTTCAGGTAGGCGTTGGTGCGGTCGAGGTGGCGGCAGCCCGCTTCCTCCCCGATCATCGACAGCCGCTCGGCAACCAGCTCGGAACCGACACCGAACGGCCGAGTAGTGCGGACGTCTACGGTGGGCTGCGCACCGTTGAGCGCGAGGTATTTGAGGATGCGGGCCTCGTCCGGCGCGATCTCCTCGAGGATGCGCTCGTAAGCGGGATGCATGTCGTCGTTCCAGCGGACGTCCGCCGAACGCTGCAACAGCGCCGCACCCCGCGCCTTCAGCTCCTGCTCGGAGCAGCGATGCCGGGACGAGTCGTCGTCCTCGCTCTCATGCTCGCCGAAACCGAGCGAGCGCTGCGCGATCGTGCGTAGCTCCGTCGCCGTCTCGTCGACGATCTGTGCCGGCGAAGCACCATTCAGCGCGGACTTCACGATCTTGGAGCCGGTATGCACCGTCGTCTCGACGACAGCCGACGTCGCGCGCCACCAGCCGGTCGCCGCGACGCGCGCCAGGCCGGAGACGCCGTCGAGCAGGCCGACCTCGTGGTTCTCGGCCTCGTCCGCTCGTGCGGGCAGGTTCCTGCCATCTGGCAGGTTCTTGCCGCCCTCGTCGTCCGTGACGTGCTGAGCCATGTCACCGTTCCTCTTCGCAAACTCACCAGCGACGTCACTTCCGCGCCGCCACCCCTCATACGCCAAAGATAGCCAGGTGCAGGAAACCCGCGCCCGCGCCGAGCACCGCGCCGTGCACGAACAGCAGCCACTCGTCCTGCTTGATCGCCGAGCGCAACAGCTCGTTGAAATCGTCAAGGCTCATTCTGCGCATCTGGTCCGCGACGAACCGGAAGATCTTGTTCGCCTGCCGCACGTTGAACTCCTCGTCACCGAACGCTCGCGGCGCGAACCGCGTCGACTCAGTGGCCACCGACTGCCTGATGCGGTCGTAGGAACGCGAGCCGACGACCATCCGCACGGCGGGTCGCGCCGGGCCGACCGCCCTGTCGATGGTGGGCCGCAGCAGATTCTCCAGCATCTGGTGCGTGCGGTCGGACCTCGGCCCGTGCAGCAGCTCGTTGCCGACGTTGTTAATGGTGATCACGTTATCCGAGATGATTTTCGCGTAGACGTCGGCGATCTCTTCCTTGCGCTTGATGAACAGTCCCTGCTTCCACGGCACCCACCTGGTGCGGCGCACCGGCTCGAAAATCATCATGATGCCGAGGTAGTTGACGACGTAACCAATGATCACGCCGCCGATCGGCAACACCCACCACTGCGGGACCATTTCCACGACCCACACCAGCAGGAACCCCATAGGGTAGCCAAAGTAGAAACCGAAGTTCTGCATGAAGGTGAGCTCCTTCTTGCCCACCTTGCGGAACATGTCGTTGAGCAGTTCCGGATGCTGTTCCAAGTGGCGCATCACCATCAGCTTGGCGTCGAGCAGCTGATCGATGTTCGCGCCGATCTCATCGGTGAGCTGCCGCACAAGCGTAGGCAGACGCTCGATGACCCTGGCGTGCACGACTTCTTTGACCTGTGGCGGGAGATCCCGCCACAGCTGCGGTTCCTCCCGCATCATGATCCGCTCGACGACCTCGCGGATTTCCAGCTCCGCGATCTCTGTCAGCCGCTCCGCTATCTTGTCCGGTTCGAGCTCACGGTAGAAGTCGGAAATGCTGCCGAGCTTGGCCAGCCCTTTGTCCACCGCGATGCTGGCCATCTTGGCCGCCCGTGAAGGCACGATCCCCTGCCATCCGAACCTGCCATCGCTGGTAATCGCGGGAATAACCTGCACCCTGCGAGGCAAGAAAGGGAAGAGGATCTTCAAGCCCGGGATACGAATGCCGTGGAACTTCAGCGGCTGAAAGAGCATCAGCACACCGGTCCAGTTCGTGATGTAGCCGATCACACCGGTGAACAGCGGGATGGTGATGAGGTGCGCGAGCAGCTCCTGTTCCATCTGCACGGCCTCCTTACACCTTGCCCCCGGAGGTGCGCTGTGCGCCAATCATCACCGCCGGAGTGTCGTGCTGACTCATCATGCGCGACCAGATCGAATTTCGCCAGACAAGGGTGCTCGACCTATCAGTGGCGGGCAACGACCGCAACGCGGTCGGCCGCGATCACGACGTGGTCCCCTCCGGTCGCGGCGGCGCGTTTAGACCAGCCTGCGGTCGGAGGCCCAGCGGGAGAGCTCGTAGCGGTTGGACAGCTGCGTCTTGCGTAGCACGCTTGACACGTGGGTCTCGACCGTCTTGATCGAGATGAACAGCTCAGACGCTATCTCTTTGTAGGCATAGCCCCGCGCGAGCAGCCGCAGAACGTCGCGTTCCCTCGGCGTGAGCAGGTCCAGGTCGGGATCGGAGATCGGCGGCGCGCCCGGCCGCTCCGCGAAGGCGTCCAGCACGAACCCGGCCAGCCTCGGCGAGAACACCGCGTCGCCGTCGGCGACACGGATGATGGCCCGCACCAGGTCCCGCGACGAGATGGTCTTGGTGACGTAGCCGCGTGCGCCGCCCCTGATCACCGCGATGACGTCCTCCGCGGCGTCCGACACCGACAGCGCGAGGAACACGACATCTGGCAGCTCGGGGCGGATCTGTCGCAGCACCTCGGCGCCGCCACCATCCGGCATATGGACGTCGAGCAGCACCACCTGTGGTCTCGTCCGCATGATGCCCGCGACGGCCTCCCGGACCGACCCGGCCTCACCGACCACCGTGACGTCGTCGGACAGGTTCTCCAGCTCGGCGCGCGCTCCCGCCCGGAACAACCCGTGATCGTCGACGAGGAACACCGTGACCGGCTCGCCCGTCCGCCTGCCGAGATCCTCAGCGCTCACCGTGGCGCCCCTTCCGTCGTGGCGACCGGCATTTCCAGCCGCACTTCCGTGCCTTCCCCTTTGGCGGTGCGCACCGTGCAGCTACCGCCGTTGCGCTCCATCCTGCCTTTGATCGAGTCGGCGAGGCCATGCCGGTCGTCAGGGATGTCGTCCGGGTCGAAGCCCGTGCCCCTGTCTCGCACGAAGACCGACACCGTCGTCGGCTCGACCTCGGCATAGACGCTGATCTCGTCGACCGCGGCGTGCTTCGCGGCGTTGACCATCGCCTCCCGCGCGGCCTGGACCAGCGCCGTCAGTGCGGGGGTGAGGTCGGCGTCGCCGACGACGACGTGCTGCACCGAAACGGCGAAGGTGTCCTCCACCTCACCCGCCGCCTCACCGAGCACATCGGACAACCGCGCTGCCGGTGCGTGGCCGTCACCGGCGCTCCCGTCAGCACCGTAGCCCGCGGCGCCGTAGAGCCAGGTACGCAGTTGCCGCTCCTGACCGCGAGCCAGCCGGGCGACTTCTTTCGGCGACTCCGACTGCTTCTGGATCAACGCGAGTGTCTGCAACACCGAGTCGTGCAGGTGAGCGGCGATCTCGGCGCGTTCCTCCGTCCTGATGCGCACAGCGCGTTCCTCGCCGAGGTCGCGCACCAACCGCAGCCAGAACGGCACCGTCAGCACCGCGACGCCGACCAGCGTCGCGAACACCGAGATCAGCGCGAACTGAACCTGGTCGAACGAGCCGCCCCGCAGTGTGACGACGCCGACGCCGGTAAGGACGAGCGCCACCCCGGCCATGATCCGCACGGCGGCTGGCCAGCCACCCCCGCCGAGCACCGCACCGACCGGACCGGCCCGCCAGCGGCGCTGCTGCGATTCGTCCGCCTCCCGCCAGACGAGAACGGCACCGATGAGGGCGAGCGCGAGCGGGCCGGTGATCCAGCCGCTGAAGTTGCCGGTGACCGAACTGCCGACGACAGCGAGGCCGATGCCGAGCGCGATCAGCCCAACGGCCTGTCGCCGTTCCTTGGCCGAGCCTGGCGTCGCCTCCCCGGCACTGCGCTGCGGCACGAACACCCACAGCAGGCCGTAGGCGAGGAACCCAGCCCCGCCGACGACGCAGAGCGCGGCGAACAGCAGCCGCACCTTGAAGACGTCGACGCCGAGGTGGTCGGCGATGCCACCGGCGACACCCGCGAGCACGCTCCCCCTGCGGCGGGTGAGTTTCGCCGTCGGCTCCGGCTCGGTCACCACCGAGCCCGTCGTGCGCGTCGGCACCCGGACTCCTGCCGGTGCCGTCACGATCATTCCCCCTGTCTGATCCCTGTGGTGTTCCCGGACGCGCGCGCGGCGGTGCGGCGAGCGATGTCGTCGCACGCCATGGCGCCGGAGCGGGTGATCCCGCCGCGCGTCGTCCTGCACGTGGTTCATGCTCACACGTCCGGGCTGCGCTGCGCATCAGGGAACGACCCTGAGCGCGGAAATCAGGGTTGCTCCCGGATGTGTGGTACCCGGTCAACGGCGCAAGATTATGGCCATGACCCCACCAGCAGGCAACCGGCCATCGGCGCGGGAGAGCGTCGAGGAGACGGCCAAGGATTTCTGGTCCACCCGACCACGGCGTCCTCGGCGCGGCAGGAAGATCGCGGGCGTCGCGGCGGGCATCGGCAACCGGTACGGCATCGACCCCGTGCTCGTGCGCGTTGGTTTCGTCGTCGCGACGATCGTCGGCGGCTTCGGCATCCTGTGCTACTTGCTCGGCTGGTTGTTCCTGCCCGAGGAGGGCGACGAGGTCTCCGGCGCGGAGGCGCTGCTCGGCAAGGGCCGGAGTGCCATGTCGTCCGGGCTGGCCATCGTGCTCGGCCTGATCCTGATCCCGGTCACGGCGGGCACGCTCAGCGGCAGTTGGCTTGATGGTGGCGGGTTCGTGCTGTTCCTGTTGTTCCTGGTCGGGCTCTACACGCTGCACCACAAGCGGGGCGACACACACCGGCCCATGCCGACGTCGTACGCGGCGGGTCCGGCGACGTTCACCGCCCGCGCGACGGACGGGGACGCCGGTGACGCCAGCGCCACCGCGACCAAAGACACCGTCGCGTCCGCGGTCACCCCGGGGGCGACCGCCACCGCGTCCGGCCCCAGCTACGGCGACATCCGCACCACCGGCGCACCCGACGTCAACGGACCGAGCGGCTGGGATCCGCTTGGCGCGGCGCCACTCGGGTGGGATCTGCCCGGCCCGGACGCGGCACCGCAACCCCCACAACCGGCGGCCCCCACAGTGCCGATGGCACGCCCCCGACCGAGGTCACGGATCAGCTATGTCGCGGCGGGACTGGCGCTGCTCACCGCGAGCGTCGGGCTTACCCTGGGTGTTTCCGGCGTCGAGTGGTTCACCGCGGCTCACGTCATCGGCCTCACCCTCGGCGTGCTCGGCCTCGGTATGGTCGCCGCGTCGTTCGCGGGTACCGGTCGCGGCCTGGTGCTGCTCGCCCTGCCGCTAGCGGCGGCTGGCGTAGCCCTGACCGCGATCCCGTTCGACCGGCTCCCAGGCGGTGGGATCGGCGAGGTCGACGAGACCCCGAGGTCGCTGGACCAACTCGAGCCGGTCTACCAGCGCACCATGGGCTCGATCCACCTCGACTTGACCCAACTCGACGACGTCGACACCACCGAAGAGCCGATCACTACAACCATCGACGTCGGCATGGGCGAGGCCGTCGTACGAGTGCCCGCCGACGCGGACGTGACCTTCACCTGCGACGCCCACATCGGTGAGGTCAACTGCCTCGACGAACGCAGCGAAGGCATGGGCATGGCCCCGGTGTCCGGCGAGTCGTTCGGTGAGGACGGCGAAGGTGGGCAGCGGATCAACCTCGACGTCTCCAGCATGATGGGATCGGTGGTGATCGAGCGTGGCTGACACAAGCGACCACAGCACCCGCCGCGTCGACCTGTTCGCACTGATCAGCGGCGTCGTGACGCTGCTCGTCGCGGGCTACGTGCTCAGCGACGGCGCGTCATGGCTACCCGACATCGACCTGCGCTGGCTGCTGGCAGGCGCGGCTGCCGCCATTGGGGTCTCGCTGCTGGCCAGCTCACTCGGCCGCGATCGGTGATCACTCCCACTCGATGGTGCCCGGTGGCTTGGAGGTCACGTCCAGCGTGACCCGATTGACGTCGGCGACCTCGTTGGTGATGCGAGTGGAGATTCGTTCGAGGACGTCGTAGGGCAGCCGAGTCCAGTCGGCGGTCATGGCGTCCTCGCTGGATACCGGCCGCAGCACGACGGGGTGGCCGTAGGTGCGTCCGTCGCCCTGCACACCGACGCTGCGGACGTCCGCGAGCAACACGACGGGGCACTGCCAAATGTCGCGGTCCAGCCCGGCGGCGGTCAACTCCTCGCGGGCGATGGCGTCCGCCGCGCGGAGCGTGTCCAGCCGGTCCGCCGTGACCTCGCCAATGATTCGGATGCCAAGTCCGGGACCAGGGAACGGCTGGCGGTGCACGATCGTCTCCGGCAAGCCCAGTTCCAGCCCGACACGGCGCACCTCGTCCTTGAACAGCAGCCGCAACGGCTCGACCAGGTCAAACGCCAGGTCCCCCGGTAGCCCGCCGACGTTGTGGTGGCTCTTGATGTTGGACGTCCCCGAGCCGCCGCCAGACTCGACGACGTCCGGGTAGAGCGTGCCCTGCACGAGAAACCGGTAGTCGCCTTGCGCCTTGAGGTCCCGCTCGGCCTGCTCGAAGACCCGGATGAACTCGCGGCCGATGATCTTGCGCTTCTCCTCGGGGTCACTGACGCCCTTGAGCGCGTCGAGGAAGCGTTGGCGGGCATCGACGGTGACGAGGTTGACGCCGGTCGCGGCGACGAAGTCCCGCTCCACCTGCGCCCGCTCGCCAGCGCGCAGCAGGCCGTGGTCGACGAACACGCAGGTCAGCCGGTCACCGATGGCGCGCTGCACTAGCGCGGCAGCCACTGCGGAGTCCACCCCGCCGGACAGCCCGCAGATCGCGCGGCCATCGCCAACCTGCTCGCGGATCTTCGCGACCTGGTCGTCGACGATCGACGTCGTCGTCCATTGCGGTCGGATGCCCGCGATGTCGTGCAGGAACCGGCGCAGCACCTCCTGGCCGTGCGGGGAGTGCGCGACCTCGGGGTGGTACTGCACGCCCGCGAAACGACGTTCGACGTCCTCGAAGCCAGCGACGTCCGCGCCCGGCGACGACGCCGTGACCGTCGCGCCCTCGGGGGCCTTGGTGACGCCGTCGTTGTGGCTCATCCACACGGGGTGGTGCACGGGCAGCCCGCCGTGCAGCACGCCGCCGTCTCCGGCGATGGTCAACTCGGTGCGGCCGAACTCGCGACCACCAGTGTTCTCCACCGTACCGCCGAGCGCGTTGGCCATGAGCTGAAAGCCGTAGCACATGCCGAACACCGGCACGCCCGCGTCGAACAGCGCGGGGTCGATGCCGGGCGCGCCTTCTTCGTAGACGCTGGACGGGCCGCCGGAGAGCACGATCGCGGCGGGATCCCTGACGAGAATGTCGTCAACGCTGGCGGTGTGCGGGACGACCTCGGAGTACACCTGCGCCTCGCGCACCCTGCGCGCGATGAGCTGGGCGTACTGCGCGCCGAAGTCGACGACGAGAACGGGACCTGTCGGACTGGCCACCAGCGAACCTCCTGCGTACACGGCCTGGCCCCATCATCCCAGGCGACGGCCGCCACACCGGGGGCGGGGCACGGCAGGCTCCGGCGCGCTCTCGACGTCCAGTCACGCCGCCTGGTGCGTCTCGGCTCGCAGCGGGTGGATCTTGAGCATCTTTGGCTGTTCGGACGACTGCCGTGTGTCATGAGATGTCGGACGACCAGAAACGCTCAAGATCCGCCCGCAAGGTTGGCCGTCAGCGCCCCTCAGCGCACCTCGGCGATGGGTAGCCGCAGCGCGCCAGGCGCGTCGGCGGGTACCGCGGGTGACACGGGCGCGACCGGAGCGATCCGCCGGTAGCCGTCGGACTGCTCGGGGCGCGGGTCCGTCTCGCCCTTGTTTGGCCAGAACGACATCGCCCGCTCGGCCTGCGCGGTAATCGTCAACGACGGGTTCACGCCCAGGTTCGCGGTGATCGCCGCGCCGTCCACGACGGACACACCCGGATAGTTGAACACCCGGTGATACGGGTCGATCACACCGTCCTGCTCGCTGTCCCCGATCGCGCACCCCCCGATGAAGTGCGCGGTCAGCGGGATATTGAACAGTTCGCTCCAGGTGCTGCCCGCCATGCCGTCGATGTACTTCGCGGCGAGTTGGTTGGCGTCGTAGCCGGACTTGATGAACGTCGGGTTCGGCACGCCGTGGCCCTGCTTTGACGTGTACTTGCGTCGCCCGAACAGGCCCTTCTTCGTGTACGTCGTGATCGAGTTGTCGAGCGACTGCATCACGAGCAGGATCATCGTCCGCTCGCTCCAGCGGTACGTGCGCAGGAGCTTCGCGGTGGTGATCGGATTGCGCGCCAGGAAGCTGAAGAACTGCCGCAGCCGCGATGTCTCCTGCGTGGCGTCCGTGGCCAGCGTCTGCAGCAGGCCCATGGCGTTGCTGCCCTTGCCGTAGCGCACCGGCTCGATGTGGGTGATCTCATCCGGGTGGATGGACGACGTGATCGCGACACCCTTGCTGAAGTCGCGCTCGGGATCCACCGTGATCCGCGACGACCCGATGATCGCCTCGGAGTTGGTCCTGGTCAGCACGCCGAGCTTGTCGGAAAGCTTCGGCAGCGTGCCGGTGTCGCGCATCTTGTGTAGGAGGTTCTGTGTGCCCCATGTGCCCGCCGCGAGCACGACCTTGCCCGCGGTGAGGGTGTGCCGGAACCGCTTGGAGTGCCTGCCAGTCTTGCGGATGTCGACCTCGTAGGAGCCGTCGCCGCGCGGGCGTAGCGCGGTCACCGTCGTCATCGGGATGACCTTCGCGCCGTTCTTCTCCGCCAGGTACAGGTAGTTCTTGACCAGCGTGTTCTTCGCGTTGTGGCGGCAGCCGGTCATGCAGCTGCCGCACTCGATACAGCCGGTGCGCTCCGGGCCCTCGCCGCCGAAGTACGGGTCGGACGCTGTCTTGCCCTTCTCACCGAAGTACACACCGACCGGCGTCGGGTGGTAGCTGTCCGCGATGCCCATGTCCGCCGCGACCTTGCGCATGACCTCGTCGTGCGGGGTGTCGAGCGGGCAGGTGACCACGCCGAGCATCCGACTCGCCTGGTCGTAGTGCGGTGCGAGCTCGTCCTCCCAGTCCGTGATGTGTGACCACTGCTTGTCCTGGTAGAACGGCCTGAGCGGCCGGTAAAGCGTGTTCGCGTACACCAGCGAGCCACCGCCGACGCCGGAGCCAGCCAGGATCATGCAGTCCTTGAGCATGTGGATCCGCTGGATGCCGTAGCAGCCCAGCTCGGGCGCCCACAGGAACTTGCGGAGATCCCAGGACGTCGTGGCGAACTCGTCGTCGGTGAACCTGCGCCCCGCCTCGATCACGGCTACCCGGTAGCCCTTCTCGGTCAGCCGGAGCGCGGCGACACTGCCGCCGAATCCAGAGCCGACGATGATGACGTCGTAGTCAGGCTCGTTCGTGTTACGCGCAGTCACACCGGTCAGGATAACCCGCTTGGCGCAGTCCTGACCAGAGGTAAGTTACTGGCGGGTCAGCGACGGACGTTCAGGTCGACCTTCTGGAACTCCTTGAGGTCGGAGTAGCCGGTTTTCGCCATAGCTCGGCGTAGCGCGCCGAACAGGTTCACGGTGCCGTCGGCGTCGGACGACGGGCCGTAGAGCAACGTCTTGAGGTCGACCTCGTGGTCCGGACCAGCGGCGACCCGCGAACGCGGCAGCGAGGGGTGCGCGGCGGCCGACGTCCAGTACAGCCCCTGGCCAGGGGCTTCGGCGGCGGCGGCGAGCGGCGCGCCGAGCATCACGGCGTCCGCGCCGCAGGCGACGGCCTTGGCGATGTCGCCACTGCACGCCACCCCGCCGTCGGCGAGGACGTGCACGTACCGGCCACCGGTCTCGTCGAGATAGTCGCGGCGCGCGGCAGCGGCGTCGATGATCGCGGTGGCCATCGGCACGCCGATGCCAAGCACCCTGTCGGTGGTGGTGACGCCGGGCGAGTAGCCGTGCCCGACGATCACGCCGGCCGCGCCGGTGCGCATCAGGTGCATCGCGGTGCGGTAGTCGCTCACGCCACCGGCGACGACCGGCACGTCCAGCTCGGAGATGAACTCCTTCAGATTGAGCGGCTGCTCGCCGTCCTTCGACACGTGCTCGGCGGAGACGATCGTGCCCTGCACGACCAGCACCTCGACACCCGCCGCGAGCAGGTCCGGCGTCAACTCGGCCGCGTGCTGCGGGCTCACCCGCACCGCGACCGTCACGCCGGCCTCGCGCACCTTCTTGATCGCTTCCGCGATGAGGTCCATGCGCAACGGCGCGGCGTGCAGCGTCTGCAACCGGCGCACGATCGCGTCGGTGTCGTCGATGTCGTCGGCCGCCGCGATGACCGAGTCGAGTGCCTCCTCGACGTTGCTGTGCCGCGCCCACAGGCCCTCGGCGTTCAGCACGCCAAGCCCGCCAAGCTCTCCGATGGAGATCGCGGTGTCCGGCGACACGATCGCGTCGGTTGGATGCGTCACCAGCGGCAGGTCGAAACGGTAGGCGTCGATCTGCCACGCGGTCGACACGATCTTGGATGACCGCGTGCGCCGCGACGTGACGATCTCGATGTCATCGAGGTCATAGGCACGGCGCGCGGTGCGCCCCATGCCGATCTCAACCATGTCCCGCACGTGAGAATCCCTTCGCTTGCTGACCCGCGCAGCCTAACCGTTCGCCGCGTCGCTCAGCGTGCGGTGTAGTTGGGTGCCTCGACGGTCATCGTGATGTCGTGCGGGTGGCTCTCCTTGAGCCCGGCCGCCGTGATCCGCACCAGCTGCGCGTCCTGCAGCTCGGCGATGTTTCGCGCTCCGGTGTAGCCCATCGCCGACCGCAACCCGCCGACCAGCTGGTGCACCACGGTAGCCAGCGGCCCTCGGTACGGAGTGCGTCCCTCGATCCCTTCAGGCACCAGCTTGTCCTCGGAGAGGACGTCGTCCTGCGCGTAGCGGTCCTTGGAGTACGACTTGCCGCCGTCGCGCGACTGCATCGCGCCGAGCGAACCCATGCCCCGGTACGTCTTGAACTGCTTGCCGTTGACCAGCACCAGGTCGCCAGGGGCCTCGGCGGTGCCAGCGAGCAGGCTGCCCAGCATCACCGTGGACGCGCCCGCGGCGATGGCCTTGGCGATGTCGCCGGAGTACTGGATGCCGCCGTCGCCGATGACCGGCACGCCAGCGGGGCGGCAGGCCCGCGCGACCTCGTAGATCGCGGTGATTTGCGGCACACCAACCCCGGCCACGACCCGTGTTGTGCAGATCGAGCCCGGTCCCACGCCCACCTTGATGCCGTCCGCGCCCGCCTCGACCAGCGCCTCGGCGCCCGCCTTGGTCGCGACGTTGCCGCCGACGATGTCCACCGACGTCCCCAGCTCATGCTTCAGCGCCGTGACGGTCTCGATGACGTCGCGGGAGTGCCCGTGCGCCGTGTCGACCATGATGACGTCGACCCCGGCGTCAGCCAGCGCCATCGCGCGCTTGCGTCCGCTCTCCCCGACGCCGACAGCGGCCGCGCACAGCAGCCTGCCGTCGGTGTCCTTGGTGGCGTTCGGGTACTGCTCGGTCTTGACGAAGTCCTTCACGGTGATCAGGCCGCGCAGCTTGCCGGCGCCGTCGACGATCGGCAGCTTCTCCACCTTGTGCCTGCGCAGCAGGCCGAGCGCTACATCGGCCGACACGCCAACCTGCGCGGTGACCAGCGGCTGCTTCGTCATGACCTCGCTGACCGGGCGGGAGTGGTCGGCCTCGAACCGCATATCCCGGTTGGTGATGATGCCGACAAGCGAACCGTCGGCGTCGGTAACCGGCACCCCGGAGATCCGGTACCGCGCGCACAGCGCGTCGACCTCGGACAGCGTGTCCTCCGGCGAGCAGGTGATCGGGTCGGTCACCATGCCCGCCTCGGAGCGCTTGACGACCTCGACCTGGGACGCCTGATCCTCGATGGCGAGGTTGCGCTGCAATACGCCGATGCCGCCCTGCCGTGCCATCGCGATCGCCATCCGCGACTCGGTCACCGTGTCCATCGCGGCGGAGACGAGCGGCACCCGCAGCGAGACGTTGCGCGTCAGCTTGGCTCCGGTGTCCACCGCGCTGGGCACCACATCCGTCTCCGCGGGAAGCAGCAGGACGTCGTCGAAGGTCAGGCCGAGCGAGGCGAACTTGCTCGGCAGGAACGCATCGCTCGTCGCCATGCTGTGGTGGGCGTCCGACTCGCTGGTCATCGGGTAACTGGACCTTCCTTGCCGCCTGGCCTCTGCGCTGCCTGTGGTGGATGAACGATGAGCGACTCGGCAGCATTCCAGTGTCAGCGGCGCGACACCGGAATGCGACCTATGCCTCCTGAACCGATGGTATCTGGACACCGTGTCGGCATGAGGCGGTACCGTGCGACTCGTGACCAACGAGGAGTTGCCACCAGACCCGTTCGCGGACGATCCGCACGATCCCGCGAAGGACCTCGACGAGCTGCCAGAGGAACCCGGCGAGCCGATCACCGAGTCGGAGCGTGCGGAATTGCTCGCTGACCTCGCCGACCTGGCGTTCTACCAGAAGCTCCTGGAACCGCGCGGCGTGCGCGGCATTGTCGTCGACTGCTCGGACTGTGAGGAACCCCACTATCACGACTGGCACTTGCTGCGCGCGAGCTTGGAACAGTTGCTCGGCGACGGCAAGATGCGCCCGCACGAACCAGCGTTCGCGCCCAACCCGATGGACTACGTGAGCTGGGAGTACTGCCGGGGCTTCGCCGACGGCATCAGGGCCAACGAGACCGCGCGCTAGCCGAGGAAGGTCAGCCGACCGGCTCGGACTGCGACTCGACCTCCGAGCCGGAGTCCGACGTGCTGCCGTCGTCGGACTGCGCCGACGTGTTGTCGCTCGTCGACGTGCCGCTCGTCGTCGTGCTGGACGGCGACTCGCTCGTAGCCGGCTCCTCGCTGGGGGAACTGCTCGGCGACGTCGACTCGCTGCCCTCCGGCGGCGGCTTGATCAGCGGTGGCTCCGACGTCGACGACGGCGATGGGGACGTCGAGGACGACGAGGACGGACTCTCGGTCGTCGTTGTCGGCTCATCGTCATCGTCGGCCGGCGTGCCGTCGTTCTCCCTGAGCTGCGTCATCAGCTCCCGATGCTCCCGGCTCAGCCCGTCGTGATTCTCCTCGTCACGGACCGACTCCAGGGACACCCTCGCCTTGTTCAGCGCATCACGCGCCGTATCGAGCTCACCATCGCTGATCGCGTCGCGTGCCCGCTTGAACTCCGCTTTGACCTCGAACGACGCCTCGACGGAATCCGCCTTGTCCGCGTAGAGCACCTGGGTCAGACCCCACAAGGTGTCGCCAGGCATCGCTTCGCGAGCGGCGACGCTGGCGCCACCGAACGCGATGACAAGGACCGATGCCGCGGCGGCGACGGGCACGAGCAGCCTGCGCCTGCGTTCGCGGCGCTCGGTCTTCTGATTCGCGGTAGCGGCCTGGATCGTGGTGACCGCCGTGTCGACGCTCACGAGCTCCGGCATCGGCTCGCCGTCGACCTCCCTGCTCCACGAAAGCAGGAGGGCGTTGAGCTCCGCCTCGCCGAGTTCGTCGGCCAGTTTCGGATCAGCACCGCCGAGCGCGTCTAGCAGCGCGTCGTCCGCCCTTACCTGGGACAGATCGACGTCCAGCTGGTCATGCTCGTCGTCGCGGCCGTAGCTCGTCGACACTCAGACCACCTCCTCAGCGGCCAGCGCCTTCCGCAGCCGCGCCAGCGCACGATGCTGGGCGACCCGGACCGCGCCGGGCGTCGAACCAACCGCCTCGGCGGCCTCCTCGGCGGAAAGCCCGACAACGACGCGCAACACCACGATCTCGCGCTGCTTCTCGGGCAGGATCCGTAGCAGTCGTGACATCCGCTCGTTCAGCTCACCTTGCAGGGCGTGCTGCTCAGGCCCGATGCCATTCTCGACCTCATCGGGTACTTCCGGAACCGGCTCCGACCGGTTCCGCGCGGCCGATCTGTGCGCGTCAGCGACCTTGTGCTGCGCGATCCCGTAGACGAATGCCAGGAAGGGGCGCCCCTGATCCCGGTACGTGGGCAACGCCGTGAGCACCGCGAGACACACCTCCTGTGCGACGTCGTCCGCCGACGCGAACGATCGCTCCTGCCTGCCGACACGAGCGCGGCAATACCGCACTACCAGCGGACGGATAGCAGCGAGCAGCCGCTCGACCGCGTGAGGTTCGCCCTCAACGGCGGCGGCGACTGACTCATCTAGTCCGTCCCCCATATTGGCCATCGCAGACAACGGTTCTGGTGTTACTCCTAGGCGGACAAAGAGTACAGCGCGCGACCGTTCGGCGGTCACTCGCGCCGGTGACCACCGTACCTGGCCACGACGGCGAGCGAACGTGACCCCAGCCAAAACAAGGGGCCCCGCCTTGTCGGCGAGACCCCTTGGTGACCAGTCGAACGAACGCGGGTTACGACACGAGCCCGCGACGGAAGCCGTGAGCGACGGCCTGCGCACGATCGCGCACACCGAGCTTCCGGAACAACCGACGCGCGTGCGTCTTCACCGTGTCCTCGGAGAGATACAGCTCACGTCCTATCTGACCATTGCTTTTGCCCTGGCTCATGCCGCGAAGCACCTGCAGCTCCCGCTCGGTGAGCTGCACGCCGGGGTCGGAGGGTTGCCGTTGCGACGGCACCGAGGTGCTCGCCAGCGTGTGCGCGAGTGCGGCGACCAGCTCGGGACGCGACGCGTCCCACCGCAGATAGCCCCTCGCGCCGCCGGCGATCGCGGCAGCGATGCTCCCGGCATCGTCAGGCGCACCGAACACGATCACGTTCGCCTGTGGGTTCGCTGAGACGAGTCGCCGGGTCGCTTCGACCCCGGTTGGCACGGCGCGCTGGGTACCGACCAGCACGACGTCGACCGGCTGCCGCGAGAACCGGGAGAGCAACTCGTCACCGTGTGCTACGCAGTCAATGCGACTGACGCCCGGCACGGCGGACATCACTCGGGTGAGCCCTTCGCGCACACTGCGTCGGTCGTCGCAGATCAAGACCGTCGTCACGGGGTTTCCTTCCTGCAGCCGGGTGACGTTCCATAACCCCTATCGGACGCTGAGAGCCCAACCTTGACACGATCCGGTGGCCTTTTTTGAAGATCTTCGCCCATATGTCTGCACGAGGGGCCAGTTAGACGTGTTTACCAGGGTTTTCAGCCGACCTTGGGTACCCATGGCGATGCGATCGCCAGGCTCCTGCCCAGCGGGTCGGCCCGCTGTAACAGTGCGTGCACGATGCCGCTGGCTTCCCGCCGCAGCTCGCGTGCGGCGGCAGCGTCTTCGATGCCGGTAGCGTCCGCAAGGAGCAGCGCTGCGGGCCATGTTAGCGGATACAAGCCGAGTTTCCGGGTGTCGTCGCGCACTCGCCCCGCGAGAACGATCACTCCCGCTGTGTCCCGCGTGACACCCACCGCTCCCAACGCCGCCGCGAGCACGAGGTCCGACTTCAGCACGTGTCTGCTCGCGCCACGCTCCCTTGCGATGGCCGCCGCCCGCTCAGCGTGCGGACACGCCGCGACCGCGGCGCCGGCCGCGAGCTCGACCTCCGCCGATACCCAGGCGTGCCGGACTCTCGTACGCCAGCAGGACGGGTTCGCGGCGGCCACCCTGGCCAACAACGTCCGCGCCTCTCGTTGGCGACCGAGCGCGAGGGCGTCCGCGGCCAGACCAAGCAGCGCGTCGGCGACGGCGCCCGCGACGTCGATGCCATCGGGATCGCCCGCGCCCACGACGGCACCCGACCCGGCAGCACCAGGTCGCGCCCGCAGCGCGGCCGCGTCGAGCGTCCGTGCGTTCGCGTGCCCGCCGAGCTGCCTGCGATGGGAGGCAAGGGTGCTCGCCGCCAGCGAGGCGAGCACGCCATCCCGGCAGGTGAGCAGCGGTTCCAGCAGGGCGGCTGCCCGCGCGTACTGTCCCCGCGCACCGAGCACGACGGCGGCGAGCCAGCGAGGCAATGGCTCGTCAGCTTCGCCTATCTCCGCTTCGGCCAATACGGCATCGGGCACGCCGGTGTCGGCACCGAACGCGGCGGCCCGCAGTCGGGACTCGATGTCGGTCACCGGACCAGTATGAGATCGCCTACGGCGCGCCGGGCAGCACGTACGAGACGCGCTCGACCGCGGCAGGCAGCCCGCCGAGCAGTTCCACGGTGGCAGGTAGCCGCGCGCCGTCCCAGCCTGGCCCGCACGCGAACAATCTGCTGCGTTGCTTTCCTCCCGTCAGCCGTGTGAACAGCACGGGGTCGATCGAACCTTGGCGCTGCGCCCACAACACCACGGCGGCCGGAATGGTGCGCCGCACCGTCGCGACAAGGACGTCCACTGGGAGCGACACGCTGTAGACAAGGGTGTCGACGCGCTTGCTCGCGAGGGCCGCGGCTAGAACATGTACCGGGAGGCCGGCGCGTTCCGGACTGGGGCACGCCAGCAGTACCGGATGGTGGTTGCGGGGTCGCTCCACGAACGGGGCCGCCCTCGTGAACGCGCCGAGCGCCAGTTCGGTGAGCAGATAGCGCGCTTCCTTGCTCGACCGCCCGCCCCGCCAGCCGGCACGGAGCGCGGACAGCACCGGCCGCACCACGTGTTCCCACGCGAGCAGCGCCCCGTGGGTCCCGATCGCCTCGGCGAGCACCTGCTGCACCATGCGGACGTCGAGGGCGATCGTCGCCGCGCTGAGCCTGCGGGCGAGCCGAGTGTGCCCAACGTCGTCTCGCACGTGATACCCGGCGTAGGACGGTTCATGACGACCTGTCTGCTGCGTGGGCACGGCACCCGCCAGCTCAAGCGAGGGGTCATCGAACGATGTGGGCTCGGTATTCGCGACACCGGCGTCGCTGTCGAGGGCGTACCGCGCCGCTTCCGCCGTGGACGCGCCAGACAGGAGCGCCCGCTGCATTACCTCTAGCCGGGCGATATCGCGCGGCGAGTAGCGGCGATGCTTGCCGTTGGTGTGGCGACTCGGGCCGAGGCCGTAGCGCCGGTCCCACGTCCGCAGTGTCGCCGGTGCGACACCGAGCCTCCGCGCGACCGCGGCGACCGGCAACGTCGGTTCGGCCGACATCGGCGCGGTGTGGTTATCCCCAGCTTTGTCCCCATCCGAAGGGTTATCCACAACGCTGTCCACAGCGGGGGTGTCGATACCGGATAAACCCCCGGCCGATCGCGCCTTCTCGGCCGCGGGCTCGGTGTTCCGTTCCCGCTTCTGGGAGGTTCCGGCTCGCACATCACCAAATATCCCGGCGGTGTCGGAGACCAGCAACCGGAACCCCACCCACATGGACAACATGAATCAATTACGGAAATCGCGATCCCGATTTGACAACTCGTTCCCGATGCCAAGTCGATCTACGATTTCCTCACTCAAGCAGGGGATATCTAATGAATGAATCCACCGAGGACTCTTGAACAAGTATTGGCGCGGTTCTAACGTTACGGCCGTTGCACCAAATGGAGCAATCCACTCGTCGTCGAGCAGGTACAACGAACACCCACCGGCAACTGGTGAAGGCGGAAACCCATGGCAGACACGCGACGGCTTCCCGGCCCCAACGCGGACGTGTGGGACTGGCAACTGGAGGGCTCCTGCCGGGGGCTGGATAGCGCATTCTTCTTCCATCCCGACGGGGAACGAGGCCCGGCACGGGCACGGCGCGAGGCGAAAGCGAAAGCGATTTGCCAGACCTGTCCCGTACTTCGGCTGTGCCGCGCACACGCCCTCAAGGTGCACGAGCCCTACGGAATCTGGGGCGGACTCTCCGAATCGGAACGCGAGGCGATCATCAAGGCGAGCAAGCGGCAGCTCGCGCTCACCCCGACCTGACCCGCCACCCGCCGAACACGGCTCACGGCCCCCAACCGGCATGACGCAGACGTCGGGGCGGCCCTCCCCGCTGTGGGAAGGGCCGCCCCGATGTGTGAGTGACGACGTTCGTCGCGGACTCAGGCCGCGTCTTCGTCCTCATCCTCCTCGGGTGCCTCGACGACGGAGGAGTTCGTCGTGAGCACCATCCTGGCGATCGACGCGGCGTTGCCCACCGCGGAGCGAGTGACCTTCACCGGGTCGACGATGCCCGCGCTCGCCAGGTCGGTGATCTCGCCGGTGGCGGCGTTGAAGCCGTGGCCCCACTCCTGATCGGCGACCTTGGACACGACGACAGGGCCCTCGAATCCGGCGTTGTTCGCGATCCACAGCAGTGGCGCGCTGAGCGCCTCCCGCACGATCTGCACACCAGTCGCGGCGTCGCCCTCAAGGCCGAGGTTGTCCTCAAGCGACTTGACAGCGTGCACCAGCGCCGACCCGCCACCGGGCACGATGCCCTCCTCGACGGCGGCCTTGGTGGACGCGACGGCGTCCTCGATGCGGTGCTTGCGCTCCGCGAGCTCGGTCTCGGTCGCGGCACCGACCTTGATCACCGCGACGCCGCCGGACAGCTTCGCCAGCCGCTCCTGCAGCTTCTCGCGGTCCCAGTCGGAGTCGGAGGTCTCGATCTCTGCCTTGATCTGGGCGATCCTGGCCTTGCGGTCCTCCTCGGAGCCGCCGCCATCGACCAGGGTCGTCTCGTCCTTGGTGATGACCGCGCGGCGCACCGTGCCGAGCGCCTCGAGGCCGACCTCGGACAACTTGCGGCCCAGCTCCGGCGTGATGACCTCCGCGCCGGTGACGACCGCGAGGTCGTCAAGGAACGCCTTGCGGCGGTCACCGAAGTACGGGGCCTTCACCGCGACAACGGACAGGGTCTTGCGCATCGAGTTGACGACGAGGGTGGACAGCGGCTCGCCCTCGACGTCCTCCGCGATGATCAGCAGCGGCTTCTTGGACTCGACGACCTTCTCCAGCAGCGGCAGCAGGTCGGGCAGCGAGGAGATCTTCTCGCGGTGCAGCAGCACCAGCGCGTTCTCCAGGGTGGCCCGCTGCTGCTCCTGCTCGGTCGCGAAGTGCGCGGACAGGAAGCCCTTGTCGAACTGGACACCCTCGGTGATGACCAGCTCGGTGGCCATCGTCGAGGACTCCTCGACGGTGATGACGCCGTCCTCGCCGACCTTCTCGACAGCCTCGCCGAGCAGCGAGCCGATGTTCGAGTCACGCGAGGTCACGGTGCCGACCTGCGCGATGGCCTCCCGGCCCTTGACCGGCGTCGCCTTCTCCTTGAGGACGTCGACGACCTTGGTGGCCGCCGCGTCGATCCCCTGGCCGAGCGCGGCGGGGTTGGCGCCCGCCGCCACGTTCTTGAGGCCCCTGCTGACCAGCGACTGCGCCAGCACGGTCGCCGTCGTGGTGCCGTCACCGGCGACGTCGTTGGTCTTGGTCGCCACGCTCTTGGCCAGCTGTGCGCCAAGATCTTCGAATGAGTCGTCCAGTTCGAGGTCGCGCGCCACCGTCACGCCGTCGAGGGTGACCGTCGGCCCGCCGAACTTCTTGCCGAGGACGACGTGCCTGCCGCGCGGCCCGAGCGTCACCTTGACCGCGTCGGCCAGCTTGTTGACGCCACGCTCGAGGGACTTGCGCGCCTCGTCGTCAAAGTTGATCTGTTTAGGCATGGTCTTCGCCTAGGTACCTTTCGTATCGTGTGGGCACGCTGCAAAGGCCGATGCCCCGGCCCCGGCGATGCGGGGTCCGGGGCATCGGTATGTCGTGCATCGCCACCGTGCGGGTGCCTCGGCCCCACACTCGGCATGGGTCGTCAGTTGACGACGGCCAGCACGTCACGAGCGGACAGGATCAAGTACTCCTCACCGTTGTACTTGACCTCGGTGCCGCCGAACTTCGAGTAGATGACGACATCGCCTTCCTTGACATCCAGCGGGATGCGGTTGCCCTTGTCGTCGATACGTCCCGGGCCTACGGCCAGGACCTTGCCCTCCTGGGGCTTTTCTTTCGCGGTGTCGGGGATGACGAGGCCGGAAGCCGTCGTCTCCTCGGCCTCGCTCGTCTGGACAACGAGCTTGTCCTCGAGCGGTTTGATGTTCACGCTCACCGGGTTGACCTCCACGGTCGCATAAGCGTCGGATCGGATAAGGGATTACGACTCCCACCCCCGTCGTCGCGGGTGCCGGGCGTGTTCATCGCATGCGCTTAGCACTCTAGCTAGGCGAGTGCTAGCCGTGCAACTAGGGTTGTGTCCGATCGGCTGAAATCCCTTCTTCGCAGGGCTCGCGGGCGGGGCCAGGATTCGGCCTTCCGCCGTCCGTCGCGCGCGTGCCCCAGGCTTGCCCGCCGCAGCGCGGACGCCGCCGCCCACGCCCTGACCACGTCAAGTGCGCCCGGCAGTGCGCCGCCAAGGGGTCCACTCCACCGGCGACGCCGTCCTGCGTGGCGGACCGTCGTGCGGTGAAAGACGCCTTCGGAGTGGGCATCAAGCGTTCATTCCGCTGTCACTCGATCAAGACCATTCCGCTCACCACGGGCGATCAACGTGAGGTCCGTCCTGACTGTCGATCACCCGTGGGGAGACCACCACATGACCGAGTCGAGTGACCGCAATCCCCGAACCACTACTCGCCGTTCCATCCTGCGGTACGGCGCCGCCCTCAGCGCCGCCGCGGGCGCCGGAGCCGCGGGCGTCAACCTTCCCGCCCTCGCCGCACCAGGCACCGCGCCCAACACCACCCCGGGCGCGGGCCGTCCACTCACGTCCGATCCGTTCACCCTCGGCGTCGCGTCCGGCGAGCCGGACGCCACCAGCGTCGTGCTCTGGACCCGGCTCGCACCACGCCCGCTCGCTGAAGACGGCTTCGGTGGCATGCCGCGGCGCGACGTCAAGGTGCACTGGGAACTCGCCACCGACGAACGCTTCCGCACCGTCGTCCGGCGCGGCCACACCATGACCGGCCCCGATGCCGGGTTCGCCGTCCACGTCGAGACCGCCCCCGGGCTTCAGCCGGGGTGGGAGTACTTCTACCGCTTCAGAGTCGGTCGCTACATCTCACCGATCGGTCGCACCCGTACCGCGCCCGCGCTTGGCACACTCGGGCCAGCACTGACGATGAGCTTCGCATCCTGCTCACAGTACGAGCACGGCTACTTCACCGCTTACCGCTACCTCGCCGCCGACGAGCCGGACCTGGTACTGCACCTCGGCGACTACCTGTACGAGTATCCGGCCAACACCTACGTCTCCCCCGACGGCAACGTACGCGACCACGTCGGCCCCGAGATGGAGTCATTGGCCGAGTACCGGCAGCGCCACGCCCAGTACCGCACCGACGCCGACCTCCAGGCGGCGCACGCCGTCGCGCCATGGCTGGTCGTCTGGGACGACCATGAGGTCGACAACAACTGGGCCGGCGACGTCTACGAGAAGCCCTGGCGCCCGCAGCCCAACTTCATTCAACGTCGCGCCAACGCCTTCCGGGCGTACTACGAGAACATGCCGCTGCGCGCTCGCAACCGCCCTGGCGGCTCGGCGATGCGGCTCTACCGCGCCGTGTCGTGGGGCTCGCTGGCGACGTTCCATATGCTCGACACCCGGCAGTACCGCGACGACCAGGCGTGCGGCGACGGCTGGAAGGTGTGCGAGGACGCCAAGGACCCGGCGCGCACCATCACCGGCGACGACCAGGAGGCCTGGCTGCTGGACAACTTCCGCTCGTCGACCTCGCGCTGGGACATCCTTGGTCAGCAGGTGTTCTTCGCGCGCCGCAACAGCGCGACCGGCAAGAACAGCATGGACGCCTGGGACGGCTACCGGGGCTCGCAGGAGCGGATCAGCGAGGGCTGGGTCGAGGCTGGCGTGCGCAACCCTGTCGTGCTCACCGGCGACGTCCACACCCACTGGGCGAATGAGCTCAAGGCGAACTACGCCGACCCTGACTCCGATGTCATCGGCACCGAGCTCGTGACGACGTCGATCGCCTCCGGCGGCAACGGTAGCGACTCGGACCCGGCGGACAACCCGACGCTGGAGCGCAACCCGCACATCAAGTTCTACAACCGGCAGCGCGGCTATGTCCGCACGCGGATCAGCCGCGACGCCATGGACGTCGACTTCCGCGTGCTGGACAAAGTCACCGAGCCCGGCGGCACGGCGAGCACCCGCGCGTCGTTCCGCATCCACGACCGCCGTCCGGGCCTGGACCCGCTTGCGCACTGATATAGCGATCGGCACAGTTGTGAAGGGCGTCCTCGCGACGCTATGTGTTGCGAAGACGCCCTTCACAACACCGCCTCAGCGCACGGTCACCGTGCTCACCGGCAGCGCCGGGGTCGCGGAGAAGTCCAGCGGGGACGTTGGCAGGTCGGCGGCGACGACGTGCGCGCCGAGGGCGGCGATCATCGCGCCATTGTCCGTGCACAGCCGAGGCCGGGGCACGCGGAGCTCGATCCCCGCCGCCTCACAGCGTTCGCGCGCCAACGCCGACAGCCGCGAGTTCGCCGCCACGCCTCCGGAGATCACCATGGTGCCGATGCCGTACTCCCGCGCGGCCGCGACGGCCTTCATGGTCAGCACGTCGGCCACCGCTTCCTGGAACGACGCGCAGACGTCGGGCACCGGGATCGGCTCGCTCTGCCGTTCGGCGGCCTCGATCCAGCGGGCCACCGCGGTCTTGAGCCCGGAGAACGAGAAGTCAAACGGCGCGTCGCGCGGACCCGTCATGCCGCGCGGAAACGCGATCGCCTCCGGGTCGCCCTCCTTCGCGGCCTTGTCGATCGGTGGCCCACCGGGGTATGGCAGCCCGACGATTCTGGCCACCTTGTCGTAGGCCTCCCCCGCCGCGTCGTCCACGGTCGAGCCCAGTTCGGTGATCTTGGTGGCGACGTCGTCCACCCGCAGCAGCTGGGTGTGCCCGCCAGACACGAGCAGCGCGAGGCACGGTTTCGGCAGCGGCCCGTGCTCCAATGTGTCGACCGCGACGTGGCCCGCGAGGTGGTTCACCCCGTACAGCGGGACGTCGAGCGCGGCGGCATACGCCTTCGCTGCGGCGACGCCAACCAGTAGCGACCCGGCGAGCCCTGGCCCGGCCGTCACCGCGATGGCGTCGACGTCGGACAGCGACAACCCGGCCGTCGCCAGCGCCCTGCGGGTCGTGGGAGCCATCGCCTCCAGGTGCGCGCGGCTGGCCACCTCGGGAACCACGCCGCCGTATCGGGCGTGCAGCTCGACGCTGGAGGCGACCTCGTCGGCGAGCAGCTCAACTCGAGGCTCGGCAGCGTCATCGGCGCCGTCTTCGAAGAGCCGAGCCAGCCCAACGCCGGTCTCGTCACACGACGTCTCGATTCCCATGATGATCCGTGACATCACCGGTTCACCTCGCCCTGCGCCCATCCGACCCGTCCGACTCCGATACCGAGGGCCTGTGCATCGTGTAGGCGTCCGCGCCGGACGGCTGGTAGTAGCCCTCGCGCACACCCACCCGCACGAAGCCGTTCTTCTCGTACAGCGCGATCGCGGCGTCGTTATCGGTCCTGACCTCAAGAAACACCGGTGCGTCCAGCTCGTCCGCCTTGGCGAGCAACGCGGACAGCAGCGCACCGCCGATGCCGTAGCCCTGCCATTGGGGGACGACCCCGATCGTGTGCACCTCGGTCTCGTAGTCCCCGCGCTTACCGAGGATCGCCAACCCGCCGTAGCCGAGCAGCGCACCGTCGCCGTCGTACGCGCCGAGGTAGTACGCGCCCGAGTTCAGCTCGGCGCGAAACGCCACGGCGCTCCACGGATCGTCGCCGGGGAACAGGATGTGCTCGATCTCCACGCAGCGTGGGATGTCCGACCGCCGCAGCGGCGCCAGTGTCGCGGGACCAGGTGCGTGCTCGTACGCCGTCATCACCGCACCTCCGTGACGCGTTTGCGCTCGCTCGGCTCGGCGGCGTCCGGGCGTCGCAGGTAGAGCGGCGTCAGTGGTGCTGGCTCCTCCCGCGCGATGACGACATCGGCGGCGGCGCGCACCAGCCCGTTGGCGGTCGGGTAGCTGGGCTCGCGTGCGGCTTGGGAGAGCATCGCACCCGCCTGGCCGACCACTCGCGCGTCGCCGACGTCGATGTCCGCTGGCGGGTCCACCGCCGGCCCGGCCTCGCGGGTGCCGTCGGCGGCGTAGCGCGCCCAGTAGACCTCGCGCCGCCGCGCGTCGGTCGCGACCAGCAACGGCGCGCCGGTGCCCGTCTCAGCGGCAATGGCGTCCAGGCTGCATACGGGATACGCGGGGATGTCGAGCGCGTGGGCGAGCGACGCCGCGGTGACCATTCCGGCACGCAGTCCGGTGAACGGTCCTGGACCGATGCCGCACACCACGGCGTCCAGGTCACGCAGCGCTACGCCAGCGGTGCTGGCGGCCTCGGTGAGGTGTGGTGTGAGCAGCTCGCCGTGGGCGCGGGGATTGATCGTGACGCGCTCGGCGAGCACGTTCACCGCGCCCGACGTCTCGTCGAGCGCGACGATGCCTGCCGTGACAGCGGGCGTCGAGGTGTCCAACGCGAGGAGTAACACAACTCCTAAGCTTACGACCAGGCTGTTAGCGCCAAGCATCCGCCGGTGGCAGAGTCGAGCGCATGCTATTTCCTCCGCTAGCGAACGACGCCGAAGCGGCGTCCGACGTCGGGGCGATCCGCTTCGACAAGCAGCGACTAACCTACCGCCAACTGGCGGCGACCACCTCGGCGCTGGCCACCGAGCTGCCGCCCCGCCCCGCTCGAGTAGCGATCTGGGCGGTCAAGCGCATCGAGACGGCGCTGGCCAGCGTGGCCGCGTTGAACGCGGGCGTGCCTGGCGTGCCGGTAAACCCCGCCGTCGGCGAGCGGGAGCTGACGCACATCCTCACCGACAGCGCGCCGGAGGCGATCCTCTGCCCGCCAGACGTCGAGCTGCCCGCCGCGTGCGCTGGCCTGCGGCGCATCGATGTCACCACGATGAGCGGCGCCCTCCAACCCGCGCCACGCCTGGCGCCGGAGGACCCAGGCATGGTCGTCTACACGTCGGGGACGACGGGACCGCCGAAGGGAGTGGTGCTGAGTAGGAGCGCGATCGCGGCGACGCTGGACGCGCTCGCGGACGCGTGGCAGTGGACGGCGGACGACGTCGTGGTGCACGCGCTGCCGCTGTTCCACGTGCACGGCTTGATTCTCGGCATGCTTGGCCCACTGCGCAGAGGCGGCACCGTGCACCACATCGGCCGATTCGACCCGCACACCTTCGGTGCGGCGGTCGCGGCGCACCCAGGACGCGACGTAGTCACGTTCGGGGTCCCGACGATGTATCACCGGCTGGCGCAGGCGATGGCGGACGACGCCGACCTCGCCGAGACGGTCGGCACCGCGCGACTACTGATCTCCGGCTCAGCGCCGCTCCCGCTGCGCGACCACGAGCGGATCACGGCGGCATGCGGTCAGCGGGTGATCGAACGTTACGGCATGACGGAGACGCTGATCAGCACCAGCGTGCGCGTGGACGGGCCGCGCCGTCCTGGCACGGTCGGCGTCGCGCTGCCCGGCATGCGGTTGCGCATCGTGGACGACAAGGGCGTTCCCATCGAGGCCCGCGACGACGAGACGATCGGCGAGATCCAGGTGCGCGGGGCGAGCCTGTTCAGCGGGTACCTGAACCGGCCGGACGCCACGGCGGAGTGCTTCGACGGCGAGTGGTTCCGCACCGGCGACATGGCCACCATGGACGCCGATGGCTTCGTCCGCATCGTCGGTCGCAAAACCACCGACCTCATCAAGTCAGGCGGCTACAAGATCGGTGCTGGCGAGATCGAGAACGCGCTGCTGGAGCACCCGAGTGTCGCGGAAGTCGCGGTCACCGGCGAGCCGGACGCCGACCTTGGCGAGCGCATCGTGGCGTGGGTGGTGGCCAGTACCGAGAACGGCGACGGCGCGCCGGACGCCGAGGAGCTGACCGAGCACGTCGGCAGGTTGCTCGCGTCCCACAAGCGCCCGCACGAGGTGCGGTTCGTGGACTCGCTGCCCCGTAACGAGATGGGCAAGGTGACCAAGCGGGCGCTCCAAGCGCCGCGTGCGTAGCGTGCCCAGGCCGTTCCCGCCGCGCTCAGCCCGGTAGCGCGCGCTCCGTCCATGCGCCGTGTGGCTCCAGCTCCGCTATGCGGGTGTCGTCCGCCTCGCGGTCCAGTCGCACCAGCAGATGGTCCTCGGACAGCCGTTCCGCGACGCCCTCGCCCCACTCCACGACGACGGCGGCGTCGGCAAGGTCGGTGTCCAGGTCGAGGTCGTCGAGCTGCGCCAGATCCCCGCCGAGCCGGTAGGCGTCGACGTGCACCAGCGGCACGCCACGCTCACCAGCGGGATGCGTCCGCGCGATGACGAACGTCGGCGAGCTGACCCGGCCGGACACGCCGAGTCCCTCGGCGATGCCCTTGGCGAGCACGGTCTTGCCCGCGCCGAGCGGGCCCGACAGCAGCACCAAATCGCCCGCACGCAGCAACTGGCCCAGCGCACGACCGAAGCGCACGGTGTCATCGTGCGTCGTCAGCTCCACCTTCATGACGGAAACCACCTCCGCAGCAAACCGCGCAACGCCTCGTCACGCAGCCCCACCCTGCCGCCTAGCTTGCCACCGGACTTGTCGTCGGTGTCGCACGCGAGCTGTAGTAGGTCGATCAGGTAACTGTTCACGATCTCCGGATGCTCCAGTTGGGGGACGTGCCCCGATCCGCTGACGCGCACCAGCTGCGCGTCCGGTAGCTCGTCCGCGATCCGCTCGCAATGCGAGAACGGCAGGATCAGGTCCGCGTCGCCCCCGATGACCTGCACCTCAGCGTGTTTGAGCCCCGCTAGCGCGGCATAGCGGTCGTGACCATCGACGGTGCCGATGAACTTCACCAGTTCCCGTACCGGAGTGACGTCGAGCAGTTCGAGCAGGAAGACCACCACGGACTCGCCGGGATCGCCGCCGAACGCGAGCCTGCGCACCGCACGCCGCGTCAACTGCCCGCTCGCCGCGCGGACGAACTCGATGATCTCCGGTTGCCACTCCGCGATCCCACCGATGCCGCCGACACCCCAGCTCACCGGGCTGTATTTGGACAGCACGCGTTTTGGCAGGCCGCGCGTGCCGACCTCGCCCGCCGCCGTCGCGATCAGTGACACGCCCCTGACCCGCTCGGCGAACAGCTCCGGCTGCTCTTCAGCCAGCGCCATGATCGTCATGCCCCCGACGGAGTGCCCCATCAGGACGATGGGTCCGTCCGGAGCGACCGCGCGGATCACCGAGTGCAGGTCGGACGCCAACTGCTCCAGCGTCGCGGTCTCCGCCGTGACCGGACCGGACTGGCCGTGTCCGCGATGGTCGTAATACACCTGCCGCACCCTGGGCAGGGTCAGCGCGGCGAGGTCACGCCGCTGGAAGTGCCAGCTCGGCACCGACATCGCGATGCCATGCACACCGATCAGCGTCACGTCCGCGGCGCCGCCATCGGCGGGGTCAATCTCCTCGACGTACAGCGGCACGCCGTCGTCGGCGGCAACGGTCGACACCCGGTCGGGTGGAAGCTGGCCGAGCGGCTCGTCCTCGTACGGGTCGCGGTGCAGCCTGCGCTGCCGCGTCGCCATCGTCAGCGCGGTCGCGGCGGCACCGGTCGCCGCGGCGCCGAGCCCGCCGACCACTCCCATGAGCTTGCGGGACGGCGTCACGGCGTCACCTCCCCCACGTACCGACGGGTCACGCGGGGCCGGTACATGCCGGTGATGATCTCGTAGTCGATGGTGCCGATCGTGTCTGCCCATTCGCGGGCGGTCGGCGCACCATCGTGGCCAGTACCGAACAGCTCCACCTCGGCCCCGATCGCTGGCTCATGATCACCGCAGTCGACGACGATCTGGTCCATGCACA
Organism: Haloechinothrix salitolerans; assembly: GCF_042662605.1. Lineage (NCBI taxonomy): Bacteria > Bacillati > Actinomycetota > Actinomycetes > Pseudonocardiales > Pseudonocardiaceae > Haloechinothrix > Haloechinothrix salitolerans. The sequence continues at coordinate 6,224,077 of NZ_JBHSXX010000001.1, forward strand.
CCCTGCCCACGACCGGCCTGCGCTGCCCGTCAAGCCAGACGTCCATGCGCCCGGACAGTGTGCGCGGCACGCCATCGGCGTAACCGACCGGCACCAACGCGAGTGTGGTGTCGCGCTCGGCGGTCCAGATCTGACCGTAGGACACCGACTCCCCCGCCTTAACGCGCTTGACCAGCGCCACCGCCGAGCGGAACGTCATCGCGGGTACCAGGTCGTCGTCAGTCGGCACCGGGTTGCAGCCGTACATCGCGATCCCGGTGCGCACCAGATCGAAGTGAAACTCTGGCCTGGTCAGCGTGGCCGCCGAGTTCGCGAGGTGCCGCAGCGGGTGCAGCCCGGCCTCACGGGCGACCTCATACGCCTCATCGAACCGCTTGGCCTGCGCGGCGATCGACGAGTGGCCGAGCTCGTCGGCGCACGCGAAATGCGACCAGATCGCCACGACATCGATAGCCCCGAAACTCGCGGCATCAGCGGCGTCGGCACACAGGCCGGGCCATTCGTACTCGGGGCAGCCGTTGCGGCAGAGCCCGGTGTCGATCTTGAGGTGCACCCGCGCGGCGCGACCGGTGACGCGGGCGGCGGCGACGATGCGCGCCAGCTCACGCCGGGAACTCGCGGTGAGGTCGATGTCCGCTTCGATACCTGGCCCGAAATCGACGTCGATATCCAGCCAGCTCAGGATGCGTGCGGTGATCCCAGCGCGTCGCAGCGCCAGTGCTTCATCCAGTGAGCAGCCACCCAGCCAGGTCGCCCCGCCCGCGAGCGCGGCCTTCGCTACGGGCAGCGCGCCGTGGCCATAGCCGTCGCCCTTGACCACGGCCATCGTCGCCGCACCCGACTCGGCGGCCTTGCCGCTGAGCAGGGCGACGTTATGCCGGATCGCGCCGAGGTCGATGACGGCCTCGGCGCGGGGAACACGCGCCTGGTTCACGGTTGCATGGTCGCATGGCCCCCTGCGGCGTCGTCGCCGTCCTGGGGGTTACGCGGACACTCTCAACCCGCGAATCGCGGCGGGTATGGCCTCAGCGATCAGGCTCGCGGGGACGGGCGCGCCCGACGCGGCGATCGTGGCGGCGCTGTCGTGCAGCCAGGCGGCGCACGCTGCCGCGTACAACGGTGCGATCCCGGCCGCCAGCAGCGCGCCGATGATGCCGGACAGCACGTCGCCGGACCCGGCGGTCGCGGGCCACGCTCGACCGGTGTAGTGCACGAACACGTGACCCTTGGGGTCGGCGATCACCGTGCTGTGCCCCTTCAGCAGCACGACGGCGTTGTACCGCTTCGCGGCGGCCGTGACGGCGGCAACCCGGTCGTGCCCGACGTCGCCGGCCAGCCGGGCGAACTCCCGCTCATGCGGGGTCAACACCAACGGCGTGCCGGGCTCACGGGCGTCCCATAGGTCAGGGTGCGCGGCGAGGAGATTAACCGCGTCGGCGTCGGCGATCACCGGGACACCCGCTGCCAGCACCTCGCGCACGGTCTCCCGCGCGCCGCTAGCGGTGCCGAGACCCGGCCCGGTTACCCACGCCTGCACCCGGCCCGCGTCGGACAGCGAGCCGGTCGCGATCACCTCGGGCCAACGAGCGCGCACGACGTCTGCGGCGCTACCCGCGTAGCGAACCATGCCGGACTTCGTCAGCACCGCACCACTCGTGGTGAGCACGGCCGCGCCCGGATATGTGCTGCCCCCCGCGGCGATCCCCACGACGCCCTGGGTGTACTTGTCGTCAGCGGGCCGCGGCAACGGCAACCGGGTAGCGACGTCGTCGGGATCGAGTACGCGCGTATCGGGCTCGCCCAACTCGGGACGCAAACCGATGTCGATGAGATGCACGTCACCGCAGTGGCTAGCAGCGGGGTGCAGCACGTGCAACGGCTTGTACGCGCCGAACGTCACGGTCGCCGCGGCGGTCACGGCTGGTCCGGTGACAGCGCCGGTATCCGGGTCGACGCCGCTGGGCAGATCGACGGCCAGGATCGGCGCGGTCGCCCGCTCGACTAGCGCCGCCGCGTCCGGACGCAGCCCGCCACGCGCGGCGAGGCCCACGATGCCATCGATGACGAGGTCCGCTTCGGCCGGCACGTCGCCGACGTCCTGTGCGAGCACGACCCTGCCGCCCGCACGGCGCAGCGCGGAGAGCCCCTCGGGATGCGCCTTGTCAGGGGCGAGCAGCACGGCGGTCACGCCGACCCCGCGCCTGCGTAGAAACGCCCCGGCCCACAAGGCGTCACCGCCGTTGTTGCCCGCGCCGACCAAGAGCACGACGTGGCGGCCAGTGACCCGGCCGGTGCGCTCCCGCAACATCCGTGCGGCACGCACGGACACGGCGAACGCAGCACGCCGCATCAACGCGCCTGACTGAGTGCGTGCCAGCACGACGTCCTCCGCCGCCCTGATCCGGCTGGTCGTCCACACCTCACGCATCGTGGCTCCTCACGCTCGGCGCCCTTCGGCCAAGACGACACCCGACCGGGCCCACCGCCGGCGCGTCCTGTCGCCATGCACGCTACCGGCGCGGACTACTCCACCGTGACGGACTTCGCCAGGTTGCGTGGCTTGTCGATGTCGTAGCCCCGGCTGCGGGCGATCTCGGCGGCCAAGACCTGCAACGGCACCGTCGCGACCAGCGGTTGCAGCAACGTCGACGTCGCGGGAATCTCGATGAGCGAGTCGGCGTAAGGCCGCACGGCGTCGTCACCCTCCTCGGCGATGACGATGGTGCGTGCGCCGCGCGCCTGGATCTCGCTGATGTTCGACACCAGCTTGGAGTGCAGCACCGCCCTGCCCTTCGGCGACGGCATGACGACGACCACCGGCAGGTCCTGCTCGATCAGCGCGATCGGGCCGTGCTTGAGCTCGCCCGCCGCGAAGCCCTCCGCGTGCATGTAAGCGAGCTCTTTGAGCTTGAGCGCGCCTTCCAGCGCCACCGGGTAGCCGACGTGGCGGCCGAGGAACAGCACCGCCTTGGAATCGGCGATATCGCGGCCCAGCGCGCGTACCTGCTCGGTGGTCGCGAGCGTCTTCCGCACGGCGGCGGGGGTGCTGGCGAGGTCGGCGAACTCACGCGCCACCTCGTCGGGGTACTTGGTGCCGCGCGCCTGCGCCAGCGCGAGCCCGACCAGGTAGTTCGCCGCGATCTGGGCCAGGAACGCCTTGGTCGACGCGACGCCGATCTCCGGCCCGGCGTGGGTGTAGAGCACCGCGTCGGACTCGCGCGGGATCTGAGCGCCGTTGGTGTTGCACACCGCGAGCACCCTGGCCTTCTGCTCGCGCGCGTGCCGCACGGCCTCGAGAGTGTCCATCGTCTCGCCGGACTGCGAGACGGCGACCACCAACGTGTCCCGGTCCAACACCGGGTCGCGGTAGCGGAACTCGCTCGCCAACTCCACCTCGACCGGAAGGCGGCACCAGTGCTCGATGGCGTACTTCGCGACCAGCCCGGAGTGGTACGCCGACCCGCAGGCGACCACGAACACCTTGTCGATGTCGCGCAGGTCCTGATCGGCGAGCCGCTGCTCGTCGAGAGTGATGCGGCCGTTGTGGAAGTGCCCGCGCAGCGTGTTCGCGAGCGCGTCCGGCTGCTCCTCGATCTCCTTGAGCATGAAGTAGTCGTGACCGCCCTTCTCGGCGGCGGAGAGGTCCCAGTCCACCGTGAACGGCTTGCCCTGCGCAGGTTCCCCCATGAAGTCGGTCACCTCGTAACCCTCGCGGGTGATGACGACGACCTGGTCCTGGCCCAGCTCGACGGCGTCGCGCGTGTGCTCGATGAACGCGGCGACGTCGGAGGCCACGAAATGCTCACCCTCACCGACGCCCACGACCAGCGGCGACGACCGGCGAGCCGCGATGACCTTGTCCGGGACGTCGGCATGCGTGACGACCAGCGTGAACGCACCCTCCAGCCGACGGCACACCGCACGCACGCTCGCCTCGAGGTCGCCCGCCGTCTCGCCGGTGGCGTAGGCGTTGGCGATCAGGTGTGCCGCGGTTTCGGTGTCGGTGTCGCTGGCCAACTCGATGCCGTCGGCCTCGATCTCGGCGCGGAGCTCAGCGAAGTTCTCGATGATGCCGTTGTGCACGACGGCCACGGCCCGCGAGGCGTCCTGGTGCGGGTGGGAGTTGCGGTCGACCGGCGGGCCGTGGGTGGCCCAGCGGGTGTGCCCCATACCAGCGGTGCCCGCGAAGGACTGCCTGCCATCAGCGTCGAGCTGGGCCTCCAGATTGGCCAACCGACCCGCCTTGCGCCGCACCCGCAGCGCACCGGCACCGTCGAGTACCGCGACGCCCGCCGAGTCATAACCGCGATACTCCAGGCGTCGCAGCCCACCGAGTACCACGTCGAGCGCCTGCCGATGTCCGACGTAACCCACGATTCCGCACACGTCAGCAGAGACTACTGGCGTTGGTGACGTCTTAACGGATGGGTGGGGCGGCCGATAGCCGTGCGCGACACCCGTCCCGGCGCGTGCGGTGGGCGATACGGCGATGGCCCCGATAAGGTCAACACCATGGCACGCAAGCCCAAGGCCCTGCTTGAGGAGCTGAGCTACCCGGGACCGCACGACGTCCTCAGGGGCAATCTGGCGCTCGTCGGGACGCCGGGGATGGTGTTCGCCCCGCGTGAGGGCCTGAATCTGCCCGCCGTCGCGTTCGGACACGGCTGGCTGCAGCCGGTGCACCGCTACCGGGGACTACTGCGGCATCTGGCGTCATGGGGCATCGTCACCGCGGCGCCCGCGACCCAGCTCGGCCCGTTCCCGTCGCACCGGATCTTCGCGGCCAACCTGCGCGACTCGCTGGACGCCGTAGCGAAGGTCCGGCTCGGGCAGAACGGCATCAGCGTCGATCCGGCGCGACTCGGGCTCGCGGGCCACTCGACGGGAGCAGGGTCCGCCGTGCTGGCGGCGGCCGCCGAAAGGGCACCGGAGGTCCGTGCGGTGGCTACCATCGCGCCCGCGCAGACCGTGCCATCCGCGTCCGAGGCCGCCAAGGGCCTGCGGATGCCGTCGCTGCATCTGGCGGCGGAGAACGACCTGGTCGCGCCGCCCACCGGACACGCGAAAGCCATCGCCCACGCCTGGGGTGGGCCGGTGCGACTGCGCACCATCGAGAAGTCGACCCACCTCTCGGTGACCGAGGGCTTCCACTGGACTCAACTGCTGATGCAGGGCAAGCCGCACCACGGCACACGACGCCTGGTGTACGCGCTGCTGACGGCGTTTTTCCTGACGCATCTCGCGGGGAAGAAGGAGTACCAGCCGCTGCTCGAGAACGACGTCAAACGCGCCCCGATCGACTTCGAACGCGAGGGCGCCGACGTGCGCTAGGCATTCCGTCGTCCCCGTGTGGCGAAGGGCTCACGGCAAGAAGCCGCCACACACGTGCCGTCGGCTTACCCCCGCAGCCAGCCGTTGGCTTCGAAGTCTTCGTCGTCGTCGACGCTGCCTACCTGCCGTGTGGTGGTTTCGGCCGCCGTCGGCCACTGCGGCGTACCGGTGGCGGCGTCGATCCAAGGTGCGGCCGGTGGCGCCGGAGAGAACCGAGGGGCCTTCATCCGCGGCTCGGCCGCGACGTCGTCGTCCTCCGCGAAGCCAAGCGAGCGCACCCGCCCAGCCTCCATCTCGGCAGCGCGATCGTGCTGGCTCGGCTCGTCGGCTTTCTCCCGCGCGGCGCGCTCCTCAAGCTCGCGGCAGAACTCCTCGTTCTGCTCGCGCAGGCGTGCGCCTCGTTCCGCCACTTCACGCCGCACGCTCTCGGTGTGTGCCGCGATGTCGGATGTGCGCCGCCGCAGGTTCGCCTTCACCGCCTCGAGCCGGTCACGAAGCTCCGCGTTGGTTTGTTCCGCCATCACACACCACCTCCGCTCACCGACCAGGCCCACTCAACCGCGATTACCCGGCTAGTCATCGTCGTCCAAGCTGCCACTGATGCGGGCCACACCGAACGGCCCCTCCGCGACATCGGGTTCGAACAGGCCACCACCGTCCAGCTGGAACGCACTCCCGCCGCGCTGTTCATCGCCGCCACCCGTGGCTCCGACCCCGGCGCCACCCATGCCTCCCATCATGGGAGCACCGCCCATCGCGCCACCCTCACTAGACGTCGTCGCATCGGAGGGTGTCTCGCCGGGAGCCACGCCGACACCAGCACCGCCTGGCGCAGGCCAGGTGCCGTCGTCGTCCTGGGCGGCCTCGCCGCCGAGGACGTCCGATCCGCCGATGCCCTCCGAGTCCGCCGCGGTGCCGTCCCGGAAAGCAACCGACGCGCCGTCATCGATGTCGTCCGGGGCGCCGTTCTCGGCATCGCCGCCGAAGATCGAGTCGAGCAACCCCGAATCGCGGTCCGGGGTGGGTTCCGCTCCGGCGAATCCCGTCACGGCATCACCGATCGACGCCGGCTGTACGCTGAGGCCACCATCGGCAGCCGGGACGGTCGCTCCCGGTTCGGGCGGAGCACCGACGTCGTGCGCCAGCAGCATCTCCTCCTCGGCACGTCGCTGGTTGTACTCGGCCACCGCCTTCTCGTCACCGAGCACGTACGTCTGCTCGTCACCGTCGCCGTCGCTGACCGTGACCACGGTGGCGCCATCCGAACCGAGCGGCTGCTCGGCCATGATCGTGACATCGCCGTCCTCAACACGGATCGCCCCGTCGTCACCTGGCGTGTGGACACCTTGTGGTCCACCACTAACGACGTCGCTACCGACCGGTCCCAACCCAGTGGATACCGGCTGTGGGCCGCTGGTCGACACGACATCGTCGGCGCTGAAGTCGAGCTGGTACCGCTTAGCCGCGCCGGATCCGTCGTCGATCGTGATCGCCATCGAACCCGTGCTGTCCGGCTCGGTGATGGCGATCTCGGTGTCGCCTGAACGCACCGTCATCGTGTCGACATCGGGTTCGGCGTCCGTGATCGCTTCGCCGGTTTTGGGGTCGATCGGATACGGACGCCCTGTCTCCGGGTCTACCTCCAGCGGCTTGCCGGTGATCGGGTTCATCGCCCGCCGCGCGTCGGCCTCACTCGGCGTCACCGAGGGCGGTTCGACGGAGCCCGCTCCGGCTGGCCCACCGCCGAGGGAACCACCGCCGCCTACGGCACCGCCACCGAGGCCGCTGCCACCGCCGACAGCGGGCGTGCTGCCACCGCCGCCAACACTTCCGACAGCGCCACCCCCAGCGGCGCCGGGCGACCCAGGTGTCCGCTCGCCCGATGGCGCCATGGCGAAGGGATCCTCCGCGAGATCAGAGTTCAACGTCTTGATCAGCTCACCATAACTTCGCTGGATCGCGGCAACATGTTCGGCGGCATGCGCGTGTACGCCATTCGCCCGTTCCTTATACTCCGCAACGAATTCGGCCAGCTTGGTGTTGCTCGATTCGAGTAGCCGCACATATTTGTCACGCTCTTCGACAACATTCTCGTCAGTTATATCGTGCAGCCGCAGTCCCAACTTGGCGGCAAGACCCAAGAGCGAACTATGATGTGCGGATTCTATTACTCCCGCGAGCTTTTCAAGTACCCAGTCTTGAGCTCGCTCAAGGATGCTTCTGTTATTGAGATCCTCAATCGCCCTGTCGAGCTCCTCGATTGTTCCAGGAAGCTCACGGAGCGCGGTGAGCGCTCCCTCGACGTCTTGCACCGTAAGGCCAGCCATCATGCCGTCGCCGTACTCATCAAGTACCAGCGACGCGAAACTGGCCACGTTCTCCTGAACGAAGTCATCTATGGTCATGACAATGGCATCCGGCGCGGACTCGAGCGCCCGCGACAGCGTATCCGCCCCACTAGCGAGGCGGGTTTTACGTTGCCGCGCGGCGGTTTCAGCCTCCCCGGACCAATCAACCAAGTTTTTTGACCATGAATCGTGCATCCGCTCAGCGGCCTCGTCAACACGTTTAGACGCCGCGCGCAGCATCTCAGCATCAGCACGAAATGCCGCGAACTCGATCCCCCTGAATTCGTCCAAACCTTGACGCAATGACTGGGGGTCCTCGCCACTATGAGGATAGTTTCCGCTACCGCTTGGCCCCAGACTCCCTGACTCCGGAACGACTGGACCGTCGTGCCTAACTGCACCAACAGCGGCTTTCGCGTCCTCGTAGTACGGATAGAAATCAGAGAAGATTCGCAATCCGGGAAGGCACGCATCGATGAGGATATCGGAGCTGGAGCATTCTTTCGCGGCAAGTAGCTGTTTTCCTGCCTCTATTTCTTGCCGGATCGCGGTATCAGGTGCCTCCGACACGATCAGCCCTTTCTCGCGAAGGTGGCGGCGCCGACGTTCTCACCGCTCTCGTAGCTGTCTGCCGCGGCGGACAGTTTGCCGCCCAGCTCGGTCGCCTGATCGCCGTAGGAGATCATCGCCTCCCGGAACTTCGCGATGGCGTCCGTGTAGGGCTTCGCGACGTCCGACCAAGCCTTGCCTACGTTGCCGCTGCCAACCCCGGTCTCGACAGACGACGCCGCGCTCACGAGTTCACTGCCTTCGCTGGTGTACGCAGAACCCACCGCATTGAGCTTTCCCGGGTCCGCGCTCACGTCGCCGGACATCTGCTGCCCCCTTGTCGAAGCCGCTGTCTTCTTGTCACCTGCCGCCTATGACGGGCGAGCACCGCCATCGGTGCCATCGACATCCTCGATGTCATCTCGAAAGCACATCGAACTTACCGGTCCGGCACCACCAGGCGCAGTGGGTTGCGAGGTTTGCTCCGGCACAGTTGATCAACCTTACTCCCTCAAGGACGAAAATATCCGACAAACCGGACGAAAGTTCGTCACTCAAGGAGCAAGGCTGATCAACAAGCCTGAAGCGCGCTAGGACGCGACGGAGACGACGCCCGCGAGGCGATCGGCGGCGGCCTGAGCGACGTCCTCATCAGGAGCCTCGACCATCACCCGGATCAGCTGCTCCGTGCCAGACGGGCGCAGCAGCACCCGCCCGGTGTCACCCAGTTCCGCCTCGACGTCGGCGACGGCGTCGGCCACCTGCTTCGACTCAGCGGCGGCCACCTTATCGGCCACAGGGACGTTGACCAGCACCTGCGGCAGCCGCCGCATCACTCCGGCGAGGGAGGCCAGCGACTTGCCAGTGGCGGCCATCCTGCTCATCAGCCGCATCGCGGTCAGCAGTCCATCACCGGTGGTGGCGTAACCGGGCAGCACCACATGCCCGGACTGCTCGCCACCGAGCGAGTACCCACTCGCGCGCAGCTCCTCGAGCACATACCGATCGCCAACCGCTGTTGTGCGCAATGTCACGTCGTGCTCACGCATCGCTAGGTGCAGTCCGAGATTACTCATCACGGTCGCGACCAGGGTGTTGTCGGCGAGCTCACCGGCCTCGGACATCGCGAGCGCCAGGATCGCCATGATCTGGTCGCCGTCGACGAACCGCCCCTCGGCGTCCACGGCGAGGCAGCGATCGGCGTCGCCGTCGTGGGCCACGCCGAGATCCGCCTTGTGCTCGACGACGGCGGTCTGCAAGCCCTCGATGTGGGTGGATCCGCAACCGTCGTTGATGTTGATGCCATCCGGGGCCGCGTTGATCGCGACCACGTCGGCGCCAGCCCTGCGATAAGCCTCCGGTGCCGCCATCGATGCCGCACCATTGGCGCAGTCAACGACGACCCGCAGCCCGTCGAACCGCTGCGGCGTGGACCGCACCAGGTGGTCGACGTAGCGATCCAGTGCGTCGTCGACGTCGGTAACCCTGCCGATCTCGGCGCCGGTCGGCGCCGTACCGGGTGTGTCAAGCGCGGACTCGATCTCGTCCTCGATGCCGTCTGGCAGCTTGTGGCCACCGCTGGCGAACAGCTTGATGCCGTTGTCCGGCATGGGGTTATGTGACGCCGAGATCATCACGCCGACGTCGGCCTTGGTGTCGGCGACGAGGAAGGCCACAGCGGGCGTCGGCAGCACCCCGACACGGAGCACGTCGGCGCCCGCCGAGGTCAACCCCGCGACGACAGCGGCCTCAAGCATCTCGCCGCTGGCTCGCGGATCTCTGCCGACGACGGCGACCGGGCGGTGCGACCGGTCGTGCGCGGCGAGCACACGTGCCGCACTCGCGGCGACCGAGAGGGCGAGCGTGGGGCTGAGCTCGGCATTGGCCAGGCCCCGCACCCCGTCCGTGCCGAAAAGCCGTGCCATTGATGGACCTCCTTCGGGTGAATTGCTTCAACCTAGCGAGTGCGGCATGACCCGGTTCAGGCGGCCTCTCACATGCGAAAGGCGCCCAACCCGAATACCGGGCGGGCGCCTTCGCACAACGCGGTGGGCGCGATCAGCGCTTGCTGTACTGCGGGGCCTTGCGGGCCTTCTTGAGGCCGTACTTCTTGCGCTCCTTGGCCCTGGAGTCACGGGTGAGGAACCCGGCACGCTTCAGCGCGGGACGGTCCTCGGAGTCGATCTCGGCGAGGGCACGCGCGATGGCGAGCCGCAGCGCTCCGGCCTGGCCGGAGCTGCCGCCGCCAACGAGGTTGCCCTTGATGTCGAACGACTCGGGCTTCTCGACCAGCTCAAGCGGCTCGCGGATGAGTTGCTGGTGCACCTTGTTCGGGAAGTAGTCCTCGAGGCTCTTGCCATTGAGGGTGAACTTGCCGCTGCCGGGAAGCAGCCGCACCCGCACGACAGCCTGCTTACGGCGGCCAATCGCGTGGGCGCTGCCACCGGCCGCGCGGGACGGCTTCGCCGCGGCGGGGGTCTCGCTCGTCGTCACGGCCGCGGTGGCCTCGTCGGTCTCTGTGGTCATCACAGGCTGCTCCTCGCTCACTGTGCGTTCACCTGCGCGATCTTCTTGGCGATCTCGTACTGCTTCGGCTGCTGCGCGGCGTGCGGGTGGTCAGGCCCCGCGTAGACCTTGAGCTTCTTCGCCTGCGCGCGGCCGAGCTTGGTCTTGGGGAGCATGCCCTTGACGACCTTCTCGATGGCGCGGACGGGCTTGTGGTCGAGCAGTTCGCCGAACGACTGCTTGCGCAGACCGCCGGGGTAGCCACTGTGGCGGTAGGCGAACTTCTGCTCGCGCTTGTTGCCGGTCAGTGCGACCTTGTCGGCGTTGACGATGATGACGAAGTCACCGGTGTCCACGTGCGGCGCGAACGTCGCCTTGTGCTTGCCGCGCAGCAGAGTCGCGACCTCTGTGGCCAAGCGGCCGAGGACAACGCCCTCGGCGTCGATCACATGCCAGGCGCGCGTGATGTCGCCGGGTTTCGGGCTGTACGTAGGCAAGGTACTACCTCATCATCGACATGGCTTGTGGGTACTGGGGTGCGGGCCTCGCGCGTCCTGGCAAAGTCGCACGACAGCGCACAACGACATACCAAGATACCCGGAGACCTCACTGGCACCGGAACCGGGGTCCCTTACCGGGCGACACGGTGCGATGCAACCCGACAGGCACGAGCATACACACAGCACGGTGGCCCGGACGCGCGCGTCCGGGCCACCGTGGCGAAGCTGTCCGCGCCGCGTTGGCGCTATCAGGACACCGGGCTCAGCCACCGAAGCTGTTGGCGATGCCCTTGTCACCCTCCATGTAGCGGGTCTTGGTGTCCATGATCGCCGTCTCGATCGAAGCGAGGATCTTGATCAGCTCGGCCTGCGCCTCGTCGTACTTCTTCTGCTGCACCAGGTAGGCCTCCTGCGCCTGACCGGTCCAGGTGGAGCACAGCCGCTTCACGTCCTGCTCGACCTGCTCCAGCGAGCCGGTCATCTGCTGCTGAGCCTTGTTGACGTCGTCGGCGCACTGCTCGAGCGCGGCGTAATTAACTTCAATCATGGTCAGATCTCCCTGTGAATGCCTGCGTTAGCCGTGGATGGATTGGGGTGGGTACGCCTCAGCCGTCCAGCGCGGCGAAGCCGCCGCCACTGAAGGTCTGCGAGGCTTCCTCTTCCTGCGCCTCGTACTTGCTGCCCGCCTGCTGGAGGAGATCCGAAATGCCCTGCAGCGAGTCGTTCAGCTTGATGGCGTTCTCGTTGAAACGCTCCATGAGCCTCCGGAATGATTCCGCGGCAGGGCCCTTCCAAGACGCGAGCGCCTGCTCCATGTTTCCCTGCAGGCTCTTGAACGTCGAGTTCAGTTCGCTGTTAACACCCGTCAGCCCCTGGTGAACCCGAGTAAATTCGGCAACCTCACCGGTAAAACCACTCATGTGGGATTAACCCCCTTCGTTGGTGCGTCGTCGTACGTCATTGCGTTCGTACGCGGATTACGACGATGACCTTGCCATGGTTGGTTCCACCCTGTCTCGCGGACCTTCGAAGTAGTTGCAGGCGTGAACGCCGCCACGCGGAAACGGGTTCGAGACGACCGCCGCTTTCGGCGCTCGCGACCATGCTGAGCTGCGGTTTCGCCCGGTCTCACCGTGGGATTCTTCGGGGCGTTCGCGGTCCCGAGTTTTGCCAAGTTAGTGCGTAGGCTGGCTGACCGTGTTGATGGCGTCGAGCGCGTGTTGGAGGTCGTCGGGTAGTGGGTCGGCGGCTGTGATGGTCTGTTCGCCTGCCTGGATCTCGACGGTTCGGTAGCGGCGGGCGGTGCGGACGAACTTTTTGATCGACCAGCCGGTGGCGTCTTCGATCCAGCGAGACACGGCGAGGGCGGCGAAGACGATGGTCAGGTGGGCCTCGATGGAGTCGCGTTTGCGGGCATAGATCGGCCGGGCCTGGAGGTCGTGTTTGGACATTCGAAACGACTTTTCAATCTGGAACAGCTGGTGGTAGGCGCCGATGACGAACTCCGCGGTCGCGCCCTCGAGGTTGGTGACATAGCCCTTCAGGCCAGCCAGGGCGCGGGCTTTGGCCTCGAGGTCGCGGTTGACGGTCTTGGTGGCGCCGGTGAGCTGGAGGAACCGGTTGCGCTTGACCGCTACCTTTCCGGCGACGGCTTTCTCGGCTTTGGCGATCTGCTCGTCGATGCCGCGCAGCGTCCGGCGGGCCCGATCGTGCTTGTATTGGTAGTGGATCACCTGGTCGCGGCGGTTGTCGGTGTGCCCGGCGGGCCAGGGCTGGGTGAAGATCTGCCCGTCGGCGATCGCCGTGTTGGGATGCTTCTGGCGCCACTCGGCCACCACATAGGGAACGTCGGGGATGCGCATGCCGAGGATGAACGACAACCCAGCCTTTTCGATGTCACGCTTGTTCGCGTCGGAGATCATTCCCGCGTCGGCCACGATCGTGACGTCGGTCAGCCGGTGCGCGGCCATGAACGCCTGGATCGACGGCAGCATGGTGGCGGTCTCGGCCTTGTTGCCCTCGAACGCGTTGACCATCAACGGAAACCCGGTCGCGTCGGTGAGCAGCCCGATCGTGATCTGCGGTTCCAACCGCCGCTCCTTCGAAAACCCCGGCTCGCGGAATCCGTCACCGGCATCCGCCTCGAAGTACAACGTGGAAACGTCGTAGAGCACCAGGCTCGCCGGCCCGAGCCCGGCATGGGCGGCACACACCGCCGCCAGCCGCTCCCGCCACGCATCGGCGGCGAACACCGGCAGGCGACGGTTCACCGTCCGATACGACGGCGCCTGCACCCCAACCTCGTCGAGAACCCGCAGCGAGTCCAACTTGCTGGTCGGCTCGATGATCCGCGCCAACACCAGACCCCGGAACACCTCGTCACCCTCGGCCGCGGCATCGAAGCCCAGCGCGTCATACGCCCGCGAGAGCGCATCCCACAGGTGCCCCATCCGCGACGATCGGATCGGCAACGGCCCACCAGCCCTCCCACCTGCCTGGCCAGCGGACTCGAGACCGAGTTCGAGCTCGCCCTGACCAGCAGCCAGCCGCTGCCGCGCCGCAGCCTTCAACAGCTCCACCTCGGCGTCGTCGTGCGCCGAACCAACGTGCTCGATATCGCGCGACCCCCGCCGCGACGAGTGCACGATCTGCACCGCCGTCGCCCCCGAAGCCGTCTTCACCGTGCGCACATACGCCACCCGGCCACTCTACGACCCCATTTAGTGCGCAAATCAGCCCAGCAACCAAGGCAAAACCGCAGGTCAACGGCTCGCGCTCGTCACGGTCTGCCGAACGTGGCAAAAGTCAGGCGACCATGCTGAGCTGCGGTTTCGCCCGGTCTCACCGTGGGATTCTTCGGGGCGTTCGCGGTCGTGAAGAACCGGCTGTGGGTCACCCACGCGGTGTTGATGTGCCCGAGTCGACGATCCGCAGCGTCCGCACGACCTCTTCGCACGCCGACTCCACCGTGTCCTTACCCGACGGAGTCCAGCGACATCCAATGCTGACTTGAACCCGATCGGCGCCAACGACGAACCATTCCACGGTGCTGTCATCGGCCTGCTCGGTGTAATGAATGACGGAACGGCCAACGAACACGAAATCCGCGTCAAACCCTTCGTAATCGCGTCCCGTTTCCCGCAACCCGGTTCGCAGTTCGCTGAGGAATCGCTCGCGTTCGTCCTCGAAGTCATACCTGAGCCGAAATTGCTGTACCGAAATCAGGTCGGTGCCGTCTGGCGCGCTGGACGGGCGCACCACTACCCGATTTTCCTCGCGGATGACGTCGGTCTGCTCCCAGTCTCTCGGATGATCGAACTGGAAGCTGAACCGCGTGACCATCGCATCCGACGGCGGTTCCCGCCGCGAGGACGTCGGCCACAACGCGACAGCGGCGACCAGCCCGACCACCACCATCAGTGACACGCCAAGCACCCACGGCAGCACCCGTCGCTTTCGACCGGCCGGGTGCGGTTGGCCAGGCCGTGCCGGGTGCGGCCCACCCCCGACCGGTCCTGACTGGTGATACCCCCGCTGCTGGTGATACGACTGCCACGATGACCCGGTATGCGGCGGTGCCGGAGGTGGCGCGTATGCCCGCGATGCCGACGGCGGCGGAGCCGCGTGTCCGATGGCCTGCCGACCCTGTCGCTGCCCAGCCAACACCGAGAACATCGCCCCGCGCGCGACGACGGTCTCGGGCTGGTCCAGCGTCGTCGGCACGACACCCAGCTGCTCGTGCACCAGCCTGCCGACCATCGGGATCCGGCTCGACCCGCCGACGAGGAAGATGCCGCCCAGCTCGTTGGGGCGCAGTCCCGCGTCGTTGATCGCCGCCGCCGTCAGCGCCACCACCCGGCCCAACGGCTCCGCGATAAGCCCTTCCAGGTCCTGCCGTGTCACGTGCGCGTCGGCGAACGGCTGCGGCATCGGCACGTCGGTGTATGCGTGCCGCGACAGCGTCTCCTTCGCGCCGCGTACGTCCTGCCGCAGCACCCTGCGGCGCCGCCGGTCCGCCAGCTCGCGGCCCTCCATCAGCGCGCGCCAGGCGTCCTTGTTCTCCTCGGCTACCCGCGACCCGATGAACTCGAGCAGCGCCTGGTCGACGTCCGCGCCACCGAAGCCGGGATCGCCCTTGGTGGCCAGCACCCGGAACCCACCGGCGGCCTCGTCACCGTCACCACGCACCACACTGACATCGACGGTGCCGCCACCGAGGTCGAGCACCGCGAGCGCGGTCGGCGTCCCAGCGCCATCGCCGCTCTCGTTCCTGGCGAACGTCGAGGTATGGAAGACCGCTGCCGCCACCGGCTCGGGTAGCAGCGTCACCTCCTGAGCGAGCCCGGCGGCGGCCTGTCGCAATGTTCGCGTCCGGACCACGCCCCAGTCAGCGGGATGCGTCAGCACAAGCAACCCGACCTCGGCACCACCGGCGAACCGCCGTGCTTCGGACACCGCCCTGCTCAGGACAGCCCGAAACGCTTCCCGTACCGGCAACACCTGGGTACCGAGCAGCAACTCGCCCTCGTCCACCCGGCGCTTCGGATGCGGCTCGTACCGTGAGGGGTCGACCGCCGCCTGTCGTTCGGCTTCCTGCCCGACGAACAGCGTGCCATCCGGCGCGGCATACACCGCCGACCGCAACAGCGGCTGCCCGTCGATGACGACCACCTGCGGATCGTCACCCCGTGGGGATACCGCGACGCAGGTACTCGACGTCCCGAAGTCGACGGCGACCCGCAAGGTCCGCACGCCGCTCATTCAGGGTCAATCCACGAAACCTGCATCAGCTGCTTACCGACCTTGCGGCTGACCATGGTGCCTCGACCAGGCGGCATCGGCGACGGCCGCACGTTACCGAGCAACTGCCCTTCGTCGCGAGACCCGCTCATGACGAGGCCCGGCGCCGCGATCTCCTTCAGCTTGCCGATGATCGGGTCGAACATCGCCCTGCTCGCGCCACCGGTACGCCGCGCGACGACCATGTGCAGGCCGACGTCCTTGGCTTGGGCGAGGAACGGCGCGATCGGCTGCAGCGGGTTGCCGCTCTGCGTGACGACGAGGTCGTAGTCGTCGACGACGACGAACAGCTCTGGCCCCTTCCACCAGGAGCGGTTCTTGAGCTGCTCCTGCGTGACGTCCGGGCCAGGTAGGCGCTTCTCCATCGAGGCGACGACATCGGAGACCATGCCGCCGAGCTGGTTGCTGGAGACAGCGTAGCCGAGCAGCTGGTCGCCCTCGATGAAGCCGAGCAGCGTCCGTCGGAAGTCGACCAGGATGACCAGCGCTTCCTTCGGGGTGTATCGCTGCGTGATCCCTTTGAGGATCTGCCGCAGCAGGTTCGTCTTGCCCGACTCCCCGTCCGCGAACGCGAGGAAGTGCGGGTCGGCGTCGAAGTCGAGGTAGACAGGGGCGAGCTCGTCCTCGTTGAGCCCGATCGGCACGAGCCTCGAGTCGCGGTAGTTGTCTTGCGCCAGCATCTCGTCGTAGCGCACCAGGTCCGGTAGCAACCGCACCGAGGGCGCGTGCGGGCCGCTCCAGGCATCGTTGACGCGCTTGATCGCGTCGGCGACGCCGTCACCGACGGTTTCGTCGTCGCTGGAGCCGTCGATCCGCGGCAGCCCGGCGAGGAAGTGCAACTTGTCGTTGGTCAAGCCGCGACCAGGCCGTCCACCTGGCACGTTCACCGCGACGCGGCGGTCGATGTCGGACTCGCTCGGGTCACCGAGCCGCAACTCGAACCGGGTGCCGAGCATGTCCTTGATCGCCGGTCGGATGTCGGCCCAACGGTTGTTCGCGATGACGACGTGGACGCCGAAGCCGAGGCCCTGCGTGGCGAGCTTCGTGATCGGTCCTTCCAACTCCTCGAAGTCGTCCCGCAGCGCCTTCCAGCCGTCGACGAACAGGAAGACGTCACCGAACGGGTCCTGCTCGCGGGTGATGCGACCCTGTCGCTTCATGGTGCGGAAGTCGGCCATCGAGTCGACGGACAGCTCACCGAACCGCCGCTCCCGCTCGGTGATCAGCGTGGTCAGCTCCGCGACGACGCGGCGCGCCTTGTCCGGCTCGCGACGGGCGACCGCGACGCCACCGCAGTGCGGCAGCCGCCCCAGGGACGCGAGCGAACCACCGCCGAGGTCGACGCCGAAGAACTGGAACTCCTCCGGGGTGTGCGTGAGCGCCAGCGACATCGCGATGGTCCGCAGCATCATCGACTTACCGGACTGCGGGCCGCCGACGACGGCGCCGTGACCGGCACCACCGGAGAAGTCGGCCCAGAGTGGATCCCTGCGCTGCTCGTACGGCCGGTCGACGATACCGATCGGAACCTGGAGCTTGCCGTTGCCGAAGAACCCGACCGGCGAGAGCCCGCGCTCCTCGGTGGGGTTGAGGTTCGGCAGCAGCGTGTCCAGCGAGTTGGGCTCGTTGAGCGGCGGCAGCCACACCTCATGAGCGGGCGGGCCCTGGCCGACCAGCCGGTCCACGATGGTGTCGAGCACGGTCGGCTCGTCGCCCTCGGACTTCTCCTCTTCCTTCTTGGGCTCCGGTTCCGGCTCGGGCTCGGGCGCCGGCTCCGGCGGCGGGTCGATGTAGTCCGGCACGAACAGCTTGGGCCGCTTGTCCGCACTGACCACCGTGGTCTTCGGACCAGCTGGCTTGACGCCGGACGGCCGGTAAGGACCTGACACGTACAGCGCCTGGAACCGCTCCAGCGTCGAGGTGTCGTACTTGAGATAGCCGCCACCAGGCCTGGACGGCAGCTCGAACGCGTCCGGCACGCCGATCACCGCGCGCGACTCGGCGGCGGAGAACGTCTTGAGGCCGATCCGGTACGAAAGGTGCGAATCGAGCCCCCGCAGTTTGCCTTCCTCAAGCCGCTGCGTGGCGAGCAGCATGTGCATCTGAAGCGACCGGCCAAGACGTCCGATCGCGACGAACAGGTCGATGAAGTCGGGTTTCGCGGTCAGCAGCTCGGTGAACTCATCGACAACGATGAACAGCGCGGGCATCGGGTCGAGGTCGGCGCCGTTCTCCCAGGCTTTCTGGTACTCCCAGGCATTCTTGAAGTTGCCGCCGTCCTTCAGCGCTTCCTGCCGCCGGTTCATCTCACCGGCTAGCGCGTCCTTCATGCGGTCGACCAGCGTGACCTCGTCCGCCAGGTTAGTGATGACGGCGGAGACGTGCGGGGCACGGTCGAGCCCGAGGAACGTCGCGCCGCCCTTGAAGTCGACCAGCACGAAGTTCAGCGACGTCGACGAGTGCGTGGCCATCATCGCCAGCACCACGGTGCGCAGGAACTCCGACTTACCAGAACCGGTGGCACCGATGCAGAGTCCGTGCGGCCCCATGCCTTCCGCCGCGGCCTCCTTGATGTCCAGCGACACCGGCTGGCCGTGCTCACCGACGCCGAACGGCACCCGGTATCGGTCCCTGATCGGACGGGGTCGCCACGCCTGCTGGACGTCGAACGTCATCGGATCGCCCGGAATACCGAGCAGTTCGAGCATGTCCGGGTTGGACAGTAGCGGTGACTCCTCTTCCTCATCGCCACCGGCGCTGGTGCCCATCCGGTACGGCGAGATCCGGCGGGCGAGCGCTTCCATCTCGACAAGGCTGAGTTCGTCGGGGCTGCCAAACCACTCGGTGCCGCCAGCGTTCTGCGCGCCAAGCTGGGTGTCACCGACGACCATGCGCAGACCACGGCGCGCGGCGAGCTTGCCGAGCGAACCGGAGACATCGATCATCGTGACACCGGCGATGCCCTCTTCGAGGATCAACCGCTCTTCCTTGGTGATGTCGGCCTCATCAAGGATGATCACGATGTGCGGGCCATCGCTGTAGGGGGCCTTGCGCTGGAACCGTGGACGCGGACCGAGTTCGTCGGCGAGCCATTCCTCGATCTGCTGCAGCGAGCCGGACATCATGCGCAGCTGGCCGATGCCGTCGGTGATCGTCGGGTGCTGCGCGTGCGGCAGCCACTTCGCCCACTCCCACTGCTGCTTGGCGCGACCGGCGCTGGCGACGGCAACCAAGACGTCTTCCGGACTGTGCAGAGTAACCAGCTGGGCGATCATCGCCCGGGTGAACGCCCGGCATTTGTCTCGCTCGCCACTGAGGCTGATCGCCGCGAAACCACGTACCGAAATCTGTGTCGGCAGGTCGCGGACGAGCGAGTTGGCACGCGTGAAACGTCGCAGCGCGAGGGTGGAGATCGGTTCGAGTTCCTCGATCGGGCCGGTCTGCGGTGGGACCAGCCTGGTCGCGAGCCGGTGCGAACTCTTGCCGACGCGCAGGTGCAGGAAGTCCTTGTCGCTGGCGCGCCGCTCCCACATCCTGCGACTCGTCGCGATCGACAACAACGTGCGCGGATCGGGATGCACCCACTCCAACGCGGCGTGCTGCTCGACCATCGCCTCGCGAGCACGCTCGCGCATCTGCCCGAGGTAGCGCAGGTAGTCCTTGCGGTCCTCGTTCATCTCGGCCTTCTTCTGGCCGCCACCCCTGCCGCCACCGGCGAGCATGCCGACCATGGAGACCATCATCATCAGCGGCATCATCAGAAACATCGGGTTGCTGAACCCACCGCCATTGGACTTCATGGCCGTGAACATGAACGCGACCATCCCCAGCATCGCGACGATCATCACGACCGGAAGCAGCTTCTGCACGATGCTGCCCGGGATGTTCCGTGGGATCTCCGGTGGCGGTTCCAGGTGCACTTCGCCGCCCGGCGTACGCGGCGCCTGCATGCGTGGCGCCCGCTTGAATTGCACCGTGCTCACCGAAAGACCCCTCTTCAACTCGGCGACTCCGATCAGCGGACACGGTATCGAACCGGCGGCCGTCATGGGTGTCGGACGTGGAAATCCTCCGAGCAAGCGACGGATGGCGGTCTCGCTCGTGTGAGGGACGCGGATGGCGGCGCTGCTCTGGCCTCCTGGCGACTAACACCGTCCACGACGTCCGGGACGAGAGCGCTGACGACGCACGTCCAGCTGGGAATTCGCGGGTATGCGATGTAGGCGGCCAGGATGTTCGATATAAACGCCCTGGCAGTCTTTCTAGGTAGGGGGCAGTTCAGGTGGCTACGAGCACCACGGTTTTCAGCCGAGTGACGGTTGTCGCGCCACGCACGAGAATCGACGTCGCGCTGCCTGCCGACGTCGCGGTGGCGGACATCCTGCCGCTCGTGGTCGAGATGGCTAACGAGCGCAGCGCGGATGGCGGATCGTCACACGGCGGGTGGGTGCTCGCCAAGCTCGGTGGCGCTCCACTCGACCCGAGCCGCACGCTCGCGTCGCTCGGCGTCGTGGATGGCGAGTTGCTCCAGCTGCGCAAACGCAATGAGAACCCGCCGCCACCACTGTTCGACGACGTCGTCGACGCCATCGCGGAATCGAAACCGGACAACTTCCGCCCGTGGACGCCGGAGACGGCCAAGCGAGCAGGACACATCGCGGGCGGGCTGGCGCTCGCCGTCGCGGCACTGGCACTCTTCATGGGCGGCACCCTCTGGGGTGGCAGCGGACTCACCGCGGCCATCGTCGGCGGCATCG
Organism: Haloechinothrix salitolerans; assembly: GCF_042662605.1. Classification (NCBI taxonomy): domain Bacteria; kingdom Bacillati; phylum Actinomycetota; class Actinomycetes; order Pseudonocardiales; family Pseudonocardiaceae; genus Haloechinothrix; species Haloechinothrix salitolerans. The sequence continues at coordinate 6,244,867 of NZ_JBHSXX010000001.1, forward strand.
GGGCGATCGGCACCGTCGCGCTCGGCTCGGTACTCGCCCAGGTGTACAACGAGCAGGAAACCGGGGTCGTCGTCGCGGCCGCGGGCGGGCTACCGCTGGCGTTCGTCAGCGGGTTCTACACCGTCCCCGGCGTGTCCATCACAGCGAACCTACTACTCGGAAGCGTGTGGGTGGTGATCGTCGCCGCCGCGTCGATCATGCTGATCGGACATGGCATCTCGACGTTCATCGCGTCGGCGACGGCGGGCACGCTTAGCGCGATCACATTCCTGTTCGCGCTGTTCATCGATCAGCCGCCAGCGGGATTCGCCTCGGCGGCGGCCGCCGTCTCGCTCGGCCTGATCTCCGCGTTGCCGCGTGCGACGATCCTGCTCGCGAAACTGCCGTCGCCGGTGGTGCCGAGCAGCGCGGAGGAGCTCAAGGAAGACAGCGCGTTCCCCGACTTCGGTGTCATCGAACGTCGCACCACGATCGCGCACCAGTACATGACGGGCCTGCTGGTCGGCTGTGGCGCCATCGTGGCGATCTCGGCGGTCATCGCATCGTCGTCGGCGACCTGGTACGGCATCGCGCTCGCCGTCGCGGCCACGCTCGCGCTGCTGCTGCGCGCCCGCACCTACGCCAACGGCAGCCAGGCCATCGCGCTGCTGACCATGGGCGTGCTCGCCAGCGCGGGCATCATGATCGGCTGGACGATGACCGCGAACTGGTCGACCAGGCTGATCTGGATCTTCGCCATCCTGATTTTGATGGCGGCTGGCGCGCTCGTTGTCGGCGTCATCTTCCCGCACCAGCGGTTCTCGCCGCCGCTGCGACGCACGGTGGAGATCATCGAGGCTATCTGCATCGCCGTCGTACTGCCGCTCGCGCTTGGGGTGCTCGGGCTGTACTCGGAACTACGATCCGTCGGGTCGAGCATTCTGGGTTAGCCCACCCACGCCGGCCGGTAGGGTCGGGCTGTTCACGGATCGTCGCTGAGGGGATGTCGAGTGGGGACTGCTCGGGCAACGCGAGAAGTGTCGCGGAGGGAGCCACGGCGCGTGCCGAGGGGCGTTACGCGGGTGGGTGCCCTTGTCGCGGTCGCCCTGTTCACGACCATCGCGCCCGGGCTCAACCCCGCCGTGGCCGTCGCGCAGGACGGCGCGCGCCCGCCATGGGCGCCCGCTGGCGAACCGGGCTCGCCGCCATCGGATCCGGGTAAGCCAGACAAGCAGTACAAACAGCGCGTGAAGTGCGTCCAATCCGGCGTCGAGGGACACACGACGGTGTCCAGCAACCAGATCCAGGACATCCCGTGGGGCCAGGCGCACCTGCGGCTCGATGAGGTGCACGACTACGTCCGCGCACACAGCGAGCACGGCAAGATCGGCGTCAACGAGCGCACCGGCAAGCCGCTCAAGGTCGCCGTGATCGACACCGGCGTCACCAAGCACCCGTATCTACAAAACCGGGTGACCGCGGGTGGCGACTACGTCCAGTCCGGCGACAAGGGCAAGAACGGTCTGCTGGACTGCGACGGCCATGGCACACAGGTCGCGGGCATCATCGGCGCCAACCCAAAGAATCCCGACATTGGCTTCATCGGCGTCGCGCCAGACGTCCAGATCATCTCAATCCGGCAGTCGAGCCAGAACTTCTCCGAGAAAACCGAGGAAGAGATCAAACGGGAGAAGGAGGCCGCCCGCGCCAAGCGCGAGGCCGCGCGGCGGCAGGCAGAGGCGCGCAAGCGCCAGCGGGAGAACCAGCAGAAGATCGACGAACTACAGCGCGAGTTGGAGAAGGAGCGGCAGAACAACGACGGCGGTGACACCGGGGCGAGCCAGGACTCCGGGCAGCGCACCCAGGGCAGCTCGAGCGGCGCTGGTAACCAAAAGACGCTCGCGCAGGCGATCGTGCGGGCGGTGAACAAACACAACGTCGACGTCATCAACATGTCGGTGGACGCATGTCGCCCCAACACCGGCAGCACGAAACCGGTCAGCGACGAAGAGCGCATGCTGCGCGCCGCGGTGCACTACGCGACCGAGCGAGACGTCGTCGTCGTGGCCGCCGCGGGCAACACGGGTGGCGCGTGCCAACAGAACGGCGTGCCGATCCAGGGAGATCCGCGGGTCACCGACCCGAACGAGCCACGTACCATCGTCACGCCGCCATGGTTCTCCGAGGACCTGCTCGCCGTGGGGGCGATCGACGCGACCGGCAGTGTCGCCGACTTCAGCATGCACGGGCCTTGGGTAAGCGTCGCAGCGCCGGGGACCGACATCATTTCGCTCGACCCAGCGAAGGGGTCAAGCGCGCTGGTGAACGTGATGTTCGAGGGTAAGCAGGCAGTGCGCATCCAGGGCACCAGCTTCGCCGCGCCGTACGTGGCCGGGCTCGCCGTGCTGGTCAGGCAGATGCACCCGGAACTCACCGCCCGGGAGGTCATGCATCGCATCACGACGACGGCGCAGCATCCCGGCGCCGGCGACGGTCGCGACCCGTTCATCGGCCACGGCGTGATCAACCCGATGGCGGCACTGACCATGACGCTGCCGGAGGAGATTGGCGCGAAGCCCGCCAGGGACGTCGCGCTGCCATCAAGCATGCCGCCACCGGACAACGCCAGCCCGATGCCGGTGATCGTCGCGCTCGCGGGTAGCGGCGGTGGGCTCCTCGCGCTTGGCTGCACGATGTTCGCGGTGCACACCGTGCGCAGGAACCGTGCCGCGGCCTAAGCGGCGGGTTGCGGCCGACGCCATCCACGGCCCGGTTCAGCAGCTAGGCACGATCCGCAAGGCTGCGGCGCGGGACGCAGCCCGTGGGTGCGGGGCACTAGGGAGTCAGCCCGTCGTCTCCTTCGCGTCGACGTCCTGGCCGTCGTAGTCACCGGCGTCCACCGGGAGATCCACCGAGTCGAAGGTCCGTGCGGCGGCTTGGACGTTGAGCGACTCCCCTGTCGGCAGCAGCCGCAGGATGCTCTCCGGTGCGGGCCTGCGCTCGGTAAGGCCGAGGTACGCCGCCGTCTCGGTGTCCGGGATGCCGTAGCGGAGCCCACGATCGGACACCAGTTGGATTGGTCCAGATTCAAAGGACGCCTCGCTCGTCGCCGAGTTCACGACCGCTGCCCTGCCGGGCGGCATGTAGAAGTAGTCGACGGCGATGCCGTCCTCGTTCGCCTTCCCGACCTGCAGCCGCTCCGGGTTGCCGTTCTCGTCCTCGGGGAACGGGATCTCGTTGTTGACGTACAACGTCGTGCGCGAGTCCTGGTCATCACCCGAACCGGTGAGCGCCCAGCCGAGGCAGGTGGCCGGGCTTCCCTGGAGCGGATCGAGCACGGTCGGGATCTGGTCCGGGTAGTCGTCCACCGGCAGCTCGGCATCCCGCGACACCGTCGGCAGTTCGTTGAGCCGGTCGGGGCTAACCTTCGGGATGGTCGTATCGGTCGAGTGCTCATGCCGAAGCATCGTGGCGACAGCCTGCGTGACCTGCTGCTTTCCGTCTCGCAGCACGACGTAGTAGTCGACGGTGCCACCCGGCTGCTGAACCGAGAAGACATCGCCGACGACGGCCGTCCTGCCGTCGATCTCGAACGACACCGGCTCGTCCAACCCCTCGGGAACCGGCGGCTCAAGGGGGTCGACCTCGGGAATCGCATTCGTCAGACCGAGTGACATCGGCCGGGGTGTGTGGCGATCCAGTTTCAACGCCTCGATCACGGAATCCTCGTTCGGGACCTTGGCCAGCACGATGTCCGATTTGCGGTTCGGATTCTCCTCGGGTCGATAGATTAGATAACGCTCGCCATTCAAGCGCTCGACATAGATCGCCTCATTCTTCTCAAGCGGCGTGCCGAGTTGGGATCCCGGAAGCCCCGCGAGGACCGCCGTCTGCTGCGTTTCCTTGGCCTTCTCCAACCGCACGCTTTCGTTGAAACTGTCATCCAGCGGGAGGTAGTGACACACCGCCCAGTTGTCCGAAATGCGCTGTTCCGCGTTCGGCAGCAACGGCGGGCCGCCCGGGATGCCCTGCAGCCTGCCGCGTGGGATGTCCTTGAGATTGTCGTCGGAGACCAGCACCGGCTCGACCGGATCAGCCGGCGGGTCGCCGCCCTGGGACTGCCTGCTCATCAGAATGAGCCGCGCCGACGCCAAATTGAACGTCGGAACGAGCATTTCCTCTGGCTCCGCCACTTTCACATACATCTGACCGGATTCTTTGCCGATCACGATGCCATCCGATGGTGGCTGCGCGGCCGGTTTGAGGATCCCGAAGATCATGAACCCGAGCAGGCCGACGGCGGCGAGGATCACACCGACGACGGTCGCCCTGGTGTGGGTACGCAGCGGGTCATGGAGCATCACCGCGTCCTTGCGCACCAGCGCGGAGTTCATCCGCCTTACCTCGAACCGATACGCCTGAACCTCGGTTTTCCTCGTTGGCTTTGATGGCATTCCAGACCCACACGCCTCCCAGTCGCGGTACGGTTCGCAGGATAGCCGCAGTCGAACCGTCAGGTGGTGGCTTTCTACCAATTCCCGATAGTGTTCACGTGCCCGGGACCGGGTAGCGTGCCGGTGCAGGACGTACGAGGGGAAAGAGACACAAGCGGATGTCCGTAAGCACTCCGCCACGCCCGGGCGGGCGTGGTCAACGACCACAACAGCCAGGGGGAAACCCGTCCGGACCACAGGCACCTCCACCTGTACGGGGGACGCCGCCAGGTGGCACGCCACGCCCCGCTGGCCCGGCCGCGCCGGGCCGACCCAGCGCTCCCGCCCCACCGGCACATCCCGGCCCCGGCAGGCCGGGCGGTCCGGCCACTCCCAGCGCCCCGGGGCGTCCAGGCGCACCTGGTGGACCGGCTGCGCCGCCGGGACGACAAGCACCTCCACAGCGCCCCGGTGCCGTGCCGCCCAGCCGACAGGGTGGGCCGGGCGCGCCCGGGCCCGGTGGTCCCTCCGGACCTGGTCCTGGCGGCCCTGGTGGTCCAGGCGGGCCCGGCGGTCCGGGTGGTCCGGGTGGCCCCGGCGGTGGGCAGCCGTCCGGCCAGCCCGGCCCGAATCAGCCGTCCCAGTCGACGACCACATCGGGACCGGTACCGGCAGCACGACGGCGCAGCGGCAGCATGAACCTGCTCGGCCTACCGATGCTTAACCTCGTCATCATCGAGGTCGGCTTCGCCGTCGGGCTCATCCTGATCGCGATCATGCGCGACACCGTCGCGGTCGGTGTCGCGGCTGGCATTCTCGCCGTCGTCCTGCTCATCGCGCTGCTGCGGTTCAGAGGCCAGTGGTTCACGCAGTGGGCCGTCCTTGAGTTGCGTTACCTCATGCGCTCGCATGACAAGCCGCGCCCGCCGGTCGCCCGCGCCAGCCTCGAAGACCTCAAGGACGAGGACGCCATCATCGGCGACGAGGATCCCAAGGTGAACGTGCTGCGCGCCGCGATCCCAAAGCTGGTCGTCGCGCAGAGCATGGACCATGACCGGCAGCCCGTGGGACTCGCCTGGGACGACGGCTGTTGGACGGCCGTGCTCATGGTGGAGCCGAGCCCCTCGCTGATCTCCGCCGCGAGCGACGCGTCACCACTACCGCTGTCGCCGCTGGCGCCGTGCCTCGAGGACAGGGGCGTCGTGCTCGACTCCATCCAGGTCATCTGGCATACCTATCCCGGCAGCGCCGCATTGCCCTCGGACTCGCCCGCGCTCAACTCGTATCTCGAGGTGCTTGGCCCGCTGCCCGCGGCGGCACGAAGGACGACGTGGATCGCGGTGCGACTCGACCCGCTGCGGTGTCCGGCCGCGGTCCGGGAACGCGGTGGCGGCGTTGTCGGCGCGCACCGGGCGCTTATCGGTGCGCTCTCCCGTGTCCGTAACGCGATGGAGTCGAGCGGGGTCAGTACCCGTCCGCTCGACCCGGACGAACTCCTACGCGCGGGCGTGAGCGCCTGTGAGCTGAACGCGGCTGTGGCGGCGGGCGACGGCGTCAAGCTGACCGAACACAAAAACTACGTGACCGCCGCCGGCGTTCACCACACCAGCTACGCCATCACCAAATGGCCCAAGGGCAAAGTCACGACGACGCTGAACGCGCTCACCAGCGTGCGCACGCTGTCGGCGACGGTCGCTATGTCGATCACCCCAGCCGTGGATGACGGCGAGGTCGGGCTCCGTGGTGTTGTGCGGGTCAGCGCCCGCAACGAGCAGGAACTGGACGCCGCGGACAAGCGGCTCGACACGATCGCGGAACGGGCTGGCATCGCGTTGACGCCGTTGCGTGGGCTCCAGGTGGATGGGTTGTCCGCGACGTTGCCGCTGGGAGGAACAACATGAGGCACGAGGACTGCTCGCAGGTCCGAGTCAGCGGGCACGGGGACTGCTCGCAGGTCCGAGTCAGTGGGCACGAGGAGACCGCATGAGCTCACGAGTGCGCGACACGACGGGTCAGATGGGCGTCGCCCCCGAGTTCACCGTCGACCCGAGCCTCTTGGACGCGATCAGCCCATCAGGCGACCGGGGCGGAATCTTGCTCGGTTCGAGCAGCAATGGCGAGCCGCTCACCGTCTCCGCGCTGCGTGCAGAACCAACCAGGATCGTGCTGGCTGGTGGGTTGTACCTGGCGCGGCAGTTCGCGCTGCGCGCCATGGCCGTCGGAGCGTGGATCGTGATCGCGACCGGGCGTGAGCAGGCGTGGCACCCGATACAGCGTTCCGCCGGGATGGGACCAGACGGCAGACCCTCCCCACATGTGCAGATCCGCAGGTTGTCTCCGGTGGAGCTGCCGCGCGCCTCGGAGAACGCGCCGCTGGTCGTGATGCACGACGGCGGACCGACGCCGCAGGACCTGTTCCCGCCCCGGGCACCATGGCACACCACCGTGTATCTACTGCCGTACTTGCATCCGCAGGCGTCCACCGTCGCGAACGCCGCTGACCTGGTGCTGATGCAGCGGCTGCCAGCAGGGCAAGCGGAGCTCGCGGGCAGAATCTGGAACCTGCCACAGCAGATGACGCACCAGCTCACGACATTGCAGGATGACCAGGTCATCGCGCTGGGGCGGAATCTGTGGCAGCCGATCCGGCTGGTCACCACGACGAAGGAACAACAAATCCTAGGCCCAGTGCGCCGAGGCGACTAACCCAGCTCCGTGTGATCGCGGACCTTGCGTGTCCGTTCCGCACGATCGGCCAGCTCGTCATCCGGCGGATAGTCGACGCCGACGAGGCTCAGGCCGTGCGCCGGGGCGACGGCGCTACCCCGGACGCCGCCCAGCAGCAGCTCAACTGGCCACTGCTGGCTCCTGCGGCCGTCACCGACGTGCAGGATCTCGCCCACGAGGCTGCGTACCATGGAGTGGCAGAAAGCGTCAGCGGACACGTAGGCCCGCACGAGGTGCCGCTCGACGCGCTCCCACTCCAAGCGTTGCAGCTCGCGGATTGTCGTCGCGCCCTCGCGCTGCTTGCAGTACGCCTTGAAGTCGTTGAGCCCCAGCAGCGACTCGGACGCGGCGTTCATCCGATCAACGTCGATGGTGCGTCCCCAGGCGAGCGTGTCGTTGCGGCGCAGCGGATCGACGCCCCACGGCGCGTCGGACACCTGGTACACGTAGTGCCTGCGCACGGCGGAGAACCGCGCGTCGAAGCCCGCGGGCGCGACGCGGGCCCGCAGCACCCGGACGTCGGGTGGCAGGTAGCGATTCCAGCGATGCCGCATCCGGTCCAGGTCGGGAATGCCGTGGGCGTCCACCGGAAGCCGGGTCACCGCTCCTTTGGCGTACGGGACGACGTCGACGTGAACGACTTGGCCCGTCGCGTGTACCCCGGCATCGGTGCGGCCAGCCACGACGATCGAGCCCGGGACCTCGACGCCAGGTGGCTGCCGCGCGAACGCGTCCTCCAGCACACCCTGGACGGTCCTGCGGTCGGGCTGCTTGGCCCAGCCGGAGAAGTCAGTGCCGTCGTAGGAGACATCAACGCGCAGACGAACGAGCCCGCCCTCCCCAGCGGGAGTGGCGGGCTCGTTCAGTGGCTGCTCAGGCCTCAGGACTCGTCCTCCGACGACTCCTCGTCCTTCGTTTCGCGCTGCGAGGGCGGCAGCTGGAAGCCAGCGGCCTCCGCGGCCTCCTCACTGGCGAACCAGACCTCGGCCGTAGTGCGCTCGTAGTGCGAGCTGCCTGGCACGTGGTACAGCTTCGAGCTGGCGTTGCCCTTGATCGGGAAGCCCTCCGGCTGCGAACCGTCCTCCAGCGGGGCGTGGCTGCCCTCGCCGAACGGCGCCTCGGTGCTCTCAGTCGACTCGGTGGCCTCGGTGGCCTCGGCGCTGGCGGGGGCCTCGGCCTCCTGCGTCTCGACCGACTTCGGCGCCTCGGCGCTCGTGCCTCCAGCGCCGGCTGGCGCGGCAGCCTGGTCCTTGGCGAACTTCGTCTTCCGCGCGGCCTCGGCCTCGGCGGTAACCGTCTTCTCCGACACCAACTCGATGACGGCCATCGGCGCGTTGTCACCCTTACGCGGCAGCGTCTTGGTGATGCGCACGTAGCCACCGTTGCGGTCGGAGTAGAACGGGCCGATCTCGGCCATCAGCCGATGCACGACGTCCTTGTTGCGAATGACCCGCTGGATCTGCCGCCGATTGTGCAGATCACCACGCTTGGCCTTGGTGATCAGCTTCTCGGCCAGCGGACGCACCCGCTTCGCCTTGGCCTCGGTCGTGGTGATCTTGCCGTGCTCGAAGAGCGAGGTGGCCAGGTTGGCCAGCATCAACCGTTCGTGCGACGGCGAACCGCCGAGGCGTGGGCCCTTGGTTGGCGTGGGCATTACAGCTGCTCCGTCTCTGCGTAATCCTGACCGTCGTCGCCGAGGTCACTGCCGTTGTCCGACAACCCGCTGACCGTGGGGCCCGCCGACCAGCCTTCGCCCTCGTAGCTGGCGGCGGCAGCGGTCGGGTCGAACCCGGGCGGGCTGTCCTTGAGGGTGAGGCCGAGGCCGACGAGCTTCATCTTGACCTCGTCGATCGACTTGGCGCCGAAGTTCCGGATGTCGAGCAGGTCCGCCTCGCTGCGGGACACCAGCTCACCGACGGTGTGGATGCCCTCGCGCTTGAGGCAGTTGTAGGACCGCACCGTGAGGTCGAGGTCCTCGATCGGCATCGCGTAGGCGGCGATGGTGTCGGCTTCCTGCGGCGACGGCCCGATCTCGATGCCCTCGGCGTCGATGTTGAGCTCGCGAGCGAGCCCGAACAGCTCGACCAACGTCTTGCCGGCGGACGCGACGGCATCCCTCGGCGTGATCGACGGCTTGGTCTCGACGTCGATGATGAGCTTGTCGAAGTCGGTGCGCTGCTCGACACGGGTCGCCTCGACCTTGTAGGTCACCTTCAACACCGGCGAGTAGATCGAGTCGACCGGAATGCGACCGATCTCGGCACCGGACTCTTTGTTCTGCGCCGCGGGCACGTAGCCACGACCACGCTCGACAACCAGCTCGACCTCGAGCTTGCCCTTGCCGTTGAGCGAGGCGATGTGCAGGTCCGGGTTGTGCACCGTGACGCCAGCGGGCGGCACGATGTCGGCTGCGGTCACCTCACCAGGGCCCTGCTTACGCAGGTACATCGTCACCGGCTCGTCCTCCTCGGAGGAGATCACCAGCTCCTTGATGTTCAGGATGATGTCGGTGACGTCCTCCTTGACCCCGGGCACCGTGGTGAACTCGTGCAGCACGCCGTCGATGCGGATGCTGGTCACCGCGGCACCAGGGATGGACGACAGCAGCGTCCTGCGGATCGAGTTGCCGAGGGTGTAGCCGAAGCCGGGCTCGAGCGGTTCCAGCATGAACCGGGAGCGCGTCTCGGTGACCGCCTCCTCCGAGAGGCTCGGTCGCTGCGAAATCAGCACTGTCAATCTTCCTTTCCTGCCGACGCCCGCTATTTGACGCCGGGTTTCTTTGTACCCCGAGGCTCCGCCTCGGGGTCTTCACCCGCCAAAGGCGGGTACTGCACCCACCGGGCCAGGCGGTCGGTGGGCGAACAGTCGCCCTCCCACCAAACGCGCCCAGCCGTTGGGGGGATCGCGGGGGGCTCGCCCCCCGCGTGCTACTTGGAGTAGAGCTCGACGATCAGCTGTTCCTGGACAGGGACGTCGATCTGCGCGCGCTCGGGGAGCTGGTGCACCAGCACCCGCAGCGACGACGGGACGACCTGGAGCCAGCCAGGGATCGGCCGGTCACCGAAGGACTCCTTCGCCGCGACAAACGGCAGCATGTTCATCGACTTCGGCTTGATGTCGATGATGTCGAACTTGCTAACCCGGTAGCTGGGGATGTTGACCTTCTTGCCGTTGACAAGGAAGTGGCCATGGCTAACCAGCTGCCGCGCCTGCCTGCGTGTGCGGGCGATGCCAGCGCGGTACACGACGTTGTCCAGCCGCGACTCGAGGATCTGCAGCAGGTTCTCACCCGTCTTGCCCTGCCGCTTCACGGCTTCCTCGTAGTAGCGGCGGAACTGGCGCTCCAGCACACCATAGGTGTAGCGCGCCTTCTGCTTCTCCTGCAGCTGGAGCAGGTACTCGCTCTCCTTGATCCGGCCACGGCCGTGCTGGCCCGGCGGGTAGGGACGACGCTCGAAGGCCTTGTCGCCGCCGATCAGGTCGACCTTCAGCCGACGCGACTTGCGAGTCGCGGGTCCGGTGTAACGTGCCATGCTCTTGTTCCTCCGTTCCCGCTCGTCAGACCCTGCGCCGCTTGGGCGGGCGGCAGCCGTTGTGCGGCTGCGGGGTCACGTCCTGGATCGTGCCGACCTCGAGGCCAGCCGCCTGCAGCGAACGGATCGCCGTTTCCCTGCCGGAGCCAGGGCCCTTGACGAACACGTCCACCTTGCGCATACCGTGCTCCGCCGCCTTGCGAGCGGCGTTCTCAGCGGCCATCTGCGCGGCGTACGGCGTGGACTTACGGGAGCCCTTGAAGCCGACGTGACCGGACGAGGCCCACGAGATCACCGCGCCGTTCGGGTCGGTGATGGAGACGATGGTGTTGTTGAAGGTGCTCTTGATGTGCGCATGACCATGCGCGACATTCTTCTTCTCCTTGCGCCTGACCTTCTTGGCCCCGGCGCGTGCCTTGGGTGGCATCGTTGAGGTTACTCCTGTTTCAGCGCGAGTTCTTTTGGTCTGCTGCCGCGGCGGCTTCCTGCTGGCTCTTGCGGATCACGGTGCCCGCGTCGGTGTAGAGCTGACGCAACGCCATGGGGCGCGCGTAGAGCGCCCGAGCCGATACACACGTGCCGCGCCGCTGGCTGCGAGCCATGCGCACGACCTTCCTGCCTTGAACGCCCACGGTTACCGTGCCTTCTTCTTGCCTGCGACGGTCTTCTTCGGGCCCTTGCGCGTGCGCGCGTTGGTCTTCGTGCGCTGTCCGCGCACCGGAAGCCCGCGCCGCCAGCGCAGCCCCTCATAACATCCGATCTCGATCTTGCGACGGATGTCGGCGTTCACCTCGCGGCGGAGGTCACCCTCGACCGTGAAGTTCTCCTCGATGTAGTGACTCAGCTTCGCGATGTCGTCGTCGTTGAGGTCGCGAACCCGGATGTCCGGGTTCATCTCCAACGCCGCGACGACGTCTCGCGAGCGAGTACGGCCGATGCCGTAGATATAGGTCAGCGCGATCTCCAGCCGCTTTTCGCGGGGGAGGTCGACGCCTGCGAGTCGTGCCATTGGCGCGTCTGCTCCTTCGATTCTGTCGTGTCTTCAGGTGTGCTCCCCGTCCATTCCGGGACCGACTCGCCGTCGGCCACAGGCTTTCGCCCGTGGTGTCCCGGCCCCGGCCTGAAGTCCGGGGGTGAACCTCGGTCGAGCGACCGAGGCAGGTGCGGGGAGAGGGTGTAGTTGTCGTCTCCGATCAACCGACTGTCAGGCGGTGATCAACCCTGCCGCTGCTTGTGCCGCAGGTTGTCGCAGATCACCATGATCCGGCCGTGGCGGCGGATCACCCTGCACTTGTCGCAGATCTTCTTGACGCTCGGTTGCACCTTCACGTCTTCGTTCTCCTGCTCGTGCGGTGTTGTGGGTCCTCGGTGGCGGTCACCACCTCGGGCTCACCGTGATCACTTGTAGCGGTAGACGATGCGGCCTCGGGAGAGGTCGTAAGGCGAGAGCTCCACCACGACCCTGTCCTCAGGCAGGATTCGGATGTAGTGCTGCCGCATCTTGCCGCTGATATGTGCAAGGACCTTGTGACCGTTCTCCAACTCGACGCGAAACATCGCGTTGGGGAGCGGCTCGATCACGCGGCCTTCGACCTCGATGGCCCCGTCCTTCTTAGCCATGTCCTCCGCGTTTCGTGATTGGTTGAGCACTGAGTGCCTGCTGTGTTACACAAGCACTGGTTGCTGGTGTGATGGCTGACCTGCTGACGAGCAGGCACAAGCCGCCACTGGCAGACGAGTCACGCCGCACCTCGTGGGCTATTTCAGCGCAGCGGAGACGGGCGTGATACGCACACCAGTCCTTAAGTGTAATGGCCCCGACCTCGGCAAAGAAACTGGGGTTCACTCTGATGCGTCAGCTCACAGCGAACTCCGCCCACGGCCGGTCACCGCGGGCGGAGTTCAGGGGAGCTGTGCCGGATCGGCCTCGGCCGATCGCGATGCGACCTAGGCGGTCGACGCCGTCTGGTACACCGACTGGACCGTGCTGCCGAAATACGGCCCATACATGGTGGACGAGTCACCTCGGTACTTGTAGCTGTTCACCGAGTTGAGCTGACCGCCGGTAATCCAGCCGCCGCCAGACGAGCCACCGGTCATCTCGCACGGGATACCCTGAGTGCTCGAGCCGTTCGGGTCATCCGTGGCTGTGCCGGTGCAGGACCACAGCGTCTCGCCGTCGAACGGCGACGCCGCCGGGTAGCCGTACGACTTGTAGTCGAGACCCCGGCTCAGGTTGAACGCAATCGGGTAAGAGCCGACGACGTCGGTCAGGCTCTGACCGCTGGCGTTCTCGTTCATCACCGCGAACCCGGCGTCGTACTCGAAGTCACCGGAGTTGGCCCACTGCTCCGTGGTGAACAGCTGCTCCGCCGTCCACTTACCGTACGGCTCCGCGCCGTTCTCGTAGGCGGGCACGAACGCGAAGTTGGTCGCGAAGTCGCCCGGACCCTCGTTCAGGCAGTGACCGGCAGTGGTTACCACGTCACCGTTGCTACTGCTGGTGGCCGTGCCGGAACAGACGTAGTCGGTGCCGCTCAGGGTGAAGAACACCTTGCCCAGCTCCGGCTGCGGCTCCTCCTGGGTGGCGGTGGAGTCCTGCTCGTCCTCGCAGGCCCACCTACCGTTGCCACGGCAGTCGTCAGGGCCCTGGTGGTCCTTCGGCCGCTTACCGAACCGGGTTTCGGCTGGTACGGCGTCTTCCATCCGGTCGTCGGTCCAGTAGGACTCGATGCGGTTCTGCTCGCCCTTCGTTGTCGCGGCCGACTGCGACACGATGGCGTCAGACTGGGCGGCTGGCGCGGCCTCGGCAGCGGCGGGTGTCACCGCGACCGCGACGGAGCCACCGAGCATCGTGGCACCTACCAGCAGGGACCTGACCAGTGGTCGTTTCATGACCTCTCCCTCCGAAACCGCCTCGCAGGGTTGGGAGTTCTTGACGGTTTCGAGTGCACGCTAAGCGTGTGGGAGTTCGACGCTGTAGCACCGAAAGTCGGGAATCGTTTGCGGCGGAGTGGGCCGGTTGGCCGGGCCGCATGCTGCCACTCGCCCACAGCGCGGTCGCGTTTGCTGTGCCCGGCCCCACGCAGCAGTCCGCTCGCCGTACCAGACAAAACCGGCACAACAGGCGCAAGCAAGCCACCATTCGTCAACGCCATGCTGATCTGAAGGCGTTGTGGTCGCTATGACAACCGCAGCGTCTTCAGATCAACTTCGGAACTGAGGGACGACAGCGAGACCAGGTGGTGGTAGCGGGCCGGACGGCGTGGCTGGGCGACGACGGACGCCAGGCGCGAGTCGGGCGGCATCCGGGCGGGCGCCTACTCGGGGGCGGTCAGGATCCAGACGCCGTCATCGGTGATCGCGACGGTGTGCTCCCAGTGCGCCGCGCGGGAGCCGTCAGCGGTGACGACGGTCCAGCCGTCGTCCAGCTCGATGGTGTCGTCAGTGCCACCGGTCAACATCGGCTCGATGGCCAGCGCCATGCCGGGACGCAGTCGTGGGCCTTTGCCCGGTTTCCCGGCGTTCGGCAGGAACGGATCCATATGCATCGACGTGCCGATGCCGTGGCCACCGTAGGTGGTAATCAGGCCGTACTCGACACCGTCGCGCACGGACGCCGCGTCGGCGGCGGTCTCAACGGCGTGCGAGATATCGGTAAGCCTGCCACCTGGCCGGACGGCGTCGATCCCAGCCTTCATGGCTTCGCGCGTGGCCTCGGACAGCTTGCGGTCGGCCTCGGCGACGTCGCCGACAGCGATGGTCACGGCGGAGTCGCCATGCCAGCCCTCCAGAATCGCGCCGCAGTCAACCGATAGCAGGTCGCCATCGGAGAGCACCTGCTTCGTCGACGGGATACCGTGCACGACCTGCTCGTTCACCGATGCGCACACCGAAGCCGGAAAGCCGTGATAGCCCTTGAAGGATGGAACGGCACCAGCGTCGCGGATCGTGGCCTCGGCGAGTGCGTCCAACTCACCAGTGCTGACACCCGGCTTGGCGGCCTCGGTGACGGCGGCGAGGGTGTTCGCCACCACGATCCCAGCGGCGCGCATCGCCTCCAATTCGCCCGCCGACTTGAGCTCGATCGACGACGTCACCCGAAACGACCGCATCAGCGTCGACAGTCGCCCTGTCACCGGGCGTTCAGCGCATCCAATGCGCGCGCGGAGACCTCATCGACCTCGCCCACGCCGTCGACCGGGATGAGCCGGTCGGCGTAGTAGTCGAGCAGCGGCGCCGTCTCCTCCCGATAGACGGCCTGCCGGTGCCGGATGACGTCCTCGGTGTCGTCCGCCCTGCCTCGGTCGAGCAGCCTACGGACCAACTCGTCCTCATCGACCCTGAGCTCGATGACGGCGTCGATCTCGTGGCCCTGCTCGGCGAGGATCTCGCCGAGCACGTCCGCCTGCGCGGTGTTACGCGGGAAGCCGTCAAGGAGAAAGCCGTTCGCCGCGTCCTCCTCGGAGAGCCGCTCCCGAACCATCTCGTTGGTGACCGAGTCCGGCACGAGCTTGCCGGAGTCAAGGTAACTCTGCACCTCAGCACCAAGCGGCGTCTGCCGCGAGATGTGGCCCCGGAAAAGATCCCCCGTCGAGATGTGCGGCACGCCGAGCTTGCCAGCGAGTACACCCGCCTGGGTGCCCTTGCCCGCGCCCGGTGGGCCAACAAGAACAACACGTGTCATCGGAGGAACCCTTCATAGTTGCGCTGCATGAGCTGGCTTTCGATCTGCTTCATAGTGTCCAGACCGACACCCACCATGATCAGGACGGCGGTTCCACCGAACGGGAAGTTCTGGTTAGCGCCCTCCTGGGTCACGGAGAGGAAGAAGTTCGGAAGCACAGCGACCGTGCCGAGGTAGAACGAGCCGGGCAGGGTGATCCTGCCGAGCACGTAGTGCAGATACTCGGCGGTAGGCCGCCCCGGACGGATACCGGGGATGAATCCGCCGTACTTCTTCATGTCCTCGGCACGCTCGTCGACGTTGAACGTGATCGAGATGTAGAAGTACGTGAAGAAGATGATCAGCAGGAAGTAACCCGCGATGTGGATCGGACTCGACTGGTTCACCACGTGGGTTTGCAGGAACTGCTGGAACCAGGAGCTGGCATCGGTCGGGTCACCGACGAGCCTGCCGACGAGGTCAGGCAGGTAGAGCAGCGACGAGGCGAAGATGACCGGGATGACACCGGCCTGGTTGACCTTGATCGGCAAGTAGGTCGACGTCCCGCCGTACATCCTGCGGCCAACCATGCGCTTGGCGTACTGCACCGGGATACGGCGCTGGCCCTGCTCGACGAACACAACGCTGGCGATGATCGCGATGGCGAACACGCAGACCACGGTGAACACCGCGCCACCACGCTGGTCGAGGATCTGTTTGCCCTCGATCGGGATACGCGCCGCGATGTTCAGGAAGATCAGCATCGACATGCCGTTGCCGATGCCGCGCTCGGTGATGAGCTCACCCATCCACATCATGACGGCGGTGCCCGCGGCCATCGTCAGCACGATCAGGGCGGTCCCTACGATGCTGTCGTCCGGGATGACCTCGCGGTCACAACCCTGGAACATGCCGCCACGCGCGGCGAGCGCCACCACACCAGTTGCCTGAAGCACCGCCAGCGCGATGGTGAGGTACCGGGTGTACTGAGTGAGCTTGCCCTGTCCTGACTGCCCTTCCTTCTTCAGCTCCTCGAACCGGGGAATCACCACGGTGAGCAGCTGAATGATGATGCTCGCGGTAATGTACGGCATGATGCCGGTCGCGAAGACCGACAATTGGAGGAGCGCGCCCCCGCTGAAAAGATTCAGCAGGCTGTAGACCCCCTGCGCGCCAGAGTCGCCGAGCTGCTCACCACATGCTTGTACGTTCTCGTACGAAACGCCGGGAGCTGGAGTAACGGCACCGATCCGGTAGACCACCACGATGAAAAGGGTGAACAGGATCTTCTTGCGCAGGTCTGGCGTCGCGAGAGCCGAGCGGATGACGCTGAGCACGCGGGGGACCTCCTGTCGCATCGCCGGTTGGTGTACCGGCGATCGGCTTGGCCGACGTCGCGTCGGCGGGTAACGGTAGTCACTGACGGGCAGCCAGCGGCGCTTCGGAACACAGGGTGCCCCGAAGACTCTCGCGAGCCTAACAGCAAGGCGTCGCCGCCTAGCAGCCCAGGGCGGAACTTCTGGGACAACGCGCCGGATCTGACGACGAAAGCCCCCGGTTGTGGCGGGAGGTCACAACCAGGGGCTCATCGTCCGAGCTGCTCAGCGGGTGGTAGCGGAGCCACCAGCCGCTTCGAGCTTCTCCTTCGCGCTCTTCGAGAACGCGTCCGCGGTGACGTTCAGCTTCACGCCGCCGACGTCGCCGTTGCCGAGCACCTTGACGAGCTTGCCCTTGCGGACGAGGCCCTTCTCGGCCAGCGCATCGGCGGAGACGTCGCCACCGTCCGCGAAGACACGGGCGATGTCACCGACGTTGACCGGCTGGTACTCCACGCGGAAGCGGTTCTTGAAGCCGCGCAGCTTCGGAAGCCGCATCTGGATGGGCATCTGCCCGCCCTCGAAACCGGCTGGCACCTGCTTGCGCGCCTTCGTACCCTTCGTACCGCGGCCAGCGGTCTTGCCCTTGGTGGCCTCACCACGACCGACGCGGATCTTGTCCTTCTTGGCGCCGGGGGCAGGCCGCAGGTGGTGGATCTTGATGGTCATTACTTGACCTCCTCGACATCGACGAGATGCCGCACGCTGTGGACGAGGCCGCGAACCTCCGGCGAGTCCTCACGCACCACCGACTGCCTGATCTTGCGCAGCCCAAGGGTGCGCAGCGAGTCACGGTGGTTCCGCTTGGCGCCGATCTTGCTCTTGACCTGGGTGATCTTCCACTGTGCCATGTCAGACCCCCTGCCCAGCACGCTGTCGCAGCATCCGAGGCGGGGCGACGTCCTCGAGCGGCAGACCACGGCGAGCCGCGACCTCCTCGGGACGCTGCAACCCCTTGAGGGCCGCGACGGTCGCGTGCACGATGTTGATCGCGTTGTCGCTGCCGAGCGACTTGGTGAGCACATCGTGAACACCGGCGCACTCCAGCACCGCACGCACCGGGCCACCGGCGATGACACCGGTACCGGGGCTGGCGGGCCGAAGCAGCACCACACCGGCAGCCGCCTCACCCGTGATCGGGTGCGGGATGCTGCCCGCGATGCGGGGCACCTTGAAGAAGTTCTTCTTGGCTTCCTCGACGCCCTTGGCGATCGCGGCGGGCACTTCCTTGGCCTTGCCATAGCCGACGCCGACCTGACCGTCACCGTCACCGACGACGACAAGCGCGGTGAAGCTGAAGCGCCGACCACCCTTGACGACCTTGGCGACACGGTTGATCGCTACGACGCGTTCAAGGTGCGGGCTCTTGTCCTGGGCCGCCCCGCCACGGCCACCATCACGACGGTCCCTGCGGTCCCGGCCGCCACCGCGCTCGCGGTCGCCGCCAGGGCCACCCTGGCCGCCGCCTTGCCGTGTACGTCCCGGCATCAGGCTTCCCTTCCGTTCTCGTGCTTGATCATCTACAGCTCCAACCCCGCTTCACGCGCGGCGTCAGCGAGCGCCGCGATGCGACCGTGGTAGCGGTTACCGCCACGGTCGAACACCGCCGCCGAAATGCCCTTGGCTTTGGCACGCTCGGCGACCAGCTCGCCGACCTTCGTCGCCTTGGCCTTCTTGTCCCCGTCGAGCGCCCGCACGTCAGCCTCGATGCTGGACGCGGCCGCCAGCGTGTGGCCGGCGAGATCGTCCACGAGCTGCACCGAAATGTGGCGCGACGACCGGTTCACGACGAGGCGGGGGCGCTCCGGCGTACCGCTGATCTTCTTGCGGAGCCGGAAGTGCCGCCGCGACTTCGCGACACGCCGCCGGGTGGAGATGTCCTTGCCGACGGGCTTCCTCTTAGCAGTAGCAGTCTCGCTCATCACTTACCCGTCTTTCCAACCTTGCGACGGATCCGCTCACCCTCATAGCGCACGCCCTTGCCCTTGTACGGGTCAGGACGGCGCAGTTTGCGGATGACCGCCGCGGTCTGGCCGACCTTCTGCTTGTCAATGCCGGACACGGAAAACTTCGTCGGGCTCTCCACCGCGAACGTGATGCCGTCCGGCGCCTCGATCTTGATCGGGTGGCTGTAGCCGAGCGCGAACTCGAGGTCGGACCCCTTGGCCTGCACGCGGTAGCCGACGCCGTAGATCTCCAGCCGCTTCGTGTAGCCGTCAGTCACGCCGACGACGAGGTTGTTGACGAGCGTCCTGGTCAGACCGTGCAACGAACGCGACTCACGCTCGTCGTCCGGCCGCTTGACCAGCAGCGCGCCATCCTCGTCACGCTCGACGGTGATCGGCTCGGGGACGGTGTGCTCCAGGGTGCCCTTCGGCCCCTTCACGGTGACGTGCTGGCCGTCGATGGTCACGTCGACACCGGAGGGGATGGTGATGGGCTCTTTACCAATACGGGACATGCCTCTCCTCCCCTCTCACCACACGTAGGCGAGGACTTCCCCGCCAACGCCGTTGCGCTTGGCCTGCCGGTCGGTCTGCAAACCGGAAGACGTGGAAATGATCGCCACACCGAGACCGCCGAGCACGTTCGGCAGCTCGGTCGATTTCGCGTACACCCGCAGGCCGGGCTTGGACACCCGGCGCAGACCGGCGATGCTGCGCTCCCGGTTCGGGCCGAACTTCAGCGACACGACGAGGTTCTTGTGCTTCTCGCCGTCCTCGACGCGGTAGTCGGCGATGTAGCCCTCCCGCTTGAGGATCTCGCAGATATTGCCCTTGAGCTTGGAATGCGGCAGCACGACCTCGTCGTGGAACGCCGAGTTCGCGTTACGCAGACGTGTCAGAAAGTCTGCGATCGGGTCGGTCATCGTCATGTTGTGACCAGTTAACCTTTCTCGCCCTGGTTCCCGGCGATGTGCCGGGCCTGTGGCGAAGTGGAGTATTTACCAGCTGGACTTGTTCACGCCGGGCAGCTCGCCCGCGTGCGCCATCTCACGCAGGCACACCCGGCACAGCCCGAACTTGCGGTACACCGAATGCGGGCGACCGCACTTCTGGCACCTGGTGTAGGCCCGCACCTTGAACTTGGGCTTGCGGGCCGCCTTGGCGATCAGTGCTTTCTTGGCCATCGGCTCAGTTCTCCTTGAACGGGAAGCCGAGCTTGCGAAGCAGCGCACGGCCCTCGTCGTCGGTGGTTGCTGTGGTGACGACAGTGATGTCCATGCCACGAGGCCGGTCGATCTGGTCCGGGTTGATCTCGTGGAACATCGACTGCTCGTTCAGCCCGAACGTGTAGTTACCGTTGCCATCGAACTGTTTGGGCGAGAGACCGCGGAAGTCGCGGATACGCGGCAGCGCGATGGTCAGCAACCGGTCGAGGAACTCCCACATCCGGTCCCCGCGTAGTGTCGACTTCGCGCCGATCGGCATGCCCTCACGCAACTTGAACTGCGCGATGGACTTGCGCGCCTTGCGCACCGCCGGCTTCTGGCCGGTGATGGTGGCGAGGTCGTTGAGCGCGCCCTGGAGCAGCTTGCTGTCGCGAGCCGCGTCGCCGACACCCATGTTGACGACGACCTTCACCACGCCGGGGATCTGATGCACGTTGTCATAGGTGAACTCCTGCTGGAGCTCGTCCTTGATCTGCTCCCGGTACCGCGTCTTGAGCCGAGGCGTCACTTTCTCAGTGCTGGTTGCGGTAGTCATGCTCAGATGTCCTTACCGTTGCTGCGCGCCACGCGGACCTTCTTGCCGTCCTCGTCGAAGCGGTAGCCGATCCGGGTGGGATTGCCGTCAGAGTCGACGACCATCACGTTGGACACGTGAATCGACGCCTCCTGCGTGACGATCCCGCCGGACTGCGCGCCTCGCTGTGTCTGGCTGATCCGGGTGTGCTTCTTGATCCGGTTCACGCCCTCGACCAGAACGCGGTCGCGCTTCGGGTAGGCCTGGATGACCTTGCCCTTCGCACCCTTGTCCTTGCCCGAGATCACGAGGACCGTGTCGCCCTTCTTCACCTTCATGCTCACAACACCTCCGGCGCGAGCGAGATGATCTTCATGAACTTCCGGTCACGCAGCTCACGCCCGACGGGCCCGAAGATACGGGTCCCGCGCGGCTCGTTGTCGTTCTTGATCAGCACGGCGGCGTTCTCGTCGAACCGGATGTAAGACCCGTCCTTACGCCGCTTCTGCTTGGACGTGCGGACGATGACGGCCTTGACCACATCGCCCCGCTTCACGTTGGCGCCAGGGATGGCGTCTTTCACGGTAGCGACGATGACGTCGCCGATGCCCGCGTAACGCCTGCCGGAGCCACCCAGAACGCGAATCGTCAGGATCTCCTTCGCGCCCGTGTTGTCGGCGACGCGCAGCCGCGACTCCTGCTGGATCATTTCGCCTTCTCCACGATTCGTACGAGCCGCCAGCGCTTCGTCGCCGAAAGCGGACGGGTCTCCATCAGGATCACCCTGTCACCGACGCCCGCGGTGTTCTCCTCGTCGTGCGCCTTCACTCGCTTGGTGCTGCGCATGACCTTGCCGTACAGCGCGTGCTTCTTCCGGTCCTCAAGCGCGACGGTGATCGTCTTGTCCATCTTGTCCGAGACGACGTAGCCCTCGCGTACCTTCCGGTAGTTCCGACCGGAATCCACCTTCTGTACCGGCTGCTTACGCAGTTCCTCGGTCGTCTCCGCAGTTTGTTCGCTCATGCGGTGGCTTCCTCTCCGGTCTCAACGTCTTCAGGGGCAACGGAAAGACCGATCTCCCGCTCCCGCATAACCGTGTAAATACGCGCGATGTCCTGCCGGACCGTCCGCAGCCTCCGGTTGTTGTCCAGCTGCCCGGTGGCCATCTGGAACCGGAGGTTGAACAGCTCCTCCTTGGACTCCTTCAGGCGCAGCACGAGCTCCTCGGAGGTGAGCTCACGCAGCTCCGATGCGGCAACTGCCATCAGAACTCACTCCCTTCCCTTGTGACGATGCGGCACTTCATCGGCAGCTTGTGAATCGCACGCCGCAATGCCTCCTTGGCGACCGCATCGTTCGGGAAGCTCATCTCGAACATGACGCGGCCCGGCTTCACGTTGGCGACCCACCACTCCGGCGAACCCTTACCGGAACCCATGCGGGTCTCGGCAGGCTTCTTGGTCAGCGGACGGTCAGGGAAGATGTTGATCCAAATCTTCCCGCCACGCTTGATGTGCCTTGTCATGGCGATACGAGCGGACTCGATCTGCCGGTTGGTCACGTAGCTGTGCTCAAGCGCCTGGATGCCGTACTCACCGAAGGTGACCTTGGTGCCGCCCTTGGCACGGCCAGAACGCTTCGGCGCGTGCTGCTTGCGGTGCTTGACCTTGCGCGGGTTGAGCATCTCTCAGCCCTCCGTCTTCTGTTCGGCCTCAGGCGCCGCCGCCTCGGGCGTCACGCTCGACGCGGCCTGCTTCTCCTCGGCAGCTGGCTTTCCGCCACCCTGGCCGCCGGACTGGCTGGCCGCCTGGGCGCTCACGGCCTGGGCACCGCCAGCACCTCCCCGGCGCGGACGCGACGGACGCTCCCGGCGCGGCGCGCGCTCAGCGGCGGCCGCCGCGTCACGCTCCGCCTTGGCCTTCAGGCCGCCGACGAGGTCACCCTTGTAGATCCACACCTTGACGCCGATCCGGCCGAACGTGGTGCGAGCCTCGAAGAAGCCGTAGTCGATGTCGGCACGCAGCGTGTGCAGCGGCACCCTGCCATCGCGGTAGTGCTCCGACCGCGACATCTCGGCACCGCCGAGGCGGCCGCTGCACTGCACGCGGATGCCCTTGACCTGCGGCGAGCGCATGCTGGTCTGGATCGCCTTGCGCATCGCGCGCCGGAAGGCGACACGGTTGGACAGCTGCTCGGCGATGCCCTGCGCGACGAGCTGCGCGTCCGCCTCGGAGTTCTTCACCTCGAGGATGTTCAGCTGCACCTGCTTGCCGGTGAGCTTCTCGAGCGAACCACGGATACGGTCCGCCTCGGCACCCCTGCGGCCGATGACGATGCCAGGCCGCGCGGTGTGGATGTCGACCCGGACCCGGTCACGGGTACGCTCGATCTCCACCTTGGAGATGCCTGCCCGCTCCATGCCCGTCGAGAGCAGCTTGCGGATCTTGACGTCCTCGCCGACGTATTCGGAGTACTGCTTGTCGGCGTACCAGCGAGACTTCCAGTCCGTGGTGATGCCCAGCCGGAAGCCGTGCGGGTTGATTTTCTGGCCCACTACCGGCCACCTGCCTTCTTACGCTTCGGAGCCTTCGGCTGTGTCTTTTCCCGGGACTCGAGCACCACCGTGATGTGGCTGGTGCGCTTGCGAATCCGGTACGCACGACCCTGCGCGCGCGGCCGAATGCGCTTGAGAGTCGGCCCCTCGTCCGCGGTCGCGTTGGCGACCCACAGCGTGTCGGGGTCGAGGTCCAGGTTGTTCTCCGCGTTGGCCGCGGCGCTCTCGATCACCTTGGCCAGCTGCGTGCTCGCGGCCTGCGGCGCGTAGCGGAGCACGGCCAGCGCGTCACTGACGCTGCGACCCTTGACGAGCTCGATCACCCGGCGCACCTTCATCGGCGAGTCGCGGACGAAGCGAGCCCGCGCGACGGCCTGCGGCAGCTCCTCCGCCGGGGCCGTTGCGTTCGTTTGGGCGTTCATCGTTGCTTCCCTTTGCTAGGTTCTGCCGCTTCAGCGCCTGCGCGACTTGCGGTCATCCTTGACATGTCCCTTGAAGGTGCGGGTCGGGGCGAACTCACCCAGCTTGTGACCCACCATCGCCTCGGTGACGAACACCGGGACGTGCTTGCGGCCGTCGTGTACCGCGATCGTGTGCCCCAGCATGTCCGGGATGATCGTGGAACGACGCGACCAGGTCTTGATGACCGTCTTCTTGCCCGACTCGTTGAGCGCGTCCACCTTCTTGAGCAGGTGGTCGTCCACGAACGGGCCCTTCTTCAGGCTGCGTGGCATGTTGTCTTACCTCCCTGCTCAGCGCTTCTTGCCGGTACGGCGACGACGGACGATCTGGCTGTCGCTCGGCTTGCGCCGACGGGTGCGGCCCTCCGGCTTACCGTTCGGGTTCACCGGGTGACGGCCACCGGACGTCCTACCCTCACCACCACCGTGCGGGTGGTCCACCGGGTTCATGACGACACCGCGAACGGTTGGGCGCTTGCCACGCCACCGACTACGGCCCGCCTTACCCCAGTTGATGTTGGAGTGCTCGGAGTTGCCCACCTCGCCGACGGTCGCGCGGTTGCGCACGTCGACGTTGCGGATCTCACCGGACGGCATCCGCAGCTGCGCGTTCGGGCCGTCCTTGGCGACCAGCTGAACCCTTGAGCCCGCGGAGCGAGCGATCTTCGCGCCGCCACCAGGGCGGAGCTCGATCGCGTGCACCACGGTGCCGACCGGGATGTTGCGCAGCGGCAGGTTGTTGCCCGGCTTGATGTCGGCACGGGGTCCGCTCTCGATCCGGTCACCCTGCTTCACCTTGTCCGGCGCGATGATGTAGCGCTTCTCGCCGTCCGCGTAGTGCAGCAGCGCGATCCGAGCCGACCGGTTGGGGTCGTACTCGATGTGCGCGACCTTGGCAGGCACGCCGTCCTTGTCGTTGCGACGGAAGTCGATCACCCGGTAGGCCCGCTTGTGACCGCCGCCCTTGTGGCGGGTGGTGATCTTGCCGGACGCGTTGCGTCCGCCCGTCTTGTGTACCGGCCGCAGCAGCGACTTCTCCGGTGTCGACCGCGTGATCTCGGCGAAGTCCGACACGCTTGAGCCGCGACGACCAGGCGTCGTTGGCTTGTGCTTACGAATACCCATGTCTCTCGCCGTCCCTTACGCGGTGCCGCCGAAGATCTCGATCGCCTTGCTGTCCTCGGACAGCGTGACGACCGCACGCTTGACGTTCTTCCGCTTGCCGTAGCCATACCGGGTGCGCTTGCGCTTGCCCTGCCGGTTGAGCGTGTTGACGCTGACGACCTTGACGTCGAAGATCTTCTCGACGGCGATCTTGATCTGCGTCTTGTTCGCGTCGGGGCGAACCTCGAACGTGTACTTGTTCTCCTCGAGCAGCCCGTAGGACTTCTCGGAGATCACCGGCCGGATCAGGACATCGCGGTGGTCAGGAATGCCGATCGCGCTCACTGCTTGTCACTCCCCTCGGCCTTGCCCTTGCTCGCACCCGCGAGGAAGACGTCCAGCGCGGCCTTCGTGAACACCACGTCGTCGTTGACCAGCACGTCATAGGTGTTGAGCTGGTCAGGTGTGATCAGGTGGACGTAGCTGAGGTTGCGCAGCGAGCGCCAGGTCAGCTCGTCCTCGCGGTGCAACACGACGAGAACGCGCTTCGCGGTGGTAATCGCCGCGAGTGCGTTCTTGGCCGACTTGGTCGACGGCTTCTCGCCGCTGACCAGCTCGGTCACCACGTGCACCTGGCCGGAACGGGCGCGGTCGGAGAGCGCGCCCCGCAGCGCGGCCGCCTTCATCTTCTTCGGCGTGCGCTGGTCGTACTTGCGCGGCGTTGGCCCGTGGACCGTGCCACCGCCCGCGAACTGCGGCGCCCTGATCGAGCCCTGACGCGCACGGCCGGTGCCTTTCTGCCGGTACGGCTTGCTGCCGCCACCGCTGACCTCACCACGGGTCTTGGTGTCGTGCGTGCCCTGCCGGGCCGCGGCGAGCTGCGCGGTGACCACCTGGTGCATCAGCGGCATGTTGGCCTGGACGTCGAACACCTCGGCAGGCAGCTCCACCGTGCCGTCGGCCTTGCCGGTTGGGGTCTTCACATCAATGGTCGTCATGCTGGCACACCACCCTTCGCGGCGGTCTTGACGAAGACAAGACCACCCTTCGGACCGGGCACGGCGCCCTTGATGAGCAGCAGGCCGTCGTCCGCGCGCACGTCATGCAGGGTTAGGCCCTGCGTGGTGACCCGCACGTTGCCCATGCGGCCAGCCATACGCATGCCCTTGAACACCCGGCTCGGCGTGGCGCAACCACCGATGGCGCCCGGCTTGCGGTGCGTCGCCTGGTTACCGTGGCTCGCGCCCTGGCCAGCGAAGCCGTGACGCTTCATGACGCCCGCGTAGCCCTTGCCCTTGCTCGTCCCCGTGACGTCGACGACCTGACCGGCGGCGAACACGTCGCCCGCCGTGATCTCCTGGCCGACCTCGTAGCTGCCGGCGTCGGTGGTCCGCAGCTCGGCAAGGTAGCGCCGTGGGGTCACGCCGGCCTTGTCGAAGTGCCCGGTCTTCGGCTTGTTGACCTTGCGAGGGTCAATCGCGCCGAAGGCCAACTGCACCGCGTCGTAGCCGTCGTTGTCCTTGTTACGCACCTGGGTCACCACGTTCGGCCCAGCCTTGACGACCGTCACCGGGATGACCCGGTTCGCGTCGTCGAAGACTTGGGTCATGCCGAGCTTGGTGCCCAGAATGCCCTTTACTTCCCTGTCAGACATGAGTCTCTAATCTCCGCCGCAGCGCTCTCGTAACGCTTACTGAATGTTGACGTCGACGCTTGCGGGAAGGTCGATGCGCATCAGCGCGTCAACCGTCTTGGGCGTCGGGTCGAGGATGTCGATCAACCGCTTGTGGGTGCGCATCTCGAAGTGCTCGCGCGAGTCCTTGTACTTGTGCGGCGAGCGGATGACGCAGTAGACGTTCTTCTCGGTCGGCAGCGGCACCGGCCCGACCACATTCGCGCCGGTGCGCGTAACCGTCTCGACGATCTTGCGCGCGCTGGCGTCGATGGCCTCGTGGTCGTAGGCCTTGAGCCGGATGCGGATCTTTTGTCCCGCCATGGGGCAGCTCGTTCCTCTGCTCTACTGGTCGGACACCACCCGCGGATCCCGGCTTTTCAGCTGGATCCCGCGAGCGGGCCCTCGGTCGTCTCGTGCTGCGATTACTCGCTGGGCCTGCGCCCGTTCCCGCACGTCACAGCTCCAGTGTCCGGTCCACGCGGTCGGGCGTGTCGCGCGCTGCGCGCAGACCGATCCGTCACTGTTGACGTCTGTGCGGGTGGTTTCCTGGCGGGGCGGCCCAGCAGGGCACCCCTGGCTTGCGGGCTCGCATGTAGCGACAGCCAGCAAACCCGTTCGTCCTGCTCACGCCAGGGCGGCCGATTCATGCGAAACCGGCCGCCCCGCGTCAAGCAACCCTCATAGTTTGGCATACCCCGACATCGTCGCCGAAGCCGGGGTGGCCGGGAGTGCTGATCAGCGCGGGAGGCCCCGACCAGCACTCCCGCGGATCACTTGATGATCTTGGTGACCTGGCCGGCGCCCACGGTGCGGCCACCCTCGCGGATGGCGAACCGCAGACCCTCGTCCATGGCGATCGGCTGGATCAGCTGGACGCTGATCTCGGTGTTGTCACCCGGCATGACCATCTCGGTGCCCTCGGGCAGGGTCACGACACCGGTGACGTCCGTGGTCCGGAAGTAGAACTGCGGACGGTAGTTGTTGAAGAACGGCGTGTGGCGACCACCCTCGTCCTTGGACAGGATGTAGGCCTGCGCCTCGAATTCGGTGTGCGGGGTGGTCGTGCCCGGCTTGACGACGACCTGACCACGCTCGACGTCCTCACGCTTGATACCACGGAGCAGCAGCGCGGCGTTGTCACCGGCCTGGCCGTAGTCCAGCATCTTGTTGAACATCTCGATCGAGGTCACCGTGGTCTTGGTGGCCTTGTCCTTGATGCCAACGATCTCGACGTCCTCGTTGAGCTTGATCTCACCACGCTCGATACGGCCGGTGACGACCGTACCGCGACCGGTAATGGTGAAGACGTCCTCGATCGGCATCAGGAACGGCTTGTCGGTCTCGCGGACCGGGTCCGGAACACTCTCGTCGACGGCGTTCATGAGGTCCATGACCTTGTCAGCCCACTGCTCGTCGCCCTCGAGGGCCTTGAGGCCGGAGACCTTGATCACCGGAGCGTCATCGCCGGGGAACTCCTGCTCGTTGAGCAGCTCACGGACCTCCATCTCGACGAGCTCGATGATCTCTTCGTCGTCGACCATGTCGGCCTTGTTCAGCGCGACCACGATGTAGGGCACGCCGACCTGACGGGCGAGCAGCACGTGCTCACGCGTCTGCGGCATCGGGCCGTCGGTAGCGGCCACGACGAGGATGGCACCGTCCATCTGGGCGGCACCCGTGATCATGTTCTTCACGTAGTCGGCGTGACCAGGGGCGTCGACGTGCGCGTAGTGACGCTTGTCGGTCTGGTACTCGACGTGCGCGATGTTAATCGTGATACCGCGCTGCTTCTCTTCCGGCGCGTTGTCGATCTGGTCGAACGCGCGGGACTGGTTGAGCTCAGGAAACCGGTCGTGCAGCACCTTGGTGATCGCCGCGGTCAGCGTAGTCTTGCCGTGGTCGACGTGACCGATGGTGCCGATGTTGACGTGCGGCTTGCTCCGCTCGAACTTCGCCTTCGCCACTGGAATGTCCTCCTGGACTTTAGTATTTCTCCCGCCACCGGCGTGGCAGCCGGTCGGCGATTCACTCTCTGGTCGGTTGTGCGGACCTTAGGGAGGACCCCTCACGCCCGCGGGCTGTGGGGGATTACTCCCCCGTCGCCTTCGCGATGATCTCCTTCGCCACGTTGCTTGGCACCTCGGCGTAGGAGTCGAACTGCATGGAGTAGTTCGCGCGGCCCTGGGTCTTCGACCGTAGGTCGCCGACGTAGCCGAACATCTCCGACAGCGGAACCAGTGCCTTCACGACACGGGTACCCGAACGCTCCTCCATGGCTTGGATGTGGCCACGGCGGGAGTTCAGGTCACCGATGACGTCACCCATGTACTCCTCGGGAGTGGTCACCTCGACCGCCATCATCGGCTCTAGCAGTACCGGCTTCGCCAGCCTCGCGGCCTCCTTGAGCGCCTGCGAGCCGGCGACCTTGAAGGCCATCTCCGAAGAGTCGACCTCGTGGTACGCACCATCCAACAAGGTCACCTTCAACCCGACGAGCGGGTATCCGGCGAGGACGCCGTACTGCATGGCGTCCTGGGCACCGGCGTCGACCGACGGGATGTACTCCCTCGGCACCCGGCCACCCGTGATCTTGTTGTCGAACTCGTACAGCGCACCGTCAGCGGAGGTGTCCAGCGGCTCGAGGCTGATGATGACTCGAGCGAACTGGCCGGAACCACCCGTCTGCTTCTTGTGCGTGTATTCGTGCTTCTCGACGACCTTGCGGATCGTCTCGCGGTAAGCGACCTGTGGCTTACCGATGTTCGCCTCGACCTTGAAGTCGGTCTTCATCCGGTTGACAAGCACCTCAAGGTGGAGCTCGCCCATGCCGGAGACGATCGTCTGCCCGGTCTCCTCATCCTGCTTGACCTGGAAGGTTGGGTCCTCGTCAGCCAGCTTCTGGATCGCGGTGGCGAGCTTGTCCTGGTCGGCCTTGGTCTTCGGCTCGATCGCGACCTCGATCACCGGTTCGGGGAAAGTCATCGACTCGAGCACGACCGGGTTGGCCGGGTCAGCGAGCGTGTCACCCGTCGAGGTGTCCTTGAGGCCCTGCACGGCGTAGATGTGACCCGCCTGCGCCTCGTCGACGGGGTTCTCCTTGTTGGAGTGCATCTGGAACAGCTTGCCGATGCGCTCCTTGCGCTCCTTGGTCGCGTTGATGACCTGCGAGCCGGAGGAGATCTTTCCGGAGTAGACCCGCATGTAGGTGAGCTTGCCGAAGAACGGGTGCGCGGCCACCTTGAACGCGAGCGCGGCGAACGGCTCCTTCGTTGAGGCTTCCCGCGTGATCGACGTCTCGCCGTCGGTCAGCGTGCCCTCGACAGGGGGCACGTCGAGCGGCGACGGCAGGTAGTCGATCACCGCGTCCAGCATCGGCTGCACGCCCTTGTTCTTGAACGCCGAACCAGCGAGCACCGGGTAGGCCTCGCGGTTGACGGTCAGCTGGCGGATGCCGCGCTTGATCTCGTCCGTGCTCAGCTCCTCGCCGCCGAAGTACTTCTCGAGCAGCTCCTCGTCGCTCTCGGCGACGGCCTCAAGCAGCTTCTCCCTGTACTCGGCCGCCTTGTCGGCGAGCTCGGCGGGGATGTCCTCGATCTCGTACTGCTCGCCCTTCTTGACGTCACCGCGCCAGGTGAGGGCCTTCATCGCGACGAGGTCGACAACGCCTTGGAAGTCACTCTCCGCGCCAATGGGCAACTGGATGACGAGCGGACGAGCACCGAGGCGGTCCTCGATGGTCTTGACGGTGAAGTAGAAGTCCGCACCGAGCTTGTCCATCTTGTTGATGAAGCAGATGCGCGGGACCTCGTACTTGTCCGCCTGGCGCCAGACCTGCTCGGACTGCGGCTCGACACCTTCCTTGCCGTCGAAGACCGCGACCGCACCGTCGAGCACCCGTAGCGAACGCTCCACCTCGACGGTGAAGTCGACGTGACCAGGGGTGTCGATGATGTTGATCTGGTAGTCGTTCCAGAAGGTGGTGGTAGCAGCCGAGGTGATGGTGATACCCCGCTTCTGCTCCTCCTCCATCCAGTCCATCGTCGCGGCGCCGTCGTGCACCTCGCCGATCTTGTAGTTGATCCCGGTGTAGAACAGGATCCGCTCGGTCGTTGTGGTCTTACCGGCATCGATGTGAGCCATGATGCCGATGTTGCGGACCTTGTTCAGGTCGGTCAGCACATCGCGTGCCACGAGAGTGTTCCCCTGTCCTTAAGCTTGGGTAATTTCTGCCGAGCAGGTGCGGCTCGCGCTCACCAGCGGTAGTGCGCGAACGCCTTGTTCGATTCGGCCATCTTGTGCGTGTCCTCGCGGCGCTTCACGCTGGCCCCGAGGCCGTTGCTCGCATCGAGCAGCTCATTCTGCAGCCGCTCGATCATGGTCTTCTCCCGACGCTGACGGGAGTAGGTCACCAGCCACCGCAGCGCGAGCGTGGTGGAACGACCCGGCTTGACCTCGATCGGCACCTGATAGGTGGCACCACCGACGCGGCGGCTCTTCACCTCGATCTGCGGCCGAACGTTGTCCAGCGCGCGCTTGAGGGTGACGACGGGGTCGGTACCGGTCTTCTCACGCGCTCCCTCGAGAGCACCGTAGACGATCCGCTCGGCGAGCGAGCGCTTCCCGTCGGTCAGGACCTTGTTGACCAGCTGGGTGACCAGCGGGGAGGTGTAGACGGGGTCGGAGATCAGCGGCCGCTTCGGCGCCGGACCCTTGCGGGGCATTAGCTCTTCTCCTTCTTCGCGCCATACCGGCTGCGCGCCTGCTTGCGGTTCTTCACACCCTGGGTGTCGAGCGAACCGCGGATGATCTTGTAGCGAACGCCCGGGAGGTCCTTCACACGACCACCACGCACGAGCACCATCGAGTGCTCCTGGAGGTTGTGACCCTCACCGGGGATGTAAGCCGTGATCTCGATGCCGCTGGTCAGCTTCACACGTGCGACCTTGCGCAGCGCCGAGTTCGGCTTCTTCGGAGTTGTGGTGTACACGCGCGTGCAGACGCCACGACGCTGGGGGCTTCCCTTGAGCGCCGCGGTCTTCTGCTTGGCAGCTTTGTCCTGGCGGCCCTTGCGGACCAGCTGCTGGATCGTGGGCAATGGACCAGCCTTCTCTTGCGTTCGTGCTTCGTCTTTGTCGGTCTTGCTTCCCCGGTCCCCGAGGTCGGGCGTGTCGACCCTAGCCAAGGCAAAAGACCTTGTATCTTTCCTTCGGGTTTCCGAGGAACTCCGCCTTAAGTCGACGCTTGATCGCTCGAATGAGCGTCTGAGCGGTCAACAGGCACGCGGAGCGGCCCGACATCGGCCGGGCACAGACGTCAAAGATACCCGCCCCGGTCAGCGGGTCCAAATCGGGGGTCCGTTAATGACAGCACCCCCGTCACCCAGATGGCGTGGCCACGAGTTTGGGGCTCATCATCGGGACTCCGCGCGGCGATGTTACAGGTGTGACGCTGCGGACACCAGATCGGCTGACTTCGCGCACATTGCCGTCATCAGGCCGGGGCTGGCGCCTCTCCCTCGCGACAAATCCCGATCCCGCCGGCACGAACACCCACCGCCGGAGACAACCACGAGGAGGCGACATGGCCGCCAACACCGTGCGCCAGGAACGGTTCATTGACTTGCTCAGCGAGCGCGCCCCCGTGCTGTCTCGCTGGTCCTACACTCCCGACGAGCCGTTCACCATCACCGTCGAGTTCCAAACCAGCCACGACAGCTGGATCACCTGGGTATTCGCCCGTGACCTACTGCTCGCGGGGCTCAAGGCGCCCGCGGGCATCGGCGACGTCCGGTTCGTGCCCTTCGAGGACGAGGGTGACCGGCTCCTGCTTTTCCAGGTGGAGTCCGACCAGGGCAGGGCGTCGTGGTTCTTGAACCGCGACGAGGCTGAGGAGTTCGCGACCATGACGCTCGACGCCGTCCCACTCGGCGCGGAGTCAGAGCATCTCGACGTGGAAGCACTGATCGCGGGCATCACGGACGTGTGACCCGTACAACCTGACGTCTGACCTTTCGTGGTCAGCGCCCGTTGGCGCGGGTGACTGAGCCCCGGGTGGCCTCCCCCATCCCGGGGCTCAGTCGCGTCCACACCAGGTTTGCTCAGCGACCACTTTGTCTACCGGTTCCGCACGTTGACAGGTACCGCGATACAGGGGACCCGCCGGATGCGAGAACGACTTTCTATCGGTTCGCTGACCTGCGGCGTTACAGATGTGATGGCGGGAACACCGTATCGGTTGAGATCTGGTCAAGACACGTCATCGCCGCCATGATCAAGCCTCTCCTTCGCGAAAGCTCCCACACGTCGGCACGACCGGCGGACACGACCAGGAGGAGGCGACATGGCCGCCAACACCGTGCGACTGGAACGGTTCATCACTCTGACCAACGAGGCCGCCCCGGTGTACTCGTGCTGGTCCTACCGCGCCGACGACCCGTACGCGATCACCGTCGAGTTCCAGACCAGCCCGGAGACGTGGGTGACCTGGACGTTCGCACGCGACTTGCTGCTCGCGGGACTCAAGGCACCGGCAGGCATCGGCGACGTCCGGTTTGTGCCCTTCGAGGATCAGGGCGAGCGCCTGCTGCTGTTCCAGGTCGAATCCGATGAGGGCCGCGCGTCCTGGTTCCTCAGCCGCGAGGATGCCGAAGCCTTCGCGAACATGACGCTCGACGCCGTTCCGGTCGAAAAGGAAGAGGACCAGTTCGACATCGACATGCTGATCGCCGACATCACGGACGTCTGAAAAGCAGAACTCGCCGTCGGAAGTGCATGACACAACGTAGGAGGGCCGGGCACCTAGTCGGTGCCCGGCCCTCCTACGTCTCTCCGCTTATCTTCTCCCTCGGCCTCACGGCCCGGCCTACCGGCCGGTGCCGCACGCGGCCCTCCAGCGGCTACCGGAAGTCGCGGCCGAAGTCGTAGTCGTCCAGCGGAACGGCCATGCCGGTACCGGAGCCGAACACATCCGGGGTGTAGTAGCCGTCGTCGTAGGACGGGATCGCGTAAGCCGCGACCCGCGCCTCCTCGGTCGGCTGCACCTGGATGTTGCGGTACCGGTTGATGCCCGTACCAGCCGGAATCAACTTACCGATGATGACGTTCTCCTTCAGGCCGACCAGCTTGTCCGAGCGGCCGTTGATGGCCGCGTCGGTCAGCACGCGGGTCGTCTCCTGGAACGAGGCCGCCGACAGCCACGAGTCCGTGGTCAGCGACGCCTTCGTGATACCCATCAGCACCGGACGACCGGACGCCGGGTCGCCGCCCTCGGCCACCGTGTTCCGGTTGATCGCCTCGAACCTCGCCCGCTCCGGCAGCTCACCGGGCAGGAAGTCCGTGGCACCGGAGTCGATGATCGTGACGCGGCGCAGCATCTGCCGCACGATGACCTCGATGTGCTTGTCGTGGATCGACACGCCCTGCGCGCGGTACACCTTCTGGACCTCGTCCACCAGGTGGATCTGCGCCTGACGCGGCCCCATGACACGCAGCACCTCGTGCGGGTCGGGCGTACCTTCCAACAGCTGCTGACCGACGTCGACGTGGTCGCCGTCCGCCAGCGGGCCGTTCGGACCGACCGCGAGCCGCTGCCGCTTGGACAGCTTGTCGAGCACGATCTCCTCGGCGCCGTCGTCCGGGATCAGCGTGATCTTCCAGAAGCGCTCGCTCTCCTCGATGCGCACCCGGCCGGCGACCTCCGCGATCGGCGCCTTGCCCTTCGGGACACGCGCCTCGAACAGCTCCTGCACACGCGGCAGACCCGTGGTGATGTCGTCACCTGCGACACCACCCTGGTGGAAGGTACGCATCGTCAGCTGCGTACCCGGCTCACCAATCGACTGCGCGGCGACGATACCCACGGCCTCACCGACGTCAACGAGCTTACCCGTCGCCATCGAGCGGCCGTAGCAGCACGCGCAGACACCGACGACCGACTCGCAGGTCAGCACGCTGCGAACCTTCACCCGGTCGATTCCGCTTGAGGCGAGCTTCTCGATCGCCGGGTCACCAAGGTCGTCACCACGGTTGACGACGACGTTGCCGTCCGCGTCGACCGCGTCCTCGGCGATGGTGCGCGCATACACACTGGTCGCGACGTGCTCGGCACGGATGATCGTGCCGTCTGGCTGCTTCTCACCGATGGTCATCTGGATGCCACGGCTGGTACCGCAGTCCACTTCGCGCACGATGACGTCCTGCGAGACGTCGACAAGTCGACGGGTCAGGTAACCCGAGTCGGCGGTACGCAGCGCGGTGTCGGCAAGACCCTTCCGAGCACCGTGGGTGGCGATGAAGTACTCCGCCACCGAAAGGCCCTCACGGAAGTTGGACTTGATCGGCCGGGGGATGTACTCACCCTTCGGGTTGGACACCAGACCACGCATACCGGCCAGCGACCGGACCTGGGTCATGTTGCCCGCCGCGCCCGACTTCACGATCATCGCGATCGAGTTGTCGTCCGGGAAGTGCTCCTCCATGGCGTCGGCGACGTCTTCCGTCGCCTGCGCCCACACCTTGACGAGCTCGTTGTTGCGCTCGGCGTGCGACAGCTGACCGCGCTGGTAACGCTTCTCCACCTGGGCGGCCTTACCCTCGAAGTCCTCGAGGATCTGCTGCTTCTCCGCGGGCACGAGCACATCCGAGATCGACACGGTGACACCGGAGCGGGTCGCCCAGTAGAAGCCGGCGTCCTTGACCTTGTCGAGCGTCTGCGCGACCTGGGTCATGGAGTACCGCTCCGCGAGGTCGTTGACGATCGCGGCCTGGCGCTTCTTCGGCAACGCCTCGTTGATGAACGGGTAGTCGGCTGGCAGCAGGTCGTTGAACATGACCCGGCCGAGAGTGGTCTCGGCCAGCCACGGCTTACCCGGCTCCCAGCCGTTCTCCGCCAGCTCGGCCTGCTGCTCCTTCGGCGGCTGCCGGTCGACGACCCTGATCTTGATCGGGGCGTGCAACCCGAGCAAATGCCGGTCGTAGGCCATGATCGCCTCGGCCTCTGAGGAGAACGACTGGCCCGCGCCAGGTGCGTTCTCGTCCAGCCTGGTCAGGTGGAACAGGCCGGTCACCATGTCCAGTCGCGGCATGGCCAGCGGACGACCCGACGCGGGCGAGAGGATGTTGTTCGCCGACAGCATCAGGATGCGCGCCTCGGCCTGCGCCTCCGCGGACAGCGGCAGGTGCACCGCCATCTGGTCACCGTCGAAGTCGGCGTTGAACGCCTCACACACCAGCGGGTGCAGCTGAATGGCCTTACCTTCCACCAGCTGCGGCTCGAACGCCTGAATACCGAGGCGGTGCAGGGTCGGCGCACGGTTCAGCAGCACCGGGTGCTCGGTGATGACCTCTTCCAGCACGTCCCAGACAGCGGAGCGCGAACGCTCCACCATCCGCTTCGCGGATTTGATGTTCTGCGCGTGGTTGAGGTCCACCAGCCGCTTCATCACGAACGGCTTGAACAGCTCAAGCGCCATCTGCTTCGGCAGACCGCACTGGTGCAGCTTCAGCTGCGGACCGACGATGATGACCGAACGGCCAGAGTAGTCGACACGCTTACCGAGCAGGTTCTGGCGGAACCGGCCCTGCTTGCCCTTGAGCAGGTCGGACAACGACTTCAGCGGCCGGTTGCCCGGCCCGGTCACCGGACGACCGCGGCGGCCGTTGTCGAACAGCGCGTCGACGGCCTCCTGCAGCATCCGCTTCTCGTTGTTGACGATGATCTCGGGCGCGCCGAGGTCGATCAGCCGCTTCAACCGGTTGTTGCGGTTGATGACGCGGCGGTACAGGTCGTTGAGGTCCGACGTGGCGAACCGGCCACCGTCGAGCTGCACCATCGGGCGCAGGTCCGGCGGGATCACCGGCACCGCGTCGAGCACCATGCCCCGCGGATCGTTGCCGGTCGACTGGAACGCGGAGACGACCTTGAGCCGCTTCAGCGCGCGCAGCTTCTTCTGGCCCTTGCCGTTACGGATGACATCCCGCAGGCCCTCGGCCTCGGCATCGACGTCGAACTCGGAGCACAGCTTCTGGATGGCCTGCGCGCCCATACCGCCGGTGAAGTACTCGCCATAGCGGTCGTACAGCTCGCGGTAGAGCACCTCGTCAACGATGAGCTGCCTTGGCTCCAGCTTGGTGAAGGTGTTCCACACCTCTTCCAGCCGGTCCAGCTCGCGGTTGGCACGGTCGCGGATCTGCCGCATCTCGCGCTCGCCGCTTTCCTTGACCTTGCGGCGCTGGTCCGCCTTCATACCCTCGTCTTCGGCCTGCTTGAGGTCGGCCTCCAGCTTCTGCGCCCGTTCCTCGACCTCGGCGTCACGCTTCGACTCGATGGTCTTGCGCTCGGCGTTGATCTCGTTCTCCAGCGTGGGCAGATCGTTGTGCCGCAGCTCGTCGTTCACGCTCGTGATGACGTAGGCCGCGAAGTAGATGATCTTCTCGAGGTCCTTCGGGGCGAGGTCGAGCAGGTAGCCGAGGCGGCTCGGCACGCCCTTGAAGTACCAGATGTGCGTGACAGGAGCGGCGAGCTCGATGTGGCCCATCCGCTCACGACGCACCTTGGCACGGGTCACCTCAACGCCGCAGCGCTCACAGATGATGCCCTTGAAGCGGACCCGCTTGTACTTGCCGCAGTAGCACTCCCAGTCGCGGGTGGGACCGAAGATCTTCTCACAGAAGAGCCCGTCCTTCTCCGGCTTGAGGGTGCGGTAGTTGATGGTCTCCGGCTTCTTCACCTCGCCGTAGGACCACTGGCGAATCTGATCGGCCGTGGCGAGGCCGATGCGGAGCTCGTCGAAGAAATTGACGTCCAACACGTCTGTTCTTCCTTCTCCTTTGGGGGTTTGCGGAGCGTTGCGGCCCCGCAGGCTGGCTAAGTGGTCGTCTCGCCCGGGTGGGCCACGAGGAACCACCCGGGCGGCGAGGTCAGTGCATGACGTCGTCCACCGAGGGCGACTCGTTGCGGGACAGGTTGATGCCCAGGTTCGCGGCGGCGCGCTCCAGGTCTTCGTCGTCGGAGTCACGCATCTCGATCGCGGCCCCGTCGCTGGAAAGCACCTCAACGTTCAGGCACAGCGACTGCAGCTCCTTGAGCAGCACCTTGAACGACTCAGGGATACCCGGTTCCGGGATGTTCTCCCCCTTGACGATGGCCTCGTACACCTTGACGCGGCCGACGACGTCGTCCGACTTGATCGTGAGCAGTTCCTGCAGCGAGTACGCCGCACCGTAGGCCTGCATCGCCCAGCACTCCATCTCACCGAAGCGCTGACCACCGAACTGCGCCTTACCACCCAGCGGCTGCTGGGTGATCATCGAGTACGGACCGGTGGACCGGGCGTGGATCTTGTCGTCGATCATGTGGTGGAGCTTCAAGATGTACATGTAGCCCACCGCGACCGGGTACGGGAACGGCTCACCCGAGCGGCCATCCAGCAGCTGCGCCTTGCCGTCGGTGTGAACGAGGCGCTCCCCGTCCCGATTCGGCTTGGTCGCACTGAGCAGACCGGTCAGCTCCTCTTCGCGAGCACCGTCGAACACCGGCGTCGAGGTATTCGTACCCGGCTCGACGTCGAGGAGCTCCTCCGGCAGGTTCTTCGCCCAGTCCGGTGAGCCCTCGACCTTCCAGCCCTGCGACGCGAGCCAGCCGAGGTGCAGTTCGAGGATCTGCCCGATGTTCATACGACGCGGCACACCGTGAGTGTTCAGCACGACGTCGATCGGGGTGCCGTCCTCCATGAACGGCATGTCCTCGACCGGCAGGATCTTGCCGATGACGCCCTTGTTGCCGTGCCGACCAGCGAGCTTGTCACCCGGCTGGATCTTCGATTTCTTAGCGACGTAGACCCGGACCAGCTCGTTGACGCCGGGAGGCAGCTCGTCGTCCTCATCACGGGAGAACATCCGGATACCGATGACCTTGCCGGACTCACCGTGCGGCACCTTCAACGAGGTGTCGCGCACCTCACGGGCCTTCTCACCGAAGATGGCCCGCAGCAGACGCTCCTCCGGGGTCAGCTCGGTCTCACCCTTCGGTGTGACCTTGCCGACCAGGATGTCACCCGGCTGCACCTCAGCGCCGATGCGGACGATGCCACGGTCATCGAGGTCGGCGAGGACGTCCTCAGAGACGTTCGGGATGTCCCGCGTGATCTCCTCGGCGCCCAGCTTCGTGTCACGGGCGTCGACCTCGTGCTCCTCGATGTGGATCGACGTCATGACGTCGTCCTGCACGAGGCGCTCGGAGATGACGATGGCGTCCTCGTAGTTGTGGCCTTCCCACGGCATGACCGCGACGAGCAGGTTCTTACCGAGCGCCATCTCGCCGTTCTCCGTCGACGGACCGTCGGCGATGACCTGCCCGACCTCGACCCGGTCGCCCTCGTTGACGATCGGCTTGTGGGTCATGCAGGTGCCCTGGTTAGAGCGGCGGTACTTGTACAGCCCGTAGCTCCGGCGGCTGCCGTCGTCGTGCATGACGGTGATGATGTCCGCCGAGACCTCCTCGACGACGCCCGCCTCCTCGGCGAGCAGCACGTCACCGGCGTCGACGGCGGCGCGTAGTTCCACACCGGTACCGACAAGCGGCGACTCGTTGCGCAGCAGCGGCACCGCCTGGCGCTGCATGTTCGCACCCATCAGCGCGCGGTTGGCGTCGTCGTGCTCGAGGAACGGGATCATGGCTGTCGCGACCGAGACCATCTGCCTCGGCGAGACATCCATGTAGTCGATCTCCATCGGGTCGATGAGCTCGACCTCGCCGCCCTTCCTGCGGCCGAGGACCTTCTCCTCGGTGAAGTGACCATCGGGGTCGATCGGCGCGTTCGCCTGCGCCTTGACGTGGCGGTCCTCTTCGTCGGCGGTCAGGTAGTGCACCTCGTCGGTGACCCGGCCCTCGACGACCTTCCGGTACGGCGTCTCGATGAAGCCGAACGGGTTCACCCGCGCGTAGGAGCACAGCGACCCGATCAGGCCGATGTTCGGGCCTTCCGGCGTCTCGATCGGGCACATGCGGCCGTAGTGCGACGGGTGGACGTCGCGGACCTCCATGCCAGCGCGCTCACGGGACAGACCACCAGGACCGAGGGCCGAGAGACGACGCTTGTGCGTCAGGCCCGCGATCGGGTTGTTCTGGTCCATGAACTGCGAAAGCTGCGACGTCCCGAAGAACTCACGAATGGCGGCCACGACCGGGCGGATGTTGATCAGGGTCTGCGGCGTGATCGCCTCGACGTCCTGAGTGGTCATCCGCTCCCGGACCACTCGCTCCATACGGGAGAGGCCGACCCGGATCTGGTTCTGGATCAACTCACCCACGGTGCGCAGCCTG
Organism: Haloechinothrix salitolerans; assembly: GCF_042662605.1. Lineage (NCBI taxonomy): Bacteria > Bacillati > Actinomycetota > Actinomycetes > Pseudonocardiales > Pseudonocardiaceae > Haloechinothrix > Haloechinothrix salitolerans. The sequence continues at coordinate 6,284,381 of NZ_JBHSXX010000001.1, forward strand.
CGGTTACCGAAGTGGTCGATGTCATCGGTCTCGACCGGAACCTCGGTACCGGTGACGCTGGTCATCGTGTGCTCGCCAGCGTGCAGGCGGACGAGGTACTCGATCGTGGAGACGATGTCCTCTTCGGTGAGCGTCCCGGTGTCGTACGACAGATCGAGGCCGAGCTTTTTGTTGATCTTGTACCGGCCGACCTTGGCGAGGTCATAACGCTTGTTCTTGAAGAACAAGTTCTCCAGCAGCGTCTGCGCGCTTTCCTTCGTCGGCGGCTCGCCGGGGCGCAGCTTCCGGTAGATGTCGAGCAGCGCCTCGTCCGTGCCGGCGGTGTGGTCCTTCTCCAGCGTCGCCATCAACGTCTCGGAGAAGCCGAACCGCTCCCTGATGGCCTCCGTGGACCAGCCGAGGGCCTTCAGCAGCACGGTCACCGGCTGACGGCGCTTGCGATCAATACGCACACCGACGGTGTCGCGCTTGTCGACGTCGAACTCCAGCCAGGCACCCCTGCTCGGGATGATCTTCACGCTGAAGACGTCCTTGTCGGTCGTCTTCTCGATGGCCTGGTCGAAGTACACACCAGGCGAGCGCACAAGCTGGGAGACGACGACACGCTCGGTGCCGTTGATGATAAAAGTGCCCTTATCGGTCATCACGGGAAAATCGCCCATGAAAACCGTCTGGCTCTTGATCTCACCAGTGTTGTTGTTGACGAACTCGGCGGTGACGAACAGCGGAGCCGAGTAGGTCATGTCTTTGTCTTTGCACTCTTCGACCGAGGCTTTAACCTCGTCGAAGCGCGGGTCGGCGAAGGAGAGCGACATCGAACCGGAGAAGTCTTCGATCGGCGAGATCTCGCCGAGAACTTCCGCGAGCCCCCCGACGGGGTTCTCTTCGCCCTCGTTCACCCGGCGCTCGAACCATGCGTCGTCGCCGGTGAACCACTCGAACGACTTGATCTGCACGTCGAGCAGGTCAGGCGTGGCGAGCGGTTCGCGAATCTTCGCGAAAGAGACCCGTTTGGGTGCTCCAGGAATCTCCGATGGGTTCGCAATGTTGGCTTGGTTCGCGGGAGAGACTGCCAAGATGCGTCCTTCCGGGGACAGATAAGCGGTTGGACAGCAACGCCACGTTGACACGGCACATGGCAACACGAGACGCCGACTGTCTATAAGGGTGCGGTGGTGTCCGCTATCGTAGCGCCTGGCTCAGGGCAGCATGAAAGCGGGCAGCGCAACAGAGCAGTCTAGCGACGAAAATCGCCGCTGTCGAGGGGGCACGCGCATCGGGGCCCAGCCTCGCCGCACCTTCGTTCCGCTTCGCATCGGCGGTTGCCTCATGGCTTCGCGATTCAGGGTGGCGTGCCAGGGCCGTCGAGTCAAGCCACCAGGCGGTGCGGCACCGCAACAGTGCAGTGACTCACTTCTCATCTCACCCTGGTGTCGTAGTGGGGCTGGACGAGATCGCGGCGGCGCTGGGCAGGCTCCTGGGACTGTGAACAGACCCACGTCCGATTTCGCCCGGTTTCGCGCACAACAGCCCCAGGAACGTTGGCCTAGTTGCCGCCGCCGTTGCCGTTGCCGCCGCCGTTGCCGTTGCCGTCGCCGGGGACGGGCGCCCGGTTGCTGGGGTCGGCGTAGGCGTCGATATGTGAGATCTTCCACTCACCGTCGACCTTCACGGCCGTGACGGTCGGCTGGTCACCGGTCGCTGCGCTCTGTCCGGTGTCCTCCCTGACCGAGGTTTGATCGATGAACGCGAGCACTCGTGCGGAGTCGTCGTTCATCTCGATCACCGCGATGTTGCGCACGGTCGTCTGGAGCACGACCTTTTGCTCCGGCGCCTTCTGCTTCACGTCGCCCATGAGCTGCTCGTACTGCGACCGCATCTCGTCGGTAGCGAGCACGTCCTTCACGGCCTGCTCATGCTCGTCAACGTTGTTGTAGTCGTACGAGAACATCGCCTCGATGCCGTCCGCGACCTGCTGCTTGAGCTGTTCGGTCGCGACAACGTCGACCATCGCCTTGTTCTCGTCACCAGCATCGATCGAGAAGTACTTGAACGCGAAAAACGCCGCCGCCAGCGCGAGCACCAGCGCCAGCGCCCCGACGACGCTGGTCAGTCCCCACGAAGGAGACCGCAGCGGCTGTTTCATCGCCGCCGCATGACCCTCCGGGAGGTCCGATGCCTTGGACACGGTCTCGTCCTGCGTCTCCGGCTTCCGGACGCCTTCATCGCGCGACTTCGGGCGGGGCCGGGACTTCGACGTCGAGGCCGCGTCAGCGGTGTCAGCACCCGTGGCGGAGCCGGTGTCCTCGGCGTCGGTCGTGCTCTCCGCCGCGGCCTCATCGGTCGTGGCCTCAGCGGCGTCCTCGTCCGACGTCTCCTCCTCTACGTCGGTCACCTCGGGCAATACCACGTCGCCTTCGGTCGTGTCCTGCCGCGGCTGGGGTGTCGGGCGGGGCCGGGGGCTAGGCTTGCGCAGGCCCGCGACCTGCGGCCGCCGCGACCCGCCGCTGGGTGTCGATCGCCGTCGGTTCGTCACTGCGGCTCCGATCCTTGGTTACCCACCTGCTGCGTTCTCGGCAGAGGGACCAACTCGATGTCCGAAAGCTTCCACTCCCCCTCGACCCGCTCGAGCTGGGCTCGCCACCGACGCGGCAGCTGCGCGCTCTGATCCTCGAACGACAAGGTCACCTCGGAGGAGGCGATGGCCGTCGCCGTGCCGTCGTAGGCGTTCAGTTCCTCGACGGCGACATCGAAGAACGTGATCTCCGACGAGCGCTGAGCCTTGACGATGACTTGGCGGGCCTGCTTCCAGCCGTCCTTGACGTGCTGGGCCAGTTCCTCGGTCGACACCGCGACCTGTTGGTTCCGGTACTTGTCCGGGTTCTCGTAGTCGACCTCGGCGAAGGCGGTGATAGCCTCTTCGGCCGCGGCTACCACCTCGTCTCGGGCCTCGGCATTCTGGGCGGCGTCGCTGCTCGACTTCACCCACCAGAGAATGCCGAAGGTGACAGCGGCGATCAGACCGACCGCCACCAACACCGAGGCGACCAGGAACACCGGCTGCCGAGCGAACACATTCGGCTCCGGCTCCTGGGGTTCCGCCCGCGAGACCGTCGCGGCATCGGTGTCACCGGCGTCGCCGGACACACCGTCATGTTCCTCGGGCACGTCGGCCCGAGCATCATCACTGCTCATTACGTCCTCAGCGTAGGCGAAGGATGTGATATCGCTGTCTGGTACCGCCGCTTAGCGTCAACCCATCGAGAGCAACCGGCTCACCAGTTGAGCGTTGGAACTCGACAGCAGGCTGTTCGGGGCGTCTTCTTCCAGCGACTCCTGGTCGCGGTCGGAGTTCTCCTCGAGCTGTTGCTCCGTCGGAGCCACCGGGACACCATTGAACGGCGCGTTCTGCGAACCACGGACGGTGATAGGGCTGCCCTTCGGTTCCGCGCAGTACGCCTCCTCATTGTACTTCGACGGCGAGGTGTCGTCGCCCGGCCGCTTCTTCGTGCCCTCGTAGCCCTTCACACACGGCGGCGGGTCGAACAGGTTCACCGCGAGACCCAGCGGCGCCTTCGGCTCCTTCGGGTCGAGTAGCGCGGTCGCTCCCGCACCAAGGGCAGGATAGGTCAGCAGCGTCTGCTCCAGCCCACGCAGCCGGTCGTCCGAGATCTCACCGAGTGTGATGAGGTTGGCGACCAGCGCGCTCAGCCCAGGGCCGATCTCGTCGACGACTTGGCTGATCTGGTTGGCCGCCGGCGGGGTCTGCTCGATCAGCCGTCGGATGTCGGCGTCCGACCCCTTGAACGTCTCCGACAGCGCCCGCAGATCCCGGCTGAACGACCTGATCGAATCGATCTCGGCGTTCTGGGTGCGCAGAACCTGGTTACCCGAGCGCAGCAGCTCAACGGTGTCCGGCAGGTTCTGCCGCGCGGCCGCCGTGAAGTCGCGGGTGGTGTCCATCAACAGCTGGAGGTCGTCTCCGGTTCCAGAGAAGGCCTTGAACGACTCGTCGACGACGGTGCGCAGCGAGTCGGTCGGCACCGAACTCGCCAGGTCATGCAGGTCGTTGATGACCTCGGCCGTCGGCACCGGGGTTTTGGTGCGCTCGACGGGGATCACCGCGCCGTCCTCGAGGTAGGGCCCGCCATCGGACCGGGGCCGCAGATCGACGAACTGCTCACCGATCGCGGACCGGTTCCGCACGAGCGCGTCCAGGTCAGCCGGGATCGGCGGCGTGTCCGGCTCGATGTTGAGCTCCACCTCCAAGCCGTCCTCGGTCAGGCTGAGCTCGCCCACCCGACCGATGTTGTAGCCGCGGTAGGTGACCTCGGCGTTGGAGAAGATGCCGCCGGACTCGTCCAGCCGCATCGACACCGTATAGATGTCCTCGCCGAACACTTTGCCGATGTCGGTGAACCGGAACAGAGCGAATGCGACCGCGACAACGCTGATCGCGAAGAACGCGATGATCTGCACCCTGATCTTGCGGGTCAGCATCAGCTGCCACCTCCCAGCAGGCCGGGCAGCACGCCGAGGCCGCCGTCACTCGACTCCCCGCCGGAGTCCCCGTCGGACGGCGATGGCAGCGGCAGCGGCGGGAGCTGGTTGGGATCCAACAGCTCGCCCTCGGCCGCGGGTGCTTTCTCCAGGACCGGTATACCGTCGAACGGGTTGCCGCGGTGCCGCCGGTACGCCTCGTAGATCTCCCTGATGTTCAGGTTCAGCTCCTGATACAGGTTGAAGTAGTCGCCCTTCGCGCCGTCGACCGCGGCGTCCGGGAACGGGAACGACACCAGAATCTCCAGTGCCTTCGGCAGCTTGTCCCCCGACTTGGCCAGGTTGGCCAAGATCGGCCGCAGTGCCTCCAGGTTGTTCACCAGGTCGCGCTGGCTCTTCTGGATCGTCTCGGTCGCGACGACGGAGAGTTTCTTCATCGACTCCAGCATCGTCACCAGCTGCTCGCGCTGGTCGACGAGCACCCGCATTCCCGGCTCGAGGTCGTCCAGCGCCGCCGCGATGGCTTCCTTGTCCTTGCGTAACGCCTTGGAAAGCCGGTTCAGGCCGTCGAGTGCGTTGGAGATGTCCTGGGTCTGCCCGTCGAGGCCGCGCACGAGAGTTTCCGCGTTGTGCAGCAACGCCTTGATCTCACCCTCGCGGCCGGTCGAGACCTGGTTGAGCTCCTTGGTGATGGTGTTGAGCTGTTCGACGCCGCCACCGTTGAGCAGCATCGACAGCGCCCCGAGCACCTCTTCCAGTTCGACGCTGCGGTTGGTGCGGGAGACCGGAATGACCGAGCCGTCACTCAGCTCGCCTTCCGCACTGCCCTCCGGCGGGTGCACCAGCTCGACGTACTTCTCACCGAGCAGGCTGGACTGCTTGACGTTCGCCAGCGCGTTGGCTGGCAGGTCGGTTTCCCGGTTGAGCAGGATGCTGACCTCTGCGTTCCAGTCCGTTCCCGTCAGCGAAATCTCCTCGACCTTGCCGACCGAGACCTCATTGATCTTGACGGCGGACTGCGGTACGAGGTCGAGCACGTTGCGGAAGTGCACCTTCACTTCGATGGGGTCGTCACCGAGGTCGGCACCACCCGGCAAGGGGATGTCGTAGATACCGGTGAACGACCCGCATCCGGCGAGCAGGGTGGCCACCATCGCGAAGATGGTCGCGAGCATGCCGCGCGGGCGGTTGGTCCTGGTGCGCCAGAACATCAGCGGCCACCTCCCTGCCGCGGCTGCGACATCTCTTCCATCAACGCGAGCGGCAGCGGCGGCAACTCACCGTCGTAGAGCGAGTTGAGCACCTGCGCCGGGGTGGGCAGGTCCTCGGTCAACGGCGATAGCTGGGAGCACAGCGACGCGAGTTGGTCGCCGGAGCCGTTCGGTGCCTGGCCGACGAAGTCGCAGAGCATCAGCAGCAACGGCTTGCGCAGCTCGTTGATCACCGGCCGCGCGTCGAGCGTGCCCGCCGACGCGTTGTAAGCGTTGATCACGTTGCCGAGCGCGACAGGGCCGACGTCGAAGATCTCCGCGAGCTCGGCCCGCTCCTTGACGAGCACCTGGGTAATATCGGCGAGTTTGTCGACGTTTGACCTCAGCCGGTCCCGATTCTCGTCGACGAACTGGCGCACTTTGCCCAGCGTCGCGCCGAGCAGCTCGACGGACTTCGCCAGGTTCTCCCGCTCTCCGGCGAGGAAGCCGCTCACATCGGCCAACCTGCGCTGGAACTCGGCGACGTCCGCGTCGCTCGCCGCCAGCGTCTTGGAGAACTTCGCCAGGTTCGACACCGTGGCGAAGAGGTCGTCCTTGTTGCCAGCGAGCGTGTTGGACGCCTTGCCCAGCTTGTTGATCGTGACGTTGAGCGCCTTGCCGTTGTCCTTGAAGTTCTCGGCCAGCGTGTCGAGCAGCCGCGACAGCGCGCCGTTCTTGTTGGCGCCCTGCGGACCGAGCGCGTCGCTGACCCGCGACAGCGACGCGTACAGGTCGTCCACCTCGAGCGGCACCGCGGTGCGCTCCTGCGTGATGACCGCACCGTCCTCAAGCTCGGGACCGCCCGTGTAGGTGGGGGTCAGCTGCACGTAGCGGTCGCTGACCAGCGACGGCGCGACGATCACAGCCTGCGCGTCGGCTGGCACCTGCACCGTGCGGTCGTAAGACATGGTGACCTTCACGCGGTCGCCCTGTGGCTCGATGCGCTCGACGGTGCCCATCTCGACGCCGAGCATCCGCACGTCGTTGTCCTCGTATAGGCCGATGGTGGTCGGGAAGTACGCGACGACGCTCTTGGTGTTCGCGTCCTTGAGCGCCCACCACAGCCCGCCTGCCACGAGCAGCCCCAGCACGCAGGCGATGGCGACGCCCCGCCAGAGAGACTGGCCAACACGGGTCGTCGGGCTCATCGCGGATCACATCCCTGCTGGTTGATCGGACCCTCCTGGGGTAGCAGCAGTCCGCAGATGTAGTTGTCGAACCAGCGACCGTTGCCGACGGTGTTGTTGAACTGCCGGACGAACGGCGCGAAGGTCTCGATACCCTCACCGAGCGCCTCACGGTTGCGGTGCAGCATGCCGGTGAGTCGGTCCAAGTCCTTCAGCACCGGCTGGAGCTGCGCCTTGTTGTCCTCGACTAGCCCGTTGAGTTGGATGGCGAGCTGTTGCGTTCCCCGCAACAGCGACGAGATCGCCGCCTTGCGCTTCGACAGCTCGGCGAGCAGCACGTTGCCGTCCTTCATCAGCTTCACCAGTTGCGCGTCGCGGTCAGCCAGCGTCTGGCTGATCTGGCGGGTGTTCTCGAGCAGACTCGACAGCTGGTTGTCGCGCTTAGCGATCGTCTCCGACAGCCGCGACAGCCCGTTCAACGCGCCCTTGATCTCGTCCGAGGTACCGCCGAACGTCTGCGAGATGACGTCGAAGCTCTTGGCGAGCTGGTTGACGTCGATCGCGTCCGTCGTCTCCGACAGGCCACGGAACGCCTCAAGCACGTCGTACGGCGACGTCGTGCGCGCCGTTGGAATGGTCTCGGATGGGTCAAGCACCTCATCGCCCGCAGGTTCGACCGCGAGGAACTTCTGGCCGAGCAGGTCCTTGAGCTTGATGCCCGCCCTTGTGTTGTTCCCCATCCATGCGTCATCAACGTAGAAGCTGACCCGGACGACGTTGCCATCCAGCTCAACGTCCTTGACCTTGCCCTTCTTGATTCCCGCGATGCGGACCTCGTCGCCCTCCTTGATGCCCGCCGCCTCCTCGAACTCGGCGGAGTACACCGTGCCGGAACCGATCAGCGGCAGCTCGTCGGAGTTGGCAGCGGCCACGAGACCGAGCGCGATCAGCACGATGCCGATGATCGCGATCGGGATCGGGTTGCGTTGCTGGAAGGGCTTCATCGGCTGCACCTCGCCCTGTCCGGCTCACCCATCGGGATGTGGACGGGCTGGTCTTCCGCGCCCGGGAACCGCAGCGTGGCCTCACCGCTACACAGGTAGAAGTTGAACCACGAGCCGTAGCTCGCCGTCTTACCCAGGCTGGAGTACTTCTTCGGGCCAAAGGTGATGAAGTGTTCCACCAGGTCCTCGTGCTTATTGAGCGTCTTCGTCAGCTTCCCGAGCTCGGCGATGTCCTGCTTGAGCGGACGGCGCGCCTTGCCCACGAGACCCGCCGTCGACCGAGACAGATCGTCGATGGCCTCGATCGCGTCGCCGATGGGCTTGGCGTCCTTGGCCAACCCGGACACCAGCTGCTGCAGCGTGTCGATGGTCTGCCGCAGCTCGGGACTCTTCTCGTTGAGCCGCTGCAGCACATCGTTGAGGTTGGTGATGACCTCACCGATGATCTGGTCCTTCTCGGCCAGCGACGTCGTCAGCGACGCGGTGTGGGCGAGCAGGTTCTCCATCGTGCCGCCCTCACCCTGCAACACCTGGATGATCTCGTAGGACAGCTGGTTGACGTCCTTGGGCGAGAGCGCGGTGAACAGTGGCTTGAAGCCGTTGAACAGCTCCGTCAAGTCCAGCGCGGGTTGGGTGTTCTCCAGCGGGATGTGGCCAGTCCCGTCAGTGGGCAGCAGCGGCGTGTTATCGGTGCGCGCACCGGGGTCGAGCGCGATATAGCGCTGTCCGACCAGGTTGCGGTAGCGCACCGCGGCCGTGGCGGTCTCCGGCAGTCGAAGGTCGGAGTTCACCTCGAAGGTGACCTCGGCCTGGCTCTTGTCGACCACGTTGATCTCGGTGACCTGGCCGACCTGCACCCCGGCGATGCGGACGTCGTCGTTCTCAAGCAGCAGCGTGGCGTCGGTGAACCGCGCCGTGTAGCTGTTGGCATCCGACATGTTGATGTTGGCGATGCTGATCCCGAGAACCGCGGTCGTCAGGACGGTCACCGCGACAAAGATGATCAGCTTGACCAGTGGCCCGGTGACATGCGTGGCGCTCTTCATTCGAAGGTCACCTCCGCACCACGGTAGAGCGGGCCGACCAGCAGGCCGCCCCAGCCGGGGATGTCATTCGGATGCACGCCGGACTGAATGCTGAGCAGCTCCGCGATCAGGGCACCCTCCTCGGGCGTGTTGGCCGGGTTCGCGCTCGGTGCGCCCATAGGCGCAGAGCCGCCGGTCGTGGCGCTGCCCCTACCTGGTCCAGGCGCGGTTCCCGGCGCACACTCCCGCTTCCACGACTCCGGGATCGGGTTACCAAAGGTGGTCAGCGCGTCGCACGGCAGTTTCTCGCCGTCCAGCTCGGAGCGGGCGTCCGGCGGACGCTTCGAGCCGTCGTCCAAGTACAGGAAGCGGTACGGGTACGGGAACGGTCGAGGGATCTCCGGATGGTTCGGGTCGATACACCAGGGACCCCGGTAACCGCCCTCACCCATGAAGTTGTACTCCGGTTCGTCCTGCCCCGGCTTGTACTCGCCCCGGTTCGGCGTGATGTAGACCTTGGCGTGCAAGCCGGGCTTGTCCGTTCCCTTGCCAAACGCCTTGTTCAGGGTGGGCAGCACATCGGCCATCTGCCTCGTCACACACGGGAATGATGGCGAGTACTTCGCCACGAGGTCCAGCGTCGGCTGCGAGATCTTGCCGACCCGGATGAAGTTGTTCTTGTTCGCCTTGAGGTAGGAGTCCAAGTCCCGCGATGCCATGGTCACCGAGCTGTACACCGAGTTCAGCTCCTGCCGCTTCTCCACGAGCGTCTTCGCGCTGGTGCGGAAGTTCTCCAGCGTCGCCACGATGTCCGGCGTGACCTCGGAGAAGTTGTTGGCGAACCGCGCTAGCTGCTTGAACTGCTCCTTAAGCGCAGGCAGGTGTGGGTTCAGCTTGCCCATGTAGTCGCCGAGGTCGGACAGCGTCTGGCCAAGCTCCTCGCCCCTGCCGTCGAGGGCGGTCGCCATCGCCGACAGGGTGCTGTTCAGCTTCTGCGGCTGTACCGCGCGCAGTACAGGCAGCAGCTTTTCGAACGACGCGCCCAGCTCGGTCGCCGTCTCGGTTCGGTCCTGCGGAATGACGTCGCCGTTGGACAGCTTCGGGCCACTTGCGTCGTCGAACCGCAGCGACACGTACCGCTCACCGAACAGCGTCTTCGGTAGCAGCCGAGCCGAGGCGGACGCTGGCACCAGCTTGGCGTCCTCAGGGTTCAACTTGAGCTTGAGCTCTGCGCCTTCCGGTGTCGGTGTGATCTCGCTGACGTGACCGATGATCAGGCCCCGCACCTTGACGTCGGACTTGTGACCCAGCTGGTTGCCGACTTTGTCGGTCTTCAGGCTCACCGTGACGTAGGGCGTGAAGGCGTTGTTGAACCCCGCGACGCTCAGCGCGACGCCCGCGATGACCAGCACGATGAAACCGACGCCGAGCAACCTGCGCTTCAGCGTCGACACCGCACCACGTGCACTCATCCTGCGATCCTCACCGTTGTGTCAGTGCCCCAGATTCCGAAGCCGAGGAAGAAGTTCACCAGTGCGACCACCACGATGGTCGTCTTTACCGCCTTGCCAACGGCAACACCGACACCGGCGGGGCCACCCGATGCCGTATATCCGTAGTAACAGTGCGACATGATGATGATGACGGCGAAAACCAAGACTTTCGCGAACGAGATGAACACGTCCTGCTTAGGCAGGAACAGCTCGAAGTAGTGATCGTAGGTACCCGCCGATTGGGCGTAGAACACCACCACGATCAACCGCGAGCCGACGTAGGACGACAACAGGCCGATGATGTAAAGCGGGATGATCGCGATGAAGCCCGCGATGATCCTGGTCGTGACCAGGAACGGCAGGCTGGGCACCGCCATGACCTCGACCGCGTCGATCTCCTCGGAAATCCGCATCGCACCAAGCTGGGCGGTGAATCCAGCGCCGACCGTCGCCGACAGCGCCAGGCCCGCGACCAACGGCGCCACCTCACGGGTGTTGATGTATGCCGAGGCGAACCCGGACAGCGCGGCAGCACCAATCTGATCGAGGCCCGCGTAGCCCTGCAAGCCGACGACGATGCCAACGAACAGCGTCATACCGAGCATGACGCCGACGGTGCCGCCGATCACGGCGAGCGCCCCGGTTCCGAAGAACGTCTCGGCGAGGATGCGCAGCACTTCTTTGGTGTAGTGCACCAGCGTACGAGGTACCCATGCCAGCGCCCTGACGTAAAACGACAGCTGGTCGCCGAGGTCGTCCAGCTTGGCGAGCGGGGCGTTGACCGCTTTCCTGGTGTTGCGGGTGAGGGTGTTCAGCATCGACATGAACCATCACCCCGTCTTCGGCGGCACGACCGTCAGATACACGGCGGTCAGGATGAAGTTGATGAAGAACAGCAGCAGGAAGGTGATGACGACGGACTGGTTGACCGCGTCACCGACACCCTTCGGCCCAGGTGGCGGGTTCAAGCCCCGGTAGCAGGCGACGACGCCAGCCATGAAGCCGAACAAGATGGCCTTGATCTCGCTGATCCACAGGTCGGGTAGCTGCGCGAGCGCCGAGAAGCTGGCGAGGTACGCGCCAGGCGTGCCGTCCTGCAGGATGACATTGAAGAAATATCCGCCAAGCACACCGACCACGCTCACCACTCCGTTGAGCAGCATCGCGACCAGCATGCACGCCAGGACCCTCGGCACGACGAGACGTTGCACGGCGGAGACGCCGAGCACTTCCATCGCGTCGATCTCCTCGCGGATGGTCCGCGCACCGATGTCCGCGCAAATAGCGGCACCCGCGGCACCCGCGACGATCAGCGCGGTCACGATCGGGGACGCCTGCTGGATGATGGCGAGGACACTGACGGCGCCGGTGAACGACTCCGCGCCAAGCTGGCTGACCAGCGAACCCAGCTGCAGCGAGACGACGGCTCCGAACGGGATCGACACCAGCATCGTCGGCAGGATCGACACACCGGCGATGAACCACGCCTGCTGGATGAACTCTCGCGACTGAAATGGTCGCTGGAAGGTAAGCCGGATGACGTCGAGGCCGAGCGCGAAGAGCCTGCCCGTTTGTTCCACCATTCCCCTGCCGGGGAACTTGACAGCCGTCGTCGCCGTCACCGGGCACCACCCTGCCCAGGCGGTGTCTCGCCGGTGGCGCGCAGTTGCTCCGCGGTGCCCCACCCCTGGTTCGGCAACTGCGCCACCTGGTCAGCGGGGAGCTGTCCCTGGCTCGAATGCGGCGTTCCCGCGTGAGGCGCGCCAGCCGGCGCGTGGGGGCGGACGCCGTAGTGCCGCTGCTCTTCAGGGGAGAGGGATTCGATGATGCCTTCCTGGGCGGCTGGTGGCAGGGTGTGCAGGATCTTCATGACGCGGTCCTTGCGGCGCCGCTCACCCTGGCGCTCCGGCAGACCCGGGGTGGGCTTGATCTGCGGCACCACGCCACGCACGTCCTCGGTGCCGCCATGGTGATGGCCCGCCTCGGCCATCGCCTGCTCGGCGGCCATCTGTGCGGTGTCCTTCTCCTCCGACATGCCGATCGGGCCGAGCCGCTTGCCGTTGAGGAACTGCTCCACCACCGGCTCTTCGCTGGTCAGCAACACCTCACGCGGTCCAAACATCACCAGCTCCTTGCGGAACAACATGCCCAGGTTGTCCGGCAGCGTGCGCGCCAGGTTGATGTTGTGGGTGACCACCAGGATCGTCGCGTCGATCTGCGCGTTCAGGTCGATCAACAGCTGCGAGAGATACGCCGTGCGGACCGGGTCGAGACCGGAGTCCGGCTCGTCACACAGGATGATCTCCGGATCAAGCACCAGCGCCCGCGCCAACCCCGCGCGCTTCCGCATACCGCCGGAGATCTCGCCAGGCAGCTTGTCCTCCGCGCCCTTCAGCCCGGTCATCTCCAGCTTCTCGAGCACGATCCGCTTGATCTCGGACTCCGACTTCTTGGTGTGCTCGCGCAGCGGGAACGCCACGTTGTCATACAGGTTCATCGACCCGAACAACGCGCCATCCTGAAACAGCACCCCGAACAGCTTGCGCACCTCATACATCTCGCGCTCGGAACACTGCACGATGTCGGTGCCGTTAATGACGCACTTGCCCGAGTCCGGCTTCAACAGACCAATCATCGACTTCAGGAACACCGACTTCCCGGTACCCGACGGCCCCAGCATCGCCGACACCTCACCCGGCGGCAGCGACAACGTCACATCACGCCAGATGGACTGACTCCCGAAGGACTTCGTCAACCCCTCGACGATCACCTCGGCACCCATCGGACCTCCTGAATCCGTTTACGTTGAGTTCACCGGTCCACCGGCCACTCGGCGGCGCGCGCATGCGAATGAACGTCAAGTCCCCTCATTCGTGCAACGAACCTTGGTGAGACAGGTTACTCAAGAGTCATAAGATTTTCCGCTGCGGGTCAGTTGCCTTCCTCACGACATGATCCATGCGGAACCTACCGCGTGCGTGGTCCAGGTCATACAGATGTTACTGACCTGGGATGCCCCAGACGCAGCAACGGGCAGCCACCCAGTGGATGACTGCCCGTTACGCCGGGTATGCGCAGTACTGCGGCCGTGCTAACGGAACACTGACCGGCAGACCGCGCGCCGGAGGTGCTACTTGACGGTGATCTGCGCGCCAGCGGCTTCCAGCTTCTCCTTGGCCGCGTCGGCGGCTTCCTTGTCGACCTTCTCCAGGATCGGCTTCGGGGCGCCCTCGACGAGCTCCTTGGCCTCCTTCAGGCCGAGGCCGGAGACGACCTCACGGACGACCTTAATGACCTGGATCTTCTTGTCGCCAGCGCCCTCGAGGATGACGTCGAACTCGTCCTGCTCCTCAACAGCGGCCTCCTCGCCACCGCCGGTGGCGGCAGCGCCAGGCGCGGCAACAGCCGCGACCGGAGCGGCAGCGGAGACGTCGAAGGTCTCCTCGAACTTCTTAACGAAGTCGGACAGCTCGATCAGGGTCAGCTCCTTGAACGCGTCAAGCAGCTCGTCGGTGCTCAGCTTGGCCATGATGGCCTTCCTTTCTTACTTCGAACGAATCGAGTGGGTGGGTACTCAGCTCTTGGCCAGTGCTCGGCGTCAGGCGGCATCTTCTTCGTTGCGCTTGTCTTCCAGCGCCTTGGCGAGGCGGGCGACCTGCGACGCAGGCTCCGCGAACATCCTTGCCGCCTCGGACAACTTGGCCTTGAAAGCGCCCGCTGCTTGGGAGAGCAGCACCTCGCGGCTTTCCAGATCGGCGAGCCGGTTGACCTCCTCCGGGGAGATCGCTCGGCCGTCCATGTAGCCGCCCTTTATGACGAGGGCGTTGTTGTCCTTCGAGAACTTCTTGAGCACCTTCGCCGCTTCGACCGGCTCATCCTCGATGAAGGTGATGGCGGTCGGACCGATGAAGAGGTGGTCAAGACCCTCGACGCCCGCGTCCTCAGCGGCACGCTTGACGAGGGTGTTCTTCGCGACCCGATACTTGGCGCCAGAGCCGAGAGCGCGACGCAGCTCGGAGAGCTGGGAAACGGAGAGGCCGGTGTACTCGGTGATCACGGCTGCCGAGCTGTTGCGGAACCTGTCCGCGATCTCGGCGACGGCCGCCACCTTGTCTGGCTTCGCCATGTGTCGCCTCCTCTCATCTCTGTTAGCTGGTGACCGTGGCGGTTCCCGGCCCAGAGACGACAAAACGCCCTGCGCAAGCGGCGCGGGGCGTTACGACACACATTGGTGGCGAGCCTCGTTCCTCCTGCGCAGGCCGCCCGCGCTGCGGGACCTTCGCCATGGACACAGGGGCCCATGAGACCAGCGGTCTTCGGTAGAACCATCGACAAGTCTACGACAGCACCCATCGGCGGCGATGCGCGGGTGCTCGTTGGTGGCGATCCGGCATGATGGGGGCCGTGGCAGAACGGCGTCAGGACGACACGCATGACGACGACGCGGCACCGCACGGCGAGGGTGAGCGGCACGGCGACGCACGGAGCGACGCGACCGACAGCGGTGAGCACGATCACGATGGCACGACAGAACCCGGCGAGCGGGACAACCCCGTGAACGACGGCGTGACCATCGGCGAGCGGGACAACGGGAACCTGCCCGCCCCTCGCCCGGACAGCTCACTCGACTCACCCGCGGAAACGGCCGCCGAGTCACGACCAGAACCTGGGTCGGAGTTGTCCGCTCGACCACCCTCCGAACCGCTCAGCGACGAAGAGCTCAGGCAGTTCCGCGAGTTCCAAGAGTTCCAGCGCTTTCGCGAATATCAGGCTCAGAACGGTGAGCTGCCGCCCGCCCTCTCACGCGAAGTTCAACCATCAGGATGGCGACAACGAACGCCCGCCTGGCTGACCGCTCTCGCCAGCAAGCTCGTCACGGCGGTGCTGGTGCTCATCGCCGTAGCGGCGGCCGCGGCGTGGGCGATCAACCACTATCTCGGCGGCTCCAGCGAACCCTCCAGTGCCGAGCTCGCCGAACAAGGCGGCAAGAAGGCGGAGGCGACCAAGCTTTACGCTGAAGACCCCTACGAGGCGGTGCGCGACGTCTATCGCCGCATCGCACAGCAAGACCCGCGAACGGGACAGCCGCAGGTCGACAAGGTCTGCCTGCGCTTCGACGAGAATGGGCGCAGGCAGTTCACAGCGAACATGGGTGCCGCCACCTGCCCTGACGCGGTCATCGCGTTGAACAAGGACGTTGAGCACGTAACGGATTACGTCCAGTCGCTGCCCCGCTCGACGCCCTATGAGGTCTACGACGAGGTGTCGGGATTGGCAGAAGGCGAGTCGTACACCATCAAGTCCTGCGAGGCGGCGCGCAGTATCGGCGGCACTATCACCGGCGGGCCCGCGCTTGGGACGTTCATCGTAACGAGGATTCCCGACGCCAAGGGCGAGCAGTGGCTCATCACTGGTCACGAGCCGGGACCACGCAGCTGCCCAACCCCCAAGCGCACCACGCCGAACTAGCGGCTGGCCCGTTGGCGAGGTGCGAGTCCCGACTTGTGGTGCCGCGAGTCCCGCGACACGGGTGCGAAATCTCCACACCACAGCGGGGACTCACGGCACCTCCACGCAAACGTGGCGCCCGGTGCACATCGAAGTGCACCGGGCGCCACTGATGTTGTCGGCTGGCTGAGAGCCTTACGCCTCCGCGTCGAGCAGGTTGCGGGTGCGGGCGGGATCCACCGGGATACCGGGGCCCATCGTCGTCGTGAAAGTCACCTTCTTGACGAAGCGACCCTTCGCGGCGGACGGCTTGGCACGCAGCACCTCGTCCAGCGCGGCGGCGTAGTTCTCGACCAGCTTCTCCGGCTCGAACGACGCCTTGCCGATGATCATGTGCAGGTTCGCCTGCTTGTCGACCCGGAAGCTCACCTTGCCGCCCTTGATGTCGGCGACGGCCTTGGCGATGTTCGGCGTCACGGTGCCGGTCTTCGGGTTTGGCATCAGGCCACGCGGGCCGAGGATGCGGGCGATCTTACCCACCTTGGCCATCTGGTCCGGTGTCGCGATCGCGGCGTCGAAGTCGAGCCAGCCACCCTGGATGCGCTCGATCAACTCGTCGGAGCCAGCCACGTCAGCACCGGCGGCTTCGGCCTCAGCGACCTTGTCACCGGATGTGAAAACAATGACGCGGACGGTCTTACCCGTACCGTGCGGCAGGTTCACGGTGCCGCGGACCATCTGGTCGGCCTTGCGGGGGTCAACGCCGAGCCGCATCGCGACCTCGACGGTGGCGTCCATCTTGACCTTGGAGGTCTCCTTGGCGAGCTTGACCGCCTCGAGCGGCGAGTACAGCCGCTCCCGGTCGATCAGCTCGGCGGCCTGACGGTAGGCCTTGCTGCGCTTGGTCATGCTCTGTCCTTACGTTGCTCGTGGATCAGGTGTGGTTGTCGTGAGCCAGCGCCTGGCTCTCCCACGGCATGCGCTAGGCGACTAGCGCACTTCGAGGATCAGTCCTCGATCGTCAGGCCCATGGACCTCGCCGTACCGGCGATGATCTTCGCGGCCTGGTCGACGTCGTAGGCGTTGAGGTCAGTCTTCTTGGTCTCGGCGATCTCCTTGAGCTGGTCCCAGGTGACCTTGCCGACCTTGCTCTTGTGTGGCTCGCCGGAGCCCTTGTCCACACCAGCCGCCTTGAGCAGCAGCTTCGCGGCGGGCGGTGTCTTCAGCTTGAAGTCGAATGACCGGTCCTCGAAGACCGAGATCTCGACAGGCACCACATTGCCGCGCTGCGACTCGGTCGCGGCGTTGTAGGCCTTGCAGAACTCCATGATGTTGACGCCGTGCTGGCCCAGCGCGGGGCCGACCGGCGGGGCGGGGTTCGCCTGCCCCGCCGCGATCTGCAGCTTGATGATCGCTGCAAGCTTCTTCTTCTTGGGTGGCATTCTCGTTTCCTGTTCACTGATCACTTACCGGGAGCCCTGCCAGCGTCCCGGGGCTTTCGGGGCTTGGCTCGCCCCGAAGTCTGGGGTATGCGGGGGCGTGCTTTGCCCCGTTCTTTGTGGGGGAATGCGGGGACGTGCCCCCGCAAGGTTAGATCTTGGAGACCTGGTTGAACGACAGCTCGACCGGCGTCTCCCTACCGAAGATCGACACCAAGACCTTGAGTTTCTGACCGTCGGCGTTGACCTCGGAAATCGTGGCGGGAAGCGTGGCGAACGGCCCGTCCATGACGGTGACGGACTCGCCAACCTCGAAGTCCACCTCGACCGCTTCGCCAGCGGGTGTCGCC
The DNA here is from genome assembly GCF_042662605.1 of Haloechinothrix salitolerans. NCBI lineage: Bacteria > Bacillati > Actinomycetota > Actinomycetes > Pseudonocardiales > Pseudonocardiaceae > Haloechinothrix > Haloechinothrix salitolerans. Next base: position 6,302,017 of record NZ_JBHSXX010000001.1, read on the forward strand.
GCCTCTTCCTCGGCGCCCTTTGCTGCCTTGGCTGGCGCTTCCTGCTCCGCCTTAGGCAGCAAGAACTTGACGACCTCGTCGATGCTGAGCGGCGAGGGGTGGTTGGTCGCGCCGATGAAGCCGGTGACGCCGGGCGTGTTGCGCACGGCGCTCCACGACGCGTCGTTCAGCTCCATGCGGACGAGGATGTAACCGGGCAACACCTTGCGCTGCACCTGCTTGCGCTGGCCGTTCTTGATCTCGGTGACCTCTTCGGTCGGCACCTCGATCTGGAAGATGTAGTCCTCGACGTCCAGCGTCTGGGTACGCATCTCGAGGTTGGTCTTCACCTTGTTCTCGTAGCCGGCGTAGGAGTGCACCACGTACCACTCGCCAGGCAGCCTGCGCAGCTCCTTGCGCAGCTGCTCGGCAGGGTCGACCTCGGCGACCGGTTCCGGTTCCGGCTGGACGGCCGCGGCGGAGGTCTCGGTGTCGGCAGCAGGCTGCTCGCCCTCGGCAGGCTGCTCATCCGTCACGTCGGTCAGCTCCTCATCGGCTGCCGTGCCGTTCTCGGAGGTCACGTTGCAGTCCTCTCAATCTCTCGCATGCGGTTGCACCCCTATCGTGCGGCACCGCGTCCGTACGCGCTCAGCCGAACAGCGCGAACATGACCTTGCCGAAACCCCAGTCAAGCAAGGCGACCAGGCTGACCATGAAGATAACGAACACGATGACCACGATCGTGTAGGTGACCATCTGCTTGCGAGTCGGCCAGATGACCTTGCGGAGCTCGGCGACGACCTCGCGGAGGTACCGCACGATCCGCTTCGGCAATGGCTGCTTCGGCTCGCCCCTGTCGCGCTTCGTCACGGCCGGGCTGCCGCCATCCGTGCGATTCGGCGGCGACGCCCCAGCGGACTTGCCCTTGACGGAGCCCTTGCCGCCCGGCTCGCCCTTCCCTTCGGCTGGACGGCGCCGCGCGCGCCGGGAGGCGGCGGACTCCGGACGAGACGAGCGCTGCTCGTCCGCGCCGTTGTCCTTCTCGCCGTCGTCGCTCACAAGGAACTCCTCACACGTAGTCCATGTCCGCTGTCTGCGCTTGTTCCGTTGCCGAACTGGTCCGCTCTTGCAGGGGTGACAGGACTCGAACCTGCAACCTGCGGTTTTGGAGACCGCTGCTCTGCCAATTGAGCTACACCCCTTCGCGGGAGATCCAGGAGGACCCAGTCTCACACGATAAGCGGGCACGCCGCCCTACCCCGATCCGCACCGGGGAGTGAGTGGATGGCGTTCCAAGTTGAGAAGTGTACGGCAACGGTGGGCTCGACTATCAGTCGGGCTGCCCTCGTGAAACCATGGGGCCATGGTCTCACCGGACACAGCACATTCAACAAGTTCGAAGCGCCGGGTTTCCGCTCGTATCGCGGGCATCAAACCGTCGGCCACGCTGGCGGTCGACGCCAAGGCGAAGGAGCTGAAGGCCAAGGGACGGCCGGTGATCGGCTTCGGCGCTGGACAGCCCGACTTCCCAACGCCGGACTACATCGTTGACGCCGCCGCTGCCGCCGTGCGCGACCGCGCCAACCACGGCTACACCGCCGCTGCCGGTCTACCCGAGCTGCGTGAAGCCATCGCGGCCAAGACCAAGCGCGACTCCGGCCTCGAGCTCGACGCCTCGCAGGTCCTCGTCACCAACGGGGGCAAGCAGGCGGTGTACTCGGCGTTCGCGACGCTGTGCGACCCGGGCGACGAGGTGCTGCTGCTCGCGCCGTACTGGACGACGTACCCCGAGTCGATCAAGCTGGCGGGCGCGGTTCCGGTGCAGGTCACGGCGGACGAGTCCACCGGCTACCTAGCCACCGTCGAGCAGCTTGAGGCGGCGCGGACCGAGCGCACCAAGGTGTTGCTGTTCAACTCGCCGTCGAACCCGACCGGCGCGGTCTATCCGCGCGAGCAGGTCGAGGCGATCGGCCGCTGGGCTTACGAGCACGGCATCTTCGTCGTCACTGACGAGATCTACGAGCACCTGGTTTACGACGGCGTCACCGCGGACTCGATCTCGGCGGTCGTGCCCGAGCTGGCCGACACCACGGTGATCCTCAACGGCGTCGCGAAGACGTACTCGATGACGGGCTGGCGGGTCGGCTGGATGGCAGGCCCCGCCGACATCATCAAGGCGGCGGCGTCCTATCAGTCGCATCTGTGCGGCAATGTCGCCAACGTCTCGCAGCGCGCGGCGCTCGCCGCCGTCGCGGGGCCGCTGGACGCCGTCGAGGAGATGCGCGTCGCGTTCGACAGCCGTCGCAAGAAGATCGTGTCGCTGCTGTCGGACATCCCCGGCGTCGAGTGCCCGACGCCGCAGGGCGCGTTCTACGCCTACCCGTCGGTGAAGGCGCTGCTCGGCAGGGAGTTGCGCGGCGTGACGCCGACGAACACCGTCGAGCTGGCCGACCTGATCCTTGAGCACGCCGAGGTCGCCGTCGTCCCCGGCGAGGCGTTCGGCACGCCGGGCTACTTCCGGTTCTCCTACGCGCTCGCGGAGTCCGACCTGGTCGAGGGCGTCTCGCGCGTGGCGAAGCTGCTGACCGAGGTGCGCTGAGGCGCACTCGCCCGCAAGGCCAAGGCTGGCGTCCTAAACCCGTACCTGGGCGGTTGCCTTGGCCAGCACCGTCTTGCCGTCGAACTTCGCCGTGATGGCGACCGTGGCGACGCCGTCGACAACGTCGGTGACCTTGCCGCTGAAGTCGACTCGCGCACCCTGGTCGTCGTCAGGGACGACGACGGGCCGGGTGAAGCGCGCCGAGCAGGACAGCACTCGCGTCGCGTCGCCAGCCCACTCGGTGACCATCCGGTTCGCCAGCGCCATGGTGTACATGCCGTGCGCGATCACGCCGGGAAGCCCAACCGACGTCGCTACGCGGTCGCTCCAGTGGATTGGGTTGAAGTCAAGCGAGGCGCCCGCGTAGCGCACCAGGTCGGCCCTGGTGACGTCAACGGCGAGGGGCGGCAGTTCGGTGCCTTTCGCGATGCCTTTCGAACCGCTGTTCGTGACGTCTTTCATGCGTCCTCCCCTCGCACGACGAGCTGGGCCTTCGCGGTGCAGACCGGCTCTCCGGCGTCATCGGCGACCTCCACGCGCACAGTGAGGAAGTCGTTGCCAGCGCGAGCCATGATGTCCTCGATCGTCGTGCTCGCGGTGAGCCGGTCGCCTGCCGTGACCGGGCGGTGGTGGGTAAAGCTCTGGTCGCCGTGCACCATCCGGCCGTAATCGAGGCCGAGGTCGGGATCGGTGGCGAGGGTGTCGATGACACCGAGCGTGAGGATGATCAGGAACGTCGGTGGTGCGACGACGTCGGGATGTCCCGCGGCGCGGGCCACTTCGGGGTCGCGACTGAGCTTGCTCGTGTCGCCGATCGCGGTGGCGAACTCTGCGATCTTCTCCCTGCTGACCTGATAGGGCGTGCCCGGCGGGTAGGTACGGCCAATAAACGACTGATCAAGAACCACGGGCAGGGAGCTTACCGAGAGCTCTCGCGTTACCGACAGGTATGCGACATCCCGCACAAGCAAACGAGGCCGCCCCCATGTTCGGGGACGGCCTCGACGACGTCTGGTGCGGACGGCCGGCTAGCGGGTCTCCTTGTGCGTCCGGTGCGTACCGCAGTTCATGCAGAACTTCTTCATCTCGAGGCGGTCGGGGTTGTTCCGACGGTTCTTCCTCGTGATGTAGTTGCGGTGCTTGCACTCCTCGCACGCCAGCGTGATCTTCGGTCGCACGTCGGTGGCAGCCACGGCACGTACCTTTCTCTGCTCAACAGTCAAACCGGCTGGAAGCGGCGATGGAGCCGATCCGGCCGGGGTCGAGGCGGCGAACCGCCCCGTCGGTGATGTGAGGCGGACCTCACGGTTATCGCGGAACAAGCTGCGGAGCAGCTTGCCCGCACGCGTAGCGGGAGCGGGACTCGAACCCGCGACACCACGATTATGAGCCGTGTGCTCTAACCACCTGAGCTATCCCGCCCCGCATATCCGACGTACTCAGGATAGGTGAGTACCCCCGGATTACCGAGCCCCAATACGGAATCGAACCGTAGACCTTCTCCTTACCATGGAGACGCTCTGCCGACTGAGCTATTGGGGCGCGCTCATGTGGAGCGGGTAAAACCCTACAACAGACCCCGGCACCCCCTCGCAGCCGGGGTAGGTTTTCAGGCACTCAGCCGATCAAGGTGAGCACGGCGGCCGCGTTACGCCCTGTCGACCGCGCCGTACGGGCCTGCAACCAGGCTTCGAGTCGCTTCTCGGACAACGGCCGCGAAATCAGGTAACCCTGCGCGACGTCGCAACCCATCGACTCCAGCTGCTCCCGTGCGCTGTCCTCCTCGACTCCCTCGGCCACGACGCTGAGCCCGAGCGAGTGGCCGAGCTCGACGATGGAGCGCACCACGGCGAGATCCCCGAGATCGGTGCCCATCCCGAAGACGAAGCTCTTGTCGATCTTTACTTCGTCCACCGGCAACTGCCTGAGATACGCCAGCGAGGAGTAACCGGTGCCGAAGTCATCAACGGCGAGCACGACACCGAGGGTGTGCAGCTCGCGAAGGATCGGCAAGGCGCGCTCGGGGTCGGCCATCACACCGGACTCGGTCAGCTCGAAGGTGAGCAACTCCGGCGGGATGTTGTGCCGCTCGAGGGCGTCGGCGACGAGCGCGGGGAAGCCGTCATCGGTAAGGCTTCGCACGGACAGGTTCACGGCGGCTGAGATCCGCAGACCGGCGTCGAGCCACTTCCGCACGCGGATGAGGGCGGCGTCGAGCACGAACGACGTGAGGGCCCCGATGAGCCCCGCCGCTTCGATCGCGGGCACGAACTCGTCGGGATGGAGCTTCCCGAATTCCGGATGGCTCCAGCGAACCAGCGCCTCGACGCCGAGCACCGTGCGGTTCGGCAACGAGACCTTCGGCTGGTAGTGCACGCTCACCTGGCCGTCTTCCAGGGCCTGCCGGAACTGCGTCACCAGTTGGAAGCGGCGCAGGAACATCTGCCCCATGCTGGGCACGTAGCCGCGCACCTGACCCTCATCGTCGACCGCGCGCAGCGCGACGTCCGCCCGCTGCAGCATGCCGTCGACATCGAGGCTGGTCGCGCTGTCCTCTACCTCGGTGCTGGCGTAGCCGACGGTCGCGCTCGCCTCGACGGTAAGCCGATCGACCGGATAAGGCGCGGATAGCTCAGCACGTACGCGCTCCGCGATCTCGTGCGCTCGCTGCTGGTCGCAGCACAGCAGCGTGGCGAATGACGCACCCTCGAGCCGCGCGATCGGGACATCCGGGCCCAGCACGGCGCGCAACCTGCGGCCCGCCACGACGACCATCCGGTCCGCCCAGGTGTAGCCGAGGGCGTCACAGACGGTGGAGAAGACATCCAGGTTCACTCGCATGACGACGGTGGGGGTGCCCGCCGTCAGTGGCCCCTTGGCCGCCTTGGCGAACCCCGGCCGGTTCAGCAGGCCGGTGAGTGGGTCGTGGTAGGCGTCGTGCCGCAAGGTCGCCATCAGCCTGCGGTTGTCCAGCGCGGTGGACAGGTGCGCTGCCATGGTGTCGATGAGCTGCCGGTCGGAGCGACCGAAGCCACGCAACCGTGAGTTCCTGTCGTGCGCCTCGATCACGCCGAGCAGTTCGGCCGAGCTCCGTAGCGGCACGATGAGCAACTCGTCGGCGCCGCGCGCCCGGAGCGCGGCAGCGATCTCGTCGTTGACATCGGCGTAGCGCAGGTGCCGTGCGTGCGTGCCATGCAGCCGCAGCAGCGGGTCTTCACTGGTCGCGTACTCACCGTCCGGCAGCGGCATACCGGCGACGACGGTGTGCAGCGCGTCCGAGCCATCCAGCCGGAACCGCAGCACGATGCGGCGGGCGGACAACTGGTCTTTGATGCGTTCGGCGAGCGCGTCCCAGTCGCTCCTGGCGAACTCCTCGCCGAACCGGTCAGGGTCGCCGGTCGAGCTGATCGCGACCCTGCGCCCCGACTTGGCGACCATGAGGCTGACGTCGGCGAGCGCCTCCAGATCACGCTGCTCACGGAGCAGGTCGGAATATCCCCAGTACAACGTCGTGAGCGCGAGCGCGACGGCACCGATAAGCGGCCAGCCGTACTCCACGCCGGAGACCACGAGATACCCGCTGATGCCGACCGACGAGTTGACGAACCCGATGACGACGACCCTGCCAACGAGCCGCAGCCCAGACATGAGCTGGATCGGCCTGCGCAGCACCCAGATGGTCGACAATGCGAACACCGTGCTCGCCGCGGGCGCGACAAGCGCGCCGAGGAACGCCGCGATCCAGGGCATTTCCGCCGCACCGAGCAGGAGTCGGGCGCCGTTGGCCACCGCGAAGGCGCAACAGATCTCCAGCGCCATCACGCCGGTGTTGTAGAGCAGCGTGCCCTCGGTGCGCCGGTGAGCGAGTGTGCCTACGCCCGCGATCAGATGAGCGATCAGGACGACCTCGAAGTCGGCGACCATGATGCCGATGACGAGCGGGATCTCGGTGAACGAGATAGTCCACGCGACACCGCTCCGAACGTCGACGTTCATGGCGAGCAGCTCCGCTGCCGCGAATCCGGCGAGCAACGCGAGTCCGGTCCACGCCGCGGTCGCCGTCGGTTCGAACGGCAACCACGTGGACATCACGACACCACAAGCGAGCGCGATAGCCGCGATCACTATGCTGAAGCGGCGAAAGCCGCGGTCTGAATCCGATGTGCCGTCTGGCTGTTCCCTTGGCGTGTTCGTCAGAGCGGGCGGGACGGCATAAGCCGACTCCACGTCAGCTCGGGTCATGCAGACCTCCCGCCCTTCAGCCAGGAACGCGCGTCCATCGCCGGTGTCCGAAACCACACGGCCTACCGGGTCACGGGGTTCGTGACACCGCCGGTGGCTGTAAACGCCGTTATCGCTTCGTAAGGCGATCACACTCTACCTGAATGGGGCAACCGTGAAACCCATTCGAAAGACTCGGACGACCAGCGGCGAATACCGCGAGTACAGACAGTTGCGATAACGAACATTGCTCGTGTGGCGTCAGCCTGCGCGGACTCGAGATACCGACACGGCCCGTGACCGTGGCGGCGGCAGAAACGCCCCGCCCGCGCTCCGCGGACGGGGCGTCCTGCTCGCTAGCCAGTTAACCGACGTAGATCCGGCGCACCGGACTGATGCCCTTCCTGTGGTCGAAGTGGCCGGGCTTGACCACGCGGAAGGCGAACCAGCGGTTCTGCCACCTACGAAGTGAGAACTTGTACTTGCTGTACTTGTTCAGCTTCTTCTTCTTGATCGTCTTCCACTTATTGTCGCCGCGGTCCCATTGCTGGAGCCGGACGATCTGGCCAGCGTGCTTCGGCGCGACCCTGCCCCGCAAGGCGACCCACTGGCCCCGGTTCGGCCGGTAGTCGTTGAACCACGCGGTGACCTTCTGGCGCACCCACGTCCGGCGCAGGTCCGACCTCGTCCACATCCGGAACTTGTTACCTGAGCGGTACACGACCTTGTAGTGGAAGTTCCGGTACGGCTTGTGGGTGAACGCGTATCCGCCGTCACGGCCGGTCCGGGTCACGTCGAGTTCGCGCCATTTCGTGCTGCCTCTCGGCTTACCGAAGAGCACGACCTTGTGGCCTTTGACCGCCCGCTTATTAGCCGGGTTGACCAGCGCACCACTGACCTTCGTCTTCGTGCCGAAGACGAGCACCTTCGGTTTCGTGCTGGCGGAGACCGACGTGCCCTTGAGCAGGTGCTGGCTGAAGGCGCCCGCCCCGCTAGTGTTGTGCGCCCGCACACGGAAGTTGTAGTTGGTTTCCTTGCGCAGCTTGCGAACGACGAATCGACTCGCGTCGGCCGGGATGTCGTCGATGTGCCTGACGGCTTTGCCACCGCTACGCACGATGATGGAGTACTTCCGCACGCCACCGTCGCCCTCCCACACCGGCGGCTGCCACGTCACGACCGCCCGGTGCGGCTTGCCGGTCGCGGACATGGCCGACGGGCTGCTCGGCCGGTCGGCGCCGCAGACGTAGAGGTTGACGTTGTCCAGCGTCCAACCATCGAAGGTGAACTCCGGGTCGGCGCTGATCCGCCAGCGGAAGTTCACCTTCTTGCCCGCGAGCGAGCTGACGTCGAGACGGCTGGACATGTAGCCGTGACTGTCACCACCGAATCCGGTATAGCGAGACTCGTAGGTCCCGGTACTCAGATTCCGCGTCTTGATCGTGTCATCCGGCCCGTTCACCCACGGCAGGTTGGATGCCGACTTGAACGACTTACCGCGGTTGGTTGAGTACTGCAATGCGCCCCCCGCCCAGTACTCAGCGGGGTTCTGATCGTCAGCGGTCAGGTGCGTGAACAGGTACTGATGATCGAACCGCAGGAAGGTCTTGACCCCTCGTGGGATCTCGAACCGCCCCCTGATCCGCGCGTATGTGCGCTTGGGCTCGCCAGCCTGCCGGGCTGGCTCCCAGCCGTACATGCTGTAGGTGCCGCTCTTGGCGTAGTTGTTGGCCCGGTGCCACATGCCCTTCGTCGTCCGCCAGTTCGCGAGCGAGCCGAAGCCATCGCGGAACAGGTTGACCTTTTCGGTGCCGGTGGGGCAGACCGGCGCCTCGGGAGCTTTCGCTCCTGGGTCGGTCGGCTGCTGGTCCATCTCCGTCGCGGTGACCGCCGCGGTGACGGTGTCACAGTCGCCACTGTCGATGCCGCCGGTACCGACGAGGTTCGAGCATGCCTGTCGCAACGTGTGGAACAGATCCTCGTAGTCGGCGCCGGAGCTGAGCAGTTGCAGCGTCTCGTAGTAGAGGTCGGTCGCCTTCGCGTGCCCGATGCCGGTGACGGCGTAGCCGTTGAAGGTGACTGGCCCCTCCGCGGGTTCCCGGGCGATCAGGTATGCGGCCTTGTTACCGACGCCGCTGTTGGTGTGCACGCCACCGTTGTCGAACCGTTCGCTGCTGATTGGCTCCGCCGAGTAGCTGGCGCTGGTCATGCGATCCGGCTGGTTAGTGACTTCCGGATCGGCCATGTCACGCACGATGCCGAGCGGGGAGTCCTCTCCCAGCTTCCACGGGGGCTCGGTCTCGTCATCGGCGTTGTTGAGGTCGATCAGCTCGCCGAATACGTCGGCCATCGACTCGTTGATCGCACCGGACTGGTACCAGTACGCCAGGTTGGCGGTTTTCTCGATGACGCCGTGGGTCAGCTCGTGCGCGACGACGTCGTCCGAAAGCGGCATACCCTCGGTGTAGTAGGCGCCGTTGCCGTTCCAGAAGGCGTTCACCATCTCGCACCGGGGATCGAGATCCTCTGGCAGGCAGTAGCGCACGGTCGAGCGCAGCTTCTTTCCCGACCCGGCATCGTGCCCGATCATCGCGGTGAGGTCGATGCCGAGTTCTTTCTGGAAGTACTCGGCGGTGTCACCCGCGTAGTCGTAGGCGGCGTCGACGTCGGTGATGCCGGTCGCGACGTCGCCTTCCTCGCGCGCGAAGTTCGTTGTGCAGGCCGCCAGCTTCGGATTGCCGTCGGCGTCCATGCCGTCCGGATTGTTGTTCCGGTCGCAGACCACGCGGTCAAGGGCGTGGCTGACCTGGTTGAAGTGCAGCGGCACCGACCCACGTGTGCGGTCGACCAGCACCAAGTGGTTAATGTGCGTTGGACCGGTGACCTCGATCTTGTAGACCGGGGCGAGGTCTGACGCGACCCGCGACGAACCGAGCAGCGCCGGGTCGTAGGCGTAGGCCTCGGGCTGGCTCGCCCGCAGCGCACTCGCCGGGAGGTCGTTGGTCCGGGCGGTCAACTCGATGGCCGTCTCGCGTGCCTGCCGCGGCGTGACCCGCATCTCGCGCCGCGACAGCGGCAGCGGCGTCGTCTCTCCGGTCACCGAACGCAGGTTGCCAGCGCCGTCCAGCGCGACGACGAGCTCGCCGCCAAAGACGGGCAGACCGTCGACGGTTTGCTGGAACCGCACGACGTTGCCGGCACCACGCGACTTCGACGCACGGGTCGCGTGCGCATCGGAACCGGCGTGATCTAGTGCCCATAGCGCCCCATAGCGGCGCAGGTACTGGGCGGCCTGCTGCTCACGCGACGCCTGGGCGGCCGCCTGCGCTGGTTTGCGCACCGGCTTGCCAGGCTGAGTTCCGACGAACTCGACAACGCCGCGCTCATCGCGCTCGACGGTCACCGTGCCGTGCGACTGCCGCTTCATGTCGCGTTCCGCGGCCTTGGATGGGTCATTTTGTTGTGCGGCTGCCCGAGGCAAGACCGACGCATAGCCGGTCGCGGGCACGCCGAACAACAACGCGCTCGTCATGGCGACGACGAGCCAGCGATGTGGACGCACGTGTCTCCCCTGCTGTTTTGTTTTCGCGAAGATCCCCGACACAGAACGAGGGAAAACGCTACACGTTCGATCGAGCTTGCGGCCTCTAAAGAGTGACATTGTGGCCGCAGCGTGATCATTTCGCACACGCTCCGTGGTTAGGGAGTGACCCCAAGGAACGGTGATGCGGCGAGCTTCAGGTTCGACTCGGACGCGCCGCCACTACTAGAACGGGAGCATCTTTCGCCTTTTTGATGGCGGCCACGGGTACGAAATCGCCTGGCGATCGTCTAAGGTGCTTACATAGTTCGCACTATTAAAGCGTGGGGTTCCTTCAATCGCGATGCCGCGATCCAATAAAAAGCCGTGAGGTGACTGTGACGGCTATGCACCAACTGCCAGCGAATCCACTGTCGATCAACGTGAAGCTCGAACATCAACGACTGTGGTGGCAGACCGACGACGAAGACCACATGCCAGAGCGATGGAGCGTGAGCGCTGATGTCGTTGACGCCCCGTGTCCACCGGAGAACAGGCACGTCGCCGACTTCTCACTGGTCATCGCGGATCTACGCAGGGAAAGGAACCTGCTGGACGCGCCTGACCTCGGTGATTGGGCGATGGAGTTCATCGCGGAAACGCTGATCGATCCCGCGGAAGGCAGGTTGCACCCCGACCTCGACCACAAAATCACCCCCGGCATCGCGCGAATGGTGATCGTCCGGCACGTTGCCGTGACACCACCCTGGCAGGGCCATGGCCTCGGGGGCGCGTTGCTCGCGGGCGCGTTGCGAGCGTTCGCTCCAAGTGCGCGACTAGCGGTCGCCCGAGTTTCACCACTGGATTTCATCAACTCCAGCCCGGACAAGGTATCGGCGGAACTGGCGAGCATTCGATTTGGCACGCTCCTGGAGCGAATCGGATTCGAACAATGGCGCGAGGTACATTTCGTCGACCTGCAGCATCCCCAACTCCTCGACGTCAGGATGGAATTGTTCGAACAGTACGACGACAATTCCGAGACGTGACGTCAGCGCTGCCTTGACCCGCGTCAGGCGCAACTCCCGCATCGCTCGCCGCGCCTGACCCCTCCGCCAACCGCTCCCTGATCGAGCGCCGCACCGCGCCTTCGGCTCCGTGTTCGCGAACACGGAGTGACCGTGTTCGCGCGCAACGACGCTGAACGGTCCGTGGCGCCAGGGTGTGTTCGTGCCGCACGGTGCGGCATCTCCGAGCAGGACGGGGCGCGAGCCCCTTCGGCCCGCTGGCGGACCGACCCGGATCGGCGGCATGCCACGTGAGGTCGGCGCGGGGCCACGAGCATGAAGGAGTTCTCATATGAGCAACAGATATCGCACCATCACGGGCTGGGTGACCAGAGCGATGACCATGATGTTGGTGGCGGGCGCGTTGGGAGCCGTACAGCTCACCACAGCGGCACCTGCGTCGGCGGTGACCGGGCTGGAGAAGGTGTTCTCCCCAACACCGACGGCCGACTCGCAGGCGTCCAAAACCGCGACCGCGCGGTGCCCGTCGGGTAAGCAGGTCGTCGGTGGGGGCGGCTGGGTTCATGCCGTCGACCGCTACGCCGAGGACAACCTGGCACTGACGCAGCTGCGGCCGTTCGAGAGTTACCGCGACGGATACACCGTCACCGGCGAGGAGATCCTCTACACCTCGGGTGACTGGTGGGTGCAGGCCTACGCGATCTGCGCGGACCCGATGTCCGGGCACCAGATCGTCACCGGCACCACGTCCTACTCCAACCCTCGGGAATTGCATCCAACGGGCGAGAAACTGCGGGTCGCCTGCTGAGAGCGCTTCGGCAATGCCGGTGGTGGGCGGCTGCGACACGCCGTCTGACCTGCGTCGCTTGCCGAGTGATCCCGTTAGGTGCATGATCCCTGCCCCAAACGGTCCTGGTGATCTTGGTTTGGAGGCGTGGTGGGACGGGGTGATCTGGCCGGCGCGGCGCACCTGGAGCTGGTCTCGGGTGTGGTGCAGTTGCGGCCGGAGGACGCCATGGTGGAGGCGATGCTGCGCGGCTGGCATGCTCAGCAGACGGCGCGGGGGCTGCAGGAGTCCACGATGGCCCCGCGGGTGCGATTGGTGCTTCAGTTCATCTCGTTCACCAATGAGTACCCGTGGAGCTGGGGACCGGCCCATGTGGACGAGTGGACGCAGTGGCTGACCAGCGAAAAGCATCTGACCCCGGCGACGATCCGGAACTATCAGACGGATCTGCGGTTGTTCAGCGAGTACCTGTGCGACGCCCGGTATGGCTGGGCGGCCGCGTGCGAGGGCGAGTTCGGGCCGGGGGTGCATCCGGTGCCGATCTGCCACGAGTGGAACACCATCGCCCACCTCAACGAGTACGAGGGTGATGCCGAGGCGCGGCCGTTCACCCGCGAGGAGTTGCAGCGGTTCCTCGACTACGCCGACGACCAGGTCGACCGCGCGGTGCGGGCGAAACGCAAGGGCGCACTGGCTGCCTATCGTGATGCCACGCTGTTCAAAGTCGCCTATGCGTGGGGGTTGCGCCGCACCGAGACGTCCAAACTGGACATCGCCGATTGGGGCCGGAATCCGGCGGCGCCGGAGTTCGGCCGGTACGGGATGCTGCACGTCCGCTATGGCAAGGCGGTGCGCGGGCAGCCACCGCGGCGGCGGAACGTGCCCTCGGTGATGGGGTGGGCGGTCGAGGCGGTGGCCGACTACGTGGACAACATCCGTCCGAGGTTCGGCTGCGACGAGCACCCGGCGATGTGGGTCACCGAACGCGGCGGAAGGGTCAAACCGGCGGAGGTCAATGCCCGGTTCGTCGCCTACCGCGACGCCCTCGGCCTGCCGAAACAGCTGACGCCCCACTCGCTGAGGCACTCGTGGGTCACCCATCTGACAGAGCAAGGCGTGGATCGTCGGTTCATCCAGGAGGCCGTGGGGCATCGGTGTGACACGTCGACGGCGATCTACACCCATGTGTCCGGTGACTTCATGAACACCGCGCTGCGCAAGGCGTTGAACCCGGCCTTCGACCCGCAATGTCGGAAGGAATCGTGAATGACCCGCAAACTCGACTACCGGTGGCGGCTGCGAAACGTCATGGCCGACCGGGGCCTGTTCGCCACCACCGACCTGATCGAACCACTGGCCCAGCGCGGCATCCACCTGTCGTCCAGCCAGGTCTACCGGCTGGTCGCCGAGCGGCCTGAACGGTTGAGCCTGAACGTGCTGATGGCGTTGCTGGACATCCTCGACTGCACGATGGACGAGTTGATCGAGCCGATCGCCGGGGCCACCCCGCTTCGCCGGTCCAAGGCTGTCGGCGATACCGAGGCCGGGGTCGGCGGTCTGCGCCCCAAGCGGGCCCGCATCACCCGCGTCGACGGGTAGACCATGCCAGTCCCGCTGGCACCGGAGGTGCTCGCCAACCCTATCGGCGTCATCGTCGACCTTGTCGCCGCACGCGAGCCCAACTTGGACCGCACGGTGATCGAAGCCACGGTGACCGGTGTTGCCGGGGGCCGGGCCAAGCGCCGCGGCATGGCCCAAGCGCTGCTTGAGAAGCCAGTGCTGCTGGCCGACGGTCGCTCCCCAGCACCCAGGGGTGTCGGGGATCTGCTCATCGCGCTGCGCGAGGCCGGCGCGATGGAAGTTTCGCCGCCGGTCTGCGCTGAATGCGGTAAACCCCTGCGCACCCTGCAGCGCCGCGGCCAGGACTGGTACTGCGGCGTTTGCGGTCCCCGGCGAGACGCCTGCGCGGCCTGCGGCAAGGTCCGGCCGGTGAACTGCCGAGACCGGGACGGGAATCCGCGATGCGCCCACTGCCCGCCCGATGCGGGTCGGGATCCCGTCGACATCGTCGTGGGCGTGGTGACCGGCGTGGATTCGACACTGTCGGCGGACGTCGTGGCCGCCGCAGTTCGTGCGACAGTGCCCGGCGCCGGACGCCGCTATCAGCTCGCATGGGCGGTGCAAGATCGGCCCGAACTGCTCACCGGGGCTGGCGCTGAGGCACCCGTTCTCGCAGTGCTGCGGCTGGTCGACAAGCTCCGCGACGCCGGAGCGCAGGCCATCGTGCGCCCGTCCTGTCCCGGCTGTGACCGAGTCATCCATTTGCACCGCCGGATCGACGGACAGTGGCTGTGTCGCAACTGTGTGGCCAAATCCCGCGCCCAACCCTGCTCGCGCTGCGGCGTGGTCCGCGAGGCGGCCACCCGCGACGAGCACGGCCAACCGCTGTGTCCGAACTGCATGATCACCGACCCCGCCAACCAGGAAACCTGCCTCGACTGCGGCCGACGCCGTCCCGTCAACGTTCGCACCGCCGAGGGGCCGCTCTGCGGCAGCTGCGTGCCATACAAGACCCTGACGTGCCAGATCTGCGGGAAGGACGCACCCTGCGTGATCTCCCAGGCGACCGGCACGCCCTGGTGCCGGGCCTGCAGACAGCGGTGGATTCGTTGCGTCGGCTGCGGCGAAGACGCACCGATCCGTGGCGGCACCCTCGATGAACCGCTCTGCGCGAGCTGCGCCCGTCCCGACCCTGGCTTCTGGCGCAGTTGCCCCAACTGCGGTCAACCCGACCGCATTCACGCTGGACGGTGCGCCCGCTGCGCCGTCCAGCAGCGGCTGCGCGACCTGCTCAGCAACGACAGCGGCGAGATTCGCCCCGAACTGCAAGGCCTCTACGACACCCTTGCCGAGGCAAAACGACCCACCACGGTCGCGAACTGGCTCAACAAGAGCGCCGCCCCGGCGATCCTGCGCGATCTGACCGGGCAATCGCTCACCCACGCGTCCCTGGACGCGCTGCCCGAGGGAAAGACGGTCGAACACCTGCGCAGCGTCCTGGTCGCCATCGGAACGCTGCCGCCACGGGATGAGCAGATGGCGCGGCTGGAACGGTGGATCACCGACATCGTCGCCGACCGTGCTGACCCCGACGAGCGGCAGATGCTGCACCGCTACGCCGTCTGGCATGTCATGCGGCGGCTGCGTGGCCGAGTCAAGGGCGCCGACACCACCCACGAGCAGGTCGTCGCTGCGCAGCGGGTTATCAAGGCCGCCATCACCCTGCTCGATTGGCTCACCGATCACAGGCTCACGCTGGCCACGGCGCGGCAAGGCGACCTGGATGCCTGGCTGGCCACCACGAAACGCAGCTACCGCACCGAGGCCGGCAACTTTGTCCGCTGGGCCAAGAAACAGAAACTGACCCAGCTCGACTTCCCAGCCACGAGGTGGGACGGACCCTCCGGCCTCATCGACACCGAAACCCGCTGGACACAGGCTCGCTGGCTGCTGCACGACGACACGCTCAAACCCGAGGACCGCGTCGCCGGGCTGCTCGTGCTGCTCTACGCCCAGTGGCCCGCCGCCCTCAGCCGCCTCACCATCGACCACGTCGAACACCACGACAACCAAGTACGCCTGCGGCTCGGACGCGAGCCGATCGAGCTGCCCGAACCCCTCGCTGAGCTCGTTCTCCAGGTTGTCGCCGCCCGCCACGGCAAGGCCGTCGTCGGCGACCAGGGAACCTCCCCCTGGCTGTTCCCCGGCGGTCAGCCCGGCCGGCCCATCAGCGCATTCGGCCTCGCCGAACGTCTCCGCAAGCTCGGCATCAACTCGGCCCGATCCCGATCCGCAGCGCTGTTTCAGCTCAGCACCGAACTGCCTGCTGCCGTCCTGGCCCGACTGCTCGGCATCCACATCACCGTCGCCGTCGCCTGGCAACGCGCCAGCAGCGGCGACTGGACCAACTACGCCGCCGAAATCAGCCGCCGAAGCAGCCGATGAAGCCAGGAATTCGGACAGTTCTGATACCTGAGTCCGCCAGAGGCGAAGGAGCGCCAGCATGCCAAGGCCGTGTGTCCCTCGGGCAAGCGGGCCATCGGCTCCGGCGCGCGGGTGAACTACGCCGCCACCGGTGAAGTCGCGCTGCAGATCGCACGGGCGTCGGGCACGGGTGACATCACCCGAGCGCAGGCGCGCGAGGAGGCGAACGGCTACAGCGGGAACTGGAACGTCACCGCCTACGCGGTGTGCGTGAACCGGCCGTACGGCTACGAGGTCGTCTACGGTGCCTCGTCGGAGCGGGACTCGGAAGCGACCAAGACCGCGCACGCGACCTGTCCTAGCGGCAAGCGGGTGCACGGCGCCGGCGCGGCGACCATCAACAACGCCCCAGCCGGTGTCGGGCTGCAAGTCGTCTATCCCTACAACAGCCTGGACCGAGTGATGGCGCATGCGGTGGAGACCTCACCCACGAGCGAGGACTGGGACTTCATCGTGGCCCAGGCGATCTGCGCCTACTAACCACCACGGACCTGTTCCTCCCGGTACGTGCCGGGAGGAACAGGTCCGTGTCCGGCCAGTCCCGCTAAGCCGTCGCGGCCTGCCGCTCCTCGGCGATCTCCAACGCGATGTTGATGATCATGTCTTCCTGGCCGCCGACATACCGGCGCTCGCCGCAGCGATACAGGATCTCGTGCGCGGGCACGTCGTAGCGCTCGGCCGCGCGCTCGGCGTGCAGCAGGAATGACGAATACACCCCGGCCACGCCCTGCACAATCGACGACCGATCCATCACAGGCAGCCGGGTGATGAACGGCTTGACCACGTTCTCGGCGGCGTCCATCAGCACGTCCTTGTCGACACCGGTCTCGACACCGAGGCGGTAGAACGTCGCCGCCAACACCTCGGTCGGCGAGTTGCCCGCACCGGCGCCGAGCGCGACCAACGAACCGTCGATCTGCCGCGCCCCCGCTCGATACGCCAACACCGAGTTCGCCACACCGAACGACAGGTTCTGATGCCCGTGATAACCCACCTGCGCCTGCCCGTCGAACTCGGCGATCAACGCTTCTACGCGGTCGGCGGCCTCCTCCAGGATCAGCGCGCCGGCCGAGTCGACCACGTACACGCACTGGCAGCCAGCGTCGACCATGATCCGGCCCTGCTTGGCCAGCTCTTCCGGGGTGGACATGTGCGAGAGCATCAAGAACCCGACCGTCTCCAACCCCAGGTCGCGGGCGGCCTGGAAATGCTGGATCGACACGTCGGCCTCCGTGCAGTGCGTAGCGATCCGCACCGCACCCGCCCCCAGATCGGCGGCCGCCCGCAAATCGGTGACCGTGCCAAGCCCAGGCAGCAGCAGCACGGCGATCTTGGCTCGTTGCGCCTCGTCGACGGCGGCCTCGATCAGCGTGCGCTCGTCGACCAGCGAGAAGCCGTAGTTGAACGTCGACCCGCCCAGCCCGTCACCGTGGCTGACCTCGATCAGCGACACCCCGGCATCGTCGAGGGCACGTACCGTGTCGCGCACGTTGGCCTCGGTGAACTGGTGCGCCATCGCGTGGCTGCCGTCCCGCAGCGAGGTGTCGACGATCCGGACGTCGCGCGCAACGTTGTCCCAGATGCCCATCAGGCCCGCACCGCCTTCCGGTCGGAGATGATCTTCTCGGCTAGCAGCTCCCCCGCCCGCGATGCGGCCGCGGTCATGATGTCGAGGTTGCCCGCGTAGGTAGGCAGGTAGTCACCATTGCCCGCGACTTCCAGGAACACCGCCACCCTGGCGCGGCCGTTCCAGTTCGGCTGCGGGTCGTCGAACTGCGGGTCCGCCTTGAGCCGGTAGCCCGGCACGTAGACCTGGACGTCGGAAACCATGCGATGGATCGACTCGCTGATCGCGTCACGATCGGCGTCCGGATCGATCGCGCAGAACACCGTGTCCCGCATGATCATCGGCGGCTCGACCGGGTTGATGATGATGATCGCCTTACCCCGATCCGCACCACCGACCTTCTCGATGCCCGCTGCCGTGGTCTCGGTGAACTCGTCGATGTTCGCGCGCGTGCCAGGACCGGCCGAGCGCGACGACACCGACGCCACGATCTCCGCATGCGGCACCGGGGTGACACGCGAAACCGCGTGCACGATCGGGATCGTCGCCTGCCCACCACACGTGATCATGTTGATGTTCGGCGCGGTCAACTGATCACCGATATTGACCACCGGACACGTGAACGGCCCCAGCGCCGCCGGGGTCAGATCGACGGCGGTCATGCCCGCTTCGGCGTAGCGCGGCGCGTTCGCGGCGTGCGCCTTCGCCGACGTCGCCTCGAACACGAGATCCGGCAGGCGGTCGCGGGTCAGCAGCCAGTCCACGCCCTCAGCCGACGTCTCCACCCCCAGCTCCGCCGCGCGGGTCAGCCCATCCGATTCGGGCACCACACCCACCATGTATCGCACATCGACCAACTCGCTACGACGCAACTTCGCCAGCAGGTCGGTACCAATATTGCCGGGACCGACGATCGCGGCCACCGCCTTGTCCGTACTCATGCCCCTTACCGTGCGCGCCCACATACGGCACACTCAACGCATGCGTACCGGTCAGCGGAACAATGAGACTCACCCGTCCGGCGCCGAGCCGTCGGGTGCCGCGGCCGCCGACCCGTCCACGGCCGCCAGGCTCACCGCGCTCCTGGCGGCCTTCCAACCCGGCGACGACGCACTCGGCGTCTCCGAACTCGCCCGCCGCACCGGACTGCCGAAGACCAGCGTCCACCGACTCTCCCGGCACCTCATCGACCACGGACTACTCGAACCCGACGGCACCGCACTACGACTCGGGCTGAAACTCTTCGAAATCGGCCAACTCGCCGTCCGCCAACGCGGACTCGTCGACACCGCCCGCCCACTACTCGCCGACCTCCGCGAAGCCACCCACAACACCGTCCACCTCGCCACCCTCGAAGGCACCGAAGTCGTCTACCTCGACGTCCTGAAAGGTCCAGACGCACCCCGACTGCCCTCCCGCATCGGCGGCCGATTCCCCGCACACGCCACCGGCGTCGGCAAAGCCATCCTCGCCTACTCTCCCGACGACGTCGCCGATACGGTGATCGCCGCAGGGCTGCCACGTATCAGCAGACGCACCATCACCTCCCCTGCGATGCTGCGACGCCAACTCACCAAGATCGCCGACGAAGGCACCGCCTACGAACGCGAAGAATCCAGCATCGGCACCGTCTGCGTCGCCAGCCCCATCCTCAACGCCGACGGCCAAGCGGTAGCGGCGATCTCAGTGGCGGGATGGGTCAACCGCATGCGCACCGAGCGGATCGCACCAGCGGTACGCACCGCGGCATTGGCGCTGTCCCGGACAGTCCGCTGAGGACGGACACGAATCGTGGTCGGCGGCTGAGCCAGGCTTTGATCCCGATTCGAACCGGCCTCGATGTGTTCCTTGTCCCACTCAAACAGGTCGTGCGGAATCGCGGTGTCGCGCTGGACAGATCGATCTTGGACAGGTACTCAATCCACGGCAGACCCGTGAATCGCCGCATGCGCCTGCCTTCCCCCTAGACCTACCCACCCATGGGCTTAGCTCTGGCGATACTCCGCGCCTACCCCACGCTCGCCCACCGTCACAGACAAGGAGCCCGATGGACGTCCCCACCGCCCTCAAACGCGTCGGTATCGCCGTCGTCGCTGTCATCGCGGCATTTCTCGGCTATCAGCACGTGCCGGACCTGCCAGATCTGCTGGACCAACTAGACGACGCGACCGGAACGTCGTCCCAAACCACCGACGCTCCACAGGCAGGTCCGCTGCCGATCGCCCCTGAGGACACCGGAGCACACTACGACCGCGACGACTGGCCACATTGGACGTACCAAGGCGAAGGCTGCGACATGCGGGACCGAATCCTGATCGAGCAGGGCCGGAGCGTGCGGCAGGGCGACGACTGCGCGATCACCGACGGAACCTGGCTGAGCAGCTACGACGGTGCGACCGTGACCGACCCCAGCGAACTCGACATCGACCACATCGTGCCGCTGGCGGAGGTCATGCGCTCCGGTCGGATCGTCGACGGACGCCGCGTCGGGCCGCGTGACTGGACGAAAGAGGAACGCGAGCGGTACGCCAACGACCCCAAGGGGTTGATCGCCGTCACCGCGGCGACGAACCGCGCCAAGGGCGACCAGGACCCAGCGCACTGGCTGCCGGAACGAGACCAATGCGGCTACGTGCGCCACTGGGTAGAGGTCAAGCACCGCTACAAGCTGTCCGCCGACCAGGACGAGGCGGAGGCGATCGCGAACGTACTCGACAACTGCCCCAGTGACCAGCGGGAATGACGCCGTCGTCCCGCGCCTGCTCCGCACTAGCCCAGACGAACGCCGCCAGCGTCGAGCGAGGGCTACGCCGCCTACGTCAAAACACCATCAGCACCACAGCAAGCAAACCTGGTAGTTCGCCTGGTAGGTGGCCGCTGACTCCGGCGCCGTGATCGCGTGCGTACGGGAACCGCCGTCCGACCACCCCACGAACCGATGTCGAATCGGAAACAGGCCAAGTAGCAGCAGTCGCTGCCGCTCAGGAGCGCTGATCGTCGTGGTCGAACCGACGATCAGCGTCCTGGTGAACGGCGCCTGCTCCACCGCTCCGCCTACGGTCAGGTCGGCTCCTGTTGGCGACGATGTGAAGCTCAGCTCGACTGTCCTGGGATCCAGCCGCACCGTCGAACTCGAGGTGTTGCCGTCGGAGTCGGTGGCGGTCAGCCGAAGCAGGAGGTGTGAGGGGTACTCGTGGTCCGGCGCCGTGAACGAACCCGCCGCTGTGCGTTCGAAGTCCCGTACGACGTGCGAATGGCAATCGTCAGCGGACTCGCAATGGCGCAGTGTCAGCCGCCAGTCGAGCGCGTCGGCGGGGATCGAGCCGTCCTGAGCGTCAGTGGCCCTGCCGGTGAACTGGATCGTCTGCCCGACCCGCCACTGGAACTCCTCATCCGGACTGTCGATGACGACTATCGGTTCCGGCTGGTCAGGCTCGTCGACAGCGATCTGGACGGTGTCGATGTCGGTCGCGCCGTCCGGGTCACTGACCCGGAGGCCGGCGGTGACCACTTCCTGCTCGATGTAGGTGTACGACGCGGTCGACCCAGTCGCGTCATCGAATGAGCCGTCGCCGTCTAGGTCCCATTCATAGCTGATTGTGTCGTCGGTGTCCGGGTCCGCGGAGCCGGTCCCGTCGAACTGGACAGTCAACGGTGCTGGTCCCGACGTGGGGTCCGCCGCAGCCACGGCCATCGGTGGCCGGTTCGCTCCACCCGCGTAGCTGATCCGCCGCAGCTCCCCTGAGGCCAAGGCGACGTAGTACAGGTCCCCGCCAGGGCCGATCTTCAGGTCGACCGGCGCCTGGATTCCGGACTGAAGCAGCACGATGTCGCTCGGATCGGGCTGGCCATCGGCACCTCGCCGCATCGCCCAGATGCAGCCGCGGGAGGCGTCAGAGAAGAACAACGCGCCGTCGTAGGCGTCGGGATAGTTGCTTGTCCCGTTCTCGAACTCGATACCGCTGATCGACGAGCCACCTTGGGTGCACCCGTCGTCGGCCACTACCGAGCCGCCATGTGAGTAGGCGAAGTATGGTCCCGTGACGCTGCCGGACGAGTACAGGGACTCGCACACCGTCAGGTCGGCGCCGTCATAGCCCGCTTGCTTCGCACCGCCTTCGTAGCAAGGCCAACCGAAGTTCTCGGCGACACCGTCGGTTCCGTCCGGAATCCGGTTGATCTCCTCACGGGCGTTCCACCCGACGTCGCCAACCCACAGCTCAGGTGTCCCCGGCCGGACGGCGAACCGGAACGGGTTGCGCATCCCGTAGGCGATGACCCTTCGCTTGATCGGGTTATCACTGGCGGCGAACGGGTTGCCCGGCATGGCGTCCCCGGTGTCTGGGTCGACCCGCACGATAGTGCCGTCCATCGTCACCGGCTCGTCAGCGGGACGTCGTGGCGACTGCGACCGCAGCGCACCACCTTTCGCGTCAGGCGGGCTGAGGTCGGTGCCCGCGGGCTCCGGCGGGTCACCGCAGGGATTACCGCGCTGGCCATAGTCGGTGAAGTTGAAACTCGCGCCATCTCCCGCACCGACATACAACGCGCCGTCCGCGCCGAACGCCACGGTCCCGATCGAGTGACTCGGGTACTGCTGGCACCAGCCAGACAACAGGGTTTCCCGCGCGGTGGCAACGCCGGAAGAGTCCACCGTCAGCTTCGCGAGCCGGGCGTCGATCAGGCAGCCCTCGTCCGTCGCACCCGGCGGGTCGGGGCACTGGTCACCCCATTGACCACCGTCGGGTCGTTCGTCGTGGCTGTAGAGCGCATACACGTACGGCCGCGCGGGGAACCCTGGGTCCACAGCCAGCCCCAACAAGCCACGGTCCCAGAAGTTGTGCACCTCGTCCCGCAAGTCCACGGTCACCGTCGCGCTGGTGTCGGCGAGCGAGTCGAAGCTCTTGACGATCCCGCTTTTCTCCGCGACGAAAACCGTGCCGTCCGGCGCGAAGCTCACCGCCGTCGGTGCCGACAATCCCTCGATCGCGACCGTGTCGGCGAACCCGGGTGGCACCGCCGCTTCCGCAACCGCATCCGGTGCTGCCACCGCGGTCGCGGTTACCGCAACCGCCGCCACAATCGCATGGAGCCGTCGCGTCCTTAGTCCCCTGAGCATGGTGCTCCCCTCGCCGTCGGTGACCCGCACCGAACTTGTTCACCATGCATAACTTCGCCACGGATCACCGTGGCGTTTCGGAACTCAGCAGATGCGTGACGGCCCGAAAGCCTCCGGGCGTATTCGGGGCGGCCAGCCACACCGCGCTACACACGACCGCTCAACGACGAACGCCCCGCTGTCCTGTTCTCGCAGGTCAGCGGGGCGTTTGTGCTGGGTGGCGGGTGAGGGATTCGAACCCCCGAAGGCTGTGCCGGCTGATTTACAGGGAGGCGTGCGCACCTGCTATGAGCTGCACTTTTGATCCCCGGCATAGCCGCGTGGCCACGCATTGGCCACACGGCACTTCGCAGAACCCTCGCCAAGTCGACTCACGGAGTACTCGACTCCTGAACGGCCGAGCTCGTGTCAGGCCGAGATCACGGTCTCGCAGCCCATACGAGTTGCCTGAGCTGCTTACCCGAGAGCGTCAAATGCTTACCGCGGCTGCACAGGTGCTCTTGTGGAGCGAGCACATCGTTGAGCGCGCGAACCAGTCCGGCGAGCACCTCGTCGTTGGCCCAGGGCTTCTCCGCGACCTGTGCGATCCAATCCAGCACCTCGGCCGATGTCGTGCACCGCTCAAGGTCAACGTAGTAATCGTCGTGGCCGAGCGTTAAAGCGCTCACGTTAAGAACCCACGGTCCCCAGTCTGCGCCCTTAAGTTCGTTCATGATTGCTCCGTGCTGTTCTTCGACTAGGTCTAACCGCGCGTGTGTATCGCCACAGATTTGCTCACGCCCTCGCTCGGTGCTCGTCCTTGCGGATAACAACCGCGAAGGTCTTGCGTGGGTTGTGCACGGAGCGGCCCTCGATAGTGAGCGCCAGTCCAAGACCCCTGCATGCTGCCAACGCTTCGCCGAGTTGCTCAGGATCCATCTCGTATGGGTAGTGCACCAGCGCGTTCAATGTGTCGCGGACATACCAGACATCGAGGTGGTCATGACCCGCGAGGCAACTCTCACCGGCGGCACACCAACCAGCGAGATTGCGACCATCCTGCGGGCAGTTCTCACGGATCAGCGTGCACGGGCACGGGATGTCGTCGCTGTGACCATTTGGCGGTCCGTCGTATCGGAAGGTCCGAATTCCCCGCAGGTGAAGTTCTCTGAGAGCCGCTTCCTCCTCGGAGCCGAAGTGGTAGCCACGCTCTGAAACGCTCATGTCTATCCCCTTAGTGCCGGTCGACACCCCGACGGTACCGACGCGGTTGGCCATCGATGAGCACCCTGAGCGGTGAGTCGATTTTTGACCCCTATGTAGATCACCCGGCGCAGACACCTGTACGTGAAACTTCCCGATATTACGTCCGATTCGACCGAACTCGCTAGGACGTACCAAGTACCGCATTCCGCGCTGCCGGTTCGATCTGGGGTCGCACATGGCAAGTGCCGTGTGCGACGGAAGGCAAGGAGTTCAAGTTTCAGGAAGCTAAGTCTGGAGCCAGATCATCCACTGCCAGAAGACCTCGCCGACTAGCCAGGATGTCTGCGAATGCTGCTGGTTCAAGCGCGCCTTCTGAGATGCGAACAATGGCCTCCGCGAGCACTGGCACTGGAACGAGGAGCAGGGTTCGTTCCCCTGTCTCTCGCGCGATGTTGGATGCACACTGTTCCGCGAGACCGTCGAAGTGCGGGCGACCGATACAGACATAGTTCACTGGGTTGTGCCCAGCGCCAGCACCCAATATCTCCTTGGCCTTGTTCCACTTGATCGGTCGGACGTCATCCTGAGATGCAGTAACCGAGACGATGACCGTGCCGGTCGGATGGGAAACTTGAATGTCTTCCTCGCCATGAGGTTGCCGGAGGACCCGGGTCGCCACGATCCCCGACTGATTGAGGGCATCGGTCACAGCTTGCTCTAGTCCGCCACCGGTTGCCGTATACAGATCATCCACTAGTCGTCGCGGTAGGCTAACCTGTTCCGCGCGTGAGGAATGGCCTGCGTGCTTTCGCTGCAGGGATTCCTCGATGTCAACGACAATCGCTTGTCGCAGTCGATCAAGCTGCAGCGGCGTAAGCAATCCCTGAAATACTTCGTCGGCTGCGTCGAGGACACCATCGGTGTCGTGAGGTGCATCGGAGACGTAGAGACGGTGCAGCACTTCTCTGCTGATGCCAGGCACGCTGAGACGCGCCAGCGGAGCCAGTTCAGCAGGCAGCCCGTAGCGGGCTTCCAGGGCGAGCGAGCGCAGTTGTCGCACCGTGCTCGTCGGGGCCGTATTAACTTCAGCTGCGCCCGCGATGGTTTCGAACAGCCAAGCGGCGTTTTTGCCGAGTTCTCGCACCCGGGCAGCAGCTGCGCCCATGCGGTCGAAGTGAGCGGAAATCTCTCGGTAGCCTTTCCCACTCATCCACTCAAGTAGGCAACGCGCCCGCACAAGAGAGGCCATTTGCGACGACGTGAGCACCTGCTCAACGAGAGCGGCCGACAATGACGAGCCCGCTATAGCACCGGATCCGTCCGGCGCGTGTGAAGGCCGAGGGTCAATTTCTACTCGCCTGCGTTTCCTCGGCCATGGACGTTTTCCTGCCTCTGAACAGGACGCAACCTCGAAGACAAGATCTTGTCGCGACAATTCCGTCGTTGTAGCACGCTCCAGCGCTTCCGCCAGTTGCGACGCGCTCGCCAGCGAAAGACTCGATGCCGCGAATACCTTGGCGGTTGGGGTTGGTTGGAGCTGAGCACCGTTCTGCGCCACAAGGCCGCTCGCGAGACAGGCTTGCACAGCCTGGGAAACCGCGCTTCTGACCGCGTCGACGCCACCGCCCTGGTCTTCATAGAAAGTCAGGTAGGCAAATGTCGAAGAAATGAAGTCCACGATGCCGTCTGTAGTACTGGCAAGTTCGGCGCAGACCACGTCAAACACGAGATCCGCGAAGGGTCGGCTGGGTATGCGGGATTTCACCGGCTCAACTTCACCGAGGATGTACGTGTTGACGAGCTGACGCTGTTCGATCTCGTGATCGGCCAGCAAGTACGCCTGGCCAGCGGTGCGTTTGCCCAAGCGACCAGCGCGGCCGACGGCGTTGCGGTACTCCGATACCTCGATGCCCTGATTCGCCCAGCCCTGGGGCGCCGGAACCGGCCGGGTGGTATCCGCGACTATGACGGCGTCGCTCGGCAAGTTGACCCCCATGGCAAGCGTCGTCGTCGCGACCAAAGCACGCACCTCGCCGGACCGGAAAGCATCCTCGACTAGTTTTCGTTCCCGGAACGTAAGGTCTGCGGTATGGAAGCCAACGCCGGAGGCAAGGCAGCGCCGCAACGCGTTTACAGAGTCCGAATCCTCCAGCTGAGCAAATCGTTCACTGAGTTCAGCGCTGAGGCCTGTAGCCGGAAGACGGCTCTGAATCTCACTGGCTGTCTCGGCAACTTTCCTGACGGTAGACCGGAAGACGAGCACCTGCCCACCCTGGTCGACGATGTGCCCAGCCAGTGCAGCCGCAAGAACGTCGCGATCAGCCTGCGGAGCGATGAGAGAGGTAGACGAGACGGCGCCGTCCGAATGCACTTCGAGCGCAGAGCCCGACAGATCGCAGACATGCTGAGTAAGCGGAATCGGTCGGTCCGTTGACAACACCAGCTGGGCATCCAGCCACACGTTCAACCTGTTGATGTCATTCAACGACGCCGACAGCGCGACTATCTGTGGCGGATGTTGTGATTGCATCACCCGCGTCAGGAGGAATTCGAGCTTCGGGCCGCGGTGCTCGTCCGCGAGTAGTTGCACCTCGTCGACGACCAGAGACGAGCAGCTGAGGACAAGGTTCGGCTGCGACACAAGTAGACCTAACAGCTTCTCGTAGGTCATGACCGCAAGATTGAAGTTGCCGACTCTGATGTCGCTATCGAACTCAGTCCAGTCGGCTGTCGAGATAACAACCGACAGCAACGCACCATAGCGGCTCTTGAACAGTTCGTAGTGTTCATCGGCCAATGCCTTGAACGGTACGATAAAGATCGAGTGCTTGCGGTGCGCGAGCGCTGAGGATGCTGCGGCCATCTCGCCGACGAACGTCTTTCCGGAACTAGTCGGCGCGACCACGAGCAGGTTCGTTCCCCCATCGAGCGCCCCGGCGCGAACCGACCGCTCTTGCACGTCGGTCAGCGTCGTGATGTGTTGCTGCCAGATTGCAGCGAGGGTCGGCGAGGCGCCGTACGACACCAGATCAGTGATGGCCACTTGCGGACGATGTTCATTGGTGCTCATATCTCGGACAGTCGTGACTGCGACGAGTTTTGTTTCGCCGAGCGAGCGAACGTAAGCAGAGCGTGATACGCAAGGATGCGAAATACGAGAACATGGCCACGTTGGTTAGCTCAGGTGGCCCGACTACTGGCGTGTGCTAGCTCATCGGAGACATCATCCGCGCCGAGCTGCCCGCCTGCGCGGATGGCCCCGTTACCGAGGAAAGAGTCGGCCCATACGAGTCGCCCTTCTTTAACGACTCAGCGCGGATCAATGCGACGGTGCCACTCATCGTGGGTGTCGCGGTGTCTCTTCAACGGCCCCACCAGGCAGCCGCAGTCAAGACAGGTCCAGTATCTGTCTTGGTCCTTTCCATTGTGAACTTGCTGACCCCGGTACTCGCGCCCTGCGTCACTGATAACCATGCCCACAAGGGTAGGGGTGTCCTCCGACAGCGCGCTCCTCGTTCACGCCGACCCGTCGCGTACAGGCCGTTCAGTCGACCGCACGTCCCTGCATCGCTCTTGGATCGCAGTGGTCGGCACATGGGTTTGACCACGCCCGGCGGAGGCCGAAACCACACTATTGGATCCGGTGATCCAGGCTAGCCCAGTATTCTGTCTTGAAACCGGGCATGATCCCGTACCCGCGGAGAAGCATGCTTGCGCCTCGCCTGCGCAGCAGGCTGCCCTCATACATGCCACTCATTGGCCGCAAGCTGTTCTGGTTGAGCAGCTCGGCGACTTCCTGGGCCAGGTGATCCGGGTTGTAGACGTGGAACGGTTCGAAGTACGACCTGCCCGGCTCGTGCTCGACGCCGACGTCGTAAGTCACTGTCGGGGTAACACCGAGCCCAACGAGCAGCTCGGTCGCACCAGCAAGCCGCAACGATTCGCCCTCATCGTCGAGCTTCGGGCTGCGGCCGCGCTCCGTCAGTAGGTCCGCGACCGGCTGCACCAGGTCGCGCGGGTCGTAGTACTCGTGCGGCTCGAAGAAATGCGCCGTCGGCTCGAAGGCCAGCGACCTGCTCATGTGCCGATGCCTTCCCAGCGTTGACCGGTGATCTTCTCGTACGCCTCGACGTAGCGGTCCCGCGTGGCTTGCACGATTTCGGGCGGGATCTCCGGGCCGGGTGGGGTCTTATCCCAGCCGGTGCTGACAGACCAATCGCGGACGAACTGCTTGTCGAACGCCTTCTGCGGCCGGCCCGGCTCCCACTCCTCGGCACGCCAGAAGCGCGACGAGTCCGAAGTCAGCACCTCGTCGCCGAGGGTGAGGACGTCGTCGTCCCAGCCGAACTCCAGCTTAGTGTCGGCGATAATGACGCCGTTCTCGGCGGCGCGAGCCGCGCCCTTGGAGTAGATCTCCAGGGTGAGCTCGCGCAGCCGCTCTGCCACATCGCGGCCTTCCTGCTCGACCACGTCGTCGAAGGTGATGAACTCGTCGTGGCCGGTGTCGGAGTACTTCGTGGTCGGCGTAAAGATCGGCTCGGGCAACTTGTCGCCCTCCCGAAGACCCGGCGGCAGCTGCACGCCGGAGACGGTGCCGTCACGCTGGTACTCCCGCAGCCCGAGGCCGACGAGGTAGCCGCGGGCGATGCATTCCACCTCGATCATCTTCAGCGGCTTGCACCGGATCGCCTGGCCCGCGAACTCGGTCGGCACGTCGGTCGCCGAGATGAGGTGGTTGGGCACGACGTCGGCGAGCTGGTTAAACCACCACACCGACAGCTGTGTCAGCAGCGCGCCCTTCTCCGGGATCGGGGTGGGCAGCGAGACGTCATAGACAGAGACGCGGTCCGACGCGACGAGCAGCAGGTCGCCGTCGTCCTCGTAGAGGTCGCGGACCTTGCCCGCATGGATGTGCTTCATGTGTCACCCTTCGCTGCTCGTGCCGACTCGACGAAAACCCACTGGTCGGGCAACGACGTCGACTCGCCGTACTCAATCACGTCTCCCCCGGCGTCCACGAACTTGTCTCGGCTGACGAGAACGGGCGAACCTTCGGCAACGCCGAGCTGCTCCGCAGCCGCCGCGTCGGCCGCGGTCGCCGCCAGCTGGGAGTGCTCCCGTTCCAGGGTGCGCCCGGTCTGCTCAGCGACGTACGCGAACGTCCCCTTCGGGATGCGTTCGGTCTCCAGCAGCAGCGGCGCTCGCGACGCCAACTCGCCGCTAAACCACGACACCGACGTGGCCACGGGAACATCCTGATCGTTGTAGGTCGTGCGCACCCGCCGAATGACCGGAGCGCTGGCCTCGACACCCAGGGCATCCGCCACGCGGTCCGGGGCGGTGACTAGCTCAGCCTTGAGAATCCGGGCGTAATGGCCTTCCGGATAGATGCGTCCCGTCTTGACGACCGACATGCTGCGGTCACCCGCGTACGGGTGCGAGTCCTTGCTGTTCACGACGGTCCCGATACCGGGAACGGCCTTGACGTGGCCTTCCGAGCGCAGGGTCGTCAGCACCTTCGCCGCGGTCGCCATCGCGACGTTCCACTCGCTGGCGATGTTGCGAGCCGACGGGACAGGGTCGCCATCCTTGAGTTCGCCGGACAGGATCTGGTTTCGGATATAGCCCGCGATCTGCAGGTATGGCGGGTCAGTTCGTTCGATGGACGGCACGGCTCTTCACTCCCTTACGAGGGCCTGCACGTGTTCTAGCACGCCAAACGTCCCATGGCAAAAGCGCTGCTGCTTCCTGTGCGACACGCCGCACTAGAACACCTTGTTGCATGCGTTCTAGTACGCATGCTAGCTTCCTTCTCGTGACGCACCGCGCGGAGCCCAAGCAAGTCCCCCGTCGCACCGAGCGAAGGAACGAGATGAGGAAAGCGCAGATCACCCGTCGGCAGGCCGAGGCGATGACCGATGACCTTGGCCCGGAACCTACGGAGCTTCAGGAGAACAAGGCCCTCGTCTACGAGCGCCACGACATCTACGAGCTGCTCGACGACATCGACAACGAACTCGTCGCCGAAACCAACCTGGATTGTTCGTATCGGACGCCGACCGACCCCGAGCCGATCTCAACGCCGTGGATGCGGATGTCCGAAGCAGAGCGGGACCACATCCGGCGTCGGCGTCGCCTGAGCGCCCTGCCCTCGATCACCCGCACCGGGCTGTCAGACACGGCCAGGTGGGCTGCCTGATGGCCCGCACTTTGTCCGAGCTGACGTGCCTGTCGCTGCACCGGCCCGGAAGGCACGCATCCGCCGCTGAGCAGGCCGCCTATCTGGACCGCATCGCCACCGTGCACGAACACCTCGCCGCCGAGTGCCGTAGCGGCGAAGCGACGACGGAACGTCGCTTGGCTGCCGCGTATCACTCGCACGCTCGCGCCCTACGAAGCTGCCCGGCCCGGGCTGATCACCGCCAAGCAAGCCACCCGGGCCGGGTTGTCCACCAACCAACTACGCGAAGGAGCGCGACCCGATGACATCCCGCAACGTGCGCCCGATCGAGCGGGCACCGCTGCTGACCGAACGCCGAGTACTCCCGCTGCCGCCCCGCCGTGGCACCGGTCGGCCGCCTGCCACGGGCTGGCTGGCTCCGGTCTTCGTGCTGAGTCCGGCGGCGTACCGGCCGGCCGACCGCGGCACGGCCGCCTAGCGAAGGGATCCATCCATATGAGCGTCTACATCCTGCTCTGCCTGGTCGTCGGCGTCGGTGCCGCGATCGCGGCTCTGCGTGCTGGCCAGCTCGGCTGGTTTATCACCGGAGCGGTCGCACTGGCCCTGCTGCTCGGCGTCCCCGCGATCTCGGCCCCGTTCATCGACGTCGCTCAGGGCTTCGCCTCCGTCGTCGCCCGCGCCGTCAGTGACCACACCCCGATCACCGGCTGACAACCCCACAGCGCCCCACACCACTCACGGAAGGAGGTGAACGACCTGATGTTCGGACGGACCCGCACCCGACGCACCACCACCGCCAATTCGTGCCTCGGCTGCGGCAAGCGCACCCGTCGCGGCAGCAATGTCTGCTCGCCGCGCTGCTCGCGCCGCATCGCTCGCGAGCTGTGACCCACCAACCAACCACGGAAGGCAAGGAGACCCGCCGATGCGCATCACGCGCCCGCGGTGCAGCCACACCGCGTTCATCGCCCAGCTGAAGGGCCGACGCGTCCACTACCGCTGCCAGGACTGCCAGCACCGCTGGAGCCACCCAGTCGACAGCGTCCGCCGCAAGAACGGGAGGACCGCCTCATGAGCCGGCTCGTCTGCCCGGAGTGCGGCGAGGACGTCGTCCAGAAACCGCCGAAAGACAAGGTGCCGTGGAAGGCCCACGGGCTCAAGCGGCCGCGCTACTCGCACACCGACGGCACAGCCCTGTGCCCCGTCGTCGGGCGCAAGGGCTACCAGCCCGCCGAACCGCGCCGAGCGCGCAAGTAACCGAGTTATGTGCACCGGCCCGGGCTGCTCACCGCCAAGCAAGTCGCCCGGGCCGGGCTCCCCACCAACCAACCACGGTAAGCAAGGAGAACCCCATGGTAGGCCGCACGCCTGCGTCCGAACCCAACGCCACCGCCGCACCGGATCCGTACGCGCTGCGCGAGCAGCACTGGCCGCTATTGCGGCGCGACCCCGAACTGACCGAGACGGCCGCGGTCATGGCCGCCGAGCTGGTGCGTTACCTCAACCACGCCACCAACACCGCCACCAACACCGGCGCGAACACAGCGCTGCCGTACGCGAGCAACCTCTACACGCTGCTCGGACACCTGGCTGCGGCCGCGCACGGCATGGAGCAGCTCTGCGAACAACTCAACCAGCGAGCCGCCGCGCTGGCCACCGACCCGACACTGCGGCACGACGGGCACCGCGGCTCGGTCACCGAATCCGAACACGCTGAAGATGCTGCTTGGCGGGCCGTCGACTGGCTGGCCGAGGCCGGCATGAGCGCGTCATACCTCGGTGGCACGCTTCGCCAGGCACAGAAGCAGATGACCTGGCTCTCGCACGCCGCTGGTCTCTTCGAGGCTGGTGAGCGCTGATGTCACTCGTCAGCACATCGCTGGGTCTCATGCTGCTCGCCGCTGCGACCGCGTACCCGATGACCGCGAATAGCGCCGCGCCGGCCGACATCCCAGCGGACTACCTGGCCGAGTATCGCCAGGCGGCATCGACCTGCGGACCGCTGGACTGGGCACTGCTGGCCGGTGTCGGCAAGGTCGAGACCGACCACGGCCGCTCCCCGCTGCCCGGGGTGCACTCCGGCGCGAACTCGGCCGGCGCGCGGGGACCGATGCAGTTCCTGCCCGCCACGTTCGCCGACGTGCGCGGCCACCACCCCGAGGTCGGCCCCAACGTCTACAACCCGCGCCACGCCATCCCCGCGGCCGCGCACTACCTGTGCGACTCCGGCCTCGCCCACGGCAACACCAGGCGCGCCCTGTGGGCCTACAACCACTCGACCGCCTACGCCGACGACGTGCTCGACCACGCCGCCCGCTACCGCAACGCCGGCTGAGAAGGGAGCCACCTCATGTCCGGATCGACCCCTGACCCCGCCAAATCCGTGTTGCCGCGAAACGTCGCTGAAGCCGCAGAAGGGTCCTGGGACCTGTTACGAGGCACCACCGCCCAGCGGAGCCTGACGCGGTCAGTCGACAAGCGATACCAGCGCAGCGGCACCGCTGGGCTGCGCCGACGTACCCGCCACCTGCTGAACAAGCGGCACCGCACCGCCAGCGAGTTGGCCGAGCTGCACGTGCTCGACCTCGGCATCCGCAAAGCCACCGCGAAACGAGGTGATCGCTGATGTCGGCGTTCGACGTGCTGGAGCGCTACGGCACCGCGGCCCTGCTGCGGTTCCTCGGCGCGGTGGCGATGTTCGTCGCGCTGCACCTGCTCCGCCTGCCGTTCGTGCTGGTGTGCCGGCTACTGGAGGTCGGCATGCGACGGGTGGATGTCTACCTGACCACCGCAGCCACCACACGGGCCTACACCTGGCCGACGAGCGATCCCGACACCGACCAGCCCGGGCACGACAAGACCCGGTTTCAGCGGCCCGCGACCGCGGGTGCGCACCGATGAGAGGAGACGACTGGATGGATGCCGACGACTTCGCCCGCTCCCACCCCGAGCTGGCCTCAGCCGTCGATGACGCCACGGCCGGGCAGATGGTTGAAGGGCTCTACCGCGAGGCACGCAACACCGTGCTGCGCGGCCTGATGCCGACGTTGGCCGTGTTCGCGCTGCTGCTGTGCGGCTGGCTGTGGTGGGGCTGGGGCCAGTGGACGTTGATCGGGATCGGCGCGACCGGTGCCGCGGCCGCCGGCGGGCTGATCGAGCTGTATGGCCTCGCCACGGGCCGCATCCCCGTGGTGACCGCGATCCGAGAGGAGGGCACGCCATGAACACCCACAACACCGATGGGCCATCACTCGGCGATCGAGTGATCAATGCGGCTGGCTGGTGGACGCCGGAAGTCATCGCAGCTGGCCTCACGACCGCGGGCGCGGTGTGGGTCACGCCGTGGCTGTGGATCGGCACCGCCGCCGTGGCCATCTGGGTGGCTACCCACCCGCGGCTGCGCCGCTACCTGACGCGCACCACGACGAACGCGCGCCAGTCCGACCGGCCGCGCCTGAACACCGCCGAGATCAGAGAAACCGACGACGACACCGACGCATGTCGGGGCTGGGAGGCCGCCGGATGAGCACACATACTCCGATCTCGCCGCGGCTGGCCCGCAGGGTGCGCGCCACGACGACGGCGGCGGTCGCCACCGTGGCTGCGGTGGCGGCGGCCGTCAGCTACGCGCACATGTACGACCTCGCCGCTGCGTCCGGCGAGGAGTGGCGGTCGTGGCTGCTGCCGCTTGCCGTCGACGGCCTGCTCGCCGCAGCTGGCATGTCGATGTTGGTGGCTCGCCACCACGGCCGCCGGCCGACACCGCTGGCGTGGGTGTCGTTGTGGCTGGGCATCGCCGCGTCCCTGGCCGCGAACGTCGCCGCAGCCGAGCCGACCGTGACCGGACGGCTGGTTGCTGCGTGGCCGCCGGTCGCGCTCGCGCTGGCGTTCGAGCTACTCATGCAGCAACACAACCTGCACGCGAGCACCCGCCGCACGCACGAGGAGACCGAACCGGCCGCGCGTGGCGCGCACAGACCGAGCGCGAGCACACAGCGCGTTGATGCGCCCGAGTGCGCACCCGAGCCCGCCGAGGCGAGCGCGCCAACCGCGCATGCGAGTCATGTCGAGCGCGCACAGTCGACACGGGCGACGAGCGGTAGGCGTGCACCTAAGAAGCGCGCACGCGCGAACGGCCAGAGCGCGCGGGAGAAGGCGCGCACCGTGTTCGACCGCGCGCTCGCCGAGGGACGCGCGGACGCGCTGACCGGTGCCGCGCTCGCGGCCGAGGTGGGCGCGCACCCGGCGACTGCGCGCCGCTGGCTGGCCGACTGGCGCACGGCCACCTCCACGCCCGAGCCGGCCACGGACAGGGCTGACGAACACGCCGCAGCCGACGCGAGCGCTGAGGACTTCGCAGCGGACGACGCACCCCGGTTGGCGGTGGTCGGCGAGACCACGGGAGGGAGCCGATGACCACCGAAGACCCGCAGCACCACAAGTTCTCCGCTGAGGCGAGCGCCGACGACAACGTGGTGTATCTGCCTGCGGCCAACACCGAGGATGGCGTGGTCGAGGCCGAGATTGTCGACGACATCGACACACGGCGCGTGGAGCCGTCGGCGCGAGCGACGTTCAACACGCACCTGATCCCGGACGAGGCGCGCGAGCGCATGGCTTCCGGTGCGGTGGAACTGTCGCACCGCGCGACACCGGTCGCCAAGTCCGGCGGCAAGGCGCTGGTACGCCACGGCGCGTACGTAGTCGCGGGCGCGCTCGTCGTCGCGAAACGTGTCTGGGACGCGCACAGCAACTCCCGGTACGAGCGGCTGTTGCGCTCGGCCGAGGCCAGTAGTGATTGGGACAAGCTCGCCGAGTGGGAACAGCGCGCAGAGCAAGCGCGCGAGCGCCGGCACCGGCGCGCGATGGACTGGCTCGACGCGCCGGTGAAGCTCGTCAAGACCGCGCTGTGGCTCACGCTCGCTGTCGCCGGCGTCTTCCTCGCGCTCGGCGTGGTGCTCGCCATCGCGCAGGAGGACGCTCGCCTGATCCTGGGCCCGCTCGGTGGCGTGTTGGACGCGATCCAGTGGGCTTACTGGTTCGCGCTCGCTTATGGCGTGCTGTTCGTCTACGGCGGCACCGCCGCTCTGGTCGCCTACCTGTGGCGGGTGGGTCGCGACACCGGCATCACGCCGGGCTGGCTGCAGACCGCCGGCGAGCAGTCGAATGCCGCGGTAGTGGTCGATGAGACCGCGATCGCGCACGCCCTGGCGCATCTGGGGCTGACCAAGCTGGACGGCTTCTTCAAGTCCGGCGGCATGCTGTCGTACCCGTCGATCCCAGCCCGCGACGGCCTCGGCGTCGCGGCGCAGGTACGGCTGCCACCTGGTGTGCCCGCCGAGCAGGTCATCGCCCGCAAGACCCGCTTGGCGGCCAACCTCGGCCGCGCCGGCATCGAGGTCTGGCCGTCGGTTGGCGCGGACGAGGGGCTGCTGCAGCTGTGGGTGGCCGACCGGGGCGCGCTCGACACCGGCGCTGGCCCCTGGCCGTGGCTGGACCTCGACACCCCGGTCGACATCTACCGCGGCATACCGGTCGGCGTGACCTTGCGCGGCGACGCCGTGATCGCGCCGATCAACGGCACCAGCTGGCTCGTCGGTGGCCGTCCTGGTCAGGGCAAGACGACGTTCGGGCGGCTGCTGGTCATGGGCGCGTGCCTCGACCCGACGGCCGAGATCTGGGTGCACGTGCTGGCCGACAACCCGGACTTCGACGCCCTCGCCGAGCGGTTCACCCGCTACGAGGTCGGCATCGGCCACGACGTCGCCGCAGCCGCGCTGGCCGCGTTCGAGGATCTGATGGCCGAGATCGAGCGTCGCGGGCAGATCATGCGCGCCAAGCAGGCCCACACCGCCGCCGAGGCCGGGCTGCCGCCGCTAGTGGCGTACTTCGACGAGGTTCACCGGCTGTTCCAGCACCGCGAATTCGGTGAGGAAGCCGCGCGGCTGGCCGAGGACGTCATCAAGCAGGCCCGCAAGTACGGCGTGGTGGTCATTCTGGTCACCCAGTCACCAACCGCGGGCAGCATCCCGAAGCCAGTCACCCGCGAGACCATCTGCCGGGTCGCGTTCAGCGTGATCGACCAGATCGCCAACGACGCCCTGCTCGGCGACGGCAAGCACCGGCAAGGCATCCGCGCGACCGAGCTGCGGCCCGGCTCGGACACCTCGCCCGGCGATCGAGGCAAGGCACTGACTGTCGGCGTGGTGCCCGAGGTCGACTGGTCGATGGTCATCGGCCATAACGTCGGCAGCGCCGAAGTCACCCACGTCGGCAGGACGGCCATGTCCCTGCTGGCCGAGCAGGGCCGCAGCGTGCCCGCCGACTCAGCCACCGCGCACACCAAGCGGGACCTGCTCGACGACCTCGATGAGGTCCTTGACACCGAGCGCGTCCCCGCCGGCGATCTGCCGGCCCGGCTGCGCCGACTGGCCCCCGATTACAAGCCGTACCAGCAGCTGACCCGCAAGAAGCTGCTGGAACAGCTTCGCGAGCTCGGCATCAAGGTCCCCTCCACCGACAACCGCTGGTACGTCGACCCCGTCGCCATCCGCCGCGCTCTCGCCGAGCGCGCCACCGCCGACCTCGACCAGGAGTAGAAGCAATGAAGTACCCGCGTCACCGCCACCGCATCGCCAGCAGTCGCCGTATACCGGGCAGCCACAGCAACCCGCATTCCGATCACTTCCATCATTCCGTGCAGGTCAGAGCGCCACCAGGCACGAAATGACGACGGTAATCCGATAACGCCGCCGTCATTGCCACCGGAACCCCTCACGACGGTCGTGTGCGCACCACCGCCACCTCACCGCGCGCCGACCGGCACAACTCCGCTCGCACCAACCAACCACGGAGCGCACGCATGCCTACCCCGTCATCACGCCTGCCCAGCGTGCCGGACGCGCTGAACGAGACCGAGCTACTCGCCCTCGGCGACCACCTCGCCGCCGCGATGCCCTCCATGCCGCCGCGACTACTGCTGCCCACCCGCTACGCCGCCGGCCTGGCATGGGATGCCGCCCGCTGGCGCGCCCTGCCCACCCAGCTGCGAGAGGCGGTCGTAGTCGAGGAACGCCGCCTCGCGGTTGCGTCGTCGCACGCCATCGCCAGCGCCGTCGACTGGCGTCGCGTCGCCGCACGCCCTAGCCACACCGAGCTGCAGGACCGCCGCGCACGCCAGACCACATCAGCCCGGACACCCGAGCAGATCCGGGCGACAGCAGCGACGTCCTGGGCGCGAGTCGAGACCGCCATCGCCACCCAGCTCGCAGCCGGAAGGGAGGCCGCCTGATGCAACGCCCCACCACGCCCACGCACCCGATCCGCGGCCGCCACGCCGGCGCTGCCGCAGCGCTCGCCCTGACGCTGCCCGGTGACTGGGTGCGTCACGCCGCATGCGGACCCGACACTGCCGAGCTGTTCTTCCCGATCGGCGACACCGGCCCTGCGGCCGCCGACATCCAGCGCGCGCAAGCGATCTGCGCGGCCTGCCCCGTACGGCAGCAGTGTCTCGACGACGCCGACGCCACCGGCCAAGGCCACGGCATCTGGGGCGGACTCACCGACACCGAACGTCGGCACCGCCGATACGGCACGCATCAGTCGGCAAGCACGGAGCGCCTACACGGGACGGAGGCAGCGTGATGCCGATCCGACCGGAGAACCGCGACCGTTATCCCGGCGACTGGGACGAGATCTCCGAGTGCATCCGGTTCGGCCGAGCCGAAGGCCGCTGTGAGTGCTGCGGCGAGTGCGGCCGGCCCCGCGGTCACCTCGACACCGACCGACGGTGCCGCAACCACCACGGCCAACCCGCATACCGAACTGGAAACCGCGTCGTGCTGACCACCGCGCATCTCAACCACATCCCGGAGGACTGCCGTCCCGAGAATCTGCGCGCGTTCTGCCAGGGCTGCCACGTCCACCACGACGCCGCGCACCACGCCGCTACCCGGCGCCAGACCCGCGCGGCCGAACTCGCCAACACCATGCACCCGCTGTTCGACCTGGAGGACCGCTCCTGATGAGCAACCCAGTACGCCCGCTCCGCGCCGTGCCAACCGACGGCGCGCAGAGCGGGTGGGAACCGCCACTGCCACTGGCGACCGTGCGGGAGCTGCCGACGTTCCCGGTCGACGCGCTGCCGCTGTGGCTCGGCGAGCAAGTCGACGCGGTCGCCGAGGCAATCCAAACTCCGGTGGACCTGCCCGGCTGTCTCGCGCTGGCAGCGCTGTCGACGGCCGCGGGCGGCCGCGCCGTCGCGAAGGTGCGGCCGAGCTGGGCCGAGCCGGTCAACCTCTACACCGTCGTCGTGATGGAGCCGAGCGAGCGCAAGTCGCCGGTGTTCTCGGCGATGATCCGCCCGATCTACGCCCTCGAACGCAAGCTCCGCGAGGAGGCCAAAGAAGACATCGCCGAAGCCAGAGTGCAGCGCCGCGCTGCCGAGCAGCTACTCGCGCAAGCCGAGAAGAACGTGAGCACCCAGCACGGCAACGAGCGCGACGCCGCCCTCGCCGAGGCCGTCGACGCCGCCACCGACCTCGCCAAAATGGAAGTCCCGTCCGAGCCGAAGCTCGTGGTCGACGACATCACCCCCGAAGCCGTCGCGACCGTTCTCGCCGACCAAGGTGGCCGGCTCGCCGTCCTGTCGGACGAGGGCGGGATCTTCTCCATCATCGCCGGCCGTTACTCCGGCCAAGCCAACACCGCCGTGTTCCTCAAGGGCTACACCGGCACTCAGCTGCGCGTCGACCGCAACAACCGGCCCAGCGAACTCGTCGAGAACCCCGCGCTCACCCTCGGACTGACGGTGCAACCGGCCGTGATTGACGAACTCGGCGAGACCGCGATGCTGCGCGGCTCAGGCTTCCTCGCCCGCATCCTGTTCGCCATGCCGACCAGCATGGTCGGCCACCGCAAGACCCGACCCGACCCCGTGCCCGAACCTGTCGAACACCTCTACAACGACCGGCTGCACACCATCGCC
This sequence comes from Haloechinothrix salitolerans, assembly GCF_042662605.1. Lineage (NCBI taxonomy): Bacteria > Bacillati > Actinomycetota > Actinomycetes > Pseudonocardiales > Pseudonocardiaceae > Haloechinothrix > Haloechinothrix salitolerans. The sequence continues at coordinate 6,341,233 of NZ_JBHSXX010000001.1, forward strand.
GCCGCGCTGCTCGACTGGACCGACGAACCCGCCGCCCTCACCTTCAGCCCAGCGGCTGACGACCTGATGGCCGAGCTGCAGGCAGAGGTCGAAACCCGGCTCGCCCGCGGTGGCCCGTGGAGACACATCGGTGACTGGGGCGGCAAATACGCCGGACAGGTCGCACGCATCGCTGGACTGCTCCACGTCGCCGAGCATCCCCACAACGCCTGGGAACACTCGATCTCCGGTGACACTTTCGCCAACGCCTGGCGCATCGGCGACTACTACGCCACCCACGCCCTAGCCACCTTCGACCAGATCGGCAGCGACCCCGCGCTCGACAACGCCCGCCGCGTCCTCTCCTGGATCGAACGCACCCAGCCGACGACCTTCACACGGCGTGACCTGTTCTCCGCCCTCAACCGCGGCCGCTTCAGGCGAGCCACCGATCTCGACGCTCCGCTCGCGCTCCTCGAAGAACACGGCCACATCCAGCACCAACCCGCTCCCGAGCGGCCCGGCAAACGCGGCCGCAAGCCCAGCCCGACCTACTGGACGCATCCGCTCTACCGCCAAGACACGACGTGACCGGTGCGCACGCCGCCATGCCCGCCCGTCGTTACGACCCGACCGAATCAGGAGACAACGCCATGGATCGTGACCTCATCCGCGCCCGCGTCGCGCATCACGAAAGCGGGCACGCAATCATCGCCAAAGCCGTCGGTCTGAGGGTGACCCGTGTCCGCATCCGCCGCTCCGACGGCTTCGTCAGCCTCGGCGAAGCCGACACCGACAACTACGACGCCGACCAGGCCGATGCCGAGCTCCGGTTCTTCTACGCCGGCATGTTCGCCGACGCCCGATTCCTAATCGAACAAGGCTATTCGCGCAGCCGGTCGCTGAGCCTCGCGCGCACCGTGGCGCGACGCCACGACCTCAAGCAGATCCGCTCCATCACCGCCTGGATGAAGAAGCACCACAACAAGCGGCTAAACACCCGCCGCGCCGAACGCGACGCCGAACGCCTCGTCAACCGCCACTGGAACGACATCACCCGCATGGCCGCCAGCCACTGCTAGCTGACGAATGACCCCGGGAGATCTCATGACCCTTCCGCACTATCCGCAGAATCCGCACAAGCACTCTTCCCGCAGCTCGCAGCGGCACGCTGCGGTCTCCGCGGATCGCCGCGAGAACGCCGCGCAAAACACGCCACCCGCGAACGCAACTCGTCGGTCAACCCGGCAATGCGGCCGCGACCCACCACCACACCACGCCAATTCCGCGACCATTGCGCGATCAATCCGTGGACCGCTGCCAGCGTTCACCGCCAACCCGCTGAGCAGCGCAAATACCACCACACAACGAGTTCCGCGGATTCTGCGGATTCCGTGGAGCCACTCCCACCAACCGACCACCTGTCGCAAGGAGCAGCACCACCGATGAGCACCAAGAAGAGGCATCTCACCGTCGCCGAGTTCCTCCACGAGTACGGCATAGCGCGGTCTACCTGGAACGACTGGCGCGCCAAAGGACGCGCGCCACGCTGCATCAAGCTGCCCAACGGCCAGCTCCGCATACGCCGCATCGACATCGAACGCTGGGAAGACACCCTGGAGGAGGCCGCCTAGTGGAAACCACCTACAACGTCCGGGTATGGACCATCCAGCGACGCAAGAATGCCCAGGGAAAGGTCACGAGCTATCGCGTGCGATGGAAGCTCGCCGACCTGCCGCCGTTTCACGAAACGTTCCGGGGCAAAACACAGGCGTCCAGCTTTCACGCCGAACTGGTATCTGCGCAGCGGAAGGGCATCGCGTTCGACAAAGCGTCGGGCCTGCCCGTCACGATGACGCGCCAGAAAGACGCCGTGAACTGGCTCGTTCTGGCGAAGCAGTACATGGATGCGCGGTGGCGTGACTGGTCGCCCAATCACCGTAAGCACACCGCACGCGCACTTATGGAGGTGACTATCGCCCTCCTGCCGAGCGATAACCGGCCCGACACCAAGGTTCTGCGACGCGCACTCACCCGTCACTTGAACCGGAACACGCGCAGCCTCGATCACGGCGATGCCGCTTGGTCCGCTCTTCGGTGGACTGAGCGCAATTGTCCGGATGTCAGCGCATTGGAAGATCCCGCCGTACTACGGCCGCTACTTCAGGCGCTCGACGTGAACCTGAACGGTGAACGGGCTGCAGCAAACACCGTGCGGCTCCGTCGTCGCGCACTGGACGGAGCAATCCGGTTCGCAATCGAACAGGGATCACTCGACACGAACCCGTTGCAGGGGATCCAAATGAAAAAGCGAGCACAGTCTCTACGCCAGGTTGACCCGCGCGCCGTCGTCAATCCCATGCAAGCACGCATGCTGCTCGCAGCAGTCAGCGAACTCGGCAAACAAGGCCCACCACTGGTCGCATTCTTCGGCTGCATGTACTACGCCGCCATGCGGCCGGAAGAAGTTTGCGGACTCAAGAAGGGCAACCTGTCGCTGCCGTCGAGTGGGTGGGGAGAAATCTACGTAGAGAAGGCCCGCCCCGAGATCAGCAACACTTGGACAGATAGCGGCGAGGCAAGCGAGGAACGCGGGCTCAAGCATCGCGACGACGACACCGGCCGGACCGTTCCTTGTCCACCTCAGCTGACCGAACTGTTGCACCAGCACTTATCCAAGTACGGCACGGCGCGTGACGACCGCTTGTTCCGCGGTGCCCGCGATGGCGGCCGAGTCGGCAGCACCACATACGGCCGCGTGTGGGCACGAGCCCGACAGGCTGTATTCACGACGGAGGTTGTGGCCGGGCCGCTCGCAAAGCGGCCTTACGACCTTCGGCATGCCGCCGTGTCAACGTGGCTCAACGGCGGAGTGGAGCCTACGCGTGTGGCGAAGTGGGCCGGTCACAGTGTGAAGGTCCTACTGGAGACCTACGCCAAGTGCCTCGACGGCGGCGAAAGACTCGCCCGCGATCGCGTCGAGAACGCTCTTCGCGGCTGGTAGGACCTTTTCAGCGGCCACGCTTCACTAATCTATCCAGTTTGAACTAATGGGAAGGCCGATGGACCCAAAAGACCTGTCATATCTGCTCATGCCGGCACGTTCCGCGATAGCGGCGGTTGACAACGGGAGCGCAGACGCACGTGGCAGTGCGAATATCTGATCTTCAATCCACTCGTCGAGTGGAATTTTCGTGCCATGGACGCGATACTGACACGCAGTGGATCAATATTCGAACCCCTTCCTCGTGTCCCAGACCTGCATAGGACGGACAGATATGGTGCGGTACTGGGCCATAGTTCTGATCAGCGCAACAATCCTTGCCGGCGTCGACGCGTGTATCGCACGCACCGAAGCGAATGACGCGAAGAAACGGAAACTGATCACGTGACTGCCGCAGTCCCGACAATCTGGGGTGTCGATGTCGCGGTGTTCGCCGCATGGGCGCAGGTCGGTGGAGCCCTGATCACCTTCGCTGCCGTCGTCGTCGCGCTCTGGGTGGCGATCCGCGATGGTAGGCACCGCGAACGCGATCACCAGGAGGAACTAGCCGGCCAGGCTCGCACGATCACCGTTGATCTAGATAGCGGGCATGACGACCTGCTCGGTCGGTTCTACGCCGTCGTAGTGCACAACCACAGCAACGCTCCCATCACCGACATCACAGTGGTGGACGTCTATGCCGTGTTCGACGGCCAGACACAAGACTTGCTGTGGCGCATCGAGGACGGCAGAGAACCACCACCCCAGATATGCCGAGTACTGCCAGGGGGCGAACGCTGCGGGTCCATACCAGTCGAGTTCACGTCTAGCTCCGACAAATGGGCTCCCGGTCCACGCCCGTCGTACCTCGCGCTGCTGCACTCGGTCGTAACGTGTGCCTTCACCGACGCCCGCGGAATCCGCTGGCAGCGGAAAGGGAACGAGCAGCCGCAGCGTGTTCGCGAGCGGTGGCAGAGATAGGCTAACGAAGCACCGCCCGAGCTTGTGAACTGGGAAAGTAGTCAGCTGCTATGCCGACGACATCCCGGAGGAGAAGCCAGGCCTGTGCCAGCACTTCCCTACGCGCGGGCATCAGGATACTCAACGCAGTGCCGGATTGTGTTAGGCACAGTTCAGACGCGTAACGCCCGTGCACTGGACAACGAACTATAGGCGCACCGTCCACGTCTCACCACTGGGGAGAAGGTCATGCGCGATCCCGACAACCCGTTGTGCGACCCGATCCTTGACCCCGGTTCTGCTACCTCGCTGAAGCAGTTGCCCCGAGCAGATTCCACAGCACGTCATCGATTAACTGACAACGATCATCGAGCGCCCGTAGGCGAGGGAGTAGCGCCGTGTCGACGACTGCGAGGTTCGTGACGACCGCCGTCATCCTGCTGGGGTTCTCGCTCGTGGCCGCGTGCGGTAACGACGCGGAATCGAACTACATGGCGAGCCTGGAAGAAACAGGGAAGTTCCCGCCTGACGTGGAGTATGACGCCGACTATTGGATCGAACTCGGGCAGCGAGGATGCGAGTGGCTGGACGGTGACCGAGAGACCTTTGGCGCTCGCCAGGTAGATGCACTCGACGCTGTGGTGGCCCAAATCGAGGAGGAATACAAAGGTCTCGACGAATGGGAGGACAAGACCATCGACCTGGGCATGGAAGTCGTGGTTGCGGCCGAGGAACACCTGTGTCCCGAGCTGTTGCCCTAGCGCTTGGAGAAAAGGGGCGCACATGACGAAGCAAAAGCGACCGCACAATCCGTACCTCTCACTCATCGGCGCGATCGGGGCCTTCTTCCTTGCGGTCGGTGTCATCGGCACAGTCGTCAACGCCGCATCGGGTGGTCATCTGACGATGAGCCCCGCGCTGTGGATCGGCCTGATCTTCGGAACGCTGTGGCTGATGATCAGCGCGATCGTCTACCCGTTAGCTGATCTGGTAAAGGATCAAGCTCACGAGACTAGCCGAACGAGGAGTCCGTAGCCGTGGCATTTAGCGCCCCGCCTAGCCTTGGCAGTCGCCTCGGAGGCATCGTCTCGCTCGCTGTCGCGGCCTGGCTGATGTTGTGGCCTGTGCACGTCGAGCTGTTCGCACCGGCTCATTACCCCACGACCACCGTGAACATCGACTGCGGATCTGGCTGGAGCCAGGACGGAGCGGATGCCGCGGACATCGGCAGTGATGTGGATATGTGGGTGGCGGAGTTCGAGCGTGACGGCGGGATCACCAACCTCGGCGAGTCTGCGGAGCAGTGGTACGCCCAGTACTGCGACAACAAGATCCGCACCCGCAAGGTATGGGCAGGAGTCTTAGGGGTTCCTGGCGCCACCCTCCTCTGGTGGCACTACTACGCGCGGCGGAAGCACGTGGAATGGAGACGGGAAAACATCCCTGAGTGATCGCGACGTGTACGTGCGTGCTGAACTTCTGACCTAGGAAACAGCCGCCTGTTGCTGCAAGCAGTCCTACTGCTGCTTCACCGGGCCCGCCTTGCTCGGTCTCGGACTCCTGGCAGTACGGAGCAGGGTGAAGCGCTAAACGCACGCATCGGGTGCCGTGGCCACGCATTGGCCACACGCAGCCGGATCGAGCCGTATCGGCCCGCACCTAGCCGCACAACGACAAACGCCCCGCTGTCCTGTCTTTGCAGGTCAGCGGGGCGTTTGTGCTGGGTGGCGGGTGAGGGATTCGAACCCCCGAAGGCTGTGCCGGCTGATTTACAGTCAGCTCCCTTTGGCCGCTCGGGCAACCCGCCGGGGCCGGTCGAACCGGCGAAACACAGCGTACCGAATGCCGTTCGCGGCGTTGACACCGGGACGCCTTCTTGCGACGTCGACGCGCCGAACAGGCTCGGCGCGCTAAGGTGCGGACACAAGCTTCCTCAACAACTACCCGAGGTGTGACCACACGTGGCTGATCCGTCATTCGACGTCGTGAGCAAGGTTGACCGTCAGGAGGTCGACAACGCGCTGAACCAGGCTGCCAAGGAGTTGGCGAACCGGTTCGACTTCCGGGGCACCGGCGCGACGGTCAGCTGGACGGGTGAGGAATCAGTCCTCATCGAAGCTGAGACCGAGGAGCGCGCCCTCGCCGCCGCCGAGGTGTTCAAGGAGAAGCTGATCAAGCGCGGCATCTCGCTGAAATCGCTCGATCTCGGTGAGCCAGCGGCGTCCGGCAAGGTGCACAAGATCAACGGCAAGATCGTCCAGGGCATCGCGCAGGACAAGGCCAAGAAGATCGCGAAGTTCATCCGGGACGAAGGCCCCAAGGGCGTCCAGGCACAGATTCAGGGCGACCAACTGCGGGTGTCCGGTAAGAAGAAGGACCACCTGCAGGACGTCATCGCGCTGTTGAAGAACGAGGACTTCGGCGTCGCGCTGCAGTTCGAGAACTACAGGTAGGTCGATGAAGGGCATCGTGCTCGCTGGGGGCACCGGCACGCGCCTGCATCCGATCACGCAGGCCGTGTCGAAGCAGCTGCTTCCGGTCTACGACAAGCCGATGGTCTACTACCCGATCTCGGTGCTGATGCTGGCGGGCATCCGCGAGATCCTGCTCATCTCGACGCCGACCGACCTGCCGCAGTTCCGCACGCTGCTCGGCGACGGCCACCACCTGGGCCTCGACCTGACCTACGCCGAGCAGCCGAGCCCCAACGGGCTTGCCGAGGCGTTCCTGATCGGCGCTGACTTCATCGGTGACGACGACGTCGCGCTCGTGCTCGGCGACAACATCTTCTACGGCCAGGGCTTCTCGAAGCGGCTGCAGAACGAGGTCGCCCAGCTGGATGGCTGCACCCTGTTCGGCTACCCGGTCACCGATCCGGAGCGTTACGGCGTCGGGGTGAGTGACGACGACGGCAAGCTGATCTCGATCGAGGAGAAACCCACCAGCCCGAAGTCCAACCGGGCGATCACCGGGCTCTACCTCTATGACAATCAAGTCGTCGAGATCGCGCGGTCACTCACACCGTCGGCCCGTGGCGAGCTGGAGATCACCGACATCAACCTCGCCTACCTGCGACAAGGCCGCGCGCGGTTGGTCGACCTCGGCCGTGGCTTCGCCTGGCTGGACACCGGCACGCACGACTCGCTGCTCGAAGCGAGCCAGTTCATGCAGGTGCTGGAGCATCGCACCAGCGTGCGTATCGCCTGCTTAGAAGAAGTCGCACTTCGGATGGGCTACATCGACCCCGACCAGTGCCTCGCGCTCGGCCGCAAGTTGGCGAAGTCCGGCTATGGCGACTACGTGATGTCCGTTGCCCGCGCGGAAGGTGCCACCGGCTGATCACAGTCCACGCCGGGCCATCTCCTCTAGACGTCGAATGCGGTCGTCCATCGGCGGGTGCGAGGCGAACATCCGCGCCAGCGACTCGCCGCCTCGGAACGGGTTGGCGATCATCAAGTGCGACTGCGAGACGACCTTCGGCTCCGGCGCGAGGGGCATCGCCGCCGTGCCGCGTTCCAGCTTGCGCAGCGCGGACGCCAACGCGAGTGGATCGCCGGTCAGTTCAGCTCCCGACTCGTCGGCCTGGTACTCGCGCGAACGGCTGACCGCCATCTTCACGATTCCCGCCGCGAGCGGCCCGACGAAGATCAACAGCAATCCGAGTAACGGGTTGCCTTCCCGGTTGCCGCCGAACATCGCGATGTAGGACAGGAACGTCACCACGCTGGCCAGCGTGCCCGCGACGGACGAGATCAGGATGTCGCGGTTGTAGACGTGCGACAGCTCATGGCCGAGCACCGCCCGCAGCTCCCGCTCGTTGAGGATCCCCAGGATGCCCTGGGTGCAGCACACAGCCGAGTTGCGCGGGTTGCGCCCGGTAGCGAAGGCGTTCGGTGCCTGCGTCGGGCTGACATAGAGGCGCGGCATCGGCTGCCTCGCCGACGTTGCCAGTTCACGCACGATCCGGTACATCGCGGGCTGCTCCGCCTCTGACACCGGACGCGCACGCATGGAGCGCAGCGCGAGCTTGTCGGAGTTGAAGTAGGCGTAACCGTTCATGCCCAGCGCGATGAGCAGGCCGATGAACAGCGCACCCTCCCCGAACATGCCACTGATCACGATGATGAGGGCGCTCATCAGGCCGAGCAGCAACGCGGTCTTCAAACCGTTGCGATGCTTGTGCACGGGCCCTCCCACTCTTCAGCTAGCCCCTGAACGTGGCCTCAGCCGTTCAACGTCCGGGCGACGAACCGAGTTCCGTAGTTCGTATTCGACCATACGGAGTAGCTGCGGGCGAGAGCATGCGGTGTCGTGAAGACCCTGCCTATGGCACCACCGGCAAGCTCGCCGTGACGTCCTGCAGGCGCAGGCCGCCGGGTGTGCGGCTGCCGTGCAGAGCGAACATGTCCGAGACCGGGCTCACGGTGAGGAACAGCGACTCGCCCTCCCCGATCGTCGCGGCGACCGACGGCAGTTCGATGCTCCGCCGAGTGCCGAGGTTGATGCTCTCCTCGCGGTGCGGCATGACGTTGTTCTGGATCACCCGTGCGTCGGCGGGTGACGTGCCAACGCTGAGCGCGAAGAACGCCCTGCTGTCCAGGCCAAGCGCCGTGACCAGCGCGTCCACGTGCGGCGTTCCCGCGATGGTCAGCGGCCCGTCGGCGATCTTGACCGCCTGCGGCACGCCCGCCGCCGTGGTCGTCGTGATGTCAGGCAAGTCGAACTCGGCCGTCGGGGCGACCGTGTCGACGGTAAGGCAGTCACCACCGGACGTCATCAGGTGGTAGCGACCGTGGCCGGTCAGTTCGCGCGGCGCGCCGAGCAGGTTCTCCTGATAGAACCGCAGCTCAAGCTCGTCGTAGCCGCCAGCGAGCTTCTCCGAGCAGGCATCGCCGGACACCGCGCTGCCCAGCGGCAGGACGTTCGGCAGCGCGTGACCGCCGTTGTAGCCGATGAGCAGGCTCTTGCGGCGAGCGCGGTCGGTCAGCGCGCGGTCGAAGTTCTTGATCGCCTGGTCGAGCGGGAACAGGTTGTCGCTGATGCCCTGCCGCACCAGCACCGGAATGTCTAGCTTCCTACCCGCCTCCGCGTGGAACGCCGGGCCGTTGTCAGCGAAGAACTCGTCCTGGCTGGCGGGCCAGTCACCGGTGGCGATTCCTTCCGCGAACCCGGCATGCACCGTCGACGTGTGCGCGTCGAGTCCGGCCGCATAGAGCGCACTGACCCACGTGCTGCGGACGACCTCGTTCGGGGCGAGGCTCTCGTTAAGGGAATACCAGGTGATTTGCGGTGCGAGCGCGTCGAAACGCGTGCGGCCGGTTTCCATCAACTCGGTGAACGCGCCGACGAACTGATAGCCGCCACCGTACGACCCGCCGAGCGCACCGAGCACCGGGTCGTTCCGCCCGTTCTGCTTAACCCAGTCAAGCCCGGCGACGTAGTCGATGACGTTGATGACGTCTTGTCCTTCGAACGCCGGATCCTCGACGTGCGCCTTCCCGCCACTCTCGCCGAACCCGCGCTGATCGATGCTGACCACGCCGAAGCCCGCGTCGAGGTAGCGCTGGAACGAGCCAGGCTCGGACGTCCTGCTGCCACCCCAGCCGTGGCTGTGCAGCAGCACCGGGGCGCGGTTCGCCTTGCTCGCGCTCGCCGGTTTGAACACGCTCACGCAGATGTCGACCGGTCCCGGCTCAAGCGGATCGGTCTCCGGCACGCTCGGGATGCAGACGTCGTCCGGCTCGATGGGTTGCGCGCTCGCGGGGATCGGGGCGATGACCGCGACCCCAGCGGCCACCGCGATCGACGTCGCCAGGCTGAGAAGGCTGCGCATCGAGATAGTCTCCTTGTCGTCAATGCGTCGTATGCCTTCCTCAACGACTAAGACGCGAATGCGATTCGCACCACACGACGTCGAGAGTGAGGGACACGGCGTCGAGAGCGGGAGACACGAACCCCAGCGGACGGCGCGTCCGCCAGTCGCCTCAGCCGCGCAGCTCCAGCGTGCAACACTTCGGCCCGCCACCTGCCTTACGCAACTCGGACATGTCGACCATGACCGGCTCGTAGCCTCGATCGGACACCTGCTCAGCGAGCTTCGTCGCCTGCGCGGGCAGCACCACGTTGCGGCCGTCCGACACGCCGTTGAGGCCGAGTACCGCGGCGTCGTCCGGCCCGGCCAGGATGGCGTCCGGGAACATCCGCTCCAGCACGCGCCGCGACCCCTCGGAGAACGCGCCAGGGAAGTACGCCACCTCGGCGGGCTGGCCGTCGCGGGCGGGCGTGAGCACCATCAACGCGGTGTCAAGGTGGTAGTAACGCGGGTCGACCAGCCGCAGCGACACCACCGGAACGCCGAACACTTCCTGCGCCTCGGTGTGCGCTGCGGGGTCGGTGCGGAAGCCGGTGCCCGCAAGCAGCACGTCGCCGGTCCAGGTCAGGTCTCCCTCACCCTCGTTGATCTCGCTCGGCATGGTGACGTCGGAGAAACCGTTCTCGATGAACCAGCGCCGGTACAGGTCCGCCTCAGCCTGCCGCTCCGGCGCGCGGAACCGGGCGCCGAGCACCCGCCCGCCGATGACGGTGCCCGAGTTGGCGGCGAACACCATGTCCGGCAGTCCCTGTTGCGGCTCGATCTCCGCGACGGTGTGGCCGAGCCGAACGTAGGTGTCACGCAGCTCTCGCCACTGGGCCATCGCGAGATCGGCATCAACCGGCTTCGACGGGTCCATCCAGGGGTTAATGGCGTAGGTGACCTCGAAGAACCTCGGCGGGCACATCAAGTACCCGCGGGTTTCGGGGGTACGTGAGCGGGGCCGGGAGGTAGGAAGCGCTGCTGCCGTCATACCGCTGAATGTAGCGACGTAAATTATGTGCCATCAATTGCTTGATCTTGCGTCTTTATCTGCTAAATGTTGCGTATGAACACCCTCGATCAGCGAATCGTTTCGCAACTGCTCGGCAACGCACGCGCCAGCTACGCCGAGATCGGCAAGGTCGTCGGGCTGTCAGCGCCCGCGGTCAAGCGCAGGGTCGACCGGCTGCTTGACGCGGGCATCCTTCGCGGCTTCACCGCTGTGGTGGATCCACAGGCACTCGGCTGGGGCACCGAAGCGTTCGTCGAACTGCGCTGCCGGGGCAACGTCTCGCCGACACGGATCAGGGCGCACGTCGAATCGTTGCCCGAGGTCGCCGCCGCGTACACCGTCTCAGGCGCGGCGGACGCGATCATCCACCTCCGCGCGGCGGACATCCACCACCTCGAATCCGCGCTGGAACGACTCCGGTCGCTCGACATCGTGGAGAGCACGGTCTCGACGGTCGTGCTGTCGACCCTCCTGGAACGGCCACCGGTGCCGCAGTGACGCGGCACGACCCGCCACCCATACGCACGCCGATACGATCGCCGCATGACCGCAGAGATTAAGGTGGCCCACGACAGCAACGTCGCCCTCATCACGGTGCACGATCCCGACCGGCGCAACGCGCTGACACTGCCACTGTCGGCGGATCTCGCGAACGCCGTCGCGGAAGCCGAACGCGACGAGTCGGTGCACGCCGTCGTCGTCACCGGAACGCCGCCCGCCTTCTGCGCGGGCGCCGACCTCAGCGCGCTCGGTGAAGCCAAGGATGAGGGGCTGCGCGCGATCTATGCCGGGTTTCTCGCGGTCGCCAACTGCACGCTGCCAACAATCGCCGCCGTGGGTGGCGCCGCCGTCGGCGCCGGCCTGAACCTCGCGCTGGCGGCCGACGTCCGGCTGGCGGGACCGTCCGCACGGTTCGACGCGCGCTTCCTCAAACTCGGCCTTCACCCTGGCGGCGGCATGACGTGGATGCTGCAGCGGATCGTCGGCCCGCAGACCGCGAGTGCCATGACGTTGTTCGGCGAGATCCTCGACGCCGAGACGGCGACCGCGCGCGGCTTGGCACACCGGGTCGTCGACGGCGACTACGACGCACTCGTCGCGGCATCCGTCGAACTGGCGCAGGGGGCGGCGAAGGCTCCGCGTGACCTGGTTTTGGACACCAAACGGTCCATGCGGTCGACCCGCACACTCACCGAACACTCCGACGCCGTCGACACCGAGATCGCGCCACAAGTGCGCTCCATCGAGTCCCCTGAGTTCGCGGAACGGCTCGCGGCGATGAAAGCCAAGATCAGCGGGGATAAGACGTCGAACTAGAACATGTTCTACAATGGGTGCCGTTAGTGTCCATCCACTGGAACAGCACGACAGCGGTTGGTCACTGATCAACGAACCGAGCTAGCCTCGAATAGTGAGCATGCGCACATGCGCTGGCAGAGCGCCAGCAGCACCGTCAAGGTGACAGGAAGGCCTGTCACCGGTGCCGCCCGTGCAGAGGAGAGGGACAGCCGCGCCCATGAGCCGCGAGACAACGACGTCACCCGCGAACGCCACCACCGATGTCACCAAGCTCGATCGGGTCGTCATCCGCTTCGCGGGTGATTCGGGTGACGGGATGCAGCTCACCGGTGATCGGTTCACGTCGGAGGCCGCGGCGTTCGGCAACGACCTCGCGACCCTACCGAACTTCCCCGCCGAGATCCGCGCGCCGCAGGGCACCATTCCCGGCGTCTCGTCGTTCCAGGTGCACTTCGCCGACTACGACATCCTTACCCCCGGCGACCGGCCGGATGTGCTGGTGGTCATGAACCCGGCGGCGTTGAAGTCGAACGTGGGCGACGTGCCGCACGGCGGCATCCTGATCGTCAACGTCGACGAGTTCACCAAGCGCAACCTCACCAAGGTCGGCTACGAGTCGAACCCGCTCGAAGACGGCTCGCTGGAGCCGTACCAGGTGTATGAGGTCGGGATGTCGACGCTGACGCAGGGCGCGCTCGCCGACACCGGTCTTGGTAAGAAGGACGCCGAGCGCTGCAAGAATATGTTCGCGCTCGGGCTGCTGTCGTGGATGTATCACCGGCCGACCGACGGCACAGAACGCTTTCTGCAGGAGAAGTTCGCGGGCAAGCCGCAGATCGCCGAGGCGAACCTGCTGGCATTCCGCGCGGGCTGGAACTACGGCGAAACGACCGAGGCGTTCGCCAACACCTACGAGGTGGCACCCGCCGCCCTGCCCAAAGGCACGTACCGGCAGATCACCGGCAACAACGCGCTCGCCTACGGCATCATCGCCGCGGGCCAGCAGTCCAAGCTGCCCATCGTGCTCGGCTCGTACCCCATCACCCCGGCCTCAGACATCCTGCATGAGCTGTCCAAGCACAAGAACTTCAACGTCACCACGATCCAGGCCGAGGACGAGATCGCGGGCATCGGCGCCGCACTCGGCGCGGCCTACGGCGGCGCGCTCGGCGTGACCTCCACCTCAGGGCCGGGGGTGGCGCTGAAATCCGAAACCATCGGGCTCGCGGTGATGACCGAACTGCCACTGCTGGTCATCGACGTCCAGCGCGGCGGGCCATCGACAGGGCTACCGACCAAGACCGAGCAGGCCGACCTGCTGCAGGCGATGTTCGGGCGCAACGGTGAGTCCCCGGTGCCGATCGTCGCCCCGTGCACGCCGGGCGACTGCTTCGACATCGCGCTCGAAGCCGTCCGCATCGCGCTCACCTACCGCACCCCCGTCATGCTCTTATCAGATGGGGCGATCGCGAACGGCTCCGAACCGTGGCTCGTCCCGGACGTCGCCGATTTGCCGGATCTGTCGGTGGAATTCGCCACCGAACCCAACGCCATGGACGGCTCCGACGAACACTGGCCGTACGTCCGCAACACCGACACGCTCGCACGCGAGTGGGCGGTGCCGGGCACCCCAGGGCTGCAACACCGCATCGGCGGGCTGGAGAAGGCCGACAACCAGGGCCACATCTCCTACGACCCGGACAACCACGACCGCATGGTGCGGCTGCGCCAAGCGAAGATCGACGGGATCAATGTCCCCGACGTCACCGTGGACGACCCGTCCGGCAACGCACGGATACTCGCGCTCGGCTGGGGCTCGAGCTTCGGGCCGATCGGCGCCGCCTGCCGCCGCGTCCGCAAATCCGGGATGGAAATCGCCCAGGCACATCTACGCCATCTCAACCCCCTCCCAGCCAACCTCGGACACATCCTGGAGTCCTACGACACCGTCGTACTGCCCGAGATGAACATGGGACAACTAGCGATGTTGCTGCGCTCGCGCTACCTCACCGACATCCGCAGTTACACCAAGGTGGCTGGCCTGCCATTCCGTGCGGCCGAACTCGCGGAAGTGTTCACCGACATCATCAACGACACCCGACCCGAAGGCAGTGGCGAAGCCGACCACGTGCTCACGGAGGCCACCGAATGACCGCCACCCATCTGGGGCTGCCCGACCTCGGCGGGCTGTCCGATGTCCCCACCACCGACGCCCCACAGAAGGCCAAGGACTACAAGTCCGACCAGGAGGTGCGCTGGTGCCCCGGGTGCGGTGACTACATCGTGCTCAACACCATGCAGTCCTTCCTGCCCACCCTCGGGCTCAAGCCGGAAAACATCGTGTTCGTCTCCGGCATCGGCTGCTCGTCGCGGTTCCCGTACTACATGAACACCTACGGGATGCACTCCATCCACGGCCGCGCCCCCGCCATCGCCACCGGGCTCGCCACATCACGCCCCGACCTGTCGGTGTGGGTGATCACCGGCGACGGCGACGCGCTCTCCATCGGCGGCAACCACCTCATCCACGCGCTGCGGCGCAACGTCAACTTCAAGATCCTGCTGTTCAACAACCGGATCTACGGCCTCACCAAGGGCCAGTACTCGCCCACGTCGCAGGAGGGCATGCGCACCAAGTCCACCCCAATGGGTTCGCTCGACCACCCGTTCAACCCCATCTCGCTGGCCCTCGGTGCCGAAGCCAGCTTCGTCGGCCGCGCGCTCGACTCCGACAAGAAGGGGCTCACGGAGGTCCTGACCGCGGCCGCTCAGCACCGAGGCTCGGCGTTCGTGGAGATCTATCAGAACTGCCCGATCTTCAACGACGGCGCCTTCGACGTCCTCAAGGACAAGGACGAAGCCGCTCGCCGGCTCATCCCGCTACGACCCGGTGAGCCAATCACCTTCGGGCCAGAAGGCGAGTACGGCGTGGTCCGCTCAGGGTTCGCCGGGCTGGAGACAGCGAAGGTGTCCGAGGTCGGCTTGGACAACGTCGTCATTCACGACCCGACGGTGACCGACCCGGCGTATGCCTTCGCGCTGTCCCGCATCGGCGGCCAGGATCTGGAGCACACCCCCACCGGCATCTTCCGCCAGGTCAGCCGCACCACCTACGACGATGCCGCCCGCGCCCAAATCGCCCAAGCCACGGACGCGAAACCCGCGGATCTCCAGGCACTCCTCCGAGGAAACGACACCTGGACAGTGTGAGGGGCGCCTAGGAGTTGATCCCGGCGCCCGTTACTGGATAGGGCGGAAACCGACGCGCTCGGCGTCGCTCGGCGTCGCGAACCAGACCTCGGGTGTCATGCTCGCGAACTGCGGCGAGCCTTCGGCACAGTAGCGCAGTTCCGTGACGCTCGCCTTCACGGTGAACGACGGGTCTGGCCTGCCGCCCCCTGGCAGCGGCATAGCTGAGCCGGGACCGAACGGCCCTGGCGGGACGTCCGCTGCCTCGGCATGACCACTGACCTGCGCATGGCCGCCGGCCTGAGCGACCGCGCCAGTATGCCCACTCTGGCGCGGCTCGAACAGCGACCCGCTGCTTGTCCCGTCCCGCTGCGGAGTACGACGCGCCACCGGGCGGATCGACGGTTCGATCGGGCGCGGCGGTGCGAAGCCTCCCCGGATGCGGTTCGACGCGCCACGCTTGCGCCTCGGTAGTCCGGTCACCGGGTCGGTGTCCGGTGAAGCGGTGTCGCCCCCGGTTTCCGCTCCCTGCTCCGCTCCAGCGTCGGCCGCGTCTGTCGCGCCGGGAACGTCAGAAGGCTCATAGCCATTCGCTTCACGGCCGCCTTCCCCATCGGCGTCCTGCTCGGCCGGGCCCGATGGCTCGAAGAGGCCACCAGGCCGCTGCACCGCCGTACGCTGATCGAGCGCGCCGGAGTCCGCGTCGAGATCGTCGAGGTCGCCTAGTTCCGGCTGCTGGTCGATGTCGCCCAGCCGGTTGTCCATCGCGGAGCCGGACACGTCAGCGGGCGGCTGCTGCCGCCAGGCGTCCGACCGCACATCGGCCGCGTCCGGACGGCTGGACACCGCGTCCGTGCGATTACCGGGGTGGACACGCCCGGTGAACTCCTCTTCCACATGCCCGTCGCGCTCATACTCGGGCGCGTAGTCCTGCTCGTCGCCCGGGTAGTCGCGGGAGTAGTCCTCGGGATATCCCTGAGTGGTGTCCTCGGGATACGCGCGGTCGTCGTCCTCGGGGTAGTCCCGGTCGAACTCGTCGCGGTACTGACGCTCCAGCTCCCGCTGGAAATCCTCCTCCTGCTGTCCGTACGGCGTCGGTGGCTCGGCGGGCACGAACTCGCGCTCGCCCGGAACGTCGGATGGCGGCCCTGGCGCGTGAGTGTGCTGCTCCGGTACGTCCGGGCGCTGGCTGGGGAACTGAGGCGGTTGGCCGGGTGCCACATCGGGCCGCTGCTCCGGCACCTGCTGCGTGCGCTGTTCCGGCGCTCGACGGCGCTGCGTCCCGGCGTCCCGCAGGCTGTCCTGCTCCAGCCACTGGGTTCTCGAATGGTGCTGGTCCCCCGGCTCGGGCTCCGCCTGCTGTCCAGGCCAGACGGGCTGCGCAGGCGGCTGCTGCTGGTACTGCGCTTGCGGCGGTCCGGCCTGCTGTGCGGGGCGCGGAGGGATCCGCTGCGGATGGGCTTGACCGCTCGGCGGAGCGGGACGGCCGTCACGTGGCTGGCGCTCCAGCTGCTGCACCCGCTGCTGGGCGGGACGTACCAGCAGCACCCACGTCAGTACCGCACCGACAAGGAACGCGAGCAGACTCCAGAACCAGACTTGCCCAAACAACGAGGACATGTTTCGGATGTCTCCTTCCCGCTGCGGAACGCGGCTACCCTGTCGGGCGCCGCGCCAACATGGCTCAGTGCGTACGCTCCGCTAGGTAGTCGGTGACTGATTCACAGGCTTCTCTCGCGGGAGACGAGGGTAGCGCCGCTAGCTCGTTCCGTGCTCGCTGAGCGTAGTAGGTCAAGGTCTCACGCGCGTGCTTGAGCCCCGTCGAAGCACGCAACAGCTCAAGAGCTTCGGTGACATCAGCACTTGAGGTCAACGGCGCCTCAAGCAATTCCATCAGCCGGGTGTTATCTCGGTCTTCTTTGAGTGCGTAGAGCATCGGAAGCGTCTTGATGCCTTCCCTCAAATCGGTGCCTTGCACCTTTCCGAGTTCCTCGGACGGTGACGCTATGTCAAGGATGTCATCCGAGATCTGGAACGCGACACCGATCAACTCGCCGAAGCTGCGCAACGCGTCGACCCGTTCCTGCGCCGCTCCGGACAGCATCGCGCCGAACCGGCCGGCCGTGGCGATCAGGGAACCGGTCTTCTGCCCGATAACGGCCAGGTAGTGCTCAATCGGGTCATCGCCGTCCGTGGCGCCCGTCGTCTCGCGCATCTGACCGGTCACCAGCTCGCCGAACGTCTCAGCGATGATCCGAGACGGGTCCGGCCCCAAGTCCGCTACCAGCCGTGACGCGTTGGCGAACAGGTAGTCGCCGGTCAGGATCGCGATGGTGTTGTCCCACCGCGCGTTGGCGCTCTGCGCACCACGACGCATCGTAGCCTCGTCCATGACGTCGTCGTGGTACAGCGTCGCGAGGTGGACCAGCTCCACCGCGGCGGCGGCCGTGATGACCCGTGACCTGCCATCAGCGCCGTCCGTACCGAACTGACCCGCGAGCAGCGTGAACAACGGCCGGAACCGTTTACCGCCCGCGTCGACGAGGTGCACGGCCGCATCGCTGATGAACTGGACATCGCTGCGAACCACCTCGCGCAGCACGGATTCGACCTCACCGAGACCTTCGGCCAGATCGGCGAGGAGCCCCTCGTCGTCGATTCGCAGCCCTACGGCAGCCTGCAGGTCCGCCACGGTTCGGCGCTTCGCATCAGACACGCTTGCCAGCCTAAAGGTAGGCACGGCACATGACTAAGGCGGTGCGTCGCGGATAGCCCAGGTAGCTGTGATCTATGGCACGAAGCCGCCCGCGCTGGCCCAGTTGAGCGCGAACGCGGGCACGATGCCGAGCACCAAGGTCGCCACGGTACCGAGCGTGATCGCCGCCGTGGTGAACGCACCGGGCACGGTCACCGCTGGGCCTTCCACCGCTGGCTCCGAGAAGTACATCAGCACAACGACCCGCAGGTAGAAGAACGCCGCGATGGCGCTGGCGACCAGTGCGATCACAACGAGCGCGGCGTGTCCGTCAGCCAGCGCCGCCGAGAACACCGCGAACTTGCCGATGAAACCGCTAGTCAGCGGGATACCGGCCAGCGCGAGGAGCAGGAACGTGAACACGCCAGCCACCAACGGCGAGCGCTTCGCCAGCCCCGCCCACGACGACAGGTCGGTTGCCTCACCGTTGGCATCGCGCACCAGGCTGATGATGCCGAACACCGCGATCGTGGTGAAGCCGTACGCCAGCAAGTAGAACAACGTGGACGACAACCCGTCCTCGGTCAGCGTCATCGCACCGACGACGAGGAACCCGGCGTGCGCGATCGACGAGTACGCGATCATCCGCTTCAGGTCACGCTGGGTCAGGCCGAGGATCGCGCCGATGGCCATCGAGATCACCGCGATCAGCCAGAGCGGGACCTCCCACTCCCAGCTGGCTGGCTGGAACGCCACGGTCAGCACCCGCAGCATCGCGCCGAACGCCGCCACCTTGGTGCAGGCCGCCATGAACCCGGTGACCGGGGTGGGAGCGCCCTGGTAGACGTCCGGCGTCCACGTGTGGAACGGGCCGACGGAACCCTTGAAGAGCAGCCCGACGACTACCAGCCCGATGCCCGCGTAGAGCAATGTGTCAGACGCCGAGGTGCCAGCGGTCGCGTTCGCGATCTCCGCCAGCTTGACCGACCCGGCGTAGCCGTACAGCAGGGCGACACCGTAGAGGAAGAACGCGCTGGCGAACGCGCCGAGCAGGAAGTACTTCACGGCGGCTTCCTGCGAGAGCAGCCTGCGCCTGCGCGCGAGCCCAGCCATCAGGTACAGCGGCAAGCTCAGCACCTCGAGTGCGATGAACATCGTCAGCAGGTCGTTGGCCGCGACGAACGTCATCATGCCGCCGAGCGCGAACAGCGACAGCGGGAAGATCTCGGTCTGCATCCCGGTGACGTTGGCCTGCTCCCGTGTCTGGAGACCGCCCTGCAGGCCCGCCTGCGAGATGAACGCGCCACCAGGTTCCAGCGAGCGATCCCCGATCATCAACAGCGAGGCGAGGCCCAGAGCGAGCAGCGTGCCCCACAGGAACAGCGACGGCGTGTCCACCGCGAGAGCACCCGTCGTCGCGCCCTCCGCCTTGAACGTCGTGATGCCGCCTTCCGGGGCGTCGCTGATGTAGGCGGCGAGCGCGATGCCCGCACCGACGATGCCTGCCAAGCTCAGCGCGATCTGCGACGACCAGCGCTGGTGCTTGGGCAGGAACGCTTCCAGCAGCACGCCGATCGAGGCGGCACCGAACACGATAAGGATCGGCAGCACGGCGGCGAAGTCGATCGCGGGGACCGCCAACTGCTCGCCCTGCGCGAGGAACTGCTGCGGCATCACTCGTTGCTACCTTCCGTAATGGACACGATGCTCACGGTCTCCTCAACCACCGGCGTGACGACGTCGAGCGCGGGCTTCGGGTAGAAGCCGAGCCCGATGATCAGCACGACCAGCGGCGCGAGCACGCCGAGTTCTTTCAACGACACGTCCCTGACGGTCTTCTTCGCGCCCGACTCAGGGGCCTCGACCGCGCCGGGACCGCCGCTCGCGCCGAGCAGCGCGTCGCCGCGCACCGGCCCCTGCATCACGCGCTGATACAGCCACAGCACGTAGACGGCGGCGAGCACCATGCCGATGGTGGCCAGCGTGGTGAACACCGGCTGGGTCTCGAACGAGCCAAGCAGCACAAGGAACTCGCTGATGAACGAGTTCGTGCCGGGCAGCGACAGCGTGGACAAGCCAGCGAGCAGGAACATCCCTGCCAGCACCGGCGTCAGTTTCGCCATGCCGCCATACGCGGAGATCGTCGTCGAGCCGCCACGCGCGATGACCATGCCGATCACGATGATCAGCATGCCGGTGGCGAGGCTGTGGTTGAGCATGTACGTCACCGCGCCGACCTGCGCCTGCGCCGTGAACGCGAAGATGCCGAGCGCGATGAAACCGAAGTGCGCGATGGACACGTAAGCGATGAACCGCTTCATGTCCTGCTGGCCAGCCGCGAGAACCGACCCGTACAGCACGCCCGCGACGGCGAGGCCGAGCACCAGCGGCGCGAGCTCCTGGCTGGCGTCCGGGAACAGCGGGATGCTGTAGCGCAGGAAGCCGAACGTGCCGACCTTGTCCAGCACGCCAACCAGCAGGACGGCGACGCCGATCGGCGCCTCACCCGCCGCGTCCGGCAGCCAGGTGTGGAACGGCACGAGCGGCGCCTTGACCGCGAACGCGAGGAAGAAGCCAAGGAACAGCCAGATCTGCGTGGCCAGCGGCGCCTGCGGGATGACCTCGGCGAGCGTCGCCCAGTCGAACGTGCCCGAGCCGAGCTCGTCGGCCGCCTGCACGTACGCCCCGATCGCGGCGGCGAGCATGATCAGCCCGCCGAGGAACGAGTACAGGAAGAACTTCACCGCGGCGTACTGCCTGCTCTTGCCGCCGTAGCCGCCGATGAGGAAGTACATCGGGATCAGCATGACCTCGAACAGCACGTAGAACAGGAAGACGTCGGTCGCGGCGAACACCGCGATCGTCAACGACGACTGCACCAGGATCAGCGAGAGGTACCCGCCTGCGCTGCGGCCTTCCGGCAGCTTGTCGGTGTAGCCGAGCAGCCCGATGATCATCGGGACCAGCACGCCGATCACCGCGATCATCAGCAGTGCGATCCCATCCATGCCGAACGAGATGTGGATGTCGAACGGCGGAATCCAGTCGATGCTGCTGGTCTGCTGCAACCGCGCGCCGTCGGGGTCGTAGCTCAGCCACAGCGGCACGACCAGCGCCAGCGTAGCGAGCGAGAAGCCAAACGCGACCGCCGTGGCGAGCCGGTCGTTGGCGCGCAGCCCCGCGACGACGGCCGCCCCGACGAGCGGCAGCAGGATGATTGCCAAGAGCCAGGTCATGCGAACCTCACCATCAACAGCAGGCCGACCAGCAGGCCAGCACCTGCCAGCATGGACAGCGCGTAGGAGCGGACGAAGCCGGTCTGCAACCGCCGCAACCTGCCAGAGCTACCGCCGAGCAGCGCGGCGAGGCCGTTGACGAAGCCGTCGACGCCCTTGTTGTCGACGTAGACCAGCGCCCGCGACAGCCAAATGCCCGGCCGGGCTACTACGGCCTCGTTCAGCGCGTTGCCGTACAGGTCGCTACGGGCGGCTCGCACCACCGCACCGGCGGGCTGCCGCTCGACCGGTATGTCGCGGCGGCCGAAGACGAGCCAGGCCAGCAGCACACCGAGCGCGGAAACCCCGACGACGACGAACGGGACCGCGCTGTGCGCGATCACCCCGTGCTCGGCCTCCTGGACCGCCCCCAGCGAGGGCGCCAGCCACTCCGCGAGCTGGTCGTTGAACACGAAAAACGCACCGGCGCCCGCCGAACCGATCGCGAGGAGCATCATCGGGATGGTCATCACCGGTGGCGACTCGTGCGGGTGGAAGTCGCGGCCATCCTCGCTCTTCAGCTCCGCCCAGCGCCGCTTGCCGAAGAACGTCATCAACATCAGCCGGGTCATGTAGAACGCCGTCAGCCCGGCACCGAGCACGGCCGCGCCGCCGAACACCCAGGCGCGCCACGGCTCCTCTTGGCCGAACGCGGCGGCGATGATGGCGTCCTTGGAGAAGTAGCCAGCGGAGAACGGGAAACCGATCAGCGCGAGGTAGCCGATGCCGAAGGTGACGAACGTGACCGGCATCTTGCGCCACAGACCCCCGAACTTGCGCATGTCGACCTCGTCGTTCATGCCGTGCATCACCGAACCGGCCCCGAGGAACAGGCCTGCTTTGAAGAAGCCGTGGGTGAGCAGATGCATGATGCCGAGCGCGTAGCCGAGCGGGCCGAGACCAACCGCGAGCATCATGTAGCCGATCTGGCTGACCGTGGAGTACGCGAGCACCTTCTTGATGTCGTCGTACGCGCAGCCGATGATCGCTCCGAGCAGCAGCGTGAACGCGCCGATGATGACAACGGCGAGCTGCGCGTTCGGGGTGGCGTTGTAGATCGGGTTGGCCCGCGCGATGAGGTACACACCGGCCGTGACCATGGTTGCGGCGTGGATCAGCGCCGACACCGGGGTGGGACCTTCCATCGCGTCCGGCAACCACGCCTGGAGCGGGAACTGACCGGACTTACCGCACGCGCCAAGCAACAGGAGCAGCCCGATCGCCAGGACGACGCCGCTGTCGACGTCACCGATACCGGCGAACACCTCGGTGTAGGACACGCTGCCGATGTGCTTCCACATCAGGAAGATGGCCAGCGCGAGCCCGACGTCACCGACGCGGTTCATGATGAACGCCTTCTTCGCGGCGGTCGCCGCGGACGGCTTCCACTGGTACCAGCCGATCAGCAGGTACGAGGCGAGGCCCACGCCCTCCCAGCCGAGGTAGAGCGAGACGAAGTTGTCGCCGAGCACCAGGATCAGCATCGCGGCGACGAACAGGTTGAAGTACCCGAAGAAGCGGCGCCGGTCGGTGTCGTCGGCCATGTAGCCGATCGCGTAGATGTGGATCAACGAGCCGACGCCGGTGATCAGCAACACGAACACCAGCGACAGGGCGTCGATGCGCAACCCGAGGTCGATCTGGAGGTCCGCGACCGGCATCCACGACCACAGCGTGGTGTCGGACGGCTTGCCGTCACTGGCGAAGAACAGCGCGAGCCCGTACACGAACGACGCGAGCACGGTCGCGCAGCCGAGCAGATGACCCCAGGCGTCCGTCCGCCTGCCGCCTGCGAGCAGGATGAGCGCGCCGAGCGCCGGGAAGGCGACCAGCAGCCATGATGATGCGATCACACGGGCTCCCTAGTACTTCAGCAGGTTCGTGTCGTCGACAGAGGCCGACCGCCGGGAACGGAAGATCGCCATGATGATCGCGAGTCCGACGACCACCTCGGCGGCGGCGACGACCATGACGAAGAACGCCATGACCTGGCCGTCCAGCTCGCCGTTGATCCTGGCGAAGGTGACAAGCGACAGGTTCACCGAGTTCAGCATCAGCTCGATGCACATGAACACGACGATCGCGTTGCGCCGCACCAGCACGCCGACCGCGCCGATCGCGAACAGCAGCGCGGACAGCAGCAAGTAGTAGGTGGGGGTCACTTGCGTTCACCCTCCTGTTCGCTCTCGTCGCTCTCCTCGGCGAGCAGCGCGCGGGCGTCGTCATGCTCGGCCTGCGAGCCAAGGACGCGGTCGTGCTCGGCGATGAGCCGGGCGGTGTTGGTCGACTCGATCAGCTCGGAAAGCGACTCCGGCGCGATCGAGCCGTCCGGCAGCAACGCTGGCGTGGCGACCGAGTTGCCGGTGGCGAACACTCCGGGCCCGGGATACGGCGAGCGACGCTTGTAGTCGCCGCGGAACCGCGCCTCGACCAGATCTCGCTGGCTGCGCTTCTGGCCTTCGCGCTTGTCGCGGTAGGCGAGCACGATCCCGGCCAGCGCGGCGACGATCAACAACGCCGCCGTCAGCTCGAACGCGAACAGAAAGTCGGTGAAGATCAGCCTGCCGAGGCCGCCGGCCCCGCCACCCGCCGCCGGGTCGTACGGATCCGGCGGCGCCTGGGCTTGGACGTTCACCAGCGAGCGGGCCAGGGCACCGACCAGCAGCGCGGCGAAGCCCATGCCGAACAGCGCGGCGAGCAGCCGCTGCCCACGCAACACCTCGACCATGGAGTCCGCGCTGTCCCTGCCCGCCATCATCAACACGAACAGGAAGAGCATCATCACGGCGCCGGTGTAGACGATGATCTGCGTGAAGCCGAGGAACGGCGCGCTCTGCACCATGTACAGCACGCCGAGGCTGAGCATCGTCAGCACCAGCCACAACGCCGAGTGCACCGCGTTGCGCACGAAGACCATGCCGAGCGCGCCCGCGAGCGCGAGCGGTCCGAGGACCCAGAACGCCAGCGCCTCGCCGGTGCCGACGACGTCCTCACCGCCCTGCTGCGCCAGCACCACGGCGGCCTGCGAGAAGGAGGTCACTGGATCGCCTCCTCCTTCGCCGTCTCGACCGTCTCGCCCTCTGGCACGCCCCTGCCGCGCGCGAGCTCAGGGCCCTGCACGTAGTAGTCCTGCTCGTTGTCGCCGAGCCGCATCGGGTGCGGCGGCTCCTCCATGCCTGGCAGCAGCGGCGCCATCAGGTCTTCCTTGGTGTAGATCAGCTTCTGCCGATCGTCATCGGCGAGCTCGTAGAAGTTGACCATCGTCAGCGACCTAGTCGGGCAGGCCTCGATGCACAACCCGCAGCCGATGCAGCGCAGGTAGTTGATCTGGTAGTCCTTGCCGTACCGCTCGCCCGGGGAGTAACGCTCCTCTTCGGTGTTGTCGCCACCCTCGACGAAGATCGCGTCGGCGGGGCAAGCCCATGCGCACAGCTCGCAGCCGACGCACTTCTCCAGCCCGTCGGGGTGCCGGTTGAGCTGGTGCCTGCCGTGCCAGCGCGGCGCGCTCGGGTGGAAGTCCTCCGGGTACTGCTCGGTGACGACCTTCTTGAACATCGTCGAGAAGGTGACACCGAATCCCTTGAGGGGATCAAACATTCCCATCGTCGGCCTCCTTGCCGGTGCCGTCTGTGCTGGTCGCACTGGTTGTGCCAGCGCCGACCTCGGCTCGCTCCTTGCGCTTGCGCCTGCGCTCGTCCTTCTCAAGCGCCGCCTGCCTCGGCGTCAGCTTCGGCACTTCCAGGTCGAGCGGTGGCAGCGGGTAGCCGCCACCGGTGGTGGGTACACCCTCGTCGTCCTCGACCCGCTTCTCCGGGATCAGCAGGCTCAGCAACACGATCAACAGGACCGCGACCGCGCCAAAAATGACCTTCTGGCCGGTGGTGACGTCGGTGGACGTGTTGATGGCTCGCACGCCCGCGATCATCACGATCCACACCAGGCTGGCGGGCACCAGCACCTTCCAGCCGAGCCGCATGAACTGGTCATAGCGGAACCGGGGCAGCGTGCCGCGCAGCCAGATGTAAAGGAACAGGAAGATCAGCATCTTGGCGACGAACCACAGGACCGGCCACCAGCCGGTGTTCAGCACACCACCGCCGATCGCGGACAGCGGCCACGGCGCCATGTAGCCGCCGAGGAAAAGCGTCACCGCGAAACCGGAGAGCACGACCATGTTGACGTACTCGGCGAGGAAGAACAGCGCGAACTTCAGCGAGCTGTACTCGGTATGGAAGCCGCCAACCAGCTCCGACTCCGCTTCGGGTAGGTCGAATGGCGCACGGTTGGTCTCACCGACCATCGAGATCACGAAGATGATGAAGCTCGGCAGCAGCAACAGCGCGAACCAGCCGCCCTGCTGGGCGTCCACGATGTCGCCTGTGGACAGCGACTGCGCGTAGAGGATGACCGCGACAAGCGAGAGACCCATCGCGATCTCGTAGGAGATCACCTGCGCGGCCGAGCGCAGCGACCCCAGCAGTGGGTATGGCGAGCCGGACGCCCAGCCGCCAAGCACGATGCCGTACACGCCGACAGCCGACGCCGCGAGTACCACGAGCACGCCGACCGGCAGGTCGACCAGCTGGATGTAGGTCTGCTCCCCGAAGATCGACACCTGCGGGCCGAACGGCAGTACCGAGAACGCCACGAACGCGGGCGTCGCGGAGATCACCGGCGCGAGCCAATACACCTTGCGGTCGGCGCCAGCGGGGATGATCTCTTCGGCGAAGGCCAGCTTGATGCCGTCAGCGAGCGACTGCAGCCAGCCGTTGGGGCCGACCCGGTTCGGACCGGTACGGTGCTGCATCCGGGCGACGACCTTGCGCTCCCAGTTGATCATGAACAGCGTCATCAGGACACCGAAGCCGAACAGTGCGACAACCTTGATCAGGATCAGCCAGATCGGGTCGTCCGCGAGCACCTCCGCCCTCGTCATCGGCTCCTGCGCCTGCGCGAGGAAGCTGGTCATCAGGCACCTCCTGACAGCGTCACGGCCGCGCCATGACCCGCGCCGAGCACGCTCCTGATCGACTCCGGCGACCGGGCGGGCGCCCACACGACGTCGTCCGGCAGATCAGCGAACTCGACCGGCAGCGTCAACTCGCCACGGTCTGTGCTGATCGTCGCCTGCTTACCCTTGGTGACGCCGTGCCGCTCCGCGGTGGCCCGCGACATCCGCAGCACCGCGTTCCGCGCGGTGCCCGCCAGGTGCGGCTCGTCGTCCTGCAGCGACCCGTTGTCGATGAGCTGCCGCCAGGTGGCGAGGCGAACGGCTCCGGCGGGCGCGTCCGGGGCGTCCGGCGCGGTGCCGGGTGCCATGAAGGGCATCTTGCTGGCGTCAGGTGCCATAAAGGTGCCCTTCATGGCACGAACGCGGTCGAAGTCCGACCACGCCGCCTGCGACGTCTGCGTGAACAGGTCGGCGTCCATCTCCACAGCGAGGGTGTCGAGCACGCGGCAGTCCGGCAGCGCGCCGGTGCCTTCGAGAGTGATGGTGAACGGCCGCTCGCGGCCTTCCCAGTCGAGGAAGGTGCCGGTCTTCTCGTCGACCGGCGCGATCGGCAGCACGACGTCGGCGTGCTCGGTCACCGGGCTGGGCCGCATCTCCAGGCTAAGCACGAAGCCGACGTTCGCCAGCGCCTCGCGGGCAGCCGCCGGGTCTGGCAGGTCATCCGGGTCAACCCCGGCGACGACCAGCGCGTCCAGTTCACCGGATGCGGCGGCGGCCAGCATCGCGGCGGTGTCTCGGCCCGGCTCGGCGGGTAGCGTGCCCGGATCAAGGCCCCAGGACGTCTCCAGCTCGCGGCGGGCATCGGCGTCGGTGACCGGCGCGCCACCGGGCAGCAGCGCCGGGACCGCGCCCGCTTCCAGCGCGCCTCGCTCACCCGCCCTGCGTGGCACCCACGCCACGCGAGCGCCGGTGCGCTTCGCGAGCCGTGTGACGGCGCTGAACAGGCCGGGCACCTCGGCGGCACGCTCGCCGACGAGTACGACCGCACCCTCCGACGACAACGCGGCGTCCAGGTCCTTCGCGTGGTCGGCGATGCCGTCGACGGCGGCGGCTTCCTCGCCAGGCTGGCAGGCGAGCAGCTCACCGAACGTCTTACGCACAGAAGTCGTCGTCCACTGTCCGATGTGGAACAACCTGGTGTCCTTGTCGCGGGCGGCCTTGCGCAGCCGCAGGAACACGATGGGCGACTCGTCCTCCGGCTCGAACGCCACACAGAGCACTGCGGGTGCCTTCTCCAGGCTGGCGTAGCTGACGTGGTCCGGTGTCGTGCCGACCACAGACGACGCCAAGAAGTCCAGCTCCTCGGCGGAGTGCGCCCGCGCGCGGAAGTCGATGTCGTTGCTGCGCAACGCGATCCGGGCGAACTTGGTGTAGGCGTAAGCGTCCTCGACGGTGAGCCTGCCGCCGGTCAGCACCCCGGCGCCGTTGCCGTCGCGAGCGGCGACAAGTGCGTCGGCCGCGCGCCGCAGGGCTTCGGTCCAGGACGCCTCGACCAACTGGCCGGAGTCGTCGCGCACCATCGGCTTGCGGATGCGGTCCTTCGCGGCGGCGTAGCGGAACGCGAACCGACCCTTGTCGCAGGACCACTCCTCGTTGACGTCCGGGTCGTCGCCCGCGAGGCGGCGCATCACCTTGCCGCGCCGGAAGTCGGTACGCAGCGCGCAGCCGGACGAGCAGTGCTCGCACACGCTTGGCGAAGACACCAGGTCGAACGGCCGCGAGCGGAACCGGTACGCGGCGCTGGTGAGCGCGCCGACCGGGCAGATCTGGATGGTGTTGCCGGAGAAGTACGACTGGAACGGCGTGCCGCTGGACGTCGTCGTCGCGGTCGTGTCGTGGATGTCGGCGGTCTCGGCGGTTCCGATCTGCTGATGGACGCCGCGTTCCAGCAGGTCGATGAACGGGTCACCGGCGATCTGGTCGGAGAACCGGGTGCAGCGCTGGCAGAGCACGCAGCGCTCGCGGTCCAGCAGCACCTGCGTGGAGATCGAGATCGGCTTCGGGAACGTCCGCTTGGTGTCGACAAATCGAGATGTCGACCGGCCGTGGGCCATGGCCTGGTTCTGCAGCGGGCACTCCCCGCCCTTGTCACAGACCGGGCAGTCCAGCGGGTGGTTGATGAGCAACAGCTCCATCACACCCTCCTGCGCCTTCTCGGCGACGCGGGAGGACTTCTGCGTCTTGACGACCATGCCGTCGGCGACGGTCATCGTGCAGGATGCCTGCGGCTTCGGCATCGGGCGGCCGTTCATCTCCACCTCGACCAGGCACTGGCGGCACGCACCGGCCGGGTCGAGCAGCGGGTGGTCGCAGAAACGCGGGATGACCGTGCCCAGCCGCTCCGCGGTGCGGATGAGCAGCTCACCCTCCGGCGCGATGACCTCCTCGCCGTCGACGACCAGCTTGACGTGACCCTCGGGGACCTCGGTCACCTCGGTCTCAGTGTTTTCCGGCGCGATTGTCATGCCTGCGCTCCCACCAACGCCGATTCGGACTGCTTGGCCTTGTTGTCCTCACACAGTGCGAGGAACTCGTCGCGGAAGTACTTGATACCGCTCTCGATCGGGCTGACCGCGCCGTCGCCGAGGGCACAGAACGACCGGCCGAGGATGTTGTCGCAGACATCGAGCATGGTGTCGATGTCTTCCTCCGTGCCCCGGCCCTCGACCATGCGTTCCAGCACCTGCGCGAGCCAGAACGTGCCCTCGCGGCACGGCGTGCACTTGCCGCAGGACTCGTGCTCGTAGAACTGCGTCCACTTCATGACGGCCCACGGCACCGACACCGTCTCGTTGAACACCATGATCGCGGTGGTGCCGAGCATTGACCCAGCCTCCGCCGCGCCCTCGAAGTCCAGCGGGACGTCAAGGTGGTCGGCGGTGAACATCGGCGTGGACGAGCCGCCCGGCGTCCAGAACTTGAGCGGGATGCCGTCCTTCATGCCGCCCGCGAGCTCAAGCAGCTCCCGCAGCGTCGTGCCGAGCGGAGCCTCGTACTGGCCGGGCTTCTCGACGTGACCCGAGATCGAGAAGATCTTCGGGCCAGGCGACTTCTCCGTGCCCATCTCGCGGAACCAGTCGGACCCCCCGTTCACGATGTAGGGCACCGTCGCGATGGTCTCGACGTTGTTGACCGTGGTCGGCTTGGCGTACAGCCCGGCGGCCGCGGGGAACGGCGGCTTCAGGCGTGGCTGGCCACGACGTCCCTCCAGCGAGTCGAGCAGCGCGGTCTCCTCGCCGCAGATGTAGGCGCCCGCGCCCGCGTGCACGACGATGTCCAGGTCGAAGCCGGAGCCGAGGATGTCCTTGCCGAGGTACCCGGCGTCGTAGGCCTCGCGGACGGCCGCCTGCAGCCTGCGGATGCAGTGCAGCACCTCGCCGCGCACGTAGATGAAGCAGTGGTGCGCCCGCATCGCGTAGGAGGCGATGATGCAGCCCTCGATCAGCGAGTGCGGGTCGGCCATCATCAGCGGGATGTCCTTGCACGTGCCCGGCTCGCCTTCGTCGGCGTTGATGACCAGGTAGTGCGGCTTGTCCTCGTTCGGCGGCATGAACGACCACTTCACGCCAGCCGGGAAGCCAGCGCCGCCACGGCCACGCAGCCCGGCGTCCTTGATCAGCGCGACGATCTGCTCCTGCGGTTTGCGCAGCGCCTTCTTGACGGCGGTGTAGCCCTCCAACTGTTCGTAGGTGGACAGCCGCCAGGAGTTCGGCGACAGCCAGCGCTTGGTGAGCACCGGCGTGATCGGATCAGCCATGGTTCGCCTCCTCGTCGCGCATGGCGGGTGCGACCCAGCCCCTTTCCTGCGCGAGCTTCGCGCCGCGCAGCGTCTCCTCCGCCGCCGAAGGGCCATCGACGTCGGCGGTGAACTGCTCGTCGTCAGGGAAGAACCCGGCGAGCTGGAGCTCGACGGACTTCAGGTCGGTCAGCGGCGCGCCACGCGTCGGGTGCGGCTTCTCGCCCTTGCGCAGCGCGTCCACCAGCTCGACGGCACTCTGCTCGGTCTGGTTGTCGAAGTACTCGTAGTTGACCTGGAGCACCGGCGCGAGGTCGCATGCGGCAAGGCACTCGGCATGTTCCAACGTGATCGAGCCAGGCTCGCCCGGCGTTCCGGACGTCTCTTCGTGGCCGAGCGGGGTGCCGTTCTCACCGAGGTGGTCTTGCAGCTTCTTGTAGATCGCGTCGCCGCCCATCGCGGCGCACAGCGTGTTGGTGCACACGCTGACCAAGTGCTCGCCGCAGGGCTTGCGCTTGTACATCGTGTAGAACGTCGCGACCGCGCTGACCTCGGCTTCGGTCAGGTCGAGCTTGCTCGCGCAGAAGGAGATGCCCTCCTGGCTGACGTAGCCCTGCACCGACTGCACCAGGTGCAGCATCGGCAACAACGCGGAGCGGGCGACCGGGTAGCGGCCGATGATCTCGGCCGCCTTGGCGTGGATGTCGGCGTCGAACACCTCGGCCGACTCGGGTGTCGGGCGGTCGCCGGTGGGCGGCGGGTGGGGCATGGAATGCGGCGGGGGGGTCCGGGGGACCTCCCCCGGCCGGGGTGTGGGGGCTTGGCCCCCCGCTGTGGCTCAGTCACCGGTCGCACCCTCCCATCACGGGGTCAAGCGAAGCGACAGCGGCGATCACGTCAGCCACCATGCCGCCTTCGGACATCGCTGGCATGGACTGCAGGTTCACGAAGCTTGGGTCGCGCACGTGGACGCGCATCGGTCGGGTGCCGCCGTCGGAGACCATGTGGTACCCCAGCTCGCCACGCGGCGACTCGACCGTCGTGTACACCTGGCCCGGCGGGACGGCGAATCCCTCGGTCACCAGCTTGAAGTGGTGGATCAACGACTCCATGGACTGACCCATGATCTTGCGGACGTGCTCGAGCGAGTTGCCCATGCCGTCCGAGGAGATCGACAACTGCGCGGGCCAGGCGATCTTCTTGTCCTCGACCATCACAGGGCCCGGCTCAAGCTTCTTGACCGCCTGCTTGATGAGCCGCAGCGACTGGTGGATCTCCTCCACGCGCAGCAGGTACCTGGCGTACGAGTCGGCCTCGTGCGCGACCGGGACCTCGAAGTCGTAGTCCTCGTAACCCATGTACGGGTCGGTCTTGCGCAGATCCCACGGCAGACCGGCCGAACGCAGGACAGGACCGGTGATGCCAAGCGCGAGGCAAGCGTCCACCGGTAGATAACCGATGCCCTTGAGCCGCTGCTGCCAGATCGGCTGCCCCGTCAGCAGCTTGTCGTAGTCCGGCAGCCGCTTGTCCATGGTCTTGAGGAACTCGTTGATCTTATCCTCGGCGTCGGTCGGCAGATCCTGCGCGACACCGCCAGGCCGGATGAACGCGTGGTTCATCCGCAACCCGGTCAGGAACTCGAGCAGGTGCAGCGCCTCCTCGCGCTCTCGGAATCCCGCCGTCATGCCGGTGAGCGCGCCGAGCTCCATACCGCCGGTGGCGAGCGCGACCAGGTGCGAGCTGATCCGGTTGATCTCCATCAGCAGCACCCGGATCACCTCGGCGCGCCGAGGCACCTCGATGCCGAGCAGTTTCTCGACACCCATGCAGTAGGCCGCCTCGTTGAACAGCGGCGACAAGTAGTCCATCCGCGTCACGAACGTGACGCCCTGCGTCCAGGTGCGGTACTCGGTGTTCTTCTCGATACCGGTGTGCAGGTAGCCGATGACCGACCGCAGGTCGGTGACGGTCTCGCCCTCCAGTTCGAGCACCAGCCGCAGCACGCCGTGCGTGGACGGGTGTTGCGGGCCGAGGTTCATGACGATCTTCTCGTCGCCACCCACCTCGGAGATGACGTCGTCCCAGTCGCCGCCTGTGACGGTGTAAACCGGGCCTTCCGTCGTCATCCGCGACGCCGCGGGCTGCTGGCTGTCCGACCCATTCTCGGTGGTGTCGGTACCGGTCGTCGCGTCCGAAAGCCGTTCGCTCACGAGTACGCCCTCCGCTGGTCCGGTGGTGGGATCTCGGCACCCTTGTATTCCACGGGGATGCCACCGAGCGGATAGTCCTTGCGCTGCGGATGACCGTCCCAGTCATCGGGCATCAGGATCCTGGTCAGCGCGGGGTGGCCGTCGTAGATGATGCCGAACATGTCGTAGGCCTCCCGCTCGTGCCAGTCGGCCGTCGGATAGACGTCCGCGATGGACGGCACGTGCGGGTCGTCGACGTCGAGGCAGACCTCGAGCCGGATGCGACGCCGGTAGGTCATCGACAGCAGGTGGTAGACGGAGTGCAGCCGCTGCGGCACGTCTGGGCCGTAGTCAACGCCCGAGATCGAGCTGCACACCTCGAACCGCAGGCCGGAGTCGTCGCGCAGCGTGCGGCACACCTCGACAAGGTGCTCGCGCTCCACGTAGAAGGTGATCTCGCCACGGTCAATCGTGACCTGCTGGATCACGCTCGGATCGATGTCCCGGTCCGCGAGCGCGGCGAGGAACTCGTCGGCGAACTCATCGAAACCGTCGCCGAACGGGCGCTTCGCGGCTGGCGGGGTGTAGGCGGGCAACCGGAGGCCGCCGTAGCCGGAGGTGTCCCCTGTGCCCCGGACGCCGAACATGCCCTTGCGCTCGCGGCCAGCGACAACCGCGCGAGCGGGCTCGGTGCCGAACGGCTCTAGACCGGCGTCCGGCCGTTCCGCGCTTGACTGTGCCTCGCCAGGTCGCGGCTTGGCGTCGTCCTGGCTTGGTGTGGTGGTGGGCTCGTCAGATTCGGTCACGCCAGCGTCAGCGCTCCTCTAGCAGTTGCAGCGGGATGGTGCTGCTGCGTTTGCCTTCCACCTCGTTGGGCGGGACGGTCCGCAGCCGCTCGTCACGGGTCTTGGCCGGTGCGTGGGCGACCGACGATGGCGGGAGCGCGAGTTCCTCGCCCTTCTCCGCCTTGAGCTTGGCGCGATTCGGGCCCATCGGCTCATGCTTGATCTTCTCGTGGAGCTTCATGATCGCGTCGATCAGCATCTCCGGCCGGGGCGGGCAGCCAGGCAGGTACATGTCCACCGGCACGATGTGGTCGACACCCTGCACGATGGCGTAGTTGTTGAACATGCCGCCGGAAGAGGCGCAGACACCCATCGCGAGCACCCACTTGGGCTCGGACATCTGGTCGTAGATCTGGCGCAGGACAGGCGCCATCTTCTGGCTCACCCTGCCCGCGACGATCATCAGGTCGGCCTGCCGGGGCGACGCGCGGAAGACCTCCATGCCGAACCGCGACAGGTCGTAGCGGGGGCCACCGGTGGTCATCATCTCGATGGCGCAGCAGGCGAGACCGAATGTCGCGGGCCAGAGCGAGGACTGGCGCGACCAGTTGGCCAGTTTCTCCACGCTCGCGAGCAGGATGCCGCTCGGCAATTTTTCCTCAAGCCCCATGCCAGGCTCCTCCCTGAACGTCGATCGCGGACACAGCAGGCCCCATCAGTCCCATTCCAGGCCCCCTCGCGCCCACTCGTACACGTAGGGAATCGTGATCGCGACGATGAAGACGGTGACGGCGATGAAGCCGAACATGCCTACGGCGTCCGCTGCCACCGCGTACGGGTAGAGGAAGACCATCTCGATGTCGAAGAGGATGAACAGCATCCCGGTCAGGTAGAACTTCACCGGGATACGCCCACCGCCAGCGACCGGTCGAGGGGACGGCTCGATGCCGCACTCGTACGGCTCGCTTTTCGCCTTGTTGAACCGCTTCGGACCGACCAGCGGAGCGATCGCCACCGAGAACGCGGCGAACCCGAACGAGAGCGCGAGGAGCATCACCAGCGGCAGGTAGGCATCGAGCCCACTCGAGGCCGCGATGTCGTCCGGCATGACCACCCATCCCTTCGCGATGGCAACAGGCTTGTGAAATCCTTCACGAGCTCCGGCAGCGACGTTGTGAAGGGCTTCACAAGGCTTTGGGTCCGCAGTCTAGGACCCCCGTCACGTTCTTGTCTGCGGGGGATGGTCAACAGCCGTCCCATGCGTCCGCATCGTCATGATGCGACAGGGAAACGACCAGTTGAGAGAGCCGGCGGTCACATTCGGCACGCGATGTTACGGTTCTCACAACGCAGAGTTACCGACGGGTAACCCAAGTCACCACGCGCGGGGTGGTTCGTGCGGACGTTTAACGCGGCGCGGGAGTGAGCCGAGACGCGGTGGCGATGATCCGATCGACGGCGTCTCCGCCCTTGGCGTCGTAGCAGCCGGACAGGCCCTTGTAGATCAACGGGATCAGCCGGTTGATGCGCAGCCCGTACCTCGTCGCGGTGCGCATCACCTTCGGGTTGCCGATGGCACGCGCGAAGGCGTTGCCTAGTCGGTAGTAACCGCCCATCAGCTCGGACAGCGCCAGCGGGTACGCCTGAAGGGCGCGTTCCCGCGACGGGCCCTCCGGCCGGGCGAGCGCCTGCACCACGCACTCGGCGGCGACCTGCGCGGACTCCATGGCGGCCGAGATGCCCTCGCCGTTGAACGGGCTGACCATGCCGCCCGCGTCGCCGAGCAGCAGCAGGCCGTCGCGGTAGTGCGGGGTGCGGTTGAAGCCCATCGGCAGGCCAGCACCGCCGATCTTGCCGACGGCGTTCTCCTCCCGGAAGCCCCACTCCTCCGGCGTCGAGTCCAGCCAGGTGCGCAGCAGCGCGCGGTAGTCGGTGTTGCGGAACGCCGCGGACGTCGACAGCATGCCGAGCCCGACGTTGACCGTGCCGTCACCGAGCGGGAACGCCCAGCCATAGCCGGGCAGCAGGCGTGGGTTGGCGGGATCGCTGCGGTCCCACAACTCGAGGTGACCTTCGATGTAGGGCTCGTCATGCCGGGGACTCTTGTAGTACTGGCGGACCGCGACGCCCATCGGACGCTTGTCGTTGCGGTCGATGCCGACGCTGCGCGCGATGCGCCCGGACACGCCGTCGCAGGCGAGTACCAGCGGCGCGCGGTAGGTCACCGGCGTCTTGTCCGGGCCGACCTTGGCGGTAACGCCGACGACGCGGCCGGTGCGGTCGTCGGTGACGGCGCCGGTGACCGACGTCCGCTCGTAGAGCCGCGCGCCCGCCTTCTGCGCGGTCTGCGCGAGCAGCTGGTCGAAGTCGTCGCGGGTGCGGGAGACGCCGTATGGCGGGTAGCTGGCCAGGTCTGGCCACGGCAGCTCCAGGGTGATGTCGCCCGCCAGGATGCGCAGGCCGGTGCTGTGCACCCAGCCCGCCTCCTCACGGGTGTCGATGCCCAGGTCGATGAGCTGTTTCACGCCACGCGGGGTGAGACCGTCGCCGCAGACCTTCTCCCTTGGGAAGGACGTCTTTTCCAGCACGAGGACATCGAGTCCCGCCCTGGCGAGGTAGGTCGCTGCCGTCGATCCCGCTGGTCCAGCGCCGACGACGAGGACGTCGGCGTCCTCGTGCGGCGCGCGTCGGCTAGACGTCATGGTGTCACTGTACGGGGCGGCGTCGAGGCGGCTGGCGAGATGTGCGCCACGACGCGGGTGGCAAGCACGCGGCCGCACCGGGCGGTACCGGGCCGAGTGGATCTGGTCGTCCGGACGACCACAAACGCTCAAGATCCACTCGCGACAAGGCCGGGGCCGCGCCTGGCTACTCCGGCTTCGTCGCGCGGTGCACCGCGACCACGCCGAAGGTGAGGTTCAACCACTCGACGTTCTCCCAGCCTGCCGAGGCGATGATCTCGCCGAGCCGACGCTGGTCCGGCCACGCGGCCATGGACTCGGCGAGATAGGAGTACGCCTCGGGGTTGGACGACTGACGCTTGCCGAGCCAGGTCAGCGCACGCATCAGCACCTTCTCGTGCACCAGCCGGATCGGCGCGAACGGCGGCGTCGACACCTCGCAGATCACCAGCCTGCCGCCAGGTTTGACGACGCGGGCGATCTCCGTCAGCGCGGCCTTGGTGTCGACGAAGTTACGCAGTCCAAACGCGATCGTCACGGCGTCGAAGCTCTCGTCGGCGAACGGCAGCCGGAGCGCGTCGGCGGCGACCATCGGCACGTCACGGTGCTTGCCGCTGCGCAACATGCCGAGTGAGAAGTCGGCGGCGACGCACCACGCGCCCGCCTGGCTGAACTCCACCGTGGACACGCCCGTGCCCGCGGCGAGGTCAAGCACCCGCTCCCCCCGCTTGGCGCCCAGCACCCTGCCGGTGGTGATGCGCCAGCGGCGGTCGAAGCCGAACGTCATGACCGAGTTGGCCCGGTCATAGCCGCTGGCGACGTCGTCGAACATCGCGGCGACGTCGCGGGGGTCCTTGTCGAGGCTCGCGCGGGACATGAGGTGCAGCCTAGTCGGGGTGGATTCGGATCCCGCCACAACGTGGGACTCGCGGCACTCAAGCGGGGGACTCGCGCCGGCGGAGCCACACGGCGAGCGGGGCGGCGATGAGCCAAGTGATCGCGATCGTGGCCCCAGTGGGAAGCAGGCTGAGCGTGAACGTCCTCCCAGCGACGCGGACCAGGTCGGGGTTGGTCGCGTCGTACTCGACGTGCACCAGCTGCCCTTCGGCGAGGCCCTCCGGGTAGAGCACGCCATCCTGCGAGATGTGCACCGCGCCGTCGGCGGTCTCGAAACGGACGATGGTGCGATCCCACTCAACGGATAAGACCTCGGCGTTGGCCGAGCCGAGATTCGACTCGATCGCGCTGTCGTTGCGGTACGCCGCGAGCACGAGAACCAGCATCAGTAGCGTGATCAGGCCCGCCACCCCGAGCACGACCCAGCGCGCGATTCGCCATCGCCGTCGCTGCCGCGCCATCGTCGTCACGCTCGCAAAGGCTACTGCTGTCCCGTCACGCATCCCCACGCGCACAGCCATCCCGCACCGCGCGGGAGACGGCCGCGCGCAGCCTGCCGTGGAGGTCCCTGCGAGCGTCGCGTTCGATGGCGACCTCGACGACGCGTAGCCCTTCCGGCTGGCCCAGTGCGGCCTGCAGCTCGTTACTGCTGGTCACGCGGGCGTGTGGGACGCCGTAACCCGCGCAGAGCGCGCCGATGTCCGCGCCGTGCGGTGTGCCGAAGACCCGCTCGAAACCGCGGTCGTGTGCCGGTTCGCCCTGTTCCAGCAGGGAGAAGATGCCTCCGCCGTCGTCGTTGACGACCACGATCGTCAGGTCCGGGCGGCGCTCAAGGGTGCCGGTGAGCAGGCCGTTGCTGTCGTGCAGGAACGTCAGGTCGCCGAGGAGCGCGTACGACGGTCCGTGGTGCACCAACGCCGCGCCGACGGCGGCGGACACCGTGCCGTCGATTCCCGCCACACCCCGGTTGCGGTGCACCAGCAGGTCAGGGCGCACCGGACCGGCGGCGAGGGCGATGTCGCGGGTGGGGTTGGAAGAGCCAACGACCAGCAACGAATCGGGCGGCAGCGCGGCCATGACGTCGGCGGCGACGGCGGGTCCGGACGGCCACGGCTCGGCGGCGAGCGCGGTGGTCACGGCCTCGCGCGCGGCGACGTCGGCGGCGCGCCACCGCGCCAGCCACTCCGGGTCGGCGGGCTTGGTCGGCTCGGCGAACCACTGCCCCACCTGCCGGACGTTGTGCGCGGGCGCTGGCCAGTCGGTGTCCGGCCGGACCAGCAGAACCTCGACGTCGGCGTCCGCGAGAAGCTGCTGCACCTGCCGGAACACCGTGGGACGTCCGATGCAGAGCACCTGCTCCGGCTTGTGCGCCGCGACGAACTCCGGCACGGCGAGCAGCCACGCGCCGCTGGTGATCGCGGAGTCACCGGACACGCCAGCGCCGCCGGTCTCGGCGATCAGCGGCCACCCATTGGCTTCCGCCCACTCGGCAGCGGCGGCCACGCCGGAGTCGCAGGCGATGACCAGCCCGGTGCGCGTGGAGGGGACGACGAACGCGGGCAGCGCGCCGTAGTCCGGCAGCTCGGTCCAGCGCTGGCCGTTGGGCCTGCCGTCAAGCGGTTCGGGCCAGGTGTCAGCGTCCGGGCCGACGTCCGGCACCAGCGGCTCCCGGAACGGGACGTTGAGGTGCACCGGGCCCGAACGCCACTCGCCGTAGGCGGCGTTCCATGCCCGGCAGACCTGGCTGCGCCAGTAGGCGTTCTGGCCGGTGTGGGTGTCGGCGATGGCAAGTTCGTTGAAGTA
Organism: Haloechinothrix salitolerans; assembly: GCF_042662605.1. Lineage (NCBI taxonomy): Bacteria > Bacillati > Actinomycetota > Actinomycetes > Pseudonocardiales > Pseudonocardiaceae > Haloechinothrix > Haloechinothrix salitolerans. The sequence continues at coordinate 6,379,581 of NZ_JBHSXX010000001.1, forward strand.
GCGGACGGCGTCGCCGTAGAGCCGGTCCTGGTCGATCACCTGGTTCGCGCCCGCCGCGCGCAGCTCGGGCGGCCGGTCAGCGGTGAGGACGATTAGAGGCACCCCCGCGCGGTCGGCCTCCAGGACGGCGGGGTGGAAGTTCGCGGCAGCGGTGCCCGACGTGCAGACGACCACGGTTGGACGTCCAGTGCGGGCGGCGATGCCCAGCGCGAGGAAGCCAGCGGAGCGTTCGTCAATGCGGACGTGAAGGCTGACCCGGCCCGCCTCCGCGGCGTCGTAGAGCGCCATCGACAGCGGCGCGTTGCGGGAGCCGGGGCACAGCACGACGTGCGACACCGTGTTGCGCACCAGTTCATCGACGAGCACCCTCGCCTGGGCTGTCGACGGGTTCACCGGGCGGCCCCGCTGCGATCACTGGCTGTCGGCACACGGCATATTCTCCCAGACATGCCAGCCACACGAGTGTCCGAACTGTTCGACGCCTCCGCGTGGGAGGAGGTCGACGGGTTCGACTTCACCGACATCACCTATCACCGCTCCACCGAGAGCCGCTCCGGTAAGCGCGTGCTCCGGGTCGCTTTCAACCGTCCTGACGTGCGCAATGCCTTCCGCCCGCACACCGTGGACGAGCTGTACCGGGCGCTCGACCACGCGCGGATGTCCTCCGACGTCGGCGCCGTCCTGCTCACCGGGAACGGACCGTCGCCGCGCGATGGCGGCTGGGCGTTCTGTTCCGGTGGTGACCAGCGTATTCGGGGCAAGACCGGATATCAGTACGCCGACGGCGAGACGTCCGACACGGTGGACCCGGCGCGGGCCGGTCGGCTGCACATTCTCGAGGTACAGCGGTTGATCCGCTTCATGCCGAAAGTCGTGATCTGCGTTGTGCCGGGTTGGGCCGCTGGCGGCGGCCACTCGCTGCACGTGGTGTGCGATCTCACACTCGCCTCGGCCGAGCACGCGCGGTTCAAGCAAACCGACGCCGACGTCGGGTCATTCGATGGCGGATTCGGGTCGGCGTACCTCGCGAAGATGGTCGGGCAGAAGTTCGCGCGGGAGATCTTCTTTCTGGGGCGTTCGTACGACGCCGAGCAGATGCACGCCATGGGGGCGGTCAACGCCGTCGTCCCGCACGCTGAGTTGGAAGCGGAGGCGTTGCGGTGGGCGTGGGAGATCAACGGCAAGTCTCCCACGGCGCAGCGGATGCTGAAGTACGCGTTCAACCTCGTCGACGACGGCCTCGTCGGGCAGCAGCTGTTCGCCGGCGAGACGACGCGGCTGGCGTACATGACGGACGAGGCCGTCGAGGGCCGGGACTCGTTCCTGCAGAAGCGAGAGCCGGACTGGACGTCGTACCCGTACTTCTACTGACTCGCTGGCGGTGTTGATCTACTTCCCCTCGGCTGTGACCACGAGAACCGGACATCGCGGACGTGACCTGGTCACACCGTGGGGTAAGTTGATCAACACCGTGGGTTCAGGAGGTGCTAGTGAGGTACGCGGACGGACCGGAAGCACAGGTCGAACGCCGGGTGCGGACGACGCCCTCGCGGGTGTGGTCGCTGGTGACGGACATCGAACTACCTGCCCGATTCAGCCCTGAGCTGCACCGCGTGGAGTGGGTCGACGGCGCCACCGGCCCCGCACTCGGCGCACGCTTCATCGGCCACAACCGAAACCAGATCCTCGGCGAGTGGCGAACGCTCTCCCGCATCGTCGAACTCGTACCGGAGCGGGTGTTCGCCTGGTCCGTGTACGACCCGGACGACGTCTTCGGCGGCGCGGACGCGAAGCCGGACGCACCATCGGCGACGTGGCGGTTCGAACTGGCGCCGGACGGCCCGGACGGTAACGTCACGCTGCTGCGGCAGTCCGCGCGGTTGGGGCCGGGGCCATCTGGGCTCAGCCTCGCCATCGACCGCGCGCCGGATCGGGAAGAGGCGATCGTCGCCTACCGTCTCGACGACCTCCGCGCCGGCATGCGGACAACGCTCGACGGCATCGCGGCGCTCGCGGAGGCGTAGCGCCACCCGCTCACTCCACGGTGACGCTCTTCGCCAGGTTGCGCGGCTTGTCGATGTCCCGCCCCAGGCGGAGCGCGAGGTGGTACGCGAACAGTTGCAGCGGGATCGTCAGCAGGATCGGGTCCAGCTCCGGCGTCGCGTGCGGCACACGGATCTCGGCGTCGGCCAGCCCCGAGGGCAGCTCGGCGTTGGTCACCGCGATCACCGGGCCACCGCGCGCCTTGATCTGCTCGATGGTGCCGATGTTCTTCGCGAGCAGTTCGTCGTCCGGGACGAGCACCACCGACGGCATGGTCTCGTCGATCAGCGCCAACGGGCCGTGCTTCAGCTCGGACGCCTGATATGCCTCGGCGTGGACGTAGGAGATCTCCTTCAGCTTCTGCGCGCCCTCGCGCGCGGCGGGCCAGCACCGCACACGGCCGATGAAGAACATCCCGCGCGCGTCGTGGAAGCGGTCGGCGACCTCGGCGATCTCGTCCTCGGTCTTCAGGATGTCGCTGATCAGGTCGGGTAACGCGGCGAGGCCGTTCACGATCCGGGTGCCATTGGCGACCGAGAGGTCCCGCACCCGCCCGAGCAGCAGAGCCAGCAGTGCGAACGAGAAGCTCATGCTGGTCACGGCCTTGGTGGACGCAACGGACACCTCCGGCCCCGAGTGCAGCAGGACACCGTGGCCGCACTCCCGCGCGATGGCGCTGCCAACGACGTTGACGACGCCCATCACCTGCCCGCCCTTGCGTTGCAGCTCACGGACGGCGGCGAGAGTGTCCGCGGTCTCGCCCGACTGGCTGACGGCGACGTAGAGCGTGTCGCCATCGATCACCGGGTTGCGGTAGCGGAACTCCGACGCCGGCTCGGCGTCCGCTGGCAGCCGCGCCAGCTCCTCGACAAGATTCGCGCCGATCTGGCCCGCGTAGTACGCCGAACCGCAGCCGAGGAACTTCACGCTGCGCACAGCCCGCAGCGCCCGCGCGTCCAGGTTGATACCACCGAGCCGCGCCGTGGAAAACCGCTCGTCGAGCCTGCCGAGCAACGCCCGCCGGATCGCCTCCGGCTGCTCGTGCATCTCCTTGTGCATGAAGTTGTCGTAGCCGTCGAGCTGGAAGTCGGCGTCGTCGACGTCCACGGTGGTGGGTGACTTCGCGGTGCTGCGGGCCTGAAGAGTGCTGGTGCGGTAGTCGTCCGCCGTGAGGGTGGCCAGCTCGCCGTCGTCCAGGTAGACGACGCTCTGCGTGTAGCGCACCAACGCGGCGACATCGGACGCGACGAACATCTCCCCGTCGCCGACCCCCAGCACGATCGGGCTGCCATTGCGCGCGACGACCAGCTCCCCCGGCTTCGTCGCGTCGATCACGACGATGCCGTACGCGCCCTCGACATCCTGCAGCGCGGTGCGCACCGCCGCCTCCAGCGACTCCGCGCCGTCGTCGAGTGCCTTGGCGACCAGGTGCGCGATCGCCTCGGTGTCAGTGTCCGATGCGAAGGTGACGCCGTCAGCGGTGAGTCGCGCACGCAGTTCGTCGGCGTTCTCCAGGATGCCGTTGTGGACGACGGCGATGCGCTTGCTGGTGTCCTGCTGCGGGTGAGCGTTGACGTCGGTCGGCTCGCCGTGGGTAGCCCAGCGGGTGTGGGCGATGCCGGACGTCGCTGGCAGGCCGTCGCCAACCAAGTCACGCAGCTCACCGACACGCACGGCCGCCTTGGTGACCTTGAGCCGAGCCCGGTGCGGCACCGCGATGCCCGCCGAGTCGTAGCCGCGATACTCCAACCGGTGCAGGCCCTCGAGCAGGATTGGGGTCGCTTTCCTGCCGCCGACGTAGCCGACGATGCCGCACATGTGTCCCTCCTCGGTTTAGCCGTAGACGATGCGCCGCAGTTGGCGCTCCGTCACCTCGCCCGCGCCCACCGGCCGCCGCGCCAGTTCCGCGGCGATCTGCGTCCACGCCTCGGCGTTTCTGCGACCCCTGCGGCGCAACTCCGCGTGTCGTCGCCGGACGTACTCCTCGCGCGTCTCGCCGTAGTAGGCGATGACGTCGGCGATCACGCGCGCCGCGACACTCTCTGGCAGCCCCGTCGTCCCCGCGACGTGCTGGACGAGATCCTGCGGCGGGTGGTCGGGAGCGGGCACGAGCTTCAGCGTGTCACCCAGTCAGGCGTTTCGGCAATATTCGTGCCCGATTTCGGGCAGGGGCGACTTTCGTGAAGGCGTTGTTCGCAACGCTATGTGTCGCGAACGACGCCTTCACAACACCGCGCCCCGCACCGTCCCGCAGAATGGGCCAGGTGAAGGTGGTGGACGTCGACGGCTCGCCGGAAGCCGTACGCGCGCTGACGCGGGCGCTGGCGCACGCGCTCGACGGCGGCGAGACCGTGCTGCCCCTTGTGCCGGGGCGTGCCGAAGGTGGCCTTCGGCACGCATCGTGTACCGAAGGCCACCTTCGGCCGTCCGCCGCCGTGGTGATCATGACGTCTGGCTCCACCGGGACGCCGAAGGGCGTGCTGCTGTCCGCTCGGGCGCTCACCACGTCGGCGGAAGCCACACACGCACGACTCGGCGGGCCCGGGCATTGGCTGCTCGCCACGCCCGCGCACTACATCGGCGGTCTGCAGGTGCTGGTGCGTTCGCTGCTCGCTGGCACGGAGCCGGGCGTGCTCGACCTGTCGGGCGGCTTCCGACCTGAAGAGTTCGCGCAGGCCAGCAAGGCCCTGTCGGACGACGGCCCGCGCTACACGGCGCTGGTACCAACCCAACTCGCCCGGCTACTCGACGCCGGACAAGCCGACGCCGCGGCGTCCTTCGACGCCGTCATCATCGGCGGCGCCGCGTTGCCTGCCGAACTGCGCGAGCGCGCCGAGGGCCATGGCGTCCGCGTGATCAGCGCGTACGGCATGAGCGAGACCGCGGGCGGTTGCGTGTACGACGGCGTCCCGCTTGACGGCGTACGCGTGGCGACGGACGCACCAGGCGAGACGGCAACGGGTGCGCGGGGAGCGACGGCGTCGGGCGTACCGGCTGGTCGCGTGCGGCTCGCGGGCCCGGTGCTGGCGGATAGCTACCTAGAAGACGCCGCAGCGTCGTCCGCGTCGGCGGCGTTCCGGGACGGCTGGTTCCACACCAACGATCTCGGCCGCATCACACCGGACGGCCGCGTAGAGATTCTGGGGCGCGCGGACGACGTCATCAACACCGGCGGTGTGAAGGTGGCCGCCCACGCCGTCGAAGACGTCCTGCGCTCGCACCCGGGCGTGCGGGACACCTGCGTGGTCGGTGTGCCGGACCCCGACTGGGGCGAGGCGGTCGTCGCCGCCATCGTTCCGGAGGACCCTGGCCAGGCACCAACCCCGGACGACCTCTCAGCCCACGTCCGGACCGCGCTTGGCGCACCGTCCACACCCAAGCGGGTCCGATTCCTGCCGGAGCTCCCGCTAAGGGGACCGGGCAAGCCAGACCGCGACGCCGTGCGCCGATTCCTGGGATCATGACGTCCTCGACCTCGCCTTGTGACCGTGACGGCGGCATCGGGCGTAGCCACGGTGGTCGCTAGGTGTCAGCCGCCGCGCCGCGACCGCACACCGCCCGGCGACTCGACGTCGGCAAGAATGCACCCCATGGCAACGATCACCGCATGGGTGCGGGGCGCACGACCGCGCACGCTTCCCAACGCCATCGCACCGGTCGTCGTGGGGGCGGGCGCCGCCGCCGAACTGGGCGCCTTCTCGTGGCTGCGCTCGACGTTGGCGCTTATCGTCGCGCTGGCACTGATCGTCGGCGTGAACTACGCCAATGACTACTCCGACGGCGTCCGCGGCACCGATGACGAGCGCGTGGGCCCGCTGCGGCTGGTCGGGTCCGGCACCGTTGAGCCGAAGTCCGTGCTCGCCGCCGCGCTGAGCAGCTTCGTGCTCGCCTGCATCGCGGGGCTTTCCCTTGTCGTCCTCAGTGGCGCGTGGTGGCTGCTCGTAATCGGCGCGGCGTGCGTCGGCGGCGCGTGGTTCTACACCGGCGGCAAACGCCCCTACGGCTACGCGGGCTTCGGCGAGATCGCGGTGTTCGTGTTCTTCGGCCTCGCCGCCGTCCTTGGCACCGTGTACGTCCAGGCGGGCACGGTCAGCCTGCTCGCACTCGGCAGCGCGGTCGCGGTGGGCGCGTTCTCCTCGGCCGTACTGCTGGCCAACAACCTCCGCGACATCCCAAGCGACACCGAGGCAGGCAAACGCACCCTCGCCGTCAAGCTCGGCGACGTCCGCACGCGGCGGCTGTACCTCGTGCTGGTCATTACCCCGTTCGCGGTCACCATCGCGATGGCGTTCAAACTCCCGCCCGCGCTGCTGGCGACCATCACGGCGCTGGCACTGATTCGCCCGGTACGCACGGTCCTCAGCCGCGCGACCGGCGGCGCGCTCATCCCGGTGCTGGCCGACACCGGGCTGGCATTGCTGCTATGGGCGGTGGTGACCGGCGCGGTGCTGACGGCAGCGCCATAGCCGAACGTGAGTCGTTGTGGTCGCAACAGCAACCACAACGACTCACGTTCGACACCAGCGCCCTGTCGCGAGGAACGACTCCAGTTGCTCGCGGTGCGGCGCGAGGTCCAACCCCTGCTCCGCGATCCAGCCGTCGTCGTAGTAGGTGTGCGCGTAGCGCTCGCCGCCGTCGCAGACCAGCGTCACCACGCTCCCGGTGCGGCCTTCCGCCAGCATCCGCGCGATCAGCTGGAACGCGCCGCACAGGTTCGTGCCCGTCGAGCCGCCTGCCCAGTGCCCTGTCCTTTCCCGCAGCAGCCGGATCGCGGCGAACGACGCGGCGTCCGGAATCGGCAGCACCTCGTCGATCACGCCTGGCAGGAATGACGGCTCCACTCGAGGACGTCCGATGCCCTCGATCCGGGACGGCATCCCGGTGCAGTAGTCCATCGCACCGGTGCGCCAGGCATGGTAAAAGGACGAGTTCTCCGGATCGACCACCGCGATCCGGGTGGCATGACGTCGATAGCGCACGTACCGGCCCAGCGTCGCGCTCGTCCCGCCGGTACCAGCACCGACGACGACCCAGGTCGGCACCGGATGCCGTTCCTGGCGCATCTGCGCGAAGATCGACTCGGCGATGTTGTTGTTGCCGCGCCAGTCGGTCGCGCGTTCGGCGTAGGTGAACTGGTCGAGGTAATGCCCGTCGCATTCCGCCGCCAGCCGCTCCGCCTCGGCGTAGATGTCCGGCGGCCGGTCAACGTAATGACAACGCCCGCCGTAGAACTCGATCAGCTCGATCTTCTCTTTACTCGTGCCGCGCGGTACAACGGTCACGAAGTCGAGCCCGAGCAGCCGGGCGAAGTACGCCTCCGACACCGCCGTCGACCCGCTCGACGCCTCGACCAGCACGGTATCCGGCCCGATATCGCCGTTGACCAGCCCATACAGCAGTAGGGAGCGCGCAAGCCGGTGCTTGAGCGAGCCGGTCGGGTGCACGGACTCGTCCTTGAGATACAGGTCGATGCCCCACTCCGGCGGCAGCGGAAAGACATGGAGGTGGGTGTCCGCGCTGCGGTTGGCGTCGGCGTCGATGACGCGCACCGCCTCGTCCACCCACGCGGGATCGGGACGGCTCACCCCTCGGAACCCCCTTCGGCGCGTCCGTCGGAACCCACGTCCGAGCCCCGCTCGGCGTCGCGGTCACCGCGCAACTCGGCGCGCAATCGCGCCTTCTCGGCTTTGCGACGTTCCCCCCTGACCGCGAGGCCCGCGGTCACGCGCGCGTTGAGCCCTCGGAACAGCAATAGGCTGAGCGGGAAGCTGACGACAAGCGCGACGATCAGCGCGACAAGGGGCGGCGCGCCCGCGAACGCGACAAGTAGCGCCGTGACCAGGGCGACGAGGCCGAGCCGCGCAAGCAAATAGAGCGTCAAGTCGACGCCGAAGCGGTCGTTGGTCCGTTCACTCACAAAAGACCACGTTACGCTTTCCCTAACGGACCGAATGACCCCAGGACCCTGCCGGTACCGTGCGTGGGTGAGTGGGTCTTCGCGGGTTGCGGCGGGATACGAGGAACATCCATACCGCCATATGGGGCGACCAACGCCCGATTCATACCCCTAAAGTCCCTTACCTCCCCTTTACTATCAGCCAACCGTTCGAGTACTCGGCGCGTCCGGTGCAATGATTGTGGTGTTATTTGCCCATCCGTGGGCGTCCGTATGCCGCACATACGTCATGCGGGGATCGTAGCGAAAGTCGTAAAGGAGGCTCGAAGGATGACCGCAACAGTGCCTCAGTCGGGGGGACGTCTGCTCACCCCTGGCGAAGTGGCATCCCTGTTCCGTGTCGACCCGAAGACGGTGACCAGGTGGGCAGCCGCGGGACGGATCGGATCGATCCGGACGCCCGGTGGGCACCGCAGGTTCCGCGAGGAAGAGGTCAACGAGCTACTCGCGAAGCTCACGACGGAAGCCACCGACCTCGTCGAGTGATCGCCGGGATCACCTCGGCGTAGGCATCGAGCCGAAGACGGCAGGGAGTGCCGGGTCGCACCCGCCTGCCGCCTTCGGCTCGATGCGTTTACACACATCTCAGCTCCACCGGGCTACTCTCGTAGTAGGCACCTACCGCCACGGAAGGAGCGAGGATGCACTATCTGCTTGCCGCTGTCGGTGCGGTGACGATCGCGGTGCTGCTGTGGCGTGCGTATGTCGCCTCCGAACGCGTCGGAGTGACAAGCGAGCGCCCGCAGGTCGCTCCCGATGACGACCCCGACTTCCTGCGCAAGCTCAGCGAGCAACAGCGCAAGAAGAAGGACGAGGAGGAGTAGCCCCGGCTACGAACGCGCGCGGCCGGGATCACGCCTGCCAGCGGACACTGGTAGCGAAGTCGTCGTTACTGACCGGGAAACCCGTCCGCGACGGCCGCGCCGAGTTCAAGCAACTTGGTCCGGGTGGCATCGTGCAACCGGTCCAGCTCGATCTCCGCCCCTTCTTCCAGGTGCGGATCGAACGGGATCTGGCAGACCGCACGAACGCGCGCCGCGAAGTGCGCCTCCAGTTTGTCAAGGTCCACCGAACCCGCCCTCGGTCGCACCGAGTTGATCACCGCGACCGAGCGCTTCACCAACTCGCCATAGCCGTGTGCGTCCAGCCAGTCCAGCGTCGCCGAGGCGCTCCGGGCTCCATCGACCGAGCCAGACGAGACCAGGACCAGCGAGTCGGCCAGTTCGAGCACGCCCTTCATCGCCGAGTGCATGAGCCCGGTGCCGCAATCGGTCAGCACGATGTTGTAGAAGTGCTCGAGCAAATCGATCGCGCGCCGGTAGTCGTTCTCGGAGAACGCCTCCGAGACGGCGGGATCCTGCTCGCTCGCGAGGATCTCCAGCCTGCTTGGCCCCTGCGACGTGTACGCGCGGATGTCGCTGTAGCGGGTGATCCTGTCGGCGTCGCGCAGCAGATGCCGCACCGTCGCCGTCGTCTCCATCGGGATCTTCTGCGACAGGGTGCCACGGTCGGGGTTGGCGTCGACGGCGACCACACGGTCCCCGCGCAGTGAGGCGAACGTCGAGCCGAGCGTCGTGGTCATGGTCGTCTTGCCGACACCGCCCTTGAGGCTGAGCATCGCGATCTTGTAGCAGCCACGCAGCGGCTGGTTGACCCGCATGATCAGCTCGCGCTTTCTGCGGTCCTCCGGGCTCTCGCCGGGGTTGATCAGCCTGCCACTCGCGACGTACACGGCCTTGCGCCAACCGGACTGCGGCCGCCGCTTCACCGGCCGGATCAGGTGCGCCGACGCGAGGTCGCCGTTCGGGCCAGCGGCATGCCTGCCCCGCTGCGGGTGCGGCGGCTGCTGCGGGTACTGCTGCCCCATCGGCGGCATCATGTGTTGCTGCTGGTCGAGGGGTGGCTGCTGCGGATACCCCGGCACCGGCGGCTGCCCTGGCATGGGCTGCTGCGGTGCGGCGTGCTGCGGTTGATACGGCTGCTGGTACCGCGGCGTCGCGTACGGATCGCCCTCAGGCACGACGGGCGGCACCTCGTCATGCCCTACTGGCGGCAATGGAGCGGCCGCATGCTGGCCGTGGGTCGCGGGGAACTCGTGCGAGTCGGTACGGCCATCCGAGGGCGCCTGGTCGATGTCGCCCACGTCGCCCAGGTCACCGACGTCATCGACGCCGCCGGAATCATCGACGCCAGCGGCATCCGTCCGCCCTGGGTACGCCGAGGTGGCTTCGTGGTTCGGCTCGCTCACTCCGGTCCTCCTGTGTGTCGCTGGGCACGCGAAAAGATCACCCGTGTCCCGTCCTCAACGACGGTAGCCGCCAGCCCGCCCTGGTGCATATGTCGCCACACGCATCACCGTGTTAGCCCACTCCGGCGTAGGAATGCAGGCCAGCCGTGACCAGATTGATGAAAAAGAGATTGAACACGATCAGCGCGAAGCCGGTCACGTTGATCCACGCGGCGGGCTTGCCTCGCCAGCCCGCGGTGGCGCGGGCGTGCAAGTAGGCGGCATAGACCACCCAGGCCACGAACGCGACCGTCTCCTTAGGATCCCAGCCCCAGAACCGGCCCCACGCCGCCTCAGCCCAGATCGCGCCGCACACTACCCCGAACGTGTAGATGGGGAAGGCCAGCACGGTGGTTCGATAGGAGACGCGATCGAGGACCTGGCGGCCGGGCAGGTGACCCGCCAGCTTCGCGAACCGGGACGAGTTGGACTCATGGGCGGCGCGCATCAGGTAGAGCACACTCGCCACACCCGGAACCAGGAACATCCCAGACGACACGATCGCCGCCGCGACGTGCACGATCAGCCAGTACGACTGCAACGCGGGCTGGACGGGGGCCGCCGTCGCGTACAGCATCGTGCCGCCGATGAACAGCAGGACAACGACCGGCAGCAACACGAACGCCGACAGGTGCCGCACCGACGGGTACTTCCGCAGCACCACAAGCCAGGTGACGACCGCGATCAGGCAGACCGCCATCATGTACTCGTACATGTTTCCCCAGGGCACCCGGCTCGTCGCCAACCCGCGCAGCACCAGCGCCGCCAGATGCAGCAGCGCGGCGAGCACCGTCAGGGAGACGCCCATCCGGCCGAACCGGGCCGCCCGCGACGTCGAACGCCGCGCGGCGGGCGTCAGCGGCGGGGTGGCGGACGCGCCGCTCGCGTTCGACGTCGGAGTCAGGCTCGCCGGGTCGCTCGGTCCGCTCGCCGCGGCACCTACCAGCTCACGCCGCGGCGCCGCCGTGCGCTCCGCACGCAGCCGACCCGCGCGGCCGAACGCCTGCTCGACGGCGAAGAACACCATCGCGAGCACGTAGATCAGCGTCGCGGTGTTGTACGACCAGTCACTGAACCGCGACAGCGTCTCGTCAACCGGCATTACGGACTCCTCGTGTCCTGATTGAGCAGGTCAGCGGCGATCTCATCGAACTCGTCGCCATAGCCCGCCTGGTCGGTGCGCGCCAAGCCACCGACCTCGACAACGGTACGTCCCCCGCCTTCCACGTCGGCAGCAGGGGCGACGCGAACCCACACGCGCCGCCGCTTGACCAGCAGCGACAGCGCGAGCCCGACCAGCATCGCCACGGCGAAGCCGAGCACCCACACCTGCGTCGGATCGTGGGAGACCTGCAACGACACCCAGCGCCGCACACCGTCGAACGAAACCTCGGTACCGTCCTCCAGCGTGATGGACTCGCCGACCCGCAGGTTCTCCCGCGCGACCCGCTCCAGCGCGCCCTTCTCCACCTGAGACTGGTCGATCGAGAAGATCGACTGGCCGTAGCCGGAGTCGATGCCGAGGTCGCCCCGCATGATGTCGACGGCGACGGCCGGGTCGGTCAGCCTTGGGCCCGCCGAGCTGAGGATCTTGCCGTTGAACACAGGGGTCGGCGCGAACAGCCCAGTCACCGCGAGCTGCTTGTCCCTACGCTGCTCCGAGTCGGTGATGCCGGGCGGGTCGAACTTCGTCGCGCCGTCGGAGAGCAGCGTCGTCTGGTCGGCTGGCCGCCACTGCGTCGCCTTGGTGCGCTTCTCCCCGTTCGGGAAGGTCACGGTGAACACCGGCGCGAAGCCGTGACCGAGCAGATAGACGCGGTCGCCAGCGGTGCGTAGCGGCTCGTTGACCTCGAGCTGGTACGGCCGCCAGGTGTTGGTCGCGAGGTCGTCGCCCGACGAGTACTCGATGTCCGCGCGGTACTCGATCGGCTGGCCGATGTCGGTGTAGGTCGGCTCGAAGTCGTTCACGCGCACACAGAACGGCGTCAGCTCGGTGCCATCCACCCGAAGGCCGGGGTTGAACGAGTCGTAGGCGTAGATTCCGGAATTGCAGAACTCCGAGCCGTCGGCATGCACGATGACCTGACCCTCGTAGGTGACCATTTTGCCGACGGCGAACGCGATGATCAGTCCGAGCATCGCGAAGTGGAACAACAAGTTGCCGGTCTCGCGCAGGTAGCCCTTCTCCGCGCTGATGCTCTTGTACCCATCCCCCTCGTCGCGTTCCGTCGTGCGCCAGCCCTTGAGCCGCGAGCGGGCCGCCGCGAAGACGTCGTCGGCATCGCCGGCCACGGTGCCGGTGGCGTGGTGCGGCAGCCGAGACAGGTTGCGGGGCGTGAGCACCGGCTTGGCGCGCATCGACCGGAAATACTCAACACTGCGCGGTGCGAGACAGCCGACCAGCGAGATCATCAGCAGCAGGTAGATCGCGGCGAACCACACGCTGCCGTAGACGGCGAAGAAGCCGAGGTCGTCCAGCAGTTCGCCCCACCAACCGTGTTCGGCGATGTACTCGCGCACCTTCGGTTCGTTGAGCGAACGCTGCGGCAGCATCGCGCCGGGCATCGCCGCGAGCGCGAGCAGAAACAGCAAGATCAGCGCGGTACGCATCGACGTCAAGCCGCGCCAGGTATTGCGGATGAACGCGAGCGCGCGCCGGGCGGGCGTGGCACGGTAGGCGCTGGGCTCGGTCTCCGTCTGCCGGTCGCTGGTCACAGTGGCAGCTCCACGTCGGAAATGAAGGCGTCGCGCATCCAGCCGACCAGCTCGCCCCACAATCCGGTGACGAGCGCGATCCCGACGACAAGCAGCAGCCCACCGCCAGCGAGCTGGACCTTGCGGCCGTTGCGGCGCAGCCAGTCGGTCGCGTGGACGGCCCATCGCGCGCCGAACGCGATCAGAACGAACGGCAGCCCGAGGCCGAGACAGTAGACCAGCACGAGGAAGAAGCCGCGCGCCGCCGTATCACCGGTGGAGCTGGCGATCGCGAGGACACCCGCCAGGGTCGGGCCGATACACGGCGTCCACCCGATCGCGAAGATGCCGCCAAGCACCGGCGCGCCCGCCACGCCGATCTTCGGCACGGCGTGGAAACGCGCCTCGCGTTGCAGCATCGGCACCATGCCGAGGAAGACGAGGGCCATGGCGATGGTGAGCACTCCGCCGATGCGTTCCAGCAGTTGCTGGTTGACCAGCAACGCGTCGGCCAGCCACACCAGGCTGCCAACGGTGGCGGCGAAGACGACGGTGAATCCGATGACGAACAACGCGGCCGCACCGACAACGCGGTAGCGGCCTTGCTTCGTGCGTTGCTCGGCCTCGGCGGCGTTGACGGCGGGGGCGTCCGCCCCGACCAGCGCGGCGAGGTACGCGAGGTAGCCGGGCACGAGCGGCACGACGCACGGCGACGCGAACGAGATCATCCCCGCGAGCAGCGCGAGTCCCGCCGCGAGCAGCAGCGGACCCGATATCGCTAACTCGGTGATGGACTCCACGTAGCTCAGGGTAGGCAGTGACGTACGTCCTACCGCTGCCGGGCAACGTCTATGCGTCGGGTTCGTCGGCCAGCCGTCGCACCACGGGCAGTAGGTCTTCCGCGAGTAGTTCCTTGAGGAAGACGGCGGCGACACGATGCTGTTTGTCCAGCACGATCGTGGACGGCACGATGTTGCGCGGATAGCCCTTCAGCGGCAGCAGCGAACGACCGGGCGGGTCGTAGATCGACGGATATGTCAGGCCCCTGTCCCGCATGAAGTCCTGCGGCGCGGTGCGCGAGTGGTCGCGGACGTCGATGCCGAGCACAACGACGCCGTCGTCCTTGGTCTTCTCGTAGACCTCTTGCAGTTCCGGCGCCTCCCGGCGGCACGGGCCGCACCACTGGCCCCAGATGTTGATGACGACGACCTTGCCAGCGAAGTCCGCCGTCGAAATGGTCTCGCCCTCGTTGAAGAGGTCCTCGCCGGAGATCTCCAGCGACTGCCGATCGGCGCCGTCGTAGAAGATCTCGGTCTTGCCCTCTGGCGCGACGAAGTTGAACTGGCCGCCGGTGACGACGGCGTCGTCACCCGTGCTGCACGCTGTCAGCGCGAGCAGCACGACGGCGGCCAGCACGGCCAGGCGGCGGGATCTCATGCGCCGCGCACCTTCGGGTCGGTGTGGCCTGCCGGTTCGCAGTACTCGATGTTCACCAGTGTCTCGTTCTCGAAGACGAGGCTGGTCAACGAGGCGAGCGAGCACTGCCGCTTGCGAGGGTCGTGCCACAGCGGACGCGCTTCGAGGAACCGCCGCAACGTCCAGATCGGCAGTTGGTGTGACACGCACACCGCCTCACGGCCGTCGGCGGCCGCGCGTGCCCGGTAGGCCGCGCCCAGCATCCGGCGCGCGATGACGCGGTACGGCTCTCCCCACGACGGTAGAAACGGGTTGCGCAGCTTCGGCCAGTGCCTCGGCTGCCGCAGCACGCCATCACCAACCGAGACCCGCAGCCCCTCGAAGGCATTCTCCGACTCGATCAGCTGATCGTCGGTGGCGACGTCGAGCCGATGCGCCGCGGCGATCGGCGACGCCGTCTCTCGCGCTCGCTGCAACGGCGACGCGACGACGTGCGCGATGTCGTGGTGCACCAGGGTCTCGGCGACCGTGATGGCCTGCCGCTGCCCCAGCTCAGACAGCTTGTACCCGGACAGCCGCCCGTAGAGGATTCCGTCCGGGTTGTGCACTTCGCCGTGGCGGAGAAAGTGCACCACAGTCCGGGTCATCTGGTGGCCTCCGCCGCGGCCCGCGCGGCCTTCGGCAGCGCGGCCTCGATCCGCTCGAACGCCTCGTCGTCCATGGCGGCGTTGACGAACCACGCCTCGAACGCGCTCGGCGGCGGGTAGACACCCTGTTCGAGCATGGCGTGGAAGAACGGCGCGAACCGGAACGTCTCAGCGGCGGCGGCGCCCGCGTAGTCGTGCACCGGCTCCTCGGTGAAGAACACCGACACCAGGTTGCCCGCGTACTGCACGGTGTGCGCGACACCTGCCTTGGTCAGCGCCTCATCGAGCAGGCCGCCGAGCCGCTGGGCGTTGGTGTCAAGCGCGCGGTAGACGTCGGCGTCCGCGTTGCGCAACGTCGTCAGGCCAGCCGCGACGGCGACGGGGTTCCCGGCGAGCGTGCCCGCCTGGTAGACCGGGCCGCTCGGCGCGAGCGAGGCCATGACGTCGGCGCGGCCACCGAACGCGGCGGCGGGCAGCCCACCGGACATGACCTTGCCGAAGGTGTAAAGGTCGCCAGCGACGCCGTCGATGCCGTACCAGCCGGACGACGAGACGCGGAACCCGGTCATCACCTCGTCCATGACAAGCAGCGCGCCGTGCTCGCTGGCAAGACGCTTGAGCTCGGCGTTGAAGTCGTCGCGGGGCGCGATCGCGCCCATGTTGCCAGCGGCGGCCTCGGTGATTACCGCCGCGATCTCGCCACCGTGGTCCGCGAACGCCTTCCGCACGGCGTCGACGTCGTTGTACGGCAGCACGATGGTGTCGGCTGCGGACGCGCCGGTGACGCCGGGCGTCTTCGGCAGCCCGAGCGTGGCGACGCCGGACCCAGCCTCGGCGAGCAGAGCGTCGACGTGGCCGTGGTAGCAGCCCGCGAACTTGACGATCTTGCTGCGTCCGGTGAAGCCGCGCGCGAGACGGATCGCGCTCATGGTGGCCTCGGTGCCCGAGTTGACCAGCCGGACCCGCTCCACCGGCGCGACACGTTCGATCAATGCCTCGGCGAGCTCGACCTCGCCCATGGTCGGCGTGCCGAACGACAGGCCGGAGCTTGCGACCGAGCGCACCGCGTCCACGACGGCGGGGTGCGCGTGGCCGAGGATCATCGGGCCCCAGGACGCGACGAGGTCGACGTAGCGGTTGCCGTCGGCGTCGCGGAGGTACGCGCCCTCACCGGAGACCATGAACCGGGGTGTGCCACCGACCGCACTGAACGCCCGCACCGGGGAATTCACACCGCCGGGTGTCACCGCTGTCGCGCGATCGAACCATGCCTGCGACTGCTCGAAACTCATACCCGCAGTCTCCCAGGCGAGCCGCACCACCGCCGCAGTGGCCTTGGCCAGGCGTGAGCTGTGCGGCGCTACGAGGCGAAGCCCCGCGCGGTGACGTCGGTGGTCTCCTGCTCGCGCTCCGCGCGTTTCTTCTGCTTCGCGCGCACCGGACGCGCCCGCACCGCGAGCACGCACTGCCGCACGGCATCGAGCAGGAACAGCGAGGCCAGCGTGCCGAGTCCGATGGCGGCGGCGATGGCATCGCCGTGGTAGCGCGTCAGCGTGACCGTCCTGCCCTCGCCGATAGACGTCTGGATCTCGGTGATGCCGTGCGACCACAACCGGAACGCCAGCCACACCGCGACACCGGCGAGTGCTACCTCGGCGACAGCGACCAGCGCGCGAACCGGCTGGTTCAGCCGGGGTTCCTGTCGCGCATCCCGCGCGTCGCGCGGTGCGGGGTCCGCGTCCGCCTCCAGCGCGCTGCTTTCGCTGCTGCTCGTCACGCTCACCAAACCAGCCTCTCACACCAGGGCATGCCCCACGTCGTCAACCGTCAGGCTGACAGCAGCTCACGCAAGGCCGTGCGCAGGGCCTGCCCATCTCGTGCCCACGCAAGCACTACCCTGCCGTCGTCAAGGCGCAGCGGCAACTCGTCGTACTTCCTCGGCGCGGCGAGACCGCCGCCGAGGACCCGTGACGCGCGTGGCGGTCGCGCGGCACTGTCGTCCTCGGTACCGCTCTCCCCCTCGTCGTGTTCGTCCAAGATGGCGGCGATGCGCTCAACCGGCAGCGACTCCTCCCCCTGCCGCAACAACTCGGATGTCAGCCGGACAACGGCATACCGCTTTCGGGCGTACACCCACATCGCGGTGAATCCGGTGAGCGCTAGCGCGGCGATGAGCCACACCGGGAACAGCACGGGGCCGGGTGTGAGGACTTCGAACAGGATCCCCACCAGCGCGAAGCCCGGCCCGAACAGCAACGCCCACCAGCTCGCGGCCGGTTCCTCGTAACGGACGTCGATGGCGTCGGTGGTCACGAGAAATCCCGCCAACGTCTGCGCATACGTGGCAGCGGCGGGAAGTACCCCGACACGTTCGGCAGGAAAAGCAGTACCGCCGCGACGGCGGCCAGCACGAGCGCGACTACATGCAGCGGGTTCACGAACGCCGACGGCATCCCGACAACGAAGGCCAGCAGCACCAGGGTCAGCAAGGCCAACGCGGTGCGCGCGGAACGGGTGCCTTCCCGCGCCCGGTACGCGAACAGTCCAATGAGGCCCGCGATCATCACCGAGCCGGCGAACAGCAGCCATAACAACCCAGGTACGCCTGCCTCGATGTCCGAGTCGGTGATGCCTTCCCGGTTGGCGATCGACTCGCCGGCGCGCCGCGCCGTCTCGTAGGCGTCGAGCAGTTCCTCGGTGATCGCCCGCTGGTTGGCGAGCATCAACACGAACCCGGCGACCATAACGACCGCCGAGAGCACCCACAGCAGCACTGAGATCCGCACGAGCTGGGGCGGGTCCGGACGTTCACGACGGTCAGACGAGAGTGGCGGCAACCCAAGCGCCGCGCGTTCGGCCTCGTCGACCGGGTACTCGGTGTCATCGGACGGGCCGTCCTCGTCCGGGTCGTTAGGTCCGTACGGTCCGGTCACGGGTTCAGTCCAGCCACGCCGCGGCTTCGGCCGCCCAGTAGGTCAGGATCATGTCCGCGCCAGCGCGGCGGATCGACGTCAGCATCTCGACGACGGTGCGCTCGCGGTCGAGCCAGCCACGCTCGACGGCGGCTTCCACCATCGAGTACTCGCCGGAGACCAGGTAGGCCGCGACCGGGACGTCGGAGATCTCCGCCGCGGCCGACACGATGTCCAAATACGACATCGCGGGTTTGACCATCACCGCGTCGGCGCCCTCTGCGATGTCCAGCTCGATCTCGCGGATCGCCTCGCGAGCGTTGGCCGGGTCCTGCTGATACGTCTTGCGGTCGCCCTTGAGCTGCGAGTTGACGGCCTCGCGGAACGGGCCGTAGAACGCGCTGGCGTACTTGGCCGCGTAGGCCAGGATCGCGACATCTGAGTGCCCCGCGTCGTCCAGTGCCGCGCGGATGGTGGCGACCTGGCCGTCCATCATGCCGCTCGGGCCGAGCATGTGCGCGCCCGCTTCCGCCTGTGCGACGGCCATCTCGGCGTAGCGCTTGAGCGTCGCGTCGTTGTCGACTCCGCCCTCGGAGTCCAGCACGCCGCAGTGGCCGTGGTCGGTGAACTCGTCGAGGCAGGTGTCGGCCATGATCACGGTGTCATCGCCGAGGTCGGCGCGGAGGTCGCGCAGCGCGACGTTGAGGACGCCGTCCGGGTCGCTGCCCGCCGAGCCGGTGGCGTCGTGCGTACGCGGGACCCCGAAGATCATGACGCCGCCGACGCCCGCTGACACCGCGTCCGCGGCTGCTTTGCGCAGCGAGTCGCGCGAGTGGTGCACCACGCCGGGCATACTGCCGATCGGCTTCGGTTCGGACAGCCCCTCGGCGACGAACATCGGGAGGATCAGCTGTCGTGGCCGCACGGTCGTCTCGCGCACCAGCCGCCGCATCGCCGGTGTGCTCCGCAACCGCCGTGGTCGCTGTTCGGGAAACACACCACGGACCGTACTCCGGGCGGCGTAGCGGGCGACGTCGTGGGGTGCGGTGCGGCGAAAGACGCATTCACCGCGCCCGCCCCGCGAAGTCGATCAACTTACCTCGGGCTGTGATCAGCAGAACCGGGCGAACCGGACACGATCTGGCCGTACGGTGAGGTAAGTTGATCGACTTCGACGTTGACGTACCGGGCTCAGCCCTCCGAGGCAGTCTTGCGACGGCGCAGCCACCACGTCAGACCAACGCCGACGGCGAGCAGCCCGGCACCGGCCGCCGCGAGCCAGCGGATCGCCGCGTTGGCGCCGGTCTGCGGCAGGTCCCCGCCTGCCTGGTCCGGCGGCGCCGGGGTGTCCCCACCGTCCGCACCGCCCCCGCCGGGAGCGCTGGGCTGCGTGGGCGGGTTCGACGGCGACGACGTCGGCGGGTCACTCGGCGGCGGTGTCGGGCTCGGCTCGGGTTCCGGGTCCGGGTCCGGGTCTCCGTTGTCGATGTTGCCCGCGCTGGTCCCGCCGAGGAACGCGGTCTCCGTGTTGCGGTACGCGGTTTCGGTGCGTTGCGACGTCTTCGTCGTCTCCGCCGTGCGCGGGTGCTGGGTGTCGAACTCGACCTTCGTGACGTTCCGCTTCGGAGCCTGGGAGAAGTCCACGCCACCGGCGCCCTGGTTGTACACCTTGCCGCCGTACTCCAGCTCGAACCACTCGATGCCCTCGCGGAGCGTCTCCATGTACCGCTGCCAGACCTCGTGCTTGCTCCAGTCGACGTTCTCACCACGCAGCGGCCAGCGGGACACGTCGTTGCTGTTGATGATCTCCCGGAAGTCGGTGGCCTTTTTCGCGTCCTGCTGCCGGACCCACTCGGCCGCGACCCGGGAGGCGTACACCCGCCGCAGGTCGGCGTACTCCGGGTTGTTGTTCACCCGCTTCTCGACCTCGGGCATGATCCACCGCCGCACTGACTCTTCGCTGAGCCGTTTCTCGGGCTCGGTCAGATCACACTCACGCGCGCCGGGTGCCTGCCAGTCGGTTTCCAGCCACTCGGCGTCGACCCGCAGCGGGGCGTCGAGGATGTAGATGCCGCCGTTCTGCTCCCGGACCTTCGCGGGCTTTGGCTCGATCCAGAACCGCACCGTCGGGAAGCAGGGGATGCCGTCCCGCCGGGGCGCGGTGTCCCAGTAGAGTTGGGCCTCCTCCCGCTTCTCCGGGTTGATCGCCTCGGCGAAGTCGTACTTCATCGCCAAGTCGGCCTCAAGGAGGACCCGGCCCGCGTCGGTGCTGGCGAACGTGCTGTCCATGATCGTGTCCGGCTGGTCCGGGTTGAGGTTGACCCAGAACTTGTCCGGGGTCAGCGCGAGCCACGTGAAGAAGGCATCGGAGGCGAGCTGGAGCTTCTCCGCCCCGCCATAGCCGGGGTCCACGTCCGGGTCGGGGACGTAATCGGCCCGGAACGAGTAGTCGATCCCCTTGCCCCGCTGCGGGTTGCCGACGTACTGGAGTTCGAGGGTGGTGAAGTCGATGCCACCGGGGCCGCGCCCGAACGCGCCACCGGAGTTCGCGCCGTTGTAGAGCCGCTGGAGCTGCCTGGCCCGCTCCGGAGTCCTGCCGGAACGCCGCGCGACGTCGTTGATCGGGCCTTTCGTGCCCACGCGGCTCGGGTCCGGGTTCATGATCTTGTCGAAGCGGGTGTACTGGTTCGGCCGCCATCTGGCCAACCCGTTGTTGCGCTGCTCGCGGACGGTGACCTGGTTGGTTTTGCCGCGTTCGTTCTCCAGCTCCTTGTTGAGCTTGCCGTACTGGTTGACGGTGTTCCGCGTGGTCTTCTCACCGGTGATCAGCCGAAGCCTGTGGTCACGGTAGCCCGGCTTCCGCATGACCTCCTTGTCCCGGCGGAACTGGTCTGCCTCATGCTTGCCGTTGGACTTGAACTCGACGAGCTCTTTGGTCTTGGCGTTGTACGCGTCGTACGTGCGGTTGACGAGCTTGCCAGTCTTCGGGTCCCTGACCCTCACCGTCTTCTGGCAGATCCAGTCCGGCCCGACCAGCTTGAAGTCCCGGACGATCTTGCGTTCGAAACCGTCGCCCTTGGTTCGGTTGGCCTCGTTGCCGATCAGGCGGACGTCAAGCCAGCGGGAGAAGTCCCTGATGCGATTGCCCGACTTGAGCTGCCTGCCATAGCGGGCGTAGATCTCAAGCACCCGGTACTTGATGTTGCCGGTTTTCTCGTACCTCGCCTTCCACTTGTTGATGTCAGCCTTGGTGTTCCCGGCCAGCTTCTGCTTTTCTGGCGTCGGTGCCGCAAGCCCGTCGAACGCGTGGTTCGGGTTGTCGTAGAAGTAGTCGCCCCACTCGTTCTCCGGGCTGACGCTGTAGGGCTGGTTCTTACCTTTGATGCCGGAGCCCGCCACCGGAGCGTCGTACTTGCGGCCCAACCACTTTTCGTCGCAACGGGTGGGTTTCTGTGCTGCCTCAGCTTCGGTGCCCACGCCGAACGGCCCGGTGAGCGTCACCGTCAACGCGGCGGCAACCGCGACGGCGACGGTGCTGACCCACCGCCTCCGGCGTGGTGGTGTTATTGACGGCGTCAATGCGCCTCCCCTCGCACGGGGGGGCGTTAGACGTGTCGCGACTCGTGAGGCCCCCAGTAACTCACTGCCTTCGTCACCCTAGCGATCGCGCAGGCCGAGTGCGGCCGAATTCCCGGAACTCGCCCACCGTCGCGTTTCGCCGCCCATAGAGTGGCAAGCATGAGCGATCCCATTGACGATGAAGCGGACCCACGGCGCCACCCGGAGCTGGTGTCCTGGCTGGCGGAGCGTGCCGACGCCTTCGAGGAGTGGGCACAGGCCACGGGTACGCCGGAACGGTGGGACTTCAGCGCGGAATCGTTGGCGGCATTGGAAGACCTCGTCCGACGGACGTTCACCGACGAGGAGGGATTTCTGTCCGCGCGATCAGAGCCGTTCGTTCAGGGAGCCGTCTGGTATGTCGGCGAGATACTGCGCCGCCACAAGGGAGCGATGTGGGCGTTCGACCCGTGGTCGCCGGACAGTGACGACCCGCCGCGCATGTTCACCCCGGAACACCCGGCCGTTGACGACACCCCGTACGTGATCCTCCCCGACTTCGACGAGGACGACGAGCCGCTGGCAAATGAGGACAGGACACTGTTCCCGCTTGGGACGTTGACCGCGCTCTACTGGTCAACCGACGAGCTCGACAACCCGATCGACGTCCACCTGGGGGATCTGCTCGACGACGAGCGCCTGCGCGACCTGCTCGACCCTGAGGTCTGACGACACCAGCCATTGGCGCGGCGAAAGACGCCTTCACTGCATCCAGCGCAGGGAAAGCGTCTTTCACCGCATCGGCGTCAGAACAGCGCCGTCAGGAGGACGTCGAGGAGCGGCGCTGGCGCTTGGCCTTGCGGGGCGGCGGCAGCGCACCCTCGGCGCGCAGCTTCGCCGCGTGCGCGGCCAGCTCGTCCACCAGCACGGTGACCAACGGTTTCGAGGCGTGGACGTCGACACGCAGGCCGAACTCCGTCGCCGTCTCCGCCGTCTTCGGGCCAATGCAGGCCACCAGCGTGCGGGCGTGCGGCTTACCCGCGATGCCGACGAGGTTCCGCACGGTCGACGCCGAGGTGAAGCACACCGCGTCGAAGCCACCTGTCTTGATCATCTCGCGGGTCTCGGCGGGCGGCGGCGACGCGCGCACGGTGCGGTACGCGGTGACGTCGTCGACCTCCCAGCCGCGCTCGGCTAGTCCGGCGGACAGCGTCTCGGTGGCGATGTCGGCGCGCGGCAACAGCACACGGTTCACCGGGTCGAGGATGTCGTCGAACGGCGCGAACTCCGCGAGCAGGCCCTCGCTGGACTGCTCGCCCTCCGGCACCAGCTCGGGCTCGATGCCGAAGCCGCGCACCTTCGCGGCGGTCGCCTCACCAACGCAGGCGATCTTGACGCCGGAGAACGCGCGGGCGTCGAGACCGAACTCGGTGAACTTCTCCCACACCGCGCGGACGGCGTTGGCCGACGTGAACACGACCCACTGGTAACGGCCATCGACAAGGCCCTTCACCGAGCGCTCCATCTGCGCGGGGCTGCGCGGGGGCTCGACCGAGATGGTCGGCACCTCGTGCGACGTCGCGCCGTGGCTCTCCAGCCGCTCCGCCATCGCGCCAGCCTGCTCCTTGGTGCGTGGCACGAGCACCTTCCAGCCGTACAGCGCGCGCGACTCCCACCAGGACAGCTTCGCGCGGTCCCCTACCTCGTCGCCGATGGTGATGACCAGCGGGCCAACGGCCTCGCCGACGTCCGCGGCCATGGTCGACAGCGTCGTGTCGATGGTGCGCTGGGTGTTGATGGTGCCGTTGCTGGTGACCGCGACCGGGGTATCCGGCTTGCGGCCATGCTCGATCAGCTGCGACGCGGCCTCGGCGAGGTGTGCCGACGTACCGCTTAGCACAAGCGGGCCGGGCGTGCCCGCGAGACCGGCCCAGTCGACGTCGGCGTTCAGGTCGACCTCGGTGTGCTCGCCGCCGAGCGCGATCCCGGCGTACGCGGGCACGGCGACGCCGGGCGACACGGCGGGCACGATGTCGAACACGGCGGACGTCTTGGCGACCTCGTTGGCCTCCGCGACGACGGCCGGGCGGGTGAGCGGGTCGCCCGAGATCAGCCGCAGCACGAGCCGACCGGACTCGGCGGCGTCGGCAAGGTCCTTGGCGACCTCGCTCGACTCACCGACGGCCGGGCGCACCTCTGCCTCGTCACCCGCGAGCGCGAGCACGGTGGACGGCACATCGGGATCGGTCACAATGAGGTCGGCCTTGCCGAGCAGCTCGGTCGCCCGCGCCGTGATCAGGCCGACGTCGCCTGGGCCGGAACCGACGAAGACGACTCGCCCGGTTGAAGTCCGTGCGGGGGTCATGTTCTGCGTTCTCCTCTATCGTTCTCGCGGGTTTTCGCTTTGGGGATTGTGTCGCACCGCGACGGCTCGTCGGCCGCGTTGCTTTACAAGTTGTCGTGCATGGCGACCCCGCCTCGCCAGTGACGACAGCGGCGGACGCCGCGATCGCCGCTCACGAGGCGATGGCCACCTGGCCCAGCGGGGTCAGGCCCCTGGACCGGAGGGGGCGGACGCGCCGAGGTCAAGTAACTCGACCGCCAGCTCGCGGCCAAGCGACTCCGCATCGGCCAGCTCGCCGGTGGCCGACGCCCGCAGCAGGTCGACCGCGCCGGATTCGGTCTCCGTCGCGGCGACGCCGCGCAGTGACAGCCGCTCGACGACGGACCCGTCATCGGCAAGGTCCTCGACGACATCGGCCAACGCGCCGACCGGCGCGCTGCAGCCCGCCTCGAGCCGAGCGAGCACCGCCCGCTCCGCCGTCACGGCAGCCCTGGTCGCCTTGTTGTCCACAGTGGACGCGATCAGGTGCTCGACGTCGACGTCGTCCGCGCGGCATTCCACCGCGAGCGCACCCTGCGCCGGGGCGGGCAGCATCTGGATCGGGTCGATCGTCTCGGTGATCTCGTCCAGCCTGCCGACACGAGCCAGCCCGGCGCGGGCCAGCACGACGCCGTCCAGTTCGCCGTCTGCCACCTTGCGCATCCTGGTATCGATATTGCCCCTGATGCCGGTGACCTCGAGACCGAGGCCCAGCGCCCTGAGCTGCGCCGCCCTGCGCGGCGATCCTGTGCCGATGACCGAACCGGGCGGCAGCTCGCCGAGCGAGAGGCCGTCGCGGGCGATCAGCGCGTCGCGCGGATCCTCGCGCTCCGGCACGCCCGCGATGACGAGCCCGGGTTCCGGTGTCGTCGGCAGGTCTTTGTACGAGTGCACGGCGACGTCGATCTCACCTGACGTGAGAGCTTCCCGCAGCGCCGACGTGAACACGCCGACGCCGATCTCGGTGATCGGCGCGCTGGACCGGTCACCAGGAGTCGAGATCGTCACGATCTCCACGCGCTGCCCGCTGCGCTCGATGCGCTCGGCGATGGTCGACGTCTGCGCGAGCGCGAGCCCGCTGCCTCGGGTACCGATCCTGATCGTCTTGGTCACCGTGGGAACAGCCCTCACTGGGTTTCACCGTCCGTGTCGATCTGGTCGTGCTTCGGGGTGTGCGCAGCGGGTTTCGACACCGCGACCGGCGCTGCCGGGTCGAGCCCGAACAGCTCGCGCAGCGCATCGGCATAGTCGGTGGACTCCGGACTAGCCGCGAGCTGCTTCACCCGCACGGTCGGGGTGTGCAGCAGCTTGTCGACGACGCGGCGCACGGTCTTGCCGACCTCGTCGCGCACATCACTGTCGAGCTCCGGCATCCGCCGGTGCAGCCGCAGCAGCTCGGCGTCGACCACCTCGGCCGCTTGCTTGCGCAGCGCGGCGACGGTAGGCGTCACCTCGGCACTGCGCTGACCAGCCAGGTACTCCCGCACCTCATCGAGCACGATGCCAGACGCACGCGCGGTCTGTTTGGCGGTGTCCGACGTCGTGCTCGTGTCCATCCTGCGGCGCACCGATTCCAGGTCCACGATCCGCACGTCATCGACGTCTCCGATGGCCGGTGCGACGTCGCGCGGTAGCCCGAGGTCGCAGACGACGAGCGGACGGCCCTGCCTCGGCAGCACGTGCTCCGTGGTGACCACGACGTCCTGCGCGCCGGTGCACGCCACCGCGAGGTCGGCGTCCGCGAGCGCGGTGGCCAGGTCGGCCATCGGCACTGCCTGCGCGTCCCCACCCGTCTCGGTGATGTTCGCGGCGAGCCGTTCGGCGTTCTCCAGCGTGCGGTTGGCGACGACGATCCGGCCGACATCCGCCTTACGCAGCTGCGACGCCGCCAGCGCGCCCATAGAGCCAGCGCCGACGATCACCGCGGTGCGGCCATCGATGTCACCCGCGTCGGCGAGCGCTTCGGAGACGACAGACGCGCCGAGCGAGCCGAGGCCGGTCTCGGTGTGCACGCGCTTGCCGACGCGCAGAGTGGTCTGCACCAGCCCGTGCAGCGCGCTGCCGACCGTGCCCGCGTCGCGCGCGTCGGCGTACGCGGCGCGCACCTGGCCGAGGATCTGCGTCTCGCCGAGCACCATCGAGTCGAGCCCGGATGCCACCGAGAAAATGTGCTCCACCGCCGCGGCGGCGTAGTGCACGTAGAGGTTTTCGTAGAGCGCGGTCGGCTCGACGCCCGCCTTGTCCGCGAGCACCGTGGACACCGACGTCAGACCGCCATGGAAGGCCTCGACGATCGCGTAGACCTCGACGCGGTTGCACGTCGACAGCAGCATGACCTCGGTGATGTCGGGCGACTGCTGCAACTCGTGGAGGACCTTCGGCAGGTCAGCCTGGGTGACCGCGACCTGCTCAAGGGTGTCGAGGTCCGCGGTGCGGTGCGAGAGCCCCACGGCGAGCACGTTCATTCAGACCACCTCACCATTCGAGGATGCGCGCGCCGCCGCCGTCCGTCGACTCACACGCTGCTCCGCATTGCGGGCGACGTGGAACGACAGGATCTGCAGCTCGATCGCGAGGTCAACCTTGCGGACCTCGACGTGCTCCGGGACTTGGAGAACGACCGGCGCGAAATTCAGCACGCAGTGCACGCCACCCTCGACGAGACGGTCGCACACCGCCTGCGCCGCGGTCGGTGGCGTCGCGATCACGCCGATGGCGATCTTGCGCTTGGCACAGATGTCGGGGATGTCGTCGATGTGGTTGACCGGGAGGCCGCCAACCGGGATGCCGATCAGGTCGGGATCGACGTCGAACAGCGCCTCGACCGGGAAGCCCCTACCAGGGAAGCCGCCATAGTTCGCGAGCGCGTGGCCGAGGTTACCGATGCCGACGACCGCGACCTTCTGCTGCCGCGTCAGCCCAAGCACACGCTCGATCTCGCTGGTGAGGACATCGACCTCGTAGCCGACGCCGCGCGTGCCGTAGGTGCCGATGTAGGAGAGGTCCTTGCGTAGCTTCGCCGAGTTGACGCCCGCGGCGGTGGCCAGTTCCTCACTGGAGACGGTGACCGCGCCTTGCTCAGCCATGCCGGACAGCACACGCAGGTAGACGGCGAGCCGCGCGACTGCGGCCTCGGGGATCGCCCGCACCTTGTCGGCCGGCATGGGCGCGCCGCGCCCGTTCGCCCGCCCGTTGACTGCCGGAGGTCCCTGGTCCCTCACGGCGGGCAGCTCGGTGGTCGGCGCTGAGTCGTCGCCGCCATCACGCTGTACCCGTGCCACCTACTCTGCTCTCCTTGCTGACCGATTTGTCCGCGCACGCGACGATGGCTCAACCCCTGCGATAGATACAAAAATGCGGAGGAAGCGCCGCGTACGGCACAAGGTTAGACGTCTACGGTAGCCGCTTGTGAATGCGTGCACAAAATCCGTGGTCATGCCGGGTGAGCAGGCCCACGTCGTGGTGGCCTGCGTCCGGGTCACGGCGCCGCCACCCGCGCCGCCTACCGCGCCGTGAACGTCACGCTGTGCCACCCCGTCGCGCCGTCCGGCGCTACCGGCGTCTCCACCTCGGGTTGTGTCGCTCCGGTGCGGTCCGTGGCCCGGCACGTCACCGTGTTCTCGCCACGCGACATTCGCACCGTCGCGCGCCACATGCGCCAGGTATCGACGCTGACCTCGGTGGACAGCTCGGCCCGCTGCCACGGCCCATCGTCAACGCGAACCTCGACGGCGTCAATACCCACGTGCGGTGCCCACGCCGTGCCAGCGACGACGACGTCGCCCGCCGTGATGTCGCCGAGCGGGCCGTCGATGCGGGACTGCGTCTTGACCGGCGCCTCCCGTGCCCAACCGCGTGGCTGCCAGTAGCCCTGCTTGGCGTCCCACGTCGTCAGTTCGAGGTCGACCAGCCACTTGGTCGCGGAGACGAAGCCGTACAGGCCCGGCACGACCATTCGCACCGGGAAACCATGGGAGACCGGCAGCGGCTCACCGTTCATGCCGAGCGCCAGCATCGCGCGCCGATCCGGCTCCATGACGACGTCGACGGGCGTGCCAGCGGTGAAGCCGTCGTGGCTGGTGGAGTACAGCTGCTCGGCTCCGGGTTTCACGCCTGCCTCCTGGAGGAGGTCGCGGAGGTCGACGCCGATGAAGTTGGCGGTGGAGATGAGCCTGCCGCCGACCGGGTTGGACACGCACGCGAGCGTGAGAGTGCGCTCGACCAGCGGGCGTTGTCGCAGCTCGTCGTAGGTGAGGGTGAGCGGGCGGTCGACCATGCCGTGGATACGCAACGTCCAGTCATCGACCGGAACACGCGGGACGACCAGCGCGGTGTGGATGGTGTAGAAGTCGCGGTTCGGCGTGATGAGGGTGGGGGTGCCGTTGGCCGCGAAGTCCGCGCCTTTGGGGATGGGCGGGGCTGTCGTTTTGGGCTGGAACGGCGCGATGTCCGCGCGAGACGCCTGGACGTCCGGCCCGGCGAACGCCTGCCCGGTCAGCCCGGCGACGCCCGCCCCCGCCGCGACGCCGAGGGAGGAGCCGATGAAACGGCGTCGGGAGGCGTCGGTAAGGCGGGCGTCGGCTCCGGTGCGGACGGTCCGCACGTCATCAGCGCCGCCCGCGTTACCTGAGCTATCCACGTACGTCTCCCGCGCCAGCCTGTGCAGCCACGGGAACACGACGATGCCGACCAGGAGGCCGACGATCGGCGCGGCGACGGCGAGTTGCCCCAGCTCGGTGCGGGTCACGACGGCGGCGATCCCGACCGCGCCCAGCGCGGCGATGAGGCCCACGCCCGGCGCGGCCTTTCGCCGGGACGCGGCTCCCGTTGCCACCCCGAGCAGCACGAGCGCCAGACCGATGCCGAGCAGCAGTACGAGCTTGTTCTTGGTGCCGAAGACGTCCTTGCCGAACTCCACCAGCCACGACGGCGCGAGGTCGATGACGCTGTTGCCGACGGCGACAAGCGGCGACGCACCCGGCCCGACGACGGCCGCGACGAGGTGCCCAGCCGTGAGGGCGGCGAACAGCGCGAGCACGACAACGAGCACGGCCGTGCCAAGCGGAAGACGGGCTCCGTCCGGCGCGGTGCTCGCGTCGGCGTCCGCGCGGCGAGCGCCGTCGTCTGGTCCGGCGCTCGCGCGGCCTGGCTGCTCAGGCGGGGTGTCCATGCCCCCATCATCGTCGTCCTGCCGACGTCTGAACGACGTTCGGCGGTTACGAGTGCCTTACGTCGTCAGCGCCTGGCGGAAGCGGCCCTCCTCGACGCGCCAGTAGCCGTGCTCCTTGCCGTCGATGAGGATGACGGGCACCAGGTCGCCGTACTCGGCGCGCAGCTCGGGGTCCGTGTCGACGTCGGTCAGCGACCACGGCACGCCCAGCTCGCCGCAGATCCGCTCGACCTCCCGCTCCGCCGTCACACACAACGAGCAGCCCTGCCTCGTCATCACGGTCACCTCGTGCATGCGCCCATCATGCCGGAGCGAGGAACACAGCGTTCGGAGCGAGGGACACGGCGGCGGGAGTGCATGACACGGCGGCGGGAGTGCATGACACGGTGTCCAGAACGTCGGACACAGCGTTCTGAACGTCGGACACAGCGCGAGCCAGGCGCGGCAGCTGTAGTCCCTACCGCAGCGGGGTGCGGCTGAGCTTGCCGAGGGCGGTGTGTGGCAGATCGTCAGCGAACTCCACGAAGCTGGGTACCTTGTAGCGCGCCAGCTGCTTCGTGCAATGGTCGATCACCTGCTGCTCCGACAGCGCTGCCGACGGCGCGACGACGACAACCGCCTTCACCGCCTCGCCGCTGCGCTCGTCAACCACACCGACCGCCGCGACCTCGGCGACGCCAGGTAGTTCCGCGATGACGTCCTCGACCTCGTGCGGGTAGACGTTGAAGCCGTTGACGATGATCAGGTCGTTCACGCGGTCGACCAGATGCAGGTCACCGTCGGTGTCGAGATAGCCGACGTCGTTGGTCTGGAACCAGCCGTCCTCGTCGGGGCCGCCCTGGCCGTCCGGCCAGTAGCCGGAGAAGAGATTGTCGCCACGCACCGTCACGAGGCCGGTGACGTCGTCCTCTTCAAGCAGGTCGTCGGGGTCGTTCTCGTCGAGCGGTACCGGCGCGCCGACCTCGGCACCGTCGTTGCCGATCAACCGTAGCTCGACGCCGGGGATCGCCCTGCCAACCGAGCCAGGTTTCGGGTAGCCGGTGACGATCGTCGAGGTCAGCACGGGCGCGGTCTCGGTGAGCCCGTACCCCTCGTAGACGCCGAGCCCGGTAGCCTCCTCGATCGCGGCGAGCACCTTCGGGTGCAGTGGCGCCGCCCCCGACGTCAGCAGCCGCACACTGGCCAGCCCCGACGACAGTTCCGCCGAGGGGTGCTCGGCGAACTCGCGGAACATCGTCGGCACGCCTGCCACGATGGTGATCTCGTGACGTCGGCAGTCCGCCAACGCCGTGGCCGCGTCGAACCGCTCGGCGAGCACCGCCGTCGCGCCGCGGGCGGCCACCTGCAGCAGGCCAAGGCCAAAGCCGTAGACGTGGAACAGCGGAATCGCCACGAGCACGCGGTCGCCATGCGCGACCGGCGCTGGCCGCAGCCGCCCCACCTGCTCGACGTTGGCGAGCAGCGCCCGGTGCGAGAGCATCACGCCACGCGGCGAGCCCTTGGCCGACGTCGTGTAGCAGAGCATGGCGATGTCCTCGCCGCTTGTCACCGGTTCGACTGGATCGACGGAGTCGCCACTGACGTCCAGGTCCGGCGGCGGCAACACGGTGCCGGATTTCCCCGGCCACTCGACGTCCCCAGCGGCGGTGATGACGACGTTCGCCCCGCTGTGCGCGAGCAGCCCGCGCAGCTCCGCGACCGGCGACTGCGGCGATGACGGCACCGCGATTCCGCCAGCGCGCAGCACACCGAACACGGCGACCGCGTAAGCGGCCGACGTCGGCAGCCGCACCACGACTCTGTCGCCGGGCGCGACACCGGACTCGCGCAGGGTGGCAGCTATGGCGTTGACGGCCTTGTCCACGTGCCGCCAACTCAGCCTCAACTCGGACGAGCTCTCAACGAACGCCGTCACGTCAGGCCAATTCGCCGCCGCCGATGCGGCGAGATCGGCCACGTTCGCGTCAGCAGCCACAACTCTCTCCTAATCAGGGGGTCTGCCTCCGAACGTTCACTCGCGCGGGGCAGCGCACAGGGGGTCACCAGCATGGCAAGCGGCCATCACCCCAACCACAGTGCCCCGGTAGCCCCGTGGAAACCGCCAGCCGAACGAACATTTGTCATGACCACGGCGCGCGTAAGATTGAACCGCTACCTCCAAATAGAACACACAACGTAGCCAGCGGAGCGCATAACCGTTACACAAGTCACGCTGAACAAGGTTAAGTGTCTCGTGTCATAGACCGATCGGATGAGCGTCTCGTAATCGGATCTGCCCGACCACTACCTAGGAGCGTGACCACGACGTATGCTTCCTACGCCCGAGTAGCTAAGCTCGGGCATCACTAGCCACTAGGTGTAACCGGCGCCGTGATCGAGGGAGACCATGTCGAATGCCCTTGTCAGCTTGGTGGACACCGGCGACGACATCGCGATGAAGTCGGCGGACAGCACGGGCACCGAGGACGCCGCGTCAGAGCGGGCGTGGGGTCTGGTCCATGCGGCCCAACAAGGCGACACCGCTGCCTTCGGCATGCTGTACGACCAGTACGTCGACACCGTCTACCGGTACGTACTGTTCCGGGTTGGCGACAAGGAGCTGGCCGAAGACGTCACCAGCGAGACCTTCCTGCGCGCGTTGCGCCGCATCACCTCGGTCAGTTACCAGGGCCGCGACGTCGGCGCTTGGTTCGTCACCATCGCCAGGAACTTGATCCTTGATCACGTAAAGTCAAGCCGGTACCGCAGGGAGATAGCCACGGGCGAGATCGCCGACGCGGGCAGCGTGCCGTTCCTCGCGGAGAAGCAGGCGGACACGGGGCCCGAGCAGCAGGTCATCGCCATGGCGACCAAGGACGAGCTGTTCCGTTGCATCCAGGAGCTCGGCGACGATCAGCAGGAGTGCATCGTGCTGCGGTTCCTGCAAGGCCTCAGCGTCGCGGAGACCGCCGAGATCATGGATCGCAACGAGGGCGCGATCAAGGCACTACAACACCGCGCTGTGCGCAGGCTGGCGCAGCTCATGCCAAACGGCTTGCGATAAGGAACTTCTCATGACACTCGAACGGGTTAACGTACGCCACACCTGGCACGCCTGCCGTAACTACCACGACGCTGGGGTCGTTGAAAGTCTGCAACGAACCGATAACCGGCAGCGAGCGCCACACACGCGCACCACGCCGGTGTCCGGCGACTACCGGACACTCATGGGAGGTGGGGACGCAGGGTGAACGAGCCCGTTTGGTATCGGCGTGACAGGGACAGAAGCGACCGCTTCGCCCAACTGGTCGACGGCGCCGACACACACGACGACCACGAGTTCGCTGACGAGCTCGCGGTCGTCTCAGCGCTGCGCGAACTCGGCTCACAGCCTGCGCTCGACAAGAGCGGGCGCGACCGGATCCTCGCCGCCATCGAGGCGAAGTCAGCCACCGCTGTCGTAGACGACAGCACCGACACCGCGCACGAGTCGGCTACCGGCGACGCCAGCGAACCCGTTCCCACGCACACCATCCAGCACGCGGACACGATCAAGCACCGCCAGAAGCGCAAGGCATCACTGCTGGCCGCCGCGACGGCGGCCAGCATCGTGGCCGCCGGTGCGCTCGGCATCGAGCTCTCGCAGACCGCCATCCCCGGTGACCTGCTCTACGACCTCAAGCGCACGACGGAGTCGATCGCGCTCGACCTGACCTTCTCCGAGGAGGGCAGGGCACGCAAGCACATCGAGATCGCGTCCACCCGTATCGACGAACTGACCGCTCTGGTCGAACGCGACGACGCGGACGGCGGTGTCACCGCGGATGAGGTGACCGACTACCGGTCAACGCTGATCGACTTCGACCGTTCCGCGATCATCGCGTCCCGGGTCATCACGGACAACGCGGCAGAGAAGGACGACCGCCGGGACCTCACCATGCTGCGCGACTGGGCAATGCGGGCAGGCGACCGGATGGCGACGTTGCGTACCTCCATTCCCGACTCGGTCACGAACCGGTTCTCGCGAAGTTCCGAGCTGGTGCGTGGCATCGAAGACAGGGCCGTCGCGTTGCTAGGGCGGTCCCACTGCGCCACGATCGTCTCGGATGAGTCCGACATCATCGGTGTCCTGCCTGCCACCGGACAGTGTGACGCCACCGAGGGCGGACGCGAGCAGGTCGCGGTGCAGCCCAAGGCCAGCACGGCGTCGACGAAGGCCGAGAAGTCAGGGCCGGATGCCGCGTCGCCCCTTCCCGCGACGACGGCACCCGCGCCGGACCTCGATCCGACCGGCAGGACCAGTGCCCCCAAGGACACCAGCGACGACACGACGGACGAGCCGCTCACGGTGCCTGAGCTGCCCGAGCCGTCGCTACCCGGTACCGATGACGAGCAGATCGAGGAATCGTCCGAAGCGAGTTCTCCCGGGATTCCGTTGTTACCAGAACTCGGCATCGGCTAACCGCGACGCCGTGGTGTCTTTCCTGCGCACGACCACCAACAGGGGTATGAAGATCGCTCAACCACCCCAGCGATCACCCCACGCACAATGACACACTGGAAGCCAGCACTTTCCACATCCTTGACTGGAGGCTGGTGCGGGTGGCGCTGTGGCGTGGCAAGGACAAGAACCGCGAGCTAGAACGCCTAGCCGCGATGGCGGGTGAAGCATCAGCCGAGGCCGCCGTGTCCCTGGAGCATGCCCAGAAAACGCCCGATGGCGACGACGCTGGGCGAGACGTCGTGCCGGGCACCCTTCCCGACGTCGACCAGGACGACGTGCCCGGCGCCGTCACTGACGCCGAGCCGGAACCGCTGGACGTCACAGCGGAGTTCGCCGAATCCGTCGACGTCGAGAACGGCGAAGAGGCCGCCGAGAAGGGCAAGGCCACCGCTGCCGCCGCGGAGCAGCTCGCGGTCAGGGAGCCGGGCCCGCCGGAGCCGGCAGCCCCTGACCTGACAGCGGCCGCGTTCTTCGACGTGGACAACACCATGATGATGGGCGCGTCGATGTTCCACTTCGCGCGTGGGCTCGCGGCACGCAAGTACTTCACGACGTCCGATCTCGCCGGATTCGCCTGGCAGCAGGTGAAGTTCCGGGTGGGCGGCAAGGAGGGCGACGTCGGGTCGCCGCGCGAGCAAGCGCTGTCGTTCGTGGCGGGTCGTAGCGTCGAGGAGCTGAACGCGGTCGGCGAGGAAATCTACGACGAGCTGATGGCGGACAAGATCTGGTCCGGCACCAAGGCACTCGCGCAGATGCATCTCGACATGGGACAGCGGGTGTGGCTGGTGACCGCGACGCCGGTCGAGCTAGCGACCATGATCGCGCGCAGGCTAGGGCTGACCGGCGCGCTCGGCACCGTCGCGGAGCAGGTTGACGGCGTCTACACCGGCAGGCTCGTCGGCGATCTGCTGCATGGCAGGGCCAAGGCGCACGCCGTCCGCGCGCTGGCGGCGAAGGAAGGGCTCAACCTCAAACGCTGCACCGCCTATTCCGACTCGCTCAACGACGTGCCGATGCTGTCCGTCGTCGGAACGGCGGTCGCGATCAACCCGGACACCGGGCTACGCGACGTCGCGCGCGAGCGGCACTGGGAGATCCGGGACTGGCGCACCGGGCGTAAGGCGGCGAAGATCGGCGTCCCGTCCGTGCTCGGTGCCGGAGCCGTGGCGGGCGCCGTCGCGGCGGGCCTGGCGTACCGGAAGCGGTAACGGGCGATCCCTAGGTCAGTCCCCGAACACACCACCGCGCTGCGCGAGGCGTTCGTACAGCAACTGCTGCATGGACTCGCGCACACGGTCGGTCAGCGACAACACGCGCATCGGGTCGTCCCAAGCATCGCCGTCTTCGAGATCGGTGCGGACCGGCTCGCCGAACTCGATGTGCCACTTCGTCGGAAGCGGGATGGCGCCCAGCGGGCCGAGCAGCGGGAAGAACGGCGTCACCGGGAAGTACGGCAGCCCGAGGAGGCGCGCGAGCGGCTTGATGTCGCCAAGTTTCGGGTAGATCTCCTCCGCGCCGATAATCGCGCAGGGAATGATCGGCACGCCGGCGCGTAGCGCGGCCGAGATGAACCCACCCCGGCCGAACCGCTGCAGCTT
The DNA here is from genome assembly GCF_042662605.1 of Haloechinothrix salitolerans. NCBI lineage: Bacteria > Bacillati > Actinomycetota > Actinomycetes > Pseudonocardiales > Pseudonocardiaceae > Haloechinothrix > Haloechinothrix salitolerans. The sequence continues at coordinate 6,414,728 of NZ_JBHSXX010000001.1, forward strand.
GTACCGCGCGCTGAACGGCTTGCCGATGCCCTTGTAGCCCTCGGGGAACACCCCGACCAACTCCCCGCCACGGAGCAGCCGCTCCGCATCGGGATGGCACGCGAGGGTGTGCCCCGTCTTACGGGCGAGACTGCCGACGAACGGCAACCGGAACACCAGGTCGGCGCCAAGTAGCCGCAGGTGACGCTGTTTGGGGTGGCTGTCGTGGACGGCGACCATGGTCATCAGCGCGTCGAGCGGAATCGTGCCGGAGTGGTTGCACACGACAAGCCCGCCGCCACCGAGCGGCAGGTTTTCCGCACCGTGGACCTCGACGCGGAACCACTTGTCGTACAGCACCCGCAACGCGGGCAGCAGCACCGTCTCGGTCAGCTCGGGGTCGAAGCCGAACTCGTCGACGTCGTACTCGCCGGTGAGCCGGCCACGCAGGAAGTCGAGTGCCTTGCCGACGACATCGGGCACCAACTCCTCTTGCCCAGCCGCCGCCCCCTCGGACGTCGCGGCGGCACCAGCGTGCGAGCTAGCGACGTTAGCGGAACCGGGCAGGTTGACCACGGCGGCGTCGCCGTGCCGCTCGACGGCGTCAGCGGGTTGTCTCCGGCGCTGGCTACCACCCCGTTCCGGTGAACGCAGCGGGATGACCTGGGCGGACTGACCCTCAAGGGCCTCGTCGCGGACGTCCTTCACCGACGCCGCGCGCGTAGGTCCTGATCCGCTGACTGGATTCCTGTCAACCATGACGGATACTCCGAGGTTGTTGAGATCGTCGAGCTCACTGTGATGGGACGTGCTCGTTGCTGGTGGGCAGCGCGACCTTGCGCAGCAGAGCCGCCAACGAACGGCCGTCAACGACAGGACGCAACGCCCTGCCCTGGACGTAGTCCTCGAATGCCTCGCGCGTCGACCAACGAGGCGTGTAGCCGAATTCGCGTTTCAGCAGGCCCGTGTCAACGACCCTACCGAAGTTGAGCAATCTGAGCTGGTCGTGCGAGAAGTCGACCAGCTTGTCGCCGCGCAGCAGCCTGCTCACCGATGGCAACGCCGCCATCGGCACCGGCAACTCCACCCTGCCCGCCATCCGCACCGCCTGCGACAGCGCGAGCACACCATCGCCACCGACGTTGAACACGCCTGGCTTGTCGCGCACCGTCGCCAATTCGAGGACGCTCAGCGCGTCGCTGGCGTGCACCAGCTGCATGCGCGCGTCGTAGCCGAGCACGGTCGGTACGACGGGAAGCGCGAAGTAGCGGGTGGTCACGGTGTCGACCTCGGGTCCGATCACGCTGGTGAACCGCGCGACCGTGACCGTGATGTCCGGCCTGCGACGTTGCAGGCCGCGAACGTAACCCTCCATCTCGACGGCGTCCGATGCGAATCCCCTCGGCGAAACCGGCATCAGCGGCGAGTCCTCTGTGAACACCGCTGGCGACCGGGCGCTCGCACCGTAGACGGCCGCGGTCGACTTCACCACAAGCTTGCGTACCAATGGCGAACGCTGGCACGCGGCGAGCAGCCGCATGGTGCCGATCACGTTCATCTCCTTGACCGGCGTGCGGCGAGCCGGACCAGGCGGGTGCGCCGTCGTGGACGCGTGCACCACCGTGTCAACCTTCGCGCTGCTGATGATCTTGGCGATGAGGGGGTTACGGATGTCCGCCCTGACGAACTCCGCATTACCCATACGTGCGATCACCCGCTTCGGGGGCGGGCTCGTGTCGACGCCGATGACGCGCTCGAAGTCCGGGTTGTTGCCAAGCCGTGCGAGCAGCTTGCCACCGAGCTCCCCCGAGACCCCGGTGACCAGCACGATGTTCGACGGCATGGGTCTCCCTTGCAAGCGAGATTGCGGATCGCGGGGTGCGTCAACCGATGCGGGGTCTTGGCACTTGACGCGGTTGTGATGCTACCGCGTGCACAGCCGTTATCGGAGACCGCTAACAAGCTGTTAACCCGGGAGCGGGTTTCTCGCTGGAGAGACCACCCGGATGGCCGTAAAGCGTCCACGATGTGGACACCGGGCCGGGTGAAATGGCGATTTCAGCCCGTGCGCGTGCGCGGGCTGAAGTAAGTTACTTGCCCTGCTTACGACGCTGGACGCGCGTCCTCCGCAGCAACTTCCGGTGCTTCTTCTTCGACATGCGCTTACGACGCTTCTTGATCACAGAGCCCACGGGTGCTCCTTACACTGCGGCTACGGTTGCGTACTCGGCCAGCGCATTTCCGCGCAGCCGACCAGCGACGTGTCAGATTACCCGCGGTTGGTCACCGGGCGAGCAGCGGGTAGCGGCTACACCGGTCACGGCCGAAACATCCCAGGTTCAGCCGACGTCGAAGTATGCGCTCTCCAGGTACTCGTGTACGGCCTTTTCCGGCACCCGGAACGATTTGCCAACCCGCAGCGCGGGCAGCTCGCCCGAGTGGACGAGCCGGTAGACGGTCATCTTCGACACCCGCATCAGCGAGGCCACCTCGGCCACCGTGAGGAACTGCACCTGCCCCATGGCAGGTGGGTCATCGGAGTTGTGCGGCATGGTTCACCGTGCCCTTGGTCTTCCGGCACGTGTCGTGCCGCCCGGCTTCCCCGCCGGGCGGTACGGACACGTACACGTGCGTATGTCCGAGAGTAACGGGACACGTGTGGCAATAGCGACGCATGAAGCCAAGATGGCACCGAAGTTGCAACGATCGTGGGCGTTTCGCTACCACCTAGGGACCGAAAGGTGTGGTATCGAACACGGCTCCCGACCGGGCTACTCGTGCGCCTTGCCCAGCTCAACCGCGCGGTCCCTCGCCGCCTCGATCGCGGCGAGCAGCGCCGCCCTGACGCCGTGTTTCTCCAGCTCACGAATGGCATTGATGGTGGTACCCGCAGGTGACGTCACCGCCTCGCGCAAGATGACAGGGTGCGCGTCGGAGTCCGAGAGCATCTTCGCCGAGCCGACCGCCGACTGGATGATCAGCTTCTCCGCGATGGCGCGGGGCAGGCCAAGCAGGATGCCCGCGTCGATCATGGCCTCGACCAGGAAGAAGAAGTACGCCGGTCCTGAACCCGACAACGCCGTCACGGCGTTGAGCTGCGACTCCGGCAGCTCGACGACCTGCCCCACGCACGACAGCATCTTCTCGACCGTCGCCATGTGCTCCGGCGTCGCGTGCGCGCCGGCGGAGATCGCGCTCATCGCCTCGCCGACGACCATCGGCGTGTTCGGCATGACCCGCACGACCGGGACGTCGCCCAGCCGGTCCTCGAACAACGTCGTCGGCAGTCCCGCGCAGAGCGTCACGACCAGTTTGCCCGGCGTCATCAGCGGCCGGAGCTTCTCCAGCAACGGCTCGATGTCCTGCGGCTTGACGGCGACGACAAGGACATCGGCACGTTCGGCCGCCTCCTCGATCTCGACGCCTCGGACGTCGTAGGCGTCGGTCAACTCGGCGGCGCGCTCCGGGTGCCGCTCGGTGAACAGCAGCTCATCGGCGGTGTGCCCACCGTGCAGCAAGCCAGACATCAGCGCCTCGCCGATCTTGCCAGCCCCGAGGACGGCGATCACCGGCGCGGTCTGCTCGGAGGTCTCGGTGTCGGGGGTCTCGAACGCAGCCATGGGCTAAGCGTGCCAGACGTCGAACCGCGCGGCTGGTCAGGAGGGGTACCTGGGTGGGCCTCCTGACGTCAGCGAGCTTGAAGACGTTGTGGTTGCTATGACGACCACAACGTCTTCAGATCAACGTCCCGGGGTCACCGCCAGCTGCCGCATCTGGCACACCAGCTGCCCCGTGGCGTCGATGACGGTTGCATCGGAGTCGAACCACGGGCGGTTCACCGCGCGGGAATCGACGTGCACACGCAGCCAGCCGGGCGAAGGCCGCGCACGGACCAGCGCCGTGAGCTGCACCGGCGGCGCGTACCCGCCGTGGCCGAGGTTGGATGGCACCGGTGGGCTGAGGTCGCCCGCGAGGAGCGCGAAGTACAGATCGATCGCACCGGACTTCGGCCGCACCCACAACCGCAGCCGCAACCGGGGCACCTTCGCGTTGCGCGCGGCGACAGGGGACCGTCGACCCGCCAGGAACAGCGCTGTGCTGGCATCCAGCCGGACCTCGCAGTTCTCGGTCAGCCGCGCGACGTCGCCGGCCTGCGGCCCGGCGAGCGCGATCGCGTTGCTCGGCGGCTCGGCGGGCATCACCGGCAGCTCCGACCACACCGAACGCTGGCCCGGCAACCTGCTGATCATCACCGTCGCCTCGACACAGCATCGACCGCGCTGCTCAAGGCGAACCCCGACCACCGTCGTCTGCCCACCGGCCTTGCGGACGTCGGTGCGCAGCAGCGCGGGCCCGAGGCTGGTCGCGCGCAAGAACTCGACGCTGATCGAGATCGGGTCGGACGCCATCTCAGCGTGCTCGGCCACCACCGCGACCGCCGCACGTGCCAGCAGCGCCACGAGGAATCCGGCGTGTGGGTGGCCGCCCACCGACCATTCCGGCCGCAACGTCGTCGTGAACGTACCGTCGCCCAGCGAGCGCGGCGCACTCGCGGCCGCGAACTGTACCGCCTGTTCGGCCGCTGCCTTCACCGAATCACTCCCATGTGGGGCGTGCTCATGACCGAGTCACCACCGAACGCAGGAAGAATGTCGTGTTTGCTGGGCGTTCGGCGAGCCTGCGCATCAGATACCCATACCACTGTTCGCCGTATGGCACATAGACCCGGACGATCTGTCCCGCTTCGGAAAGTCGTATCTGTTCGTCCGGACGGACGCCGTAAAGTAGCTGAAATTCATAGCCGTCACGTGGCACGCCGTGAGCCTCGGCCCTGTCGCTGACCAGCTCGATCAGCCGGGGATCGTGGGTGCCGAACATCGCGTACGCGCCCCCGGCCAGCAGCGCGTTGGCACAGCGTACGAATGCGAGATCGACATCGTGCTTGTGGGAAAAAGCCACATCTCGCGGCTCGTTATACGCGCCTTTGACTAATCGCACCCGGGAGCCAGGCGCTGCCAGCGCGGCGACGTCGTCCTCGGTGCGTCGCAGGTACGACTGCACCACCGCGCCGACGTCGGGCCACGGCTTGCGCAGCTCCGCGACCGCCGCGAGCGTGTCGTCGGTAGTGGTGTGGTCCTCCATGTCCACGGTGACCGTCGTGCCGCACTGCTCCGCCGCCGCGCAGATCCGAAAGGCGTTGTCGACGGCGAGGCGCTGGCTGAGCCGTTGCCCGAGCGCGGACAGCTTCACACTGACCTCGGCGCGGGCGGACAGGTCCGCGTCGTGCAGCCGATCGAGCACGGCCAGGTACGCCTGCACGATGCGTTCCGCCTGCGCCGCGTCGTGGGTGTCCTCGCCTAGGTAGTCCAGCGTGGCGTAGCGACCGGTGTCCGCGAGCGCGGCGACTGCGGCGATCGCGTCGTCGGCGCTTTCACCCGCGACGAACCGGTCCACCATGGCACGGGTGCCGGGCGCGGTCGTGATCATCTTTCGGACAGCGTCGCTGCCCGCGGCAGCGAGGATGATCGAACGCAACGGGTTCACGGTGAGCACGATACGACGATCACCCGGTTTGTCGCCGCCCAAGAATCGCGGCGCGCTACTGCCCCAGGTGCAACCGCGCGAACAACAGTGACTCGGCGAGCAGTCGCGCTCGGTCGGCCGAGTTCCGGGCGTTGCGGGTGTTCACCTCAAGCACCACCTGGCCGTCGAATTCCTGCGCGACCAGCTTTTCCAGAATCTCAGCGCACGGCTGCGTGCCCTTGCCGGGAACGAGGTGCTCATCCTTGGGCAACCCGGTGCCGTCCGCGAGGTGTAGGTGCGTCAAGTTCGGCCCCATACGGTCCGCGAGAGCGAAGGCGTCCATCCCGGCGGCGGCGGTGTGCGAGAGATCGAGGGTGTAGTGCGCGTAACCGACGTCGGTTGGGTCAATCGACGGGCGGAACGCCGACACCCTGCGGTTGCGGTCCCCAACCGGCGGCTTGACCTTGAACATGTTCTCCACCGCCACCTCGACGCCGCTGGTTTCCTCCAACTCGGCGACCAGGTCGGGAAAGGAGTCGGCGTAGCGGCGCTGCCACCGGAACGGCGGGTGGACGACGACCGTCCGCGCGCCAAGCTCGAGCGCGGCCTCGACGGACCTGCGCAGCCGCACCTCGGGATCTGGCGACCAGATCCGCTGCGTGATCAGCAACGACGGTGAATGGATGGACAGCACCGGAACGCCGGTCTTCTCCGACAACCACTTCAGCGCGGAGACGTCCTGACTGATCGAGTCGGCCCACACCATGACCTCGACGCCGTCATAACCAAGCTCGGCCGCCAGTTCGAAGCCGGCGTTGGCGCGCAGCGGCCACACCGAGGCCGTGGACAACCCCACCGGAACAGGCTTGCTCGTTCCCCACGGTGTTTCGCTCAACCTACCTACGTCCAGTCACTTGTCCAGCAAGAGCAGCGCGGCGGGCGACACCGTGACGACGACACCGACCAGCACGGCGAGCACCGTCGTCTGCATGTCCTCCGCCTTGCGGATCTTGCGCACGATCCACACCAGGCCAACGACGACGGCCAGCGCTGCGACGAGGGCAAGCGCGGGGATCTGCATCCACAGCCAGTTGAACAGCAACCACACGGCAGCGCCGCCGACAACGCCGAGGGTGAGCTGCGCGGCGACCGCGAGCCACTCCTTGCCGTGCGCCGTCGGTTCGACGTCGGCGTCGAACCGCTCAGCGTCGGCCCTCGCGTCCGGCGTCCCGACCGGCGCCATCACGCCCGTCGGGGCCCGTTCATCGGGAGCCCCTGGGATGGGCGGGCCGTCGACGTCCCCCTCGTAGTCGGGGTCGTAGCCGGGTGGGTAATCGTCCTCGTAGTCGTAGTCCTCGACGAAGCCATAGGGGTCAGCCTGGTAGGCGGCGCCGGGATGGCCGGGCGGGTAGCCCTGCTGGTAGTCCTCGTCGTACTCGTACTCGTCCTCGAAATCCTGGTAGTAACCGCCCTGATAGTCGTCCTCGTAGTCCTCGGCGTAGCCGTAGACGTCATCCCCCGGCGCGCCGACGGCGGGCATCTGTTCCGTGGAGTCCTCAACCGGCGGTTGCTGCCGGGACGCGGCGAAACCCTCCAGCCGCGCGCCGAGGCTCTGTTGCTGTTGCGGCGCCTGCTGCTGCGGGGGGTGCGGCGGCTCCGGCGGTTGTTGCTCCTGCGGCGGCATCGCCGGCCACGACGGTGAGCTGGGCGGCGGCATCGCGCGCTGGTAACCGCTGCCGGGCGACTGGGGTGGTTGTCCCGGTGGCCGCGGGGGTTGCTGAGGCGCGGGCCGCACCGGCGGCGGCGCTTGCGGGGCCTGCGGCTGGGCGGCGTGCGGCGGCGCTGGTGGCTCGTCCGACACCGCATGGCTGTGCGGGCTGCCGTTGCGACGGGTTGGTGCGGAGCCGGAGTCCGCCTCGCTGTTGATGCGGTCGATGATGGCCTGCGGAGCCGTGGTGGTGAGCTCGTTCTCGCCGTCGTCCTCCGTGGCACGACGACGATGCCTGCGCGGCGAGCTCGCAGGCTTCGCACCGTGTTGTTCGAGCAACTCCGCGACCGTGCGCCGAGTCGGCTGATCACCGGGTTCTCGCGACATCCCTTCCACCGTGCCTAGTGCCGATACCGACATTCACCAGTGTTGCCGACCAACTCCATCACTTCGAGCCGGCCGGTTGCGTTGTGAGTTCAGTCTGGTCCTCGCCGTCGGCGTGGTCCAGCCTTCGAAGGATGACACCTTCGCGCAACGCCCACGGGCACATTTCCAGTTCCGACAGTCCCAGCTCCGCCATCGTCGCCTGCGCGACAAGCGCTCCCCCGACCAACTGGTGCGACCGACTGCTGCTGACTCCCTCCAACTCGGCGATGTCGGCCGCCGTCATCCGGGAGATAAAGGCGATCAGCTGCCGCAGTCCGACGTCTGTCAGCACCCTACGCACTCTCGGCCCGGCCGACGACGGGGCGGCCCCCGTCAACCTGGCCAACGAGCGGAATGTCTTGGAGGTGGCGACGACGTGATCAGGCTCGCCATGTTTGCTGACCTGCTTGCGAAGACCGGCAAGTTCCTTCTCCAGCCATGCGGAGGTGTCGATCATCTCGGAGCGGGACGGCGGGTCGTTGCTGAACCGGGTGCGGGTGACGGTGCCAGCGCCGAGCGGCAGCGACGCGGCGAAGTCCGGCGCCTCGTCGATGCCCATCGCGATCTCGAGCGAGCCGCCGCCGATGTCGAGGACAAGCAACATCCCCGCCGACCAGCCGAACCAGCGGCGCGCGGCGAGGAAGGTGAGCTTCGCCTCATCCGCGCCGGATAGCACCCGTAGCTCGACGCCGGTCTCCTCACCGACCCTACGCAGCACGTCGCCAGAGTTGGTGGCCTCCCGCACCGCGGAAGTCGCGAACGCCAGCATCTCCTCGCAGCCCAGTTTGCGGGCGGCCTTCTTCGCATCGTCGACGGCGCGCACGAGGTCGTCGGCACCATCCTTGCTCAGCTCCCCCGACGTGGTGATGCGTTCGGATAGCCGCAGCACGGTCTTCTCCGAGTGCATCGGGGTCGGATGGGCGCCACGGTGCGCGTCGACCACAAGCAGGTGGGTCGTGTTCGACCCGACATCAAGTACTCCTAGGCGCACACCCAGTCACGTTACCCTGCGCACCCGCCCTGAGCGCACTGTGATCTGCCCGACGTCAGGTGGTATGCGGTGAAGGGAACGCTGGCTGCGCTGGGTGGACGCGCTGGTGATCACGCGTGGTGAACGGCACGTTCGCCGAATCACACCCCGGACTCGAACTTGTACCCGAGCCCCCGCACGGTGACCAGATATCGCGGCGAACCCGGGTCCGGCTCGATCTTCGCCCGCAGCCGCTTCACGTGGACGTCGAGTGTCTTGGTGTCGCCGACGTAGTCCGCGCCCCACACTCGGTCGATGAGTTGCCCGCGCGTCAGGACCCTGCCCGCGTTTCGCAGCAGGTATTCCAGCAGGTCGAACTCCTTCAGCGGCAGCGAAACCTCATCGCCGCCGACGGTCACCACGTGGCGCTCGACGTCCATCCGCACCGGACCCGCCGCGAGCACAGCGGGCGCACCGTCGCCGTCCCCCGCTGTGCCCTCGACACCACGTCGCAGCACGGCCCTGATCCGCGCGATCAGCTCTCTGGCGGAGTAGGGCTTCGTGACGTAGTCGTCCGCGCCGAGCTCGAGGCCGACGACCTTGTCGATCTCGCTGTCCCGCGCGGTCACCATGATCACCGGGACGGCGGCGCGGGCCCTGAGCTGCTTGCAGACGTCCGTGCCGCTCATGCCGGGCAGCATCAAATCGAGCAACACGATGTCGGCGCCGTTGCGATCGAACTCGTCGAGCGCCTCCTGGCCCGTGGTGGCGACCGTCGCCGTGAACCCCTCCTTGCGCAGCAAGAACGTCAGCGGATCGGCGAACGACTCCTCGTCTTCGACGATGAGAACCCTGGTCACAACATCCCTCCGTGGTTGGTTGGCTCGCTCGTCACGACGAGGCCGTGTGCCTTGCGTGTCTCTGTCGCCGAGCGTCCGCGCGGGCGTGACTGCCCACGCGTGTCCGACTCGGCCCCTTGTCGCTGACCCGAGCCGTCGTGTGCGGGTATGCACAACGTGAACGTGGAGCCGGTGCCTGGCATGCTCCACAACCGCACCTCGCCACCGTGGTTGGCGGCGACATGCTTGACGATCGCGAGGCCGAGCCCGGTGCCCCCTGTGGCGCGCGAGCGGGCCTTGTCGACGCGATAGAACCGCTCGAAGACCCGCTGCTGCTCATCCTCGGCGATGCCGATACCTCTGTCGGTGACCGCGATCTCGACCATCCCGTCGACCAGCCTGCGCGAGATGGACACCGGACTACCTGCCGGGGAGTACGCCACGGCGTTGGTCAGCAGGTTGGACAACGCGGTGACCAGTAACGTCTTGTCACCGGCGACCAGCAGGCCGCTGTCGGCGTCTGTGGTGATGGTGCGCTCATCGGCGTCCGCGGTGACCTCGATCCTGCCGAGCGCATCGGACACGACGGCGTCGACCTCTACGACGTTCATGTCGGGCAGTGGCTCGGCGCCCTGCAGCCGGGACAGCTCGATCAGCTCGGTGACCAGCGTGCCAAGCCGGGTGGACTCGTTCAGGATTCGCTGCGCGAAGCGGCGCACCTCGTCGGTGTCCTCGGCCGCGTCGAGCACGGCCTCGGCGAGCAGCGCCATCGCGCCAACCGGCGTCTTCAACTCGTGGCTGACGTTGGCGACGAAATCCCGGCGGGTGGCTTCCAGCCGGGCGGCCTCGGAGTGGTCGACGGCCTCGATCACCGTGTAGCCGTCGCCGAGCGAGATCGCCTCGCCGAGTACCGCCTCCGGTTGCCTGCCCCGCGCGCCGCCGAGCGGCGAGAGATCGATCTCCACGCGCTCATCGGTCTCCACGGCCTGTTCGGCCGCCACCCGTGCCCGGGCGTCCACGCGCCCGTGTCGCACCAGACCAAGTTCCACCGCGCGGGGGTTGTGAAGCACGGTGTCGCCGAACTGGTTGACGACCGCGACGCCGCTGTGGGACGTCCGCACTAGGCGCAACAGCAACTCGGCCACGGTGGGACCCGCGGGCCTGCTCGCCGCCGCACGACGCCTGCCACGCGCGACCCCGATGCCGATCAGGACCCCGACGACCAGCGCGATGGTGACGGCCAGTACGAGCGTTGCGGACTCGGTCACGCCTGAATCGTAAGCATGCTGGTGGCCCGTTGGCCTAGTGTTCGCAGCCTTTCCGTGACGGCGATGACACCCGAGACGCCGATGTTCGCTGGCTGGACAATTGCCGTTTACCTGTTGTCCTCACTCTGGTGGGTGAAAGGAATACGACCGCCCGCGGCACCGTTGGCACGGTCGTGACGGAACGCATGCCGGTGATCTACCTCAGCCACGGCGCGCCACCGCTGGCCGACGACGCGCTGTGGACAGACCAACTCGCCCGGTGGGCCGAGGAGCTACCCCGGCCACGCGCGATCCTCATGGTGTCCGCGCACTGGGAGAACGCACCGGTGACAATTGGCGCGACCGAGCGGAAGCCACTGGTCTACGACTTCTGGGGCTTTCCCGAGCGGTACTACACGGTCACGTACCCCGCCCCCGGCGCGCCAACGCTGGCCCAGCACGTGCGTCAGCTGCTCGGCGACACCCACGACGAGCCGGAACGCGGGTTGGACCACGGCGCGTACGTCCCGCTCGTCGAGATGTACCCGGACGCCGACGTTCCTGTCTTGCAGATCTCCATGCCCACCCTCGACCCCGCCGAGCTACACGGGATCGGCGCGCGGCTCGCACCCCTGCGTGACGAGGGCGTCCTGATCGTCGGCAGCGGGTTTTTCACGCACAACCTGCGCCAGATCAACCTGGGTGGGCCGAGCGACGTCGCGCCAGCCGCGTGGTCATCGGAGTTCGACCACTGGGGCGCCGAAGCGCTAGCCAGCGGAGACGTCGACACGTTGCTGAACTTCGGCGACACCGCGCCTGCCGCGCGGATCGCGCACCCGCGAACCGAGCACTTCGCGCCGCTGTTCGTCTCGCTGGGCGCCGCGGGGGACGACCCCGCGGCACGCAGCGTCATCGACGGCTACTGGCACGGCCTCGCGAAGCGCTCGGTGCAGTTCGGGTGAGTCCTACCGCCCTTGGGAGGCGACAGCCGCGGCTGCCTCGGCGGCGGCGTCCGGGTCGAGGTACGTCCCGCCTGGGTTGAGCGGCGCGAGGTCCGCGTCGAGGTCGTAGCGCAACGGGATACCGGTGGGGATGTTCAGGCCCGCGATGTCGGCGTCCGAAATCCCATCGAGGTGCTTGACGAGAGCGCGCAACGAGTTACCGTGCGCGGCGACCAAGACCGTCTTACCCGCACGCAGGTCGGGCACGATCGCGGACTCCCAGTACGGCAACAACCGCTTGACGACGTCGGCGAGGCATTCGGTCAGCGGCATCTCCTCGCCGAGCCCGGCGTAGCGGACATCGGCGTCCTGACTGAACTCGCTGCCCTTCTCGATCGGCGGCGGCGGGGTGTCGTACGACCGACGCCAGAGCATGAACTGCTCCTCGCCATACTCCTCGAGGGTCTGCTTCTTGTTCTTGCCCTGCAACGCGCCGTAGTGGCGCTCGTTCAGCCGCCAGTCGCGGCGCACGTCGATCCAGTGCCGCTCGGCGACGTCCAGCGCGATATTGGCGGTGGAGATGGCCCTGCGCAGCAACGACGTGTGGACGACGTCGGGCAGCATGCCGGTTTCGGCGAGCAGTTCGCCGCCCCGCCGCGCCTCGTCCTCTCCTTGCACCGAGAGCGGGACATCGACCCAGCCCGTGAACAGGTTCTCCGCGTTCCAGGTGCTCTGGCCATGCCGCAGTAGCACCAGCGTTGACTTCTCGCCCATGGCAAGAAGGCTATGCGAGCCGGTCAAGCGATCACTCGTGCGGTGTGGAACTCACGACAACCATCTACTCCGGGTGTGAAGTTCACCACTCCGCCGGGGAAGGCCGACCCACAATTCGGCGGTATGAGGCCACTAACTCGTTGGTATTGACTGCACTGAGTGGAGGATTTCAAGGGAATACACTCGAAAAGAGTAGTCGCGGTGGTTGTGGCCACTTGTCACATCTGACAAGTTGTCATCCAACCCGCCTGGCCGGTCTCCACGCACTCCCCGGCTTTGGGCGGGAGAAGCAGCTCGTCTCCCCCTGCCGAGCTGCGTCCGCCTGCAGCGGCCCCGCCGGCCTCCCCTCGTCCGCGGGGTTCGCGAGGCGGAGCACCACGCGGGGCGGCCCGAGTCTTCGCGACTCCCCCTCCCTCGGGCCGTCCCGCGTTGTTATCCCACCATCACGCTGTGCCGGACCGTAGGTGGCTATGCCTCAGAGTCAGGCACCGCCGCACCCGCCGGGGCCGGGGCCGTGCCCCGCGCGTGCTTGTGCCACCTGCGCACGGCCAACGCGACCGCGGCCAGCACGCCCGCCAAGACGACGAACGGCAACGCGGCACCGAGAGCGACCGCGGTCCCGCCGAGCAGCGCGGTGAACGCTCCCCACCCGGACGCGAGGCCACCGAGGAATCCGCCGTCGTCCTCGTCGTCATCGGCGGACGTCTCGCGCAGCGTCAGCGTGATCGGGGCCATGGCGACCTTGCCTCGCAGCGCGTCCTGCCGCGCGAGCAGCGACTCCAGTTCGGACTCGCGCTGCGCCAACTCCCGCTCGATCGCGACCAGGTCCGAGATGGACTCCGCCTGATCGAGCAGCTCCCGCACCCGGCGCACGCTCTCCCGCTGCGAGGCCACCCTGCTGTCGACGTCGATGATCTGGTCCGTCAGGTCCTCGACGGTGACCTGCCGCTCCTTGCGTTCACCGAGCTCAGCGAGCTTGCCAAGCACGGCGTCCATCTCCTCACTCGGAACGGTGAGTGTGAGCGTGGCCCGGTCGCGGCGAGAGCGTTCCGACGCGACGTACCCACCGGCGTCGCTCACTATCCTGCGCGCCTCGACCGCGGCGGCGTCGACGTCGTCGGTGCGCAGCGACATGCGCGCGGAGCGGGCCAACTTGCGGTCCTCGAGCTGCGCGGCCGACAGATCCCGCGCGCTGCTGTCGCCGTTCCGCGCGCCAGCGTCTCCCTGCGCCTCACCGGATACGGACGCGCGGTCCATCGCCTCGCCGCTGGCGGAATTCTCTGTCATCCCGCCACCATCACCCGCCGGGGTCGACACCGTGTGTGGCCCAGCCGCGCCCTCTTCCGCGTCGCCGGAGCACCCAGCCACCAGCACCGCCAGCATGCCCACGGCCAGCGTCATGCCGATGCGCGTGCGTCCCGCTTTGCTTGCCCTGCCCATGTCGTCACCTTCGTCCGCATCGACGTCCTTGGTCGATGGACAGGACGGGAGGACGGCAACGGGGCGTTGCAGCCGTCAGGTCACGAATCGCTCACGGGGCGGTGCTCGCCGTTGGACGGCTCGATGAGGTGCTTGAACGCCTGCAGGTTAGCCAACGACTCGCCGCGTGAGACGCGCCAGTCCCACTCGCGCTTGATCGAGGACGCGAAGCCGATCTCCAAGAGGATGTTGAAGTCGCCGTCGGCCGCCTCAAGCACCTGGCCGAGCAGCTTGTCCAGCTCGGTCTCGGTGACCGAAGTGAGCGCGATGCGTCCGACGAGGTAGATGTCGCCGATCTTGTCGATCGCGTAATGCACGCCGTAGAGCTGGGTGTTGCGCCGCAGCAGGTAGCGGTAGACCTCCTCGTGCGCCTCATCGGGGCGGCGGCACACGAACGCCTCTACCGCGAACGAATTGTCGCCCTCGATCAACCAGCAGTTGGTCTGGAGCTTCTTCTCGCCAGGCAGCGTGACGAAGTACCGGCCAGGCCCATGCTCGGTATATGTCAGCTCAAGCTTGGTCAGCGTCTCCTCGACGACTGTGCGCACTCGGTCCGTCATGACGCCTCCCGCATCGCGTGCTCGTACTCCGTCACCGCCGAGGCGTAGACCGCCAGCAGCGCGTCGGTCGTGCGCCGCCACGAGAAGCCCCGCGCATGGTCCACGGCGCCTGCCGACAACCGCGCACGGTATCCCGGATCGCACGCGACCGCGGCGAGCGCGTCCGCCCAGTCGTCCGCCCGGTGGGACGGCACGAGCAAGCCGGACACCCCGTGAGCCACAGCCGTCGGCAGCCCGCCGACCTCGGCGGCGACCACCGGCGTCCCGCACGCTTGCGCCTCGAGCGCGACGAGTCCGAACGATTCGTTGTAACTGGGTACGGATACCACGTCCGCGGCACGAAACACCTGCGCGAGCGCGGATGCCGGTTGCGGCGGCAGGAACCGGGTGTTCGCGGCGATACCGAGTTGGTTCGCGAGCTCCTTCATGCTCTCCGGCTGTTCCAGTCCGGTCCCGGACGGCCCCCCGACGACGAGGACGACCAGGCGCCGAGCCAACTCGGGGTCGCGGCGAACCAACTCGGCGGCGGCGCGCAGCAAGACGTCCGGCGCCTTGAGCGGCTGGATACGTCCCGCGAACGCGAGCACGACGGCGTCCTGCGGGATGCCGAGCCCGTCCCGTGCGGCGGACGTCGATCCTGGCGTGAAGGACCGTAGGTCGACGCCGGGCGAGACCGCGCGTACGGTGCCGGGCACCGCGCCGTACAGCTCGACCAGTTGCCGCGCCTCGACGTCGGTGTTGGCGACAAGGCGGTCGGCCTCGTCCACGACCTGCTGCTCGCCGATCACCCTGGTGCGTGGTTCGGGGGTGTCGCCGTCGGCCAGCGCGGCGTTCTTGACCTTAGCCAGCGTGTGCGCGGTGTGCACCAGCGGCACGTTCCAGCGCTCGGACGCCAGCCACCCGACCTGACCAGACACCCAGTAGTGCGAATGCACGAGGTCGTAGTAACCGGGCGGGTGAAACGCCTCGGCGCGCAGCACGCCCGCGGTGAACGCGCACATCTGGGCAGGCAGCTCGTGGCGACCAAGCGGCTCGAACGGCCCGGCCGGAACATGCCGGACAAGCACGCCGGGAGCGAGCTCCGCGATCGGCGGCTGATCGGACGACGTAGCCCTGGTGAACACCTCGACCTCGATGCCTCTGCGGGCCATCTCCCGGGCCGTCTCAGCGATGTAGACGTTCATGCCGCCGGCGTCACCCGTGCCCGGCTGTTCGAGCGGCGACGTGTGTACCGACATCACGGCGACCCTGCGCGGCACCCTGCCGACGGTTCCCGCGATCGCACCGCCAGCGAGGGCGCCGGGGATTGGCTTGGTGCCGCCCCTCGCTCCGATTAGCGAACCAGCCTGCACCATCCCGCGCGCTGCGGTCATCCCCGTCTACTCCTCGCTGACTGACTTGACTGCCTGTCGGGCCTTAACGCGAGCGGCGGCCGTGATCTTCCCTGCGCCGAGCATCTCTCGCGAAAAGCCTAGGTCACGGGCTTGCGACGGGGTGGGTCGTGTGATTTTGGTCGCTCTTCGGTGCTATCCGGAGGCGCCTACAGCGCCGACATGGACTGCCAAGTTTCCCAGTCGTAGAGCCAGTCATTGACGTCGGACGTCTTCGGCATGTCCTTCTTCGCGCCGGTGACCTCGACGGGATCGCCGATCATCGCGGTCTGGTAGTACTCCTTGGCGTCCTCGTTGGTGAGGTTCACGCAGCCGTGGGAGGTGTTCTTTTTGCCGATGTTGGCGCGGTTGTCCTCGTTCTCGTGGATGAACTCGCCGTGGTTCGAGAACCGCACAGCCCATTTCTTCCACACGTTCGTATAGCCGTAACGAGCGTTGTCGAAGCGCGCTTTCTCGTGCTTCGCCATGACGATCATGGTGCCGTTGGGCGTGTTCAGGTCGGGATTCTTGTCCTTGCCGTTGCTTGACGGGTACGTCTTGTACAGCTCGCCGTCGCGGTAGACGCGCATCTCATGGTCCGGTGTGTGGATCTTGACGACCTGGTTACGCCCAATGTTGAACTCCGTCGTCAAATCGGCGCGGCCGTACGCGCCGCCGCCGTAGTGCACGCCGTACAGCATCGCGGCGGCCTTGACCCGCGTGCCTTCCGGCCAGTACTCGCGGGGCCGCCAGTCGGCCTGCCGGTCGTGCAGCCACGCCCAGGATCCCTCGACCGGCGGATCGCTCTCCACGCTCAACGCTCGTTCGGCGGCGGCCTTGTCGGTGACCGGCTCGTCGAAGCGCACGCTGATCGGCATCGCGACACCGACGGTGACGTCGTCGATCGGGTTGATGGTCGCGCGGACCGCACTTGCTGGCGTCAGCGTCGTGAAACCGCCGGTGACCTCGACTTCCTTGTCGTCGGTGCCGACGGCCCGCGCGGTGTAGCGGTATTCCTTGCCGAACCCGAGCGGTTCCGTGACGCGCCAGCTGCGCTTGTCCTCCGCGAAGGTGCCATCGACTTGCTCCCCGTCCGCGTTGGTGAGCGTCACGTCCCGCAACGTGCCCTGCTCCACCCGTACGACGATGTCATCCTTCACACCGACGTCTGTAGCGCCGTCAGCGGGCGTAGTGCTGATGACCGCGACAGGCTTCGGGGCCGCTTGCGCCCCGCCGGCGCCGACACCCTCGTCGTCACCGCTGCACGCGACGGCGCTCCCCATCACGACACCGCCACCCGCCATCGCAGCGGTGCGCAACACCGTCCGCCTTCCGAGCACCGACGCCCCTTTCTCTCGCCTGCCCTTTCAACTTTGCCATGACGCACCGACACCGTGGCACGTCGATTGTGGTCGATTCGTCACTGTTATCCGGTGCACAGGCGGTAGTGCGGTGCCTGTCCGGCGCGGTGCGGTGTCCCACGAGTGGATCTTGAGCGCGATTGGTTGTCCGGACGACAGAAGTGCTCAAGATCCACGGCATCTGGCGCGGTCGGCACGGCGGGCGCCTGGTCCGGCGGGGCGGGGTCAGGGCGAAGCGCGAGCCTACAGCGAGCAGCCGATCAGCAACGGCTCCGGACGCAGCGTGACGCCGAACCGCTCGGCGACGCCGTCACGGACCTCGCGGGCCAGGGCGAGCAAGTCGTCCGTGCTGGCCTCGCCCCGGTTGGTCAGCGCGAGCGTGTGCTTGCTGGACAGCGCGACCCGCCCGCCGGGACCCGCATATCCCTTGCCGAACCCGGCGCGTTCGATCAGCCACGCGGCGGGCAGCTTCACCCCGGACGCGGCGGGGAACCGAGGCACGACGACGTCGTCGCCAACGACGTCCGCGATCCGCGCGAGCACGTCAGGCAGGTCTGCCTCCGCGATGATCGGGTTGGTGAAGAACGATCCGGCGCTCCAGGTGTCCTTGTCGTGCTCGTCGAGCACCATGCCCTTGCCACGCCGCAGCCCGAGCACGGCCTCGCGCACCTCGGCGGCGGGCACCCGGTCACCAGGTGAGACGTCGAGCGCGCGCGCCAGTTCGGCGTAGCGGACCGGCTGCCCCTCCCCGTCTGCGTACAGGGCGAAACAGACGCTGAGCACTACCGCGTCATCAGTGCCCTTGAACCGGCTCGTCCGGTACGCCAGCCCAAGCTCATCGACGTCCAGCGTCTTAACCTCGCCAGACGCGCGGTCGCAGATACGAACCCAGCGGAGGAACTCGGCGACCTCCCAGCCGTAGGCACCGACGTTCTGGATCGGCGTCGCGCCGACCAGACCAGGGATGCCGGACAACGACTCCAGCCCGGACAGCCCGGCGTCGATGCTCCGCGCGACGAACGAGTCCCAGTCCTCACCAGCGGCGACCTCGACGGACACGCGGTCGGCGTCGAGCGGCTCGACGCGCTCACCGTCGGTCGCGATACGCACCACGGTGCCGCTGAACCCGGCGTCGGCGATCACGAGGTTGGATCCGCCACCGAGTAGCAGCACCGGCTCGCCCGCCGCGTCGCACTTGGCGACCGCGGCGATCAGATCCTCGTCGGTCGTGGCGGTGATCACCCTGGTCGCGGGACCGCCGAGCCGCAGCGTGGTGTACTCGCCGAGCCGCACTCCGTCCGAGGTCGCAGGGCTGTTCATGTCACGAAGTCTGGCATTCACAGGCACGGCCGCCCACAGCGACACCGGGTAATGTGCGCCCCATGGCATCCCGCATCGAGCACAGCACCACGTTCCCGCATCCATTCGACCAGGTGCTTGCCGCGTTCACCAGCGAGAGTGCTCTCCGGCAACGGCTAGACGACATCGGCGGCAAGGACGCCGACCTGCTCGCGCACGAGAAATCCGCGAGCACGATCACCTACCGCATGCGCCAGGGCATTCCCGGCGAGAAGCTGCCGAGCGTGGTGCGCGGGGTCCACTCCGGAGACTTGCACGTCGAGCGGGAGCAGCGGTGGCAGGTCTCCGGTGAGACCGCGAGCGGGACGGCGTCAGCGAGCGTCACCGGTGTCCCCGGCTCCATCACCGCCCGTTCGGAGCTGAAACCCCAGGGCGGCGGCACGGCGTTGCGGATCACGGGCGAGGTCAAGGTCGGCATCCCGCTGATCGGCGGCAAGATCGAACGCACCATCGCCGAGCACGTCGGGCAGCTGCTTGAACGCGAGTCGCGGCACGTCGCCGAGACGCTGGACAGGGACGGCTGACATGCACCCGTCGGAACGCCGCTACGTCATCACCTTCGGCTGTCCGGACCGCACCGGGATCGTGGCGCGGATCGCGTCCTTCATCGCCGAGGAGGGTGGGTGGATCGTCGAGGCCGCGTATCACACCGACCCGGACACCGGCTGGTTCTTCACCCGCCAGGAAGTGCGGGCTGACTCGCTCCCCTACGACGTCGACGAGCTGCGGGAACGCTTCGCGCCGGTAGCCGTGTCGCTGGGCGCGGACGAGGACGACGAAGGCGGCGCCGGTGGACTGCACTGGCGCATCGACGACACCGGCCTGCGCCGCCGCGTCGTCGTACTGGTGTCGAAGGAAGGCCACTGCCTGTATGACCTGCTCGGCAGGGTCGCGGCGGGTGAGCTGGACGTCGACGTGAGCGCGGTGATCGGCAACCACGACGTTCTCGCCGACGTCACAAGAGCACACGGCATCCCGTTCCATCACGTGCCGTTCGGCACCGATCCCGCCAGCAAGGCGGAGGCGTTCGCGAAGGTCGCCGAAATCACCGACGATGCCGACCCGCACGCGATCGTGCTCGCGCGGTTCATGCAGATACTGCCGGAGCACCTGTGCCACGCGTGGGCTGGCCGCGCGATCAACATCCACCACAGCTTCCTGCCGTCGTTCGTCGGCGCGAAGCCGTACCACCAGGCACACGCTCGTGGCGTCAAGCTGGTCGGCGCGACGTGCCACTACGTCACGGCGGAGCTGGACGCGGGCCCGATCATCGAGCAGGACGTCATCCGCGTCGACCACGGCGACACCATCCCGGACATGGTGCGCAAGGGCCGTGACATCGAGAAGGTGACGCTCGCGCGCGGGCTGCGCTGGCACCTGGAGAATCGCGTGCTGGTGCACGCGGGGCGCACCGTGGTCTTCTAGATGATCGGCTTCGCCAGGTCGTCGATCACTTCGGCGGTCGCGAGCGAAGCCAACAGCTCGCCGGTCACCAGCAGCTTCCCGTTGCGGGTGCCGCTGCCGATGACGAGTTCGGGTTTCTCCGCTGCGGCGGCGTCGATCAGCACGGGCCAGTCGTCCGGAAGACCGATCGGCGTGATCCCGCCGTAAGCCATTCCGGTCTGCGTCACCGCGTCCGCCATCGGCGCGAACGACGCCTTGCGGACGTCGAGGCGGCGGCGGATGACGTTGTTGACGTCGGCGCGAGTGGTGGCGAGCACCATCGCCGCGGCGTAGCGGACCTCGCCCGCGCGCTTGCCGGCGACGACGACGCAGTTCGCCGACGCGTCAAGCGGCGAGCCGTACGTCTCGCAGAACTGCTCGGTGTCGGCGAGGTCCGGGTCGATCTCGACCACCCCGACCTCGGTGTCGGCGCCGAGCGCGCGCAGTGCCTTCACGACCGGCTCCGCGAGCAGGTCGGGCCGCTCGGCGGCGGGGGCGACGTCAAGGGTTCCCGCGATGCTCCAGCTACGCATGACTCCTACCAGTTGTGACCGCGCTGGACTTCGATCAGCTTCGGCCGCACGTCGACGATGTAGACCAGCACGGCGACCAGCCCCGCTATCCAGAACAGCAGGCCGGGACCACCGCCACCGAACGCGCCGAACAGGATCATCGCGGCGGTGCCGCCGCCGGTGATGCCCATCCAAGCGGGCTTGGTCATACGGTCCGCCGCCGTGTAGGCGTCGGCGCGCTGCATCGCGGCGTGCGCGAAGGCATAGATGCCGACCGGCACACCAGCCAGTTGAATCAGCCACAGGATGTAAAGCGAGAGCGGTGCCACGAGACCAGCCTACGGCGATCGACAAGCGAACTCACAACCGCGGCACGCCACGACGCGCACGACCCCGGCTTCTCGCTGTGGAAGCCGGGGTCGTGTGCTGTGCCGCGTCCCTGAGGCGCGGCTGACAACCAGTCAGACCGTCACTGGGAGGTCGACTTCTTGGCGGTGCCGTTGGTCTTCTTCGCGGGTGCCTTCTTGGTGGTGCTCGTGCTCGACTTGCTGGCAGGCGAGGTCGCCTTCTTGGCGGCGCTGCTGGCCTTCTTCGTGGTCTCGACGGTCGACTCCGCCGCGGCCGCCGACGCCTGCTTGGCGGTGGCCGAGGCCTCCTTCGTGGCGGTGTCAGCCGCGGTCTTGGTCCGCTTGGTCACGCGACCGACGACCTCGTCGAACCGGCTCCGCACGTCACCGGTAGCCTCCTCGACCCGCTTCTCGGCGTTGTCGATGGCCTCCTGCAGCTGCTCGATGGCGCGGCGGACCTGCGGCTGCTCAAGCAGCTGGTCCCAGGTCTCCTCGCCGGACTCCGCGAGCCGCTCGTACAGCTTCCGCGCGGACTCGGTGTACTCCTCGACCAGCCTGCGGAACTCCGCGGGGTCGAGCCGCTCACGAACGTTCTCCCGGACGCCCTCGACGTCCTTGGGCAGCTCGTCGAAGCTCTTCTTGGCCTCGTCGAAGTTCTTCCTGGCGCGCTCGCGCAGGCCCTCGACGTCCTTGGCCTTGTTGACGGCGTCGGCGACGGCCTGGCTGGCCTTGTTGCCCGCACCGAGCGCGGCGAACAGCGGGGTGCGCACCTGCTCGATCGCGGTGTTCAACTGGTCGCGCACCTTGTTGGCTTCTTCCTTAGTGGGACGGGTCATCGAAGATCACTCCTCATTGGCTGCGGCCCTGCCGGGCCGAGGCAGCGGTGGACTTACTGTGCGTGGTCACGGTCCGTGGCGACGGGAGCATCGACGCTTCCCTCCACCGTGGACGGTTCTTGCTTGGACTGTTCCGCCGAGTTCTCCCTGCGGAACGACTCGTAGACATCGAGCAGAACCTGCTTTTGACGCTCGGAGAGTTCGGTATCCGCCCTGATGGCGTCCGCTACCGGACCTCCAGTCGGCACATCCAAGATTCCCGCCTGTACGTACAGCGCCTCCGCGGAGATTCGCAGTCCCTTCGCGATCTGCTGCAGGATCTCCGCGCTGGGCTTACGTGAACCTCTTTCAATTTGACTCAGGTATGGGTTCGACACACCAGCCAATTTGGAAAGCTGACGCAACGAGATTTTCGCGTTTTCCCGCTGCTGCCGGATGTACTGCCCGATATCGCGACCGATGTCGGCGACTTTGCCGATCGGTTTGCCAGTCGAGGCATCCGTCGCGGCGGATTCCTCGTCCTGACCCGTGGAGTGAACACCCGAGTTCGTGGTGATGTCTTGTTCGGGCATCCAGCCCACCTCCTAGCGATAGCAGCCAGTCTACGCAGCAGTGCTAGCAGTTGCAAGCACCTTGCTTGCACCTTTCGAGTGTTACGTGTGACACCCGAACGCGCATGCCTGGCGACACCACATGTGCCCGCCCGCACGGACATCACGCCGCCATCCGGTCAACGTCGCCGCGTCACGCAAAGGTATCCGGTTGGAAAACTACGGAAAATCGTGCCTGGACAGCCAGGCACCGTGGGCAGCAATAACCACACGGCCACACGTATACCCGCGTGCGGCTTTCCCGAAACGTGCGCCCGAAATCCCGTGCCCCCCGTCCGTGCCCGTGTGTCCCTCACTCCCGCCGCTGTGTCCCTCACTCCCGCCGCTGTGTTCCTCGCTTCCCAACCGACACAGTTCGCGCGGTGCTACTCCGCGCGCACGAGGCAGAACGGGTGACCGTCCGGATCGGCGTAAACTCGGAACGTCTCCGGGCTGTCGTCGAGCAACCGCGCGCCGAGCCCCAGTACCCGGTCGTGCTCGGCGTCGATGTCGGGGACGTCGAAGTCGAGGTGCAACATCTGCGGCCGTTCGTTCGACGGCCATGTCGACGGCCGGTAGTCCGGGTCGCGCTGAAAGCAGATGTCCGCGCCGCCGTCCGGGTTGAGCAGGCTCACCCAGTCGTCCCCGGGCGAGTCCTCCTCGTCGATGCGCCAGCCGAGAAGGTCGCCGTAGAACTGGGCGAGCCGCCAGGGGTCCGGGCAGTCCAGCGCGACGCAGCCAAAGGAGATTCCGGGCATGATTCCCTCCCGTGTTGGTGTGTGGGAACCATGCTGCCCGGCACGCCCGACAATTCCGAGCGATTTACGGCAGCAGCTCCCGCACCCACCTGCACGCCACGTCCACGGCGGCGTCGAGCGGGACGTCGCTGGTATCGAACAGCCGCACCGGCGGGCGCATCTCCGCGGCCGTCTCCCGTAGCCACGCGTTGAACGCCAGCATCTCGGCGACACGTTCCTCGTCGTCCCACCCCCGCCAGGCAGGCCGGGCGGCGAGCCGCTTCTCGAGGACGTCGTCGTCCGCGACGAGCGCGAGGTAGTGGATGTCGGTGAACAGCGCACGTTCCGGCAGCGGCTCGAATTCGGGCGGCACCACCGTCCCGCACAGCACTACCGGCCGCCCGCTCTGGTGGATCATCGCGGCCATCCGCAGCCAGGTGGACCGGAACACGGGATGGCCGTCGACGTCGTCACGCAAGCCGCCGGTCCAGAGGACGTCCTGTTCCAGCACGACGGCGTCGTCCCGCAGCCGTCGTGCGAGCTCCGGCCCGACGGTCGACTTCCCACCCCCGCTGGGGCCCGTCAGCGCGAACAGCGGCAGCCGCGAGAATGGCCACCGATGCTCGCAGCGAGCGCACACCAACTCGTCGTCCTCGACGACGGGCGCGTCCGCCCGGTCACCGCAACGGGGACAGATCGTCGGATCGAGCATGCTCCTAGAAGTCGAACAGGTTCTCGAGGAAGTTGCCCTTGCGCTTGCGGTGCCCGTACTGGCCATGGCCGTGACCGTACGGTTTCGGCGAGTCTCGATAACCGCCCCGATACGGCTTGGGCGAGTCCTTGTACCCGCCCTTGTACGGCTTGGGCGAGTCCGAGTAGCCGTATCCGGGCGTCTGCGTGACTGGCGGCGGCATGTGCTGCCGTGGTGGCGGCGGCTGTCCTGGCCCGGTCGGGTTATACGGCGGCGGAGCGGCGCCCGCACCACCGGCCGCGCCATAGAACGCCGCCTCGGCGCGGGCGATCTGCTCCATCTCGCCACGGTCGAGGAAGATCCCGCCGCAGCCCTCGCACTGTTCGATGTGGACGCCGTCCTTGTCGACGGTTCGCATCACGTTCTGACACTTGGGGCATATCACAGGCCCCAGACTACGGACTCACACCAGCCCCCGACCGAGAGTCAACGAAAGATTCGAGGCGTTTATCGATCTCGGCGCCGTGGTGGATCTGGACGCCACCGGATGTCACCCGTAATATGTGCGATCAACCGCACATATTACGGAGTTGTGGAGTGAGTGACCGTGACGCGGTGTGGCAGGCGCTCTCACATCGGGAGCGGCGGCGGATCATCGATCTGCTGCGCTCCGAGCCCCGCACCACAGGAGCGATCGTCGAGGCGACCGGCCTGGACCGCTTCGTGGTCCAGCGCCACCTCGGCGTGCTCCGCAGGGCTGGCCTCGTACTGGTCAGCGCACAAGGCCGGGAGCGACACAATGCGCTCAACGCCTCGGCCCTCTACCAGGCCACGATCGGCTGGTTGCGCCCGATCGACCGCCGCTACACGGCCGCACTGGACGGCCTGCGCAGCCAGCTCGAATCGAACGATGAGGAGACTCCCGTGGACATCCAACGCCTACACGTCAACCAGCGGATCGACATCGACGCAGAACCTCGCCGATGTTTCGACGCACTCACCGGTGACATCTCACCATGGTGGGGTTCGCCCTACCTCATGATCGACCGGCCCGATACCCGCATCACCGCTGAGGCAAGCCTGGGCGGACTCGTGTGCGAACGCGCCGAAGATGAGCAGTCCGTTTGGGGCACGATTTCGGAACTAGCCCCAAACCGCTGCGTGGCCTGGACCGGACGCATCGGCCTCGGAGGCGCGGTGACGGGAACGGTGCGCTTCACCCTCACCGAGCAGGCCGGGCGGACGCGGATCGACCTCGAACACGAAAGTATCGGCGCCTTCGATCCGGAGTCACAGCACAGCTACAACAGCGGTTGGCGCGACCTGCTCCACCGGATGAAAGCGCTCGTCGAAGACGGCGAGTCCTACGGGATCGCCGGGAAGAACACCCAGCCTCCGTCCCTCGAAGTCCTTGGGAGCGAGTCGTGAGCGCGGAGAAGGTTGCCCTCGTCACCGGCAGCGCGCGCGGCATCGGGCGAGGCATCGCGCTGGCGCTGGCCGAGACCGGCTCGGTCGTCCATCTCACCGATCGAGACAGCCGGCACCGTAAGCACTCCGAGCTTCCCGGCACTGTCGAGGACACCGCGGATGAGGTGTCCGCCCGCGGTGGCACCGGCATTCCACACGTGCTCGACCACACCGACGACGAGGCCGTCGCTGAGGTGTTCGCCCAGATCGGTCAACAGCACTCAGGCGTCGACCTGGTGGTCGCCAACGCCTTCGACGGCAACGCCCTGCCGTTCGCACCGGCACCGTTCTGGCAACTGCGCATCGACCACTGGAGCACCATGATCGACGCCGGGCTGCGCAGTCACCTGGTCACCGCCCGCCACGCCGCTCCACTGCTGATCGAACGCACAGGCCTACTCGTGCTCACCGGCTACGCACTGCCCGAGAACGGCAGCGGACACGTTTTCTACGACCTGGCGATGACCGGTATCAGCACCCTCGGCAAATCCATGGCGCGAGACCTCGCCGAGCACGATGTAGCCGCGGTCACGGTCTCTCCGGGCTTCACCCGCACCGAAGCGATCCTCGCGGCATTCGGTGAGGCCCCGCTTCCACCCAACAGTGACTCCGTCCAGCACGTCGGCCGCGTCGTGGCAGCCCTCTGGAACGATCCGAAAGCAGGCGCGCTGTCAGGGACGACCGCCACCATCGCCGAACTCGCCCAGCGCTACCAGATCACCAAGTCCACGGAGGCACTGGCATGAGCACACTGTCCCCGCGGCTCGCGGAGATCGTCGCGGCCCTGCCGCTCCGAGAGGGGATGCGGGTGCTTGAGATCGGCGGAGCCCCCGGGGCCGCGGCGAAAGCCGTCGCAAGGCGCATCGGCCACGGTCATATCCTCATGATCGACCGCTCAGCCAAAGGCATCGCACTCGCCGAGAAGAATGCTGCCGCCGAGATCGACGCGGGGCTCATGAGCGTCCGTCAAGTCGCCGTCGAGGACTTCGAACTCCTCCCGAACGAGGCGCCCTTCGACCTTGCCTTCGCCGTCCGTGTCGGCGCTCTGGACGGGCGACACCCGAAAGTCGGCGAGCGCGCGCTCAAACGCATCGCCGATGCACTCGCTCCTGGCCGGAGATTATTCATCGACGGCGGCGACCCGCTACGCGAGCTACAACTTCCACCGTCCTGTTTTTCAAGCGAACCCTACCTGCGAAACGGAAACGAGCCTCGAGCTGTGGCCACCAGAACCGCTCCTACTCAAGCTCAGAACAGGAGCTGCGCGGTCGAGTAGATAACCAGCCCAGCCAGCGCGCCGACCACGGTGCCGTTGATGCGGATGAACTGCAGATCCCGTCCGACTTGCAGCTCAACCCGCCGCGACGTCTCCCGCGGATCCCAGCGCGCCACCGTGTCGGTGATCAACGTCGTCAGTTCGCTGGCGTAGTTGGTGACCACGTGTGCCGCGGCGTCCTCGATCCAGAGGTCGACCTTCGTCGCGAGCGGGTCACCGGAAGCCAACCGCTCACCCAGCCGGCACAGGCCTTGCCGCACCCGCAGCCGCAGTTCGCTCGAAGGATCCTCGGTCGCGAGCAGCAGCATGTCCTTGCCTGTCGCCCACGCGGCGCCGATCAGCTTCCGCACCTCGGGGTGCTCAATCACCTGCTGCTTGACCTGCTCCGCCCGTGCGATCGTCTCCGCATCCTCGCGCAGGTCGGTGGCGAACTCGGAAAGGAACCGGTCCAACGCGAGCCGCATCGGGTGGTTGACGTCGACTTTCACCGCCCACGCGAACGACAGCACCTCGCCGTAGACCTTGTCCGCCACAAGGCTGTCAACGAACTTCGGTGACCACGTCGGCGCACGGTCAGAGACCACCCGCAGCACGGTGTCGTGGTTGTCGCGCACCCACTCGTAGGAGCGGTCGCAGACCAGGTCGACCAGTTTGTGATGCGCGCCGTCCAGGACGACCTGCCCGAGGACGGCGCCGAGCGGTGGTCCCCACTCCTTGTCGATGATGCGCTTGGCGACGGCCTGTTCCATCACGGCCTGGACGTCTTCGTCGCGCAGCACCGTCACGGCGCCGCGCAGCACGCTCGCCAGCTCCGCCGTCACCCGCTCGGCGTTCTCCGGCCGTGCCAGCCACCCGCCGAGGCTCTTCGCGATGTCAGCGCCACGGACCTTCTCCCTGACGACGTCCGGCGCGAGGAAATGCGTGCCGACGAAGTCGCCGAGGCTGTCCCCGAGCTGTTGCTTGCGGTTGGGGATGATCGCGGTGTGCGGGATCTTGATGCCGAGTGGATAGCGGAACAGCGCCGTCACCGCGAACCAGTCCGCGAGCGCGCCGATCATGCCCGCCTCCGCCGCGGCTCGCACGTATCCCACCCAGGCGGGCCAACCAGCCGCCTCCGCCCAGCTCGCCAGCAGGAAGACCACGGCCGCGCCGATGAGGAAGCACAGCGCGACCGCCTTCATCCTGCGCAAGCCGCGCCGCTTGGCTTCCTCCGCGCCCGGACCGCCTGGCAGGGGCGGCGGAGGGTGCCCCTCGGCTGAACTGGTTGTGCTGGCTTGCTTCACACCGCCATTCTCCGTGAAGATCACACCTCATGTCGGAACCTGCCCTCGTGCCGCGCCTGCGGCCGTTCGCGTCCACCGTGTTCGCCGAGATGACCGCGCTCGCCGTGCGCACCAAGTCGGTCAACCTCGGCCAGGGATTTCCCGACACCGACGGCCCGCGCGGCATGCTCGACGCGGCGAAGCAGGCCATCGACGACGGCATCAACCAGTACCCACCGGGACAGGGCAGGCCAGAACTCCTGGACGCGGTCGCCCAGCACCGCATCCGCTACGGCACGCACTACGACCCCGCCAGCGAGATCCTGGTGACCACCGGCGCCACCGAGGGCATCACGGCGGCGGTGCTCGGCCTGATCGACGCGGGCGACGAGGTGATCGTGCTTGAGCCGTATTACGACTCGTACGCCGCAGCGATCGCGTTGGCGGGCGCCAGTAAGCGAGTGGTGTCGCTGACACAGCGCGAGGGGCGGTTCGCGGTCGACGTCGACGCGCTGCGGGCGGCCGTCACGCCACGCACCAAGGCGATCATCGTGAACTCGCCACACAACCCGACCGGGACGGTGTTCACCCGGGAGGAGCTGGCGGGCATCGCCCAGGTGTGTGTGGACAACGACCTGCTCGCCATCACCGACGAGGTCTACGAGCACCTGATCTTCGGCGACGCCGAGCACATCCCGCTCACCACGCTGCCCGGCATGGCCGAGCGGACAGTGTCGGTGTCTAGCGCGGGCAAATCGTTCAACTGCACCGGCTGGAAGATCGGCTGGGTGTGCGGGCGCGCGGAGCTGGTCGCGGCCACGCGCGCGGCAAAGCAGTTCCTCACGTTCGTCTCCGGCGCACCGTTCCAGGTGGCGGTGGCGCACGCGCTGCGTACCGAGCTCGACTGGGTGGGGCGACTGCGCGACTCACTGTCCGAGAAGCACGACCGGCTCGCGGCAGGTCTCACCAAGGCAGGATTCGACGTGCTGTCGTCGGCGGGAACGTACTTCGTGTGCGCCGACGTCCGCCCGCTCGGCTACTCGGACGCGACCGAACTAGCGTGGCGGCTGCCGGAACGCGTCGGTGTGGCGGCAGTTCCGGTGAGCGCGTTCGCGGAGAGCGGAGGTTACGAGCACCTGCTGCGATTCGCGTTCTGCAAGTCCAACGAGGTACTTGACGAAGCCATATCCCGCCTGCATCAGCTCGCTCCGTAGTCGGCTCACCACTCGAAGCGGTCAGTTCACGCCAATGTTCTTACCGACAAAGACTGGATCGACGGGTTGCGAGGTGTAACACTCAGACCCTGCGCCGTTTCCCAACGACGGTGAGTTCTGCGTGGGTGCACAGCAGTGACCTGCCGTGACTGAGACGTGAGGTGGTGACGCGATGAACGCTGCATCGACGTCACCCGAACGTGTCACCACAGGTCACGGCGTCGCGGTCGTCATGACGGTCGCGCGAGTCGCCATCGTCATCGGGTTCGCACTCATCGGCTGGTTCGTGGCGGCGGCGCTGCTTAGCACCGCCGCGTCCGCGGAAGACGACGCGACGGACACCGCCGATACCACGCGGACATCGACAAGCTCGGACGCCTCGGCGACCGCGGAGTCGTCGGACTCGTCGGACTCGTCGGACGCTGAAGAACCCTCGGACACCAAAGGCCGCTCGGACGACTCGGACGCCGACACGTCGTCTGGCGGGCTGCTCGGCGGCCTTACCGGCGGGGTGAGCGACACCCTTGACGCCACGACCTCGGTCACCGACGGTCTCACCGACACCGTTGACCAGACGACCGGCACCGTGACCTCGACGTTGGACGACTCCACCGGCGGGCTGACGAAGACCGTGACCGACACGGTGGATACCACTGTCGGCACGGTCACCGGCACGGTCGACACAACGCTCAACACCGTGACCGGCACCGTCGACACCACACTCACCACGGTCACGGGCACCGTGGATGGCACAGTCGGCGGCGTCACCGGCGTCCTTGACGGCCCGGCCCCCGCGCCGACGCAGGACACTCGGGCGACCTCCCCAACACCCGAGCCGGCCGCGACGCAACCGGCGAAGCCCGCGAAACAGACCGCGCAGACGACGCGGCGCCAGGCCACGAAGCCGCGACCCGTCTCACTGCCGCGGCAACCGGCGCCGGTCGTGCCGCCTGAGCCGGTTCTCGCCAGCCACAACACCCACACCACGGCCGACCACGCCAGTCACGGCGGGGCAGGCAGCGCTGGCGCGCCGTTCTCGCTCACGGTGCCGTGCTCGGCGGCGGCAGCCGCGACCGGTGACACCGGCGCGAGCAAGAACCCGTTCGCCATCCTCGGCCACAACGACGACGCGACGTCCGGCGGCCACATCGGCGGTCCCGTCGGCCACCGCGCCCTCGGCGCTGGCATCGACGCCGCGCTGCCGTGCACCTCACCTGACTGACCCCGCCTCATCCGGGGGATACCCGCGTCTCTAGCCGCTCCGCCACACGGTCCAGCGTGCTGCACCTTCTGACGCAACTTCGCTGATCAGCACTTTCCCGACGCGTACTCACTCGTTGAGGCCTACGAATGACCACGAACTTCCCGACCGGCCTACCGCGCCAGGCCGGTTCGGGCTCTGGCTCCGACGCCACGACGCCTCCCTGGACGTACTCGTGGCGTCGGAGCCCACATTCCATCCGCGCCGTCCCCGTTGACGCGACGGCGGACCGCTCGGCGGTAGCGGATCACCTCCCGCCGCGACCCGCCAGCAACCACACCGTCGCCGAGGGAACGGCCCGCATGAGGCGTGCGATGCCCAGCGGCTTCACCGCGCCGAAGCCGCACCGGGCCCACGCCTGAGCGGCGGTGGCTTTCCGGCGCACCGAGGGGCTGCGCCGGAAAGCCACCGCATCGCATTCACGCCACCGGCACGTCCTCTGGCGGCTCGCTCGCACTTCCCCCGCCTCGCACCGAACCCGCGGCGGCGCCCAGCCGCGCGACGGCCTCCGCGAGCTGATCGTCCGGTAGCGCGTAGGGCAGCCGCAGCCACTGTTCGAGACCGCCGTGCACGCTGAATCGCGAGCCGGGCGCGACCCGCACCCCGTGGTTGAGCGCCGCGACGGCCAGCCGCGTCCCGATCGGCTCGTCCAACCGGCACCACAGCGACAACCCGCCCTCCGGTCGCTCGAACGTCCACCGTGGGAAGTGCGTCCGCACCGCGTCGATCAGCGTGTCCCGCATCCCCGTGACCTGCTCGCGCCGCGCGAGAAGGACGTCGTCGCGTGTCATCAGCTTGGCCACCACGAGCTGCTCCAGCATCGGCGAGCCAAGATCAAGCGCGGGCCGCGCCGACACCAGCCCGGCGAGGAACTGCCTGCTCGCCCTGATCCAGCCGATACGCAGCCCGCCCCAGTACGCCTTGGCCGCGGAGCCCACCGAGATCGCCCAGTTGCCGCCGACGCCGTCGCCGGTGAACGCGGCCAGCGGCGGCGGGCCGAACGCCGGGTCGCCCTCGTGGTCCAGCTCGACCATGGTCTCGTCGACGACGACTGGCGTGCGGGCGCGCACCAACGCCGCGCCGAGCCGTTCGCGCGTCTCGACGTCCATCCGCAAGCCGGTCGGGTTGTGGAAGTCCGCGATGAGGTACGCCAGCCGGGGGTTGGACTGCTTGAGCGCCGCCTCGATGCCCTCGACGTCCCAGCCGCGCTCGACCGGAACCGGCACCGGCAGCGCGTGTGCGGCGCGCACGGCCGCGATGGCGTTGGGATAGCTCGGCTGCTCGACCAGCACGCGGTCGCCCGGCCCCGCGAAGTGTCGCAGCGCGAGCACGAACGCGTGATGCGAGCCGTTGGTAACCAAGATGTCGTCGGGTGACGTCGGTAGGCCCCGCTCGGCGTAGCGGGCGGCGATCCGTTCCCGCAGCATCGGCAGCCCGCGCTCGCTATAGCCGGTGCCGGACGCCAGCGCCGCCAACTCGGGTATCGCCTCCTCCAGCGTGGGCACCAGCGCGGCAACGGCGGGCGGCGACGCCCTGGCGAAGTCGATCGCATCACCATCGGGCTCTGGCTCGCTCGGTAGCCCCGACGTGCGCGGCAGCGTGATCCAGGAGCCGGAACCGCGCCTACTGGCGACGAGGCCCCGCTCTCGTAACCGCTCCAGTGCCGCGCCGACCAGGGTGCGGCTGACCTGAAGTGCCATCGCCAGCTCGCGTTCGGCGGGAAGCCGGGTACCTGGCGGCAGCCGCCCCTCCCGCACCTGCCACTCGACGGCCGCGGCGAGGTCAGCTGCCCCATGGTGCGGGCCACGTCGTCGCCACTGCCCGAGAGCAGTGGCCAGTTTCGCGCCCGATATGCGACCACCGGGCGGTGTTGGCGTCATCATTAAGGCCAATTCTTGCCGATTGGTTATGGAAAAGCCAGCCAATCCTCGGCGAACCTGGTCGGGTGAGCTCGCCACGCCTGACCCCGATGCCCCTCGCCGTCCACCCCACCGCGCGCCTGACGCAGCTGATCGTCGGACTCGCGCTGTACGGCACGAGCATGGCGATGATGACCCGCGCCGGACTCGGTCTGAGTCCGTGGGACGTGCTGCACGAGGGCCTCACCGTGCACGCCGGCCTCAGCTTCGGCGCCATCACCGCGATCACGTCCGGTGTCGTGCTGCTCGCGTGGGTGCCGCTACGGCAACGTCCCGGGCTGGGCACCCTCGCGAACGTTGTGGTGATCGCGGTGACCGTCGATCTGGTGAGGCTCGTGCTGCCGGAGCAGCACGAGCTCGGCTGGCAGATCGCGCTGCTTGTCGGCGGCGTCGTGCTCAACGGCGTCGCGACCGCCGCCTACATCGGCGTGCGGCTCGGCCCCGGCCCCCGCGACGGACTGATGACGGGCCTCGTGATGACGACCGGGCGTTCAGTGCAGGTTGTGCGAACGGCGATCGAGGCAGGCGTGCTGCTCACCGGGTGGCTGCTCGGCGGGACCGTCGGGGTCGGCACGGTGCTCTACGCCCTCTCGATCGGCACCCTCACGCAGTTCTTCCTCGCACGGACGACCTGGCGCGACCGGTCGGCGTCGTGCGTGGCGTGAGTCCCGCCAGCGCGGCGCGTTCCCGACGCCGTGTCCTGCACTCACGACATCGTGTTCGTCATTCCGGCCAGCTCGGCATACGCTTCCGGCCCGTAACCGAACAGCCCAGGCATGCCGCCGGTGTGCAGGAAGACCACCGACCCAGCGTCACGACTCTCGCTCACGACGTCCATGAGTAGTGCGGCCGCTTTGCCGGAGTACACCGGATCGAGCGGGATACCGGTGGTGATGCCGATGAACCGGATCGCTCGCCACACCCGTTCGTCCGGAATGCCGTAACCCGCGCCGAGCACGGAGTCATCGAAACGCACTCGATCTAGCGACGGTGTGTGGACGCCGAGCATGTCGGCGGTGTCCGCAAGCAGTTTGGCGACGGTCTGCTCGGTCTCGCTAGCGCTGTGGGAGACGCAGGCGGCGTTGATGCGCAGGTCGCTACCGAGCAGCGCGGTGCCGAGTACAAGACCAGCGACCGTTCCGCCGCTACTGCAGGGAACCACGAGTTCGCTGGCGCTCATCCCGCGTTCGGCGAGTTGTCCGGTCAGTTCCGCCGCCGCGTTCGCGTAGCCAAGCACGCCCACCGCGTCGGAGCCGCCGAGTGGTAACACCGCGACAGTCCGGCCGTCCTCGTCCGCATCGGTCATGAGCCGTTTGAAGGTCTCGACCGTCTCGTCCTCACCCGGACACACGTGCACTTCCGCACCGAAAACGGTGTCGAGCAGGATGTTGCCGGAGTGCAGGTACGCGTCATCCGAGCGCGGGACCAGGTCGGTGAGCACCAGTTGGCAGCGCAGCCCAAGTCGGGCGCAGGCCGCCGCCGTCTGCCTGCCGTGGTTGGTCTGCACCGCACCGAACGTGATCACGGTGTCGGCACCGTCCGCTCGCGCCTTACCAAGCAGATACTCCAGCTTGCGGACCTTGTTGCCACCAGCACCGGCGAGCGTCGCGTCATCGCGCTTGATCAGGATTGGTGGCCCACCAAGGTGCTCGGTGAGCCTGGGACAGTCCTCAAGCGGCGTCGGCAACGGCGCCAGCTCCACCCTCGGAAACGAACCAAGATCAGCACGCATCCGCAACCTCCATACGCCGTGTCCTGCACTGGTGACGCCGTGTCCGACGCTCACGACGCTGTGTTCTACTTCCCGACGCTGTGTTCGGCATTCGAGACCCCGTGTTCCACTCTGGCACCGCACCGACCGTGCCGCCACGACGACATAACGGTCGAAGCCCGACACTCGTCAGCCTTTCGTAAGCACGATCAGACGGCCCACGGCCGTCGCTCACGCAAGACTGGTGCCAATGACCGACAACCAGGGAGCGCCGAGATGCGTAGAAAGATCGTGCTGTCCGCTGTGGCCGTCGTCGCCGTGATCGGGATCGGCGTTGGGATGTGGGCGTTCCAGCCGTGGAAGGCGTTCACCAGCAGTGAGTTGCAGGAGACGTCGCCGCTCGCGGCGGCGGAGATGGTCGACGAGCCCGCGGACGTGACCGCGCCCCAGTTGCTGACGTCGGGCACGTTCGTTAGTCAGGAGCACGAGACGTCCGGGAAAGCGCTGGTCATCGAGCGCCCGGATGGCAGCAGGGTGCTTCGCCTGGAAGGACTGGCCAGTTCGGACGGGCCTGACCTGCACGTTTGGCTCACCGACACCACCGCCGGGCTCGACGAATGGGGCGCCTACGACGACGGCCGCTACGTCGCGCTCGGCAAGCTCAAAGCAACGCACGGCAGCCACAACTACGCCATCCCCGCCGATGCCGACATCAACGGCCTGCGCAGCGTCGTCATCTGGTGCGACCGCTTCAACGTCGCGTTCGGGTCAGCCGCGCTCGATCTCTGAGCACGCGAACGTCGGACGTGACGTTAACGTCAGACACGGCGCCGGTTAGTCCATGCGCAGAAAGCGTCCGTGCCAGGAGTGGTACCAGACGTCGCCGGTGCCGCAGCGGACGGACAGCATCCCGGTCACCTCGCCGTCGCGCTCGGTGTGCAGCGTGTAGTAACCGGGGAACGCGTCCGCGTGACCCGCGCGCTCGCCGGGTCGCTCTGCGCGCAGCCAGTCGTCCGCGATGCGGCGGGCCTGCTCCGGGCCATCCTCGGCGGCACAGGAAGCGGCACGACCAGGCGCACCGCCCCAGCCAGGGCAACGCCAGTCAGGGCCATCGCCCCAGTCAGCGCCATCACGCCAGCCGTGCATTCCCGCTCCGTACATGCCGCTTCGGTGCATTCCGTACCGCGTGTTCCACATCATCGCCGGGCCGTACTCGAGCCACGTCGTCCCGGTGTCCGGGTCGACCAGCACCTCGGTGGAGCCTTCGCCGTCGACGTCGACCAGCACGGCGTAGAAGCCGTTGTCGAACTCCATCACCTCGCCGACCGTCAGCCCCAGCCGGTCGGCGAACCGATCGGCGGCGTCGCGAGCCCCATCAAGGTCGCGCACCGGTCCGTCCCCAGTGACGACCGCACGGCCATCGACGAACATCCCCCTGTCCCCTGCGAACACCCACAGCACCGAGGCCACTAGCGCCACGAGCGCGACGACCAGCACTGTCAGCGGCAGCCAACGTCTCCGCATCGGAGTCTCACTTGTTCGAGACTAGGTGGTCGCGGGCGCGCAGGTAATCCTCGGTGTCCACTTCGCCCATGGCGTAGCGCCGGTCCAGGATCTCCAACGGCGTCTCCCTGTCAGCGCGCGTCTCGTAGCGCGACCCGCCGTCCCTCCGATCCCGCGCCAGCCACACCACGGCCCAGATCACCACGCCGATCAGCACCAGCCACACCACCGGCATCAGCATCATCCACGCCGAGCCAACGCCGAAGTCGTACATCATCACCGATCACCTCCGATACGACATCAGCATCGGAATGCGCACGCCCGCCATGGCCCTTGGTCACCAACATCGACGCCAAAGTTCCCGATCTAATCAGGACAACCAACGTCCTGCGCTTCGGGTTCCTTCGCCCCTCGCCGCTCACGTTCGCGCCGGGTTGACTCGGGGCTACCGACCGAAGGAGGAAAAGATGACTGACGAGCAGCGAACCCAGGTCGTCGTCGGAATCGACGGCTCGCCGGGCAGCGTCACGGCACTGCGCTGGGCGCTGCGGCACGCGCCGGCCTTGGGCAGCGACATGCACGCGATCACGGCGTGGGAGGTCCCGGCGACGTTCGGCTACCCACCGGTCTACATCGACGTCGATTGGGAAGGCTCGGCACGCGAAACGCTGGACAAGGCGATCGCAGAGGCCGGGGAAGTGCCACCCGGCGTCACGATCACGGCGGACGTAGTGCACGGTCACCCATCCAACGTCCTCGTCGCCGCCAGCAAGGAGGCCGACCTGCTCGTGGTCGGCAGCCGAGGTCACAGCACCGTGGCCGGAATGCTGCTCGGATCCGTGAGCCAGCACTGCGTGCACCACGCCGAGTGCCCTGTCGTCGTCGTGCGAGGCACGCGCTGAACAACGTTGGTCACGCACCTCCTCACGCGGAGTCGGTCCAACGTTCGGATACCCGGCCCGTGTCCGGACTAAGCGGTCACGACTCGATCCGTCCATCCAGCCAGGTCAGGGCAAGTACGTGTCATCAGTGGAACGAGCTTTTCGAAATCTGCGCGTCAGATCTTCCCTCGTACGAGACCAAGTGATACGGTAATTTCATTTAACAAAACCACCGCGAGCAGTGGAAGGTCTCTTAACATGCTCGGAAAGAACTTCACCTCCGGTCTGACCTATCGCGATGGAAACCACTGGGTGCGCGTCAAGAGTCGCGGCCCCGTGATCACAAAGGGCGTCGACGAGCCGACGGTGCGACTGACCGTCGAGAACGCCGGGATGACCCGGCGAACCAAGATCTACGCCAATCGCGACTACGAGACCCGCGACGATGGCACCGCGAAAAAGCACGCTCGGCGCGAGTGGATCCTCCCGGCGGGAACCGCTATCAACCCGCGCGACTACGAACGACGCGACCTCGACCCGCTGGCGCATAGCACCAGCTCAGAACGCACAAACTCGATGCGGCAGTACCCGAAGGCGCCGACGAAGGCACGCCGCCGCAGGCCGCGTCCCGCCTCACTGTCAGGCAGATCGGCCAAGCCGCGACGTATCGGAACGCCTCGCTCGACGACCACAACGAACCACGAGGCCAGTCCGCCGCCGATTGTCCCTGTACCCGAGAACGAGTACTGCGAGGAAGCCTGCTACTGGCTGCCACCGACGACCCATCACGTGACCGCGACGCAGTACGCGATCCTGGAAGCCCTGTCCGAACTGCTGTGGCTGGACGCCCCGGCGGCGCGATGGCGGGAGGGGGAGCTCGTCGAGCACGACGCTCCAACCGGCCTCACAGGGGCCGAACTGACTTCAGTAGTTCATAAAGTAGAACAACCGAACCCCCGCCAAGTGCGCGCCATCGAGCGCATCATCGGCGACCTCATCAAACGCCGTCTTATTGAGCGAACTGGAAAGCGGTTCCGGTTGCGCGGTTGGGAGTGCTTGCACACCCGACGCAGGAAGACTCGGCGCGCGATCGAGGAGGGCGGTGGGCGCGCGTTCTACGCCTACGTCCGCCACAGCGCCTGAGCCACGGCCACCGTCGGGCACCAGCCAACCGAACTCGATACCGAGTAGCGCCAGCGCGACCGTTCGCGCCGTGCCCGATGACATAGACGAGGAACAGGCTGCAAGCCGGGCGCTGAACAGTTCCGCGCTGGTAACGAAACGCACCCCTGCCAGCAGGTGCTCAGGCGGCGTCAGCGGGAACCGCTGCGAGCAGCGCGTGTCCCGCCGCCGTGAGCCCGGCCGGCACCCGCTGCCCGATCGCGCCGAGGCGCATGGGGTGGATGAGGCGATAGCGGGCGAGGTCGTGCGCGGTCACCTGATCGCAACAAGTGACGCCATCGATGTAGAGGTCGGGCTCGCAGCTACACGTCATCTCGGCCCGATGTTGGGACACGGCCCGCAACATCGCGAGCATGCGGTAAGACGGGACGCCATGGAATGCGTCACCCGAACTGGTTTCTCCTAGCGAGACACCGGGAGGCGTTCCGTCCTGCGACTGGCCCATCGTAAACCAATCAGTGAACTTGAGATTGTTCTTAATGAAGTACTAGAGGTCACCGGTGGTCATGTCAACGGAACGCGAGCACCTCCCGCGGCGCGGCACGCGCGCACGCTGAGCGCGTTCGGATTCACCGCGCTCGTGGCGCAGGACCCGCGGGCATCGAGATCGTCGCGGAAGCGTCATCCCGCGAGAAACTCGGCGCGGCGAATCGCGCACTCGCACTCATGGCCGCGGCCCGGAAAGGCCTCGTCAATGATCAACCCACCGCCAAGGTGGCCGACTGACGAATCACCACCGTCAGCCCGCAAGTTGATCACACACAGCGATCACGCCACATCCCAGTCGCTGACCGCCGTTGTCTGGAGCTCTTCGACACAGTTCCCGCACACCTCGTCGTCCGGCATCGGGTCGCCGCATTCAGGACACACGTGACCTGGGTCGTCGTCGAAGTCGCCTGGGAATATGGGGAGGGACATCTTCGCTCCTCTCGACGTGCGCGATGTTGTGACTAACGACACACACCTGCCGGAGGATGCGCGTTATGCCCGGATTCTGACTACACAGTGTTAACGGACTAGCCCGGCCGCCCGGCGGAACGAAGTGGCCAACCCCGGACGGGTTAGATGAGGCATTTCGACTCTCCCGCCGCCGCGCCGCGAGGTTTATGGTCGAAATGGCGTAAGGAGTGCACGTGGGATCAGCGGGAACTGAGTCAGGGTATCGCTGGCAACGTCATACGACCGATCTTCGGATCGAGGCGTGGGCGCCCAGCAGGGAGAAGTGCGTCGCGCAGGCCGTACGTGGCCTTGTCAATTGTGTCGTCGAGCGCGCTGGCGACGCGGTGTCGACGGTGGAGTTCGAGGTCGGTGGCGAGACCGATGAGGAGCTGCTGTTCGGCGTGCTGGACGAGGTGCTATACCGGATGGATGTATCCGGGCAGGTGCCGGTGACCAGCACGGTGCGCGCCGGCTCACGCGGACTCGACGTCACGTGCGGCATGGCTGAGCTGCGGAACATGGACCCGGTCAGCGGCATGCCGAAGTCCGACGCGTTGCGCAAGCCACGGCTCAGTAAGGGACCCGGCTACTGGAGCTGCACGATATCCGTCGGCGTCTAACCACCCCTGCCCATGACGGGCGCCGGTAGGCCGCTGATCGTCCACTGGCCATAGCAGGGGCCGGTGCGCGCGAGCGCGTGTCAGGCCGCCAGCGCCTCACGCCGACCCGTTGCTCGCAGCTCATCGAACGCTTGACGCTCCAACCGCCGTACCCGCTCGCGGGACAGGCCGACGTGCTGCCCGGTTTCCTGCAGCGTGTGCGGGTTGCCGTCATAGAGCCCGTAGCGGAACGCCAGGACCCGCGCGGTCAGCGGCTCAAGCGCGGCGAGCGCCTCAGCTACCAGCTCGGCACGCTCCGCCGCCGTCTCCCGCTGATCGTCCGACTCCTGGTTCGCCATGAACTCACCGAAGCTCGACTCACCGTCCTCACCCACCGGGACGTCGAGGCTCGCGGTGACGCGCGAGACGCTGCGCATCCGCTGGACAGCATCGGTCGTATAGCCTGTCGCGTCGGCCAGTTCCGCGTCGGTGGGCTCACGCTCGAGCCGCGCGATCAATTCGCGTTCAGCACGATTCAGCCGCCCAATCCGTTCCGTCAGATGCGATGGCAGCCGAATAGCACGGCTTTGGAAAGCGTCACCGCGCTGCATCGCCTGCCTGATCCACCACATCGCGTAGGTGGAGAACTTGTATCCCTTGGTGTAATCGAACTTCTCGACCGCACGCATCAGACCCAGGTTCCCCTCCTGGATCAGATCGAGTAACGACAAGCCACCGCGCCGTTTCTTGGCCGCCGCGACGACCAGCCGCAGGTTCGCGCGAATCATGCGCTCCTTCGCGCGCGCACCCTCATCAGCGACTGTCCGCAGGTCACGACGGTCTCGCCCGTCGGCATTCGAGCGCAGCAGTTCCTCAGCATAGACACCGGCCTCGATACGCTTGGCCAAGTCGACCTCTTCCGATGCGTCCAGCAACGGAATGCGGCCGATCTCGTTCAGGTAGCTCCGAACCAAATCCGGCTCGGTGTCGACATGAGCCTCCCGCGCTGGCGCGGGCACCGTCACATCAGATGACACGTATCCCTCCCACAACCACGACTCCCTGTCGCGGCGACTACCCGAATAACGCACCCGGGCCAATCAGAATTCCCGATATGCGCACTTCACAGGCGGCACCGAGGGGCGGATCAAGCCGGCCGGAATAAGCCGGCACCGTAAGTATCAGCGCGACCGTGTCACGGCCCGAAGCGCCTCCGCCGCCGTCACACTAGGAGCTTTGACGGTGTCCAGGGCGATGGCATCGGGCCACGGGTCGGTGCGCGCGGCCATCTCCATGGCGATGTCGGCGTCGGCGTCCGATGCCGAGCCGGTGCGGCGTCGCATCCGCTCGGCGGTGACGTCGGTGGGCGCGTAGCACCGTAGCTGAACCAGTTCGCTACGAGTCTCGTCCGCGACGGCGCGGGCGGCGTCGCGGTGCGGTTGCCGGTGCCACGACGCGTCGAGCACGACGGTCTCGCCCCGCGCCAACAGCGCCCGTGCCCGCCACAGCATCTCGTCGTAGGTGCGCTCGGTGTGCTCGAGGGCGTAGATGCCACCACCGTAGGACGACGCCGCGCTGTCGGTCGGGTTGCGACCGGCCAACTCCTTGCGCAGCCGGTCGCTGGACAGCAGCACCGCGCCAAGTTCGTCGGCGACCGCCCCGGCGACCGTGGACTTGCCTGTGCCGGGCAGGCCGCCGACGATCACCAGTCGAACCTGTCCCTTGCGCAGGTGGTCAACCGCGATGGCCGCGTAGCGCTTGGCGTTGTCCGCTGCCGCCGTGTTGCCCTGCGCGTGCCGCAGGCACGCCACCTTCACCCGCACGAATGCCCGGTAGGCGATGTAGTGGCGCCGCAGTGACTCCGGTGCGGGATCGGCGGCGAACTCCGAGTACCGCGCCAGCAGCCGATCGGCCAGCGCCGGCTCACCAAGACGTTCCAGATCCATGGCGAGGAACGCGATGTCGTCCAGCCCGTCCACCCAACGCAGCTTGTCGTCGAACTCGAGGCAGTCCAGCACGCGTGGGCCGTCATCCAGGCAGAAGATGTCGTCCGCGAGCAGGTCGCCGTGGCCGTCGACGACCCTGCCCTCGGACATCCGCGTCGCGAACAACGCCTCTCTGCCAGCCAGAAAGGCCTCAACCAACGCTTCGATCTCATCGACGACCACCGGATCGACGGGAGGATCATCAAGGCCACGCAGCTCGTCGATGTTCGCCCGCCACCGCCCGAGGATCGCGTCGCGCGAGCCTTGCTCGGTGATCTCATCGGAGCGCTCCGAGGCTGCGTGGCTGGCGGCGATCATGCGCGCGAGCTTGCCGACGACGTCCGCCACCGGCTCACCTTCCGCGACCAGCGTGCTCAGCCGTCGTTCCTCCGGCATCCGCCGCATCACCACGAGGTGGTCGCACACCTCGCCGTCGACGTCGGTGACATCGGAGAGTCCGAGATAGACGTCGGGCGAGAACCGCCGGTTCAGCTCGACCTCCCTGCGGCACACCACGAGCCGCCGCTCCCGCGTGCGCAGATCGAGGAACCCGACGTCCACCGGCTTCTTCAGTTTGTACACCCGGTCCCCTACCAGGAACAGCACCGCGATATGCGTCTCGCGGACGTCGGCGAACGGGATATCCGTTGACGTCATACTCGTGCTCATGCGGAACGGCGGGTCGGCGTTCTGGTGTCGCTGCGGCCAGGATGCCATCGCGACGCGGCGGTGCGGGTATTCCTTGTCGTTCACCATACGTTCGGTGACTCCTCCGTTGCCATGGGACAGCGCGGTGGCGGCTGGTCCACGCGAGCCAGCCGCCACCCGACCAATGCCGTGGGATCAGCGCCCTCGACTCAACGCTTCGCGATTTTGATCGGAACCTGAGCACTCTCCTGCTTGCCGCCGCAGGGCACGGTCACCTCGAGGATGCCGTTGGTGTATTCGGCGGTGATCTTGTCGGCATCAGCGCCTGCGGGCAGCGTCCTGCTCCGGGTGAACGAGCCATACCGAAACTCGCTGTGGCCGTTGCTCGACTCACGCGACTCCCGCTTGGCGATGATCGTCAGCACGCCGTTCTCCGCTGTGACGTGGATGTCGGAGTCTGGGTCGAAGCCGGGCAGCTCCGCCCGCACTAGGTACACGTCGTCCTTCATCGACTCCTCGATCCGGATAGCGTGCTCGGTCGCGGCGAACGGCCACGACTGCTCAAGCCACTCGAACGGGTCGGCGAAGGTGAACTTGGGGCGATGCATCAGCGACGTCATGGTCATGCTCCTTCGTAGTGAACTTCCGCTCCGGATACCCACCAGTGGCGGGATGGCATCCCGTGCGATTCCCCAA
The DNA here is from genome assembly GCF_042662605.1 of Haloechinothrix salitolerans. Classification (NCBI taxonomy): domain Bacteria; kingdom Bacillati; phylum Actinomycetota; class Actinomycetes; order Pseudonocardiales; family Pseudonocardiaceae; genus Haloechinothrix; species Haloechinothrix salitolerans. The sequence continues at coordinate 6,456,963 of NZ_JBHSXX010000001.1, forward strand.
GCTAGGCGCGGCCGCGAACGCGGAGCAGGGCCGAAGTACCCCAGGTCAACGGACCTTTGATGACGGCGATCAGCGAAGACCGGCGGACGGCACGGCGAGGCCTTTCGGCTCTGTCCACGACCACCGGTTTCGGTGACGGTGGCGGAAGGCATGGGTTACGGGTTGGTAGAACCGGATTGAGCCACGGATCAGCGAGGTCCGGCGACACGGGCACCGACACGTCGAGGAGGCGGTCATGGACGCGCGAGAGACCGCTGTGCGGCACCACGACACCGAGCCTCGCGCCGAGGCCGGGCACGGTGACCACGGTGGCGGCACGGGCCACGGCGGTCACGACAAGCACGAGGGCCACTCGCCCGCGATGTTCCGCGACCGGTTCTGGCTATCGCTACTGCTGACACTGCCCGTCGTGGTCTACGCCGACATGATCCAGGAGTGGTTCGGCTATACCGCGCCGACGTTCCTGGGCTCGAACCTGATCGCGCCGGTGCTCGGTACCGTCATCTTCCTCTACGGCGGCTGGCCGTTCGTCGTCGGCGCGTTTCGCGAGATCCGCTCCCGCGCGCCAGGCATGATGCTGCTGATCGGCATGGCCATCACGGTGGCCTACGTCGCCAGCCTGACCGCGAGCGTGGGCCTCTTCACGGTCGAGGTCTGGTGGGAGTTGTCGCTGCTGATCGTTATCATGCTGCTCGGTCACTGGATGGAGATGCGTGCCATCGGGCAGGCGCGCGGTGCACTCGCCGCGCTCGCGGAACTGTTGCCGGACGAAGCGGAGCGCGTCAACGACGACGGTAGCGTCCACACCGTCCACATCGGAGACCTGGCGGTCGGCGACGTCGTCCTGGTGCGCCCCGGCGCGCGAGTCCCCGCCGACGGCGAGATCGTGCAGGGCGCCGCTGACCTAGACGAATCCATGATCACCGGCGAGTCCAATCCGGTCACGCGCGGCGAGGGCGACCGGGTCATCGCCGCCAGTGTCTCCATCGACAGCTCCCTCCGCGTGCGCGTTGACGCCGTCGGCGAGAACACCGCGCTCGCCGGTATCCAACGGCTGGTCGCGGAGGCGCAGGAGTCGAAGTCCCGCACCCAGGTGCTCGCGGATCGCGCGGCCGCGCTGCTGTTCTACGTCGCGGTGTCGGCCGCAGCGATCACCGTCGCCGTGTGGACGTTGCTGGGTGACGCCGACGCCGCCGTAGTGCGCTCCGTAACCGTGCTGATCATCGCGTGCCCGCATGCACTCGGCCTCGCGATCCCGCTCGTCACGTCGATCTCAACGTCGAAGTCCGCACGCAACGGCATCCTCGTCAAGGACCGACTCGCCATGGAGCGGATGCGCGACGTCGACGCCGTGCTGTTCGACAAGACTGGCACGCTGACCAAGGGCGAGCACGCGGTGACCGGCGTCGCGGCGGCCGACGGCGACGACGAGGCGCTGCTCGGCCTGGCCGCCGCGGTGGAGTCGGAAAGCGAGCACCCGCTGGCGCGAGCGATCGTCGCGGCAGCGGCCGAGCGTGGTGCCGATGTCCCGAGCGCGTCCAGCTTCCGATCGATGACGGGCCGGGGCGTGCGAGCGACAGTAGACGGGCATGAGGTCGCCGTCGGCGGGCCCGCACTGCTGCGCGAGTGGGGTCTCGACGTTCCGGACAGCGTGTCTGACACCGTCACCGGCTGGCGAAACCGAGGCGCGGCCATTTTGCATGTGGTCAAGGCGGGCGAGATCGTCGGCGCGATCGCGCTGGAGGACCAGGTACGGCCGGAGTCGCGGCAGGCCATCGATGCCCTGCACCGACGCGGCGTAACCGTCGCGATGATTACCGGTGACGCACAGCAGGTCGCGGACGCCGTCGCACGCGGCCTCGGCATCGACGAGGTGTACGCCGAGGTGCTACCGGAGGACAAGGACTCGGCTGTGGCTGACCTGCAACGGCGCGGGCACACCGTAGCGATGGTCGGCGACGGCGTGAACGACGCACCCGCGCTGGCCCGCGCCGATGTCGGCATCGCGATCGGTGCTGGCACCGACGTCGCGATCGAGTCAGCGGGGATCGTGCTCGCGTCGGACGACCCGCGCGCCGTGGTCGCGGTGAGCACGCTGTCGGCGGCGAGCTACCGCAAGATGACGCAGAACCTGTGGTGGGCCGCGGGCTACAATCTCGCCGCGATCCCCCTCGCGGCCGGCGTGCTCGCCTGGGCGGGCATCGTACTGCCAATGGCGGTTGGTGCGGTGCTGATGAGCCTGTCCACGATCATCGTGGCGCTCAACGCGCAGCTGCTGCGGCGGGTGGACCTGCGGTCAACAGCGGTGTCCTCGGGATAACGACGGCGGTCTGCCTGTAGCCAATCACCCGACCGCGCCAGCGCCCGCTCGGTCGCCCTATGCTCGGTCGCGCTCCTCGGTATATCCGAGTCGCTGTCGCAGGTTGTTGATCTCGTCGTAAGCGGCGGCTAGCTCGTCCTCAAGCCAGAGGATACGGCTCGCCGCGGCGAGCGTGTGTCCCTGATCGAACAACTCGCGCATCCGCGCGACGAACTCCAGCTGACGTCGAGAGTAGCGGCGATGCCCGCCACCCGAGCGCTCCGGCGTCAAGACGTCCGCGTTGTCCAGGCTGCGCAGGAATGCTTGCTGAACCCCAAGCATGTCGGCCGCCTGCCCGATGGTGAAAGCCGGGTAGGTCGGGTCATTGAGCTTGTCGAGATCGCGCACCCCACGCTCCTCAGTAACACGGTCGGTTCATTCCAGTCTGCCTACAACGTTATCTCGACAGGGTGCTTGACACAATCTTCAAGATAGGTTATAGAAAAAGTACATCGGTGAGTGATCTGGTAAGCGGACGAGCGACCGTGCCGGAGTGATCGCGGATGCTTCACTACGTTGCCCCGGTTGAGGCCACACAGGAGCGGTTCCTGAGACTGCTGTGTGCGGACCCCGTCTGGCTGCGCGACGAGTTCGACGCGATCGTCGCCGCCAACTTCGGCGAACCGGCTGAACGCGACAGCACTCCGCCGACGCGAACACCCTCCCGCCGCGAGCCAGAGCGGATCCGGACGTCACCGCTATGGGCCACCGAGCCGTCTCCTACTCCGGTGCACGTCCCGGCGGAGCTTCTAGCGCGGCAGCGTTCGCCTCCGGTGTGAGAGCTGATGGCAGCTATCCCTGGGCGAGTGGAAGGCAGGTGATGCGCGCTGCACGAATCGACTACCACGGAACCTCTACTTCGTCCCTGACAACAGCAACGGCCCGCCGCAGCGACGCGGCGGGCCAATGACCGCCTCGCTACCGCACACACATTGCCACCAACACTCAACGATCGCCCGCGATGCGACCCACCAACTAGCTCTGCTATCAGGAACAAGAAAACTTCTTCGTTCGTTGCAACTTTGAGCCCGCTACCCGGCTCATCCGGACCACGGACCCGACTTTGAAGGGAGAAGGAGGAAGTGGCGATGTTGATGCGTACCGACCCATTCCGGGAGCTCGACCGGCTGACGCAGCAGTTCCTTGGCGTCAACGGCACGTCGGCCAGGCCCGCGGCCATGCCGATGGACGCTTACCGCTCCGGAGACGACTACGTCGTGCAGTTCGACCTGCCTGGCGTATCACCGGAGTCGATTGACCTCGACGTCGAGCGCAACGTGCTCACGGTCAAGGCCGAGCGTAAGGCCGAGTTCGGTGATGACGCGGACGTTCAGGTATCGGAGCGCCCCCGCGGCGTGTTCTCCCGTCAGCTGTTCCTCGGTGACACGCTCGACGCCGAGAACATCAAGGCGGACTATGACGCCGGTGTGCTGACCATCCGGCTACCTATCGCCGAGAAGGCGAAGCCACGCAAGATCGAGATCAGCGGCGGCGCGGACCGCAAGAAGATCAACGCCTGACCGACAACCGGCGGAATCCGGCCCGTGGCGTTACGGCCGGGGCCGGATTCCGTCATGCCGAGGAGTGAATAATGACCATGATCGCCAGTACCCTGCCGCGGACCGTGTTGGACGAGGCGCGGCATCAGGTAGAGACCTATTGCCGCGAATTCGCCAAGCCCGATGTCGACGCGGTGCGGGAAGCCGTCGAGGCCGTCCATCGGCTGACCGGCACCCTCGGGGAGTTGGTTGACCGGATCAGGGAGCACGCACCGTCCGCGTTTGACGGCGGGAACCAGCACGTTGGTGAGGAGCTGGCGCGTGATCTGCACGCCACGCGCGGTTGCCTGACGACGGCCGGCCTGCTCGTGGCACCCGCGCTCGATGATCTCCGCGAGTTGACGGACACGACGCCCGGAGTAGGCACGAGGTGAGCGATCATGGCCGACGTGTCGCGTGATCCGTACCGAGTTCTCGGCGTCTCGCCGACCGCGACGGACGCCGAGATCACCGGCGCGTATCGCAGGCTCGTCCGCCATTTGCACCCCGACGCGGGCGGCGATCCGGACCCACGTGAGCTGGAACAGGTGATGGCGGCGTATCACCTGCTGCGGGATCCTGGCCGTCGCGCTGCCCACGACCGCGAGCGCGACCAGAACCGCGGCCAACCTCGTAGCCGGCCCGAGGCGCCGTCACACCCGATAGCCCATGACGAACAGGTCACCGACATTCCCGTGCGGCACCACGCCGATCGACCACCCGACCTGCGCGCGGGGCCGGTTCGCAGGCATCGTTGATCGGACGTGAACCAGGCGCCCGGTGTCAGCTCTCCGAATCATCCGTGAGCTTGTCGATGATCTCTGACCGCACCTGCCCCAATGACGGGTTCCGCAGGTCGACGACGTGGACGCCGTGCCAGCAGCGGAAGCCAAGGCGTTCGAGCAACTGGCCTGCGCGCACGCTGGCAAGCTCAGCGCTGATGCGATCCGGCGACTCGTGAGCGAAGTCCAGCGCTGACACCCGGCACACCGCGAGACGCGCGCCGGGTGCGAAGGTCCGCAACGCGCCCGCGATGAGGCCAGCGCCGAGGCCGAAACCCCGCCACGCCTCGGTTAACCGAACGTCGCGCAAAATGAGCATCCTGGGCACGCCCGGTGCGATTAGGTCGTCGAGCTCGGGATGGAGCATCCCCTGTTTGGGGTCGAGCACCGTTTCCGCGATGAAGTCCAGCGCCCAGTCGTCGACATCGATCGCATCCAGCAGGTTCACCTCCTGCCGGAGGTCGGCGATCACCAGCGCCAGGTCGGCGACGTGTGTGAGGTCGTCACGGCAGCTCGCGAACTCCCAGACATCCGCCGAGACGTGCCACTGTTCCGGGACGTGGTCCTCGTCATCGGTCTGCCACCACAACCGGGTGTGAGAGAAGTTCAGTGAGATCGAGAGCGGGTTCGCGGGAAGCGCGTTGCGCCCAGGCACGATGACGTTCTCCTTCCTTATGGGGATTAGTCAGGAATCGCCCGGTCGCCCGACAAGATGCTGCCGCGACTGTATCATCAAGAAGACAAAAAGTCTTTTATTCAGGACTTTCGCTCGATCGGCTAGGCTCGCTTCTCGATGATCGAGAACGAAGGCGATGCTCCGGAGCAGATGTATAGGCTTCGGTTGCGGGCAATCGGTTCGCGCATTCGCGCAAGGCGACGCGAGCAGGACCTCACCCAAGAGGAGATGGCTCGTCGCGCGAGAATGAGCCGACCGCAGCTTTCCCATTTGGAACGCAACGGCAAGAACATGAACCTCACTACCTTGTTCCGCATCGCCCAGGTCCTCGACGTGCACCCGGCGGATCTCATCGATGACCGGGATCGCTAGTTCGCGCGACAAGTACCAGTCCTGGCAGATGACCGTTGGCGACGCGCACGCGCGATCCCACCCGCGCTGAACGCTAGCGAGACTGGCAGTACTGTACGTGCCATGCGTCTTGCCACCATCCTGATTACCGCTGCGGCAACGGCCGCACTGGCTTCCTGCGGTTCCGCTGCGGACGAACCCACCCCCGCGACGTCGCCCGCGACGACGTCGGCCGAGCAGGCCGATGCCGCCCAGGGCGAGGAATGCGTGGCCGAGGACTTCACCGTGGCGGGTGACAAGGGACAGGCCCCGGATGTCACCGTGCCTGACGACTGCTCGGCCCCGACCGAGCTGCTGATCGAGGACGTCGAGGCGGGCAGCGGCGCCGAGGTAACGGCGGGGGACACCGCCGAGGTGCACTACCAGCTGGTCGGCTTCTCCGACGGCGGCAAGCTCGACTCGTCGTGGGAGCGTGGCGAGAGCTTCCCCGTCGAGAACGTCGGCAACGCGCCGGTGATCGACGGCTGGAACGAGGGCCTCATCGGGATGAAGGAAGGCGCGCGGCGGCTGCTGGTCGTGCCACCGGAGCTCGGTTACGGCGCTTCCCCTGGCCATCAGCTCGCCGAGGAGACGCTGGTGTTCGTGGTCGACCTCAAGAAGGTCAGCTGAGCGGGTAGCTCAGTCGCCCGGGTGGTACCCACAACGCACGCGAGGCATGGTGGGCCTCGGGGTGACGATGTGTCCGTAACCACGCACGACCGCACGAAGGACGGTCAGATCGAGTCGGTGACCTGGAACCCCACCACGGGGTGCGACCGGGTCAGCCCTGGCTGCGACAACTGCTATGCGCTGGCGTTCGCCGCTCGGCTCAAGGCCATGGGTAACGCGCGATACCAGCGCGACGGCGACGCCGCGACCAGCGGACCCGGGTTCGCCCTCACACTCCACCCAGACAAGCTGCGCGACCCGCTGCGGTGGCGGAGGCCCGGCTGGTTTTCGTCGACTCGATGAGCGACCTCTTCCACCCCGGTGTACCGGACGATTTCGTAAGCGACGTTGTCGAGGTGATGGAACTGGCCGACCGGCCGCCGTTCGGTTCCTCTCGCTCCAGCCGTTACTCGGGCCCGTGCCCGTCAACCCTGGGCAACTTAGGTGCGACGTGGCACGATCAAGCAGGTGGCCAGCAGACCAGCCGCCGAACAGCACCTCCGCGACCTCGCACGACTGCGCCGCGTTCGCGACCGGATCGATCGCGAGTACGCGCGCCCACTCGACGTCGAGGCGCTAGCCCGTGGCGCCCACATGTCGGCCGGACACCTCAGCCGCGAGTTCCGGCGTGCCTACGGCGAGTCGCCGTACAGCTACCTCATGACGCGGCGCATCGAGCGCGCGATGGCGCTCTTACGCCGTGGCGATCTCAGTGTCACTGAGGTCTGTTTCGCGGTGGGCTGCTCGTCGCTGGGCACATTCAGTACGCGCTTCGCCGAGCTGGTCGGCATGCCGCCGAGCGAGTATCGACGCCAGGCTGCGCGCGTGACGGCGGGCATGCCGCCATGCGTGGTCAAGCAGGTCACCAGGCCGATCAGGAATCAAGAAGCACAGGTCCCCGCGCCGCACTAGCGTGACGGCCATGGACATCACCATTCACACCAGTTACCTCCCGCACCAGGACCCGGACGCTTCGCTGGCCTTCTATCGCGACGTCCTCGGCTTCGAGGTCCGCAACGACGTCGGAAGCGGCACCATGCGCTGGATCGTGGTCGGCCCTCCGAACCAACCCGACACGTCCATCCTCCTGGCGCCGCCAGCCGCCGATCCCGGCATCACCGACGACGAGCGCCGCACCATCACGGAAATGATGGCCAAGGGCACTTTCGGCTGGATTCTGCTGGCGACCAAGGACCTCGACAGCACCTTCGAGCAGGTGCAGGCCAGCGACGCGGAAGTCGTCCAGGAACCGGTCGATCAGCCGTACGGGGTCCGCGACTGCGCCTTCCGCGACCCCGCGGGCAACATGATCCGCATCCAGGAGGTGTCATGACTGGCATCGCATTCGTCATCCTGGAAGATCCCGACCCCGCCACAGCCGACGCCTTCTACACGAAGGCGTTCGATCTGGGCACGACGGTACGGGTGCGAGAATCGCACGCGCCGACGACCGGTTTTCGCGGGTACACCCTGTCGCTCCTCACGTCGCAGCCGTCCAACGTTGACGCACTATTCGGATCCGCTATTGATGCCGGTGCCACGACGGTGAAGCCCGTCGCGAAAGGACTCTGGGGATACGGGGGCGTCGTACGCGCTCCGGACGGCGCACTCTGGAAGATCGCGACGCCGAAGAAGAAGGACACCGGGCCTGCCAGTCGGCAGGTGGACGAGATCGTTCTGCTGCTAGGCGTCGACGACATGCCCGCCAGCAAGCGGTTCTACGTCGATCGAGGCATGGCGGTGGCGCGTAGCTTCGGTCGCAAGTACACCGAGTTCGAATCATCGTCTGGACAGGTCAAACTGGGGCTCTGCGGACGTCGTGGACTGGCCAAAGACGCTGGCGTCCCGCCAGAAGGAACGGGGTCGCATCGGATCGTGATTGGCGGCGATGCCGGATCATTCACCGATCCCGACGGGTTCGTATGGGAAGCGCCACAGAGGGAGACACCTTGAGCATCGACACGAGCACGGAGACGCGACCGCCCGCGTCGCACGTCGCCGACAGTCACGACCTGATCCGGGTACACGGCGCGCGGGAGAACAACCTCAAGGACATCGACGTCGAGATCCCGAAGCGTCGGTTGACGGTCTTCACCGGCGTCTCCGGATCGGGCAAGAGCTCCCTGGTGTTCGGCACGATCGCGGCGGAATCGCAGCGGTTGATCAACGAAACCTACAGCGCGTTCCTACAAGGCTTCATGCCGACGCTGGCACGGCCTGACGTCGATGTGCTCGATGGTCTGACCACGGCGATCATCGTCGACCAGGAACGCATGGGGGCTGACGCCCGTTCCACGGTCGGCACGGCCACCGACGCCAACGCGATGCTGCGCATCCTGTTCAGCCGTCTTGGTCAGCCGCACATCGGCCCGCCGCAGGCGTTCTCGTTCAACACGGCGTCGGTCCAGGCATCGGGGATGCTCAAGAAGGGCGACGGCAAAGCCGAGAAGGTGACCTTCACCCGCACCGGCGGCATGTGTCCGCACTGCGAAGGTAGGGGGTCCGTCAGCGATTTCGACCTGTCCGCGCTGTACGACGACAGCAAGTCGCTGAACGAGGGTGCGATCACGATTCCCGGCTACAGCATGGACGGCTGGTACGGCCGGATCTTCCGCGGCTGCGGGTTCTTCGACCCGGACAAGCCGATCCGGAAGTTCACCAAGACCGAGCTCCACGATCTCCTCTACAAGGAAGCGACCAAGATCAAGGTCGACGGCATCAACCTCACGTACGCTGGGCTGATTCCGACGATCCAGCGGTCGATGCTCAGCAAGGATCGCGAGGCGATGCAGCCCCACATCCGGGCGTTCGTGGATCGCGCCGTCGTCTTCCAACCGTGCCCCGAATGCGACGGCACCCGGCTCAGCGAAGCGGCTCGGTCATCGAAGATCGCGGGTATCAACATCGCCGACGCCTGTGCCATGCAGATCAACGATCTGGCCGCGTGGGTCCGTAGGCTCGACGAGCCCACGGTGGCACCGCTGCTGCACGCACTGGGTGACACCCTCGACTCGTTCGTGGAGATCGGGCTCGGCTACCTGAGCCTTGATCGGCCGTCGGGCACGCTATCGGGCGGTGAGGCGCAGCGCACCAAGATGATCCGCCACCTCGGTTCGTCGCTCACCGACGTCACCTACGTCTTCGACGAGCCAACGATCGGACTGCACCCGCACGACGTCCAGCGGATGAACGACCTGCTGCTGCGGCTGCGCGACAAGGGCAACACGGTGCTCGTCGTGGAGCACGAGCCGGAAACGATGGCGATCGCCGACCACATCGTCGACCTCGGCCCCGGCGCCGGTCACGACGGTGGCGAGGTGGTGTTCGAGGGCACTGTCGAGGGGTTACGGACCAGTGGCACGCTCACCGGTCGGCACCTGGACGATCGCGTGTCACTGAAGCCATCCGTGCGCGAGCGCACCGGGGTGTTGGAGGTGCGAGGTGCCAATACGCACAACCTGGTCGACGTCGACGTCGACATCCCGCTCGGCGTGCTGACCGTCCTCACCGGAGTGGCGGGTTCGGGCAAGAGCTCACTGATCGATGGCTCCGTGGCCGGCCGCGATGGCGTCGTGTCGATCGACCAGAGCGCGATCCGTGGTTCCCGCCGGAGCAACCCGGCGACATACAGCGGGCTGCTCGACCCGATTCGCAAGGCGTTCGCGAAGGCCAACGCGGTGAAGCCAGGGCTTTTCAGCGCCAACTCCGAAGGCGCGTGCCCGACCTGCAACGGCGCCGGTGTCATCTACACGGACCTGGCGATGATGGCGAGCGTCGCCACCCCCTGCGAGGAGTGCGAGGGGAAGCGATTCGAGGCATCGGTGTTGGAGTACACGTTCGGCGGGCGCGACATCAGTGAGGTCCTCGCGATGTCGGTGACCGAGGCCCACGAATTCTTCGGCACCGGCGAGGCACGCACACCGGCGGCACACAAGATCCTCGCTCGGCTCGCCGACGTCGGGCTCGGCTATCTCAGCCTTGGCCAGCCGCTCACGACGCTGTCCGGCGGCGAGCGGCAGCGGCTCAAGCTGGCCACCCAGATGGCAGGGAAGGGCGACGTCTACATCCTCGACGAGCCGACCACCGGGCTTCACCTCGCCGACGTCGAACAGTTGCTCGGCATGCTCGATAGCCTCGTGGATTCCGGCAAGTCGGTCATCGTCATCGAGCACCACCAGGCCGTCATGGCACACGCCGACTGGATCATCGACCTCGGTCCTGGCGCCGGTCACGACGGCGGCAGGATCGTCTTCGAAGGCACGCCCGCCGACCTCGTCGCCGCACGATCCACACTCACCGGCGAACACCTCGCTGCCTACCTCGGTAGCTGACGGGGCCGGTGCACGCGGACGCTGGTGGCTGCTCGCGTCCGATGAGTCGCTGGGTCAGTTGCCGGCCGAGTCCGACGTCGGTTCGAGGATCACGACCGCGGTCTCACCGGGGCGGCGTGCAGCGTAGGCATCGAGGTTCGTGTCCAGCTCCTGCCACTGGGCCCAGAGCCGATCCCGTTCCTCGCCACTGGCCGCACGCCCCCGCACCCGCTGTCGGCCGCTGGCCAGCTCGACGGTGGCTTCGGGATTGGCCCGCAGGTTCAGCCACCACGCTGGCTCGGACTCCGCCCAGCCGTTCATCGCGAGGGTGACCAGGTTCGGACCATCCCGGACATAGCCGAGGATCACGCTGCGCTCCTCGCCGGAACGACGCCCAATGGTCGTGAGCCGCGCGGCTCCCCAGCGATTGGGCTTCGAGGACCAGAGACCTACGTGGCCACGCGTGACGCGATAGATAGCGCGGTGCGCCTTCCAGGCAAGGCGCACGACCCACCTCGGCGGAAGCCGCGCGGGTCGCGTGAGTTCGTTGGACATGAGCACCCCTGCTATCGGTCGGACAACCATAGCGCCCGGCAGATTGTGCAGAGTAGAGCCGTTTGTCCCAATTGTGGTCGAGGTTGCGGCTAGTTGATCTACTTTGCTCCCTAGGCGACCATCTAAACCGGACAAGCGGGATGAATTTTGGTAACGCAGGGAGCAAAGTAGATCGACTTCTCTCACGACACAACGTCACCTGCGGTCTACCCCAGGCACGCACCATGATCGGGAACCGGACGCAAAAAAGCCGCCCCGACCTAGGTCAGAGCGGCTTCACACAGGGTGGCCAGGGCCGGGATCGAACCGGCGACCTTCCGCTTTTCAGGCGGACGCTCGTACCAACTGAGCTACCTGGCCTTGCGGTATCCAAGGGTATCGCACGCGGAGGCAACCGGCGCAGCAGGGTCGACAGCGGGCGCCGTGCCGCGGTGGCTAGTACAGGGGCTCTTCGGGCTCCGGTGTGCCACGCTGGTGGGCCTCGCGACTGAGGTGGCAGCCGGTGCTCAGTCCGACAATGGTGTTCTCAGCGGTGCCGAAGATGAGCTCGGCGCCATAGGAGTCATAGATTGCGACCTCATGGTCACCCTCACGGTCGACAACCGTCCTCGGCTCGCCGAACCCGTGTTTACTGATCGTGTCCGTGACAAGCGCCACGGCTCGCGGCCAGTCAGCGTCCGAGATGTCGTCAGGCGAGTAGGCCGATGGGTAGAAGCGCACCTCGGCTTCCTTCACCTCGGACAGATCGCCGGGGCATGCCGCGCCGCTAACCGGTTCCTCATCCGGGATGAACGGCTCGATGCCGAGTTCGTCGACGAGACGGGTGCGGATGCGTTCCAGAAGCGCGAGGTAGTCAGCCTGAACGGTTTCGATGTCGGGACGCTCCATGAGCTGCTGGAACATCTCATGCGCGTCGTCCTCCGAGGGGCGGGTATCACATCCGCCGACGGCGAGGATGACCGCGACGGCGAGCGCGGTGAACCAGGTCGATGTCTTCATCAATACGTTCCCGGGACCGGCCTCGCCGCCATGGTGATCGACAACAAACAGCGGGCTTGCCGATGATCGGCAAGCCCGCTGAATATAAGAGCGACCCTGACGGGACTTGAACCCGCGACCTCCGCCGTGACAGGGCGGCGCGCTGACCAACTGCGCCACAGGGCCATGACTGTGCGTCGTACTCCCAACGGGATTCGAACCCGCGTTGCCGCCTTGAAAGGGCGGAGTCCTAGGCCGCTGGACGATGGGAGCCCGATCGATTCGGCGAACCGACCGACCGCGTTCCCAGAGCCATCGGAACGATTCCCTGGGAGCCACGTATAAGCATACGGCACTGCCTCAACCCATTTCACACGGGGGGTGCCTTCATTCTTAGAGCAGGTCAGCCCTGCCGCCACGACGACCACGCGCCGACATCGCCATCAAGCAGCCTGCCACCACTAGGTCACCCGCGTGACATCGTGAATCTTGCTTGCGTAATCGATTGCCAAGCTCGCACGCCGGTAGTACGGTCGTCCAAGTCGCCGTCTAGGTGCGCGACCAGGGGGTGCGCATCTGGATGGCGACAAATATGTGGCCACCCCGATACCACCTGGGACCGCACGACCGTCAGCTCACCGCTGCACCGGCGGCACACCATCGTCGTCGGGGATCAACCCAAGCATGTCGAGCAGCTGCTCACAGTCTTGCGCTCCTAATGACCCACTCGCGACGGCGATGCGCGCGCGACGCACCTGGTCGTCGGACACTCTCGCGGTGTCCGCGCCTCCTGACCGTTGGGACGGCACACCACCCGGTCCACGACCGGCCTCGGCGCCGTCGTACCGCATGAGGAACTCTCGGACTTCTAGCGACCCACCCACAGCGCCTCCTCACGCTCGACACGAACGGCAAACCGCCTGGCGGCGAGGCTAACCAGGTCACGACCATGACCGCAGCCCCCCGCTGGGTGAACTATTCATCACGGAACGTCGTAACGCCAGCTCGGCGGGTACTCGTCCCAAAACGGGTGAGTTCCCCACAGCAAGATGGAAGTAGCCCGCGGATGGCCACGGTATGACGACTCGGTGGCATCTTTTTGCGTACAGCGGTCGCGATAGGCCGGACTTTCATGTAACAATCGTGGTGCTGACACACCCCCGGTCAGCGCCTGTGGAGATCCCCTCCGGCCCCCGCGTTCCTCCCCCTGGCGCGGGGGCCTCTCCATGCATTGGCATGTTTCCGCGCCACCACCGTGGAGGGGTTGAGACCTTGTCGTTATCGTTGCCGCGTGGCCTTCCGATTCAACTCACGTAACTCAAAACAGCCCGACACGCCAGCGACCCAGCACGCGGACGAGAGCGCCCCGGACACGGAGCTGGAGAGCTACCTCGCGGCACTGGCGCCGGAGACGGGACCCGAAACGACCGACACCGGCAGGCGGTTCGGCGACGCGCAGGTGTTGCAGCTACGGCTGAACCTCATCGCGATCGACGAACTCAAACAGATCGCCCAGGCCCGCCGGACCTCACCCCAAGCGCTTGCCCAAGAGTGGGTTCTCGAACGGCTGTCCTGGGAAGCCGACGCGGCCGCGCAACGTCGTCAGCCATACCGCTACCGCTAGCCCCTCGCTCATAACAAGGTCCCCGGCGGCTATGCCACCGGGGACCTTGTCAGCTCAGTTCGCGCCAGATCAGATCGTGCGAACCTTCTGGGCCTGCGGCCCCTTCTGGCCCTGGCCGACCTCGAACTCCACTCGCTGGTTTTCTTCCAGGGTGCGGAAGCCGCGACCCTCGATCTCTGAGTAGTGCACGAAGACGTCGCCTTCGCCGCCATCCTGCGCGATAAAGCCGAAGCCCTTCTCGGCGTTGAACCACTTCACAGTGCCTTGCGCCACCGTTTTTCTCCTCGTTACAGAATCCGCTTCGAGTGCCCCGTGGGGCACCCGCGACCGTCCCGGGCGGTTCCAACGAGACGAGCTGCGCATACGCTCCAGCTCGCGTCAGAAGTTCCGCGAGCGTGAAGCCACGACCACGCAAAACGACGGCCTGCGCGCTAGCCTACCCGGAACCCGCGCCTTCGGAACACCCTTGGGAAAACGCGCGATCACGCGTCGCCACGCACAGACTCTTGCCACTTACCACTGTGCTCCCATTAGGGTGAACCAGCACGTCTTGATGGGCGTATTCCACGAGCCACGGTAAGGACGGGACAGCGCGTGCGGCGGCCTAACAGAACCACCCCGTTACGAGCGGTTTCGTCGCTCAATTCCCTGGTCATCGCGCTGTTCGTACCGGCCGCTCTGCTGGCGAGCGGGTGCGCGTCCGAGATCGTTCCCGCCGGGTCGAACACCACGCCCACGCCCACCGAGGGATTCCGCATCGTCCCGGAACCCGAATTCAATGCTTCCGGAGTTTCACCCGTTCAGCCTATACGCATCACGGTGACGGACGGCACCCTGCTGTCGGTGTCCCTCACCAACGATGAGGGCATCAAGGTCAAGGGTGAACTGTCCGACGACCAACGGCGCTGGACCGCGACCGAACCGCTGGGCTTCGACAAGCGCTATAAGTGGTCCGGAACGGCATTCGACGCCGAGGGCGAGCGCTTCCCCATAGAAGGTTCGTTCCGGACACTCGCGCCAGACACCGTCGTCGCCATTCAGCCAAACGTCGTCGACGGCGGGGTTTACCCCCGCACAGCCCCGATCATGCTGCGGTTCAGCACACCCATCGAGGACAAGGCCGCGGTCGAGCGCGCGCTCACGATCGATGCCAACCCGCGCACCAAGGGCGGGTGGTCCTGGAACGAGGACGCCACCATGATCACCTGGCGGCCAAAGCAACGATGGAAAGCGGGCACGGAGGTGCGGCTACTGGCGAACCTGTACGCGGTGCGCATGTCAGAGGGCCACTACGGCGCGACCGACGTGGACGTCAGGTTCCGCATCACACCCGACTGAACCGGAATACCGTTCACACCGACCGCAAGCTAGCGTGGAGTGGTGAGTTACACCGCGCAACCATGGCCGCCGATCGACACAGATCCGCCCGCGATCCACGAGAAGGCGCCCACCCCTGGCACCAAGCTCCAGCCGCACTACACCGAGTGTTTCGGTTGCGGTGACGAGCAGCCTGGCGGACTGCGGATGAGTACCGAGGTCGCCGAGTCGTACATCATCAAGTCGACGTTCGACGTCACCAGTGAGCACCAGGGTGCGCCGGGACTCGCCCACGGTGGGTTACTAGCCTGCGCGTTCGACGAGGCGCTCGGCACCGCGGTCGGTCAATTGCTGCGCAAGCCCGCGGTGACCGGCAAGCTCGAGACCGACTTCCGGAAACCGGTCCCGGTCGGCTCCACGTTGTATATCCACGCGCACGTCGACGGCGTGAGCGGGCGCAAGGTCTACGCCAGCGCCACCGGTCACCTGAACGCGGAGGACGGGCCTGTCGCCGTCCAGGCACGGGCGCTGTTCGTGATCGTCGGTATGGAGCACTTCACCGCGCACGGCGATGAGGATGCGCTGGACAAACTGCGCGACAGCGCCAAGAAGGCCGCCCAGCCGCAGCGCTGGGACATCAACCCGTAGGTCAAACGGAAGGCAGCGGCGTTGCTCTTCTTCGTCATCGTTGTACTCGTGCTGCTGCCCCTAGTGCACGTCTACCTGTGGCGGCGGCTGATCCACGACACCATGCCGCGCGGCACCGGACGTCGGATCGCGACGCTCACGCTCGTGACGATGGTCGTGTTGATGCTCGCGGCCCTCATGTTCGCCACGCGGATCGACCCGGACATCGGGCAGTGGTTAGCCTGGCCGGGGTATCTCTGGCTAGCGCTGTTCTTCTACCTGCTGCTGGCATTGTTGGTACTCGAGGTGCCACGGTTCGCGTTGCGCCGGTGGGCGCGGGGCGGGCCGTCCGATGGCTCGACGTCGGGCTCGCGGGCCCCCGGCCGCTCGACGCCGCCAACTGACGTCGAGCCGATCGCCACCGGCCCCGGCGCCGCCACCGCGCCCACGCTGGATCGACGTCGGGTGCTCGCGCGGGGCAGCGCCGCGATCGCGGGGCTCACGGCGGCTGGTCTTGTCGGGTATGGCACGACCGTCGCGCTCGGGCCGCCCAGCGTGACGCGGGTACCGATCGCCCTGCGCAAGCTCGACCCGCGAGTCGCCGGCTGCCGGATCGCACTCATCAGCGACATCCATCTCGGGCCGATCCTCGGCCGGTCATTCACCCAGCGGATCGTCGACATGATCAACGCTGAGGACGTTGACGCGGTCGGCATCGCTGGCGATCTCGTGGACGGCAGCGTCGATGACCTCGCGGACGCCGCCGCGCCGCTTGCCGGGCTGCGAAGCACGCACGGGACGTTCTTCGTCACCGGCAACCACGAGTATTACTCGGGCTATCAGGACTGGGTGGACTTCCTGCCCGACCTCGGGATCACGGTGCTCCGCAACGACCGCACCGAGATCACCCACAACGGTGGCACGTTCGACCTCGCCGGAATCAACGACGCCACCGCGTACCAATTCCAGGACCCCGGCGACGTCAGTGCTGCGCTCGCCGGGCGCGATCCGGAGCGGGCGGTGGTGCTGCTCGCGCACCAGCCGGTCGACCTCGAGGACGCCGTCGCCCACGACGTCGACCTGATGCTGGCCGGGCACACCCACGGCGGGCAGCTCACGCCGTTCGAGTTGCTGGTCACGCTGCAGCAGGGCGCCGTCGCGGGCATGTACCAGCGCGGCGGAACGAAGATGTACGTCACGCGCGGCGCGGGATTCTGGGGCCCGCCGGTACGTGTCGGCGCACCACCGGACATCACGATCGTGGAGCTGCGGGCGCAGTAGGCGCAGGCCTACGTCAGCGTCTTCGGCCGGATGGCGTTGGCCTTGTCCACCAAGGCGATGCGCTGTTCCGTGCTGGTCGAGAGCCGGGCGAGGGCGCGGTAGCACCGCTCCAGTCCAAATCGGACCTCGCGTTCGGTGAGCTGGCAGCCAAGCACCCGCGCGCCGCCGGCGCGGTTTCCGCCGGAGTGCCGCACCCAGCCGTAGGCCGCCTCGAGTACCTCGGCGGCGAGCAGCGCCCTGCGTTCGGCGTCCAGGGTGAGCCGTTCCAGCCGTTCAGAGGCGTCGATCAGGTCGTGCTCCGCCACCGCGATGCCGCCCCGCGCGGACGTCGTGCCGATCCGCGTCTTCGTCTTGATCGCGGCGACCTGGGCGGCGGTGTGATGTGTCGACGACAGCGGGATCGATTCCAGCACCTGCACCGCGCCGTCCCGCGCGCCCTGCGCCAAGTACACGCGCGCCAGTCCGAACGCGGCGCTGACGTAGGTTCGGTCGGTGCGCCAGACCATCTCGTAGTAGCGGGCGGCGGCCAAGTAGTCGCCCATCGCCTCAGACGTCACCGCGAGCCCGAGCTTGGGCGCGAGCTCGCCGGGCAGATCGTCGTAGACGGCGTCGAACGCGGCGTGCGCCAGCTTGTGCCGTCCGCCCGCCAGTTCGATCAACGCGCGATACCAGTCCAACCGCCAGTCGTGCGGGTACCCGCCCTTGACCGCGATGTACTGCGCGGCCTGCAACTGCCGGTTGGCTTCGGCCAGCTCGCCAAGCTCCACTCGCGCACGAACCACCCGCAGCCGCACCTCGATCGAGTCATGCGGCGCACGGGCCAGCGCCTCGATCACGCCGCGCGGCTCCGTCGCCGTCATGGACGCCAGCAGCGACGCGGCGGGGTCGTGGGTGTCGACCAGCGGCACCGGCAGTGACGCGATCACCTCAAGGGGGTCGGGTACCGGCACTCCATCGTCGCCGTCCGCGACGACGGCCTCAACACCGAACGTGCGATTCTCGGAGCCGAACATCGTCGACTCGCCCGGCTGCGGCGTCCCGGTGCCCAGCGCCATCGTCTCCCGCAGCACACCGGTCAGCTGGTCGGCCATCTCGGCGGCGGAGGCGAACCGGCGTCCAGGGTCGGAGTGCGTCGCCCGCTTCAACAGCCGGTAGTACGACCTGAACAGTGAGAACAGCGGGACGTCCTCTTGCGGCGGCAGCGTCGTCTTGTATCTGGTCGAGTACCCGGCGAACTCGAAGGACAGCACCGCGAGCGTGCGGCCGACGGTGAACAGGTCCGACTGCACGCTCGGCCCTTCGGTGGCCAGCTCGGGGGCGCTGTAACCGGACGTGAAGAACATCGGGCTGGTGTAGTCGTCCATTCGCCGGACAGCGCCCATGTCGATGAGCTTGAGGTGCTCGTTGGTCTGGATGACGTTGTCCGGCTTGAGGTCGCAGTACAGCAGGCCCTTGCTGTGCAGGTATCCCAGCGCGGGCAGGATCTCCAGCCCGTAGGCGAGCACCTGCCCGATCGGCAGCCCCTCTGGCTTCCCCGTCGCCCTGTGATGGGCGAGGGCGAGCTGCCGCAGCGACTGCCCGCCGACGTACTCCATCACGATGTAGCCGACGGTGGTGCCGGTCTTCGGGTCGGGGTGCTCGACGAAGTTGTAGATCTTGACGATGTTGGGGTGCTCGACCTCGGCGAGGAAGTTGGTCTCGTTGACCGCGGCGGCGATGGCGGTCTCGTCGCCGGTGTCGATGAGGCCCTTGAGCACCACCCAGCGGTCGGCGACGGCATGGTCCTGGGCCAGGTAGATCCAGCCGAGCCCGCCGTAGGCGAGCGCGCCGAGCACCTCGTACTGCCCGCCGATGGTCTCGCCTGGTGAGAGGCGCGGGGTAAAGGAGAACGCGGTGCCGCACTGCTCGCAGGTGCCCTCTGTCGGGCCGGGCTCGCCGTCGCTCGTCCTGCCGACCTTCGCGCCGCAGTTGCCGCAAAACCGCTTGTTCTCCGCGACGACGGGATGGCGCATCACGGCGGACTGCGGGTCGCGGTACGGCACCGGCGGCACGTCGACGATGCCCGCACCGAGTCCGCCTCGATGGCTCGACCTGCTCCGCGACGACGTCCTGCGCCCGGTGATGGAGCCGGACGCCGAGCCCCAGCCGGACCCGGACACCGAGTCAGACCCGGTGCCCGGGCGCGAGCCAGAAGCAGGCTCGGAAGACGCCGCGGGTTCGGGCGGTTGGACGACCTTGGTCTCCGGTGTCTCCTGCCGCAGCACGCTGGTCATCTCAGCGATCCGGTCGTCGGGCACTTCCTCGAGCTCCTCCGGCGGCGTCCACGCGCTGGTGACATCCGGAGTCGCCGCGCCGGGCTCGGGTTCAGCGTCGCCATTAACCTCGTCAGGACGGTCTGCGCTCGTCATCTCCTGCACCTACTTGTACGTCGGCTTCGGCGGCGACCCCGGACCAAGCGCAGGCTCGATCCACCTGTCGTACACAGCCTGCCACGTGTTCTCACGGAACTTCCGCAGTACGGCGTTGACGTAGCGGACCATGTCCGTGTTCTCCTTCGGGATGCCGACACCGTACGGTTCACTGGTGAACTTCGGGCCGACGACGTGAGTCGTCGGGTCCTGCTGCGCCATGCCTGCCAGGATCGTGTCGTCCGTCGACACCGCCTCGACCTGGCCCTGTTGGAGCAGCACAAGGCAGTCCGACCAGTTGTCAACGGCGACCGGTACCGGCCGCGATGGGGCCGCGGCGATGTTGCTCAGCGACGTCGACCCCGTCGTCGCGCAGACCTTCTTGCCCGCGAGGTCGGCGAGCCCGGTGTAGCCGGAACGCTTCGTGACGAGCACGCGCTGGCCAGCGACGAAATACACGCTCGAGAACTCGATCAGCTCCCTGCGCTCGCAGTTGATCGTCATGGTGCGAACGACGATGTCCACCGTGCCGTTACGCAGGACGTCGATGCGCTGCTGCGACGTGATCGCCTTGAACCGTACCCGATTGGGATCGCCGAACAGGGCCTTGGCGATCTCGCGGGCGAGAGCGATGTCGAAGCCTTCGAGGTCGCCCGTCGTCGGGTTGCGGAAGCCGAACAGGAAGGTGTTCTGGTCGACGCCGACCCGCAAGATGCCGCGCTTCTTGATCTTGGCCATGGTGGAGCCGCGCGGGGTGGCGAGCCCCTTGGGGCGCAGGCTCGCGGTCGGGTTGCCGCAGTCGTCGCTGACGGCACCGATGCTCTCGATTTCCGGGTTCACCTCGGCGTTGGCCGGCATCGGACGTTGCGCCGTGACCTGCGGCGCGAGATTGGGCGGCTCACCCGGGGAGCCGCAGCCCGCGAGCAGCAGCACACCCACGAGCCCGACAGCGAGCACGGCCGCGAGCCGACCGCTGACATGCCCGGTCATTGGTACTCCCTCAGCCGTTCCCTGATCCCGGCGCCGATGCCGAGCGCCGCGATGATCCCGAGCACGATCCAGCCAGGGGCGAGCAAGGTCAGCACTTGGGACGCCGCGGTGGTGTCGTCGTGAAACGCCTGCCTTGCCTCCTCGATCGCCGCGCGAAGGTGGTCGTCCAGCGCGACGAAGGCGACCGCGGCGCCGTCCGGCTTGCCGACGTCGATGGCGAGCTGGACTGCCTCGGCGTAGTCCCCCGCGTTGTCCAGTTCGCGCACCTTCGCGTGCGCGCGCAGCCACTTCTCGGCGCTCTCCTGCGCGAGCGCGACCTCACTGGCGAGCGGTGTGCCGTCCGTGGCGTCGGCGGCGACGTCAGCGAGCCAGCCACCGCCGCCGTCGTCTCCTGCCATCCGTCCGGACAGCCGGACGAACTCCTCCTCGTACGCACCGCCGTCACCCCTCGCGACCAGGGTCAATGTCTCATCCGCGCGCGATTTCAGCGCCGCGATCCGCGCCTGGACCAGCAGATCGACCTGCTCGGTTCCGTCGTCCTTGCCGTTGCCGATGTACACGCTCTGCACCGTCAGAGCCGCGACGCTCCACAGCACCCCAACACCGATGGCGAGCGTGGCCATGACCAAGCCGACGTTGAGCACACGGTTGGTCAGGCGCTTCAGATGGAGCTGGGTGGCGATCAGCGCGGCGAGCAGCGCGATCACGAACAGCATCGCGACCACTGGGAAGCCGCCCGCGTCATCCTGCTGCTCGGCCACGCGTTCGGTGTCGATCCGGTACAGCGCCTCGGCAGCGGGCAAGATCACCGTACGCATCAACGCGGACGCTTCCCGTAAGTAGGACGCGCCAACAGGAAAGCCCTGGCGATTGTTGGTGCGGGCGGTCTCGACCAGCCCGGTATAGACCGGTAGCTGTTGGCTGATGACATCGATCTGCGCGGTCATGCGTGGCGTCGCAGCGGGGTCGGACGCCGCCTTGCTCAGCGAGGATCCGGCCATCGCGATGTCGTTCTCGTAGCGTTGGCGCAGTTCCTCCGGTTCCTCGCCGGTGGCGAGGAACGCGCTTGCCGCGGTCGCGTCAGCGTCCGACAGCGCGCGGTAAACCTGCTGCGCAGCCGCGGCGAGCGGTTCTCGGCGTTCGGTGAGGTCGGTGAGAGTGTCGCTGCGATCGCGCACGGCGAACGACGCGGTGAGCGCGGCAAGCGCGGTCAGCACGATGAGACCAACCGCGATGACGGTCAGCCTGCCCGGTGTCATCGCCGCCGAGCGGATCACCGAGCGCAGGCCACGGCCTGGCAGGGCGAGCAGCGCGGCGAGCAAGGACCGGGCGTCGTCTGGCTGTTGCGGCACGGTCTGATACCGCGCACGATCAGCCGTGTCGCGCACCGGTGCCCCCTGTCGCTACGAATGGTGCTTCCCGACGAAACTAGCCGAACCGGGCATTCCGGAGCCAGGCGATGCGCCCTGCGGCACATATCAATCGCGACACGGCGCGGGTGGTGTGCGCTGGGCGTCAGGAGCGGACGAGGCGCGCGATGGCCTCGCTTGCCTCCTTCACCTTCGCCTCCGCGTCTTCCCCGCCGTCGGCGAGCGCCTCGGCGACGCAGTGCTGGAGATGCTCGTCGAGCAAGCCCAATGACACCGCCTGCAATGCCTTGGTGACGGCGGAGACCTGGGTGAGCACGTCGATGCAGTACTCGTCCTCTTCGATCATGCGCGCGATACCCCGCACCTGACCCTCGATCCGGCGCATACGCTTGAGGTAGCGGTCCTTGTCGTGGGTGTATCCGCGCATTGATGCTCCCCTGGGTGTGCTCGTCGTAGCACCCACCATCATACCGGGTAGGGGTATCCCTGCCCAGGGGTCGCGCACATCACTCCGCCGCGAGTGCCTTCTTGGCCGCGGGCATCGCGATATCCCGGTCGGTGGCGGCGAGCCCGACGCGCGTCCGGCGATCCAGCAGGTCATCGACGTCGAGGGCGCCCTCGTGCCGCACGGCGAACCGCAGCTCGGCTCCGGTGACGTCGATACCGTCCGCGATCGGCTCGGGGTCACCCTCGGCGAGCACCCTCAGCGCCTCGGTGCCGTAGCGACGAACCAGCCTGCGCGGCGCGGCCACCGACGCGAGCGCCTGCCGCGAGGCCGCGCCGACCAGCGGCAACCGCCGGGTGACGCACTCCCCCGCCGCCATCCCGCGCGCGGCGAGACCGACATCCAGGGCGTCCTGCGCCATGCGGCGGTACGTCGTCAGCTTGCCGCCGACGACGGTGACCAGGCCGTCCGGCGCGGTGATGACCGCGTGCTCGCGGGAGACGTCAGCGGTGCGACCGCCTCCGGCATCCAGCAATGGACGCAGTCCGGAGTAGGTGCCGAGCAGGTCGTCCCTGGTCAGCGGGGTCGTGAAGGCGCGGCTGATGGTGGCGAGCAGGAAGTCGATCTCCGCGTCCGACGCCGTGGGGACGTCGGGTATGTCGTCGGGTGCTTCCTCGTCGGTGAGGCCGACGTAGACGCGGTCGCCGGGCGCCGGCAGCGCGAACACGAACCGGTTGCGCTCGCCGGGGACGGGCACGGTCAGCCCCGCGCTCAGCCCACCGAAGCTGCGTTGCGAGAACACGAGGTGGGTGCCTCTGCTTGGCCGCAACGAGATGCCCTCGGCGACCTTCCCCGCCCAGACGCCCGCCGCGTTGATCACCAGGCTGGCGTCGACCGAGTGGGTGTCGCCAGTGAGGGTGTCCCGCAGCACCGCGCCTGCTCCGGTGACCTGTTCGGCGGCGCAGCGGGTGAGGATCCGCGCGCCGTGCGCGGCGGCCGTGCGAGCGATGGCGACGACGAGACGGGCGTCGTCGGTGAGCTGACCGTCCCAGAAGACGTAACCGCCGCGCTCGCTTCCGGTGATGGTAGGCGCGAGGCGGCGCACCTCGGCGCTGGTGACACGACGGGAGCGCGGCAGGGTGTGCCGGGAGGTCCTAGCGGCGACACGCAGCATGTCACCCGCGAGGAACCCCGCCCGCACCATGGCGGCATCGGCGGCACTCATGCTGGGCAGCAACGGAACGAGCTGCGGCATGGCGTGCACCAGGTGTGGCGCGGTGCGTTCCATCAGCACGCCGCGCTCGACGGCGCTCTCGTGCGCGATGCCGAACCCGCCGGACGCGAGGTAACGCAGACCGCCGTGGACCAGCTTGGAGCTCCAGCGGCTGGTGCCGAACGCGAGGTCGTGCTTCTCAGCGAGCACGACGGACAGCCCGCGAGACGCGGCGTCCAGCGCGATCCCAGCACCGGTTACGCCGCCGCCGATGACGAGAACGTCGACGAGTCCGTGACCCAGTTCGGCCAGCTCGCGAGCGCGGCGATCGGCGTTCAGCGACGCGTTCGGGGTGCTCATGGGGCCAGGTACCTCTCCAGCAGGTCGTGCAGTTGGTCATCAAGGACATCGAGCGGGGAGGCGGCGAGCGCCGGTCCGGTCAGCGCGAACGACCACGCGGTGAGCAGCACCGACTCGGCGCGTACGGCGACGTCGCCGTCACGGATGGAGCCGTCGGCGATGCCCTGGCGGATGCCGTGCTCGATGAGTTCGAGCTGGCGAGTGGTGTTGGTGCCGCGCCGATGCAGCAGGTACGGCAGTAGGAACTCGGGATCGACCTCGATGATCTTGCGCAGCATCCGATTGTCCCTGCTCGCACGCACGAGCCGGACGACGCCGCCGACGAGACGTTCGCGGGCGGTGCCCGATGTGACGTCCAGTTCCGCGTTGGCCAGCGTCGTCCACTCGCGGGTCATCAGGGTGGCGACGATCTCGCGCACGTTGTGCCAGCGGCGGTACAGCGTGGCACGGGAAACGTCAGCCGCACGGGCGATGTCGGCCATCGTCATGCGACGCATCCCGACGGCGAGCAGCAGCTCGTACGCGGCGTCGAGGATGTGCTGCTCGTCGATGAGGTTGGGCGCGCGACGCTCAGCGGTACCCACCTCGGTGTCATCCGTGTTGCGATGCTGCGACATCATGTGTCAAAGTGTATCAGCAAATGCCGTCCCGTCCGAAGAGGCGACCATGACCGAATCCGACATTCCCGTCGTCGACTTCCACCCGTACCGCTGGGGCAACCCATCCGCGCCAGCCGAACTACCCGACGCCGCGGCGGGCGCGTTGCAGGCGCTCGGCGTCACCACTCCCGAGCACGGGCCGGTGAAGGTGGACGAGATTCCACTGGCGCAGGTCGCGCTCGGCGAACAGGCACAAGCGGAGTTGGAGTCGATCGTCGGCGCGGAGCACGTGACGTCCGAGCATGCCGCGCGCATCGCCCACACGCGTGGCTGGTCCACATCCGATCTGTTGAAGATCCGCGCGGGCGACGCCAGCGACGCGCCGGACGCCGTCGTCTACCCCGGCTCGCACGACGAAGTCCTCGCCGTGCTGGAGGTTTGCTCGCGGCTGCGCGTCGCGGTCGTGCCGTACAGCGGCGGGACGTCCGTCGTCGGCGGCCTCGCCCCGGCGCGAGACTGGTTCGCCGGAGTGATCGCACTGGACATGGGGCGGCTCAACCGACTGGTCGACGTCGACCCGGTGTCGCGCACGGCGACGTTGCAGTCCGGCGCGCGCGGCCCGGAAGCGGAGCGACTGCTGCACGAGCACGGTTTCACGCTGGGACACTTCCCGCAGTCGTACGAGGGGGCGAGCATCGGCGGGTACGCGGCAGCACGCTCGGCGGGGCAGGCGTCGGCCGGGTTCGGGCGGTTCGACGAGATGGTCGTCGGGCTGGAGTTGGCGACCCCGCGCGGCACGGTGTCGTTGGGCAGCGCGCCGATGTCGGCGGCGGGCCCCGACCTGCGGCAGCTCGTACTCGGATCGGAGGGCACGCTCGGCGTGATCACGTCGGTCACCGTGCGGATCCGGCCGCTACCGGAGCAGCGGGTGTACGAGGGCTGGCGGTTCGAGTCGTTCAGCGAGGGCGCGGGGGCGCTGCGCGCACTGGCACAGGACGGTCCACTCCCGACAGTCATCCGGCTCTCTGACGAGGCGGAGACGGCGGTCAATCTGGCCGACCCCGGCTCGGCGTTGTCCGGCGGACCAGGCGGCTGCCTCGCGATCGTGGGGTACGAGGGCACCGCTGCGGACGTGACGGCGCGACGCGCGGCGGCATCCGCTGCCCTGACGGCGTCCGGCGGCACGGCGCTCGGCACAGAACCGGGCGAGAAGTGGCGTACCGGACGGTATCGCGCGCCGTACCTGCGGGATCCACTGCTGGACGCGGGCGTGCTGGTGGAGACACTTGAGACGGTGACCTTCTGGTCCAATCTGGACACGCTGAAGGAGGCCGTCACGTCCGCGATCACCGGCGCGCTCGGTGAGCAGGGCGTGCAGGGGCTGGTGCTCTGCCACATCTCGCACGTCTATGAGACCGGCGCGTCGCTGTACTTCACCGTGGTGTGCGCGCAGACAGCGGACCCGCTCGGCGAGTGGACGAAGGCGAAGGAAGCCGCGAACCGAGCGATTCGCGAGTGCGGCGCGGCGATCAGCCACCACCACGGCGTCGGCACCGACCACCGCGAGACGTACGGCGAGGAGATCGGGGCACTGGCGTCCGACGTGTTGCGGGAGGTCAAACGTACGCTCGATCCGGCGGGCATTCTCAACCCCGGCGTGCTGATCCCGGCGGCGTCCTGATGCGGTCCTTCACCGCACTGATCAACCCGATCTCCGGTGGTGGGCACGCCGCTCGTGTGTGGGAACCGATCGCGGAGACGCTGTCCACAGCTGGCGCCCCGGTGCGGGTGGTCGAGACGACTGACGCCGCGCACGCTCGGTCAACCGCCGCGGAGACCGCGCGAGCCGGGGACGTCGTCGTCGCCGTCGGCGGCGACGGGCTTGTCCGCGACGCCGCCGGCGGCGTGGTTGACGCGGGCGGAGTGCTCGGCATCGTTCCTGCTGGCCGGGGCAACGACCTGGGGCGCGCGCTCGGACTGCCATCCTCGGCCGCTGAACTGGCGCGGCTGCTGCTGTCCGGCGAGCCGCGCGCCATAGACGTCCTCGACGCGGACGGCGTCGTCGTCCCGGGCAACGTCTACGTCGGCATCGACTCGATGTCCACGCGGATCATCAACGACACCCGGTGGTTGCCCGCGCTACTGGCGTATCGGCTGGCACCGGTGCGGGCGATACTGCGGTGGCGCTCGCCAACGTTCACGGTGACCACGGACGGCGACGCGCGCTCGGTGTGCGCGTACTCCGTCGTGGTGGCGAACTCGGGCGCGTACGGCCACGGGCTGCGGATCGTGCCGTCCGCCGTGCTGGACGACGGGAAGCTCGACGTGATGGCCGTCGGCGACGGCCCCCGGCGTGAGCTGGTGAAGTTCATGCGGGAGGCGAAGACGGGCGAGCACATCCGTCGTCCGGAGGTCACACTCGTCGCGGGGACGTCGGTGACCATCGACGCGGACGCCGATGTCCCGGTCTGCGCCGACGGCGACGAGATCGGCACCCTCCCTGTGACGGTCCACGTCCGCCCAGCCGCCCTGCGGCTGTTGGCCCCGGTGGCACACTGACCGCCGTGTCCCCCGTTCCCGTGCTCTGTTCAGCACGGTCGACAACGTCGGTCGCAGGGGTCACGGCGCTCCAAGTCGGAGCTCGCGGCCCCGGAGCGCGGAACCCACCGCGGCGGATCGTGGGACTCGCGCCTCCGTAACTCGGGACTCGCGACACGGCGGACAACTCGCGGTGTCGAAAGGTGCGACTCGCGAGTACCGTGCCCGCATGTCGCAACCACCGATCAATCCGGAACGGCAACCGCCGGAGCGGTATCGGCATCCGCAGCCGCCGTACGAACAGCCGTACCAACAACACGGTCCACCGGCATACCCACCACAGCGTCCGCAAGCGGAGCCCCCACCACCCCCGCCACCGTCGCCCGGACGCGGGTTCCGCCTGCCCGGCCTCGGGCTGATCCTCACCCTGCTCGGTCTGGTCGTCCAACTGCTCAGCGTCACGGTGCTGCCGTGGCTGGCCATGACCAACGGCACGTCGACGAGCCAGTCGCTGGTCGACCTGTGGTCCGGCGACGTCGACCTGGCCGCGAGCGGGTTCGGCGAGTCGTACGTCGAGATCTTCAGTTATCCGCTGGTCGTGCTCGGTGTCCTGCTCGCGTTCGCCGCCGTGCTGGAGTCCGTCGCGCTCAAGGTCATCTGGGGTGGGCTCGCACTGATCGGCGCCGGATTCCTCGCCCTCAAGTACGGCCTCGGCTCGTTCGTCGACCTGGGTGACACCATCGGCGGTGACGTCGAACTCACCCCACTCAACATCACCATCGGCATGGTCGCGATCGGCGTGCTCGTCGTGGTGATCTTCGTGCTCAAGACCGCGGTCGCGATGTTCCGCAGGGTCGCGATCGCGATCTTGCTGGTGTCCGCCGCGGTGCACGTCGCGGCGGTCGCGGACATCTCGAGCGCGTCGGACCTCACCGAGCTGAGCATCGGAGCGTTCGGCCCAGCGGTCGGTTACCTGCTGTGTGCGGCGGCGGCGATGGCCCCGCGCAGACTGCCAGGCATGTAGCCGCTATCGCTCGAACTCCGCACGGACACCGAGCAGGCGCACCGCACGGGACGGTTCGAACCGCCCGAGCACGTCCAGTGCCGCCTGCTCGATGTCCGCCGGGTCGGACGTCGGCACGGGCAGCGTCACGCCGTGCGACTCCGTTTCGAACGGCGCGAACCGCACCTTCACCACCACCCGCGCCGCAGGCCTGCCCTCCTCGGCGACGTCGTCAGCGGCCCGGCGTGCGAGCACGGCGATCTCGCGTTCGACGTCGTCCCACGTGGTGAGGTTCTGCTGGAACGTCGTCTCCCTGCCGCGCGAGCGCGCGACGTACGGGGTCGCTGATACCTCCGTCTCACCTCTGCCCTGCGCGAGAT
The DNA here is from genome assembly GCF_042662605.1 of Haloechinothrix salitolerans. Classification (NCBI taxonomy): domain Bacteria; kingdom Bacillati; phylum Actinomycetota; class Actinomycetes; order Pseudonocardiales; family Pseudonocardiaceae; genus Haloechinothrix; species Haloechinothrix salitolerans. The sequence continues at coordinate 6,485,375 of NZ_JBHSXX010000001.1, forward strand.
ACCAGATCCACGGCCCCATCGTCGGCCCGAACCGCTCCGCGAGCGCGTTCCGGTCGGCGGCGGCCAGCTCGCGAACCGTCGTGATCCCGAGCGCGGCCAGCTTCTTCGTCGTCTTGGCGCCGACGCCGAGCAGCGCGTCGGGCGGGCGGTCCGCCATCACCTCGTACCAGTTCTCCCGAGTGAGCCGGAAGACACCCGCGGGCTTGCCGAAGTCGGTGGCCAGCTTCGCGCGCAGCCGGTTGTCCCCGATGCCCACCGAACAGTCCAGCTCGGTCGCGGCCCGCACGGCACGCTGGAGCTCACCGGCGAGCGCCTCGGGATCGTCGGTCTCCACCCCGAGATACGCCTCGTCCCAGCCGAGCACCTCCACGGGCGCGCCGAACTCCCGCAGGGTGTCCATGACCCGCGCCGACACCGCGTTGTAGACGTCGGCGTCCACCGGGAGGAACACCGCGTCAGGGCAGCGCTTGGCCGCGGTACGCAGCGGCATTCCCGACCGCACCCCGAACTCCCGCGCCTCGTACGAGGCCGTCGACACCACTCCCCGCTGCGTGGGATCGCCTTCTCCCCCGACGATCACCGGTTTCCCACGCAGCTCGGGTCGTCGCAGCAACTCCACCGCCGCGAGGAACTGATCCAGATCAACATGCAGCACCCACCACGCCACAGCCCACAGTGTGCCGCATGGCACCGACAACGTGGGGCGAATCACGGCGACCCGTTGGCCGCCTGACCAGCGTTCCACCGCGTTGACCTGCGCGGAGAGGTTTCGGTTACGCCGCTGAAACGCGGCGGAATCGGCTCGGACACGTCTCCGCACGACGCTCGGCACGAAGTCGTAACGGGAGGTAGCCGATGACGGCCGTGCTCACCGAGCCAGCCGAACAACCGGGCGACCAGCGGCCACGTCAGCGACGCGGCTGGATCGACGTCTGGGATCCGGAGAACCCGGCGTTCTGGCAGCGCACCGGACGTCGCATCGCCTGGCGCAACCTGGGCGTCGGCGTGGTGGCGGAACACCTGGCGTTCAACGTGTGGCTGCTGATGAGCGTGGTCGTCGTGAGTCTGAACGACGTCGGGTTCGCGTTCACGACCAGCGAGAAGTTCCTGTTGGTGATCGTGCCGAACCTGGTCGGGGCGCTGCTGCGAGTGCCGTACACGTTCGCGTTGCCTGTCTTCGGTGGCAGGGCGTGGACGACGATCGCGACGTCGGTGCTGCTGGTGCCGTGCGCGATGCTGGCCTACGCGGTGACCAGCGGCGCGCCGTACTGGTTCTTCCTGCTGACGTCGGCAGCGATGGGGCTCGGCGGCGCGACGTTCTCGTCGTCGATGGCCAACATGTCGTTCTTCTTCCCCGACCGCGAGAAGGGCTTGGCGCTGGGCCTGAACGCGGCGGGCGGCAACATCGGCGCGGCGGTCGCACAACTCGTGGTGCCGCTGGTGATCACGCTGGGCACCGGCATCAACCTGGCGTACGCGGCGCTGCTATGGATGCCGTTGATCATCGTCTCCTCGGCGTGCGCGTGGCGGTACATGGACAGCCTGACCAGCGCGAAGCCGGACGGCTCTTCATACAAGGCCGCGTTGCGTACGAAGCACACCTGGATCGCGTCGCTGCTCTACGTCGGTGCGTTCGGGTCGTTCATCGGGTTCTCGTTCGCGTTCCCGCTGCTCATCGGCACCAGCTTCGCCGAGTACGACCACTTCATCGGGTTCGCTTTCCTCGGTGCGCTGATCAGCGCGCTGTGCCGTCCGGTCGGCGGCTGGCTCGCCGACCGCTTCAGTGGGGCACGCATCGCACTGCTCGCGTTCGCCGGGATGGCGGTCGGCGCGGCGACCGCGCTCATCGGCGTCACCGACCACGACTTCGGCGTGTTTTTCTGCTCGTTCATCGCGTTGTTTGTGCTCACCGGAATCGGCAACGGCGCCATCTACCGGATGATCCCGTCGATTTTCACCGCACGAGCGCGGGAACGTGGGGACGACGTCAGTGCGGCCAAGCGGCAGGCGGGCGCGGTCGTCGGGCTCACGGGTGCGGTTGGCGCCATCGGCGGGGTCGCGGTGAACCTAGTGTTTCGATTCGCACTGTCGAACGGCGGATCGCTGGTGCCGGCGCTGGCTGTGTTCATCTGCTTCTACGGCGTCTGCATCACCGTGACCTGGTGGTTCTACCTGCGGTCGCGGTTCGCGATCGAGCGGGTGCCGAACCTCGCCTACGCCTCGGTTTGATGAGCGAAATCGACCAGTGACGAGCGCGTGAAACCTGGCACACTGCTGGGGGTGATGGAAAGCGCGCGAGACGAGCTCGCCCGGCTGCGGCAGAACCGTTCGGGCTGGCAGGAGCTGCGTTACGACGAGGCTGTCGGTGCCGACGGTTACGCCTACGACACGGCGATGGCGCGGCGGGCGAAGGTGCTGTGGGCATTGCAGTACGACCGCAGGGCCGACGATCATGACCTGCTGCGACACATCGCGGAGCAGGAAGCGGTGTGCCGGCGGAAGGCACCGCTCGCCGGACTCAGCGACGAGGCGCGGCTAGCCGGGTTCCTGCTCGCCGAGCACGGTGAGATCGAAGACGTCTGGACGCAGTGGGCGATCAAGCGCGCGAACTTCGACACGACCACCGGCTACGACGTCGAGCACCTACTCGCTGCCGGGGTGGCTGCCACGATCGAGTACGTCCGCGCGAGCGACCACGAGGACAAGGACGCGCTGCTGAAGCAGGTCCTCGACCGGCGCGGCGAGCCGATCGTGACCGAGGACGAGCTGGCAGCGTGGTTCGAGCGGAAGAGCAGGCAGTTCCCCACCGATCCGGACGCGGAGGACCCGATGACCTGGGTCGAGCGAGCCCGGCTTGTCGGTGACGTCGATGCCGCGCGCGACTACCTGGCGCGGTGGGCCGATGGCCGCGCGCGTGACCAGTCGACGCTAAGTCAGCTGCGTTACCACCAGAGCGCCGTTGGCGATTACGCGGCGGCGGCGCAGACCCAGGAGGAGTACTTGTCGCTGCTGGGCACGCCGCGCGACCTCGCCGTCAACTGGTGCACCCTCGCCGAGTTCCGGCGCAGGGCTGGACAGTACGAGGCGGCGCTCGCGGCGCTGCGACAGTGCGGCCGGGTGATTGTCGACGTCCCGAATTGGGAGCAGTACGCGATGGGCCGTACGTACGTGAAGGAACTGGTGCTGCTCGCGCTCGCCGCCGACGTTCAGCTGGCCAGCGCCGTGTTCGCCGAGGCCGACGGCGTAGCATCCGCTGTGCCCAGGCTGCCGGCGACGATGCTCGCCGCGACGGCCGAAGCCGCCGAGCGCACCGGGCACCACCTACGCGCGGAACACTACCGCGAGCGGCTGGCGGAGGAGCAGCGCCAGGCTGGGTCGGAGACGGACCGCTCGCGCGGGTGACGGCGGCCTGGGACACGATGTCACCGGGTAGGAAGGGAGCAGCGTGCCGATCTTCATCTCGCGCCTTCTCGCGCGCATGGTCTTCCTGCGTAGCTGGGCCACGCCCGCCATCGTGTCCGTGTTCGTGTTCGCGACGGCGTGGCCGCTCATGGCGTGGGCGGAGGGACCGGACAATCCACTGGTCGACCCGGCGAACTACTGGTGGTGGTTCATCGTCACGGCGTCGACGGTCGGCTACGGCGACTTCTTCCCCGAGACGGCGGGCGGCCACCTGGTCGGGGTGTACGTCATCATCGGCGGCATCGCGACGCTGACCACCGTCTTCACCAAGCTGGCAGCCGTGCTCGAAACCGCAAGGGGGCGTCACATGCAGGGTGCGATCACCGTCACCGCGACCGGCCACATCGTGCTGCTCGGCTACACCCCGGGCCGCACCGAACGTATCGCTGACGAGCTGATGGCCGACTGCGACCAGGAACTCGTGCTCTGTACCTGGGACGACGTCGCGACCCACCCCATTCCCGACCGCGACATCGCGTTCGTGCGCGGCGAGCTGACCGACGTCGACGTGCTCCGCAGGGCTGGGGCGCACCGAGCGTCGACCGTGCTGGTCGACGTCCGTGACGACAACGAGGCGCTGGCCGTCGCGCTGACGGTGGATCGCATTCAGTCGGGTGCACACGTCGTCGTCACGCTGCGCGACATGGCGCGGGCGTCGCAGATCGGCTACATCGACGAAGACATCCACTGCGTGCAGTGGCACACCCCGCGCATGGTGACCGAGGAACTGGAGTCGCCTGGCATCACCGAGGTGTATGCCGAACTGCTGACACATGGCGGGGCGAACACCTACTCCATGACCCTGCCGGAGCCGGTTGGCACGGTGCGGGTGGGCGACTGCCAGCGCGCACTCGGCGAGCAACACGGCGCGACGCTGCTCGCGGCGCAGTCCGGCGACGACCTGCTAGTCAATCCCAGCTGGGATGTCGAGCTCGCGCCGGGCGCGACGCTGTACTACATGGCGGCCAGCCGCATCCCGACCGAGCGGCTCACCGACTCGCTGCGGGCGACCGTATAACCGACGCGCCGCTGCTGATCGCCGGAGCGACCCCGCCACGTCGCTAACAGAAGTCGTCCTCTGTGTGCCGTCGGTGCGTGCGCCGAGCATGGGCACCACACCGGATCGACCGGAAGGACGTAACCGTGGGCAGCCGCGCGCGAACCGAGTCGTCAGCCGTCACCGAGGTGCCCACTCGCCCCACGTCCAGCGGGGCGCACCTGCTCGTCAAGGCCTTGGAGGACGCGGGCGTCGAGATCGTCTTCGGGATTCCCGGTGGCGCGATTCTTCCCGCTTACGACCCGCTCATGGACTCGACGTCGATCCGCCATGTGCTGGTCCGCCATGAACAGGGCGCCGGCCACGCGGCGACCGGCTACGCGCAGACCAGTGGCAAGGTCGGGGTGTGCATGGCGACCTCGGGGCCTGGCGCGACGAACCTGGTGACACCGCTGGCGGATGCCTGTATGGACTCGGTGCCGATCGTGGCGATCACCGGGCAGGTCGCACAGGCGGTGATGGGCACGCAGGCGTTCCAGGAAGCCGACATCTGCGCGATCACCAAGCCGATCACCAAGCGGACCTATCTGATCACCAACGCGGCCGACATCCCTCGCGTGATCGCGGACGCCTTCTACGAGGCATCACACGGCAGGCCGGGACCCGTGCTGGTCGACATCCCCAAGGACGTCTTACAGGCGACGGTGACGCCGACGGCGACATCGCCTCGAGCGAAGCCCGCGCGGCGCTTGCATGACCGGCAGCTACGGGAGGCCGCGCAGCTGATCCGCACCGCACGGCGACCGGTGCTCTACGTCGGCGGTGGCGTGCTCAAAGCGCGCGCGGCCACGCAACTCAAGACGTTGGCCGAGTTGACCGGTATCCCGGTGGTCACGACGTTGATGGCGCGCGGGGTGTTCCCCGACTCGCACCCGCAGCATCTCGGGATGCCCGGCATGCACGGCACGGTCACCGCGGTCGCGGCGATGCAGCGCGCCGACTTGCTGGTCGCGTTGGGCACCCGGTTCGACGACCGGGTCACCGGCAAGCTCAGCTCGTTCGCGCCCGACGCCACCGTGGTTCATGCCGACATCGACCCGGCGGAGATCTCCAAGAACCGGACCGCCGACGTCGGGTTGATCGGTGACTGTCGGGAGATCATCGCGGAACTGACCGCCGCGACCAGGCAGGAACTGCGCTCCGCCGGCGCGGCCGACTACACCGCATGGTGGCGACGCATCGACGGCTGGCGCGAGACGTACCCGCTCGGCTACACCTGGCCCGCGGACGGCGGGCTCGCGCCGCAGTACGTGATCGAGCGGATCGGGAAACTCGCCCACCCCGACACCCGCTACATCGCCGGTGTCGGCCAGCACCAGATGTGGGCGGCACAGTTCCTGCGGTTCGAACACCCCGGCACCTGGATCAACTCCGGTGGCCTCGGCACCATGGGGTTCGCGGTACCCGCCGCGCTGGGCGTCAAGCTGGCGCATCCGGACACCCTGGTCTGGGCGATCGACGGCGACGGCTCATTCCAGATGACCAACCAGGAGCTGGTGACCTGCGCGATCGAAGACGTCCCAATCAAGGTCGCCGTGATCAACAATGGCTCGCTCGGCATGGTCCGGCAGTGGCAGCACCTGTTCTACGCGGGTCGATACTCCAACACCGACCTGGACGTCCGACGGATCCCCGACATCGTGCTGCTCGCGGAGTCGATGGGATGCACAGGGCTACGCTGCGACAACAAGACCGACGTCGACGCCGTGATCAAGAAAGCGCTCGACATCAACGACCGGCCCGTGGTGATCGACTTCGTCGTCGCCAAGGAATCGCTGGTGTGGCCCATGGTGGCGGCAGGAACCGGCAACGACGAGATCATGGCCGCCCGCGACATCCGGCCACTATTCGACAGCGACGACTAACAACGCCGTGCACACGAGCGGCGGGGCGGGTCACCCTGGACCCGCCCCGCCGGTGAATCACGCGTGATTACGCGCAGGGGTTGTCACTGAAGTCGGCGATGGCTTCGCCGACGATGACGTCACCCAGTGGTGAGCCCTGGAAGAACACCGCACGTCTGGTCAGCTCGTCGCCGGTGTCGTCCTCCCAGTTGAGGAACACCGTGCCGAGCGGACCGAGCGGGATCTCGGTGAACGACTCGTCCTCCGGGGTCGCCGGGTCGTCCTGCGGGATCGTCGTCTCGTTCTCACCGATCTTGAGGCCGACGATCTCGGACTCGCCGTCGAGCACCGGCTGACCACCTTCGCACCGGCCGGTCGCGTTGGCATTCGCCACGCCAACCCGCAGCACCTCAGCACCCGTTTCGTCCTTGACGATCACGTTGGCCGCGCCTGCCTCGGCATCGGCGCCGTTGTCGTCCTCGGTGGTGGCGTGGAGGACCTTGACCGTGAGCGTCCCGGGAGGCCCGGAGATGTCGTCACCAGTGTTGATCAGTGATCCATCCGCATCCACACACGGATCCTTGGCGTCGTTGGCCACGAACGGCTCGAACGGGTCTCCGATGACCGGAGCCAGCGGGCTACCGTCGATGCGCAGTGCGCTCGCGCGGCAGCTGAAGGCACCATCGCCGGTGCCACCGTTGGACTCGTCGTCGTCACGCGGGTCATACGAGTCCGGGTTGGTCGGGTCGCCATCGGTGTGGCACTCCGGATCATCGGAGTCGACCTTGCCGTCACCATCGTTGTCCACGCCGTCCGAGCACTCCGGGTTCGGCGCCTCACTGTCGTCCTCAGCCGAGTCACAGCCCGGGTCGTCCGGGTAGTCGATCTTCTTGTCGCCGTCGTTATCCACGCCGTCCGAGCACTCCGGCTGATCGCCGTTGGACTCGTCGTCATCACGCGGGTCATACGAGTCCGGGTTGGTCGGGTCGCCATCGGTGTGGCACTCCGGGTCATCGGAATCGACCTTTTTGTCGCCATCGTTGTCGACACCGTCCGAGCACTCCGGGTTCGGCGCCTCACTGTCGTCCTCAGCCGAGTCACAGCCCGGGTCCTCGGGGAAATCGGTCTTCTTGTCGCCGTCGTTATCCACGCCGTCCGAGCACTCCGGCTGATCGCCGTTGGACTCGTCGTCATCACGCGGGTCATACGAGTCCGGGTTGGTCGGGTCGCCATCGGTGTGGCACTCCGGATCGTCGGAGTCGACCTTTTTGTCGCCATCGTTATCGACACCGTCCGAGCACTCCGGGTTCGGCGCCTCACTGTCGTCCTCAGCCGAGTCACAGCCCGGGTCCTCGGGGAAATCGGTCTTCTTGTCGCCGTCGTTGTCGACACCGTCGGAGCACTCGGGATCTTCGCCGCCGTTGCCGTCACAGTCGAATCGCTCGGTCGTCGTGCCTGACTTGACGAAGACGTGCGTCTTCTCGTCACCGGGGCCTTCATCGATCTCGTAGTGCGGACTGTTGACATCCTCGTCCTTCACCACTCGCCCGTCGGCATAGTGGAGCTCGACATAGGAGATGTCCTTGGGCTTACCGTCTGGCTTCTCGACATCCGCTTCGAAGTCACGACACTCGTCGCTGAACTGACCGGTGATCACAGCTTCGCTGTTGCTCGAATTGGACGAGCCAGCAAACGCGACAGCACCGGACACAGTCAGCGCGAACGCTGAAAGACACGCCAACATCACGTAGCGTCTCTTCCCCATACCAAATGGGGCCTTCATAGTCGTCCCTCCAGAACTCTCTGGTTCAACGTCGTGGCCCCCCGACAGCCTCTATGACTGACCACGCTGGTACGTCGACCTGAGAGCGCTGGAGGTTACGGTGTTTGGAGTAAGACTTTCATTTCTTTCGCCTACACCGACTGCGACTTCCGCACCAGCAACGATGCGTGACTGGCGTAACCCATTCGTACCGTTGCTTAGAACGACGGCTTTGAAAACGATCGCACAGTGTCATCGCTGGTTATGCCACCAGCGCACCGCCAAGACACCAAGCAACACGATCGCCGCATGGACACCGATACCGATCAGGCCTAGACCCACCCATTCCTGGACCGTGAAACCGGGAGACCACGAGTCATCAGTCGCGATGGTTACCGTGCCAGCGAAAACCGCCACCGCCGAGATAGCCATGATGCCCGCGGCGTACGGATTGTGGATGACCTTCTCCTCCACAGGGACTCTCCTCTACCCACACGAAGCCGCGATCATGCATCGCGGCTTCGCCAAGGTAGCGAGATCACGACGTCGATGCCGACGAAACCGTGGATCACTCCACGTTCAGCGCATCCGCCACGGTCCCGTAGACAGCGATACTCTCGGTGAGACCGGTCATCTCAATCGGCCGGAACGTGTGCTGGTCATCCGCCACAACCCGGATGCGCGTGCCCTCTCGTGACGCCTGCTGCGCGGCGACCAACAGCTTCAGCCCAGCCGACGCGAGGAAGGTGACGCCAGACAGATCCACCACCAGAACCGGCGGCTGCTGCCGTATGAGGGGCATGATCGTCTCCTCGACACGTGGCGCGGTCAACAGGTCAATCTCGCCAGTGACTCGCACAACCACGGCATCGTTCTTGTGCTCCACGTCCACTGTCAGCTGCGACCCGGACAGCACATCGGCAGCCTCGTCCCGGTCACCGGTGTGGTGAGAACTACTAGTCACGGCACTCGCCTCCATCCCATCGCAGCGGGGCGGCGCACTTTGAGCCGTGCTTCACCAGCCCGGCCGACTAAAAGGCAGCGCACCGGCCCGCGACATCTCGTCTCTGGACCGGCGGCTACTGGGCTGAACCGCACATCCGATCATACGAGACCGGGGGCTAAAATGGTCAACTGCTGTCCACGTCTATCGCGTGAACGCCAGATGATCACTCCGCTCGCAGGGAGACCAGCAACTGACGGCTAAGGACACGCAGCTTGACGTTGGAGTCTTGAGACAGCTTGACCAGCCGCTCGAACGCCTCATCGGCCGAGATCTTGTTTAGCGCCATCAGCGCGCCCTTGGCCTGCTCGATCTCCGCTCGGGATGTCAACGCCTCGTCTAGTTGATCGATCACGTCGCGGGCCTGGCGCAATTGACGCCAGGTGCTGATGGCTGCCGATGCGGCCAGGGTGAGCATCCGCAACAAGGCGGTGTCGAGCGGGTCGAAGGCTCCGTCCGTGCACCCGTAGACGTCGAGTGCGCCTACCAAATCGCCGTCATTTTCGTCGTCGATCAGGAGCGGCGCGGACAGGTAGGAGCGCACCTCGAGGCGTTCCGCGGCGGCGGCGAAGTCCGGCCACCGTTCACGAGCCTCCCGCACCAGCGCGCGAACCGGCTGCTTCGTGCGTGCGGCCTCGAGGCACGGGCCGTCGCCCGCCGCGTACTGGGCCTCATCGATCTGGAGCACCCGTTCATCGGTGGCGGCCACGGTGCGCGTCACATCGCCATTCACTGTCGTCACGCTCACCGCGTCCGCGCCGTCGATCGCGTCGCGCGCGGACTCCGCGAACCGTTGCAGCACCGCTTGCAGCGGCTCATGGATGTCGTGGAGCCCGCGGAGTCGTTCCAGCGCACCGGCGACCGCGTCAAAGCGGTCCGACGTCGTGTAGCCCGCGCCACCATCGTCAGGAGACATGCTTAGGGGTACCCGTCTCACTCCTGCGTAAGCGCGGTTGCTGCGTCGCAAACTGCGGAGGCGGAGGGATTTGAACCCCCGGTCGGTTTCCCGACGCTCGCTTTCAAGCTGAGAGGGGGTTAGCGCTGTGCACGCCTGGTCCTGTGCTGGACAAACGCACCTTAGCAGCGAGCGCAACCCGCCTAGTCGTGTGCACTGGGTTTGATCTTGATTCGACGGGGCGAACAGCAGGTCGGGAGCCGTTTCGCCGCGAACCGGCGGACGTCGTCGAGCGACCGGCGGACGCTGCCGCGGGCGCGCACCTGTAGCTCGCGGTAGTCGCCAAGGGAGAGGCCGAGCACTCGCACGTAGAGCGTGCGGGTGTCGACGACGAGCTGCTCGGCGATCTCGTTCGGGTGGTCGGACCACCGCACCGCCTCGGCGAGGTCGGAGACGACGACCAGGCGCCGAGCGGCGACGGCGTGCACGTGGTGTTCGAGCCGCCCGTCGAGCCATCCCACGCCGCAGTACCCGAGGACGTCGTCGCGGTGTTCGTGGTGAACGACTTCGTGCGCGACCGTGCACCGCGCCTCGGCTTGCGTGAGTCGCGGGTGATACCGAATCCGGCCGGCGCGGTAATCGCCCCAGCCGGCCACCTTCCACGATGGGTAGACCTCGGCGCCGAGCGACTCGGCGTGTCCGAGAGGGTCATAGCCTTGCCCCCAGTGCAAGCCCGCCCCTTTCGCGTCCATGCGACACGTCAGGCGCCGGTCTCCGGTCCGGGTGGGTCGGGCAACTCCGCGTCGCTAGTCCAGGCTTCGTCTTGTTGATCTCTCAACATCTCCCCACTTGGCTCATCGGCAACCAGGCTCAACGAGTTACCGCTGTCCTTTGTGGCAACTCTCACCTGATCATCGGGAACTATTTGTCGGAGATGTACGAATCGTCGTTCAATCTCGCTACAGATTTCGTGATCTGTGTACGCGGAGAGTGGTCGACCGACCTCCTCCCTGGTGAGCAGTCCCGCCTCGGCAAGCAAGGGAAGAAGATCAACCCGAAGGGCTTTCGCGACCGCTCGCGCGTTGTCGAGCGTGGGAGCGGTTCCCTTTGTGCGCCAAGAGGAAATGCGGCCCTCGGACACGCTGGATTTCCGCGATAGCTCGGCCGGAGTCCATCCCAGCCGGGCGAGCTGGTCGTCGACGTAGCGCGACCATGCCGTGTCACTCATGTTGCGCATCCTACTTCCGAGGACGGAAGTACTGGCATCCCCCGTACGAACGGATGACGCTCCCTCCATCGAACGATCTACCTGGTACTTCCGCGCACGCAACCGTTGTAAGTCGCTTGTAGGCGCACGTAGTGTCGGTTTCGCGGGTGGTCAACTTCCGCTCGCGAAACTCTGTGGGGGAGTACTCAATGTCACCACGCGTGCGCATCCGCGTTGATGTGCTCGACAAGATCGCGAACGGCGCTGGGCTCAGATCGCGCTACGCCATCGCGAAGAAGCTCGGCGTTTCGCAGTCCACCGTCGGGCGCGTGCTCGACGGGGAGCAGTTGCCGGGAAACCCGTTCATCGCAGCCACCCTGACCGCGTTCGACGTGTCGTTCGACGAGGTGTTCGAGGTCGGCGAGGTCGGCGAGGTCGCCGACGAGGTTGCAGCATGAGCAGCGCCGCGGTTCGACTGGGGACGTGGGCGCCCGGCTCTGCTGAGTGGCTTTCCGCGCGTTCGTCCGGGCTGGGGGGCTCGGAGATCGCCGCGGTTCTGGGGTTGTCGCCGTGGGAAAGCCGTTTTTCGTTGTGGCACAAGAAAAAGGGTCTTGCGGCGCCGGAGCCTGACAACGATGCCATGCGGCGCGGCCGGCTTCTTGAGGCCGTGATCGCCGAGTGGTTCGCGGCCGAGCACCCCGAGTACCGGGTGCGCCGCACAGGCACATGGGCGAGCCGGCTTCGGCCGTGGCAGGTGGCCACGCCCGACCGGCTGCTGTCCGCGGTCGCGGGCCGCGCGCTGTTGGAGATCAAGACGGCCACGGACACCGCCGAGTGGGGCGAGCCGGGTACCGACGAGGTACCGGTGCACTACCGCGCTCAGGTCTTGTGGCAGCTCGACACCCTCGGCCTGCGCCGTGCGCACGTCGCCGTTCTCACCTCCGGGTTGAACTTCCGCGAGTACGTCGTCGACTGGAACCTCGCCGAGGCCGAGGTGCTGCGCACCGCCGGCCGCGAGTTTCTCGACACCGTCGAGCGCGACGAGCGCCCCGACATCGACGAGCACGGGGCGACCTTCCGCGTGGTGCGCGAGCTGCACCCGGATATCGACGACGTCGAGGTCGAGATCGAGCCGGCACTCGCAGATCGCTACCGGCGGGCCGTGGCCGAGCACAAGGCCGCGGAGGCAGCCAAGCAGCAGGCAACGGCCGAGGTGCTCGACGCGCTCGGGTCCGGGCGCCGCGCCGTGGTCGCCGGCGAGTCCATCGCAATCCGGGTGCCGGGCCGCGGTGACGCGCCCCCTTCCCTGCGCCCGTCTCCTATCCGTTCGACGCCGCAGAAGGTGAGCGCAGCAGCATGACCGGCCAGACCATTTCGACCGCCGTCGCGCAGCGCGACAGCTCTCCGACGGCCCTGGTGCGCAAGTACCGCACCGACTTCGCAACCGTGCTGCCGAGCCACATCAAGGCCGACACGTGGTTGCGGGTGGCACAGTCCGCCATCCGCGGAAACAAGCAGCTTGAGCAGGCCGCCAAGAGCAACCCCGCCTCGCTGTTGAAGGCTCTCCTTGAAGCCGCGCGCAAAGGTTTGGAACCTGGCACGGAGCAGTTCTACCTCGTACCGCGCAAGGTCAAGGGACGCCCCGAGGTGCTCGGCATCACCGGGTATCAGGGCGAGGTCGAACTCATGTACCGGGCCGGCGCGGTGTCGTCGGTGAAGGTCGAGGTTGTGCGCGAGCACGACCGGTTCGACTACAACCCTGGCGAGCACGACCGGCCGGTGCACGGCGTCGACTGGCGTTCGCCCCGCGGCGACCTGGTGCTCGCCTACGCCTACGCGGTGATGCGTGACGGCGCGACAAGCAAGGTCGTTGTCTTGTCCGGCGACGACATTGCCCTGATCAAATCCAAGGCGGACGGGGCCGACTCGCAGTACTCGCCGTGGCAGTGGAACCCGGCGTCGATGTGGCTCAAGTCGGCCGCTCACCAACTCGCGAAGTGGGTGCCGACCTCGGCCGAGTACGTGCGGCTGCCCGAGGTGCCTGTCGAGTCGTTGCCGCCGGTCGACCAGGTGCCCGACGCACCGGCGAGGCCGGCCGAGGACATCGTCGACGCCGAACTCGTCGAGGAATGGCCCGACGAGCCTGCCGACGTCGAGGCCGCGGCGGGTGGTGAGCGATGACTGCGACCGTCGTCAACGGGCTGGAAGTCATCGCCGACGAGCCCACCGAGGCGCCCATGCGGAGCCGCGCCGGTACGCCGGTGCTGTGGCAGCAGACGCGAACCCTGCTGCTGGAGGATGGCAGCACGACCTACGGGTGCGTGCACTGCGACTACACCTCGGCGAACGTCCGGTCGATCCGGCCGCACCTGAACAAGCACCGCACCGACAACGTGCCGGCGCGAACGAGCGTGCTCGCGCCGTTCGGTGAGCTATCGCTCGCCGAGGTGTTTCGCCGCCTGGTCGACTTCGACGACGTCACGAGCGAACTCGACGAGATGACCAGCGAGCGCGACGAGTGGAAGCAACGGGCACAGCGCGCCGAGCGGTCCCTGTCCACCCTCCGCAACGCGCTTCGGGGGGTGGCTTCGTGACCGTCGCCGAGATCGTGTCGACGGGTCGGGTGATCGTCTGCTGTGGCGCCCACTCGACCCGCGGCTGCTGCGATCCCGTGGACTGCGCGCCGTGCTGCCCGGAGTGCCCGACCTGCGCTGTGGTGCAGGCGCGCACTCCGGCGCAGCGGGCCGTCGAGGCTGCCGCGTACCGGGCGCTGCTCGCCGATCTCGTCGAGTGGGCGCGCGACATCCGCACCGCGCCGACGGGAAGGGAGGCGCCGCCGTGGTCGACCAGCTCGCCCTAGCCTTCGCCGACCGGAACGCAGGGCAAGAGGCCAACCTCGCCGCCGCGGTCGCCGTCCACCGGCGCTACCGCGAGGCCGCCGAGACCGTGCTCGCCGAACTGGTGCGCGAGGGGCGCCCGTTCACCGCGGAGGACATCCGCAAGGGCATTCCCGACGACGTCGAGGCGCACTCGCCGAACGTGCTGCCTTCCGTGCTCGGCACGTGGGCCGCGCGCCGGCTGATCGTGCCGTGCGGGGAGTACCGAAGCCGTAGGCGCTCGCGTCGCGCGAGCCGTAACCGGGTCTGGATCGGCAACACGCGCGCCTCGGCCGCGTAGCCCACCAACCCACCACATACGACGAAGTCCGTCGCCACCTCGCGGCGGGCGCGGTGACGCACGCCCGCGCCCGCTGCGTTCCACCTGGGGTTTTCATGTTCACTGGCTCGACTCGCACCACCGACCACACACAAACCAGCGACGCCGGTCGACGGCTCGATGCGCTCGCCGTCGAGGCCGCGCTCAACGGACGCCGGCCGTACCGAGCGCTGCCCGCGCCCGAGGTCGCCGAGGTGCTGCGCATCCGGCGCCGCAACGGCGACACCCTCGACCAAGTCGCCGAGCTGCTCGACGTCGACGCGTCCATGCTCGCCGAGCAGTACGCCGCGGCGGGTCCTCGATGAGCGTGCACGCGCTGCGCTGGGCCGCCGAGCAGACCGCCGGCGGTCCCATGCCGAAACTCGTTCTCGTCGTGCTCGCCGAGCACGCCAACCGTGACGGCCGCGCGACGACCTCAGTGCGCACCCTCGCCCGCGAGACCGAGGCATCCGAGCGCACGGTGCGCCGTGCCCTCGACTCGCTCGCCGACCGCCGGCTGATCGCTCGCGCCCGTCGGCAACGTGGCTCCGGCGCTGACACCTCGAACGAGTACCGCCTCGCCCTCGACAACCACCCGCGGCCGGACACGGTGACACCCACCCCCGGTGGTCAGAACGACAGTCCCCCGGTGTCACAGCGGCACCCCCGGACTGTCAGGGCGACAGCCCACGCGGGTGACACAGCGACAGCCCAAGGTGAACCGGAACTACAGAACCGAACTACGGAACCAAGCAGCCTCGCGCCCGCGGGTGCGCGCACACGGGCACACGCGCGTACCGCGCGCACGCACACGCGAGGCACCACCACCCCGGCCGACCTCGCGGCGACCGCGGTACGTCCGGACGCCTACCGGCTGGTGTCCGCCTGGCGCGAGCAGACCGGCGCCCCCTACCGCCCGGCGACCATTCGCGCGCTCGCCAAGCACGCCGACGGCATCCTGCGCGACGGTGGCGACCTGGTGCCGCTGCGTGCCGCGCTCGACGAGTGGAACCGCCGAGTTGACGCTCGACCGGGCTTGCTGCCGCACCTGTACGACGACGCGGTCAAGGCCGCCCAGCTCGCCAAGCACCCGGCCGCGCGCTCGTCGACACCGCGCAGCGCAAGGGGCGACAAGGTCCGCGGCTGGTTGGCGCTCGCCGAGGAACCCTCGGCCGAACCCGTCGAGCAGCTCGCCGTCGAAGGCGGTTACCGGTGAACCGCGGGGAGGTCGCCGCCCTGCTCGGCGCCGCCTCGGCCGTCGACGCGCGGATTCCGCAACCCGACCCGGACGTGCTGACCATGTGGGCCGGCATCCTCGACGACGTCCCGGCCGACGTCGCCGGCGCCGCGGTCCGCGAGCACTACCGGCACAGCAGCGAGACCGTCATGCCGGCCGACATCGTCGCGTTCTGGCGCACGATCCGACGCGAGGCCGCCGAACGGCGACACGAGGCCGAACTGCGCGCCCGCCGCACCGCGCGTCAGCTCGACGACGCCGGACTGCGCGCCATCCGCGACGGAGTCACCCGCGTGACGGCCGCACTCGCCATCACCCGCGGAGTCGACCCCGAGTACGCCGAGGCCGAAGCCGACGCCCGCCGCGCCTACCTCCGCGTGCCGTGCCCGTACTGCCGCGCCCAACCCGGCGCCCGATGCACCGGCCCCGGCGGCAAGCCGCTCACCAAGACGCCCGCGCACCCTGCCCGGCTCGACGCCGCGCTCACCACGTCATGACCACGTTGGGGGAAACCATGAGCAACACCGACGAGCCGACGGTCGCGACCGGTCGCGGGCGCCGTCGCGCGCACGCGGGCGAGGCTGCTCGGCGCACCGCCTCACCGCTGGTAAGAGCCACTTATCGGGGGTCAGGAACCGGGGGTGCGGACCCCTCGGCCGTCGACCGTTCCCGGCTCGGCGCGGCCAACCGGCGCCGCGGTGCCGAGGCCGAGCGCAAGGTCGCCGGCTGGTTGCGTGACCACGGGTTCCCCGGTGCCGAGCGGGCCGTGCGGACCGGCTTCACCTCCGGCGGGCGCACGGTCGCCGACCCCGGCGACATCACCGGCACGCCGGCGCTGGTGTGGCAGGTCAAGGACCAGGCGCGCGAGGCCGTCGAGGCGTGGCTCGCCGAGACCGAGCAGCAGCGCCTCGGCGGACCCGGCACGGTTCCGGCCGACCTCGGCCTGCTCGTCGTCCGCCGGCGCGGCAAGGCCGACGTTGGGCGCTGGTGGGTGTGGCTGCCCGCGGCGCAGCTCGTCGCCCTGGTCGCCGACGCGCGCACACCCGCAGTGTCCCGACCAGTGCGAATGGAACTCGGCGACCTGGTGCCGCTGCTGCGTGCGGCCGGCTACGGCGAGCCGCTCGGCGGGGTGGCGCAATGAGCAGCAGCAGGCGCAGAAAGGCGAACTCAGCTACAGAATTGGGGTTTTGTTCCCGAGATCGGAGCGTTGTCCCGGTTCGGTTCACGCTCGTGGCCGCCGGCGCGCTGCCGTGGTTGTTCGCCGCGCTCGGTTCTCCGCTGGATGAGGTCGCGTGATGGTCCGGCTACCCGAGTGGCGCTCGCGGGCCGGTTGCCGCGGGCGGGTTGATCTGGACTTCATCGACCCGGCGCCCGAGCAGGTCGCCGAGTGCCGGGCGCTGTGTGCCGCGTGCCCGGTGCGCGAGCAGTGCCTCGCCGAGGCGCTCGCGGGCGGGGAAGCGTGGGGTATCTGGGGAGGGCTCGACGCTGCCGAGCGGGCGCCGCTCGCCGAGCAGGACGGGCACCCGGTGCCCGCGGTGTTGCCGCCGCACGCCACGAACAGCCGCTACGCCAAGCACGGGTGCCGCTGTGCTCTCTGCCGCGAGGCGCACACCGCCTACGAGCGGGAGCGACTTCGGCGCCGCCGTGCCGGTGACCCGTGGGTGCGGCCGATCGTGCTCGCCGAGCCGATGCGCACCGGCCGCAGGTGGACCGGTGCCGGTCAGTACCTCTTGCCGCTGCCCGGTGTGCCGGCGCCCGACCAGGTCGAGACCGGTGCCGACCGCCTCGACCTGGTCGCCGTTGCAGCATGATCGGTGATCAATCAGCACCGTGATAATCAGGGTTATCACTGAGTTGAGCAGGGCAAACAGCGACACGGCGAACGCGAGGTCGGTAACGTCGTTCGAGGGGAAGAAGCCGAGGGGGAAGACATGAGCGAGGACTACGACCAGCGCGCCCGGCACGCGCTCGTACGCGGTGCGGTGCAGTTCGCCGACCCGGTGAACTGCCGGGAGACGCACCCGCACGACGACGGGGTCGAGTGCACGCTGCCGCGGGCACACCAAGAGGTCGAGCGGACCCCGCACCGCGACGAGAACGGCGTCGAGTGGTTCGCCGCGCCGTGCCGCTGCGCGTTCGACATCAACCGCACGGAGCCGTGCCGCGAGTGCGGCGGAAGTCGCCGGCGGCTGCTCGACGCTCTGCCCGCCGATGACGACCTCGACGACCAAGTGCAGGACGCGACCACGGCGTGAGGCCGTCGACGAGCTGCTGCTCGCCGTGCCGGTGACATCGGCTGTCGAGGCTCGGGTGCATGATCACGTGCACCGTTCCCTCGTGCAGCAATCCGACCGCCGGCGGCACGGTGTGCGGCTTGTGCCTCGGCAGGGTCCGGGCCGAGCTGGTCGAGGTCGCCGAGCTGGTCGACGACCTCGACGACCAGGTCGCCCGGCTCACCCGGACCGGGCCGCGGGTCGGCTCGCGTCCGGCCGAGGTCGGACTGCCGTACAACCTCGGCGCGGCCGAGGTGCGCGACGACCTGCGCAACACCTTGTCGACGTGGGTCCGGGAACTCTGGGAGACGCACGGACCACGCCGAGCGGTACCGACCGGGGAGAACGGCCCGAACGGCGAGGCACTCGTCGACGCTGTGCTCGATCCCCTCGGCCTCGACGACACCGTGCCGGACATGGCCGCGTGGCTGCGCCGACACCCCTCATGGGTCGAGTACCACCCCGCCGGCGGTGAGCTGGTCGACGAGGTCGCCGACACCGTCGAGCGGGTACGCCGTGCGGTCGACCTTCCGCCGGCGCGCGTGTACTGCGGACCGTGCCCGGACTGCGGCACCGATCTCTACGCCCGGCCCGAGCGCGCCGTCGTTGCCTGCCGCGAGTGCGGCACCCGGCACGACGTGCAGGCCCTGCGCGAAACGCTGCTCGACGCTGCCCGCGGCACCCTGGCGACCGCGGCCGAACTCGCCCGCGCACTGCCCCGGCTGCTCGGCCGCGACCTGTCGCCGAACACCGTCCGGACATGGGCGCACGCCGGCAAACTCGCCAAGCGGGCGCCCGACAACCGCGGTCGGCCGCGGTACCGGGTCGGCGACGTGATCGACCTCGCGCTCGCCTCACCGGCTCGTCATGTCACCCGATCCGGTGCCAAGTCCCCGTAGAATGGTCATCAGCAGCGGGTGAGCTGTACCCGCATCCGGAGATCCATTCCCCGTTTCCTCCAATCTCGACAGCCCCGAACCCCCTCCCCCCTGGGTTCGGGGCTGTCGTCTCTCTTGCGCACGGCGAGGTGATCCCCTTGCCGCGCAACCTGATCACCGATGCCGACCGCGACCGCGTGCGCGAACTTCACGCCGAGGGCAAGACGCGCAACGACATCGCACGCTCACTCGGCCGCTCGCCATCCACGGTGACCGGTATCGCGCGCTCGCTCGGCCTCTCGTTCGACCGCACGGCCACCGCCGCGGCCACGCACGCCCGGCAGGTCGACAATCGCGCCCGG
Organism: Haloechinothrix salitolerans; assembly: GCF_042662605.1. Classification (NCBI taxonomy): domain Bacteria; kingdom Bacillati; phylum Actinomycetota; class Actinomycetes; order Pseudonocardiales; family Pseudonocardiaceae; genus Haloechinothrix; species Haloechinothrix salitolerans. The sequence goes on from NZ_JBHSXX010000001.1 coordinate 6,504,550, forward strand.
CGCACCGAGATCGTCGGCCGGCTCTACGGCCGCGCCGAGCGGGTGCTCGCCCGGCTGGAAGCGCCGGCGTACAAGTTCACCGCGACCACCGTGCACGGCATCGAAACCAAGGTGCTCGACCACGTGCCCGCGCCGGATGAGAAGGCGCTCGCCTCGGCGACCTCGACCCACCTCGCCGCCGCGGCTCGCCTTGAGCAGGTCGACGCGGACAAGGGCAGCGAGGGCGTGAAGTCGATGCTCGGCGGGCTCGCCGCCGCACTCGGCATCCGGGCCGCCGGTGATGACTGACCTTGAGCTGCCGCTCTCGGCGAAACAGGTCGAGTCGCTGCGGGAGTCCTCGACTCGCGTGTCGATCTGGTCGGGCGCCATCCGGTCCGGCAAGACCATTGCATCGCTGTTGCGCTGGTTGATCTACGTCGCCAACGCGCCCCGCGGCGGTCAGCTCGTGGTCGTTGGCCGCACGCGGGACAGCGTCGCGCGCAACGTGTTCGCGCCGCTGCAAGACCCGTCCCTGTTCGGGGCGGTCGCCGAGCACGTGCACTACACCGCGGGCGCCCCGACCGCCCGGATTCTTGACCGCACGGTGTACGTGCTCGGCGCCTCGGATGCCAAGGCCGAGAAGGTGCTGCGCGGTATGACCGTGGCCGGCGCCTACGTCGACGAGCTGACCGTCGTCGCCGAGGACTTCTTTACGCAGTTGCTCGGCCGCATGAGCGTTCCGGGCGCGCAGGTCTTCTGCACGACGAACCCCGATTCACCTGCACATTGGGTCAAGCGGAAGTACCTCGACCGCCTCGGCGAACTGCCCGACTGGCGCTCGTTCTCCTTCGTGCTCGACGACAACCCGGCCCTTGAGCAGTCCTACAAGGACAGCATTCGCCGCGAGTACACCGGCCTCTGGTACCGGCGGTTCGTGCTCGGCGAGTGGGTCGCCGCCGAAGGCGCCGTTTATGACATGTGGAACCCGGCCGATCACGTGGTGCCCTGGGAGCAGCTCCCCGACATGGCGCGGCTACTCGCCGTCGGCATCGACTACGGCACCACCAACGCAACCGCGGCTCTGCTGCTCGGCGAGGGTGTCGACCACCGGCTCTACCTGGTCGACGAGTGGCGCCACGACCCGGCACACGCACAGGTCCGGCTCACCGACTCGCAGCTCTCGGCGGGGCTGCGCGACTGGCTCGGCCGGCCGCACCTGCCGCGAGTGACCGAGCTGCGTCCGCAATGGGTCGTCGCCGACCCCTCGGCCGCCTCCTTCCGGGTGCAGCTCCACAACGACGGGGTGACCACGGCCGCGGCCGACAACGACGTCGCGTACGGAATCCGGACCATGTCGAGCCTGCTCGCCGAGAAGCGACTGCGCGTCGCCGACCGCTGTGCCGGCTTCATCCGCGAAGCCCCCGGCTACTCGTGGGACGACGACGCGACCGCCAAGGGCACCGACGCCCCGGTCAAGGTCGCCGACCACAGCCTCGACGCCGGCCGCTACGCCATCACCACCACCGAAAATCTCTGGCGCGCGTCACTCGCGCTCGCCGCCTGACCAGTGAAAAGGGGGTCAGGCGATGGGGAATCAGTGGCCGCCGGCGCCGTTCAACCGCGCCGCACAGCGAATGCGCGAGTGGGATGCCTGGTACGTCGGCAAGCCCGAGCAACTCGCCGCGTTCTACGCCAACGGTCCGGCCGTCCACACCCGCCCGAGCCAGTACCGCGGCGGACTGGTCGGCGCCGTCTCCCGGTTCTTCTGGGGACGGCCGACCAGCCCCCGCGGACAGCAGCGGACCCGGCTACACGTGCCGCTCGCCTCCGACATCGCGACCGCCTCGGCCGACTTGCTGTTCGCTGAACCTCCGCGGATCACCGTCGGCAACGCCTCGGCGCAGACCCGGCTCGACGAGATCGTGAACACGGCCGCGGTGCACTCCGCGCTCTTGGAAGCGGCCGAGGTCGCCGCCGCGCTCGGCGGGGTTTACCTGCGGGTGGTCTGGGATGCTGACGTGGCTCGGCACGCGATGCTCGACGCCGTCGACGCCGACGCCGCGGTGCCGGAATGGCGGTGGCGTCAGTTGGCCGCGGTGACGTTCTGGCAGACCGTCGAGCATTCCGACGGGGCGAACGTCGTGCGGCACCTCGAACGGCACGAACCCGGCCGCATCGTGCACAGCCTCCACGAGGGCACCGACGACGAACTCGGCCGGCCGATCCCCCTCACCGAGCACCCCTCGACCGCGTGGGCGGCCGAGCTGGTCGACGCCGAGGGCGCGATCGAGACCGGCACCCGCCGGCTCACCGCCGGCTACGTCCCCAACATCCGACCGGCGCGCGAGTGGCGGTCGGTCCCGGCGTTGAAACCGTTGGGGCGCAGCGACTTTGACGGGGTTGAGCCGCTGCTCGACGCGCTCGACGAGACGTACTCGTCATGGATGCGCGACGTTCGGCTCGCCAAGGCCCGGCTACTGGTGCCCGCGGGTTACCTGCAACCGCTCGGCCCCGGACAGGGCGCGGTGTTCGACGACGATCAAGAAGTCTTCACCGAGTTGAACATGCTCACCGGCCGCGGCGACGGCTCGCCGCCGATCACCCCGAGTCAGTTCGCGATCCGGGTGCGCGAGCACCGCGAGACCGTCGAGCAGATCACCCTCGACGTGCTGCGCGCCGCGGGCTACTCGCCGTCGAGCTTCGGCGAGGTCTCCGGCGCGACCGGGGTCACCGCGACCGAGGTCACCGACCGGCGCGAGATGTCGGAGACCACCCGCGACAAAAAGTCGCGGTACTGGCAGGCCACCCTCGGCCCGCTCGCCGGCGCGCTGCTCGACGTCGACCGGGCGGTGTTCGGCGGCACGGGCATCGGGCTCGACGAGACCCCGGTCGTGGACTTCGGAGACCAGGCCCAACCCGACCCGGCCGAACTCGCCCGCACCGCGCAAACCCTGCTCGCCGCCGAGGCTGCCTCGACCGACGTGCGGGTGCGCATGGTCCACCCGGAGTGGGACGACGAGCAGGTCGACGCCGAGGTCGCGCGCATCCTCACTGAGACCGGCCGCGCCGTGCCGGACCCAGCAACCTTCCGCGGAGTCTGACCGGGGGCGGGGGCGAGCGCGATGCCGTGGGAGCCACCACCGGGCACCGACCCGGCCGAGGTCGTCGAGCAGCTCGCCCGCGACATCCTCGCCACGTTCACCGAGGCCGAGGCGCGGCTGCTCGCCGACATCGCTCGACGCGCCCGCGCCGGCCGCGAGGTGCCGGCGTGGGCCGCGGAGAAGGCCGCCGCGGTGCGCGAGCTGCGCCTCGCCGTCGAGCGGATGATCACCCAACTACGGGCCGAGGCGGACACCGCCGCGGCCGAGGCCGTGCTCGCCGCGTGGCAGGCAGGCAGCGGCGCCGCGCTCTCCCAGCTCTACGAGGCCGGCGCGCTCGATGCCGGACAGCTCGCCGCGCTGCGCGACGTCATCCCCGGCATGGATGCCGCGGCGCTGCTTGCCGCGGACCTGACGAGCCGGCTCGAAGCGCTGTACCTGCGGGTGCTGCGGTGGGCGCAGGATGCCTACCAAGTGGCGGTAGCCGCCGCGGCGCCGTCGCAGTTGCTCGGCATCGGCACGACCCGCTCGGCGCAGCGCTCGGCGTGGGATCGCCTTGTCTCCCAAGGGGTGACGGGGTTCGTTGACAGGTCCGGTCGCGCGTGGAACTTGGCGAGCTACGTCGAGATGGCCACCCGCACCGCGACCGCCCGCGCGTGGAACGACGGGCACCTCGCCCGCCTCGACGACCTCGGCGTCGACCTGGTCACCGTCTCGCGCACCTCCGACGGGTGCGCGCTGTGCTCGGTCTGGCAAGGGCGCATCCTCGCCCGCTCCGGCCCGGCCGGACAGCGTCGCGTCGAGAACGAGCTGACCGGCGAGCCGATGCTCGTCGAGGTCGCCGGCACCGTCACCGAGGCCCGTGCCTCGGGATTGTTCCACCCGAACTGTCGGCACACGTTCTTGCCGTTCATCCCCGGCGTGACCCGGCTCGCCGAACCGGCCGAGCACGACCAGGTCGCCGAGGACGAACGCGAAGACCTGCGCGAGCTGGAACGCAAGGTGCGGCGGGAGAAGCGCAAACAGGCCGGGGCGCTCACCCCGGCCGACGCGCAGCGTTCCGCCGCGAAGATCCGCGATCTACAGGCCGAGATCCGCGAGCACGTCAAGGCGACCGGGCTCAACCGCAAGCGCTACCGCGAGCAGCTCAACCTCGGGCACGGCCCCATGCAGGCTGCTCGGCGCCGGCGCGAGGGTCTCGCCGAGCAGCTCGCCGAGGGCACCGTCGAGCAGACCCGGCTCGACGCGGTCGCCGCGGAGCAGGCTCGCCGGCGTGAGGCCGAGCGGCTCGCCGCCGAGCAGCAGGCCGAGCGCGAGCGCGTCGAGGCCGAACAGCGCGAGCGCGAGCGGTTCGCCTCGGAGTTGCGCGAGCTGTCCGACGAGGCGCTCGCCGACCGGCTCGGCGAGGTCGGCGACGACGAGGTGTTGGTCGACCTGGTGCTCGTCGAGCTGGACCGGCGCGACGCCGAGCACCGGCGCCGCGAGGAACGGCGCGAGCGCGAGCAGGCTCGGCGCGAGCAGCAGCAGGCCGAGCAGTTCGCCGAGTACGAGCGGCTCGTCGCCGAAGGGATGGACGATCAAGAGGCGTGGGCGCAGGCGACCGGCACGACCGTCGAGGCGCTGCGCCGTACCGAGGCCATTCGGCGACTACGGGCCGACGGCTACACCGGTCGCGGGTTCGACGAGCTTGCCCGTGCCGCCTACCGCGACCATGTGTACGAGCAGTACATCGCCGCGGAGGATGCCACGCGCGGGCACATGCTCACCCCGGCAGGGGAAGCGGCCGGCGTCGACCCGCGCGAGTTGTTCACCGGACCGGCGAGCCGCGCCCGCAAATGGGCCTCGCCTGAGCTGCGGGAATGGTGGGATGCCAACGGTAGGATGACCTTCGACGAGTACGCCGCGTGGCTGCTCGACGACGTCGGAGGCGCCCGCGGTGCTGGGTTCCGCACAGGTGGGGAGGACTGGTTGCAGTGACCTTGTCCGACCAGGTGCGCGCCGCGCTCGCCGAGGGGCGAGCCGCGGCGGAGAACCGACAACCGGCCGCAAACCCTTACCGCACAACGAGAAACCCGCCGAGCCTCGCCGAGCAGGCGCTCGCGAACGCATGGCGCGCGGGCTACCAGAGCGGCACGGCGTCATTCCCGGTGGACTACTCGGGCTGACTCCGGCGCCCGCTGCCCGGTTTCGACGTCCCGGCCGCGCCTTGTCCGAGGCGCCGTGTGCCCCAGTCGCGCCACTCCTGTTCCCGGCTGGGCGCCCATCCGTAGACGAATCCCTTGCCCTGCCTGATCTTCACGTCAGGTTCCGGACACGGGTTGTCGGTGCCGGCGTAGCGGGCGAGGTACTGCGTCACGGTCGCGCCCGCCACGCCGAGCCACTCACCCACTGTCGCCGTGCCGGCGTGTTCGATCGTTGCCACCTGCGCAGTCTCACCCATGACGACGGCCGGCCACGCCGAACCCCGCCGTGCGGGCAAGTCGCGCACACCGCAGGCACGCCGGCATCTCGTCGCCGTCGGTGTCGATGACCAAGAACGGCGCGCGCCGCGAACAGGTGCCCCACCCGCACCGGTCCGGCCGAGGCCAACACACCGGGCAGGCCGCCCGGCGGTAGCCACGGGCACCACAGGTCGCCGGATCGCTGTGCACCGACTCGACGACGACCTCGGACTCGGGCGGACCGGGGATGAGGAAGCCGAACAGCGCGCCGTCAGTCGGCTCGCCGCCGAGCGTGATCGTGAACAGCTCGTCGACCTGGTGCTCGTCGACGACGGGCTGCTCGGCGAGCGGCTGCTCGGCCGACGCCTGATCGACCTCGCCGAGCAGGTCGAGGGAGAACTGCCCGCGGTGCGCCGCGCGCAGTGCCTCGGCATTGAACAACGCGTTCATGTCCACCCCTAAGTGTTGTCTTTATTGTTGACAACACTCTAGCGGTTCACCTCGGAGTGTCGTCAACAACCGTGACGACACTCTTTTTGTTTTGCCTGGTCATCAGGCACAGACCACACACCCGAGTACGTCTAGGAGGGCTCTCCCATGTCCGCACCCGTGCCCAACGCGCCGGCCGACGGTGGCGCCGCGGATGCGCCACCGACCCCGGACCCGACCACGTCCGCAGGTCCGGGCGGTTCTCACAGCGGTTCTAACAGCGAGCCGAACAGCGGTTCTAACACCGGCGCCGAGCAAGGCTCGCCGACGACCTCGCCGGACGTCGAGGCGCTGCGCACCGAGGTCACCGAGTGGCGCACCAAGGCCGAAGGCGCACAGCAGGACATCGTCGACAAGATCGCGCGTGCGCTCGGCATCACCGCCGGCGACGAGGCGCCGACCGTCGAGCAGGTCACCGACCAGCTCACCGCGGCACAGCGCGAGGCGCGCGAGCGCGCGGTCGATCTCGCGGTGTACCGCTCCGCGGACGCGGCCGGCGCCGACCCCGACGCGCTGCTCGACTCGACCGGCTTCCGCAAGCGCGTCGCCGACCTCGACCCCGCGGCCGACGGCTTCGCCGACAAGGTCGCCGCGGCCATCACCGCGGCTGTGAAGGAAAACCCGCGGCTGTCCGCCGCGCCTGCCGCGGCGCCACGCAGCGGCGGAGAGATCACCGGCGGCTCGCCCTCCGGTGGCGACGACCTCGGCTCGCTCTCGATCGAGGACTACATCAAGCGCACCAGGAAGGGGCGTAGCTGACCATGCCCAACCAGCTTCTGACCGTCGACGTGATCGCCCGCGAGGCAATCGCGACGCTCTACGAACAGACCGTCATGGCCGGACTCGTCCACCGCGACTACGAAGGCGACTTCACCGGCACCAGCGGCGACACCATCACCATTCGCAAGCCAGCCGTCTTCACGGTGAACGAGTTCAACCGACAGACCGGCATCGTGTTGCAGGAAGCGCGCGAGGGCTCGACCACGCTCACCCTGGACAAGATCCCCGACGTGTCGTTCGCGGTCACCTCCGAGGACTGGTCGATGCGGATCACCGACTTTTCCGAGCAGTTCCTCACCCCGGCAATGGAGGCCATCAGCCAGTACGCCGACCGGCTCGTGCTCAGTCTGCGCGCCGATGTCACGCAGACCGTCGAGTACGACCCGGCCAAGGTCAACGTCTCCGACGTGCTGCCCGCGGCGGGCAAGGTGCTCAACGACGCGAACGTGCCCACCGCCGACCGGCGCGCGGTCGCCGACACCGCCCTTACCGAGCGGTTCCAGACTGACCCGCTGTTCACGCAGGCGCAGCAGGTCGGCGACGACGGAACCGCACTGCGCGAGGCGAGCATCGGGCGCAAGCGCGGGTTCGACAACTACATGTCGCAGAACATCAAGGACGGCGTTTCGGTGGCCTTCCGCCGCGAGGCGTTCGCCCTTGCAACCCGGACGCTGCCACTGCCGCGAGGCATCGGCGCCGGACAGGGCTCGGTCGTCTCGTACAAGGGCCTTGGCCTGCGGGTGATCTACGGCTACGACATGTCCAAGAAGCAGGATGTCGTTTCGATTGACTGCCTCATGGGCGTGAAGACCCTCGACGCCAAGCGCGCCGTACTGATGAAGCGGAAGGCGGCGACCCCGTGACCGCCTACCGCAACGTGCGCACCGGCGAAGTCCACGAGCCGGACGCCGGTTCGTGGATGGCCGACCGGCTCGACGCCCTCCCCGAGGTGTGGCAGCCGTTCGAGTCCGCGGAGCGCGTCACCACGGCGCGGCCGGCCAAGGGCGCGCGGAAAGCCGAGTGGGTCGACTTCGCCATGTCCCGCGGCTACACCCGGACCGACGCCGAGAGCCTCTCGCGTGATGACCTCGCCCGGCTGTTCGACGAGGACGACGAGGGGTAACCCGTGCGCGTCTACGCCACGCCGGCCGACCTCGTCGACTACGCCGGTCCGGGCGTGGTCGACGAGGACACCCCGCGCAAGCTCGCCCGCGCGTCCGAGCGGGTCGACTCGCTGCTGCTCACCGCGGTCTACGACACCACTCCCGACGGGCTGCCCGTCGACGTCGAGGTGCGCGACGCGCTCAAGCGCGCAACCTGCGCGGTGGTGCAGTGGTGGGGCGAGACCGGCGACGAGACCGGCGCCGGCGGCCGGTTCGTCGAGTCCCAGATCGGCACCGTTCGGCTCAAGCGCGCGGAGTCCGATACCGAGCCGGACCTCGCGCCGGCCGCGGTGCGCATCCTCGCCACCGCCGGACTGCTCTCCCACTCACCGCACACCCCGGACCGCCACGGGAACGCGAAATAGCGAGGCAAACCGCGTTTCCGCAGTTCAGGACCGATGCACTCACCGATGAATGCACCCATGCGTGCACCGATGAGGGCGCCAACCAGTGCGACACGCAGTGAGGGGGTGAACAAACCCCCATGCAGGTTCCCGCGGTCCTGCTGCCGCACACGATCACCGTGCGCCCCTACCTCGGTACCGGCCCGTACGGCGACGTCCACGGCGACCCGGTGACCATCCGGCGCACGTTCGTCGAGGACCGGCGCCGGCTCGTGCGCTCGGCCGACGGTGACGAGCTGATCAGCGAAACCACCGTGCGCACCCGGCCGCACGAACATATCCCCGTGCGGTCCCTGGTGACCGTCTGGCCCGGCACCCCACACGAACGCACCGGCCGCGTCCTGACCTCGAACCTGTTCGACCACCCGTCGAGCTACTCGCACCGCGAGGTCGCACTCACCTAACCGAGAAGGGGGTGCGGCATGGCGTTCGAGGTTCGCGGCAACGGCGGGGTTCGGGTCGAGTGGAACGGCAAGCAGGTCGACGCCGCGGCGCACGCCGGCGCCGTTCGTGGGCTCGCGCTTGGCGCCGAGCACGTGCGCGCGGTGTCGGTGGACCGGGCGCCCCTCGATACCGCGGCTCTGCGCAACAGCGCGACCGCGAGCCATGACGCCGACTCCCTCACCGCGGCCGTGTCCTACGACACCCCTTATGCCGCACGGCAACACGAAGAACTGACCTGGCATCACCGCGAGGGCGGACCGAAGTACCTCGAAAGCGCGCTAGCCAGCGAGCGTGAGGTCGTCGCCCGGCTCATTCAGGCGCAGATCCGGAAGGCGCTCGGGTCGTGAGCTGGACATCGACCCTCGCGCACGGGCTCGCCGAGTACCTCGCCGCGGCCGGCGTCGGCACCTACCGCCCGAACGGGATCTACCGCGACGACGAGGTCGGCATCGTCATCGGCGCAGTGCCCGCTTCGCCGCCGCGCGTGGTGGTGCTGACGCCGTATCCGCTCGTCGACGACGTCGACCAGGCCGACAGTGTGCTCGGCCTCCAGGTCCGGGCGCGCAGCGCGACCGCGGACCCGCGCGAGGCGCTCGACCTCATCGACGCGGTGTTCGACGCGCTGCACGGCGCGACGCACCTCGACCTCGCCGGCGCCCTGGTGCACCTCGCGCAGCGCACCGCCTCGCTCCCGATGGGCCGCGACCAGTCCGGCCGCTTCGAGCACGCCGACACCTACCAGCTCACCGCGCACCGACCCACCCGACACCGCACGTAAGGAGGCTGCCGACATGGCGCTGCGCTCACTGCTCGCCAAAGACTGGGCATTGGAGGTCGACACCCGCGCCCCGAGTGCCACTGATCCCCAGTGGACACGGGTCAACGGGCTGACCAACTTCACCGAGACCACCGACGACAACACCGAAGACGACAGCAGTTTCGACGGCAACGGCTGGGGTTCCTCCGTCGTCACACAGCGCACGTGGTCGATTGAGGCCGAGGGCAAGCGCAAGCGCACCGATGCCGCGACCTTCACCCCCGACCCGGGACAGGAAGCCATCCGCAAGGCCGGCCGCATCGTCGGGTTCGCCGCGAACATCCGCGTGCGCTGGTACCGGCGCGACGGCTCGCCCGATGCCTACGAAGGCACCGCGACCGTCTCGGGGTTCACCAAGGGCGGCGCCGTAACCGACCTCGAACCGTTCAACTTCACGCTGAACGGACAGGACCTACCGACGGAAATCCCCAACCCCGCAACGAATCCGCCCGCCGGCACCTCGGTCACCGTCGACGATGAAAGGGGTGTGGCCTGATGGCATTCCGCGACCTCTCCGAGGTACTCGACGCTGGTTTGTCTTTGCCGTACAAGGGAAAGACCTACGAGGTAGCACCCGTGGACGCTGAGACCGGTCTGCGGTTGCAGCGGCTCGCCGAGGTCGCTGCGCACGCGGCCAAGGCGGCGGAGTCTGGCGAGCCGCTCGACGAGATCGCGCTCGACGACGCCGAAGAGGTCGACCTCTACCGCGACGCGCTCGGCGCGACCTACGACGAGATGCTCGCTGACCGGGTGCCGTGGCCGGTGCTCAAGGTCGCCGGCGTTACCGCGTGGCTCGACGCCGCGGTGTCCCGCGAGGCCGCCGAGGCGTATTGGAACGCGGCCGGCTCCCCGGAAGCCTCAGCCGGGAATCGGGAGACGCGACGAGCGGCGGACCGATCGACCCGGCGACAGGGCTCCGCGAGTGGTACGACCCGCACCCGCAAGGCGCCGGCGAAGACGGCCACACGTGGGCGCAAATCCTCGACCACTGGGCATTGATCGAGGCTGACCTGCACGAGGTGTACGGCGTCGACGTCGAGTCGGGCATCTTGCGCGCCCGCTCGTGGCGCTGGTTGCGCGTCCGCGTGGTGGGGCTGCTCTCGTGCGAGTCCCGCCTAGCTCGCGCGCTCTCCCCGGCGAAGTCCTCGCCGAGTCGATGAACCGCTGACCAGTCCGCGGGGGGTGACCCCGTGGCACTGACGATCGGCGAGCTTGTCGGCTACCTCTCGGTTGACAACTCCGGTTGGCGTCGAGGACTTGCGCAGGGACGCAAGGAACTTGACGGGTTCAGCCGCGACGCCAACGGCCGGCTACGGGATGTCCGCGGCCGGTTCGTCGCCGAGGGCGACGCTTCCGGCCGAGGGTTCGCCCGCGGTCTCAACGGCGGCATTGGCTCGATCTTCGGGGTTGTCAGCGGCGTAACCGGCGTGGTCGCCGCCCTGGTGACCAACGTCGGGGGCGCGACGCTGCGCTTGGGGGTGATGGCGGGCGCGGCCAACCTCGCCGGCTCCGGCTTGGGCGCGCTCGCCGGCGGGGCGGCGACCGCCTCGGGTTCCCTGCTGCTGCTCCCTGCCGCCATCACCGCGGGTGCGGCGGCAATGGTCACGCTCAAGGTCGGCATGTCCGGCTTCGGCGAGGCCATGTCGTCGATGGACGACCCGAAGAAGTTCGCCGAGTCCCTCGACAAGCTCGCGCCGAGTGCACGCGAGACCGCGGTCGCCGTGCGCGAGCTATCCCCGGCGTGGCGCGAGGTTCAGCGGTCGGTACAGCAAGAGCTGTTCGCCGAGATGGGCTCGGTTGTCCGTCAGCTTGGCGGGTCGTATCTGCCGATCCTGCGCGAGGGCATGACCGGCGTTGCCTCGTCCTTCGGGGTGGCCGCGGCCGGCGCCGCGGGGTTCCTGCGCGAGGCGCAGACGATGAACGACACGCGGGCGATCTTCGCCTCGACAGAGACCGTCGTCGCCGACCTCGCAGGCGCAACCGGCCCGCTGCTCGCGGTCTTCCGCGACGTCGCCGCGGTCGGCGCGGAGATGCTCCCCGGTCTGTCCGCCGGCGCCGGTGATGCCGCACAGCGGTTCGCCGACTTCATTGCCACAGCACGGCAAACCGGCGAACTCGCCGAGTGGATCAGCAACGGCATGTCGGCCGTCGGTGATCTTGCTCAGTTGCTCGGCAACGTCGGCGGCATCATCGCGGCCGTCTTCTCGGCCGCGCAGGGCTCGGGCGTGACGACGCTGTCGGTGCTCGTGCAGGCCACCGGCGCCGCGCGTGACTTCCTGCGCTCGGCCGAGGGAATGCAAGCCCTGACGCAGATTTTCGGCGGCATCTCCGCGGCCGGCTCCGGGCTGCGCCCGGTGCTGTTCGAGCTGGGCAACGCCTTCACGAACTCGATCGCTCCGGCCGTGGCCGAGATCGGCCCCGTGATCGGCGAGGCCGTCGCGTCCCTGTCCCGTGCGGTCGGCCCGCTCGGGCAGGTCTTCGCCGCGGTCGCGCCCCTGGCGGCCCTGCTCGCGCGGGTGCTCGCCGAGCAGCTCGCCGGCGCGATCGAACGCCTTGCCCCCTACGTCGTGCGGCTCGCCGACTACCTCGCCGCCAACCCGGCCCTGTTGACCAGCATCGCGACCGCGGCCGGCGTGGCGGCCGTCGCCTTCGGCCCGCTGTCCGGCGTGCTCGCCGGACTCGGGACCGTCTTCGGCACCATCGGCCGTTTCGTCGGCCCGCTGCTGAACCTGGTCGGTGGCGTCGGTGGCCTCGGCCGCGCGCTGTCGTTCCTGACCGGCCCCGTCGGCATCGTGCTCGGCCTGCTCACCGCCCTATACGCCGGTAACGAGCAGTTCCGAAACGCGGTAAACAATTTGCTCGGCGTTCTCGGTGGACTGGTTGGCCAGATCGTGAGCGCTTTATCGCCTGCCCTTAGCGCGATAGCTGGTGTTTTCTCGACGATCGCGAACGCAGCGGCGCCGCTGATTGAAAAACTGGCCGTCGGACTGGTTCCGATTATCCAGAAAGCGGCCGAAATCCTGTCGCTCGTAGTGACTGCCGCCTCGCCTCTGATCGAGCTTCTCGGAAATCTGCTCGCCGGTGCGATCGGTTTTGTCGGCGAGCGACTCGCCGGACTGGTGAGCGACTTCGAGCCGCTGATCAACATCATTACGTCGGTTGCGCTACCTATCCTCGATTCGCTGCTCGGAACCGTGATTTCCGTTTTCCAGAACGGAATCGTGCCGATTATTCAGGGCGCGGTCTCGGTCGTATCCGGGATCATCCAGACGGCAATGTCGCTGGTCAAGGGCGATTGGTCGGGAGCCTGGGAGGGCATCAAGAAAATCGCGTCGGGCGCCCTGGAAATGCTCAAGGGCGCCATTCGCGGCGGAATTGACCTCGTCGTCGGAATCTTCCGTGACTTACCGGGCGTTCTGCTCGGGATGCTACGCGATGCCGGAAGCTGGTTGTACGAAACCGGAAAGAGCATCGTTCAGGGCCTCGTCAATGGAATTGGCGCAGTCGGCAAGTGGATCAAAGACAAGATCATGGGCTTTGTTAGCTCCGCCTGGGAGGGAGTCAAGAGCTTCTTTGGTATCAACTCGCCTTCCCGGCTCATGATGGGCGCCGGCATCAACATCGGCGAGGGTTTGATCATCGGCGTTGACAAGATGTCCGACAAGTTCAATCGGGCGTTCTTGGACATGGCGACCCCTCCGCCAATTCCGCCCGCGGTCATTCCCGCGCCGCGGATCGCTGCACCGGCGGGGGTGGACTTCGTGCGCAACCTCGCGCCGTTCGAGGCTCGCCGCGGTGCGGCCGGCGGTGGCCCGGTGGTCCACGTGACCAACCACTACCCGCAGGCCGAACCGACCTCGACCACGGTCAACCGCGGGTTGCAGTACGCCGGCGCGCTCGGGTGGGGGTGATTCGGTGGCGACCTACACAGTGGACGGTGTTCCGCTGGATCACCCCGCCGGCTGCTGGAAACTCCTTGCCGCAACACAGGTTCGGCCGTTGCCGGGGGTGCGCACGGCCGCGGTGTCGGTGCCCGGACGACCCGGCGAGCTGCCGCTCGTCGGGGAAGACGTCGAGGCGACCACGATCGGGCTCACCCTCGGAATCACCGGCGTGAACCCGGCCGGCGTCGACCAGGGCGCGCAGGGCCTCGAACTCAACATGCGCGCGGTGTACGCGCTGCTCGGCGTGCGGCACCGGTTGCTCGACGTCCGGTACTCACCCGCGGCCGGCGTCTCGGACCTACGCGCCGAGGCCAAGGTCGTGACCGCCTCCGAACCGCAGGTGTGGCTCGGCGCCGCCCGCGCCCGCCTGGCCGTGGTGCTGCGCGTACCCGGCGTGTTCTGGCGCGACGTCACGCCGTCGACCTGGTCAACGACCACCCTCGGCGCCCCGGTCCGGGTGGCCACCCTGGACGGTGCGACGGCGCCCGTGCTCGACGCCGTCCTGCGCATCACCGGCCCCGTGACCGGGCTGCGCGTCACCGACACCGCCACCGGCGGATGGGTGGCCTACCCCGGCGCGCTCGCCACCGGCCGGCAACTGCGGGTGCACTGCGGCCGGATGGACGCCCACGAAGCGCCCGGCGTCACCTGGGAGGGCACCGAGGCGAACGCGACCGGCCGCGTGATCACCGGCGGTCCGGGCTCCGGGTTCCGGTTCCTGGCGTTGACCCCGGCCGCGGTGACATCCGCCCACGACCGTGGTGTGCAGGTGCTCGTCGAGGGCACCGGCACCACCGAGGCGACGCTCATCGAGCTGCGAGCGGGAAGGGCGTACCTGTGACCGGTTTCGATGTGCGGCTCGTCGCCCACGCGCCCAACGGCGACCGCCTCGGCGTGCTGCCCGTGCCGTTGTCGGTCGAGGTCGCGTTGCCGCTGGACGACGTCGGCTCGCTCCGCCTGTCCTACCCCCTGAAAGCGCCCGGCGCCGCCGCGCTCGCCACGCCGATCGAGGTCGCCGTCGAGACCTACGACCCCACCTTGGGCACCTGGTCGGAGGTCGACGGCGGCCGGTTCCTGCGCATCAAGCGCAGCGGCGACGTCACCGACCCGACCGGCGCCCGCGCGTTCGAGCTGCCCGCCTACGCGTGGATGCTCCGCAAAGCTCGGCTGTTCCCCTCCGACCGCGACAACGCCGAGGGCAAACGGCCGTTTCTGTCCGCCACCCCCGGCACGATCCTCGGCACGCTCGTCGCCGAGGCCAAGGCGCGAGGCGCGCTCGCCGGCCTGGTCGTCGACTTCACCCCGACCGTCGACAGCGCCGGCGCCGCCTGGTCGAAGGTGCTCACCATCTACTACGAGCCGGGTATCGACGTGCTCGCCGTGCTCGACAACCTCGCCGAGCAGGGCGTGCTCGACTGGACCCTGTCCGGCCGCACGCTGCGGGTGTTCAACGCCGACACCACCCTCGGCCGCAACCTCGCCGAGGGCGACAGCCCCGTCGACCTGCGCCTCGGCCGCGACATCACCGAAGCCCCGGACACCGGCACGCTCGAAGACGTCGCCTCCGCGGTCTACGTTAAGGGCGAGGGCGCGGCCCGGCTCGAACTGACCAACCCCAACGCGCCGGCCCCGTGGGGACGATGGGAAGGGTTCATCACCCAAGGCGGGGTGCGCGACCCCGGCACCATGCGCCTGTTGGCCGAGGCCGAACTCGACCGCACCGGCCGCGAGCGCGTACAGGTCACCCGCGGGCTCACTTTCGCCGCGGCGAAGTGGTTACCGCTCAAGCACTACCGGCCCGGCGACTACGTGCTCGCCCCCGGCGACGCCGGCGCCCTGGTGCCGCTGCGCCTGCGGCAGATCACCCTCACCCGCGACCAGGCCGGCACGCTCGGTGGCAACCTGGTGTTGAACGACAGGCTTATCGAGCGCGAGCTGCGCCTCGCCAAGCGCACCGCGGGCATTGTGGGCGGAGCGACCGCGACCGGGGGCAGCGGCGCCCGGCCCGCGCCGGAAGGTCCGGACCCGCGCGAGCCGGCCGCACCGGCGGGGTTGATCATGGCGACCTCGGCCTACCTCGATTCCGACGGCGCCGCCCGCGGCCAGATCACCGCCACGTGGGGCAGGGTCGACAAAGCCGTCGACGGCACGGTGATCGAGGTCGCCCGGTACGAGCTGTACCAGCGACCCAACGTCGTCGGGTTGCCCTGGTCGAAGCTGACCGAGACCACCCACCCGGACAACACCGCGACCGGCTCGCCCTACGACGTGGGGACCGAATGGGCGTTCAAGGTGCGCGCGGTGAGCAAGGCCGGCGTCTTCGGGCCGTTCTCCGCGCCGTCCGCGGTGACCATCGCCGCGGACACCGAGGCGCCGCCGGTTCCCTCCGCGCCGCGGCTGACGACCCGCCTCGGCGTGATCCACGTCGAGTGGGACGGCAAGGGCGCCGCCGGCGAGCTCATGCCCGCGGACTTCTCCCACCTCGACGTGTGGATGTCGGCAAGCAGCGACGTTCCGATTTGGTCGGAGAACTGGCCGTACCGCGACAACAAGCTCGACCCGAACACGTGGTCGGTGCTGCTGTCCGGTTCGGAACCCGCCTACACCGTGGCCGACGGAAAGCTGACCTTGACTTCGGGTTCGGACCTGCTCGCCACGCGGGACACCGGCGCCCGCGACTACGTCGTCACCGCGCGAAACCTCGCCGTCGGGACGCAGTACCGCGCCGGCGTCTACGCCCGGTATCGCCCCGGCCCGTCCCCGGAATGGCCCTACCGCGAGCGCGCGGTGTACGTGCTCGCGCGGCGGAACTCCGCGGGCAATGACCTCGCGCTGTTCGTCGACTCCGACACCAACAGCCGCGCGACCCCGATCCCGCTGCCCGCCGGCGCCACGCTCGACGACCTGACGCTCGGCCTGTCGGTGTCCGGTCGCGCGGTCGAGGTGTTTGTCAACGGCGCGAGCGTGCACACCGCCACGCTCACCGAGGCCGAACTCGCCGAGCTGGACGGCACCGCGGCCGGTGTCTACCTCGAATGGCCGCGAGCCTCGGTCGGGCTGCTCACCGTGGCCCCGAAGGTCTCAGCCGACCCGGCGCGGGTCGGGCAGTTGGAGGGCGCCGGCACGCTCGTCGTCGCCGGACAGCCCTACAACCAGCCGCGCACCTTCCGGCTCACCGCCCTTGATCGCAGCGGCAACACCTCGGCCGCATCCGAGCCGGCGACGATCAGCACGAAACCGCTCGTTCCGCCTGACCTCATCGGCCGGCCGATCTACGGCGACAAGATCGTCGCGAACAGCATCACCGCGGATCAGCTCGCCGTCGGATCGGTGACCGCCTCGGCGATCCGGGCGAACACCATCACCGCCGAGAAGCTCTCGGCTGACGCCATCGACGGCAAGGTGATCACCGGCGCGACGATCCGCACCTCGGCGACCAACCCGCGGGTGCAGCTCGACGAGGACGGGCTACGGGCGTGGAACAGCTCCGGCACGCGCACCGTCGACGTCTCGGCGAGTACCGGCGCGGCCGACATCGCCGGCACCTTGCGCACCGGCACCAGTGGGGTTCGCGCCATCGTCGACGCAAGCGTGTTCGGCGGATACCCCGGCATCTACTTCACCGGCATGGCCGGCTCGCCAGGGTTCGAGCCCACGGTGCACGGCCGCGAAGACGGAACCCTCTGGTCACTTTCGGCCGAGCAGGTCGGCAACTCGTCCGGCCGCTCCGAGCTGATCCTGCGCAAGGGTGGCGGGTGGCGACTGGGTAGTGCGTTCGGCAACGGCAACACCCCGGTTGCCTTCAATGCGCCCGGCGACGGCCGAGTTTCTATTGATGGCATTCTGCCTCGCGGAATGGGACGCACAACCATGTTCGGCTTCGGCATTACCCACATCAACCCTGGCGCGTTCTCGGTACGCATAGATTACGGATCGACCGTGGTTTCAGCGCCACCGGTCCCGCACTGCACCCTTGTCACGGGAAACCCTCAAGACGGTATTACTTGGGGAGTCAGCCGATGGGACTTCAACGGGTTTCAATTCAACTGGGGCAAGGGTGCAGAAATTGACATCCATTGGCTGATAATCAGGAGCGGCTGACTAGTGGACATCAAGATTGCCAGCTCAGCGATAACGAACGAGCAGGGTCTCGGTCCGTGCTATCGGATTGTGCAGCACACCGAATATGGCATCGAACTGTACATTCTGCCGCGCTCAGCCATTGCGTGCGACATGGAGTTGTACGACGTCGACGACCCGGTGCAGGTGCTCAACTGGCGTCTGCACGGCTACCGCGGCGCCCCGACCACGCCAGGCATGATGGAACCTTCGTTAGGTAAGGCAGTTGAGGCGCAACAGTTGCAACTCAATGTCGAATACGCGCGTGCCCGACTTGCCCAAAGATCAACCCCCGACGATGTTGGGACCGTGCTCGAAAACGAGGTCGCTCTCGCCGATGCCGCCATCAGAAACCTAAAGTCTGAGGCCAGACTGCTTCGCGACGATGAAGTCTCCACCATCAAGAGAACTGCGAAAATCGCCGACGATGACCAGTTCGCGGCGCTGCGAATGCTAGTGGCGAACGATGCGGCAAGGGTTAACGCTGACCGAAATCGATACCGGGAAGAACTCACGCGACACATGACAACTGGCGTCGATTTGTAGGCCCATCTAAAGCAAGCCTGATTAGCTCTCATGGCGAGGGCGGATTTGGTGCGCCCGTTTACGGGGCGAGCGAATTGTATCGAATGAGAGGAACGCATGAGTACACCCGTCATTCCCGACACCGGCGACGTCGTCGACCCGACCGCCCCCGACCCGACGCCGGACGAGATCACCGACCCGGCCCACCCCGACTACGTCGAGCCGGCCGCCGAGGCGACGCCGGCCGCCGAGGGGGTGTGAGGTATGGGCATCTACGTCGGATACGAGCCGGCTCGATCCTGCACCGGCTCGCCGAGCAGCGGCGCCCGCGCGCTCATGGCGTGGTTCCTCGGCGCCTACGGCGGACAGGGCGGGCGAAACCTCGGCATCTACAACTGCCGCGGCATCCCCGGCACCAAGTCGACCAGCCTGCACGGCGAAGGACGCGCGGCCGACCTCGGCGTGCCCGTCGGCGCCGGCTGGGCGCAGGTCCTCGCCGACAAGCTCGTCGCGAACTCCGCGGAACTCGGCATTCAGTGCGTCATCTACAACCGCCGCATCTGGTCGGGCAGCTACCCCCACGCCGGGTGGCGCCCATACAACGGCACCCACCCGCACACCGATCACCTGCACGTCGAACACTCGTGGCACTCCGCGCGCACGCTCACCGCCGAGCGCGTGCAGCAGGTTCTCGGCGGTGGAGGTCAGCCCGGACCCGGACCGACGCCGGGCGCCCGGCCGACCATCCGGCGCGGTTCCAAGGGCGCCGCGGTCTCGGAGGCTCAGCGGATCTTGAACGCCTGGTACCCGTCGCTGTCCCGGCTCGCCGTCGACGGCGATTTCGGCCCGGCCACCGAGGCACGGGTCAAGTACATGCAGCAGCGCGCAGGGCTCGCGGTCGACGGCATCGTCGGCCCGAACACCTGGCGCCGGCTGCTCGGCGGGTGAGACCGGTGCCCGTCCTGCTCGCCGTCGCGCTCGGCCTGGTGCTCGGCGTGCTCGGCCAACGCGCGTGGGTCGCCGTCGGCGAGATCGAGAAGGCGCTCGCCGAGGGCGACCGCGAACTCGCCGAACGCGACTAGATCGCACACATGTTCGAAGTTGTCCCCAAAGTTGTCCCCACCTGTGGAGAAACACATGTCTGATCGCTTCATCTCGTGGCTACGTACCGTCGTTCCGGTCGCCTGGTCGGCCCTGGTCGCGTGGCTGGTCTCCCTCGGCGTGCCCGACTTCGTCACCGGCGCACTCGGTAGCGCCGGCGAGCTGGTCGTGCTGCCGATCGTGCTCGGCGTGGTCTACCCGCTCGTGCGCTGGATCGAGCCGCGGCTGCCCGACTGGCTCACCCGCGTACTGCTTGGCTCGGCGCAGCCCCCGACCTACCGCAGGTCAGACAGCCATACGCCGTAGGAGACGCCGGTTGACATAACGACTTCGGCACTCGGATACGCTGATCAGCAAGCCGGGTAGCGTGTCCGAGCGGCCGAAGGAGAGCGTCTTGAAAACGCTTGAGGGTTGATCCCCTCCGTGGGTTCGAATCCCACCGCTACCGCAACAGACCAGTACGTTTCGGTCGTCGCACCGAAAGAGCCGCCCCGCACCCTCACCGGGTGCGGGGCGGCTCTTTCTCGTTGACCGCTTAGGCGAAGTGGCGCCGGAACGCTGTTGCTCAGCGGCTACCGCGGCACGGTCCAACTGACCTCGCCGTCTGGCTCGTCGAGCCACACGTGCTGTCCGTCGGGGGTGACGGTCAGCCCCAGGCGGGGCCAGTCCGGTTCGCCAAGGTCGCGCCACTGCTCGTATGCCTGTTCCACAGCGGCCCACAGCGCGGTGACTCCGGCCTCGACGACTTGGTGCGCCCCGTCGACCTCGTCGAGGGCGACCTCGACCCACGAACCATCCGGGCTGGACAGCGTCGCCGCGGTGGGCTTCCTGGTGTCCGGATCGAGGCGCATCCCGTAGGAGACGCCACGCGGTAGGGCGAACTGCGCCAGGAACCAGACGACGCGGTGCGACCACCAAGGTTGGGCCGGCGTGTTGGTGGTGCGCTCGGCGCGATCGGTAGACCGCGGCCGGTTCGCGGTGACGAGGTCTCCCTCGTGTCGCATCGCCATGAATGCCGCCCACCGTTCGGTGAACCGACCTTCGAGTCGCCCCGGCTTCCGGTTCAGGTACACCAGGTTGCCGGCACCGACCGCGAGCTTGAGATCGACCAGCACCCGCCCGTCGTCGGTGAGCTGCTCGGCCCACTGCCAGGGAACGGACGGAACCGAGCACGTCGCGATGATCCGGTCATACGGCGCGTGGTCGGGTAGGCCGTGCTCACCGTCCACCGCGGCGAGCGTCGGACGGCAACCGAACTCGGCGAGCCGCTCACGAGCGCCGTCGACGAGGCCGGCGTCAACGTCGACGCTGAACACCTGGCCGTCGCCGAGGCGCTGCGCGAGCAACGCGGCGTTGTAGCCCGTGCCGGTCCCGATCTCCAAGACGCGGTGCGTGTCGTTGATGTCGAGTAGTTCGAGCATCCGCACCATGAGATCGGGTTTCGTGCTCGACGACACCGCGTACTGATGCCCGTTCCGGTCTTCCAGCGCCGTGACCAAGGTTTCCGGCGAGTACACCAGGTCGAGCCCTTCCGGCGACGCGGTGTCGATCTCGCGCCATTCCCCGGTCTGGCCGTCCTGCTGGTACGTCTTCGGCACGAGCACATGCCGCGGGACCGAAGCGACGGCAACACGCCAAGCCTCGGCGTGGAGGTCGCCACGCTCTTTCAGGGTGTCGGCAAGCCCCTCGGCTCGGGCGGCCCAGTCGACATCTGTCGGTATCACTGTGTCCCTTCCGCAAGTAGTTCGGCGAGTTGGTCGGTCAGTGGCGCCCCTGTCTTCGCTTCGATCCACCCATACTGACCGCCAGGGTTGACCTCCAGAAAAATCCATTCGCCGTCGGGCGTGACGACGAAGTCGAGGGCTCCGTACGTCAATCCAAGGCTGTCCATCAGCCGGCGAACACCGCGGGCGACCTCGTCGGGCAAGTCGGTCAGCTCGTACGACAACGCGTCGTAGTCCGTGCGCCAGTCGACGTAACTGCTCGCGCTCCCCGCGTGGATCGCTACCGCGGTCATGGTCTCACCCACCACCGTGACGCGAGTCTCGAAGGACTTCGGCACCCAGCTTTGGAAACAGTGCGTGGTGACCTCGATCCCCCGGAGGTCCGCGAGGTCGGCCTCGTCGACAAGCCGGGTAAAGCCGACCTTGCGTTGCCCTTCCTCGTAGATCGACGACGCTCCGAGCAGCTTGGTAACCGTCTTGCCGCGGTCGGCGAACGACCGCACCGTCGCCGGCTCGTTCGTGATCACCGTGTTGGGCACACTGAGGCCCGACCGAGATGCGGTCGCGAGCTGAACCGGCTTGTACGCCGCGTCCGCGGCACGGGCGGGATGGTTCACCCACAGCACCGGGAGTGACGCGAGCACACCGCCAAGGCCGTACTTCGCTTCCATGAACGCGTGGTGCCGCTCGGCCGCGCTGAGTTCGGCGGGGAGCTGGTACGCCTCGGGACTGCGGTACCAGACGGCTCGCACCTCGTCGAGGTCGAGCGTTCGGTGTTCTGTGCGCAGCGTTCCGGACCAGTGCCCCCCGCGCAGCTCAGCGGAGACGCTGAGCTGCGCAGGGAACCAGGCCGTGTTGACCCGACACACGTCGACCTCACGTTCGCGCAGTGCGCGCACCATGTTGTCGGCGCTCATGTCGAAGTCACGCGCCAGGATCAGAACCGTCATGCAGCAGGGGACGGCTGGTCGAGAACAGCGTCGTAACTCCAGTCCTCCGACCGGCCCTCGTCGCCGTCGTTGTCCGACACCGAGTTCGCGGTCGCGTCGACGATCTCGATTAGCGTGCGGCCGTCGGGGGTGACTGCGGTCTGCTGCTCGTGGTCGTACCTGTACTCCGGCAGCGGGTGCCTCGTTCCCGCGGGCGCCTGCATCGCACGCAGGTTCCACGGTCGCAGCTCCGCGGACGACGGCACACAGTCAGTCGATCGCTGGCTGAACGAGGCCGCCAACGCGAACTGTGCGGAGTGCGAGGCGATCGGGTCCTCGGCGAACTCGACCGGTGCGAGAATCGCGGTCATTCGATGTTCCTTTCCTCATGCCGAACACTGGTTGTGTCTGGCAAGTTGAGCCCCGTTCGGCGCGATGCGTTCAGGTCCGCATCAATACGGGGAGTCTGTTCTGTTGTGTCCTGCCGCGTGATCAAGACTTGCGCCCGCGCCGCGGCGCTCGCGAGCCCCAACCGGTTAGAGCGGGCCGGGCTGGTCATTACGAACGGTTACCCCCAGGAACCCGGTAACCGGGTGATCGGCGAGCGGAATCACGCGGCGACCAGTACCGGCGTCCCTGGGGCCGCGTAGTCCTCATCGTCGAGCCATTTGAAGGCGGCAAGTTCCGTTGTCCGCTCGGGGTCCATCGTCCGAAGGTGGTGCAGCAGGTAGGGGCGGACGAGTGCGGACTGTTCTTCCTCGTAGACGTATTCCGGGTACCGGTCGTATGTCTCGTACCCGCTGATGAGGTCCGCCCCATAGAGGTTCCCGAGAACGACCGTGGTTTCGACGTCGTCCGCTGAGATTGGCTCGTCGATGTTCATGCGGGCGGGTTTACGCGCATGGCGACCGATCGACGGCCGCAAGTAGTACGCGAGCGCTCCCGCACTCAACGCAGCAATAATGATCAGAACCCAACTGAACACGCCGATTCCAGGCATGAAATACACCACTATTCAATAGTCGGAGAAAATGTCAAATTTCCAGGAACGAACGTTCGCGGTTGACGGGCCGTGTACTCGGCGGAACCCATAGGCTGCTTGGTGTTGGCACTACCAGGCGTGGTGCCCGCGGCTCGTCCGGTCGAGGCAGGTCGAGCAGCTCGTCGACAACGGCGGGCAAGTCGCCGTTACGCCACCACACGACGTTGCCCGGCGCCAACGCGTCGAACCTGACGTCGTTCTCGTCGACACGAGATCGGTAAGCCGTGGCGTCGTCCTCGCTCCGGGCTAGGACAACGTCGATAAACGGTTCGTCGTGCCCAAAGGTGAACATCATCAACTCGGGAAGCTGAATCGGGCGAAAGCGTCGAGCCGTGAGCGCCTTCAACGCATCGTCGCTAGCGCCGCTCATGACGCACTCCGTGGAACGTGACGGGCGCGGAGGGCTCGGGGGGTTGACCGCCCCGCGCCCGTCACGGACTTGTGCGGACCATCGACACGCGGGGGATCGTGCCGCGGGGCCTGGTCACGCTCGCCAACATTGGCCTTGGAAACGGTGACGTCGTCCGCGATGGCGTGGAACTTGGCGCGATGTCGACGGACGTGCCGCACTCGGGAGACGAACACGGAGATGAGCACGTAAACAGCGACTCCGCCAGGGAGAAGCCAGACAACGGCCTCACTAAAACTCATAGCGCCACCTCCGGTATCAGAGATGACGCTATGAGTAACCACGGGGACCCAGGTAGGAATGTGGTTCCTACCTGGGTCCGCCGATCAGGTGGTTTGCACTCCGAGACGCTTCGCGAGTCCGAACAGCTTCGACGAGCTGACTCGCCGCTGGTGGTTCTCGACGAGTTCGCCAACGACGAGCCTCGGGAGGGTCTGGTACTGCACCCAGTCGGGCGCCTGGCGCTCCATCACGAGCAGCGTGTCGAGCGCTTGCTGATCGTTTCCGAGGCGAGCGTGCGCGTACGCCCGATCTGCGAGGTGCCGCGCCGCCGAAGCCAACGGCAAGCCGTTTTCACGCGGCATCAGCGTCGCGGCGTCGAGCGCGCTGGTGTAGTTCTCGGTGACGACATGCACGTCGACCGTCTGCATGATCACCTGCGACGGACCGAACGCCGTTTCGTAGTCGTTCCGGTTGTAGCCGATCCGGTTCGCCACTTCGCCGGCCGACTGCATGAGGCTGTTCGCCTCGCCAACCTTCCGCGCTCGACCTGCCGCTGTCGCACCGGTGATGAGCAGGCTTCCGAACGCCGAGAGCTGCTCGGGAGCGACGTCCCCCCGCGGCTCGATCCGCTCCGCGGTCGACGTTGCGATGCGCACCGCCTCGTCGTAGCGACCCTGCACGAGCAGTTGCCATGCGACCGACCCGCGCACGGTGGCGTGCAGCAGCTCGTCGTCGGCCTTCTCGGAAGCGGTGAGAGCCATCCGGATAGCCAGGAACGCGGCGTCGGGCTGTCCCATGTGCACGAGCGTGCAGCCCGTCGCCCAGTACAGCCGCGTCATGAGTTCGTTCGCGTGCACGCGCTCGGCGGGGGATGCCGCGTGCACCGTGGCGCGAACCTGCGAGATCGCCGTCGGCAACACGGTCGCGAGGGTGTTGTACCGGCCACCCCAGTACAGACCCCACGCATGATCAACGATGCGTTGAGCCTCGTCGGGCGACACCGCCTCGCCGGTCACGTCGCCGAGCAGGTCGTCGACGGAGGTCAAGGCGTGCCGGATGGCGACGACACCCTCGTCGGGCTTGGCGGACGGCAACGGGTGCCCCTTGGCAAGCAACAGCGACGTGTCGATGTCGAGCGCCTTAGCGATCTTGTGAAGCGTGCCGATCGACGGAGAGTGGAACCTGTTCTGTTCCATCTTGCGAATTAGGTCGACGCTGCACCCGGCCGCGGTGGCGAGCTGCTGTTGCGTCATGGACTTGCCGCGAAAGCGGCGGATGCGGTCGCCGATTGAGGCGTCAGGCATCGGACTCGTCATCGGGGCACCTCCCGTTTCTCGTACGCATTCCACGGTACGCACATCACGACCGGGTGAGTAAGGCGAGAGCGTGACGAGATCCTTACGGCGGTCACTGTCACGGACAGTGACCCGAGTGCCCCCTGAATGGAGTAGCTGTTCAGCGCTGTCACGTTCTGTTGGTCTTCCGTGGTCGAGCACGTCGACCCCGGACCTGCGCGCTTCGCAACGCGAGGCCAGAGAAGTACGCCTTCCTCGCTGCCTCGGCGCGTGCGGCCCGAACCGGCGGCGGTAGCTCGCGGTTGGGGTCGACCTGGTCCTCGAACCGGTCGTGCGCTGCCTTGCGCGCCGCCGCGGTGCGCGCTGCTCGATCGGTCGTGTTCGCCCACGAGGTGTAGGCCGCGACCTTCGCGCGCAGGGTGCGCTGTGCCGGAGTCATCCCCTGTTCGGTCATGCTCCGAGCACAGCGCACCGCTTGTCACCCGTTTGGGTCGCTAGACGCGGTCACCGATGCGCAAGGCCCGGTGCGACTTGTGTGCCCGCTCGGCCGCCGCGCTTGCCCCGTACCGGCGCAACATCTCGGGGGACTTCCACCCCATGATCCGCATGAGGTCGGTCTCGTTGCCGCCCTCAAGCTGCCAGTAGTGCGCGAGCGCGTGCCGGAACATGTGCGGGTGAACATGCCCGATCCCGGCCTCGGTCGCTCGGCGCGACACCATGTTCCGGATGCCCGGCACGCGTAGCGGTCCCTGCCCAGTTGAGCCGAGCCACAGGTCGGGGAACGCGTGTTGCAGGTGTCGCCCGCGCAGCCGCAGGTACCGGCTCAACGCCTGCACGGTCTTCGCTCCGAGCGGGATCGTGCGGTCACGCCGTCCCTTCCCGTGCACGAGGATGCACTCGATATCGAGGTCTAGGTTATCGAGCTTGAGCGATCCGATTTCGTTGCGTCGGCCGCCGGTGTCCCAAAGAACGCGCAGAATGGCCGTGTCTCGGCGGTCAACGAAGGTTTTGCCCGAGCACGTATTGAGAAGGGCGCTCATCATGTCGTACGTGACGATTGGGATGGGCTTCTCGGGCACCTGTGGCGTCTTCATCCGGTCGAACGGCGAACGGTCGACCTCTTCCTCGTCGACCATCCACACGTAGAACGTGCACAGGCTGCGGAAGTGGTTTTTCGCGTTGCCGGGGGACGAGCGTTCGATCAGGTCCGCTATGTACTGCCGTAGTGCCGACGTGGTGACTGTCGTCGGCCCGTAGCCAAATTGCTTCTTGCCGTCGGCCTTGAATACCTGTTTGACGGCCCACTCGCCGAGCCTGCGCAAGGCGTAGAGGTAAATCCTGATGGTGTTTTCCGACTTGTTGTCGGCGAGCAGGGAACGCCCCCACTCCTTTGCGATCTCCCCCCACTCACCCGGCGGGAGTTGGAGGTACGCCCCCGAGCGGAGCCTGAACGTCATCGGCTCGGCGTCGACCAGGACGAGGTTAGGCGGCTCGGGAGCGAGCAGGACGGCGGTCACTGAGCTGCCCCCTTGCGGCCCTGCGGGTTCGTCCCGTCCATCGGCG
The DNA here is from genome assembly GCF_042662605.1 of Haloechinothrix salitolerans. Taxonomy (NCBI): domain Bacteria; kingdom Bacillati; phylum Actinomycetota; class Actinomycetes; order Pseudonocardiales; family Pseudonocardiaceae; genus Haloechinothrix; species Haloechinothrix salitolerans. The sequence goes on from NZ_JBHSXX010000001.1 coordinate 6,531,038, forward strand.
AGGACTCGACTTCGCCGGCGTCGACTGCCCACCGGAAGAACCCGCGCAACACCGAGCGGTGGAGCATTGCCGCGGCGAGGTTCTTCTCGGCGCGAACCTTGTCGAGGTACGCCTGCACCGTCAGTGGCTCGATTGCGTTCGGACGCTCGCCACGAGCGTGCGCCCACACGCCAAACCGGTTGGCCACCGACTGATAGACAGTGATCGTTGACGCTGTGTGACTGAACTGGAGGTACTCGCGCCATCCCTCGACGAGCTTTCCCCACTCGCCCGGCGCGCTGCTTTTCTTCGTCTTCACGTTCACCAACCTGGTTCCCATTTGTCACCAGGCGTGTGCACTGGAAGCGCTGTGCTCGCTCAACTGTGCACTGTGAAGATCACCGCTGAACCGCGTTTCCGCAGTTCAGCGACTCACAGGGAAAGCGTGGGGCTCTGCGTGGCGGGGCCTTTGCAGGTCGCACGTTTTCAAGGCGAGTGCATTCGGCCGCTCTGCCACGCCTCCCTGCTGACGTCGAGCCTAGCTGGTCGCGCGAAGGCAGGAGTCGCCTGGTCCGCCCCGGCCGACACGCCGAAGTCCCAGGAGGAGTGAACGTGCTTGTCAGTGCGACGCAAAGCGCGCATGCTGGGAGGTGAACGGATGGCTGAGCCCGTGAGGTGGTGTGCGCCATTCCGGGCGCCAGCGGGCTGTGGCCTTACCGGGAGAGGCCAGGTGATGCAGTGTCAGGTAACCATCCGCGATTGACTGCCAGCTGTGTACCCGCGCCTGGTACGGACCAAACGGACCAGACGGGATTGTGAGCAGTTGCCACGCGGGCGTTCTGTCCGTGCGCCACATCCTCGCGCACTTCGGCGGTGGTCAGGCGCTACCTCGGTACGGTTTCTGCACCCATGCCGGCAGTGCCAGCCGTCGGCCCGCCCGCAGTCAATCGCCATAACAACTCGTCAGAACCTGAGTGCGGCTTCCGACTAGACAGCGCGGAGCCGCACTCAGTTATGTCCACACCGTTCCCAGGGCGACTTCGCCGGGTCTTTGCGAGAATGGCGCCGGCTATCGCACGGTATGTCCGCTTCGGCGCGCAAGAACCCTGACGAAGGCGAGCCCAGACAGCACTCGTGGGATGAGGATGGATGTCACCCTCATCCCACGAGTCGATGCCTACCGGGAGTCGCGGTTGCAGGCGTCGTGGTCGGTGTCGTGACCGTGCTGGTTGGTGTGCGTGTGCGAGATGTGCACCCGCTCGCCGGAGCGTTGCTGCGCGATCATCTTCTTGGACTTCATCATGCCGGGCTCGACGTTGTTGACGTCTTCGGTGCTCAGCGCGTACGTGCCGATAGTGGCCGCCATCGCGTCGGCGTTGACGTCCAGAGCGTCGTAGTTGACGTTGCCCAGGTTGTCGCACTCCTGGTGATAGCACTCGTCGTACGCGACGCCCGCGTCGCCACCCCACTTCTCGGCCTGCGCCTCGGTCTTCAGAACCTCGGCGCCGGTGAACAGACCGCCGGCGGGAATGCCAACCTCGATGAACGGGCCGTAGTCGGAGCGGCCGGTAAAGTCCGTGCCTTCCGTCGGGGTGCCGTTGTCCTCGATGTATGAGGCGAATTGTTCCTCGATCGCGGCCGACCCATACGGGCCGGGGCCAGCACCGACGCCATCCGAGTCATCACCGTCGTATACGAAGTAGCCCGCGTTCGGCGAGGCGATCATGTCGAAGTTCAGGTACAGCGCGATGTCGAGCTGTTGCTCGAACGACAGCTGCTCGACGTAATACTCGGAACCGACGAGACCCAGCTCCTCTGCGCCCCACCAGGCGAAACGCACCGCGTTCTCCACGTCCGGGTCGCCGCCGAGCGCGAGCGCGGTCTGCAACAACGCGCCCGAACCGCTGCCGTTGTCGTTGATGCCGGGACCAGCGGCGACGCTGTCCAGGTGCGCACCGGCCATCACGACGTTGTCCGTACGGCCGGTCGTCGTTTCCGCGATCACGTTGTAGGTCGTACGGTCCTCGGTGATGCCCTGGATGTTGAAGGTGGCGTCCTGGCCAGCCATCGAGACCAGTTCCTCACCTTGCTCCTGAGGTAGGCCCGCCGTGGGAATCTGCCCCGGCGAACCGAGAGTGCCATTCACCGGACCGGGCGAGTGGTTGTAGATCACCGCGCCGACCGCACCGGCCTCACCGGCGAACTTCTGCTTGTCGAAGAACGTGCACGCGCCTCGCTTGATCAGCGCGATCTTGCCGTCGACGTCGACGCCGTCGTAGTCGCTCGCCTCGCAGCCCGGCGTGTCATCGACAGGAACCTCGGCGAGCGGCGCGGTGACGCCGCCCTCCTGGGTGGACGGGCTGTAGCTCATCCTGATGACGTCGTAGTCGTTTCCACCGCTGGTCAGGCTCTCGGCAAGCGTCTCGTCGTAGACGAACGGGAACTCCTGCCGGGTGACATCGAAACCTTTCCTCTCCAGTTTTCGCGCGATGTACTCGGCGGAACGGTTGTAGCCCTCGGTGCTCGCGGCGCGGTTGCCACCGCTCGAATCGGCGATTCGCTGGAACGCGATCAAGTGTCGGTTGATCTTGGCGGCGCTCACCGCCTTCGCCAGATCCTGCGGCAACGAATCCTTCGGTTTCGCGGCCGCGCCCGGTCCCATGGTGAGGACAAGGGCAGCGCTCGCGCCGACCGCGATGGCGGCGGCGAATCGGTTCCTAGTTCGTGACATGAAAGGAACTCCCCTGATTACTGGATGCGTGGCAGGTGCGAGGCGCCACCCCGAACGGACACCTCGCACCTGGTAACCGATCACACTGCACGCGTGTTATCGAGAGCGTCAACCGTTCTTTCGTCGGGTTATGCACTGGTCAAACACGCTTCCCATGATTGCCGAGGGACGGACGAAATCGGCGATGACACACTGAGGGGCATGCACGCGATCACGATCAGCGAACCCGGTGGGCCGGAGGTACTGCGATGGACCGAGGTCCCGGACGCCGTCGCGGGTCCGGGCGAGGTACTCATCGACGTTGCCGCGTCAGCGGTGAACCGCGCTGACCTGCTCCAGCGGCAGGGCCTCTATCCACCGCCGCCCGGCGCGAGTGAGTACCCGGGACTGGAGTGCTCCGGCACGATCATCGAGGTCGGTGATGACGTCGAAGGTTGGCAGGAGGGCGACGAGGTCTGCGCCCTTCTCGCCGGCGGCGGCTACGCGGAGAAGGTCGCGGTACCCGCGGGCCAGCTACTCCCGGTGCCTGGCGAAGTTGAGCTGATCGCCGCGGCTGGCCTGCCTGAGGTGGCGTGCACCGTGTGGTCCAACGTCGTCATCGCCGCCGATCTCGCCGAGGACGAGCTGCTGCTGGTGCACGGCGGCGCTGGTGGTGTCGGCACGCACGCGATCCAGGTCGCCAAGGCGCTCGGCGCGCGGGTCGCCGTCACCGCTGGCGACGACGACCGGCTGGAGCGGTGCCGCCAGCTCGGGGCCGACGTCACGATCAACTACCGCACCGAGGACTTCGTCGAGCGCGTCAAAGAACACGGTGGCGCCGACGTGATCCTCGACGTCATGGGTGCGAAGTACCTGGAACCCAACGTCAACGCGCTCGCGACCGGCGGCAGACTCGTCGTGATCGGCATGCAGGGCGGCCGCAAGGCCGAGCTGGACATCGCGAAGCTGCTGGTCAAACGAGCGAGCGTGACCGCGACGAGCCTGCGCGCACGGCCGGTCGAGGAGAAGGCGGCGATCGTCGCGGACGTCCGCGCACGACTGTGGCCGCTGGTCGAGCAGGGCTCGGTCGCCCCGGTGATCGACCAGGTTCTGCCGATGTCGAACGCGGCGGAGGCGCACCGGACCCTCGACGCGGGCGGCATCTTCGGCAAGATCCTGCTCGCCTCGCACTCCTGACCGTCAGCGCAGCTGGTACAACGCTCGCACGAACTGGTTGACGTCGAAGTCGTTGCTGTAGTGCGCGAGCCCAATGCGCACCACACCCCCGACCTCGGCCACGCCGAGCGAGCCGAACAGGCCATCCGACCCGTCGTCGGTGAACGCACAGATCCCCTGCGAGGCCAGGTGGGCGGCGACTTCCGCCGCCTTCCTGCCACGCACGGTAAGCGCCAGCGCGGGAATCCGGCGGATCGCGTCGCCGATCACGGTGACGTGCGGCATCGCGCGCAGTTCGCCGAGCATTCTGTCGTGCAGCTCGCTGGTGTAGGCCTTGACTGAACCTATCGACGTCAGCAGGCGATTGCGGCGAGAGCCCTTCGCGGCGTCATCGAGATTCGCGAGGAAGTCGATCGACGCGACGAGGCCCGCCAGCGTCGGGTATGGGTGTTGGCCTAGTTCAAGCCGTTCCGGACCGGAAGCCGATGCGTCCAGCGCGACCGGAGGCAGCTGATTCAGCACGCTGGGGTCGCGGAACACCAGCGCGCCGACAGACGGGCCACCCCAGGTCAGCGCGGACAACGCGATGACGTCCGCGCCGGAGGCGCCGATGTCGAACGGGACGAACGGAGCGGCGTAGGTGGCGTCGACGAACACCATCGCGCCGACGCGCTTGGCGAACTCCGCCACCGTTGGCAGATCCGGCCGGGTGCCGATGGTTCCGGCGGCAGCCGTGATGGCGACGACCTTGGTGCGTGCGGAGACGAGTCGTTCGTACTGCCATGCGGGCAAGTCGCAGGTCTCGATGTCGATCTCGCCCCAGCGCACCGCGCCGCCGATGCGACGCATCGCCTGCTGCCACGGCCGTTGGTTGGCCAGCTCGTCCAGCCGGGACACGACCGCTTCGTCGCCAAGTGTCCAGGTCTCGGCGCAGACGTCGGCGAACCGCTTGATCAGCACCGCGGGGTTGGGGCCGAGTACGACGCCGTCCGGATGGCCGCCGACCAGGTCAGCGACGGCGCGACGGGCGGCGGCGACGATGCTTTCCGCGCGCTGCGAGGCGGGAAACGCCGCGCCAGGACCGGAGACTGGCGCCCGCATGGCCGTGACGACAGCCGACGCGACCTGTTCGGGGACCAACATCCCGGCCGCGCCGTCAAGGTGAATCCACCCGTCACCCAGTGCGGGATAAAGCCCGCGAATCCGAGCGATGTCGAACGGCATGATGACACCGTACGGACGTCTAACCAACGCGGATCTCCGGGTCGACCAATACCGGCAGCCATTAGGAGGAGCGCCGACTACCCTCAGGACAGGCACCACGCAACAGCACGCAGGCCACCAACTCAGAGATTGCAGGATGGAGCACATGACGGAGCCGAACACCCCTGAACCCGACTCGACCGGCGGCGGCGAACAGGACCAGTCACATCGCGTGGTTGTAGTCGGCCCCGATGGCGCGCCTGTCGGCACCGCGCGCATCCCAACGGACGCCGAGTCCGACGAGAAGAACGGCGTCGGCGATCTCGTCGAAGAACCGGCGAAGGTCATGCGTATCGGCACCATGATCAAACAGCTGCTCGATGAGGTCAAAGCAGCTCCGCTGGACGACGCGAGCCGCAACCGGCTACGCGAGATTCACGAGACGTCTGTCAAGGAGCTGGAGCAGGCGCTCGCGCCCGAACTTCAGGAGGAGATGGAGCGCCTCGTCGCGCCATTCACGGCGGAGACGACACCGTCGGACGCGGAGCTGCGGATCGCACAGGCACAGCTTGTCGGCTGGCTGGAGGGACTGTTCCACGGCATCCAGACGGCGTTGTTCGCACAGCAGATGGCGGCACGGGCGCAGCTGGACCAGATGCGAAGGGGCCTTCCCGCCGGCAGCCACGGCATGCAGCAGCCGGGCGCCGAACCGCACCATGGCGTGACCGGCACGGGTCAGTACCTGTAGTGCCGCGAATTGTGCTATTCGGAGCAACGGCGGCCGTAACGGTGAGCAACGTGAGCCAAACGTCTTAGCGGAACTACGCTCCGCGCAGGCCTCGCCTTGACACTCTTCGTGAACGCTGCGTAACTGTCTCTCGGCTCAGTTCACGGGAGGGGAACGGTCGATGCCGAGAAGCGAGCGAGGGCCACGCCGCACTACCGCCACGACGCTGGCATGCGTGTGTGGGCTTGCCGTGACGTCACTCGCGGCGGGCGCGCAACCACACGACGCGGGAACGGTGCCGCTCGCGCTCCCGGACTTCGCCGCACATCCGCCGGTGCCGCGGGACTTCCCACTTCCAACAAGCAACCAGCGCGACGAATCGACCTCGGACCACGAGGCGGCCAGCATCGGCGAGCGACTCAACCGGATCGTCCAGCAAACATCGGACGAAGCGGAGCCGTCGCCCGCCATCGCACTCGGCGACGGGACGATCCCGCGACAGGTGCTTGCCGCGTACCGGCGCGCCGCGGATGTCCTGAGCAGGCGCGACGCGGCCTGCCAATTGCACTGGTCCGTACTCGCTGGCATCGGGCGCATCGAATCGGGGCACGCGCGGGGCGGTGCGTTGTTCCGTGACGGTCGCACGGCGAGTCCCATCCTCGGTCCCCGGCTCGACGGCTCGCTCGTGGGCACGGCGACGATCCCCGACAGCACCGGCGGCCAGTTCGACGGCGACACCGTGTGGGAGCGCGCGGTCGGACCCATGCAGTTCTTGCCGTCGACGTGGTTGCGGTACGCGCAGGACGGCAACGACGACGGCGTGCGCGATCCACACAACGTCTACGACGCCGCGCTGGGTTCCGGTGTCTACCTTTGTGCTGGGGCGCGGGACCTTTCCAACCCGTCGCAGCTTAGACAGGCGTTATTCAGTTACAACCCGTCACTCGACTACGTGCGGGCCGTGCTGGCGTGGGCCGATCACTACGCGGGGCTCGGGCCACGACCCAGTGCCGGGCGAACCGTCACGCACACGCTCGCGGCATCGCGCGACGCTGGCGAGGCCGCGACTAAGCCGAAAGACCGGAAGCCAGACGACGTCCCGGCGCAGCCCCCGAAACCGCCCACGGCAACCACGCCAGCAGACTCCCCCGGTCCGGATTCGGACGCTGGCAACGCGGAGAGCGCGGACAACGATTCGTCGACGCCAGACACCGACCACGACTCGGACTCCACAGAGGACACTGAAGGAGCTGAGGAATCGCCTGCCGCTCCGAGCGACGAGAACAAGAGCCCGGACGGATCAGACAGCCCAGAACCTTCGGAGCCGACAGACCCCACAGAGCCAGCGGAACCAACAAAGCCAGCGGAACCAACAGAGCCTTCCGAACCCACAGAGCCAACGGAACCAACAAAGCCAGCGGAACCGACCGAACCCTCGGACCCGACCGAGCCCACCGAGCCCGGCGATCCCAGCTGCGAGCAGCCAGCGGACACCGACGGCACCGCCGACGAGGAGAGCGCGGAAACCGAGGACCGGGCCGGCGATACCAAAACGGACGATGCCGGTCCGCGGGACGACACGACCGACGACTCACCGCGGAACGACGCGGGACCAAACGACGGCACCTGCGAAACGCCTGACGGCGACGGATCCGACAGGTCCGACGGCTCCAGCGGAAACTCCGACGGCTCCGACGTCGACGGGAACAACGGCGCTGGCGGAAACGACACTGACGGATCAGACCGCTCCAGCGGAAATGACGCGGATGGAGACGGCGCGGCGTAACCGCCGTCAGTACGGCCGCGTCAGTGCAGCCGAGGTGTGTATCCGCCCCGGTTGTAGGCCAGCCGCGCGATGGAGTGCATCTGCTCGTCGTCGTTGCGCTCCACCAGTCGCAGCTGAGCACCGACCCGGTGCGCGGCGCGGTCGCAGAACGACGACGCGATGTAGCGCTCCTGTCCGGAGGCCTCGACGCCCTGGTCCTCGAAGAGCGCCGTGGTGCGGGAGATCGTCGCGACCTGGGCATAGATGTCGCACGCGGCGTCGGCGATGCGTTTCTGCTGTCGCTGCCGGAGCTGGACGTCCTTGCCGTGCGTGCGCAGCAGCGTCTCCACCGCGCCCCGCAGTTGCCGCGTCTGGTTCGACACCGCCTCGGCCTGCTTCGCCAGCTTTGGGTGCGCCGCCTCCAACGACGCCGGACGCAACCGACGACTCACCTGCCCACGCACGAACTCCGCCAACGTCCCGATCGACCCGATCGGATCGGACAGGTTGATCGAGCGCAAATCCTCGAACTCCCCCGCCACCGTCTTCATTCCGGACAACGCGATGAACGCGCGCAAGACGTCGTTGGCGCCCTCGAAGATCGGGAAGATTCTCGTGTCGCGCAACGTCTTCGAGATCGGTGAGTCCGCCATGTACGCCTCGCCGCCCATCAGTTGGAACACGCGGTTTACGGCGTACCAGTTAAATTCGGTCGCCGCGACCTTCGACATCGCAGACTCGACGGAGTAGTCAGGCACGCCCGCGTCGACCAACCCCGTTGTCAGGTACGCCAGCGACTCCAACCCGTACAGGTACGACACCATCCAGCCGACTTTGTCCTCGACCAATTCGAAATCGGCTAGTGGCATGCCGAACTGCTCGCGGCGCGTGGTGTGCTCGATGGCCTGCTTGATCAGCGCCTTCGTGCCGCCGACGACGCCGGTGCCCAGCGACATCCTGCCGTTGTTCAACGTCGACATCGCGATGCGGAAGCCCTCGCCCGGCTCACCGAGTACGTTCTCCTTCGGCACGCGCACGTTGTTGAACGTCAGCTTGCGCAGGTCGTTGCCGAGCAGGCCGAGGGTGTCGAACCGGTGCGGCGCCTCGAAACCGTCCATGCCCTTCTCGACGATGAGCGCGACGTGGCCGTTCTCACAACGCGCGAACACGCAGACGACGTCCTTGGCGCCGTTCCCTATCCAGCGCTTCTCGCCGTTGAGCAGGAATGATCCGTCCGCCTGCCGCTCCGCGTAGGTCTCAACGTGATAGGCGTCCGACCCGGCATTCGGCTCGGTCAGGCCGAACGCGGCGAGTTTGCGACCAGCGGCGAGATCCGGCAGGAACCTGGCCTTCTGCTCCTCGGTGCCGAACATGTGGATCGGCTTCATCCCGATGGACTGGTGCACGCCCATCACGACCGACAACGTCGCGTCGTAGCCGCCGAACTCCTCCATCACGCGGCAGTAGCCAGTCTGCGACAGACCCTGGCCGCCGTACTCCGGCGACACATACAGCCCAAGCAGCCCGCGCTCACCGAGGCCCTTGATGATGTGATCGCCTACCCAGCGTTCTTGCTCGACCAGCGCGGGATCGTAGGAGTCGTCCAGGAACTCGTGCGCCGAGTCGATCAGCCCGTGGACCTTCCGCGACTCGTCGCGGCTCAGCTTCGGGAACGGGAAGACCAGCTCGTCCGGCAGCTCCCCGGCGAACATCGACTTCGCGAACGACGAGACCTGCTGATCCCGTGCTGGCTGGTTCGTCGTGTCGTCGCTCATCCCCCGATCATGGCTGAACTCGGCGCGTCTCGCCCGTCAGCGGCGTGTCACTTCACACCGCGTACACCGACTCCGCCAGCTGGCGCTTGCGCTTGCGGTACCCGTCCAGCGTCTCCGTGTCGAATCCGCCCCGGCCGGGGCGCGCGGGAAGCTCGCCGAAGTCGGACAGCAACGTCCAGTTGGACCCGAGGTCGAGCAGCGAGCGGTGCTTGGTCGTGTAGTAGTTCTCGCTGATCGGCACCGCGATCCCGGACGCTCCGGCCGCCGCGGCGACCAGGTGCAGGTGGAACCGCGTCGACACCCACGTTTGCGAGGGCATCACGGGCAAGCCGTTGTCCCACAACTCGGCGAACGAGTAGAAGCGCGCACCAGGCAGTTCCTGCTCGATCAGCCCGACGATCCGGTTGTCGACCCGCGGGATGCCCTCGAGGAAGCACACCGTCTCCGGCCGCACCCGCCACACCCGCAACAGCGACAGCACCGCCCCCGCGAGCGCGCCGGGGCCGGTGTCGTTGCGGTCAGACTGCACGCACACCATCACCTCGGGCGGCGCCTGGCCCGGCCAGACGTCCTCCGGCGCGACGGCGGGCCGCTGCGCGATGGCTAGGAACGCATCGTCCAACCCGGGCTCGATGCCGAGGACGTCGGCTGACTCCGCGTCCCGGACGTCGACGACGTCGAACCGTCCGGTCAGCGCCCGCAGCAGCGGGGTCGCGTCCTCAGGCACCGGGACGAGGCCTTGACCGGTCATCGCGGTGCGCGCGTTGGTGGTCCGCGCGACGGCGGCGACCCCGCCGAGCAAGCCGAAGTGGTGCGGCCAGATGCCGTTCACGTATCCGCCGCCGAGCACGTGGAAGACGTCGGCGCGGTGCAGCTGTGCGATGCCGTGCTGCCGCGCGGGAGCTATTCCGGGGTCGGCGACCGCGCGCTGCACCCACGCCGCGACCTCCCACGGGTCGTCCGAGTCCAGCTCGCGGGTGGCGTCACCGCACAGCCGCCACAGCGTGTCGACGAAGCGCACCCTGGGATGCGTGGCGCCGTGCAGCAGCTGAGCCGGGCCGGGCGAGTGGGTGTCGACCCATACCTCGGCGTCCGGCGCTACCTCGGCGAGGTAGCGCAGCCAGCCGTCGGCGATCAGCTCATCGCCGTAGTTCGGGAACCCGGCAGGGGTGATCAGGTAGTAGATACGGTCTCGTGGATGATCCCAGGGCGCCATGCCGACATCCTAGGGCGCATCCTCCGCCAGTGACGGAGACGAATCGGCCGATTCCGCCGGCGGTTCGTCCGCATCCGCCTGCTCGGCTACCGCCGCCAGCCGCTCGGCCGTGCTTGGGCGTTTCGGAGCCTCCGCCAACTGCTCGGTGACAACGTCGAGCACTCGTCCCCCGCCATCGCCGTCGACGATGTCGGCGGCACGGTCGCCGTAGGCCACACGCGGTTCGCGGTCGGTCAGCAACCGCCGTAGCTCGCGAACCGCACCCGAGTTGTCCTCGGCCAGGTCTTCCGCTGTGCCTAGCCCGGCAGCGACGCCCAGTTCGACGGCCGCCTCGTAGTTCATCGCCTGGTTGTCCACGAGCTGGACCACCGCGGCGGGCGAACCGATGCAGCACAGTTCGGTCAGGGTTATCCCCGCCGCGCTGATGACCAGATCCGCGTCGGCGAACAGATTGGGCAGGCCGTCATGCGGCGCGACGACGTCGAACCGCTGCCCCTTGCCCTCGGTGGGGACGTCCGGGTCTCCGTGGGCGAGAACGTCCGCGTGGAACGGCTGTTCGGTGTCGCGCAGCGCGGTCAGGAGCGCCGTCACCGTGTCGCGCCACAATGACCCACCGCCGAGCACGACGACGACACGCGGCGGGTCGCCGTCGGGTGATGTGGTGCTCCGGCGCTCACGCGCGTCGCGCACGGTCCGGCGGATCGGCGCGTAGCGGGGTCCGGTGAGCACGGTCGGCGAGCCGTCGTCCGGCCGTTCGTGCGGCCGGAGCGCCGCATCCACGACGATGTCCGCCGCCCTGCGACCGAACGTCCCGCCCTCAACCGAGACGAGCAGCGCACCGGCGGCGTTGACCGGGTCGCGCAGCTCATCGAGGTCGTAGTGGTCGACGAGCACGACATCCGCGTCAGCGGCGAGCACACCGAGCGCGGCGGGACCGTCGGCGGCGGGCACCCGCTTCACACCGAGCTCGTCAAGCCGGCTGACCAGCCAGTCAGCGTTCTCGACGGTGCCGGAGTGGGTGACCTGCCAGCCTCGCGCCGTCGCCTCTTCCGCGAACGCGACGGCGCGGCCGACGTGACCGATCCCCATGGCGCCCGACGCATCGGACCGCAGCAGCAGCCGGGTCACGGCCGCACCTCCTTCTGTTCGACGTCCGCGCACATGATGTCCGACCGGCATGACACGGGACACAGGAGGGCGAAGGATGCGCGCGCTACGCGGCCACTTGGACACGAATCTCACGGCTACTTGGACAGCAGCTCAGTTGCCGGACGCCTTACTTCGCTGGGCTACGACGTGTCGAGCGTCAGGCGGGCGACGCCTTCACCGCGAGCGTGGTGCTCTACGCGGGGTCGGACTCGATCAGTTTTGGTCCCCGTTTGAAGGCGCTCCCGGTGAGCGCCCTGTGACACCTGTGACACCGACGCGCGGCAGTGGGAAAACACCGGAATACGACATCCCAGACGCCGATCGACGTGGCTCACCGCTCGTCCGGTCGCACGTCCTGCCTGCCATAACCGCCCCGGCAGCGGACCGGTACCCTCATGGCTCGTGCAGCAAACAAGCACGACGGAGCCGCCCGTCAGGACCCAACCAGCCGCGGTCGACACGGACAAGTCGCGCACGTTCAGGCGCGCGTTCGCCGACATCGGCGCGGGCCTACGCACCCGCCAGTTGTGGAGTCACCTCGGCTGGCAAGACATCAGGCAGCGCTACCGCCGGTCGACACTCGGGCCGCTGTGGATCACCCTCAGCATGGGTATCACCGCGATCGGCCTCGGGCTGCTGTACTCCCAGCTCTTCGGCGCTCCGATCAGCGCGTACGTGCCGTACATCACGGCGGGGTTTCTCACCTGGAACTTCATCATGTCGTCCCTCAAAGAGGGGTCGAACACGTTCATCAGGAACGCGGGTCTCGTCAAACACCTCCCCTCGCCGCTGACGGTTTACGCACTGCGCACCACGTGGCGGTTGTCAATCATCTTCCTGCACAACCTCGTCATCTACGTCATCGTCATCGCGGTGTTCTTCACGAGCTTGAACGAGCCGTACAAGCTGGTCGACAACGCGAAGGACGTACACCCCGGGCTCGGCTGGTACTCCCTGCTCGCGATCCCCGCTCTCGCGATTTTCTTGATCAACAGCGTGTGGGTCGTCCTCCTGTTCGGCATCATCTCCACCCGGTTTCGGGACGTCCCGCAGTTCATCGACTCGATCAGCAGTCTGCTGTTCTTCATGACGCCGATCGTGTGGTCTGTTGACACCCTGGCCGCGAAGTTCGGCGAAGGAGCCGACACCGGGCCACGCACGCTGATCTACCAGCTCAATCCGATGTATCACTTCCTGCAGATCGTGCGGGCGCCGCTGATCGGTGGCGAGCAGAGCTGGCACCACTGGTGGATCGTTCTCAGCGTCACCGTCATTGGCTGGTGCCTCACCCTGGTGGTGTTGCGCAACTACCGTGCCCGTGTCTCGTATTGGGTGTGACTCATGGTCAGTATTGAGGTCCGTAACGCCTACGTCGACTTCCCGATCTTCGACGCCAAGACCCGTTCGCTGAAGAAACGCGTGCTCGGCAAGGTCGGCGGCCACATCGGCATGGACAGCAAGGTGCCCATCATCGAGGCGCTGCGCGACATCAACCTCTCGCTGTCCGAGGGCGATCGCGTCGGCCTCGTGGGGCATAACGGCGCGGGCAAGTCGACCCTGCTGCGGCTGCTGTCGGGGATCTACGAACCGACGAGGGGCACCGCGAAGATCCGGGGCAGGGTCGCGCCCGTGTTCGACCTCGGTGTCGGCATGGACAACGAGACTTCCGGCTACGAGAACATCATCGTCCGTGGCCTCTACTTGGGCATGACCCGCAAACAGATGGAGAAACGGGTCGATGACATCGCGGATTTCACCGAGCTGGGTGACTACCTCCAGATGCCGCTGCGCACCTACTCCACCGGCATGCGGGTGCGGCTCGCGCTCGGCGTCGTGACGTCGATCGATCCGGAAATCCTGCTACTCGACGAGGGCATCGGCGCGGTCGACGCCGCGTTCCTCAAGAAGGCGCGCTCCCGGCTCGTCGACCTGGTCAACCGCTCCGGCCTGCTCGTCTTCGCCTCCCACCAAGACGGCCTGCTCATGGACCTCTGCACGTCAGCCATCTGGATGGACGGCGGGGAGATGAAGCAGCAAGGCCCGCTGCGCGACGTGCTGACGGAATACAAGGGCAAGGACCCCTTCGAAAAGCGGGCGGCCCGGCGCGGCGTGAAGAAGGGCCCCGGCGGCAAGGGCAAGGGCGGTCCCGGCGGCCGAGGCGGTCGCGGTGGCGGCAAGGGCCCTGGCGCTGGCGGCGGCCCCCGCGCCGGTGGCGGTAAGGGTGCTGGCGCGAACGGCGCTACACCCGCGGGCGGGAACTCAGACAGCCCCACTCAGCCCACGTCCGACGGCAAGCCCGCGGCGGCCGATAGCAACCCGGCGAGCACCGGCACCCCCTCGACCGGCGGTGACCAGTGACTGAGTCGAGCGAGCGGCAGGCACTGCCGACCGGATCAGTGGTGGCGGTCGTCGTCACCCGGCATCGACGCGAACTGCTCGCCAACTCCCTCAAGATCGTCGCGGCGCAGACAAGGCCGGTCGACCACCTCATCGTCGTCGACAACGGCCCTGATCAGCCGGCCAAGGACGTCGTCGAGGCGGCGGGCGTGCCGCATACCTACCTGCCGTCACACCATAACCTCGGCGGCGCGGGCGGATTCGCGCTCGGCATGCTGCACGCTCTCGCGATGGGAGCGGACTGGGTCTGGTGCGCCGACGACGACGGCAGGCCAGCCGATGAGCACGTACTCGAAGTCCTGCTCAACGAAGCGACGACGCGCGAGCTGGCCGCCATCTCGCCCATGGTCGTCAACATCGACACCCCGGATCAGCTCGCCTTCCCGCTACGACGCGGCCTTACATGGAAGCGCACGTCGGAGGAGCTGGGCGAGGACTTCCTTCCCGGCATCGCCTCACTGATGAACGGGGCGCTGTTCCGCGCGTCGACGTTGGACGTCGTTGGCGTGCCCGATCTGCGGCTGTTCTTCCGTGGCGACGAGGTCGAAGTCCATCGGCGGCTGGTGCGCTCCGGGCTGCCGTTCGGGACGTCGCTGAAGGTGCGCTACCTGCACCCCGACGGCTCGGACGAGTTCAAGCCGATGCTGTGGGGCAAATTCCACGCGCAGGACCCGGAGAACGACGTCAAGCGGTACTTCACCTACCGCAACCGGGGTTACCTGCTCTCCCAGCCCGGCATGCGCAAGCTGGGGATGCTTGAGGTTATCCGGTTCGGGCTGTACTTCATCGGCCACAAGCACAGCCCACGCGAGTTCGTGCGGTGGCTGCGGCTGGTCCGGCAGGGCCAGCGCGAGCGCTTCTTCCGCTACTGATCCGCGCGACGTCGGGCAACGTCCGTCGGGTCGCCGTCCGACAAGTTGATCTGAAGACATTGTGGTCGTCATGGCGACCGCAACGTCTTCAGATCAACAGCGAACCGGGGCCGATGGGGCGGCTGCGCCGCCGCCCGGCCCGCCACTCACCTCACAACCGGTACAGCCGCTGCCAGTTCTCCCGGCTGGTCAACTCCGGCATCGCCTTCTTGTACTGCTCCCGCACGGCGGGGCCTTCCTTGCGCAGACGGCGGATCAGCTTGAACCCGCGCTTGGCGAGCCGCATCATCTCCTGCTTGTCGTATTTGCGCAGCCGCACGCCTTCCTGCGACATGTCAGTGACGACGGCGGTCTCGAACAACGCGACGTGCCACCACTGCGCATCGGTGACCGGGATCTGGCCGATCTTGTAGCGGTGCTTGCCGCGGAGCTTGTCGATGATCCGCTTGATCATAACCAGGTTCTTCCTGGTCGGCGTCGGACCCGCGTTGACGATGGCGATCCGGTTCGAGCCGACGCCGGGCACCTCGGTGGCATCGTGGCGCTTCGACTCCGGGTAGTGCGACCGAAGCTCACGGATCTCTTGCATCGCCTTGACGCCACCGTCGTGCAGGACGTCCGGCCCTTCGAGGAAGTCCTCGACCGCCTTGAACAGCGTGGCGGTCAGCGCGTACTGCATGCCGAGCAGGTACCGGATCATGTGCCCGGTGACCGTCTTGGCGAGCAGGTTGATGTCGAACGGCGTGTGCAGCGCCGCGGTGATCATCGCGTTACGCAGGTTGAAGTAGCGGTGCCACTCGTCCCAGTCCTTCCAGTGGAAGTCCGCGTGCCAGACTCCAGCACCGGGCAACGTGACGGTACGGAAGCCCTTGGACTTCACCCGGAAGCCGTACTCTTGGTCGTCCCACTGGAAGAAGAACGGCAGCGGGTAGCCACACTTCGCGACGATCTCGTACGGGATGAGGCAGGCCCACCAGCCGTTGTAGGCACCATCGACGCGGCGCTCCTGCTGCCTGGGCTTACCACTGCGGGGATCTAGGCGCAGCAGGTCAGCGCGGGCGAGCGCGTGCTTGACGACCTGGCCGGTCTCCAGTGTGTTCGGCAGCGCGTACTCGGCACTCCGATGCAACTGGTGCGGGTGCAGCAGGTTCAGCATCTGACCGCCGATGATGGCGGGCGCGGCCGAGCGGTTCGAGAACGCGGTGAGGCGGACGATAATGTCCGGCTCGAGCAGCACGTCGTCGTCCATGAACAGCACGTTGGCGTGTTCGGTCTCGGTGTGGCTCGCGACTTCGTAGAGGCCACGGGTGAAGCCGCCCGCACCACCGAGGTTGGGCTGCTGGATGTACTCCAGCTTCGCGCCGAGGTCACTGGCGACCTGGGCGAAGCCCTCACGGGAGTCAACCGTGTCCGTACCCTGGTCGGCGACGTAGATGACGTCGAGCGTCTCCATGGAGTCGATGTCATCGGCGAGCGCGCGCAGGTTGGACAGGCAGTCGTCGGCGCGGTTCATCGTGCAGATGGTCACCGCGGTCGGCCGGATCTTCTCCGGTGCGTCGACGGTCCAGCGAACGTTCTCGATCGTGAGCGACTCGCCCGAGCCGGTCTCGATCTCCAGCCACATCGCGCCGCCGTCGAAAAACTTGTCGATCTTAGCGTCCAGCGTGACCCGCTGAGCGGCGGCGTCGGCGACATGGGACGACGTCACCCGGCGCGGCTCGCCTTCGTAGTCCGACGCCCCGATGTAAACGCTGCCAGTACCGGTGGCGGTCAGCTCGACCGTCACATCCCGTGCCGTGGTCCAGCGCTGCCAGTAGGACGCGGGGAACCTGCCGAAGTACGTATTGGTCGTGACCTCGGCGTTCGGCCCAACGGTCAGGGTGTCGCGCGTGCGCGTGACGATGCCCTTGCTGTGCTCGGAGACCCTCGCGTAGAGATCCCGGCTTACCAAGTCGGACGGCCCGACGAACAGGCCACGCTGGGCGAGCAGGCGACCATGCGACACGTGTTCGGTGAGGATGGGCTCGTTGTCCGCCTTGGCCTTCGCCAGATCCTCGGCAGTCGCCGTGGCGGAATGACCGTTAGTCGAGTCGGTCTGCGTAGCCTCGGCCATGTCCTCGGCCTTCTTACTCTCCGGAACTGTCTTGCCGGACATCGCGCCTCATTCCTGATTACTGTCTGCCATGCAACGCGGGGCTTCGGTTCGCGGGGTCAAGGTACATGGTGCGATTTCCGCGCCTTCACCCACATCAACCACGTAACGAATCTTTACTTTCCACTGACCGACCAGTTTGCCGAGCCCGTTCCCTAAACACCACGAACCTGAGCATGACGAAGTTAATCGTCGTGGCCGTTGCCTGGGAAACCACCCAGGCGAGGTCCTCTCGCCAGCCGGTTGTTGGCAATGTGTGCAACAACGCGGAGTTGACGCCTACCGCGACCGCGAACGTCGAGCCGTAGAGCATCATGAAACCGCTGGCCTGGCGGATACCGCCGGTCGCGTCGAAGGTGAACCGCTTGTTGAGCACGTAGGCGGTTGTCGTCCCGATGATGAAGCTGACGCCACGCGCGATGTCGATCAGCGGAGAGACGTCCATGCCGAATGCGAGCAACGTCTTGTAGGTACCGAAATCGAGCACCGCGCAGAAGGCGCCGACGGCCCCAAAACGGACCAGTTGCGCGAAGACCGATCGAGAACGGGCGTCTCGCCTAGAAAATCTCGGTCCACTCGCCACGGATTCTGTCACCACCGCTTTACCTTTTCATTGCACTCTCTTTGAACTCGACGTATCTCTGCTTACCAGCAGCCGAGACGGCGAGTCTAAGCGGTCACCCGACGAACAGCTGGCACAGTGACACGCACTCGCGAGCCGCAGCCCTAGTAGTCCCGAGTCGCGGCGCGCGGCAGGCCGCACAACCGATGGTCGTCGCTAGCGCGCGCCGGAGCTGGCCAAGAGGGACACCGTCGCGAGGTTCGCTACAGTGCGTACCGCACAAGGGTGCATAATTGGACGCCCTCGACTTACCCTGCCGCCACCTCGCAAGCAGGGTACCCTCCCGCTCGCTCCGAGGGGGTATACGGGTGAGACTTGAGTCAGACGTTCACAGGAAGAGAGCAGGCGTTGAGCGCGAAGACGGTTTACCTCCACATCGGCACGATGAAATCGGGGACCACGTACCTACAGGACGTGATGAAGAGCAACAAGGAGCTTCTTGCCGAACGCGGTGTGCTGTGGCCCGGCCGTCACTGGGGTGACCAGGTCTACGCGGCACGCGATCTCGCGAACATCAACCCGCACGATTACCGTCCCTCGATCGTGGCCGGATCCTGGCAACGCCTGGTCGACGAGATCCACGCGTGGGATGGGCATGCCGCCGTCATCTCGATGGAATGGCTGGCTGGCGGTGCGCAGCCGGACCACATCCGCCACGCGGTGGAGACTCTCGCGCCTGCCGAAGTTCACGTGATCCTGACCGGCCGGGATCTCGCACGCAACATTCCAGCCACGTGGCAAGAGGACATGCAAAACTGGATGACCTGCTCGTGGCAGGACTTCATCGCCGCCGTGCGCGATCCCGAGTCAGCCCCCATCGACGCGGGGAAACGCGTGTGGCGGCAGCAGGACCTCGGGGCGATCTTGCGCAAGTGGAACGAGGTCATCCCCGCCGAGCGGACGCACGTCATCACGGTCCCACCACCAGGTGCCGACCCTGGCGCGTTGTGGGAACGGTTCGCCGCGGTGATCGGCATCAAGCCTGACGAGTACAGCCCGCCACCCCGCGGCGTTAACACGTCACTCGGCGTGACCTCGGCTGAGCTGATGCGGCGGGTCAACACTCTCAGCCACAAGCGGGGCATGAAGTGGCGAAAGTCCGAGCGGCTGTTCAAACAGATTCTCTCCAAGCAGGTGCTGAGCCAGCGCAAGGGAAAGGAGCCCGCGCTCGTACTGCCAGACGAGCACTGGCCATGGGCCATCGAACAGGGCAAACGTATCGCCGCCGAGGTTGAACAGACCGGCGCGCGGGTGTGGGGTGATCTCGCCGAACTGGTGCCGGACCGTGCTCACGCGCGCGAAGGAGCTACGCCGGACCAGGCGACCGACAGCGAGCTGCTCGAGGCGGCGCTCGACGGCATAGTCGGCCTTGTCGCTCACGTCCAGAACAAGATTCCGACGCTGGACCAGCAGCAAGAGATGGAGAACCGGCGCCACAACCAGGCCCAGCAGGGTGAGGCACCGCGGAATCACCAGGAACCGGCAAGTCAGATTGTGAAGCGTTGCCTCGTTGAGCTAGCCCAGCGAGGAGGCGTGATGGGCGCGCTGTATCGCTTCTGGCAGACCGGACGTCGCAAGCTGCGCGGGACCACACGGTCCTGACGATGGGGAACGAGCCCGCTCGCCAGGCCTCCGCGAGCGGGGCTCGTTGAATGTCGGCCGCGGGCCGCGAAGCACGTCGCGCGGGTGTTCACCAGCCAACTCGCTACCCTGGGCGAGTGGCCACATCGCATCACCCTCCACGCAGGACCGCACTGACGGGATGGGCACGCACGGCGCCCACGGTCGCCGACGTCGTGCGGGCCGAGAACCCAGATATCGCCATCAACGCCGTGCGGCAAGCGGGCGAGCGAGGCGTCATCGCGCGCGGCCTTGGCCGATCGTACGGGGACCCTGCCCAGAACGCCGGCGGCGTCGTCATCGACATGACCGCGCTCAACCGCATCCACTCGATCGACGCGAACAGCGGGCTCGCCGTGCTGGACGCCGGTGTCAGCCTGGACACCCTGATGCGGGCCGCGTTGCCATTCGGCCTCTGGGTTCCGGTGCTGCCCGGCACCCGGCAAGTCACCGTCGGGGGCGCCATCGGCTCGGACATCCACGGCAAGAACCATCACAGCGCGGGCAGCTTCGGCAACCACGTGGTGTCCATGGAGCTGCTCACCGCCGACGGCGAGGTTCGCACACTCACCCCTGACGGGCCGGAATCGGAACTGTTCTGGGCCACGGTCGGCGGCATGGGGCTGACCGGCATCGTGCTGCGCGCGACGATCGCGATGAAGCACACCGAGACCGCGTACTTCATCGCGGACACGGACCGCACGGCTGACTTGGACGAGACCATCGAGCTGTTCTCGGACGGCTCCGACGACCGGTACGACTACTCGTCGGCCTGGTTCGACTCCATCTCGACCGACTCGCGGCTCGGGCGGGCCGCGCTCGGTAGAGGGTCCCTGGCAACGCTGGACCAGTTGCCGAAGAGGCTCCGCGCGCACCCGCTGAAGTTCGACGCGCCTACCCTGTTGACACTGCCGGATATCTTCCCGAACGGCCTTGCCAATCAACTCACCTTCAGCGCGATCGGTGAACTCTACTATCGCAAAACCCCGAAGCGCGGTCGCGGCATGGTGCAGAATTTGACCGCGTTTTACCACCCGCTGGACCTGTTCGGGAAGTGGAACCGGGCATATGGGCCAAATGGGTTTCTCCAGTACCAATTCATAGCACCATTCGGCAAGGATGACGAATTTCGCGCGATCGTGCGACGTATCGCCGAATCGGGCCACGTGTCGTTCCTGAACGTCTTTAAGCGATTCGGAGCGGGCAACCGAGCACCGCTGTCGTTCCCGATGCCAGGCTGGACGATCACCGTCGACTTTCCGATAAAAGACGGTTTGCACCGGCTGTGCACGGAGCTTGACGAACGGGTGATGAGCATGGGCGGACGGCTCTACCTGGCGAAAGACTCCCGGATGAGCCCGGAAGGATTCGCCGCTATGTATCCCCGATTGGACGAATGGCGCAAAGTCCGCGATGCCGTCGATCCGAACGGTACTTTCAAGTCCGATTTAGCCCGGCGACTCGCAATTTGACGACACTTCGGTCATAACGAACAGATAACGGACCCGCCGCCGGTCAACATTTGGTGGTCATTATCCTCTCGGGGCATGGTCGATCGCTCACGGCGCGTGTATCTGCACATCGGTGCACCCAAAACGGGAACCACATACCTTCAGCACGTGATGACGCGAAAGCGATCACGGTTGCGCGAACTCGGTCTCCTTTATCCGGAATCGAGTGGAAACGCGCATTTTCTGGCAGCGCACGATCTGCGAGGTTTGGACTACTACGGAGTGTCCGGACCGAAAATCGCAGGTGCCTGGGGCAATGTCGTCGGAGCGGTACGCGGGTGGGACGGTCCCGCCGTCATCTCGCACGAGATGTTCTCACTCGCGGACGCCGAGACCGTGCGGCGCGCGATGCGGGATCTCGAGGGCCTCGAGGTGCACATCGTGATAACCGCCCGCGACCTGGCACGTCAGATTCCCGCGCACTGGCAGGAAGACATCAAAAACCGCGGCTTGTTGACCTATGCGGACTACCTGCACTCGCTGAAGCGTATCGACGACACGGTCAACCCGTTCTTCGCCAACATCTTCTGGAACTACCAGAACCTGCCATCGGTGCTGCGTACCTGGGCTGGCGACATCCCGCCGGAACGGGTCCACATTGTGACAGCACCCCCGCGCGGTACGACCCATAAGGACGCACTCTGGCCACGATTCGCGCGCACCATCGGCATCGACCCCGCAGAATGCCCTGCTGACGTGACGGTCCGCAACCCCTCGATGGGTCTCGTCGAAACGAACCTGCTGCGGCGACTCAACAGCAGAATCATCGACACGCTGGACGGCCCGAGCTATCACAACATGATCAAGCACTACCTCGCCGTCGATGTGCTCGCGGCGCGGTCCGACTCGACACCGCTGCGGCTGCCTGTCGAGGACAGGGAATGGGTCACACAACGGGCCAAGGAACTCGTTCGGGAGCTACGGGAAGCCGAGTATCACGTCGTCGGCGATCTAGAGGAGCTTGTTCCCATCTGGGACGAAACGGAGCAACTCACCCGCCACCCCGACGATGCCAGCGACGCCGAAATGCTGGACGCGTCACTCGACGCGCTAGCCGGTGTGCTGCATCGAATGGACGAGATGCGCGAGCAGCTACGAACGCTGGGCGATCGAGAGACGGCGTCGCCACTCAGACTGAGCGCCAAGTGGGCCGCGCGGAAATATCCCCGGCTGGCGAACATGGCGCGAGGCGGGCTGAGCGTCGTCGGCCGGGTGCGCGGTCGGCTTGCCGCATGTCGGCGCTGAGGACCGTGGTGGGCCCGGAAGACCGTGAACGAACGCTGTACCCGACGTGAACAACCTCATACATCCGGGTGTATCGTGCCGTGCTATGACGAAGCCCGCGACGGGGGAACGCGATGCTGCCCAGGCCTTTATCAGCGATGACGCACTGCGCCTGCCGTGCGAGTGGGACGCGGTTCTGGATGTCTGTATCGGCGGGCGCCGGATATGGTCCATAGAGCCTCCGTCACAGAAGGAGATCGCCGCGGGTGAGTCGCGTCGCATCCCATGGCCCGAGGTTTTGCTTCCCTTCCTGACCGGGAAGGCGCGGGTCACGATTCGCGAGCACTTGAGTGGCCACGTTCTACTGGAACAGGACCACCGGTTCGGCACCGGCGATGGAGAGGTCCGCGTTGTCAACGCGGCCGGTAACCCGCTGACGGTGAACAAGTCCGGTCGACTGGATCGTGCCTTCGACACCGGCAGCGACAAGATGGTGAGCTCCCTGCTCGATGGCGTCGAGACGCTGCTCACCGATCTCCGTGAGGTATGCGGGGTCGAGGCTTTCCTCGCGTTCGGCGGCCTGCTCGGTGCGGTCCGGAAAGGCGAGCTCATCGGGCACGACACCGACCTTGACGTCGGATACCTCAGCGCTTACACGCATCCGATCGACGTGGCCAGGGAATCCTTTCAGATGCAACGAATGCTCCGCCGCCATGGCTACACGCTGCATCGCTTCTCGACGGCGGACTTCAAAGCACGTATCAAGGACCCGGATGGCGGCACCCGCGGCATCGACATCTTCGGCGGCTTCATCGTCGATGGCTACTTCCACTTGATGCCGAGCGTCAGGGCACCGCTGCCCCGCTCGGCGATCCTGCCGTTGAGCACGGTAACGCTGCACGGCCGACAGGTAGTGGCACCAGCCGACCCGGAAGCCCTCCTCGAAGCGACGTACGGGCCGAACTGGCGAGTTCCGGACCCGTCATTCAAACACCGACCACCGCCGTCGACTCGTCGACGCCTACAAGGATGGACACGCGGATTGAGACAACACGTTCGCTACTGGGAGTCGTTCTACAGCAGCCGGGAGAGCGCGGCCGTTCCAGATGAGCCGTCCGCCTTCGCGCAATGGGTACACGAACGCGAGTCGACGCCTGGTCGGCTCGTCGATATCGGCTTTGGTACCGGTCGCGACGCGCTATGGTTCGCCCGCTCAGGATACCAAGTCCACGGGCTCGAATACGCCCGCGCCGCGGTCAAGAACGCGCAGAAGACCGCAGATGCCTCGGACCTGCCCGCCGAGTTCGAGTTCTTCAACCTTTACGAGTTGCGCCAGGTGCTAGCGGTAGGAGCTCGGCTGGCACAGCACGAGACGCCACCTACGCTCTATGGGCGCTTTCTGCTGCACGCGATGGAGGATGCGGGCCGCCACCATCTCTGGCGACTCTCCCAGATGGCACTGCGCAAGGGCGGACGCCTGTATCTGGAGTTCCGCACCGGTAAGGACGCCAAGGCGGAACATGTCTTCGGTGAGCACTTCCGTCGCTTCCTTGACCCCGACGCCGTGGTTGACGAGATCGAGACCCGTGGCGGAAAGATCGACCACCGAGAGGAAGGCCACGGCCTCGCGGTTTACAAGGACGAGGATCCGCACGTGTGCCGACTCGTCGTGAGGTGGGACCAGTGAAACGCCAGGTAAGGGCCGCGGGACGCCGCATCGCCGAACGAATCGCCCCAACGGCGATGACCTCGATCTCCAGCGTGCCTCAGCTGCGTACGCGGCTACAGCAGGTTGGCGAGCGTGCGACCACGGCCATGCAGCGAACCCGTGCGTTGGACAAACGAGTCACCAAGCTCGAAAAGGGTGGTCCTTCGGGGGCGGCGAACAAGCAGATCCGCGCCCTGCAGGAGCGCGTCGCGAGCCTCGAAGCGGAGATCCAAGAAACGCGTCGGCTCAACCGTTACGTCGCGGAAGTGACCGACGTCGTTCAGGAGGTCTTGCTGCCAGCCGCCGACCGCGACGACGAACGCTTCAAGAAACTCCTCACCCGTTATAACGACAGCTTCTAGTGCCCTCACTGACCCGCCATGGGTCACTCAATGCGGGAAACCGGTGGCGGAGTCCGTGGGTCTTCCCACCGTGCACTAGGAGCACGCGGCTGGCGGATAAGGTGGGCCCGTGATTGACGCTGTTGGCAACCCTCAATCGCTGCTACTGCTTGGCGGCACGTCCGACATCGCGCTGGCCATCGCCGAACGCTACGCCGCGCGACGTCCGCTGCGCGTCGTGCTCGCCGCGCGCCCGTCCGAACGGCGTACGGCCGCGGCGAAACGGCTGTCGGACGCGGGTAACGACGTCGTCGAGCTGGACTTCGACGCAACCGATACCGACTCGCACCCCACCGCGATCGCGGAGGCGTTCGCTGGCGGGGACATCGACGTCTCGGTCGTCGCGTTCGGGCTGCTGGGCGACCCGGAGGAAGCGTGGCAGGACCACGCGACGGCGGTCCAGCTCGCCACGGTGAACTACACGGCCGCGGTTTCCGCTGGTGTGGCGTTGGCCGAGCGACTAAAGCAGCAGGGCCATGGCTCGGTGATCGCGCTGTCGTCGGTGGCGGGCGAGCGGGTGCGCCGGTCGAACTTCGTGTACGGCTCGACCAAGGCCGGGTTCGACGGCTTTTACCTGGGGCTCGGCGAGGCGCTCGCCCCGCACGGCGTGCGCGTGTCCGTCGTCCGGCCCGGCTTCGTGCGGACCAAGATGACCGACGGTCTCGACGCCGCCCCGCTCGCCGTGTCGGCCGAGCAGGTAGCGGAAGTCGCCGTGGACGCCGCCACGAAGGGCAAGGAGTTGGTCTGGGCGCCGCCGCCGATGCGCTTCGTGATGTCGGCGCTGCGCCACATCCCTCGTCCACTGTTCCGCAAGTTGCCGATCTAACGAGGCGGAGCCTTCGACGCCGTTGTCGAGCGCTAGCGGCCACCTTCCTGGGTTGTTGCGCGCGAAACCGGACGAAACCGGACACGGATCTGTCACAACCCCAGGAGGCCAGCGGAGCACAACGCGCGGCGACGTGCGCCGTAACCCACCCTCAGAAGTAGAACGCCCCGATCAGCGTCACAACCCAGCCGAGGCCAAGCACCTGTAGGACTCGGTCGTTGAGGGCGATCTCCTCCGGCTCGCCGGCATTGCCGCCATCGACGTCGACGGCGTAGCGGAGGATCGCGACGACGAACGGCACCATCGAGACGACGGCCCACACGGTGCCGTCGGTCTCTTGGCGGATCTCGAACGCCCACAGGCAGTACGCCATGATCACTATCGCGGCCGACGCCGCCCAGACGAACCGCAGGTAGCTGGCGGAGTACTTCTTCAACGATGACCGGATCTTCGCGCCGGTGCGCTCGAACAGCACGATCTCGGCGTAGCGCTTGCCGGACACCATGAACAGCGAGCCGAACGCCGTGACCAGCAGGAACCACTGCGACAGTTCGATACCAGCCGCCGCACCGCCCGCGATAGCACGCATCAGGAACCCGGACGCCACGATGCACAAATCGACCACTGGCTGATGCTTCCAGCCGAAGCAGTAGCCGACCTGCACCGCGGCGTAGATGCCGAGGACGACAAGCAGTTCCCATCTGGTTAGCGCCCCGATCGCCATGCCAGCGGCGAAGAACACCACCGCAGCGCCGTAGGCAAGCGGGATCGGCACCACGCCCGCCGCGATCGGACGCCGGCATTTGGTCGGGTGCGCGCGGTCGGCTTCGACGTCGACCGCATCGTTGACGAGGTACACGGCTGAGGCGACCAAGGAGAACGCGACGAACGCGATCCCCGCGTCGAGCAGCACCGCCGTGTCGCCGAGCTTGCCCGCCGTGAACGGTGCGGCCAGCACCAGGACGTTCTTCACCCACTGCTTCGGCCGCGCGGTCTTGAGCAGGCCCGCTATCGCGCCCGGCGCGCCGCCCCGCGTCGCGGTCGTCGTCACCGTTTCCTCAGCGGTCTTGCTCACGTCGCACTCCTCTAACTGGGACCGGCGAGCCCGCGGCGCACTATCGCGCCAATCGCACCACCCAGTGCCGCCCCTGCCAGCACATCAGTCGGATAGTGCACACCAAGCACCAGCCTCGAAGCAAGCATCGGCGGCACCACCACCGGCACCAGGGTGCGGCCGGTCAGTTTCGAGTACACCACAGCCGCCGCTGTGGTCGACGTCGCGTGGGAGGAAGGAAAACTGAGCCTGCTCGGTGTCGCGACGCCAACCTCGACCGCGGGATCCTGCGGCCGTCGACGTCGCACCACCCGTTTGACCACGATGGACGCCGCGTGCGCACCGACAACGCTCGCCGCCGCCGTCAACCACTGCCCCCTGCGACGCCGGTCGATGGCCGCCCCAACGAGCCCGGCCGCGAACCAGCCGATGCTGTGCTCACCGAAGTGGGACAGCCCACGTGCCGCACTCATCACGGCCCGCCGCTGCCGCCCGCTCGCGCTCGGCCGAACCAGCGCCTGCTGGATCGCGACCAGCAGGGCGACCTCGGCCGCGGGAACCACCGACGTCGCTCCCGCGGAGTCGTCCGGCGAACCGGACGGGCCGGACGTGTCAGGCATCGAACGAGCCGTCGAGCGGCGCGCCATCCGTCAGGTGCGGCGCGATCTTGTTGTCGAACGCCGAGAGCGCCGACCCGATCGCCATGTGCATGTCCAGGTACTTGTACGTGCCGAGCCGACCACCGAAGAGCACGTTGCGCTCCTTGGCCTCGACCTTCGCCCGCTCGCGGTACCGCTCGAGCATGGCGCGGTCCTCCGCGGTGTTGATCGGGTAGTACGGCTCGTCGTCGTCGTTGGCGAACCGCGAGTACTCGCGGAAGATGACCGTCTTGTCCTTCGGGTAGCGGTCCTCCCGCTCCGGGTGGAAGTGCCGGAACTCGTGGATCCGGGTGAACGGCACCTCCGCGTCGTTGTAGTTGATCACCGAGGTGCCCTGGAAGTCATAGGTGTCGATGACCTCGCGCTCGAAGTCGATCGTGCGCCATCCGAGGCGGCCCTCTTCGTAGTTGAAGTAGCGGTCGACCGGGCCGGTGTAGACCGTCGGCGTACCAGCGGGGATCTGGTCACGGACGTCGAAGTAGTCGACGCCCAGCCGCAGCTCGATGTTCGGATGGTCGGCCATCCGCTCCAGCCACGCGGTGTAGCCGTCGACCGGCAGGCCCTCGTAGGTGTCGTTGAAATAACGGTTGTTGAAGTTGTAGCGAACCGGGAGCCGCGTGATGATGCTCGGGCTCAGCTCCTTCGGGTCCGTCTGCCACTGCTTAGCCGTGTAGCCCTTCACGAACGCCTCGTAGAGCGGACGGCCGATCAGCGAGACGGCCTTCTCCTCGAGGTTCTGCGCATCCTTGGTGTCGATCTCACTCGACTGTTCCGCGATGAGCTCGCGCGCCTCGTCCGGCGTGTGTGACCGGCCGAAGAACTGATTGATCAGCGCCAGGTTCATCGGGAAGGTATAGACCTGTCCCTTGTACTTGGCGAACACCCGGTGCTGATAGTCGGTGAAGTCGGTGAACTGGTTGACGTAGTCCCACACCCGCTTGTTGGAGGTGTGGAACAGGTGCGCGCCGTACTCGTGCACCTCGATACCCGTATCAGGGTCCGGCGCGGAGTACGCGTTACCGCCGATGTGCGGACGCCGTTCGAGGATGAGAACCCGCTTGTCCAGCTGGGTCGCCGCGCGCTCGGCAACGGTCAAACCGAAGAAACCGGACCCAACGACGATCAGGTCGTAACCCTCGTAAGACGCTTGAGTATCCTGGGATGCGTTCGTGTGCAAGCTCACGGGCGCAGGGTACCGGGCGGGCTCGCACCTCCCTGCCGAAGGGGCCACCTAGCGTGGCGACCGCATGGCGGTTTGGTGCATCGCCACGCGTAGCGGACAGGCCTGACATCCGCGACGTGCACCGCATCGAGGACCGAAACGCATGCCTAGCTTGGACCCACTCTGGCTGAGCGCCGCCAGCGTCGGTGCCTACCTGACCGTCTTGTTCGGCCCTGGGCTACTTCTTGGGCTCGCGGCGGGTATTCGGGGTTGGGCGCTCACCGCGATGGCGCCGTTACTCAGCTACACCGTGCTCGGCCTCTCTGGGCCTTACCTGCACGAGGTTGGTCTACCGTTCAACGTAGTCATGGCGCTCGCGGCGACACTGGTATTCACAGCGGTCGTCTTCGCGGTGCGAGTAGCCACGAACCGGACACGATTCGGCGGGTCGGCCGCCAGCTCCGCCCCCACCGCGCTGGCATGGTCCCGCAACGCACACATCGCCGTCATCGCCTGCGTCGTCGCGGCGTTCGCGGTGTCGATCATCGTGGTGGCGGGCGCGACAGGTGGCGCGCTCGACGCCGTCTTCCAGCGCTGGGACCCCGTGTTCCACGCCAACGGCATTCGCTACATCACAGAGACAGGCGACGGCGGCCTGTACGGCGTGAGCAGCGTCAACCGGTACGGGCCGCAGGGCTCGCTGTTCTACCCGAACGCCTACCACCTCGCCGGTGCTCTGGTGCAGCTCATGACAGGGGCATCCATCCCCGTGGTTCTCAACGCGATCACGATGCCACTGACAGGCATCTTCGCGTTGAGCATGGCAGCGCTGGTGCGCGAGTTCGGTGGTCGCGCGATGTTCGCTGGCGGCGCCGCGCTGCTGGCCGCGGCCATCACCTACGCCATGCACGAGTCCATCGCCAACGGTCTCGCGCCATTCGCGCTCAGCGTCGCGCTCACCCCGCTCGGCGCGATGGCGCTGCACCGGTTCCTGCGGACTCCGAACATCGCCAACGGCCTCGTCCTGCTACTCGCCGCGGCGGGACTGCTTTCCGTGCACTCCAGCGCGCTATTCGCCGCGGTCCTGCTGTCCGCCCCACTGCTGGTGCGGCGCTGGCTACGCGGCGAGGGCAAGCCCCGAGCGGACCTGCTCCGGCTCGCGCCGGTCGTCGCCGTCGGAGGCTTGCTCACGCTGCCGCACTTGCTCGGTGCGCTCAGCCACGCCAACGGCGACTACACCTACGAGCCATGGGCGTCGAACATGCCGCTGTCCGAGGCACTGTGGTCGCTGGCGCTGTTCTGGCACAACCAGGACAATCCGCAACTGCTGCTGGCGGGACTGCTGCTCATCGGCGTCATTCGGTTTCGCACGCTCGGCCCGCTGCGCTGGGTCGGGTCTGCGGCACTGCTGTTCGGCGTGTTCTGGGTGCTGGTTGCCAGCTATGGCGGCCTCGACTGGGTCGTCGCGATCTCGCGGCCCTGGTGGAACGATCGATTCCGCATCATCGCGCTCGCCGCGATCCCCCTGTGCCTGATCGCCGCGCACGGTCTCGCCGAGACACAGCGCTGGCTCGCGCGGCTCACGACGTCGAACATCATCCGCAGACATCCGCAGGGCACGACGGTAACCGGGGTGCTGGCGGCTGTCGTGCTGCTGGTCACCGTCGGTGTCGCCACGAAGGGCTTCTACGCGACCACCAACACCACGATCGTCGCGCACGCCTACCACAAGAAGCCGGAAGACAGGGCCGGGCTCGCGCAGCCGATCACGGTGAGCCAGGCCGAGCTGACGGCGATGCGGAAGATGGCGGAGTTGGCGGTGCCCGGCGAGCGCGTGCTCAACGACAGGGCGGACGGCTCGGTGTGGCTGTACGCGATCACCGGGGTGAAGTCCGTGGCGGCGCACTTCGACGACAAGGTACCGCCACCAGACGCGAAGTACCTCGCCGAACACTTCAACGAGTACGAGACCGATCCCGAGGTGCGCGCGGCCGTCGACCGGCTCAACGTCCACCACGTGTTCATCGGCTCCGGTCTCTGGCCTGGCCTCGGTCGCGCTCCCGGCCTCACGGGCCTTGCGGACGCCGACTACCTCGACGTCGTCTACCGCAACTCCGACGCGGTCATCTACCGCATCACGCGGTAACCGCCGATGGTGCCAGCCGTCAAACCCGGATGTGGCCGATCAGGGCGGACGTGAAGGCCTCGGGGTGGGTGAGATGTGGGGCGTGGCCAGCGTCGGGGAGACGGATGGTGCGCAGGAACGGTAGCCGCTCCGCCAACTCGTCCGCGACCAGCTCGTTCATCGGATGTGTCCGGTCGCCGACGAACAGCGTGATCGGGAATCGTGCCCAGGACAGCGTGGTGATGTCGATATTGTGGCCGGTTGGGTCGGTGTACTGGTCCAGCCAGGTGTGCGCGTTCGAGATCATCGTCGCGCGCTGCTCGCGGGTGAAAAGCCCATGCCAGCTGCCCTTGCCGTAGCCCACCTTCTCCGCGTATACGCGAACGCCACCGGCGGGGTTACCGTTGCGGATCAGCTCGGCGGCATGATCCAACCACACCGACACCTCGGCGCCGAGTACCTTGGCGAACGGATTGGTTCGCAGCAGCCCGTACAGCGGCGGTTCGTGCACGGCGACGCTGCGCACGGCGTCCCTGCGCATGGTCGCGGCGAGCATGGCGACCGAACCGCCGTAGCCGTGTCCGATCAGGTGCGCTGGCGCGTGAAAGACGGTGTCCACTATGGACAGCAGATCGTCGGCGTCCTGCTGGATACTGCCCTGGCCGCGCGGGGCGGTGCTGAGACTGTGGCCGCGACGGTCGTAGCAGACGACGTCAGCGTGGTCGCCGAGCTGCGGCATGACCGCCGACCAGCTGTTGTGGTCGTCGAAAGAGCCGTGCACAAGCACAACGGGCTCGCCATGCCCGCCACGCCACCAGCGAAGCATCGCGCCGTCGGATCGATCTACGTTGCCGGATACCTGTCCGCGAATCATGGTGTCTGGCGCAATGCTTGCATTGTTCACAGCTCCTGGACCTCCGCGAGTACTTCCTCTGCGATGCGCTCCAAGACCGCTTCCCGCCCGCAGTACGGGTCGGTGGCCCGCGGCCAGTGCACGACTATGTCGGTGAACCCCAGCTTCCGCGCGCGTTGCGCGGCGTCCGTGAAGGTGTCGACGCTACTCAGCGAGTACACCGGTCCCGCATCGAGACTCAGGTACCTGCGTACTCGTGCCGGGTCACGATCCGCGTCATCGAGCGCGCGGTCGAACCGCTCGCTCAGCTCGGCGACGCCGCGCCACCACTGCTCGTTGTCATCACTCGGCCATCCGGTCGTGATCCAGCCCTGCCCGTACCGTGCGGCGACCCGCAGCGAGCGTGGACCGTTGGCCGCGATGGCGAACGGCATCCTCGGCTGCTGCACGCTGCCAGGGAGGTTGCGGGAACCGGACATGCGGAAGTAGGTGCCGTCGAAGCTGTAGTTGTCCTTGATCAACGCGCCGTCGAGCGCTTCGACGAACTCCTCGAACCGTTCGGCCAGCTCCCTCGGCTGCCAGTCGGTCTCCCCCAGAATCGCGCGGTCACCAGCACCACCCTCGCTGACGCCCGCGCCGAGACCGAGCAGCAGCCTGCCGTCCGAGATGTCGTCGAGCGTGATCAGCTCTCGCATGAACGGCACCGGATGGCGGTAGTTCGGGGTGGCGACGAAGGTGCCCAGCTGGATCACTTCCGTCACCATCGCCGCTGCCGTCAACGTGGGCAGCGCGCTGAACCAGGGGCCGTCCGCGAGTGAGCGCCAGCTGAGGTGATCGTAGGTCCAGGCGTGATCGAACCCGAACTCCTCGGCGTTGCGCCACTTAGGCTCGCCGGACCACCACCTGTCTTCCGTCAAGATCACGATGCCCGCCCGCACGGCCGTTACCGTATCGCCTTCAAGTTCAGTTGTGACGGCGGCCTCGCTCTGAGGCGGAAATTTGCGGAGATCGGGCGGTTTGGCTAGCCCGGTTGGCGCAATCCGACAAACCACGTCCGGCATCGGGGACAATGGGAGGGTGGATAGGCCCGACTTGATCGCATCGGACGTCGACGGCACGCTGCTGACGCCGCTGGAACGAATGAGCAGGCGAACGCTCGACGTGCTCGGCCGCGTGCACGGCGCCGAGGTGCCGTTCGTCCTCGTCAGCGGCAGACCGCCACGCTGGATCCCGCCGGTCGCGTCACAAGGAGACATCACCGGCTACGCGGTGTGCGCCAACGGCGCCGCACTCTACGACATCGGCTCGGACAAGGTACTGAGCGTGCGTGGGTTGGACGTCGTCACACTGCACGACGTCGCCGATGCCGTGCTCACCGCGCTCCCCGAAGCGCATCTCGCGGCGGAGCGGGTCGGCGAGACCGCACACGATCAGAGCGTGCCGCAGTTCGTGGCCGAGCCGGAGTTTCGCAACCCGTGGGACGGCGCGTCCCCGCCACACGGCGAGGGCGAGAGCGAGCCGGTGAGCAGGGCGGCGGTGCTCGGCAGGAAGGCCATCAAACTGCTCGTCAGCAACGGTGGGATGACGTCGGATGAGATGGCGCATGCCGCCAGGGAGATGCTCGGTGCCGCCGTCGACATCACGTACTCCACCAACGCCGGGCTGATCGAGATCTCCGCGCCGAACGTCACCAAGGCGAGTGGGCTCGCGGAGGTTGCCGAACTGGCCGACGTCGCCCAGCGAGACATCATCGCGTTCGGTGACATGCCCAACGACGTCGAAATGCTGCGCTGGGCCGGCCACGGCGTCGCGATGGCGAACGGGCACCCCGTCGTCCTGGCGTCGGCTGACGAGATCGCGGCACCGAATACCGAGGACGGCGTCGCACAGGTGCTCGAGCGCTGGTTCTAGCGCCGCGCTGTCGCCAGCAGTTCCTCCGCCGTACGCAGCGTGTTCAGTCCTTCTCGCAGGCTCACGACGTCGGACGACACCCCGAGCACGGCGTCGCGGAACTTCTCGATCTCGACCCGCAACGGCTCTCGCTTCTTGATCGCGAACCGCGTGACATCACCCTCGGAGACGCCCCGGAACGTCGCGATCGACATCCAGTCGGTGTTGAGCACACCGTTGGCGTAAAAGGTGAGGTCGGCGGTGAGCGTGTCCGCGACGAACGCGCCGGTGTCGCCGGTGACGACGGTGACTCGCTCCTTCATCGGGGACAGCCAGTTCACCAAGTGGTTGGTGATCGTGCCGTTGGCCAGCCGCCCAGTGGCGGCGACCATGTCCTCGTGCGGCCTGCCCGACCGGTTCGTCACCTGCGCCGCGACGGAAGCGTAGTCAGATTTCGCCAGCCACGCGGTGAGGTCGATGTCGTGCGTCGCGAGGTCCTTGACGACGCCGACGTCGGCGATGCGCGCCGGGAACGGTCCCTGCCTGCGGGTGGCGATCTGGTAGATGTCACCAAGCTCGCCCGCCGCCATCCGCTCCCGCAGCGACTGCAACGCGGGGTTGTAGCGCTCGATGTGACCGACGGCGCCGAGGACTTCGTTCCTGGTGAACGCGTCGACCACGCGCTGACCGGCCTCGACGCTGTGGGCGATCGGCTTCTCGATCAACGTGGGGATGCCCGCCTCGGCTAGCGCGATCGCGACCTCCTCATGCAGCGCGGTCGGGACGGCGCAGACCGCCATGTCGAGGCCGACGTCGATCAGCTCCTCGACCGACCCGAGCACCGGCAGCGCGCCCGCCACACCGTGCGGATCGCCGGTCGCGTCGGCGACGGCGGCCAGCATGAGCCCGTCGACCTCACGCAGCACCCGTGCGTGGTGCTTGCCCATCATGCCGAGGCCGATCAGCCCCGCACGCAGCTCTGCCATCTCATGCACCTGCCTTGGCCAGCGTGTTGACCGCCGTGACGATGCGCTCGCGGTCCTCGTCGTCCAACGCGGGATGCACGGGCAGCGAAAGCACGGTGGCGGCCGCCCGCGCCGTGTTGGGGAGGTCCGCCGTGCGCGCGAACGACGGCAGCTCGTGGTTCGGGGTCGGGTAATACACGCCGGCGCCGATCTGGTGCTCGTCGCGCAGGGCGTCGACAAAGCCGTCGCGGTCCTCGGGCACGGTGATCGTGTACTGGTGGTAGACGTGCTCGGCGCCGTCCGCCACGGCGGGGATGCCGACGCCGTCGAGCGCGGCGTCGAAGTACCGCGCGTTGGCCTGCCGCTGCCGGGTCCACTCGGCGAGCCGGGTCAGCTGCACCCTGCCTATCGCGGCGTGCAGGTCAGTCATCCGCGCGTTGAAGCCGACGACCTCGTTTTCATACTGCCGCCGCATGCCCTGGTTGCGCAGCAGCCGGAGCTGACGCTCGACGTCGACGTCTGCCGTGGACACCATGCCGCCCTCGCCAGACGTCATATTCTTGGTCGGGTAGAGGCTGAACACCCCGAACGAGCCGAACGTGCCGACCGGCTGTCCGTCCAGTCGCGCGCCGTGCGCCTGCGCGGCGTCCTCGAACACGGCGAGCCCCTGCCGTTTGGCAAGCGCACGCAACGCGGGCATGTTCGCGGGGTGCCCGTAGAGGTGCACCGGCATGATGCCCGCCGTCCGCTCGGTCACGAGGCTGGCGACGTGGTCCGGGTCGAGGCAGTAGTGCGCGAGCTCGATGTCCGCGAACACGGGGGTCGCGCCGGTCAGCGCGACGGCGTTGGCGGTGGCGGCGAAGGTGAAGGACGGCACGATGACCTCGTCGCCCGGCCCGACGCCGGCGGCGAGCAAGCCGAGGTGCAGCCCCGCTGTGCCGGAGTTGACGGCGATCACCGGCCTGCCGTCGAGCAGGACATCGCTGAACTCCCGCTCGAACTCGGCGACTTCGGCGCCCTGCGCGAGCATGCCGGAGCGCAGCACGGCATCGACGGCGTCGCGCTCGGCATCACCGATGATCGGCTTCGCCGCCGGGATGAAGTCCTTGCTCACGCGGCCCCCGCAAGTCCTTGGTGACGTGACCGCTTCACCCTATTCGTATGCCGGACGCCACCGACGTCCCGCTCCCGGGCGTGACTACCGCTCGTTGTCCATCGCGGCGGCTTCCTCCGGGGTCGGCGCGGTGCCGCCGAGATGCGCGGGCAGCCACCACGGGTCCTCTCCGGCCGCCGGCGAGTCCGGGTAGTCGGCCTGCACCTTGTCGAGCAGGTGCTGCATCCGTTCCCGCAGGTCGGTGGTGACCTTGTCGACGTCGCCCTCCTCAGGGTGGAACGCCTCACCAGCCAGGATCGAAACCGGCACGTGTCGCTGCGTGAGGTTCTTCGGGCGGCCCTTCGTCCACAGCCGCTGCGTGCCCCACACCGCCATCGGCACTACCGGCACCCCAGCGTCAGCCGCCATCCGTACCGAGCCCGATTTCAGCCCCTTCACGGTGAACGACCGGCTGATCGTGGCCTCGGGGAACACGCCGACGACCTCGCCGGACCGCAGCCGCTCGACCGCCTCGTCGTAGGACGCCTTACCAGCGGCACGGTCCACCGAGATGTGCCGCATGCCGCGCATCAGCGGCCCGGCGATGCGGTTCTCGAACACCTCGCGTTTGGCCATGAACCGCACCAGCCGATCGGCGGGAAGCGCGCCCAGCCCACAGAAGATGAAGTCGAGGTAGCTCACGTGCGTACACGCGATCACCGCACCGCCATGTCGCGGCACGTGCTCCGTACCGTCGATGTCGAGCTTGAGATCAAGCACGCGGAACATGGTCTTGCACGCCGCGATGACCGGCGGGTACACGAGTTCTGCCATGCCGCTAGGTTACGCGAGCGTAGGTTCAGTGGCGTTATGCCACCGCCCACACCTGGCCCGGCACGGCGCGGGGAACGGCGGTTGCCGCGGGTACAGCTCACTGCACGGTTGGCACCGGCACCGGCTCCGCGACCTGCTCGGACACCCGCGGCGTGTACCCGAGCCGCTGCCCCTTCCGGTTCGGGTGGTACGACTCCAAGATCGGGTAGGACAGCCCGTTCAGCCACTCGACGTCGTCGCACACCGCATGGCCGGTGAATTCCTTGCGCACATCGACGTACTCGATGCCGCCCGCTCGCGCGCTCGCCTCGATTGTCCTGGCGAGCCGGTCGGCCGACTTGTTCAACTCACGCTGCTCACCCGAACTGATCCGCGCGCCCGCGTTGCACTGCTCACCATTGAACAGGCGTGGGTAGCCGACCGCTACGACCCGTGCCTGCGGCGCGCGGGCGACGATGTCGGCGTAGAGCCGGTCGAGCCTGCCAGGCAGGACGTCGCGGATGATGCGATTCGCCTCGTCGATCTCGTCCCAGCAGGTGTAGGGCCACGGCCGTGCGCAAGCGGTAAGCACGGAGGCGAACCCGATGTCGTTGCCGCCGACTTGCACGGTGACGTACTCGGTATCGCTCCCGAGGCTGCCGAGTTGCTTCCCGCGCACATCGGCCACCCGTGAGCCGGAACAGGCGGCGAATGTCAGCGCGGCACCGATCTTGGACGCGACGCGCACGGGGTAGGCGTGCGGCGAGCGGTAGCAGTCGCCGCTGTCCTCGTAGTACGCCCTGGTACCGACGCCGGACGCGTAGGAGTCACCGAGCGCCGTGTATCTCACCGGCTCCGCCGTGCCCTGCCCCGGCAGGACGAACAGCGACCCGATCGCCGCCGTCACCGCGAGGGCCAACTGAACAACGCGTCGATGTGTGCCCATATCGGCCCCCTGTAACGGCGTGCCGTGCCGGTAGATACCAATCCGCCCGGAAGTAACCCGGACTGACCGAGCAAGCGAGTGTGCCTGTCGACTTACTTCCGGCCTGCTTGGCATGCGCAGCGCTTACTCAGCGTGCACCCGTGATCGCGGCGAGGCAATCGTCCGAACGCTTGACAGCGGCTTTACACGCGGCGGCGAGTTTCACCCTTTCGTGCGGAGGCATTCGACATTGCTGGCATCCGTCCGCAGTCTTGGGCTAAATGGCGTAATACCGCGTCCTTATAGGCGCATCGCATGGCGGCCAGACGCACTACTACCCCGACGGAGCTGCGTTGCCGATCGCACTAAACCCCGGCATGGCCGTGGCGACCATCGCGTTGACATGCCTGATGGTGATCGTCCCCGGCCTGCTCGCCGCGGCCGCCCTCGGCGTGCGCGGTTGGCTGCTCGCCGCGAGCGCGCCGCTGGTCACTTACGCCGTGGTCGGCATCGCCGGTCCCTGGTTAGCGATCGCGGGCGTGCCATTCACCGTGGCGACATTCGTGCTGGCCACCCTCGTGACCGTCGCGGCCTGCGCTGGGGTCCGGCTGCCGCACCGCGGACGAGCCGCGCTGTTCCGCCTAGGCAAAGACGACGTCGGCTCACCGTGGCAACGGGGCGCGCACCTCTCCGTCCTCGGCTGCGTCGTGACCGCGGCGGCGCTCGGCGGCTACACGGTGCTCAACGGCATGGGAAACCTGGCGACCATCCCGCAGGACTGGGACGCCGCTTTCCATGCCAACGGCATCCGCTACATCGCTGAGACGCACGACAGCAGCCTGCACGGCATGGGGTCGCTGAATAAGTACGGCGATGGCACCGCGCTGTTCTACCCGAACGCCTACCACCTCATCGGTGCGTTGGTGTACCAGCTCAGCGGCGTCTCGGTCGCGACCGTGCTCAATGCCCACACGGTGCTGCTACCGGGGCTGCTCGCGCTGGCGTTGATCGCGATGATCCGGGAGTTTCACGGCAGGGCGGTGTTCGCTGGATTCGCCGCCTTGCTCGCCATCGCACCAGTGACCTTGCTCTACGCCTCCCTTGAGCGTGGGCCGCTGCTGACGTTCCTTGAGGGGCTCGCCCTGTTGCCGGTCGGTATCGCGGTGCTGCGACGACTGTTGACCCGCCGAGACGTCGTCGCGGCCGCTCTCGCCGTACTCGTACTGATTGGCCTGCTAGCCATCCACCCGTCGACGCTTTTCACCGGGCTCGTGTTCGGGATTCCGCTGCTGGCGCAGCACTGGCTTACCGCACGACCGCATGGCACCCGGACACGCCTTGTCGGCGGCGACCTACTGACGCTCGGGGGCGTCGTAGTGACGGCGGCGCTGCTGGCAGCGCCGCACCTGGTCGGCGCGGCGACCCGGCCCTCCCCCGGCGGCCCGGTCACCTGGCCCGTCGAACTAGACATCCAAAGCGCTGTCGGGGCGCTGCTGGTGTTCCAGCACGATCAGCCGCTGCCGCGGCTCTGGCTCTGCGCAGCACTCGTGCTCGGTGTGATGTTCATGCGCAGGCTCGGCGAGTTGCGGTGGCTCGGCGCGACCGCGCTGCTGGCGAGCGCCGCATGGGTCGCCGTCGCGACATCGGACGCGCCGATAGTCATCGCGCTCAGCCAACCGCTGTGGAACGACCCGTGGCGGTTCATGGCGCTGGCGGCGCTGCCGCTGACGATGCTCGCCGCCCACGGGATGGCCGAGGCGCAGGCGGTAGCGCGCCCGGTGATCGCGCGAGTGGTCGACCGGCTCACGTCACGTATTCGGCGTGGCATCGACATCCCACGTACCTGGGTCGCTGGCGGCGTCGCGCTCACCATGATCGCGGGCTTCGCGTGGGTAACCGGGTTGTTCTACACCGGGCCGAACACCGCCGTCGTCCACAAGGGTTTCGACATGGATAGCAGCGAGCGCGTCAGCACGGCGGAAGTGGCGGCCATGCGTAAGCTCGGCGAGCTAGCCGCGCCTGGTGAGTGGGCGATGAACGACCGGTTCGACGGCACGGTGTGGACGTACGCGATCAGCGGCGTGCGGACCGTCGCGGCGCACTACGACAAGCGACGCATCGCCACCGAGGCGCGGTTGCTCTCGCGGCGGTTCAACCACTTCGACGACGACCCAGACGTGCGGGCGGCCGCCGCCGAACTCAACGTGCGCTGGGTGATCATCGGCAAGCGCGGCTTCGTCAGGGACGGGAAGCACCGGACCGCCGGTCTCACCGGGCACGCCGCCCTACCGTTCCTGACGAAAGTCTACGAGAACGAGGGCGCGGTGATCTACCGCGTGGACTCCACGACCAGCGGGTACGAGTTCACCTCGGCGCGGCCGCGCGCAGCGTCGACCGGGCGGTGATCGCCGCGCCGCCCGCGGTGATCAGATCGGCGACCAGGAACATCACGCGGGACACGGCGGCGAACGCGAGCGCTTCCACCTGACCGATGCCAGCCGCGACCAGCACCGCGACGATCACCACCTCCCGCGCGCCAGCGCCTGCCGGGAAGATGAACGCGACTGTTCCTGCCGTCATCGCCAGCGCCATCGCACCCACGCACAGGGCGAGCCCGGTCCAGCCGGGCGCGCCGACAGAGTTCGCCAGCAGCCACAGGTGCAGGCCGTGCAGCACCTTCGCGACGCCGGACGCGCCGAGTGACTTGCCGACCATCGCGCCGCTGAGGGTGTGCTCCAGTGCGGGCTTGCGCAGCAGCCGCAGCACCAACGACGTCCCCCACGTCAGCACGCGCGGATGCAGCGCGACCAGCCCGATCGGGATGAGCGCGAGCATCCACCGGGCGTTCGGGCTGGTGTCGAAGATGACCGGCAGCGCGATCAGCCCGGCGACCATCGCGGACACCATGATCACGCCGAGGTGCACCAGCGACGCCACGAACACCCTCGCCCGCGCGAGCCCGGCCTGCTTGCCCAGTTCCATCTGGAGCAGATAGCCCCACACCGAGCCGGGCACGTACTTTCCGAGCTGCCCGACCAGGAAGATCTGCGAGCTGCGGCGGTAGCCGACCGGCGCGCCGAGGTGGTCGATGATCACCTGCCAGCCGTAGACGGTCGCCGCGAGCGAAGCGATCACCATGACCTGCGACAGCACGGCCGATTCCCACGGGATGTCGCCGAGCGTGGTCCAGAACTCCGTCCAGTGCTGGCTGAGCTGGTGAATGGCGAAGCCGACGACGACGGCGATGGCAAGCCACCGCAGGCCGTTGACGACCTGGGTCCTGGTGACAGAGATCTGCCGCTGTCTCGGGGTCGTGCCCTCCGATGTGGTCGGTGGCTCTGTCATCTCGCCTCCCACTTCCGCACCAGTGCGCTCAGTTCGGCGGGCACGCCATTGACGTCCCATGGCCTTTGCTCCCTGATGCACGACGCCAGCCGGTCGATCACGTCGTCGGGCACCCCGCCGCGGGACAACCCCACGGAATTGACCCCAGTGACACGAGCGGGCACGCCGACGCTGACGCTGAACGGGCCGACGGCGCCGCG
Organism: Haloechinothrix salitolerans; assembly: GCF_042662605.1. Lineage (NCBI taxonomy): Bacteria > Bacillati > Actinomycetota > Actinomycetes > Pseudonocardiales > Pseudonocardiaceae > Haloechinothrix > Haloechinothrix salitolerans. The sequence continues at coordinate 6,571,155 of NZ_JBHSXX010000001.1, forward strand.
CACGGCCGCGCCCATGCCGACCATCGCGCCCGGCCCGATCGCCCCGCCCTGGTGCACGGTCACCCCGAGCCCGAGGTTGGCCAGCGTCCACACCTCGCTGTGCCCGCCGACGACGACATTCGATCCGAGGGTGACGTCGTCACCGATCACGCAGTCGTGAGCGACGTGGCTGCCGCGCAGGAAGTAGCCGTTGCTGCCGATGTCCGTGCGGCGCTCGATGCCTTGGTGCGCGCTGAAGTACTCGCGGATGCGGTTGCCGTCGCCGATGGCGACGCCGTGGCCGTCGACGTCCGGGTCGCCGGTCAGCTCGCCCTCCCAGGAGGCTGGGTGCGACGCGGCTCGATGCGACGCCGGGGTGCCGATCGTGACGTGTGGCCCGATCCAGTTGCCGGAGCCGATGGTCACGGGACCAACGATGACCGCGAACGGGCCGATCACGTTGTCGTCGCCAAGCGAGACCCCTTCGCCGATGATGGCGCTGGGGTGGATGCTGTTACCCACGCGATCGCCTCGCCGCGAGATCGGTCAGCACCTCGATGTGCTTGTCGATGATCGCCGACATCGTGAAGTGCTTGTCCACGATCGACGCGCCCTCGGCCGCCATGCGCCGTGACTCCTCCGGGTTGCGGATGGCCTCGACCAGCCGTTCCGCGACCGGGCCCGGCGAGTTCTTCGGCACGAGGTGCATGTGGACCCGGTCGATGGTCTTGATGTCACCGAAGTGGTCTTCCTCGATCGCCGCGACCTGCGGCACGCCAGCTGCGAGCGTTTCGAGGCAGGCGGTACCGAAGCCGATGCCCTGGAGGCTGTGGCACTCGACGTCGGCGGCGGCCAGGTAGTGCGGAACGTCGGCCTTCGGTACGGCGCCGGTCGTGATGACAGCGTCGCGGACGCCCAGCTCCTCGGCGCGACGCAGGAAGGCGTCGTAGTAGATGCCACCGACGACGACCAGCTTCGCGTCCGGCAGTTCCGCGAGCACCCGCGGCATCGCCTCGACCAGCGTGACCCGGTCCCGCAGCGGGATGACATGCCCGACGGACAGGATCAGCGGCGCGTCCCCGATCCCCAGCCGCTCGCGGACGTACGTCGAGTCGCCGCCGCGCGTCCACTCCGGGTCGAGACCGACCGGGATGTCGACGGTGCCGGACACGCCGCGGGCGTACCTGCGCTTGATGTAGTCGTCCATCAGCGAGTCCATGACGACGTGCACCGGCTTATAGCGGCGCAAGATCGGCGCGACGAGGCAGGCGTCCAGGGTGCTGAACACCGCCTGGTACATCGGCTTCGGGCTCTCCAGCCTGGTGTGCACGCTGAGCAGCACGGGGACGTCGTTGCGCCGCGCCCACATGCCCGAAGCCCACGTCAGGTCGAAGAACTGGCCGTGCTGGTGGATCACGTCCGGCCCGAAGTCCCCGAGCAGCTCACGCAGCCTGCGGGGCAGTGACGGGCGGGTCGCGAAGGTGATGTCGAAGTTGACGGCGAGCTTCGTCTTCGGTAGCCGCGCCGCGGGCAGCCGCACGATCCGGACGCCGTCGACGTCTTCCTCCGCGGGCGCGCCGGGGTACTCGGCGGTGATGACCAGCACCTCGTGGCCTCGCGCGGCGTAGCCCTTGGCTAGCGACTCGGCCATGTGCGCGCTGCCGCCGACCCGTGGCGGGTAGAAGTTGTTGACGACGGCGATCCTCATCCGCGCTCCGAATCTCCTCGATTGCGGTTCTGTCCGGTAAAAGACCAGGTTGACGATATGTGGCGTGGTTACACGGACCACACGCGGGTAGCCACGCCCGCCACACGGGTCGAACCAGCCCGGCCGTGCGCTATAGGCTGCGATGCCGTGCGCACCATCGCAGTGATCGGCGGCGGGATCATCGGTCTCGCGGTCGCGCGTGAACTCACACGACGTGGCAACCAGGTCACCGTCCTGGAGAAGGAAGGCCGGCTCGCCACACACCAGACCGGCAACAACTCCAACGTCGCGCACGCTGGCTTGTACTACCCACCAGGATCGTTCAAAGCGCGCATGTCCGTCGCGGGAAATCAGTCGATCGTGCGATACGCGCGCGAGCATGGGGTGGCCGTCGACGTCTGCGGCAAGCTGGTCGTGGCGACATCCGACGCCGAACTGCCCGCGCTGCATCGCCTCGCGGAACGGGCGACGGCCAACGGCGTCCCGGCGAAGCTGATCGACCCCGGCGAGGCGCGGGAGTACGAACCGGAGGTGGCGTGTGTCAAGGCGCTGCGCGTTGAGTCCACCGCCGTCGTCGACTTCCCCGGTGTGTGCGGCGCGCTGGCGGCGGAACTGGCAGAGTCCGGCACCGACGTCCGGCTCGGCACGCGCGTGCTCGCGATCAACCGGCGTGTGGCTGGTGGAGTCGATGTGCACACGTCATCCGGCCTCGTGAGGGCGGACGCGCTGGTCAACTGCGCTGGGTTGCACGCGGACCGGATCGCCCGGCTGGCAGGGCTCGCGCCACGTACGCAAATCGTGCCGTTCCGCGGCGAGTACTACGAACTGCGGCCAGAGCGCACGAAGCTGGTGCGCGGGCTGATCTATCCGGTGCCCGATCCGGCGTTGCCGTTCCTTGGCGTGCACCTGACGCGGATGCTGGACGGCTCGGTGCACGCTGGACCGAACGCGGTGCTCGCGCTACACCGCGAGGGCTACCGCTGGCGCGACGTCAGCGTCCGCGACACCGCTGAGGCCCTGCGGTTTCCCGGGACGTGGCAGCTGGCGTCACGGTTCCGCCGCACCGCAGTCGAGGAGATACTGCGGTCGCTATCCCGTCGCCGGTTCGCCGCGAGCTTAGCGCGCCTGGTGCCCACGATCGGACCGGACGACATCGTACGGTGCGGGTCAGGCGTCAGAGCGCAGGCGCTGCACCCCGACGGCACGCTGGTCGAGGACTTCCTCATCGAGCGGGCGCCGTATCAGGTGCACGTCCTCAACGCGCCGTCCCCGGCAGCCACCTGTGCCCTGGAGATCGCGGGCCACATCGCGTCAACGCTGGACACCTGAGCCCCGCCGAGTCCCAGACTTTCGGTGCCGCCAGTCCCGCGATCAGCCAAGGACCGCGACGAACGTGCCAGAGATATGGATGGTGCCGAACGATACGTGGAACTGGCCGTGAGCGGTGCCGCTCAGGAAAGACGAACCGCTGAATGTGCCGGTCAGAGTGGTGCCCGACGTCTCAGCATCCGACCTGCCAAGCCCCTTGAGCTTGAGCTTCATCTTACCCTTGCCGTTGCCGTGCAGCTTGATCTTCCCGGAGAACGGCCCGCTCACCGCGCCGAGGTGACTGTTGCCGTGGCAGTGTCCAGACAGCTTGTGGTGGTGCAACTGGTAGTGGCACATCAAGTGCGTGCCCGCGGTCGGCCCGGCGGGTGCGGCGCTTGCGGAGGGGACCAGCCCCGCCAACGCGAGGACAAGCGCGCCGAGCAATGCGGTCAGAGTGCGGTTGACGTTTCGCATGGCTGCCTCCGGGCTCGTGAGCTGCGGAAATCGATTTATCGAGTACCGCAAGACTAAGTCCCACAAGCCCGTCCGGTTGCCTCAAATCCGCAACTTGCACTCCGTAGGGTTAGATGACCACTCCTGTGTGTGACGACGCATTTCGTCGAGCGTCGCGTGTATCGCGTTCGCGATGCGATGGCTAGCTCTCGTTCCGCTGGCTGCGTTGAAACGGGTACGTCCTTCAGCCCGCGACGGGCTCGATCACCTCGCGACCGCCGAGGAACGAGCGCATCGCCTCGGGCACGCGGACCGAGCCGTCGGCCTGTTGGTGGTTCTCCAGGATCGCCACGATCCACCGCGTCGTGGCGAGCGTGCCGTTGAGGGTCGCCGCGACCTGCGGTTTGCCGTCATCGTCGCGGTAGCGGATACCGAGCCTGCGAGCCTGGAACGTCGTGCAGTTCGACGTCGATGTGAGCTCGCGGTACGCCTGCTGCGTCGGGACCCACGCCTCGCAGTCGAACTTGCGCGCCGCCGACGTGCCGAGGTCGCCGCCCGCCGTGTCGATCACGCGGTAAGGCACCTCGATCTTGGCCAGCATCTCCTCTTCCCAACTGAGCAGCTTGGCGTGCTCCGCCTCGGCGTCCTCGGGGCGGGAATAGACGAACATCTCGACCTTGTCGAACTGGTGCACGCGGATGATGCCGCGCGTGTCCTTGCCGTACGAGCCCGCCTCGCGGCGGAAGCAGGATGACCAGCCCGCGTAGCGCAGCGGCCCGCCGGAGAGGTCCAAGATCTCGTCGGAGTGGTACCCGGCGAGCGACACCTCCGACGTGCCGACCAGATACAGGTCGTCGGCCTCCAGCCGGTACACCTCGGCCGAGTGCGAGCCGAGGAAGCCTGTGCCCTGCATGACTTCCGGGCGCACCAACACCGGCGGGATCATCAGCTGGAAACCGTTCTCAACGGCTTGCGCCGCCGCCATGTTCAGCAGCGCGAGCTGGAGCTGCGCACCGATGCCGGTCAGGAAGTAGAACCGCGCACCGGACACCTTAGCGCCGCGCTCCATGTCGAGGGCGCCAATGCGCTGGCCGATCTCCAAGTGGTCGGACGGGGTGAAGTCGAACTCAGCGGGCGTGCCGACGTGCTTGAGGACCTCGTAGTCCTCCTCGCCACCCGCCGGCGCGTCGGGATGGACGAGGTTCGGCACGCTCTGGTGCAGCTCGTTGAACTCCTCCGACGCCTGGGCCTGCTCGGCCTCCGCGGCCTTGACCTCGGCGGCCAGTTCCTTGCCCCGCGCGAGCAGCCGCTCGCGCTCCTCACCCTGCGCCTTGCCAATCTGCTTGCCGAGCTGCTTCTGCTCGGCGCGCAACGTGTCAGCGCGGGAGATGGCGGATCGCCTGCGCTGGTCCAGGTCGAGCAACTTGTCGACAACGCCCTCGTCCTCGCCGCGGTTACGCTGCGAGGCGCGCACGAGGTCAGGGTCTTCGCGCAGGATCCTGGGGTCAATCATGGCTGTTCAGCCTAGAACCCCGGTCATCGCCCGCGTGTGCGACCCCGGCAGGTGCCTCGCCACGACGTCGCGCCTGCCGGAGTACGCACGCTCAGCTCACCGCGGCGTCGCCCGCACGAACGCCACGATCTCCTCCGCGAGCTGCTCGCCAGCGTCTTCCTGCAGGAAGTGACCCGCCTCGGTGATGGTCGGGTGTTCCCTGCCTGCGGCACCGGCCATCGCGCGCTGCAGGATCGGCCCCATCGGCCCCGTGATCGGGTCGCTGTCGGAGAACGCGCACAGGAAAGGCTTGTCCAGCTCACTCAACGTCTGCCACGCCGCCCGGTTGGCCTCGGTCGCCGGATCGTCGGTGCTGGTCGGTACCAGCGTTGGCATCGCGCGTGCTCCGGCCTTGTAGGACTCCTCGGGGAACGGCGCGTCGTAGGCCGCGGTGACGCCGTCAGCCACCGACCTGCGGCAGCCAGATGCCACGAACCGCCCGATGTCCAGCTTCTCCGCCTTCTCGACCGCCTCGCGGAACGTCCACCAGACGTCGGGCATCGGGTGATCACCGGTGGGCAGTCCGGTGTTAGCCGCGACGACTCGCGCGAACCGGTCCGGGTTCTCCGCCACGAGACGTAAGCCGATCAACCCACCCCAGTCCTGACCAACGAGCGTGACGTCTCGCAGATCGAGGGCGTCGAACGCGAGCGAGCGCACCCAGTCGACATGGCGGGCGTAGGTGTGGTCGCTGACCTCGGTTGGTTTGTCCGAGCGGCCGAACCCGACCAGGTCCGGCGCGATCGCCCGCAGGCCCGCGTCGGCGAGCACCGGCATCATCTTCCTATACAAGAACGACCATGTCGGCTCACCGTGCAGCAGCAGGATGGGTTCGCCGTCGGCTGGCCCAGCCTCGACGTAGGCCATGCGGATCATCCGATCACTTTCGGGATCGGCGACCTCGGCATAGCGCGGTTCGTAGTCGAAGTCTGGCAGGCCGGTGAAGCACTCGTCAGGTGTCCGAAGGATGCGCATGAACGCACCCTAAACCCTCACCGCACAAGATTGAGCCCCCTTCGCGTCAGCGGCCAGCGGGTGGAACCATCGCCCGCGAGTGGCTCCACTCGCGGGCAAGAACCGGGCTTCCAGGCCGCCCCCACCGTCACCTCAGGCATCATGAGACGTGATGTCGACAACGATCACCCGGTTTCTCGCCTTGGGCACGGCCTCAGGCGCTCGCTACCTGATGGCGGGCGCCGTGCTCGGCGCGATCCTCGCGTTGTCGCTGAACATGGCGCTGTCCTCCGCCGAGCCGCGAACACCCGCCGCTCCCGTCCCGGTGGGCGGCGGCATGCCCGCGACCGACGGGGAGACGAAATCGCCCTACGACGTCCCGGTCGGCACGTGCCTGAACTGGACCGAAGCCGACGGCAGCGACATGACCGCCGTCGACTGTGACGAAGCGCACGTCTTCGAGGTCACCGAGATCATCCAGGTCGGCAACGACTTCCCGGAGAACGCCGAGCGTCCCAGCGTCGAGAGGTGGCGCGAGATCGCGACCAAGCGATGTGAGGACGGCGTCGAAGAGTATCTGGGTGACCCACTCGATCCTGAGGGCAAGTACTCGATCACCGCCTTGCTACCCAACCAGGCCGAATGGGACAGCGGCGACCGAACGCTGCGCTGCGGGCTATGGCGGATCGGGCCGGGCGGATCGCTGCAAGCCACGACCGGCTCGGCGAAGGAGCAGAGCCAGTCAGACATCTGGGCCAAGGGGACGTGTCTCGATCTGCGGGACAAGTCGGTCGGCGATCCGGTGCCGTGCGACCGACCGCACTCCTACGAGATCATCGCGATCATCAAGCTGAGTAATCACTTCGAGAAGGGCTACCCCCCGGAGAAGAAGCAGAACGCCTTGCTCGACAAGGTGTGCAACAAGCGCATCCAGCACTACACGGGCGGCATCAATCTGAAGAAGAAGAACCTGATCGCGACATGGGACACCAGAACCAAAGCGAGTTGGAAGGCAGGGTCGGTCTACGTCAACTGCAAGGTGGCCAGGCTGCTGAAAGACGAGTCAGGACTGGCCCCCATCACCGACAGCATCGCGAAGACACCACCCGAGAAGAAGTCCGATTCAGCCAACGATGACGGCGGCTCCGATGGTGGCTCTGGCGATGGCAAGGACACCGAGGATGCCAACGACGGTTCGGGGGGCGACGGCAGCGATACCAGTGGAGACGGCGCAGGCGAGGAAGGTTCCGACGATAGTGACGGACAGGCCGCTGGCGGTGGCGGCGAGAACGCGCCCGACACGCCAGCAGGTAACTGACGCCCAGGTGCTCGCATGACGGTGTCGATGACAGAAGAGCGGTTCGAGGAGCTGGTCGCGGACGCTCTCGACGAGATCCCGCCGGAGTTCGCCGCCGCCATGGACAACGTCGTCGTCCTCGTGGAGCCATTCAACGAGGAAGAGCCGGACATCCTCGGGCTCTACCACGGTGTCGCATTGACCGAGCGCACCCACGATTACAGCGGCCAGCTACCTGACCGGATCTCGATCTACCGGGAGCCGATCCTGGCGATGTGCGAGTCCGAAGACCAAGTCGTCGACGAGGTCGCGATCACCGTGGTACACGAGATCGCGCACCATTTCGGTATCGACGACGAGCGGCTGCACGAGCTCGGCTGGGCGTGATCGTCAGGCAGGGCCCTTCCCCGGCTCGATGGTCCGCACCCGCAGGTGGTGGCTGCGCAGGTCCTCGTTGGCGCATCCGGTCCGCTCGTACGGCACGAACTTCGAGTGCGTCTCCTGCGGCGGATACACCCGTAGACCACGCACCTTGGTCGGCTGGCAGTCCTCGGGGTCGTAGTTCCCAACCTGGGTGAACCCGACAGCGGCGTAGGCCGTGTCGCCTGCGGCGAGCGTCACCGCATCGCCCTTGCCGCCCTCGCGGTAGGCGGCGGCTCCGACCTGGTGGCCGTCATCGCCCGCGACGTAGGACACGCCAGGGAAGCCCTGGATCTCGCACGATTCGCCACTGACGTTCGTGAAACGCAACGAACGCCACACCGTACCGGCCGCGCCGCTCGGCGGACCGAGCGACAGGCTCAAGTCCCCCGATGTGCACAGCTCGGCGTTCCCCTGCGGCGGGCGGTTGTTCGACTCGGTGCTCGCGCCGTTCGGGGACGACGGCGTGGTCGTGGCGTTCGGTTCCGACGGCGACGTCGTGGTGGCGCTTGGTGAGTTCGTGGCCGACGTCGTCTCTCGCGCACCGACGGATGGTTGCTCGGCGTCGCCGCATCCCACCAGTACCGCGGCCGTCATCGCGACCGCGCAGGTGCCGAACAGGCCGGAGCGTCGTGCCCGTCGGTGAGCCATCCTGTGTCCTCCCCTGAACGGGTTACCGCGTGCTGTCCTAGGGACGCCTCACACACGGCGGAGGTTGCGTGCGATCACATGTCTACGCCTGCCCAGGAATGACAGTGCCAGCCGCCGCCGTCGCTCGCCTCCAACACGATGGCGCCGGTGTTGGGGATCAGCCCCGCGTCAGCGAGGTTCGGCGGCACGTTGTCCGCGAGCAGTTCGGCACACAATCGCATGGCGGCGCCGTGACTGACGACGACCACGGTGCCGTGCGGGTGTTCCTGCTCGTGCTTGGCGCGAATCTGCGCGATCGCAGCACGGAAGCGCTCCGCGACGTCGTGCCCGCTCTCCCCTCCCGGCATCGCCAGGTGCAACTCGCCCCGTGTCCACGGGTGGAAGACATCCGCGAACGCGGTGATGGCGTCGGTGTCGCCGCGATCTTCAAGATCACCGACGAAGACTTCCTGCAGCCCGTCGACGACCCGGACGTCGAGAGCATGGCGGGCGGCGAGCGGCGCGGCCGTCTGTTGCGCGCGGATCGCGACGGAGGCGTACACGCCGACGATGTGGGCATCGGCGAGTTGATCGGCTAGCGCGTCAGCCTGCTGCCTGCCGAGTTCGGTCAGCGGCGGGCCTGGCATCTTGGTGTTGAGTGTCCGCAACACGTTCGCCGTGCTTTGCGCGTGCCTGACCAGCTGTAGCTTCACTACGACGTCCCATACCCTCGCTCCTGTCCCCGACCGATTACCACTGTGCCGTAACTCGGCTCTGTTAGGCAGCGACGAACGTCAGCTATGTCGCTTTCGTCAAATCGCGTCGCTCCTGTCAGGCGGTGTCGCCCTTGCGGACCGACTCGACCCAGTCCGCCGCGCTCACGAAGTCCTCGTTGCCCGCGGCGGGCTGGATACTGGGCCTGACGCCGTCCGCCCTCGGGTGCGAGCCGAGGAACCGCAGGTGGCAGCGCCTGCGCAGCGCGGCGAGGGCATCTCCGATGCGGGGCTCGGCGACGTGGCCCTCGAAGTCGATGAAGAACCGGTACTCGCCGAAGCCTCCCTTGGACGGTCGCGCGTCGAGGCGGGTGAGGTTGATACCGCGGAACGCCAACTCGGTCAGGAGTTCGGACAGCGCACCGGTGCGGTTGACCGTCGCGGCGACGACCGACGTCCGGTCAGAACCGGTCGGCGCCGGCAGTTCACCGGGGCGTCGCAGCAGTAGGAACCGGGTTCGAGCATCCGGGATGTCGGCGACCTCGGTGGCGATGGTGCGCAGGGGGTAGTGCTCGACGGCGACAGGGGCGACGACGGCGGCGTCGTACTCACCGTCGCGCACCGCGATCGCGGCGGCGGCCGTCGACGCGGCGGCGACATGCCGGGCGGATGGCAGGTTCTGAGCGAGCCACCGCTGCACCTGCGCCAACGCGTGGGGGTGGCTGGCGACCGTGCGGACGTCGGCGGCATCGACGTTCGGCCTGGCGAGCACGCTGAAGTGGATGGGCAGCAATGCCTCGGCGACGGCGACGAGCGGTTCGTCCTCGGCGAGCCCGTCCAGCGTCGCGGTCACGGGCCCCTCGACCGAGTTCTCAACCGGCACGCACGCCGCATCGGTCTCGCCCTTACGGACCGCGGCGATCGCGAGACCGATGGAGTCGTACGGCACGAGTTCGCCCTCGGCGAGGGAGCGTGCGGCCTGCTCGGTGAAGGTTCCTCGCGGGCCGAAATAGGCAATCCGGGTCACGGGAAAAGGTTACGCAGCGAGGGTCGGGCATGCTAAACCCGGATGGCCGCCAGAGGGACCCCGAGTGGAGTAGCGGCGAAATTTCGGGTCCGTGGGGTACCTCACCTGGCTGCCACAACAGCGAAGGGCATGTCACCGGTTACACCCTGTGCAATTTTTTGTCACACTGGAGCTGTGACCACCGAATCGGGGACAACCCACAGTGGTACGGAGGACCGGGTACACCGGATGTGCCCGGAATTGGTGCTGTGCGCGCTCGATGAGGCCATGACCGAGGCATGGCAGTCCGTCGCGACGACGGAGCGTGCCCGAGTCCGAGTGCACCAAGGTTCGGTGCTCGATGTCTCCGCGCACGCCGTCGTCAGCCCAGCCAACTCACATGGCTGGATGCGGGGCGGCATCGATGCCATCTACTCCCGCGCCTTTCCCGGCGTCGAGCAGCATGTTCGCAGCGCGGTGCTCACGTATCACGGCGGCGAACTGCCCGTCGGACAGGCCGTCGTCGTGCCCACCGGTGAACCGCAGCCAGCGTGGCTGATTAGCGCGCCGACGATGCGCACACCCGGGGAGTGGCTGCCCGCCGACACGGTGCACCCCTACCTCGCCGCTCGTGCGGTGTTCGAGTTCTGGCGGACCGGCGAGGTGGAATACGGCGTCAGCGCGCGGGGCGCCATCGACGTCATCGCGATGCCCGGCCTTGGCACCGGCGTCGGAGGGGTCGAACCGGCCAACTGCGCGCGACAGGTGGCAGCGGCATGGGACGAGGTATTCGGCCAGGCCGGCGCCACCTGACCGGTCACGAACCCCAGTCACCAGACGTCGCGACCCCTCGTGATCAGCTTGCGGAATACGACGATTCCGGCGGACACTGACGTGTGAGTATCGTGTGAGTCCGGTGCGGTTGGTCACAGCGCCTATGCGGCAGGGCAGCTTGCTGTTTTCATCGAATCCCATCGCAGTGTTGATCGGTGAGGCCAAGGGAGGCTTCGATGGCGAGGGTGCGCGAGCTGACCCCGTACGTCGAGCTTGACCGGGATCAGTGGCGCGAGCTTCGCCGGTCGACGCCGCTGCCGCTGACGTCGGCGGAACTGGTTCGGTTACGCGGGCTCGGTGAACAAGTCGATCTCGCGGAGGTCGCCGACGTCTATCTTCCGCTGTCCCGCCTGATCAACTTGCAGGTCGCCGCCCGGCAGCAGCTCTACGAGGCGACGACGACGTTCCTCGGCGAAGACACCCAAGGCACCAAGGTTCCGTTCGTTATCGGCATAGCGGGCAGCGTCGCGGTCGGCAAGTCGACCACCGCCCGTATCCTGCGCACGCTACTCGCTCGTTGGCCCGACCATCCCCGAGTCGATCTGGTCACCACCGACGGCTTCCTGTATCCGCGCGCCGAGCTGATGCGGCGCGGGATCATGCACCGCAAGGGCTTCCCGGAAAGCTACGACCGCAGAGCGCTGCTGCGGTTCGTCACCGAGGTCAAGTCCGGCGCGGATGAGGTCAGCGCGCCGGTGTACTCCCACAAGCTCTACGACCGGCTCGCCGGTGAGGAGCACGTGGTACGACGGCCGGACATCCTCATCGTGGAGGGGCTCAACGTCCTACAGCCGCACCCGCGGCTCGCGGTGTCTGACCTGTTCGACTTCTCGCTGTACGTCGACGCGCACACCGACGACATCAAACAGTGGTACATCGATCGTTTCCTGACGCTGCGCGACACCGCGTTCGCCGACCCCGACTCGCACTTCCACCACTTCGCGGGGTTGGACGACGAGGAGGCCCGCGCCGAGGCCGAGCACTTGTGGTCCACGATCAACGAGCCGAACCTGATCGAGAACATCCTGCCGACGCGCCCGCGCGCGACGCTGGTGTTGCGCAAGGACACCGACCACTCGATCAACCGCGTACGGCTACGCAAGCTGTAGCCGGGCGGCGCCGACCGACGGCAACGACCGCTAAGGGCCGGTGCGCCCTTTCCCGGCGACGCACCTCGCGTGAGACTCTGCGGTGATGCGGCGAGTTCTCCTCGTGATGGTGGTGCTGATGGGCGTCTTTGGTGTGATCGTCGGAGGCATGTATGCCGCGCAACGCAGCCTGATCTATCAGCCGTCGCCAGGCCCGCTCCCGAGCGCGTCCGACGTGCTGCCCGGCGGGCAGGACGTCACGCTGCGCACCGACGACGGGCTCACGCTGTCGGCATGGTTCTTCCCGGCTCGTGGTTCCGCGGCCGCCGCCGACGACGCCCCGGTTGTCCTGGTAGCGCAGGGCAACGGAGGCAACCGCGGCGGCCGGGTAGAACTGGCACGCGCGGTAACGCGACACGGCATCTCGGTCCTGCTGTTCGACTACCGAGGCTACGGCGAGAACCCCGGTGACCCCACAGAGGACGGCCTCGCCCACGACGTCCGAGCCGCCTACGACTATCTGATCTCGGAGCGCGGCGTGCCACGGGAGCGGCTGTTCTACTTCGGCGAAAGCCTCGGCTGCGGCGTCGTCAGCGCCCTTGCCATCGAACGCCCGCCAGCCGGGATGGTGCTGCGGTCGCCGTTCACAAACCTCGCCGCCGTCGCCTCGGAGCACTACCCATGGCTGCCGGTACGGCTGCTACTCAAAGACCGCTACCCGGTCGCGGACAATGTGACCGCGCTCGACGACGTCCCAATGGTCATCGTCTACGGGACGGCGGACTCGATCGTGCCGCCAGCGCTGAGCGAACGAGTCGCCGATGCGGCGAACGCACGCAGCGTCGCGGTCGAAGGCGCGGGCCATAACGACCGGGTACTGCTGGACGGCCCCGAGCTGGTCGACGCACTGGTCGAGATCGTCAGGTCAGCTACGCGCTAACCGTGTCACTGCTCCGACAGTGGGCCAACTGTAGTTCTATCGGGGGAATTTGGTCCCTCATTTCCAGTCCTTTGGCCTATACCAGAGGCAGGGTGTGTGGCCTGACTCTTGAGTCTGCACCCGGCCGTGCGTATGCGGGACATATGCACGGGCGAACCACCCCCGATCCTGGAGGAAGCCGATGTTCAGCGCCATCCTGACTTGGGCAGGCGCCATCCTCGGCATCGCCGTGCTGCTCGCCATGGCCTTCGGTCCCGTTGTCGCCGACTTCGACGCGGGTCGGTTCAAGCGGCACTTTCGGCGTCGCGCTCACCGTGAGAACCACTCCGAGGTCGGCTGACCGGCACGCGAAGCGACGTGGCCTGCTGGTTCCTGAGACGCGACTGTGAGATCGCGCGCATCGGGCATTTACCATCCTGCTCGCACGTTGGTATGGGGGAAGCACCCTTTCGCGGAAAGGCGGACAACCTATGACCACCGCATTCGCACAGAACCAGCCGAGGAACCTGCCCGCGCTGCCAAGCGGCTGGCCCATCGGCTCGTATGAGACGTATGCGGAAGCACAGCGCGCCGTCGATCACCTCGCCGACGAAGACTTCCCCGTCGCCGACGTGACCATCGTCGGTGTCGATCCAATGCTGGTCGAGCGCATCGCGGCACGCCTCACCTGGGGTAAGGTGCTGACACGTGGCGCGCTCTCCGGCGCGTGGTTCGGGCTGTTCGTAGGGTTGCTGCTGAGTCTGTTCTCCCCCGGCGCTGGCCTCACCCCCATCGTGATCGGTCTGGTCGCGGGCATGGGCTTCGCGATGGTGTTCGCCGCCGTCGGCTACGGCTCGCAGCGTGGCCAGCGCGACTTCATCTCGACGAGCCAGCTTGTCGCGCAGCGTTACGACGTGCTGTGTCAGCCACGCAATGCCGAACGTGGCAGGGACATGCTCGCCAATCTCGCGGCGCGCAACCCGTCGAACTGGTAACTCCATCGCACCCGGTGCTCCTGGCCCGTCGGGGAGGCCAGGAACACCGGACGTCCTTAGCCTGACAGCTCACGACGTCCCATACACCCCGGAAACTACGAGTCCCCCTACGTACTCTCCACTCGCGGGTCGTCGCCCCTTCGACCGCCCGCGAGTGGAAGCGTTCGCGGGTCGATTCGCCTGACCCGCCCCGCGTTCCGTGCCCGTGTCAGAGCCGCTTCCTACGCTGAGTTCGAACCAAACGCGACCGGCAGCCGGCGTGCCCCACCCCGCTACGCACCTCCGCCGACCCTGCGTCGAACTTCCGCTGAACTTGCCGGAGCGTCGGCTCGTTTGGTGCCAGGCAAGCCTGTGACCTGGTGCTTTACTGGCGCATGCAAAAACGTCGTCATCACCTGATCAGCGTGGATCAGCGGGCCAAGGGGGCACATGACCACGGTTCGACACTGGACCGGCAAGGAAGTTCGTGCACTGCGCACGGCCAAGCGGATGAGCGTCCGGGAGTTCGCGGCGCACCTCGGCGTCAGCGCCCGCATCGTGTCCCGCTGGGAGGCCGCAGGCGAGCGCATCCACCCACGGCCGGTCAACCAAGCCGCGCTCGACACCTCGCTCGCGCAGTCCAGCCCCGACGTGCGAGCGCGATTCTCGTTACTCGTGGCGACATCGACCGGACTCGAGGACACCGATGAACCGGGCGGCAGGGTCTTCCGACACCCCGCGGACGGCAAGCGGATGCTGCTCGTGCCAGCTGGCACCTTCCTGTCTGGTCTGGACAACCAGCCGATGTGGCTGCCGGGTTTCTACATCGACGCGCTGCCAACGACCAACGTCGAATACGCCCGGTTCGTTGAGGCGACGGGGCATCGGCCACCACCACACTGGGACACTGGCGCCGACACGCGGAGTGCGCACCCGGTGGTCTCGGTGAACTGGCACGATGCGCGGGCGTACGCGACCTGGGCGGGCAAGGCACTACCAACCGCGGCGCAGTGGGAGAAGGCGGCCCGCGGCGCGCACGGCGACGTCTACCCGTGGGGCGGGCATGCTGGTGCGCGGCACTGCAATGCGCGGGAGTCCGGTATCGGCATGACCACCCCTGTGGACACCTACCCCACGGGCGCCAGCCCGTTCGGCGTGCTCGACCTGTGCGGCAACGCGTGGGAGTGGTCGACGACTCCCGGCTCGCCGGGTAGCTACCTACGCAAGGGCGGGTCGTTCGCGTGTCCGCTCAGCGACTGCGCGCCGTTCCGCGCGAGCGAGGCCGCCGCCGACGCCATCACCGACGACACGGGATTCCGTTGCGTGGTCGGGTGACGGGATCGCCGTCATACCCGCCGCGTTGCTCGGGCCGTAGCAGCTCACAAGTCACCGAACGATCCGTGTCGCCCCGCCCCCGCCGCGAACCGCCCGGCACCTTCGACAGCTTCCGAGAGCACGCCGACACCGTGGCGCAGCTCGTTGCGAATGGCGTCGTCGTCGGCCATGCCCTGCTGCTCCAGCAGCGACATCCGGTCACCGCGCAGACACGCCTGCGGGAACGCCGCGATGTCGGCGGCGAGCCGTTCGGCCGCCTCACGCGCTGAGCCCGGCTCGACCACCCGGTCGGCCAGTCCGATGGCCTGTGCCTCGGCGGCGTCGACCGGACGACCGGTCAGCACGAGGTCCAGGGCGCGGCCATGGCCGATCAGCCGGGGTAGCCGCACGGTTCCGCCGTCGATCAGCGGCACACCCCAGCGGCGACAGAACACCCCGAACACAGCATCCGACTCGACCACTCGCAGGTCGCACCAGATCGCCAACTCCAGCCCACCGGCGACCGCGTGTCCGGACACCGCCGCGATGACCGGCTTGCTCAGCCGCATCCTGGTCGGCCCCATGGGGCCGTCGCCGTCATCGGTGACCTGATTGCCCCGCTCGGTACCGATCGCCTTGAGATCGGCACCGGCGCAAAATGTGCCGCCCTCGCCCCACAGCACCGCGACCCGCGCCTCGTCGTCGGCGTCGAACGCCCGGAACGCCTCGGCGAGCGCCGCGGCCGTCGGCCCGTCGACGGCGTTGCGCGCCGCCGGTCGAGACAGCACCACCGTGGTCACCGGCCCGCTTCGTTCGCTGCGCACCGCTGGTTGCTCTGTCACTGCTCTACTCCTCCCGTCGCGGGAACGTCGAAAGCGCCGGAAACGCCACTCTGCCACCAGTCTTGCATGAAGCAGTGAATCCGTGCTTCACTTCTTGTATGGCCTACCGGCGCACGCCCGCGGTGCAGGCACGGCTCGACGCCCAGCGGCAAGCCGTGCTGGACGGCGCGATCACTGTGCTCAGCAAGGACGGCTATGCGGGCTGCTCGATGTCCGCCGTCGCGGCGGAGGCGGGTGTCGCCACCGGAACCCTGTACCGACACTTCCCCAGCAAGTCCGCGCTCGCCGTCGAGTTGTTCCGCACCGTCGTCAGCCGCGAGGTCGCCGCCGTCGAGGAAGCCGCCAATCGCGACGGCGATCTGACTGAGCGCATCGTCGCCGTCATGGAGACCTTCGCCCGCCGCGCGCTCAAGGCACCCCGGCTGGCATACGCGCTGTTGGCTGAGCCGGTCGACCCGGCCGTCGACGCCGAACGATTGGTCTTCCGCAAACGCTTCCGCGACATCTTCGCCGAACGCATCGCCGAGGGTGTCGCCGCCGGCGTGCTGCCACCACAGGATGCCGAGGTCACGGCCGCCGCCCTGGTCGGAGCCGGTGGCGAGGCATTGATTGGGCCGCTCGTGAACGGAGCGGCCGAACCCGACGTCATCCCGGCGTTCGTCACCTTCACTATCCGGGCACTAGGAGCTTCAGATGCCACCCACGCATGAAGTCACGAACCAGGCACCCCCGCCATACGGCTTCGACGCCGCCGCGTATCCGGCGATGTGGGACGGCCTGGCGACCGTCGATGCCGACTGGGCCGCCGACGAGTTGCACCAGCTCGGCAGGCTCGCGGGGAGCGAGCAGGCACAGGAGTGGGGACGTCTTGCCGAGCAAAACTCGCCGGTGCTGCGCACGCACGACCGTTACGGTCACCGCATCGACGAGGTCGAGTTCCATCCGCACTGGCACGACCTAATGACGGTCGCCGTCGAGAACGGCCTGCACGCGGCCCCGTGGTCAGACCTTCGGCCCGGTGCGCACGCCGTCCGCGCGGCGAAGAACTTCGTTTGGACACTCACCGACCCGGGCCACATCTGCCCGATCTCCATGACGTACGCGGCCGTGCCCGCGCTGCGCGAACAGCCGGACCTCGCACGGACATACGAGCCCCTGCTCACCGCCTGTGTGTACGACTTCGGTCTGCGGGAACCGACTTCAAAGCGCGGTCTCATCGCGGGCATGTCGATGACGGAGAAGCAGGGCGGTTCCGACGTCCGCGCCAACACCACCACCGCGCGGCCGAACCCGGACGGTAGTTACCGCATCGTCGGGCACAAGTGGTTCACCTCGGCACCGATGTCGGACGTCTTCCTGACGCTCGCGCAAGCGCCGGGTGGGCTGTCTTGCTTCCTACTGCCGCGCGTGTTGCCCGACGGCACGCGCAACGCCATCCACCTGCAACGACTCAAGGACAAGCTGGGCAACCGATCCAACGCGTCGTCAGAAATCGAGTACGACGGTGCCCTCGGCTGGCTGGTCGGTGAGGAAGGCAGAGGTGTCAACACGATCATCCAGATGGTCAACCTGACCCGGCTGGACTGCACCATCGGCAGTGCGGCCGGCATGCGTGCCGGCGTGCTGCAAGCGATCCACCATGCCAAGCACCGCAGCGCGTTCGGCGCGCGCCTGGTCGAGCAGCCGCTGATGACCAACGTGCTCGCGGACCTCGCGGTGGAAGCCGAGGCCGCCACGGTGTCAGCGATGCGGCTTGCGGGTGCTGTCGACAAGTCGCTCGCGGGCGACGAGCACGAGTCGCTGCTGCGACGCATCGGTCTCGCGGTGATGAAGTACTGGGTGTGCAAGCGGGCGCCCGCGCACGCGGCGGAGGCGTTGGAGTGCCTTGGCGGCAACGGCTATGTCGAGGAATCCGGCATGCCACGGCTGTTCCGCGAGTCGCCGCTTATGTCCATTTGGGAGGGCTCAGGCAATGTCGCGGCGCTGGATGCATTGCGCGCCATGGCGAAACAGCCATCCACAGTGGAGGCATACTTCGCGGAACTCGACACGGTGTCTGGTGTGGATAGCCGGCTGGACGACGCGATCGCGCGCGTGCGCAAGGAATTGAGTAACACCGACGACATCCAGTACCGGGCACGGCAGGTCATCGAGTCAATGGCGATGGTGTTGCAGGGCGCGTGGCTGCACAAGCACGGCGACGCGGCCGCGGCGGACGCCTTCTGCGCATCCCGGCTCGGCGGCGACTGGGGTGTCGCGTTCGGCACCCTGCCGACCGGCGTAGACACCGCAACGCTGATCGAGCGCGGAGCCCCCTTCGGTGCCTGACACGCTGCGCACCGAAACGGCTGCCGGTGTGCGCTCGATCGTCCTCGCCCGGCCGGACGCGTACAACACCATCACTCCTCGGCTCCGCGACGAGCTGGCACGCGCCATCGACGAGGCCGACGCCGACCCCGACATCCGCGTGATCCTGCTGCGCGCCGATGGGCCTGCCTTCTGCGCCGGCTACGGGCTCGACTGGTCCACCGAGATGCAAGCCGCGGAGTCCATATCGGACCGCGTATGGGACTCGGCGATGGACATGCGGATGATGTCGACATTCGTCGACACCTACATGAAGCTCTGGTACGCCACGAAGCCAACAATCGCGGCGGTGCACGGCTGGTGCATCGCGGGCGGTACCGACATGGTGCTGTGCGCCGACATCGTCATCGCGGGCGAGGACGCGTCGTTCGGTTACCCGCCCTCCCGTGTGTGGGGAACGCCGACCACGGCCATGTGGGTGTATCGGCTCGGATTCGAGCGCGCGAAGCGTTACCTGCTCACCGGCGATGAGATCCCGGCGCGGGAGGCAGCCGAGGTCGGGCTGATCCTGGAATGCGTACCGGACGACGAACTGCTCGATCGCGCGATGGCATTGGCGCGGCGGATGGCACAGGTGCCGACAAACCAGCTCCAGATGCTCAAGCTGCTGTGCAACCAGACGGCGGAGAACATGGGACTGGCATCCAGCCGCACACTCGGCACGCTGTTCGACGGCGTCGCGCGGCATACCCAAGAGGGCAGGGATTTCGTTCAACGGGCAACGGAAATGGGCTTCCGCGAAGCAGTGCGGGAGCGCGACGACCCGTTCGGTGATTACGGCTCACGAAGGAGGACGGATGGCTAACACCCGGGCTCGACTGCGCACGGCGGTGACGGTCGCACGGGCATTGGTGTCGTCGCTCGGCTCACGCCGCAACGCCGCTCCGGCGGGCAACGACGACCACACCGTCCCCGACTCCATCGCGGCCTACGACCACACGCTCACCGCGGGCATCGAGATCGCCGCGCCGCCCGCCGAGGTGTTCGCGCTGGCCACCGATTTCTCCCGGTACGACGAATGGCTGACGGTGCATGGTGGCTGGCGTGACGACACGCCTGCCCGGCCGGAGCTCTCAGCATCGTTCGTACAAAAGACGAAGATCATGGGTATGCCGATCGACGTCCGGTGGACGGTCACCGGCCTTACGGACACGTCGATCGAGCTGACCGGCACCGGTCCGATGGGCGCGCTGGTCGGGCTGAGCTACCAGGTGGAGCCGACGTCTACCGGTAGCAGAGTGTGGGTGGACTGCGGCCTCGGCGGCGATCCGCTCAAGGGCCCCATGGGGACATCGGCAGCGCGCAGCTTCTCGTCCGAACTGGACACTTCGCTCCGCCAACTCGCCGAACTGCTCGGTGGCGCGACGACAGCCACCACCACGAGCGCGCCGACGCGGGAGGTGGAGCCGTTGTCGGTGCTACGTCCCGAAGGCGGCGAGCCGGTGCGGCACCACTCCGGCGTGCTGCTTGACCCGCGCACACCGGTGATCGTCGGCGTTGGTCAGGTCGTGCACCGGCCGTCCCCCGAGGGCGAACTGCCCGATCCAGCGACACTCGCGGTCCGGGCGTTGCGTAAAGCCGCCGAGGACAGCGGTGCCGGTCAGCGGCTGCTGACGACGGCAGACTCCGTGCGCACGGTATCCAGCGCGTCGTGGGCGTACAACGACCAGGCCCGCCTCGT
The DNA here is from genome assembly GCF_042662605.1 of Haloechinothrix salitolerans. Lineage (NCBI taxonomy): Bacteria > Bacillati > Actinomycetota > Actinomycetes > Pseudonocardiales > Pseudonocardiaceae > Haloechinothrix > Haloechinothrix salitolerans. The sequence goes on from NZ_JBHSXX010000001.1 coordinate 6,591,194, forward strand.
CGCCGACGCCGTTGGCGCCTCACCTCGGGAGACGGTGGCGTCCGCGCGATTCGGCGGTGATGGCGCGCAGCGGCTGGTGAACGACAGCGCGCAGAGCATCACCGACGGCCTCGCGGACGTCGTGCTGATCTCCGGCGCGGAGTCCGGAGCATCCATCGTCGAGGCACAACGTAGGGGCAGCTCACCGGATTGGCCGGAACAGCCCAACGACGTCGCGCCCCGGCGGGTGATCGGTACCGAACGCGAAGCCAACAACGACGCCGAGACGGCGGCGGGGTTGATGGCGCCGATTTACGTATACGCACTGCTGGAGAATGCGGTGCGAGCCCGGTTCGGCACCACGCCCGAAGCGCACCTGCGCGACATCGCGACACTGTGGTCTCGCTTCTCAGCGGTGGCTGCGAGAAATCCGTACGCCTGGCAACCGCAGTCGTTCACGGCGGACGAATTGATGTCCACATCGGATACAAACCGGCCGGTGTCAGCGCCGTATCCCAAGCTGCTGACGGCGAATCTCCAGGTTGACCTGGCCAGCGGCGTCATCATGTGCAGCGCGGCCGCCGCACAGGAGGCCGGGATTCCAACTGAGCTGTGGGTATTCCCGCACGCGGGTGCGCACGCCGAAGACGAGTGGTTTGTCTCGGAGCGCGCCGAACTGGCGGCATCCCCCGCGATCAACGCGATCGGACGCGCCGCCCTTGACCACGCGGGACTGTCCATCGAGGACGTCAAGCACATCGACCTCTACTCGTGCTTCCCGTCCGCGGTGCAGATCGCCGCGCGCGAGCTGGGGCTGTGCCCCGCTGACGAAGACCGGCCGCTGACCGTGACCGGCGGGCTGACCTTCGCGGGCGGACCAGGCAACAACTACACCGGACACTCGCTGGCGACAATGGTCGGCATCCTGCGGGACAACCCGGACGACTACGGCTTGACCACAGGTCTCGGCTGGTACGTCACCAAGCACGCCATCGGTATCTACTCCGCGACACCGCCAAAGCAGGCGTTCCAGCAGATCGACGCCGAACCGCTGGTGGAACGGCCGCAGCCGAGGCCGGTCGTGCAGCAGCACACCGGACCGGCCATCGTTGAGTCGTACACCGTGCCGTACACGCGGGACGGCGAACCAGAGGCCGTGATCATCAGCGCGCTCACCCGCGACGGTAACCGTGTACTGGTGCGCAGCAAGGACCCCGACGTCGTCGACGTCATGGCGGCGTCAGACCCGCTTGGCTGGACAATCGACGTCGAAGGCCCCGACGCCTGCCGCATCGTTGACCGGATGCCAGCGCCGCTGCCCGCACCGCCGCCACCACCGGTGCAGGTCGAGCGCGTGAACGGCGTCCACGTGATCACGCTGAACCGACCAAGAGCGCGCAACGCCATCAACTTGGCCGCGGCGAAGGCACTGGAGCGTGCACTCGACGCGTTTGAGGCGGACGACGACGCGCGCGTCGCGGTGCTCACCGGTGCGGGCGGCACGTTCTGCTCCGGTATGGATCTCAAAGCGGCGGCGAAGGGCGAGTACCCGCTGACCGATGGCCGGGGTCCGCTCGGCATGACGCAGCGCCCACCGAGCAAGCCGGTGATCGCGGCGGTCGAGGGCTACGCGCACGCGGGCGGTTTCGAGCTGGCGCTGGCGTCCGACCTGATCGTGGCAGCCGAGGACGCCGAGTTCGGCATCCCGGAACCGAAGCGCGGGCTGGTCGCGGCGGCCGGTGGACTGCTCCGGCTGTCCGAACGGCTACCGCGCAACTCGGCGTTGGAGCTGGCGTTGACGGCGGACCCGCTGCCCGCGCGGCGGTTGTACGAGCTGGGGCTGGTGAACAGGCTGGTCACGCGGGGCTCCGCGAAGGACGTGGCGCTGGAGTTGGCCGCGACGATCGCGGCCAACGCGCCGCTCGCGGTCGAAGCGAGCAAGCGAATCATCGACGAACGCGCGGAGTGGCGCGACGACGAGGCGTGGGACAAGCAGACCGATGTCGCCTCGGTAGCACTGTTCTCCGAGGACGCGACGGAAGGCGTCCGGGCGTTCGGGGAGGGCCGTGACCCAGTCTGGCGCGGTAGATAGCTGGTTCGCGACACGACGACTCCGGCGCGTCGCCCGCCAGCCACCGGTTCGCGATCTTGAGGCGTTGTGGTTGCCATAGCGACCACAACGTCTACAGGCGCCGCCTCACCGCCTGCGCGGCATCTCGCTCACCCCGACGTGGTCCGCCGCCCAGGTGTTGAAGTCCCGCACCTCTCGCCACGCCTGTCGGACGCGGCCCAGGCAGGCGGGCTCGTGCAGCGTGTCATCTGGCTCCCACCGCTTCACCGCGTACAACGACTTGTGCCGCAGCAGGTCGATACGCGGATGGTCGTCCGTGTAACCACGCGGCTTGGTCTTGAGCTGTTCGCCCTTGATCTCCCATCCGGACTCACGCAGCGAGGCGACGATCCGCTCCAGCTCACGCCCGTGCAAGTCGGTGTCGACGGCCTGCCGGAACCGTGCGATCTGGTCCGACTGCAGGTGAAAGCACCCGCCGCCGACGAGCATCCCCTCGGCGGACACCTCGACGTAATACGCCCCGCCGCCCCTTCCCGCTTCGATCACCGCGCCGCAGTGCGTCTTGTACGGGCTCTTGTCCCTGGCGAACCGCACGTCTCGGTTGGGCCGGAACACCTTCCCGGTGCCGAAGTCCGGCGCGAACTCCACTTCGAGCTCGGCGAGCAGCGCCTCCATCGGCGCACGGATGTCGCGCCGGTAGACGTCGAGGTTGTCTTCCCAATACGCCTTCGAGTTGTCCGCGAGCAGCCCGTCGTAGAAGTCGACGACGGCCTCGCCGAAGCCGGTGAATGTCACGACGTAACGATAGGACGTCAATGGCAATGCCACACCGACGCATCATTCGTGTAGTCACTTACTGCGGTGACGTTCTCAGCGTTCGGGACATAACGACCGCCTCGATGCGCTACCGTGCACTCCGCCGAGTGATCACGTCTGTGGAGTGGGGGAACTCTGGTGTCGGTTTCGGGACGGCTACCGCTTCCCGCAGTGGACATCCTTTTCGAGGACCTTGACCTCGGACGGCCACCGCAGCCATTCGAAGTGCCCGTCGTCGGTGACACCATCAATGAGCGTGCGCGGCTCCGCGAGGCCACCCACCACACCCTGGAGCAACAAGGTTTGATGCGTGCCGGGCGCGTCGAGCCGATGTTGGCAGACCACCTCGCACTGCTCGCGCAAGCGCCATTCGCGTTGGTACTCACGGGTGACGCCGATGGGACGCTACTGCTGGCACGCGGGGTATCCGACGGCCGCGACGCGGTGATCGGCACGCAGCAGGGTAACCACATCGTGTTGACGCCCGTTCGTGCTACGGCTGTCGTTCCCGCGACTCTGGACGTCCTGCCGAGGATTCCAGCTGGGCGAGGCACATCGGCGACGATGCCGATGCCAGTTCAACGGCCACGCCAGCAACCAGACGACGAAAACTACAACCCGCTCGCGGCCGCCAGGGACAACCCCGCCGCGACTGGACGCCACGAGCGCACCATCGCGCGCCTGTTTGAGCAGGAGAAGCTCGGTCTCGGAGCACTGACCGCGACCGTCAGTTCCGGAACGCCACCCAAGTGGCAGCAGCTTTGTCAACTGACCTGGTGGGACTTTAACCAGGAGCGCGGCGGACCGGGACGCTGGTTCACGTCGACGGCTGGCGACCCGCCTCAGACGAGCATTCACCCAGGTGACAATCAGCGAATCGCGCACTACATCCAGCAGCTTGTGGACCCACACCTGCCATGGAACTAGCGGGAACCCACAACGGCGATCAACCGTCAGAACCACCGTGAGCACGGCACGAGGCTGTTAAGGTCGGCGTGCAGGGCTGGGGCCAAGAAGGGGGCTATCGTGGCGTTACTACGCGACCCAAACGTTGGGGGAAGTTCAACCGGCAGCGGCTCACTCGCGGCGTCATTCAGCAACTCTAAGCAGCAGTCCGAAGCCATCGAGAGCGCCAAGGCGTTCAGCGCCGCGGCGAAGTCAGGCGAGTTCCGCATCGATCCAGAAGTCGCAAAGGCCGCGATCAAGGAGATCGCGCGAGCGGAGAAGACCATGCGTGACACTCTTGTTCGTCAAGATCGTCTGATTCAGGCGCCGAAAATCGGTGACAGCCCATATGCAAACCGTGCGATGAAGTGGTACGCCGCAGGCGGGCAGTCTTGTATCACTGCTTTACAGAGTTTCGCAGAAGTCCTTCGCTACACACGTGAGGGCTACGAGCACGCGGTGCGGTCCTACGAACGCATCGACGCCGACCGCTCCCAAGCATTCGATCGAGGGTTGTGAACATGCGAATTACATTCCCGGTAGCTGGCGCTCTCCTCGCCGCAACAGTGTTTGCGCTAGCAGGCTGCGGCCAGGAGGAAGGGCAAGCAAACCCAGGAAAAGTCACTGATTCGCAAATCACAGCACCACAATCTACGTCGACACAGGAAGAAAGCCAGCTCTCCGAAGCGAAGGCGTGCGACCTACTTACTAAAAGCGAAGCAACCAACGCAATCGGAAAAGGTCTCGAAAAAAGTGATGTAGAACCGGTCGGTGGCGAAAGTAGTGCATGCGAATGGAGCACGAGTATCGACAGCAATGTACCGATCGAAAAAGGAATAACCATGGCTATCTCGATTCGACCAGAGCAGTCGGTTCACGAGGTAGTAGTACAGGGTAAAGCTAAAGTTTCTGACCGAGATCTCGCTGGCCGCCAGGCCAAATTGGTCGAAGAGAACTCAGGAGCCGAAGGCGGGTGCATGATGTCATTCGCGGCCGAAAACGGCAGGATCGACATCATCGCTCGTTCCTACAACACCCAACGTTCCTGCACCGCTGTCAAAGACGTCGCGACAATCATCGAGCCAAAGCTGCCTGAGTAGGGGGAGGTAGGCGGCCATGTCCAACGAGGGGAAAGAGCCAAACCTAGAGGAGCTAACGCGCATGCCCGCGCATGCGCAGGACCAGTACATCATCAACGAGGTTCCACCGTCCGAACGCACCCAGTTCATCAGCACGCTGCAGACGGCGGCTGCGATCGACGAAGGCAAGTTCGGCGGGCTGTTGGACCTCGCGATGCGACACATCAACTCGCATACCCGGGCGAGCGAATTATCCGATCAGGCGATCGAGCAGGCCTCGTCAGAGGTTACCGAGTATGTGGATGGCGTCGAGGCGCCGAACAGCAATTATCCCGCAATCCCGCACGAAGAGCTCAAGCGATGGTCGACCGATAATAACGAGCCTGGTCGAATCGGCGAGATTTCCTCCGGATACACCAGCATCCGCGAGGCGTTTGAACAAGCCAACGAGGCACTGTCCAGCGCGGTAAGAACCACCCGCGACGCCTGGGAGGGTGAGGCCGCCGATCAAGCCACCCATTTCGTAGACGGCCTCGCCAAGTATTCCGAGACCAGCACGAACAACGCGCGACTCGCGGCTGAAGTCACCAACCAGCAGGCCGAGGCGTCAGCGTCATTCAAGAACGCGATGCCAGAACCGATCCCGTTCTCCTACCAAGACGAGATATATCGGGCGAGACAAGCGAGCGGCGAAGAAGCCGTTGCGATCCTCAACGAAGCCCAGCAGAAACAGGAAGAGAGCCGAAAAGCACACGAGGAAGCGGCCCGGGTCGCACAGCAATTCGAGCAGCAGACGTACGCATCGGCGTCGAAGCAGCCGGTCTTCGCCGAGCCGCCCAAGTTCGGTAGCGGTAGCGGCGGCGGCTCCGCTGGCGGTAGCGGCAGCGCCATCGGCGGAGGCGGTACCGCGGTTGGCCCATTGGTAGGCAGTCCTGCTGGCTCCGGTTCCTCCTACGCACCTACCTACAGCGGGGACGGCACGGCCGCTTACTCATCGCCACGTAGTGGCGGTGGTTCAGCTGCCAGCAATTCTGGTGGACCGGTGCGCCTCCCGGACGGCTCGCTGCGGTATCCGGACGGCTCGATCCACTACCCGGACGGGACGGTCAAGTATCCCGACGGAACGATCGTCAAGCCCGACGGCACGAAGATCTTGCCGGACGGCCGCGTCATCCCACCGGGCACCACGACAGCGGCGGGTTTCGCTTCCGGATCCGACAACAACCCCGGTCTCGGTGGTTTTGGGCATCCCGCCGCCAGCGGTTCCGGTGGCGCGTATGGCAGTGGCGGCGGGGCGTTGGGCGCAGGTGCCGCGGGTGGAGCCGCGAGTGGCGCACTCGGCGCGGGTAAGACCACCGGTGGTGTCGGCTTCGGACCAACCGGCGGTGGCGCGGGTGGCGCTGCCGCCAAGGGGATGGGAGCGATGGGCCGGGGTGGCATGGGCGGCATGATGGGTGGTGCTGGTGCCGGTAAGGGCCAAGGCGGCGAGGACGAGGAACACCAGGACAAGTACTACGTCAAGCAGGAAATGGACGCTGGCCTGCACGTCGAAGAAGACGAGTTCGGCGAGAAGCTGGTCGACGAAACCACCGGCATGACGGTGGTACCGCCCGTTATCGGCGACTGACGATCGGCGGACGCTGGGCCGCCCGAAAAGGTCGTCACGAAGGGCTGGCACCAGCACCCGCCGCGCGACGACACTAGACGTCATGGCGACCCAGCGTGCGTGGCGTGTGCACAAGCCTGGCCCAGTCACCGGCGAACCGCTGCGGCTTTCCGACGAGCCAGTGCCCACTCCGGCGGACGGCGAGCTCCTACTGCGAGTGCGGGCGTGCGGGGTCTGCCGCACCGACCTGCACGTCACCGAGGGCGACCTCCCGGTGCACCGCCCCGACGTCGTGCCCGGCCACGAAGTTGTCGGCGAGGTCGTCGAGACAGGCGGAGCCGCCGGCTTCGACGCCGGAGACACCGTCGGCGTCGCCTGGTTGCGCGGCACCTGCGGCCGCTGCCGATACTGCATGCGTGGGGCGGAGAACCTGTGTCCGAACTCGACCTACACCGGCTGGGACGCCGACGGCGGCTATGCGGACTACGTCACTGTCCCTGCCGACTACGCGCACCCGCTACCGCCCGGATACTCCGACGTCGAACTCGCGCCGTTGCTGTGCGCGGGCATTATCGGCTACCGCGCGCTACGGCGAACGAGCCTGCCGCGAGGTGGTCGGCTCGGCGTCTACGGTTTCGGTGGGAGCGCGCATCTCGCCACGCAGGTCGCACTGGCCGAAGGCGCCACGGTGCACGTGCTGACCCGCAGCGAGGCGGCTCGACGTCTAGCGCTCGAACTCGGCGCCGCGTCGGCGGGCACGGCCGCGGACGCACCCCCGGAACCGCTCGACGCCGCGATCCTGTTCGCTCCGGTCGGCTCGCTCGTCCCTCCCGCACTCGAAGCGCTGGACAGAGGCGGAGTGCTCGCCATCGCGGGCATCCACCTCACCGACGTCGAGCACCTGAACTACCAACGGCACCTGTTCTACGAGAAGGAACTGCGCACTGTCACCGCCAACACGCGAGCGGACGCGCGGGAGTTCCTCGCCTTCGCAGGCCAACACCGCCTGTCGGTCCACGCCACCCCGTACGCACTGGCGGACGCACCCCAAGCGCTACGGGACCTCGCGGCCGACCGGGTAAACGGCGCGGCGGTGCTGGTGCCGTGAAGGGCATCTTCCTGGCACCTGACGCCAGCAAGATGCCCTTCACGTCACCCTCCACGCGGCGTCGGATCCAACCGCGCCGCGGCCCGGACCGCGGCTGGGGTCATCCGGGACAGCGCGAGGCCAACATGGGCCTCGGCGGCGGCAGGGGCGAGCGGGACGTCGCGCTCGATCGCGCGCAGAATCCGCGCCGCGACCTTCTCCGGCGGGTAGTTGCGCCGCTGGTACGCCGCCGTCGTCGCGCGCTGCCTGCGCAGTTGCTCGCCGTCGTCCACGCCGACGAACCGCGTTGTCGCCGTGATGTTGGTGTGCACGAAGCCAGGACACACCGCCGTGACACCGATCCCCTGCGGCCCCAGCTCCGCGCGTAGGCACTCGGACAGCATCAGCACGGCCGCCTTCGTCGTCGCGTACGCGGGCAGCAGCTTCGACGGCAGGTACGCGGCGGCCGACGCGAGGTTGACGATGTGCCCGCCCTCGCCGCGCGCGATCATCTGCTCGGCGAACAGCTTGCAGCCGTGGATGACGCCCCACAGGTTGACGTCGATGACGCGCTCCCAGTCCGCCAGCGTTGTCTGCGTGAACGGCCCGGCCATGCCGATCCCTGCGTTGTTGACGACGATGTCCGGCGCGCCGTACTCGGCGGCTACCTGTTTGGCGAGATCCGCCATGGCGCTGGCGTCCGAGACGTCGCAGGCCACCGCCTGCGCGCGTGCGCCATGGCGACGGGCCTGCTCCGCAGTACGAGCGACCGCGAGTTCGTCGACGTCGGTGAGCACGAGATCCGCGCCCTCCTCGGCGAGCGCGATAGCGGTGGCCGCGCCGATGCCGTTTCCAGCGCCGGTGATCACCGCGACCTGGCGCGCGAACCGGCCATGTGCCTCGGACGTCACCCTGGCGCGGCTCAACGACCATGGCTCCTGCGCGCCTTCGATGTGGTCGATGAACTCGGTGGCGCAGCGCGCGACGACGTCCGGCCGGGTGCGAGGCAACCAGTGGCCACCCGCGACGCGGCGTGTCCACAGCCTCGGCACCCACCGGCCGATGTCGGTCTGCACCAATGGAGTGACGAAGCCGTCATCCTCGGGCGCGAGCACCTGTACCGGAACGTCGGTGTCCCGCCGCGCGGGTTTCGTGAATCGGCTGAGCATGTTCTCTCGGTACAGCGCGAGGCCGCGGATGGCGTCGCCGGTGTCGGGCGGGGCACCGGTGCCGTCGAGCTGTTGCAGCGCACGGCCCGCGAGCCCGCTGCGCCAGGCCAGTTCCGGTATCCGAGGTAGCTGGAAGAACGCGATGTACCAGGAGTGCGCGAGCTGCCGAAGCAGCTCGCGCAGGCCGCGCGGCCGCAGCCGGGAGCGCAGCCACGCGCCCGCGTGATCGAGGCACGGCCCGGAAATCGACGTGAACGACGCGACGCGCCCGCGCAGCCAGTCGCCCGTGACGGCGTGCCACGTCTGGATCGAGCCCCAGTCGTGCGCAAGCAAGTGCACCGGCTTGTCGGGACTCACGGCGTTGACGACGGCGGCGAGGTCTTCGGCGAGGCGGTCCAGGTGGTACGCGCGCTGCGCTGCGGGTTTGTCCGACTCGCCCGCTCCCCTGACGTCGTAGATGACCACGCGGTACCGGTCGCTGAGCGCGTCGACGACCGGCTGCCACAGCGAGCCGTTGTCCGGATAGCCGTGCACGCAGACCACGGTCACGTCCCCGGACCCGATCTCCGTCACGGCGAGCGACACGCCGTCGTCGGACAACACACGTCGAGTCACGTCGCTACCTTCCCTTCGGGCACCGTTGCCCAGGAGTGTTACTACCGGTAACAGTTAACGCACCCTAGCACGGGGTGCTTGCTCAAGGTCAAGGCTGGCAAGCACCACGACATACGCGGTCGGGCCGGGGAACCGACAGGGGCCGCCGTCGCGCTGGAACCGATCCTGGCTGCGGTTCGTCCACCGCTGACGCGCGTAAACGCAAAATTTGTGCCAATCGCATAAATGCTCCTGCGCTGCAGCGAGGCGCGTTGACGGCATGCGGTGCCCATGGCGACTGTGACACGCACCATGCTCAGAGAGGAGCTACCGTGCGTATCCCACCGCGCAAGGCACTCGGCGTCGCGCTAGCGGCACTGTTCGCGACGCTCATCGTCGCGGCGACTCCCGGCACGGCGCTGGCGACGTCGTTCTACGACCCGCCGTCACCGCTGCCCGCTGGCGAGCCGGGCGACGTGATCCGGCACGAACCGACGTCGTTCTACCTCGACCCGCTGAAGCTGAAGGAAGCGAACGCCGAAGCACATCGGATCATGTATCGCTCCACCGACACCCACGGTGATCCGATGGCCGTCACCGGGACGGTGCTCAAGTCGCGGTACCCATGGACCGGGGTCGGTCCGCGTCCGATCATCGGGTTCGCCACCGGCACGCAGGGCCTTGGGGATACGTGCGCGCCGTCGAAGCGGATGGCAGCCGGGTTGGAGTACGAGGGGATCTTCCTCGAGGGATTACTGCAGCGCGGCTACGGCATCGCGATCACGGACTACCAGGGCCTCGGCACGCCGGGCAACCACACCTACGTCAACCGAACGGCCGAGGCGCACGCGGTGCTGGACGCGGTCCGGGCGGCGCAGCGACTGCCGGAGGCGGGCCTGCCGGACGCGGGGCCAGTGCTGACGGCGGGATACTCGCAGGGTGGCGGGGCGTCGGCCGCCGCTGCCGAGATGGCGTCCTCCTACGCGCCTGAGCTGCGGCTGAAGGGCGCCTACGTCGGTGCGCCGCCCGCCGACAAGGGCGCCGTGGGCGAACACCTGGACGGCTCGCACGCTGCGGGGTTGCTCGGCTACGCGATCGTCGGCCTCGACGCGGCCTACCCGGAGTTGGGCATTCCTGACCTACTGAACGAGCGCGGGCGCAAGCTGTTCGCGGAGATCACCCAAGAGTGCGTGGAAGAAACGATCCTCAACTATCCGTTCATGCGCTCGGAGGACCTGACGGTCGACGGCAAGCCGGTGAGCGACTACCTGGACGAGGAGCCGTTCAAGTCCGTTGTCGCTGATCAGCGGCTCGGTAACCGCGCACCATCGGTGCCGACACTGGTCGCGCACAGCGCTCTGGACGACATCGTCCCGTACGCGCAGGGGCGACAGATGGCGCGCGATTGGTGCGATCGCGGCGCGAACGTGCGGTTCAAGACGATGCTGACCCCGACCCATGTCGGCGGGATCCTGGAGGCATCCACGACGGCGTTCTTCTGGATGGAACAGCGGGTGGCGGGGCTGCCGCAGCGCAGCGACTGCGGGTCGTTCTGAGGGCTGTGTCACGCCGCGGGTCGACGCACGCTTTCGTCGTCTCGTTCGGCGAAGAGGTCGGGCAGCACGTGGCCGAACAACCCGGCGTCGTCGATGAGCCAGCCGTGCCCACCGGAAACGATCACACTGTGCGGGTCGCCGAGCGCGGTCCGCAACGCGGCGAACGACGAGAACGGGATGACGGTGTCGCGGTCGCTCCAGGTCACGGTGACCGGCAACCGACGACGTCGCAACGTAGCGAGTTCGGTAGCGAGGTCCGCCGCACGCGCCATGCTCGCCACCCGCCACACCACGCCGGGGTTGCGCGCCAGATTGGGGACGGCTTCTCGCACGATTCGTGGCATCGCGAGCGCGGAGCGCTTGCTCGGGCGGACCTCGTTGCGAAGCTGGAAGCCCCAGTCCCACAGCGGGCGTTCGGCCATCGGCCGGACGACGCCGCGCCCGTCGCGCCATGCGGATCCACCGATGGCGTTGACCAAGATTAGACGTCCGACTAGGTCAGGGGCATCGTACGCGACTCGGACACCGACCCCGCCGCCGAACGAGTGGCCGACGACGTCGACCGGAGTCTCGATACCCGCGTCCCGCACGTAGTCGGCGACCCACGCGGCGTACGAAGCGAGGCTCAGGTCATCCGCCGCGAGCGGAGCGGTGCCGCCGAAACCAGGGAGCGACGGCGCATACACCCGGCGGCCGGCCGCGAGCAGACGTCGCAGGGCGGGCTCGTAACTGCGGCCGCTCAGGCCCCAACCGTGCAAGAAGAGCACCGGACGACCAGTACCACCGACGCCGTGCTGCGTGACGCCACCCGCGATCGTGTCCTTGCACCACACCAGGCGCTCCGCGCTGTCGGTCATCGCGTGTCCTCTTGTCGACGGTTCGCTTGACGTCCGGCCGCCGCCCCGGCTGGAGGCGGTTTAGCGAGGCGGTGGACCGGACTATCAAGCACCCTCTCAACGTGGTGACCCACGCGAAGCGGGGAAATTACGCAACTGACTACGTATCTCTAGGGGATGCGTGTTGGGAGGGGCATCTTCGCGGCTGCGAGGAACACGGCGTCCGGAACGAGGGACACGATCGCGACACTCCGGCGCGCGCTGGTCGACATAGCCCTCACCGAGCGGGATGCTCTTCTTGGGAATACCCCATCGTGGTGGTGCGAATCACACCATTGCGAGCTTAACTGGATATGTGATCGCGTCATGCCCGCACGATCACCGTGAGTGACTGGTGAAAGTGGTGACGACATTGTCAGAGACAGTGGAGAGGGACTACGCCGACCTGGCGCACGTGCTGTTCTGCACCGAGCTGCGGGCCGAGGGAACCCCATCGCCCGACGACCTCCGTTCCGCCATCGAGGCCGAGCTGCGCTTACACGACTCGACAGCCTGCCGTTGCGAGGTCGCGCAGGAGGCGGGTGACCATCCGGACCGCTACCGCGAACGGATGCGCTGGTGCCTCGACGCCGTTCGGACGGCCTTTCCGTCACCACGCACACCCAAAGGAGCGTGAGGCAGATCGGCGTGTGATCCAGTCGGCGCGAGGGAAGATCGCGTCGTCCGCGCGCGTTGGCAGTGGGTATGGCCGCATTCTCTGGTGTCCCGCTGTCCGTGCTCGATCTCGCGCCGGTCTCCGAGGGCTCTGACGCCGCGACCGCCCTGCGCAACACGGTCGATCTCGCCCAGCACGTCGAGTCGCTCGGCTACCACCGCTACTGGTTGGCCGAGCACCACAACATGCCAGGCATCGCCAGCTCGGCGACCGTCGTAATGATCAACCAGGTCGCCAACGCGACCAACGGGTTGCGCGTCGGTTCCGGCGGGATCATGCTGCCCAACCACGCACCACTGGTCGTCGCCGAGCAATTCGGCACCCTTGAGGCGTTCCACCCCGGTCGCATCGACCTCGGTCTCGGCCGCGCGCCGGGCACCGACCCGCGCACGGCCGCCGCCGTCCGGGGCAACTCGGCGCTATCCGCCGCCGACTTCCCACACCAGCTCACCGAGCTCATCTCGTACTTCGAGCATGACGAGGCGCGCGGCGTCAACGCCGTCACCGCCGAGGGCAACCAGCCGCCCGTGTGGCTGCTCGGGTCGAGCGACTACAGCGCGCGGCTCGCCGGAATGCTCGGCCTCCCGTTCTCATTCGCGCACCACTTCGCCGCCGCCAACACCCTGCCCGCGTTGGCCGCGTACCGGGACAACTTCCAGCCGTCGGCGGCACTGGACAAGCCGCACGCCATGGTCGCGGTGTCCGTCATCTGCGCCGACACCGACGAGCAGGCGCGGTACCTGGCCGGGCCGGGGCTGTTCGCGTTCCTGAGCCTGCGGCGAGGCAAGCCGATCGCGCTGCCGACGCCGGAGTTCGCGGCGAGCTACCCCTACGACGAGCAGGAACAGCGCTACATGACCAAGCGACGCAGGGGCAGCATCATCGGCTCACCGGACACCGTCCGCCGCGACCTCGCGCAACTCGTCGAGGACACCCAGGCCGACGAACTGATGGTGACGACGATGGTGCACGCGCACGAGGACCGCCGCCGGTCGTACGAACTGCTGGCGAAGCTGGCGGAGTAGGGCTGCGCGGTGCACTGTTGATCTGAAGACGTTGTGGTCGTCATAGCAACCACAACGTCTTCAGGCTTACTCGAACAGTGCGCGGATGTCCTCGGCGTCGAGGGCGGAGCTGAACGCGCCGCCGTCCTCCATGACACTCGCGAACAACTGCGCCTTACGTTCCTTCAGCGCCATCACCTTCTCCTCGATGGTGTTCGAGGAGATCAGCCGGTACACCATGACGTTGCGGGTCTGCCCGATACGGTGGGTGCGGTCGACCGCCTGGGACTCGGTGGCCGGGTTCCACCACGGGTCGAGCAGGAAGCAGTAGTCCGCCTCGGTGAGGTTGAGGCCAAATCCGCCCGCCTTGAGGCTGATCAGGAACACTGGCGCGTCGCCGCGCTTGAACTGATCGATCACGTCGGCGCGGTTGCGGGTCTTGCCGTCGAGGTAGGTGTAGGTGATGCCCTCGTCGATCATCCGCTTGCGCACCTGGTCGAGGAAGCCGGTGAACTGTGAGAACACCAGCGCGCGGTGCCCGCCGTCGATGACCTCGTGCAAGTGCTCGAACAGCGCGTCGAGTTTTCCGCATGGCACGTCGGCGTACTGCTCGTCGACCATCGCGGGGTGCAGGCTGAGCTGCCGCAGCAACGTCAGCGACCGCAGGATCGTGAAGCGGTTGCGGTCGACGTCGTCGAGCAGCTTGAGCACCTTCTGCCGTTCCCGCTGGAGGTGGCGCTCGTAGATCGTGCGGTGCCGCTGGTGCATCTCGACCTCGAGCACCTGCTCCTGCTTGCTCGGCAGGTCGGCGACGACCTGCTCCTTGGTGCGCCGCTTGACCAGCGGTTTGATCCGTCGCCGCAACTGCGTCAGCAGCTCGGGCGCCTCGCCACGTTCGATGGGCCGGGAGTAGTACTCCTTGAACCGTGTCGGGTTCGGGAACAACCCCGGCGCGGTGATCGACAGCAACGACCACAGCTCCATCAGGTTGTTCTCCATCGGCGTACCGGTGATCGCGAGCTTGAACGGCGCTGGCAGTCGCCGCGCGCACTGGTACACCTTCGACTTGTGGTTCTTCGCGAACTGCGCCTCGTCCAGCACCAGCCCGGACCACGCGACACTCTCGTACTCCTCGAAGTCAAGCCGCAGCAGCGTGTACGACGTGACGACGACGTCAGCGCCCTCGGCGACGTCGACCAGCGACTCGCCGCGCCGGGCAAGCGTCTCGCCCACCGGCACGACGTCGAGATCCGGGGTGAACCGCTGCGCCTCGGCCGCCCAGTTGGACACCACGCTGGCTGGCGCGACGATTAGAAACGGCGGGATGTCCCCACCGCTGGTCTCCTTCGCGTGGCTGGCCAGCGCCAGCGTCTGCAACGTCTTGCCGAGGCCCATGTCGTCAGCGAGCACCCCGCCGAGCTGGTGCTGCCACAGGAACGCCAGCCAGGCGTAGCCGTCCTCCTGGTACGGCCGAAGCTGCGCGTTGAGGTTCGTCGGCAGCTTCGGCGGGTCGAGCGTGCCGAGTGCGAGCAGCCCGTCGACCTGCCGCCGCCACTCCGACGCCTGGCTCTCCACGACGCCGAGCTCGGTCAGCTCGCCCCAGAGATCAGCCTGGAACCGGCTGATCTGGAGCGTGTCGCTGTCGACGTCCTGCAGCGAGCGGGCCTCTTCTATCAGCCGCCGCAACGTCTGGAGCTCTGGTTTCTCCAGCGAGAAGAACGCGCCATCCGGCAACAGCAGGTGCGACTCGTTGCGCGCGATGCCCTTGAAGACGTCGCTGAACGGAACCTCGCGGCCCTCGACGGTGATCGACACGCCGAGGTCGAACCAGTCCCTGCCGTCGGACTCCTCCGTGGACAGCCCGATGCGCAGGGACTCGCCCGCCTCGCGGTAGTCGGGCTGCTCACCGGTGACCGCGACCTCAAGCCCGGGCGTGTCGGACAGGAGCGGCAGCAGCTCGGTGGTGAACCGCATGGTCTCGACGCCGCTGAGCCGGGTGTCGCGCAGTACCCGCGCGTGGCTCTGACCACCGCGCGCGAGCGAGAACCGTTCCAGGCCAGAGTCGAGCCGTTCCACGATCGCCTGCTCGGCGGGCAGGTCGCGCACGCCGCTCTCCGCGAGGGGGCCGTCCAGCTGGATTGTCAGCGGCGAGTCACCGATGTGGTACCGCCACGCCCAGCTCAGCTCGAGCTCGTGACCCTCACGGTAGTCGGCGGTCAGCACGAGCTCCGGCTCGGAGATCTCCGGCGGCGTGAACGAGTCGTCGGACGACACGATGGTGGCGGTGTGTCGCAACTGCGGATAGAACTCGTCGCGAAACCGGTCGACGCCCCCTGCGGGGATGGACAGCTTGCGGCCGTCGAGCACGAGCTGCTGCAACTGTTCCGACGCCGGTTTCGCCAGCTTGGCCAGCCACAACGGCCAACCGCCCGGGTCGCCCTTGGCCGCGGCGCGATCGGTGAAGACGAGGCCGTGACCGTTGCGGCCGATGAACCGCAACGGCCGAGGCTGGACGCCGTCGAGGAAGCCAGCGCCGCCGTCATCGACCCGCAGCAGCGGCGTGACGTCGAGGCCGCCGGACTTCCCCCGGGTGACGTCGAGGCACACCTCGGCGTCACAGACCGGGTCCAGCTCGCCACGCCGCGTGCCGTGCACGAGCCGCACTCCGGCCGCACGGGCTTGGTCGAGTAGGGGCCAGAGCTGCCGGGAGCTGAATGTCGAGAGGTCGAGGTACTTGTCGTCGGCCGACGAGTAGCCGGAGTAGCGGCCGGGGTAGCGCGCGCCGCCTGGCGGCTGGGCGAGGGAGTACAGCTCTTGCAGCAGCCGCACCTGATCGTCGTCATAGTCGCCGTAGAGGTGCAGCGCGTCGAGGCGGGTCCAGCTGAGGTCACCGGCTACCCAGCCACCACGCTTACCCGGCCGAACCAGCCGCGCGGAGATGTTGTGCTCCCGCCCGCGCAGGCCGCGCGACGCCATCAGCTCGATCGCGAGCGGCGTGTGGGGGGTGGCGTTTTGCTTCGTGCCGCACAGTTCCTGCAGCGGCTGCTCCCAACTACTCGACGTCTGCTCCCCCGGAGCGTCACCGTCCTCGGCCGCCGCGAGCAGCAGCGCGACGACATGCTTGCAGTTGAAGCCGACGGGGCAGCTGCACTGCCCATGGTCGAACCCGCCTTCCGGGGCGAGCCGGGCGGTGGTGGTGTAGGGCTTGCGGGCATTGCCGTTGACCGTGCCGACGATGGCCCCGGCCCTCGCACGGTACACGGCCCGCTCCACCCTGCCCTGACGTGCGTAGTTCAGGCCACGGGCATAGGTCTCCGGACCGACCACCTCGATGATCTCGGCCGGATCGATGTCCAGAGGCACCTCGTAACGCACCCCGCGAGGATATCGGCCGGGACCGACCGCCAAGTGGCTCACCCGCCGCACCTGGCGCCCGAGTTCGGTGAAATGCGCCGTGCGGTGCTTCTCGTTACTCGAAGCGAGCGGTGTCGCCCGCGCCATAGCGGACGATCTCCGGTTCACCGTGCGAGAAGTCGATCACCGTGGTGGGCTCGGTGCCGCACTCCCCCGAGTCGATCACAGCGTCGACGACGTGGTCTAGCTCCTCCTTGATGAGCCAGCCGTCGGTCATCGGCTCCTCGACGTCGGGCAGCAGCAACGTCGACGACAGCAGCGGTTCGCCGAGTTCGTCCAGCAATGCCATCGCGACCGGGTGCCGGGGGATTCGCGCGCCGACCGTGCGCTTCTTCGGATGCATGAGCTTGCGCGGCACCTCGCGCGAGGCGGGCAGGATGAACGTGTACTCGCCGGGGGTAGCCGACTTGATCGCACGGAACACGGTGTTGTCGACCTCGGCGAACTGACCGAGCTGGGAGAAGTCCCGGCACATCAGCGTGTAGTGGTGCCGGCTGTCGAGCTTCCTGATCTCCTTGATCCGGTCCAGCCCCTGCTTGTTGCCGATCATGCAGCCGAGCGCGTAGCAGGAGTCCGTGGGGTAGGCGATCAGTCCCTCCTCACGCAGCAGCGCGACGACCTGGCCGATCGCGCGTGGTTGGGGGTTGACCGGATGGACGTCGTAGTACCTCGCCATCCGGCGAGAGTAATGGCCATGTCGCTCCGCGTGCACGCAGGCCGGTCGCGTCGGCGACCGTAGGGGGCATCAGAGGTCGGCGAACCAGTCGACGATCTCGGTCAGGAACGCGGCGTCGCTGGCGTCGTCGATCAAGGCGTGCTTGGCTCCCGCGAGCACGCGGTGGGTGCCGTGGCGTGCGGCGTGCAGGTACGCATCGATGGAGCGTCGCGGGATCACCTCATCGTGTTCGGATTCCAGCACGAGGGTGTCGCCGTCGAACGTCGCGAGGTTGGCGAGCGCGGCGTTGGTGTCGATCAGGCCGCGCAAGTGCTGGCGAGCCTCAGGGTCGGGACCGTCCGCGTCGATGTAGAGCGCGGGCGCGCGGAGCAGCAGACGCTGGACCGGACGTTCGCCGAGCAGCAGGCAGGCGAGATACGCACCGTAGCTCGCGGCGCAGACACCGATCCGCTCGACGTCCTCTGTCGAGGCCAGCGCGTCATAGGCGGCGACGACGTCACGGAGGTGGTCCTGCCGGGTGCGCTCCCGCAGGTCACCGGGACTGTCGCCATGTCCGCTGAGGTCGACGGCGAGTCCGGTGTGGCAGAGGCGCTGGCTCACCTCCCTGGCGCGGAGAGTCTGCCTGCGGCGGCTACTGCCGTAACCGTGCACGAAGAGTAGCCCGGCGCCGCTCGGTGTCGAGGGCGTGACGAGATCGGCGGCGAGAGTGGTGTCCCCGGATGGAATGTCCATACCGTCCATCCTGACGTGTGCCGCACGCCCCGTGCGGGGTGGATCTTGAGACGTTCAGGGCGTCATGACGAGCGGGACGCCTCAAGATCGCGACGCGTGTCCGTCGGCGGGTGCACGCGGGCCCGGGCCCGTACGCTTGATCGCCATGGGGCTGACGGAGACATTCGAGTGGCGGGGCAGGCGGGTCCGATGGGGACGGATCGGCAGCGGCCCCGCCGTGGTGTTCTGCCATGGCACGCCATGGTCAAGCAGGCTATGGCTGCCGTACGCGGAGGCGCTGGCGGACGGGTTCACCTGCTACCTGTGGGACATGCCGGGATACGGCGAGTCCGCTATGGACCCTGAACACCGGGTGTCGCTCGACGTGCAGGGCGAACTGTTCGCCGACCTGTTGCGTCACTGGGGGCTGGCGGCACCACACGTCGTCGCGCACGACTACGGCGGCGCGGTGTCGCTGCGAGCGCACCTGCTGCACGACGCGGCCTACGCCTCGCTCGCGCTGGTCGACGTCGTCGCGGTCGCACCGTGGGGGTCGGAATTCTTCCGGCTGGTGCGGGACAACGCCGAGGTGTTCGCGGCGTTGCCGTCCGCTGTCCACGAGGGCGCGGTGCGGGCGTACGTCGACGGGGCGAGCCACGTCGGGCTCACACAGGATCAGTCAGACATGCTGGTCACGCCGTGGCTTGGCGACGTCGTACAAGCCGCGTTCTACCGCCAGATCGCCCAAGCCGACCAGGCCTACACGGATGAGATCGAGCCACGTTATCCCGAGCTGGACCTGCCGGTCACCGTGATGTGGGGCCGTGAGGACACTTGGATCCCGCTCGACCGTGGGCGCGCTCTCGCCGATGCCATCCCCGGCGCGCGGTTCGAGGTGATCGAGGACGCCGGGCACCTGATCCAGCTCGACCAGCCGGTGCGGCTCGCGACGCGACTGCACCGTTGGCTTGCCGAGCGCTAAGGCCGGGTGAGCAGCGCCTACGCACGCCGGGTATCGGCCGGGACGCTACGCCGTCGCCAGAGTCTCCACCCTGCGGCGCAGCAGGTCGCGGTAGTCCAGGACGTCGTCCACCTGCTCGGAGTGCTCGGCACAGGACGGCTGTTCCAGGGCGGACGCGAGGATGTGGTGCGCCTGCTCACGGCCATGCTCGCGGAGCTCGATGCCCATCGCCTCCGACGCGCGCTCGTATTCGCCGCGGATCACGTCGGTCTGGTCGCTGAAGAAGACGTCCTTCACGCCACCGCCCATGCCGTGATCGATCAGCACGACAACCGCGTGCTCGGCGTTGTCGTAGTGGAACACGGTGGCGATGGCTTCCTGCCCGCCGTCGTCATCGCGGTAGCCGAACGCCCGATCGAACTCCGGCTTGCCGAGACGCTCGAGCCACGGCGGTTCCGCGACACCGGCGGAGGAGAGCTTCGCGGCGCTCTCGTTGGCGGCCTCCCGCACGCCTGGTGCACCAGCGGCTGCGACCGCGCGCAGCATGGCGAGACCGTGCGGTTCGGCGGATTTCTCGGCGCTCGCGATCAGGTCGGAGAGCAGCTCGCGCGTGACGTCGACGTCCGGGGCTGCCCTGCGTACCATGCCGAGGAAGTCGGCGCCCGCGAGCTCGGCCTCGAGCGGGCTCGTCTCCGGCGTAAGCAGGTCGGCGAAGCCTTCGATCACGGCGTCGGGTGTCGTGTCCGGCTCCGGCATGGCCTCGGCGATCCGTTGGAGGAAATCGTCCGGGTCGGTCACGCCGTCGAGGCTGTTCAGCAGCTCCGCTGGGGCGCCAGCTTCTTCGAGTTGCTTACGCATGGCGTCGAGGTCGATGTCGTCCTGCTGCGACTCGTCTGGCACGGCCCGCAGGTGCCTGCCGTCGTCGCTGGGCTGTTCGGGCGTTGGCATGCGCACATGGTGCCACGGCCGCACGGTGCGCGACGGAATAGGCGTGTCTATGGCACACCTGAGCGATACGAGCGCACGTCAGCCCAGCTCACCAGCTCCCGCACACGCAGGCGGTCCAAGCGTCAGGCTCCGACAAGCCCGGCTTCGTAGGCGAAGATCGTCAGCTGCACCCGGCTACCGACGTCGAGCTTGGCGAACGTCCGGGTGATGTGGGTCTTCACCGTGGCCTCGCTCATGAAGAGTTCGGCCGCGATAGCGGCGTTCGACTTGCCTTGCGCGACCGCGACGACGACTTCACGTTCGCGGTCGGTGAGCGCATCAAGCTTGCTCACGGCCGCACGGCGGCGAGGGTTGGCGCGTGCGGTGACGTAGTGCTGGATCAGCGATTTGGTCGTACTCGGCGACAGCATGGCGTTGCCAGCGGCGACCACTCGCACACCGTTGATGATGTCACTCGGATCGGACTCCTTGAGCAGGAAGCCGCTGGCACCGGCGGCCAGCGCGTCGAAGACGTACTCATCGAGGTCGAAGCTGGTCAACACGAGAACCTTCGGCGCACGTGGCAGCGCGCGCACGGCCGCGGTGGCGGCGAGGCCGTCCATCCTGGCCATCTTGATATCCATCACGACGACATCCGGCGCATGGCTGGTCACCGCCGTCACAGCCTGGTCACCGTCCTGAACGTGAGCGACCACGACGAGGTCGTCCTGGCTCTCCAAGATCATGGACAGCATGCTGAGGACGAACGGGTCGTCGTCAACAAGCAAGACACGCAAGGGTTGCGTATCCGAATTGCCACCATGTTCGCGGTTTGTCACGCGCCCATGCTAAGGCTCACCACCGTCACGATCCCTTGACCATGGCAGCCAGGCAGCGAGGACGAACGTGTCAGCATCCGTCGGCCCGGAGCTGACAGTGCCGCCGAGTTGTGCCACCCGCTCGGCGACACCGTGGAGCCCCGTCCCCGCGCCCGCCACCGTTTCCGAGTCCCCGCGGAGGGGGTTGGACACCTCGATGCTGAGACCAACACCAGGGCTGCCCCGAATCGTCACGTCGGCGGTCGTGTCCGGGGCGTGCCGCAGTACGTTCGTCAGCGCCTCCTGAACGATCCGGTACGCGGCCGACCCGAGTGGCGCGGGCGCGATCGACACGTCGTCGAGCAGCACGGTGACGTTCATCGCGAGCCCCGCACGGCGTGAGTTGTCAAGAAGCTCGGGAAGATCGGCCAACGTTCGTGGCGAGGTGTCTGATCCACTGGGTGTCGAGCCACCCGAGAACGTTCGGCCGTCACGCAGCACACCGACGACCTCTCGCAGGTCGTTGAGCGCTTCCTTCGCCGTGCCACGTACACCGCGAGCGACTTCCGCGGCGCGCTCATGGTCATCGCTGACTTCCAGCGCGCCAGCTTGCAGTGAGAGCAACGAGAGCCGGTGGCCAAGTACGTCGTGCATCTCTCTGGCGATGCGGGTCCGCTCTTCCCGACGCGCCATCTCGCCGGACAGTTCACGCTCCGCGTGCGTGCTGCGGGTCAAATCCCGCCGAGTGCCGCGCAGCACCCCGACGGCCAGCGGGATCGCTGTCATGACCGCCGCGATGAGCAAGATCGCGAACAACGGTGCGTCGACCCGTTCCGCCTCGGTTTGTGCTCCCGCGAAGATTTGAACCATGGAGTAGTCGACATGCCGGCGAGCGTCATAGCCAACGGCGATCGCCGTGGCGACGTATACCGCCGCCGTACCAATCCAGAGCACGTAGTCACGGCGGGCGGCGGCGAGCGCCGCCAGGGCGATCAACGCCGCGAGGGAGTCTGTGATGAAGACCAGGGGAGGTAGGACGGCGGCGGCCGTCACGAACTCCGGATGCCGGTGCCGCCAGACAAGACCGACGGCGGCACCGATAGCCAACAGCGCTCCGAGACCACCTCGCCAGCCAGGCTCGATGTCCTCACTACCCGGTACGAAACCCTCCGCGACCAGCACCATCAGCGAGCTGAAAATGCTCAGCGACACCACAAGCACCGTGACGCAAACAGCGCCGACACGACGCATCACATGCGGGCGCGAGCTGCCTGCGGGCTGGGTCATGCGCCAAGAGTACGGCCAGGCTCTGACAACTCCGCATCGGCGGAACAGCTGATCTGACCGTCCAAAACGACGACTTTCGTCGTAGCTGGGTCTATGCGTGCGGACGACGCGACGACCCCCTCAGCTCCAGTTGCATGGGGCCATCACAAGAGGGAAGGAACACAATGACTCAGCCACAGCAATTCGGCTCGCCCCCTCCGGCGCAGAAGGCGCCGAAGCCCGCCAAGTTCGGCGCGCTCGCCTGGACGTCACTCATCCTCGGCATTGTCGGGATCCTTGGCTCGCCGATCATCTTCCTGAACAACCTCACGGCGATCGTCGCGGCCCTCGGGCTCATCCTCGGCGTCATCGCGCTGTTCGGCACGAAGCGGATCCTCGCGCTGATTGGGATTGGACTCTGCGTGGCCGGAATCGCGATCACCGTCGCGGTGCAGGGCGACACGGTGAAGGAGTTGGAGAACGCACTCAACGAGCCGGGGTCGGCATCGGGTGAATCCGGCGACTCCGGACAGGCGACGTGGGGCGAACAGTTCACCTGGGAGTCCGGCGTCGCCGTCAAGGTTTCCAAGCCAACCCCATGCACACCAAGCGATTTCGCCAGCCCGCAGAACATCGAACGCGCCATGAAGTTCACCGTCACCGTTGTCAATAACAGTGACGAGCCGGTCAACATCGTCGACCTCACCCCGAGCGGTGACGCGACCTTCAACGGTGGCAAGGCGGAGACGATCTTCGACTCCGACGGCGAGTGCGGAGATGGCGGCATGGAGTCGACGACCGTGCTGCCAGGCAAGACGTACCGTTACGACGTCGCGTACGCCGTTGGACCTAAGCCCGGCGAGCTGCAGCTCGTCTTCAACCCCATCCTTGGCCAGGAAGCCGTGTTCGTCGGGAAGGTCTGACGTCCTGGCTGCCGTTCCCACCGGCGCGAGTCGGTGGGAACGACGGCTGGGTCAGTGTGCGTCAGCTCCGGTGGGACATCCTCGCCTAGCAGCACATCGCAACGTGGCGTGTGCTACGAGCCGTTGAGCCGCCGCACGTGCCTGCATCGGGACCTGGTCGGGTCGACCAGACAGATCGATCCCTATGACCTCTGCCTGAGACCCGCGCGCGCCGCAAGTGGCTCGAGAAATTCTATGGCGGCGCGACGGCTCAACTCGTCGTGGAAGCGCTGGTTGCCGAAATTGCGCAGGCAGCCGTAGCAGGAGGTCTCTTCCCCGCAGTCGCAACCAGTGACGCGGTCCAGCGCCACACGCGTGACAACGTCCAGCGATTCCGCTACCTGCATCGCCCCACCTGCTCCGCCCGGCACGGTATCGAAGATCACCAATCCTGTGCGACTGGCAGCACTGTGATAGAGCGCGCCACCGATGTCGTCCCGAGAGATTTCCAGCCCGGACGACGCACCCTCCAGCAGAGCGAACAGCCCGGACAACCATCGCTCGGGAACGGAATTCACCAACGGATCGATGCCATCAAAGCTCAGCTCCACGACATCGGTCTCGTACTTGTGCGCAAGAGATCGTGCCTGCAGCGGCCCGCGGCACTCGGAGTTCTTGAGCAGGTGCGGATGGGACTTGATCTGGCGGCCTTCTATGGCGCATCCCCAGCCGCACCAATCACAGATCAAATAACCTGATCCGTTCGGTCCTTCGGAAATGGCGATGAGCTGCCCCCGCTCCCCAGCACGACTCGTGACGACACCACCACCCGATGCCTGCCACTCTCGGAGAACTGGATCGACAGCGGTCGAGACGACATGCGTAGTGCCGTTCCAACTGCGCTTCGGCGGCACCGTACTCCGACGCGCCTCCGGCTCTGCGACGAATCCGAACTCTGGGACGCAGTATTGCCTTGACGCAGCTCGACTTGGATGGGAGCAGGCAGGGCATATGCCATCCAATGGCTCATCGTCCTCGTAGTAGTGCTGGCAGTGCTCGCACACCATGTAATACTTGCCCTCCAGCTCACGGTCGGGGAGCCGATAGACACCACCCGACTTCCAGAGATAGCCCCCGGCGACAACCTCTGCACCAGGCGCGTACTCGTAGATCGCGCTCGACAGGTCGCGCGCGAGCTCCAGCTTCGAGCCGACTGCCTCGGACGAGTACGTTGTGCGAAGCTCCACCGTATCGACGGGGAACCCGTACTTCGGCAGGATGTTGCGGTTGGCTAGGAACCCAAGCAGGTGGCGCTTCGTCAGGGTGTTGATAGTGCGTGCGTAGCGTTGGACCAGGTGGTCCTTACGGTCCTCGAACGCGGCGCGACGCCGTTCTTCGAACGCAGCAACATCCTGATCAAGCTGCTGTCGGACCTCTTCGATCAAGTCTGCGAGGTGTGCAACCCACTTGCCGCTGTCGACGCCGATTTCATCCTGCACGTCGGCGGGAAGCACGCGCCGAAGCGAGGTAAGGACATCCGGTGGGACGGGCGTGAGGAACTGCCGCACGCGCGAACACGGTACGGTCCCGCCATTCGGCGCGAGGAAGAACTCGCCTGCAGTCCTCCACTGCTCACCGAGGTCGCGTTTAGCGGTTCGGAAGAAAGCTGCCAGCGCAATCGAATGAGCATGCCGACGATCGATGCGTTCGTTCCCGAGTGGCACATATGGGGCACGTACCTCGCCAGAGATCATAGTGCGGGGGCTCTGGTAATGCGAGAGATCGTGCGAACGTCGTTGGGCGTAGGTCACAACCAACGCGGCAGAGTCTGTGCGTCGCCCGGCACGACCAGCACGTTGCACATAGTTAGCGGTAGTGGGCGGCATGTTGCGCAGAACAACCGACTGCAACTCACCGACGTCAACACCGAGCTCGAACGTCGTCGAGCACGAAAGCGCGTTAACGTCGCCCTGCAGGAACCGCTGCTGAATGCTCGCTGCCTCCATGCTCGTCCATTGCGCGGTGTGCTCACGGGCGACCAGCGGAATGGGCTTCAGCGTACGGTAGAGCGTCCGGTAATGGTCGTCAGAATCAGTGGATACGTACTCTTCAAGCACCCCTTCGCAGCCGATCGTGGTACAGATGCCCTTGACTGAGATCGAACTGATCTTCCGGCACAAGCTGCACCGATAGAGTGGCTTCGCCTGATCGGCTAGCGACAGTTGTAGCCAGGTGTGATCCACTTGGCGGACCGCACCGAGGTTCCTGACGGTGTCCGTCTTCAGCCACCCGTCCTGGGCGCTGGTAATGAACTTCCAGGTGCCGTCCAACAGCTCACGAGCATCCGAGCTCACACCCAGTCGATCGAGCACCCGCTGCAGGTAGTCGAGCCTGCGGTTCGCACCCCGCGTAGGAAGCCAGCTCAACACCTTCTTGCCGGGTTCTGACCCGTCCTTCCGCAAGAAGATCGGACCGCGACGAGGATCGAACGCCTCGTCGCGGGGGTCGACGTCTTCTGGCATGGTCAGCACACCTTGCTGCCGCACTGTGCGGACAAGCTCAGCCAGCAGGCTCCAACACTCCTCTTCTTTCAGGCCAAGCGATAACAGTGGTGACGGAACCTGCCAGGATTTCGCTCGATCGAGCCTGACGCGCAGCAGGCCAAGGCCCTCCAATGACTGACGTTCGTCCACCGCCACGAGCTCCTGCATCACCCAGAGCGCAGTCTTGCGTTCGCGCTGCTGCTTGGATGTGCGTCGCTCGAAGACATGGGAGTCGCCAGCGACCCTCGCGACGTGGAAGATCAGATCGTCGATGCCCACCTCCTCTTCGTCACGCGTCGCGCGTTCGAAGCCCTGCAGGACCAGCCGTCTCCGTTGAATCGCCGAGTAGCTGTCCTCGAGGTAAGGCGCGAAGAACGCAGCTGACTGCCGGCTGTCGCTAAACATCAGTAGTTTTCGGCCTTCGCCAGGCCGATCGGCGATCGCATCATCGGTCGCGGGGGGTAGCGACTGGTAGAGCGCCGTTGACAACACGGACACCGCCGCATCGCCACCGCTCTCGAACTGCCGAATCATCGCGGGCCCACGAGCCCCGCAGGCAAGGCACCCTGACGGCGAGCCCTGGGACGTCTTAAGCTTGCGCACGTGTCGTACGGAGCCAGTGCATCCGTCTCGTGTGCAGGCCGTGACTGATGAGCCATACAGTAGCCCACAGGTGGCACACAGGTAGGCCTCGTCCGCCTCAAGTTCGCTGACCTTTTCGAGGGCCACATCGTCCTCGTCTGCTTCGCCGAGTTGCTCCCCCACCAGCAACCACACCCGCCGCTCGTTGTGCTTGATCCGGGCGACAAAACGCAGGCCGTCCTCGACGCGACGGATGGCGCCGATCAGATGAACGGCTCCGCATCGTTTGCAGGCACCGAGCTCGAACATCGAGCCAGCGCACTCCGTGCATTCTTCGTGTCTGCTCAACGAAACATGAGGCCCGGCGTCGGTGAGACAACAAAACGCTCCTTCGGTGGCGCGAGCGAACTGGTGATACCGCGCCGAAAGCAATGGAGAGCCAGCCCGGTCGGCGAGCTGGCTGCCAACGGTCACCAACGCTGCGAGCGATTCAGCAGCGCACTCATCGTTCCCGAACAGTTTCGTGGCTAGGTCGTCGAAAAGCTGGGGACCGGTCGCAAGCTCACCGCGAAGCTTAGCCATCGTCGCTTCGTGCGCGAGGGCGTATGCCGGGTCATTGGTGGTGAACCCGTGAGATCCGGCCATCTCCAGCACCGCCGACCGTGGATCTTCCTGCTGTGCGAGTCGCTGATAAGCATCACCGACAAGGGGCCCCCAGTACGGGCCCTCTGGCGTCGTGACTCGACTGGCCGTCACCACGTCTTGTCGGTTCGGATCCCCGTCTGCCCAATCGAACGGTGCATCGAACAGTCGTTGGGCGAAGTTCACCACTGCCATCGGGTCACTGCCGACCGTCGCGCTTGTAGCGAAACACTGCAGCCTTTGCTCCGGCGCTACCCGATCGCGCAATCGCCGCAGGAGCATGGCCAGCTCCTCAGCCTTAGCGCCGTCATAGACGTGCGCCTCATCGAGCGCGATGAAGCGCCATTTACCTGCGTACTCTCCCTCAAAGAGGTCCAGATCGGCAGGTCGCAACAGCAGGTACTCCAACATGGCGTAGTTGGTGAGCAGAAGGTGCGGCGGGCTTACCCGCATCTCCTCCCTGCTGAGCAGTTCATTGGGACGTCTGGGCTCGCCAGGGTTGAGTTCCTCGAACACCTCCGCAGCGTCCTGCGCTCGTTCACGAGTGTCGCCGGTGTAGCGACCAAAGGTAATTTCAGGCATCCCCGCCAACAGTTGCCGCAACCGCTTGAGTTGATCGTTCGCCAACGCATTCATGGGATACAGCAACAGCGCACGCACGCCTGGTCCGAGGGTTCCCTTAGCTCGTTCGGCAACGAGTGACGACAAGATTGGCAAGAGGAAACTCTCCGTCTTGCCGGACCCCGTACCAGTAGCGACGACGAGGTTCCGCCCCGCTGCAGCCTTGCGTATGGCCAGTTCCTGATGCTGATAGAGCGGCCGATCGAGCGGGAGCGTCTGTCCGGATAGAGCTGACAGGCCGCCGTCGATGACGCCTTCGTCAATCAGTTTCCGGAGGGAAGCGCCCGCGGCGAACGGCGGTGTGGCCTCCAAGAACGGGCCGTTGGTCAGCATCGGACTCGAGGTGATCTCCCCAGCCAGGGCTGCAGCGATATCCGGATCGCACACTGGAAGCAAGGAGCGCAGATAGCGACGGTAGGTGTCGCTCACCAGACGGCTCGTTCCGAGGGGATCGAGCGTATAGCTCATGCCAGCTCCATTTCTCTTCCCTTGATGAGCAACTCCGCAAGCACCAAGTCGATCGTGACCAGCTTTGGAGCGATGGCGGCAAGGTGAAGCCATTCAGCGCGCAGACGCGCCTCACATTGGGCAGCAGCCTCATCGCCACGCGCCGCGAGCCGTGCAACCATTGCGATTGCTGATGAGACAGCGGGAAGCAAGCGCCAGCCGCCGCGATCGCCGTGACGCCGAGCGGCCACGTGCTTCGCGAGCTCTGGGTGGTAGCTTCGCGCGATCAGTTCGTCTGCTGCGCTCAACGAATGCCGCGCCGCGTTGCCTGCCGCTCTGGCATCGGCCGTCAGCCGTTGGTCGAACAGTTGGCGGGCGGCGACCACTCGGCTGTCCGGATCAAGCAGGTCCTGCGGCACAACCATCGCGGCTTGCCAAACGTAGTCCACCTGTTCAACCGTCATGGCGGCGAGAGCGTCCACCTCCCGGCCGAAGCCACCAACGGCTGCGTCTTGGTCCTCATCCCCCAGAAGGACGGTGACGGCTGTCTGCCCGCACTCCATCTCCGCACAGTCCCACCAGTCGTCATCGTCTGCGTCCATCATTGCGGCAACCGCGGGGTTCGAAGCCCACATCCGGCGAAGCCTGGTGTTTCCGATAGGACGGTCCGGCCTACTCGCGGCCATGCCAGTAGCGATGAGCGCGCGAAGAGATCGCTCGGGCTGCAGTTCGGCATCGACGAGAGCCTGCAACGCCCGGGCGGTGTGTGCCCTCAGCAAGTGACCACAATGCTCTGCTATACGGCTCTCCGGAACTAGCATGGACAGCTCAGCAGCGAGATCAACCATCACCCACAGACGGGTCATGTCCCAAACCGTGGCCGGAAACGCCCCCTGGCCTACGAGGAAGCGCGATAGCTCAGCCTCTTCGATGTCACCAGTGTCGAACCATCCCGTCGCATCACAGAAGTACGAGCTTCCCGCCTCAGGCCAACGCGGAAGCTCAACCGGTACCCATGGATCCCCCACCCGCAGCACAACGCGGAGCGGACCGCACGCGCGTAGCTCGGAGGGAAGCTCCACGTTCCCGTTCATCACAGGCAGCCGCACAGGCGCACGCCACGGAGCCGCGAGAACATAGATCCCAGCAATCACACCTTCGACCTCAGCTGCATCCACAAGGCGCAGCCGGTCGCCACAATGCTCAACTGCCGAGGCCAGCTTCTCTGGCTCAACGTTGGCGAGCACGCAAGGTTTTGCGCCAACGGGCAGCACGAGGTCCACCCGTCGATGCTCGGCGACCGTATCGGCGATTCGCTTCAGGTCGTAGCGAGCCATGCCATCACGGACCCGGCCTGTCGGCTCAAGCTCCTGAAGGACGCCAGGTCGGCCGCGGACCTGAACAGGCGGCAACTTCAAGACGCCTGGTACATGGACGATGAGCGACCCCGGGGTCAAGAACGACTCCACAGTCAGCCGAAGTGCACCGGTACTCCAAGCGGAGGACTCATCGCTGTGCTCGTGGAACACCTGGACATGAGGCGGAGATACAACCAGCGGCTCGCTGAGCGCAGGGACATCGAAGGCCACGAGTTGCTCGCGCCCCTGCTCAGCAAACCGCATCCGAGCAGGAGCTACGTGTGCGCCGGTCGGTGCTGACAACTCTGCCTGTGCCGGCGTAAGGCCGCTACGCGTAAACAGGCGCACGTCCGATAGGTAGCGCACTGACAGCCCTTCGGCAATAAACAGCGAACGCCGAATGCCTCGCGCCAGGGGCCCACGGATGCTCACATCGAAGGCGCCGAGCAAAGGCCGCTGGACACCACGCCAGAGGTCGTCAACCAGCTGAGGCGCGCTCGTCTCGATCGATCGGCGGACGATGGCCTCGCCTGTCACCCGGGACCGGATCTCGACCTGCCAGGTTGTCTGCGCATCGGGCTCACCTGGCAGCCACAGCACAGGCAGTTCGGCGAACACGGGTGAGCCGTACGGGGTGGTGACCCCGGGCACCGGAGCGCCCTGTTCGAGTCGCGGCCGGGTATAGCCACGCACTACCCGTTGACGCGTTCCGTCTGCCAGGCCCAGCGAGGTAACGTCAGCAAGGTCGAGGTGCTGCAGGCGCCAGTCGCTCCAGCCCACTGGAAGGATGCCGTCGCCGATCACACGTAAGGTGCCATGCGCGTCAAGATCGCGGCCTGCTGGATACAGCGCCCACACCGAACTCGGCGGCAAGGGCAACGTGGCTGATATGAGCCGACCATCGTCTCCGAATAGGAGCAGTGGGTCCGTCTTATCCACGACGCGTAGCTCAGCATCGTGGTCCCAACCGGCAAGGCGGACCTGTACCGATCGCACCGGCCTGGAAAGGGCATGCGTCGTCGCGGGAACTCCCTCAGCGGCATCGACCCACATGGTTTGGCTCTTAACGGTGTGCGGGACCCCGTCCTCCGTGACGTGCCAACGTGCGGTGCCGTCGGGAGCGTCGCCTATGGGCGGCAGCCAGACAGCGACACCACGGCCATACGGATCAAGCTCGAGACGTGGCCTTTCCTGGCGCTGCTTCCTTCGGCTCACGTCAACCGGAGGGGAGGTGTCGAACAACCCCTGCTCGGCCAGCTCTTGGGCCCGTTGAACGAAACGACTCGGCAACCCAAGACCGTCTAGACTTTCGCCCGACTCGCGCAGCCGGTCCAACAACTCCAAGCTTCGCTCGACAATGTCAAGCGCGAAATCTGATCCATACTGCAGAAAGCGCCGAGCTGGTACGTCCAGGCTGTACAAGCGCGATTCCCGGCCAGACCCAGTAGCCCAGGCAAGAAACGTCTCCGCATCCAATCTCGGATCCTGAGACTGACGCTGCAGTAGCAGCCTGAAGAAGTCCTCGAGACAGTAGGTCGGTATGCCGGCGTGCATCACGATCGGGCCAACGTAGGGCAGTGGGTTGTCGGCGAACACCGGCAGACCGAGTTTGACGAGCGCTACCCGGAAACCATCGCCCCAAACGCGCTGATCCTCCTGGTAACCGCCGTACCGCACTGCCTTCCACAACGCCGGCCAGTAAGTTCCCTTCTGGTAACGCTGAGCGGCCACTCCCGCCATCGCTACGGCTACGCATGCAGGCCGGCGCTTGAACATCACCTCGACGCTGGCGCCCTCGGTTCGTCGACACTTGTATTCCTGTCCAAGCGACGCGGCGAGCTTATCGATTAACCCCTCGGGCACGTCGACCTCTGCGACCAGGGAGACTCCGCGCAGTGTTCGCTCTAGTCTGGTTTCCGCCATTTCAAGGAACTCCACGAGGGAGACTTTGTGTCGGCTGGACTCCGCAAGCTCGCCTGACATACTCGAACGTCACCGCCTAAACCGACACCCAGGCAAGCACTTGACTTACCCTCACTCACCCTTCAGCGGTCTACGTCGGCACCGCAAGAGGGGGTGTTATTGGTTGAGTCCGCATCGTTATCGCTTGTCCACGTGCTCGCGTACTCGGCGAAGCCGTAACGGTAGGCAGCCTCGATAGGATCTTCCCTACAGCCAGCAGTGAGGAGGCAGCGCTGTGTCAGCCAGCTCGAAGCCAGGCAAGGGGCAGGCTTCACACTCTCGGTGGATCCAGCGCTCGAAGTCTGACTACGACTGGGAGCAGGCAGGGCTCGATTTCATCAAGCGCCGGATGCCGGATGCTGAGCCGTACCGCGCATGGGCGACATTCACGTTCACCGCCGCGTCCGGCCGGGTCAACGAGTGCGACCTGCTGATCGCGGTACCCAGCGGCCTCTATCTGCTCGAGCTCAAGGCGCACCCCGGCAGGGTCACCAACAACGGGTCAACCTGGTACGTCCGAGACCCATCGGACGGGAAGGTTCGCACGCTCGAGAATCCCTTGGAACTCACTGACCTCAAGGCCAAGGAGCTCAAGGGGCAGCTCACCAGGGCCGCACACAAACGCGGCCTCAAGATCCGCATCCCATGGATCCAACCGGCGATCTTCCTGACCGACCCCGGGTTGAAGAGCGAGCTCGATGAGTTCCAGCAGCCCAACGTGTACGCGCGCAGCAGGAAGAGTGGGTTGCCCGAGGTGTGGGATGACCTGCTCGCCCGGCCACCACACCGGGAGTCGCACCGCATCACCGCGAACTTCGCTTCGAAGGTATTGCCTGACCTGCTTAAGACGATCGGCATCAAGGCATCCACGGCGCATCTTCGGTTCGGCGATGACTGGAAACTGGAGCCCCGGCCGCTCGACGCAGGAAACGTCTGGGAGGACCGGCTCGCGAAGCGTGACGACGGTCTGATCCGCGAGGAGGGGCGGCTGCGGACGTACCTGGTGAAGGAAGGCGCCGCGGCCTCCGAAGCACAACGGATCAAGCGCGCTGCCCTCCGCGAGTACCAGGTCCTGCAGGGCATCAACCACCGCGGGATCGTTCAAGCAGTCCAGTTCCGGGAGCACCTGGGGCATCCAGCGATCCTGTTCCGCCATTCGGCAAGTGACCGAAGGTTGGACACCTACCTAGCTACCTTCGGGGCAACCCTGTCGCTGGAAACCCGCCTCGATATGGTTCGCCAGCTCGCTGAGGCGTTGCGCTATGCGCATAATCGCTCGCTCTACCACCGGGCGCTTTCGCCGCGCTCGATCTACGTCTCAAGCCGCTCCGACGGCGGGAAACCCGTTCTGCACCTCACCGACTGGCAAACTGCCGCGAGAGACTTCGAAACCACATCACTTGGCTCGATCGGCGACTCCTCGCTGGATGGCGCGTTCATCGAAGACATCGCCCAGCGCTACCTCGCTCCGGAGGTGGATCAGCCCTACCCTGACCCGGTCGACCTCGATGTTTTCAGTCTGGGAGCGGTGTCCTACCTCATCCTGACCGGAACGCCGCCGGCAGCCAGCCGCGCTGAGCTGAAGCAACGACTGACCGAGGAGCAGGGGTTACTGGCGTCAGCTGTCGACGATTCCATCCCGGGCGAGATCAACGACCTGATTCAGTACACGACCTGCCCTGACGTCGCCCACCGTCTCGAGTCCGCTGACGCCTTTCTCGAACTGCTGGATGCCGCGGAGCAGGAAGCAGCCCCCGCCCCATCCGCAACGGGTATCGACCCCCTGACGGCCACGACTAAGCAGGAGCTGGAGGACGGCTGGGAGGTCGCACAGATCCTCGGTACCGGAGCGACAGCGCGGGCGCTCCTCGTCGAGCGACTGACCGATGAGTTCGACGGGGAACCCGTCATCGAAGAGCGCGTCTTCAAGATCGCGCTCGACGAAGAGAAGGCCGAGCGGCTCTATGACGAGGCCAGAGCGCTGCATCTGGTCGGCGGTGGCTCGATTGTGCAGCTCAAAGGCGGGTCACGCGAGATCGGCGGGCGCACGGTACTTGAGCTCGAGTTCGCAGGACGCACAACGCTGGGCAAACGCCTCCGCGACGAGGGCAAGCTGTCCTACCACCACCTCGAACGCTACGGCTCGGACCTCTTTCGCGCGCTGGACCAGCTCGACGCCAACGGCGTACAGCACCGCGACATCAAGCCAGACAACCTGGGCATCTTCGAACGCAAGGACCGCACAACACAGCTCAAGCTGTTCGACTTCTCGCTAACGAACGCCGCTGATACCGACATCAAGGCCGGCACCCGCGGCTACCTCGACCCGTTCATCGGAACACCGCGCCGACCAGCCTTCGACGCACATGCGGAGCGCTATGCGGCCGCAGTGACGCTCTACGAGATGGCCTCCGGCGAGCGCGTGAAGTGGGGCGATGACCTCACTGCGCCGGACATGTCCGACGACGAGCTGCCTCGCATCGAAGCCGACCTCTTCGAGCCTGCACTGCGGGACGGGCTCACCTCCTTCTTCCAGAGCGCGCTACACCGCGACGCCGAACGACGCTTCGAGACCCTCCGGCAGATGGAGGACGCCTGGCGGGCCGTCTTCAAGCAAGCAGACGCCGCAGCGCCAGCAACAACGCCTGCCACCGTCGAGACAACCAAGTCGGCCGACACAGACATCGAACAAGTCCGCGACGCCGCAGCGGAGGCAGCAACACTCGATACGCCACTGGATGCTGCCGGTCTGTCCCCTCGCGCGGTGTCCGTGGCGAACTCCTACGGCGCCACGACGGTGCGCGATCTGCTCGATGTGCCGCGCTACCAGATCTCTCGTGCACGGGGAGCTGGTCAGCTGACCAGAAAGGAGCTCAACCGCAGGCACAAGCAATGGGACACCCGGCTGCTCAAGGACGCTGGGGCCGCTCGCGAGCCGGAGCCGGCGGAAACGCCCGCGCCACTCGTTCCCGCGAAACTCTCGATCAATGACCTCGCTGCGCGCCTGCAACCTCAGGAAGCCAGGAAGGGCTCAAAACGACCTGACGTCGAACGGCTTGCTCTCGGCCTGCCAGATGCGGAGGGCAGACCATCACCACTCGACACATGGCCCACTCAAAGTGCCATAGCCGCGCATCTCGGTGTGAGCCAGCCCAGCGTGTCTCGGCACTTTGTCGAGGCGGCCAAGTCGTGGCGCACAACCGAGTGGCTGGTGCCGATCAGGCGTGAGGTAGCCAAGATCCTGGAGGACCTTGGCCGGGTCGGCACGGCGAGTGAGATCGCAGCGGAACTGCGGGCACAGCACGGCACCACCAACGAAGATCAAACACGCACCCAGCGCGACGCCCTCGCCGTAGTTCGGGCCGCGGTCGAGGCGGAGCTTGCCGCCGAGTACGCCGGCGAGACCAGTGAGGAAAGCGAGCCGCGGATCGCCGTTGCTCGTCGCGGTTCCGTAGTGGTTCTCGCGTCGGAGTCGTTGGCAGGTTCGGAGGAACCCAGCCCGCAGGAGCTGGCCGACTACGCCACAGCACTCGGCAGGGTCGCCGACAAGCTGGCGGAGGCTGACCCGCTCCCCGGCAGCAGCGCTGTGCTGCGCGAACTGCGAGCAGTCGTCGCGCCCGAGGGGATGCGGCCGCTAGCGGATACTCGACTCGTCGCGCTGGCGGCTGGGTTGTCTCACCACGCTGCCGCTTCCCGGCGGCTTGAACTGTATCCGCGAAACCTCGAGCTGTCCCGGGCGCTCCGAATCTCGCAGGCGGGCGCCGGCGTTCCCAGCAAGGGCATCACGTTGAAGACGCTGCTCGCCAAGGTGCGCGCGCGGTTCCCGGAGGTGCGACTCGGTGAGCCGACCTACGTCGAGGTCGAGGAAGCCCTGGCCGCTGCCGGGAGTCGGTTGACGTACGAACCGGGTAGCGGTGTCTTCAAACCACCGGAGCAGGTGTGGCGCCGCACGAGCGCTTCGACTTCGTCGAGCTACCTGTCGTCTGTCGACGGCACACACTCGTTTGGCCGTGACCCGCTCAAGGCGGCGTCGACACAGCTCGCGGACGCAGCGGCTCGTGGCGGCTTTCTCGCGCTCACGATAAGGGCGAAGCACCTGCCTGGCACAGTTGAAGCGCTCACCAGCCACTACAACGTCGTCGCCGTGGACCTGAACCGTGTCTTCGTCGACGAGTTCCGGACGCTGGCCAGCGAGAAGAACCAAGCGTGGAGCAAGGTGCTCGCAGCGGACGCCCGCATGAGCATGTCCGGAGCGGCACCGAAAGGATTGGCGTCGTACGTCGAGGCGACCTGGAAGCGGGTTCAGGAGCGGCTCAGCGCTCACCTGATCGAAGAAGGCTCGGTACTGCTCCTGCACGACGCAGGGCTTCTCGGCAGATACTTCGACTCCGGCGGGCGCCAGTTCCTCACCGAACTGCAGAACGCGGCGCGCAGGGCGAGCGACCAGCCACACGGCGTATGGCTGCTGTGTCCGGCGGAAGCGCCCCGCGACGCGCCCCAGCTAGCAGGGCGGATCGTCGAGGTGCTCGGCGAACACGAACGTGTGGTACTCCGCCAGGAGTTCGTAGCTTCGCTACGCGAGACCGGGGCGGCGTAGTTCGTACACACCGATGAAGCTGACGGTAGTCAGCCCCACAACGCCGCGACAGACTCCACCAAACCAGCTCGTTCAAGCTGGACAAGCACGTCCTGCACCGTCTCCGGTGGGTTACATCTCGAGTCTGCGATCTGTTGCACGGCCCCATAGACCAGACTCTTCCTCAGGTCTATCTGGTCAAGCACAAACGCGTCCGGATCTTTGGCTTCGACGCTCCATGGTTCGAGGGCGTCCCTCGGGAAGTCCCGGAGGTTGCTGGTCACAATGACCTGAGCATGGGCCTTGATGGCCGCCGCCAGCACGTGCCGATCATCCGGATCCGGCAGCTCCAAGGACTTGACCAGTGGCTCGTATCCAGTCACGAGACAGTCACGGACCGATCGAGTGATCAGCATCCGAGTACGCGCGAGCTTGTTGGGGTCAAGGTCCGGACGATTAGCCTCGACGTTCCTGAACACCTCGTCGAGGATTTCATCGGTCCACTTCGCCTGAACAAGACCACCCTGCGCGATCCTGATCAGCAGGTCGCGCAGGGTGTTGGGATAGAGAACGCTCGCGTCGTAGACAACGACGAAGGCCACTGCTCAGGTCAACCCCATCTCTTGGTTGAGAGCCGACAGTTCGTCCGCTGCCTGCCGTCGACGAAGGTCATCCTCACGGATGTACCTGCGTAGCGACTCGGCCTTCACCCGCCGATGCTTCCCAACCGTGCGGTACTCGATCTCGCCAGCCTCAAGCAAGCCGATCAAAAACGGCCTTGAGACATTCAGCAGATCGGCGGCCTGTTGAGTCGTCAGCTCGGCATGCGATGGCAAGATCGACACTCCCTCGCCTGCCGCCATATGGGCAAGTATTCGGGCGAGGAGCTCAACTGCGCCCCGAGGGACTTCCAAGACTTCGTCACACTGGTCGTCAACGACGAGGCGCAGGATCTCGTCTGACTGGTGCTTCGCTAGATAGGCCTTGATGTGCGGCAAGGCTGCATGAGCGATGCTGCTATCGGCTTGAGCAGGCGTGACCTGGTCAGCACTGAATGAAGTCATGGCCATGGCTCTCTCCTCAGCACAGCAGTCTTTACTATCGCAGTATCCGAAATATTCGCAACATCCGCAACCGTTAGGCTGTGTCCTCAGTCGTTCGCCTTGCCGTTCGGGCCAGGAGGATTCGAGAAGTAGGCGAACGACCAGGGTCAACTGGGCTGAGCGGCATCAACTTCGCCGGGTCTTGCGTTCTCGGCGCGGCCCCACCACCTGCGCAATCGCGATGAGCAGAACTCCAGGAAGGCGACCAGGAACTCATGCTCGGCGACCTGAGCGAGCTTCGCCGCACCGCCCGACATCACCCGGAGTTCGCGGTCGCAGGTCAGTGTGCCCGCAACCCCGGGCGGCGAGAATGTCGTGCCCTTCAGAAACGACCGACCGAGTGGCTGCGTGCCGAGGCGGACCTCACCGCCGTCCTTGCCGGTGAACACACAATCCGTGGCAAACGTATCCGCGACGAGGTACCTATCAGCTGTGTCGCCCTGCGTCATCGCCACACCGCCCTCGCCCATCGTCGGCGCAGCGAACTGCCCATACACCCCGGTCAGGATGACGAACGCGATCAGTACGGCCCCGACCAGGCGCATCGCCCACCGCACCGCCATCCATCCGCGTTGGGTCATCGATCGTCCAGCCGCCCGAAGCCCTGCCACAACTCGTCTGGCTCCTCGTCGCTCTCCCCTGCGTCCTCGTCCGGCGCGGACTCCTGCTGCTCGGCGATCAACTCGTCGAGTTGCTCGGACATGCTCGCGAGGTCGAGTTCACCGACACGCTCGAGCCCCGCCTCCATCGCTGACCGGTACGCGGGGATGTCTGCGAGGCCGCGCATGGTGATGTTTCCTTCGCGCAGTTCGGTGCCCATCTCACGGACCACCGAGTCCTCACTTCGGGTCATCAGGTCAAAGATCATGCGCTCCATGGCCTGCTCGTCGCGCAACATCTCCCCGATAGGGGACTGGTCGATCTTGTCGAGGATCTCTTCGACGGAGGGCTGCCCGAGATTCTGGTTATCGGCCATGGCTACTCCTACACGCTGGGAAGGGTCATCGAGTTCGCCGGCAGCTTCGGCAGTGGCGTGGTGGCGTCCACCTTGCCGAAGTCTCCCGCCGCGCCCCTAAACGCATCCACGGTGGCACGGATGCGGGCGATGAGGTCGAGGAGCTGCATCACACCGCGAACGACCTTATAGATCCTGGTCAGCGTGAACGCGCCGATGACCAACGCGATCGGTAGGCCGACGCCAGTCGCCCCTGCGGCCCCGCTGACCGCGGCACTCGCGGCAGCGGCCAGCGCAGCGTCGGCGATGTCGCTGAGCAGCACTCCGATCGAGCTGCTGAGTTTCTGAGCCCCGACGGCGGCTCCCTCATACTCCTTAGCGATGTCCTCAAGTGGCTGCCGTGCCGACTCCAGCGACTTGGCCAGCACGAATAAGTGCACCTGACAGCTGTCGGCGGCGTTGCCGGTCCACGCCCCGGGCAGGCTCTGCGCGTACCAGCGGGTGTTGTCGGCCATCTCGGTGACGGCAGCGCTGACATTACGGAAGACGTCCGCGCAGCCGCGCATACCCGCCCAGTCACCGACCACCGGTTTGAGAAAGACCTCGAACGGGTCGTAGGCGCGGTCGCAGATCCCCAGCGACGCCGCAGCGCCGGTGACATTCCAGATGGCGTCGCGCACTAGCGACGTCGGACTGGCCAGGTCCGACCAATGCGGCTCGTAAGGCATCTCCTCGTTGTAGTCCTGCGGCGGCTGGTACCGGGCCGTCGGATCAGCGACCTCCTGGAACGCACCGACGTTCGCTTCAACACGCTCGGTGCCGACTTTCGCCGCGCCGACATCGACGCACGGGTACGTCGCGTCGAGTTCACGCGCGTTCGCGTCGTCGGTGGCCCGGTAGTACTTCGCCGCCGCATCCAAAGCCCCGGCGGTACTGGTTGCCGTCGGGTCAGCCAGAGACTTGAGGAACTGTTCGACCTGGTCCTGCACCTGCTGGTGGCCGCCGGCGATCAGATTGATCAGGCCCTCGCCGGTCAGATCGAGGTCCGTGTGGTTTGCGACGTAGGACCTGCCCTGCGTCGCATGCTCGGCCAGCCGGTCGAACTGCTTACTCAACCCGGCGACCGCGTCCGGCTCGACGGAGAACCCCATGGAACGCCCCCTGATCAACGGAGTCTGTGCGCGTCGCAGACTACTCAACGATCACCTTGCACGTAACGTGATCTGGCAGGTTCACTCTTCGGCGGTGGCGTGCTCGTAGTGCTGACGAAGCACAGACTCCACTGGCATTCAGGTCGAGATGCAGGCTGACACCGGGATGCTCAATCCGCTTGAGACATCGCTGCAGTGAAGCCGTACTCGCGAAGTGCCCGTCCGGACTGGGCGTCTTGCCATGCTGTTTCCCGGCGCGTTTCTGCGATCTGGCAACGACTCTTCCGGTCGGCATTGGTCTTCGTTGCTGACGACGCTCTCGAACGGCAGCCGGCGAACGCGCCATCGGAACGAATCTCGCCACCATGCGGCACCGCCTGGGCAATGGCGTCGACGCTGTCGTGGCAGGGCAATGTGTCGGCCGCGACGAGACTCGCTCTTTCGGCATCATCGACACCAATCCCGCTGCCCCGCACCGCGCAACAGGAATCCTGCAGCGGCCCGATCCCGCCACCGTCTCCGAGCCGCTGGCCGTCGTCTCCCGACTCATCCTGCGACCATCCATCCTCGATACGCTCAAACCGACCGACAAGGCCGGAGGCGAAGTCGATCTCGGTGTTGCCGTGGGTGAGCTCGCATCCAACGGCTTCGTGAACGCCCACCGGATCATCGGTCGCTGGGTCATGGTCGGCGATCCAGCCCGCTACTTCGACGCGCTGCGCACGTTCTGGGAAATGTCCCACGTCGACCTGACCAGGCATTCGGAGGATCTGTGAAACCGATCGACATCTTCAATGATCGCTACGAACACCTCGGCACTGAGGACAAGAAGGAGGCCCACCGCCAAGGGCTCTGGCACCGCACGTTCTCGGCTTTGGCACTCAACCCGATCACACGACGTATCATGCTGCAAAAGAAGGCGCCAGGCCGGTACTCATTCGACCGGCCCGACTATGCCGACATCACCGTCGGCGGGCACTATCACGCTGGCGAGACCATCCCCGACGGCATCCGTGAGGTACACGAGGAACTCGGGCTCGACATCGAGTATGCCGACCTCCACCCCATTGGCCTGCGCCAAACAGCCGTCACGCTCGCCCCGGACTACATCGAGCGGGAGTTCCAGCACTGGCACCTGTTGCCGCTCGGGATCGACCTCGACGCTATCCCCTTGGCCGATGCCGAAGTCTCCGGGCTCGTCGACCTCGACATCGACGACGCCATCGCGCTCGCTGAGGGGGCCGGCGACTCCGTCCCGGCGCGATACGCCACCCGGACCGGCACCGGACTGACCTACCACGAGGAGAACTCACGCGTGCCGACCTCGTCCCGAACTTCCTCACGATCGACCAGCTATACCTGCGCATCTTCGTTGCCGCGCGTCGATACAGCGCGGGTGAACGACGACACCTCTACTGGTGACCGGAGACATCGATGGCTATCGCCCTGATCGCAGGCACCCGTCCCAAGGTCACCAAACTCACGCCGATCGCCGAACTCCTCGGCGAACACGCCCACGTGATCCACACCGGCTAGCACTACAGCACGGGGATGACTGGGGATCTCCCGGCGACACGGATACAGTTGGGTCCGCTTCCGCGCGATACCACCCGGGGCCAGCAACTGGGACACCTCACCAGAGAGATCGCTACCGTGCTCCGCGAGCACCCACCTGAAATGGTTATCGTCCATGGCGACACCACCTCAGCTCTGGCCGGAGCGCTCGCCGCGAACGCGGCGGTAATCCCACTCGTCCATGTCGAAGCAGGCCTGCGCAGCTTCGACCGCGCCATGCCCGAGGAACACAACCGCGTGCTCATCGACCACCTCGCAGACCTGTGCTGCGCACCGACCACGACGGCCGCCGACAACCTCCGGGCCGAACGCATCCCCACGGAACGTATTGTCATCACCGGCAACACCATCGTCGAAGCCGCAAGACAGGCGCTACCCGCCCCGCGTCGACAAGACGAGATCCTCGAACAGCTCGGCGTCACCACCCAGCGCTACATCCTGGCAACTGTGCACCGCCCAGAGAATGCTGATAATCCTGCGGTAATGGAACAACTCCTCGTCCAGTTCACCAACCTGCCCGTGCCGGTCGTACTACCACTTCACCCCAGGACGCGGAAACAAATCCAAGATCACGGCCTTTACTGAACTCGCCAACCAGCTTCGTCTCACTGAACCGCTCGACTACCCGGACACCCTTGGGCTGATCCAACACGCCGCCGCCGTCATCACCGACTCCGGAGGAATCCAGGAGGAAGCCACGGTCCTCGCGCGCCCTGTGGTCGTTATCCGCCGCAGCAACGAGCGTCCAGAGGTTGAGGCCGATCACGGCGCCAGGGCGCTCTCTGCTGGCGATATCGCCCGCATCATCAGCGGCTGGTTGTCTGACCTCGAAGCGGTCCATGACCGTCTCCGACATACTCCGTCGCCGTACGGAGACGGCACCACGTCGGCCCAGATCGTTCGCGCGATCTGGGATCGCGTAGCCGGACGCCGTGATCACGACTCACGCCCGACCAGCGCCTGAGTCAGCCGAAATAAGAGATAGCGACCGATAGCCTCGCACTGTGGACCTACTGCCATTCTTGACGAGTCCGTCCGGTCGCTGCCAACGTAAGCGGACGTCGGTTGGAGTGCTGCTGCGGGAGGCGGACACGTGTGTCTCGCTGGTTGAACCAGTCGTGCAAACCACATTGGGACATCCCCGGCGGCGCAGTCGACACCGGTGAAGCTCCCTTCATCACCCGATCGGATACCCGAAGGCAGGGATATTCGACTGCGGCCTCATCACCGACGAGGAGGTCCTCGCACTGACGCTGAGCGACTCCGAGATTCCTCTCCACGAACTCCACTCGATGAGGTCACTGGCGAACTCGAACCATCGCTCGCCCGGTGCCCGCATGCCGCGCCCGCGTCGCCGCGGCACGTGGGCTCCCAGGTCGTGCGAGGACGGCGGCCCGTTCTATGGAGGCAATATGACCAATCCCGAAGAAGAATTAGCCGAGCAGATAGTCACGAGAGCCCTGGACGGTGCCGTAATCCAACGAGACGAAAATTCAGGGCATAGCGAGGTAGATCTCATCGTCGATGCCACGGACGGACGGCGAATTGCAATTGAGATCACTCAATTAACTTCAGCTGACTTCTTGCGACTACAAGACCATTTCAAGAAATACCTAACTGGGCCAATCGACACACTTTCTTACACCTGGATAGTTAGATTCACCGAGACGATTAACATCAAGCAAAATGCAGAATCCATCATCACTCTGCTTCGCAATCTTGAACAAGCAGGAATCTACAACTTGCGCGAGAATGCACAGCAACCACCTGGGAGCGAAGGACACGATAAAGAGGTTTACGTGAGGCAACTTCGCAACTTGGCATTACTTGAAGTATACGCCGTAGCAGGCCCAGGTTGGATCCTGTACGCCAACACGACAGTCGGGACATCGAACGCTACCGGCGAAATTCTGTCCACCATCGTTTCAGATGTCGTCAACGATCCAGATCGAAACGACAACGCTATAAAGCTGCGGTCATCCAGTCTCGACCACCGCCACCTATTTATCTGGGTGGGTAACCCCTCAGAACCTGTGAGACACGCGGTTGAACAGGCACTCAGGTCGGAGTTTTTGCCGACGACTCCCCCTTCCGTCCCGTCTGACTACACGGGTGCCTGGATCGCGGTCTCTGGAAATTCCCCCATTGCCCTGTGGGAGCGTGACGCGGGTTGGCAGACGATATCGCCTTCTTGACCCTTGTATGTCCTACGTATGGGTCTCAGTTTCCCATGAGGGACCGCATCCTGGCAGCCGACACAAGTCGCTCCCTCAAGCGGCCTCCGCCACCGTACGAGCAGTGGAAGTAACAAATCGGTACGTTGCGTAGCGAACGGCACCCAGCCTGCGATGATGCGGGAGGAAGCGAGCAGACTGAGGTGCGAGAGCGTGACGGTGCTAGACACGGCGAGCGGAGTAGAGAAGAAGGCCCTGCTGAGGGACCTACGCAAGCAGCTTGAAGATCTCACGGTGGACCTCAGGGAGCGGGCCACTGACAAGCAGTTCCACGAGCCACTACGCAGGGAATACAACGCCGCCTACGACGCCAAGCGAACAGCGGCCACCTACGAGACGTGGCTTGAGGGACGCGTCACGCAGGCTGCGGTGGGCTGGATTCTCGGCTGCGTGTTCGTGCGGTTCTGCGAGGACAACCAGCTGATCCCCGAGCCGTATCTGGCGGGGCCAGGTGACCGACAGGCCACCGCCCAGGCCCGGCACGAGCAGTTCTTCCGCGAGCACCCGCACAAGAACGACCGCGACTGGATCGAAGCGGCGTTCGACCACCTCGCCACTGCGCACCCGACGGCGGCGGGCCTGTTCGATCACGCCCACAACCCGCTGTGGGAGATCACGCCGTCCTACGAGGCGGCGAGCGCGCTGCTGAAGTTCTGGCGTCGGCTCGGCCCGGACGGCGAGATCGTGCACGACTTCAGCGACGCCGACTGGAACACCCGCTTCCTCGGCGACCTCTACCAGGACCTCTCCGAGAACGCCCGCAAGACCTACGCGCTGCTGCAGACTCCTGAATTCGTCGAGGAGTTCATCCTGGATCTCACGCTCGAACCTGCCGTCGAGGAGTTCGGGCTCGAACCGACCGTCGAGATCCGCCGTGCGGGCGGCGAAGTCGAACGGATAATGCACGGACTGCGCACGATCGACCCTGCCTGCGGATCCGGTCACTTCCTGCTGGGCATCTTCCACCGGTTGCTCGCCAAATGGCGCGAAGCAGCACCCGGCGTTGACGACTGGGAACTCATCCGCCGCTCCATGGAATCCGTGCATGGTTGCGACAAGAACCCGTTCGCGGTCTCGATCGCACGATTCCGACTACTCGTAGCAGCGATGAAGGCCGGTGGAGGCCAGCGACTCGATGCCGCCCCCGCGTTTCCCATCAACGTCGCCACCGGCGACTCCCTCATGCACGGCCGGGA
The DNA here is from genome assembly GCF_042662605.1 of Haloechinothrix salitolerans. NCBI lineage: Bacteria > Bacillati > Actinomycetota > Actinomycetes > Pseudonocardiales > Pseudonocardiaceae > Haloechinothrix > Haloechinothrix salitolerans. Next base: position 6,635,271 of record NZ_JBHSXX010000001.1, read on the forward strand.
CGTGAAGGGCGAGCAGGAAGACCTCTTCGCAAGCGCCGAAGAGTTCACGTACCGCACCGAAGACGTGAACGAGTACGTGAAGTCCTGCGAGCTGCTGACGCCGGTCTCGTATCACGTAGTAGTAGGCAACCCGCCCTACATCACAGTCAAAGACAAGCAGGAAAATGAGAACTACCGTGAACGCTGGAGCGCCTGCCATCGTGAATACGCCCTCTCGGTGCCGTTCGTGCAACGAATGTTCCATCTGGGCACACGCCAGCAGGCCGGTGGATATATAGGACAAATCACCGCGAACTCATTCATGAAGAGGGAATTCGGGAAAAAACTGATCGAAAAATTCTTTCCCACGGTGTCACTATCGCACGTCATAGACACTTCGGGTGCATACATTCCCGGCCATGGCACGCCCACGGTCGTCATTATCGGTCGCAAGGACTTCGCCGGCAGCGGCACCACCATCCGTGCGATTCTAGGCATTCGCGGAGAACCCTCCACTCCCGAAAAGCCCGAGAATGGCCACGTATGGCGCGCTATAGTCGAGCAAGTTAGCAAGCCCGGCAGCGAGTCCGAATGGATCACCGTCAACGACACACCTAGCGAACTGTTTGCCAAGCACCCCTGGTCGCTCAGCGGTGGCGGCGCTGACGACCTAGTCACGAGCTTAAACGCGGGCGCAGCCGGTGGCCAACTCCATTCAAAAATAGAACTATTCGGCCTCGTCTCTATAACAGGCCAGGACGAAGCCTTCTTCCTTGACAGCCAAGCAACAGTTCACCGCTCTGGCGTTGAAAACTCGATCGCGGTAATCTCAGGCGATACCGTCCGTGACTATATCGCTAACCCACAGGCCAAATCCCTATGGCCATACGACAAATACTGCAAACCGATCTCCATGACCATGGGGGATAGGTGGTATCGTCACCTCTGGCGCAATCGCAATACTCTGCAAAAGAGGAAACGTTTCGGTAAACCCGTGGAGTCCATTAAATCGATTCAGTGGTTCGAATACCGGGAACTGTACACATCCAAACTCAAGACTGATTTAACTATAGCTTTTGCTGAGGTCGCCACACATAATCACTTTGTATTAGATCGAGGCGGGAAAACCTTCACGCAAACAGCGCCGGTGATTAAGTTGCCGGAGGGAGCGAGCGAGGAAGACCACCTCATGCTGCTTGGAGTGCTGAACTCCTCTACAGCGTGCTTCTGGCTCAAACAGAATTGTTACCCCAAGGGCGGCGATCCAATCGGTGATAGCGGTGCCCGAGTCAGTGCCGAGTCATGGTCGGACAGATACGCTTTCAATGCCAGCAATATTGCGAGGTACCCGCTCCCTGAACAACTGCCTTTGGAGGCAGGCCGCGCGCTTGACTCGCTCGCCCAGGAGCTCGCTGCCCACGAGCCGTCGGCTTCCGTCGCCGAGGCCACACCCACCCGCGCAGAACTCGATGCTGCGCGCGCCGGGCACACCCGCATCCGCGGTCGAATGATCGCACGGCAGGAAGAACTCGATTGGGAGGTCTACCAGCTCTACGGCCTGGTCACCGACACCGAAGCCGCCGAACTGCGCGCCGACCCGGACACAGTGCCCGAACTGAACCTCGGAGAGCGCGCCTTCGAGATCGCGCTCGCGCGCAAGATGGCGGCAGGCGAGGCCGAGACCGCGTGGTTCGATCGCCACGGCTCGACGCCCATCACAGAGATCCCCGCCCACTGGCCTGAGCCGTACCGCCAAGTCGTCGCGAAGCGGATCGAGACGATCGAAAAGCGCCGGGACATCGCGCTGATTGAGCGACCCGAGTGCAAACGTCGGTGGTCCGCCGAGCCATGGGAAAAGAAGGAACGCGAAGCGCTCGAAACGTGGCTGCTGGACCGCTGCGAGGACCGCGACCTGTGGTTCGCCATGCGTGACCACTTCACGCAGCCGCGCACACTGACGGTCAACCAGCTCGCTGAGCTGATGCGCAAGGATCCAGATTTCACCAGCGTCGCCGAGCTCTACGCATCCGATCACCTCGACAAGCCGAACTGGTCGCTGGCCAAGATCCTCGAACAGCTCATCGCTGACCAGCACGTCCCCTACCTGGCCGCCATGCGCTACAAGGACACCGGTCTGCGCAAGCGTGATCAGTGGGAGGACGTCTGGGAGCAGCAACGCGAGGAGGACCGCACCGGGCAGCGCCTCGACATCCCGGTGCCGCCGAAGTACAAGTCCACCGACTTCCGCAAGACGTCCTATTGGACCCATCGCGGCAAGCTCGACGTGCCGAAGGAGCGGTTCATCTCGTACCCGGAGGCGAACCCGGACGCGGACAACACGCTGCAGCTTGGCTGGGCAGGTTGGGATCATGCCGATCAGGCACAAGCGCTGGTCAATCTGGTCAACGACCGTACCGAGCAGGCAGGATGGGGGGCTGACAAAATCACCCCACTGCTGGCCGGACTGGCCGAGCTCATGCCGTGGGTGCACCAGTGGCACGGCGAGTACGACGAGCAGTGGGGCGGTAACCCGGCCGAGGAGTACCAGGCTTTCCTCGACGAGCAGCGGGCCAAGCACCAGCTGTCGACCGAGGCGCTGCGGGCCTGGCGCCCCGCGCCGACAACACGCGGACGGAAGAAGAAGTGAGGGCGGACCCACCGTGAGCAGCGAGGTTTACCTCCGGGATGTCCTTCGACTCCCGGAGTCGGTGCACGCAGGCGACTTCAAGGTCGACCTTTCCAAGGGTTTCACCGCCACCGAGTCCATGGTCGAGGACTACGTCGTCACCGACCAACTCCAGGACGCGTTCCGCCGCGCGCTCAACCTGGTGCGGGCCGCGCTCCGTGACGGCAGCTCGCACGCTGCCTACCTGCACGGCTCGTTCGGCGCCGGTAAGAGCCACTTCCTCACGGTGCTGCACGCCATCCTGAACAACCACCCGGTCGCGCGCGCGAAACAGGGACTGCAGCCGGTCATCGACGAGCACGACGAGTGGCTGCGCGGCCGGAAGTTCCTCATGGTGCCGTACCACCTCGTCGGTGCCGCTGACCTCGACTCGGCCCTGCTTGGCGGCTATGTCCGCACCGTGCGAGAGCTGCACCCGGACGCACCCACCCCGGCCGTCTACCGCAGCGACGAGATGTTGCGCGACGCCGAGAACATGCGCAACACCCTCGGCGATGACAAGTTCCTCGAACTGCTCGGCGACGGCGCGGGTGCGGCTGACGAGGACGACCTCGATGATCTTGACGTCCTCGACGACACCGGCGGCCGCTGGACCAGCGCCGCTCTCGACGCCGCGTTCGCGGCCCCCGCTGGCGACACCCGCCGGAGCGCGCTGGTGTCCGCACTGCTGTCCGGGCCGTTGTCCGCGTACGCGTCCGCCAAGCAGGGCGAAGCCGAGGCGTTCCTGCCGCTGGAGAACGGGCTCGCCGTCATCAGCCAGCACGCCAAGCAGCTCGGCTACGACGGGATTGTGCTGTTCCTCGATGAGCTGATCCTGTGGCTGCAGGCGCACCTGTCACGCCGCGAGTTCGTCAACGACCAGGTCAGCAAGCTAGTCAAGCTGATCGAGTCCGGTGACACCAACCGCCCGGTGCCGATCGTGTCGCTGATCTCCCGGCAGCGCGACCTCACCCAGCTCGTCGGCTCGGACGTCAAGAACCTCGAACAGCAGGTGCAATACCTCGCCGAGCGGTTCGACACGATCAGTCTCGAAGATCGCAACCTCCCCGCGATCATCAAGGAACGTGTCCTCAAGCCACGCTCGGATGACGCGCGTGCGCAGCTCGATGCCGCGTTCGGTGCGATCGAGTCCACCAAGGCCGACGTCAAGGACGCGCTGCTCGATGCCAACGGCGCCACGCACGCCGACTGGTCGGACTTCCGGAAGGTCTATCCGCTCTCGCCCGCGCTGCTGAACGTGCTCGTCGCGCTGTCGGGAGCGTTGCAGCGCGAACGCACCGGACTCAAGCTCCTGCAGGACCTGCTCTACCGTCGCCGCGAAACGATGAAGCTCGGTGAGCTCATCCCACTGGGCGACCTCTGGGATGTGCTGGCCGAGGGCAGCACGGCGGCGTTCACCGACCGGCTGCGCAAGGAAGCGGAGTCCGCGGCCAAGTTCCATGCCAAGGTCCGCGCGTTTCTCGACGACAAGTACCCGTCGCCGAACGACCCGAACTACATCGCCGACGACCGGCTGATCAAGACCCTGCTGCTGGCCTCGCTCGCGCCGGATGTGCCCGCGCTGCAGCGGCTCACCGGCCGCAGGCTCGCCGCACTTAACCACGGCTCGCTGCGCTCCCGCACGGTCGAGCCCGGTTCGATGGCCGTCAAGCGGCTCCGGGAGATCGAAGCAGCGATGGGAGGCGAGCTGCGCGCGGAGGGCGACGAGGACCCCGTGTTCACGCTGCATCTCTCGGACCTGGACATCGAGCCGATCCTCGATGCGGTCAGCGAAGTGGACACCCTCGGCCAGCGAAAGGCCTGGGTCCGGGAGCAGCTCTGGGACGCGCTCGGCGTCACCGACGACGGCGCCTTCGTCTGCACCCGCGAGGTCGTCTGGCGTGGCAGCAAGCGCACCGCCGAGTTCGTCTGCGGCAACGTCCGCGAGCGGCAGACGCTGCCGAACGAGCAGTTCACCCCGAATCATCCCGGCAGCATCCGGTTCGTCTTCGACTACCCGTTCGACGACCCGAACAAGTACCCGAGCGATGACCTGGCGCGGCTACGCGAGCTGCAGCGGGCGGACGTTCACGAGCCGACGATCGTGTGGCTGCCGTCGTTCCTGTCCGATCAGCGCTCGACCCAGCTCGGTAGGTTGATCAAGATCCGGTATCTGCTCGAGCGCCCGGACCGGCTGGAGAGCTACACGTCGACGCTGTCCAGCGACGATCGCATCCGGGTGCGTCACCAGCTCGAGGCGCAGCGCGACACGCTTACCACCCAGCTCACCGGCGTCCTCGGCCAGCTCTATGGCATCAGCAGGCTCGACCCGGCCAATGCTGGCGCGGAAGTCGGCGATGAGGGCCACGTGTTCTCGCTCTACCCGGACCACAAGCCTCGGCTGCAAGGCGGTGCCGGTTTCGAGTTCAACATGCTGGCCCTCGCCGACGACCTGTTCGGCCATCGCTATCCGAAGCATCCGAACTTCGACGTCAAGGGTGATCGGAAGCCCGTCACCCCCAGTGAGCTGCGCAACGCGCTGCACTGGATCACCAGGGCCACCGAGGAAGGCGGCCGTGTCGAGCTGGACCGTAACCAGCTCACCCCAGTCGGTAGGATCGTGCACCCCCTCGAGCTCGGCGAGGTGCACGACGGGCCGCTGACGACCTCGCCGGAATGGCGCAAGCGGATCGACCAGCACGCGGCCCGCGTCGGCGCTACCGGCGACTACGCGGTCGAGGACATCCGTAAGTGGATCGCCGACCTCGGCTACACCGGTCTCGACAAGCTGGTCAGCAACCTCATCATCGCCACGTACGCGCTGCTCACCGACAGCGCCTGGGTGCATCACGGGATCGTGGAGAACCCCCCGTCGCTTGAGCAGATCGGCACGGGCTGGTCGCTGCGGGCCCAGGAGCTGCCTAGTGAGGACGAGTTCCAGCTGGCACGCGAGCGCGCCGGGAGGCTCTTCGGCGTCGCGGTCTCGGCGGTGCGCTACACCGGCAACGTCACCAAGCTCGCCAGTGCCGTCCGGGAGAAGGTCGGTACCTACGAGCCGGCGGTGCACGGGTTGCATCGGTCGCTGGACAAGCACTCCGAGCAGCTCGGCATCGACGCCTCGGCACCCAGGGTTCGCTCCACCCGAGCGGCTGCCGATCTGTTGGCGAGCTTGTCCGCGGCCGAAAGCCCGACCCAGTTGGCGCGCAAACTGGCAGCTGCACCCGGCCAGGAGTCGGACAGTGAGCTTTCCCGCACGATCACGTCCGCCGAGACCGTGCTGCGCGCGCTGGACACCTGCAACTGGGGCATGCTGGCAAACCTGGCGACCTTGGCCGGCCACCAGGACGGCATCGGTGACCGGTCCGAACGGCTCCTGACCGACGTCACCGAAGCTGCCAGCGCCAGCGAGTTCACCACCGAGCTCGCACCGGTACTGACCCGCGCCAACGCAGAGGCGGCGCAGATCATCACCGATGCGGCGAGTGCGACCCAGGCTCCCGCGCCCGCACCGCCGCAGGCCCCCGCGTCAGCGGCACCCGCATCACAAGGCCCGGCGAACACCCACCGGACACGCCGGATCACACCGAGCGCCGCGGAAGCGGATATCGCTGCGATCCTGGCTGACGTGCAGTCCGAGATCCGTGCCTACAGTGACCAGCACCCCGGAACTGTCATCGAGATCGACTGGCGTCCGGTGTCGCAGGACGGCCCAGCTTGATGGCCACCGCGCCGCCGCTGCTCGACCGCCGCCTGTTAGCGCCGTTGCTGGAAAACCGGCTGCGTCAGGCGGGCGACCGACGGTTGGTGCTCGTCTACGGTACCTACGACCCGAGTAGCCAGGTCCAGTTCGATGTCGCCATCAACAACGGTGGTCACAAGCGCTCGGTGCACGTCACCGACCAACCCTCCGTGCTCGGGATCGCGTCCGCGTGGCTGGACCATCAGGAGCGGGCGGACCCAACGAGCGTCCTGGTCGTCACCACCACGGCCAACGAGACCGAACTCGACTGGGACCTGCTCGGGCATGTGGTCAAGCAGGCGGTTCTCAACGTCGACCCCATCGAGGTTGTCCAGCTCAAGTTCGGGGCGAGCAGGCTGGATCCCCAGGTATGGGAGCAGCCGTGGCTACTCACAGCGCTGCTCGCAGCCGAACCGGCCGACGGCTGGCCAAGGACCGGCGGGGTCCTGACCTACGACGCCGCCCTGCGTGCGCTCACGGCCGCGAGGCTCGGTGTGCCCGGTGACGGACTTGACTTCGACGGACTATTGGCGTGGACGCAAACTCCAGGCGGCCCGGAGCGGTTCCAACAGCTCGACCACGCGGAACGGAAGGGCATCAGCGAGTGGCTGGCGGCCTCGGCGGGTGACGCCGTCGCACCGCTACTCACACTCGTCGAAATTGGCAGGGCCGATGACGCCATGGCGCTCGGTGTCGTCGGTACGGCCATACACGATCCGCAGGCCAGCACCGATGTCGCTGCCGCCGTTGGCGGGTTGTTCCCGAACATTCCTGCCGCGGCGATTCGTACCTTCGCCACCGCGGTCGAGCACGTCATTACACGGACGCTGGCCACCATCCACAGCAGGCGTAACGGTGATGAGCGGGTTGAGGCAGTGACGGCAGCACTCGCACGCGCCGATCAACTCGCCTCCCAGACTGGACTCACCGACGCACTGGCCTCCAGCACCGTGCTGCCGTCGGCGTTCCGAGCCCGACTGAGCGAGCTAGCCAACGCACTCCCCGACCCGACACGGGCCGGGGCCGCCCTGCGGCAGGCGCAGGACCACCAGCTCGCCGGACTGCGGCAGCACGAACTGCGTGCAGCGGAGATGGCGGTGCGCATCGCCAGGTGGCTGACGCAACCAACGTCCGACGTGCCGTCGGTGGCGAACGGCGTCGCCCAGTACCTGGCGGAATGGAGCTGGGTGGATCGCGCGCTCGATGTCCTCTGGGCGGGCGACGACCACGCCGGTCCACACGTCACCCAGGCGTACCGGCGGCTCGTCGAGGAAGCAGTGCGACGTCGAACCGAGGTCGACAAGGCGTTCGCCACCCGCGTCGTGCCCTGGGCGAAGCATGCCTCCGTGCATGCTCCTGATGGGTGCCTTCTCGTGGAGGAGGTGCTCAATCGTGCTGCGGTTCCCCTTGCCGCTAGCGGGCCACCGCTGATCGTGGTGGTCGACGGGATGAGCGGCGCCATCGCGAGCGAGTTGGGCGAGCAACTCGCCGACGCGTGGTACGAAGTCTCTCCCGAACCGGACCGCAGGTTGGTGGCCGTGGCGACGATCCCGTCCATCACCATGGTCAGCCGAGCATCGCTGCTGTGCGGGAAGTTCACCGACGGCGGCCAACCGGTCGAGCGGGCCGGGTTCAGCGCCTTCTGGAAGCGCCGCCACAAGCAGGCCAACCTGTTCCACCAGGCCGATATCGGCGGTGGTGCTGGTGAGCAACTCAGCTCAGAGGTCGTCACCGCGCTCGCGGGCGACGACGTGGTCGGTGTCGTCCTCAACACCATCGATGACGCGCTCGACCACGGCAGGGAGAAAGCCGGATGGCAGCTGTCGGACATCCGGTTTCTGCCACAGCTGCTCGCGCAGGCACGCAACTACGGCAGGCCGGTGTTGCTCGTCGCCGACCATGGACATGTGGTCGACCGCGGCGGCGACGGACCTCGGCCCGCGAACGGCGACCGTGGTGCCAGATGGCGCACGGGAAAACCAGACGACGGCGAGGTCGCGGGGTCTGGGCCGAGGGTGTACGGCGACGAGGTGGTCGTGCCATGGCGGGAAGACGTCCGGTACACGTACCGGAAGGCCGGTTACCACGGTGGTGTGGCACCCGCGGAGATGACGGTGCCCGTGCTCGCACTCGTCCCAGCTGTGGACGGCGTCCCGCGGGGTTGGTCCACGTTGGCGACGGAAACGGTGCGACCTGACTGGTGGGAGCCGAAGACCCCCAGCGAAGCGCCGTCAACCACGTCCGTGCCCGCCGCCCCGCGCAAGCGGAGGCCCACCGAACAGGATGGCGCGCTGTTCGACCTGCCGCGACCGACGCCCGCAGCGCAGGAGAGCCTCGGATCACTAGTCGTCGCGTCGGAGGTCTACCAAGGCCAGAAGGCGTTCGTCAGCCGGGCTCCCGACACCCAGGTCGTCGTACGAATCGTCGACGGACTCGCTGAGGCAGGCGACCGGGTGTCGATCTCAGCGGTCGCCGCCATGGCCGGCAAGGCTGCCCGCAGGGCGGAGGGGCTGCTCACCACGCTGGAGCGACTGCTCAACGTCGAGGGCTACCCTGTGTTGGAAAAGATCGATTCGGGGCGCCGGGTCACCCTGAACGTCCCGTTGCTTCGCGAGCAGTTCAAGGTGGGTGACACGTGACCGCAGCGGTGAGTGCGGCCCGGCGCCGCGAAGTGCTGGACGCGCTACGCCGCGGCACCGTCCCGCAGCAGGGTCTCGACCTGTTCGCGGTTGGTCTCGACCGGTTCACCAACGCGCTCGACGACGACATCGCGAGCATCACACGCGGTGGTTCGGCGTTCCATGCGGTGCGAGGCGAGTACGGGTCAGGTAAGACGTTCTTCGCCAGATGGCTTGCCGAGCGGGCCAAACGGGCTGGGTTGGCGACCGCCGAAATCCAGGTCTCCGAGACCGAGACGCCGCTGCACCGACTTGAGACGGTCTACCGGAGGCTGACCGAACGTCTCACCACGGCGACCCACCAGCCCAGCGCGCTTCGGCCGATCATCGACGCCTGGTTCTACACCCTCGAGGAGGAGGTCCTCGACACGGAAACCGTCGACGAGGACGACGAAACCGCCCTTGCTGCGGCGGTCAACACCTTGATGGAACAGCGGCTAGCTGGTGTCGCACGCACAACGCCTGCCTTCGCGGCGGCTCTGCGCGGCTACCGGAAGGCCCAGCGCGAAGGTGACGCAGCAACCGCAGAAGCATTGATCGCGTGGCTCGGCGGCCAGCCCTCAGTGGCGGCATCCGCGCGACGGGCGGCTGGGGTTCGCGGCGAGCTCGACCATTTCGCCGCCCTCGGCTTCCTGCAGGGACTGCTCACGGTGCTGCGCGACTGCGGCCACCCCGGCCTGCTGCTCGTGCTCGATGAGACCGAGACACTGCAGCGGGTACGCAGCGACGTCCGCGAGAAGGGGCTCAACGCCCTGCGGCAGTTGCTCGACGAGATCGACTCAGGACGATTCCCCGGGTTGTTCCTGCTCATCACCGGCACCCCAGCGTTCTACGACGGTCAGCAGGGAGCACAGCGGCTACCTCCGCTTGCCCAACGACTGGCAACCGACTTCACCACGGACGCACGCTTCGACAATCCGCGCGCCGTGCAATTGCGGCTGACCGGCTTCGACTTGGAACGGCTCGGTGAACTGGGACGGACGGTGCGCGACCTGTACGCAGGAGCAGCGCGCGCTCCCGAACGCATCGCTGCCCGGGTTGACGACGGCTTCATCGCCGAACTCGCCGCTGCCGTCACAGGTGGGCTCGGCGGACAGGTCGGCGTGGCACCTCGTGTCTTCCTGCGCAAGCTCGTGCAAGACGTGCTCGACCGGGTGGACGAGTTCGCCGAGTTCGATCCGCGCGTGCACTACCCGGTGACCGTCTCGGCGAGCGAGCTCACCGAAGCGGAACGCAACGCCGCCAGCGCCGAAGACATCGACCTGGACCTGCCGTGACCACGGCGCTGGATCGCCTGCATCCGGCGCTCGTGCACCACCTTGTCAACACGCTCGGCTGGCGCGAGTTGCGACCCCTCCAACAAGAGGCGATCGAGCCCGTCCTTGCGGGCAAGGACGTGGTGCTGCTGGCACCGACAGCGGGCGGCAAGACAGAGGCAGCGACGTTTCCCTTGCTGAGCGCGATGGAGCAGCACAACTGGCAGGGACTTTCGGTGCTCTACATCTGTCCGCTGCGCGCGCTGCTGAACAACCTGCAGCCCCGGCTCGCCAGCTACGCCGCTTGGCTCGGCCGCACTGTTGAGTTGTGGCACGGCGATGTCGGAGCAGGTCCACGGAGCCGCATCCTTCGCGAACCACCCGACATTCTCCTTACAACGCCGGAGTCGTTGGAGGGCATGCTCGTGTCGTCGAAGGTTGATGCGCGGCAGCTTTTCGCGAACGTGCGGGCTGTCGTCGTCGATGAGGTTCATGCGTTCGCTGGTGATGATCGCGGTTGGCACCTCCTTGCCGTGCTGGAGCGGCTGGCTCGCTTGGCCGGCGCACCGCTGCAACGGATTGGGTTGTCGGCAACTGTCGGCAACCCGGACGAACTGCTGCGGTGGCTGCAAGGATCGCAGCACGGCCGGGCACGGGTCGTGGTCGCACCGGCTGCGGGCGTTGCGGCTGAAGTGGACGTGACCGTCGACCACGTCGGCTCGATCGTTAACGCCGCCAAGGTCATCTCCCTGCTGCACCAGGGCGAGAAGCGCCTGGTGTTCGTCGACAGCAGGCGCCGCGCTGAGGAGCTGGGAGCCGCGCTCCGAGCACGAGACGTCACGACGTTCATCTCCCACTCATCGCTGTCGTCCGATGAACGACGCCGGTCCGAGCAAGCGTTCGCGGACGCACGAGACTGCGTGATCGTCGCGACCTCGACGCTGGAGTTGGGGATCGACGTCGGGGATCTGGACCGGGTGATTCAGATCGACGCGCCGCGCTCCGTAGCGTCGTTTCTGCAGCGGCTGGGGCGCACCGGTCGGCGTTCCGGCAGCACACGGAACTGCCTGTTTCTGTGTCTTGAGCCGGACGCGGTGCTCGTGGCAGCCGGTCTGCTCGAGCGCTGGGCGGCAGGGTGGGTTGAACCCATCGTGCCACCGGTCGCGCCGCGCCATATCGCCGCACAACAGATCCTCGCGCTTGCGCTGCAGGAACACACCATCGGCACGAAAACGTGGCGGGAGTGGTGGGGCGACCTGCCGCTGTTCGACGATGACGCACAAAAACTCCTGGAGCACCTGCTCAGCGAGGGCTACCTAGAACGCGACGGCGCGATGGCGTTCATCGGACCGGAGGCCGAGCGCAAGTTCGGTCGTCGCTATTTCTCCGATCTGCTTGCCGTGTTCAGCGCGCCGCCTGAGTTCACCGTGCTCGCTGGTCGTTCGGAAATCGGGCGCGTCGGCGACGACGTGCTGATGACCGATGACCAAGACGGTCCACGGGTGCTGTTACTTGCCGGCCGTGCGTGGCAGGTCGGTCACATCGACTGGAAACGCAGGCGATGCTACGTCGAGCCGACCGACCTGCCGGGCCAAGCCAAGTGGGGCAGTGGCAGCGGGGGCTTGTCTTTTGACCTAACTCAAGCACAGCGGGCCGTGCTGCTCGGAGCGGAGCCATCCGATGTGACGTTCACGCAGCGCGCGCAGGCTGCGCTGAACGAGCTTCGGGAAGAACACAGTCGGCACGTGGCCGACGACGGTTTGGTGTTCTTCCGTGCGGCTGGAAACCTGCACTGGTGGACGTGGGCCGGTACCGCCGCCAACCGCACCCTCCACGCATCCTTGCCGACGCTCGTCGACGCTCGTCAGCGGATCGGTGACCGATCGATTCGCCTTCACCCCGACGCCACGGCAAAGGAGGTGAGCCAGGCGCTCTCGAAGGTCGGTGACCTCAGCCCGCCGCCGACAAACGAGTCCGCGATCCGAGGCCTGAAGTTCGCCGCTGCGCTTCCTCCTGACCTCGCACATCGCACGATCGCGGAGCGCCTGGGCGACCATGTCAGCGCCACTGCCGTACTGGAGCAACCCAGGAAATTCTACGTCGACGCGCAGTAGCTCTCCTCCAGTAATCGCGATCGGTCGCTCGCCAAGGTGTTCCACCTACGACGCCGGATCGACAACGATGACCGATGCGTCATCGGTGGACGTGGCCGCTGAGACGACGCGCACGTAGCTGGCCTCGCGATGCTACGGCAACGCCGAGACGATCTATCAGATGTGCTCCGACCCTTCATCGAGCGAGAGCTTATTTGTTCTTCGGTAACGAGCACGTGGACTGCGATCGGCGCCGCCAACCAACTCGATTGATCCCTCTTGTCGAAGAATGCGCAACCAACGAGCAACGGTTTTGTCGGCAAGCCCGGTGGCTGCCGTGATCTCGGATCGGGAACGAACCTGCTCACCAATAGCTGCGATGACCTGTGCTCGCCGATCAGCCCGGTGCGCCTGTTGCGTCTCTTCGCCAGCTGCGTCCGTTTCCACACCCGGAGCCAACCCGGATGTAGCTGCCTTGCAATATGCCCGCGCCACGGTAGTAGCAGGGCCTGCGCGAAAGTTCTACTGCGGGGATTTCCGCAACGACAAGATCAGCACCCTCAAACCGGTGTGTTTTGATAGTTGGACGAAGGGGCGGCTCCACATCCTCAGAGCAGAGTGCCCCCAGATCGGCTGTCATCTTGGCGGCGTCGCGCACTCCGGACGCGTGGAAACCTGACGTCTCATCCAAACCGAGGATGAGCACGCCGCCGCGCCCATTCGCAGAGGCCGAGAGAGTCTCCCTCACCGAGCGTGGCAGTCTGTCCTCGGCCCGTTTGGCCTCGACGTCGGCATGATCAGCACCCAGCGATCGGAGAGTGTCGACGATCTCGGCTAACTCATCGTCCAGCATGCCCAGCCTCCAGCATGCTAATTAGCATGCTCACACCAACGAGGTGAGCATGCTCCTAACAGTCGCAGGCCCCAGACGTCCCCGCGACAAGGATGGAGACTCATCTTGCCCATGCCGAACATGGCAACAGGGACGATGCTTCTCCAATTGCACGTGCCACGACAGCGTCAAACGTCGGTCCTTCGCGCAATACTGCCGCCATGCAGTGGAGCTTCACTGGCGAGATCGAGCGGTTCACCGGTCTCGGCGGCTGGTACCACGTCGACGTTCCGGACGACATCGGCGACGAGTTCGAGCACGACGGCTTCATCCCGATCATCGCTGAAGTCGGTGTGAGCCGGTGGAAGACGTCGGTCATGCCGAAGGGCGATGGCTCACGTTTCGTCGCGATCAAGGCCGCCGTCCGCAAGGCCAACGACCTCGACGAAGGCGACCCGGTCACCGTGACCATTCGCCGTGGTTGAGCACCAGCGGGACAATACCCAGATGGACAAGTACCAGCTGGTGACGTTCGTGCAACGGCGCATCGCGAACCCGATCATCCGCACTGCGCTGCTGCGCGGTATACCACTACCGGGCTATGCGCTACTGGAGACAACCGGCCGCAAGTCCGGCCAACCTCGCCGAGTTCCCGTCGGCGATGGCCTAGACGGTGACGTGTTCTGGATCGTCGCCGAGCACGGACGTCGCTCGGCCTACGTACGGAACATCGAAGCGAATCCCCGGGTGCGCGTGCGCGTCGGTCGCCAGTGGCGTACTGGAACCGCGCACATCCTCACCGACGACGACCCGCGCGAACGCCAACGCGAGCTCAGCCGACTGCGGCTGAGCGCTCGGCTCAATGCCGTAGCGGTCCGCTCGCTCGGCACCGACCTGCTAACAATTCGCATCGATCTCGACTAAGCAGGCGCACGACCAGGCGGAACCGTCACCGCGATCTCCGCGCCAAGCCGAGCGCCCAGGGCCAAGGCGAGGTCGTCGCCGCTCCAGAACCGTCCGGGGTCGTACCAGCTCGGCCGCCGCCCGCTGGCGAGTAACCCCATGGCTTCGTAGGTGACGGCGACGATCTCAGCGCAGTAGGCCGTCTCCAGGCCGCCCCCGGCCGCAGGCCGGCGACGCGTCGGCATCCGACCCCGGAACCACCGCGACGCCAGCCGTGCCGTCGACGGAAACGGCGTTCCGTTGAGCCTCGCGATCGTGCGAAGTACGGCGTCCTCCATCTCCCGGGTGACGTCGTAGTCCAGCTGACGCAACCACGCCCGCTGCCCGTACCGGTTACCCCAGACGACGACCGCATCGCGCAGGTCGTGCAGTTGCGCACCTCGCTGCCGGGTACCCGCCCATATGTCCGGCAGCGACCGGCCAAGCTCCGCGTGCCACATCAGCGGCGGCAGGTCCTCGATGACCACGGACATGCCGACATGGTTGACGGGACTGTTCGTCGTCACTCGGATCGCGCGGTCGGCCATCGTGTGACCGCGGAACAGCCACACGTCACCGGTCCGAGTGAGGGTCACAGCCTCATCGAGCGTGATCCGCGCTTCTGGCACGGTTGTAGCCTAAGCACATGCGCTGGTGGAAGGTACTCGGCCTGGCGGGCATCGCCGGTGTCGCCGCCACCGGGGTCGTGATCGCCAGGGCAGAGCGACGTCGACGGGCCTACACGCCCGAGGAGATCCGCGAACGCCTGCACGCCCGCTTGGCTGAAGCTTCACCGGCCGAGAAGCCGGCGTCGGGCTGAGGACCGCATCGGACTGAAGACCGTGTCGAGTAGAGCCACGTGAGTTGTCCTGCCACACTGCCGCCGTGGAACTGCTGATTGCCAGCAACCCTGACCCGGACTCGCGGCTGGCCTACCTGCTGCGGCTGCCCATCGAGGGCGGCTTGGTATTCCGTACGTCTGGGACCTGGCCGCGCACCAAAGCGCTGTACTGCTACCCGGTGTCGGCTGACGAGTGGCCGGACGACCCGGACATCGTGGA
Organism: Haloechinothrix salitolerans; assembly: GCF_042662605.1. Lineage (NCBI taxonomy): Bacteria > Bacillati > Actinomycetota > Actinomycetes > Pseudonocardiales > Pseudonocardiaceae > Haloechinothrix > Haloechinothrix salitolerans. Next base: position 6,650,516 of record NZ_JBHSXX010000001.1, read on the forward strand.
GCGCGCGCCGCTGCGGTCCTGTCGACGTCGAGGTGCCGCGATCGACGTCGTGTTGGACCGCTACCGGGAGAACCGCTCGCAGCTAGTGTTCACCAAGGCGCGGGGTCGAGACGCCGTGTTCTGGCAGTCACCGCGTACCCGTAAGCAGGCGCGACCGAACCTGCGGACGCCGAGCGCACGCGCGGCCGGGATCGCCGACCTGGAGATCATCGTCGATAGCCGCGAGCACTACGCGTACCGATTCAGCACCCAGCAGGTGAACGTCGTCAAGCGAACGCTGCCGTGTGGAGACTACGGCACGTTGGTCGACGGACGGCTGGTAGCGGCGGTCGAGCGGAAGTCACTAGGCGACCTCGTGACCAGTCTGATCAACGGCACACTGCGCTATGCCCTCGGAGAGCTCGCCGCGCTGCCTCGCGCCGCCGTCGTCGTGGAAGATCGATACTCGGAGATCTTCAAGCTCGACCGGATGCGCCCAGCCGACGTCGCTGACGGCCTCGCCGAGCTCCAGTGCGCTGGAGCGAGGTTCCCATCGTGTTCTGCGAGAACCGTCAACTCGCCGAAGAGTGGACATACCGGTACCTCGCCGCCGCACGGCAGTGGGCGTACACCGAACGAGACGCACTCCCCCGCATCGCCCCCGCCGCCGACAGCGAGACCGGTGACGCGCCCGCGGCGCCCGAACCATCGACAGCCGAGGTCCGCGCGTGGGCTATGGACCACGGCCTGCCTGTGTCCGATCGGGGCAGGCTGCGGCCCGAGATCTGGCAGGCTTGGCGGGACGCACACCGCTAGCATGCCGGTCACGGTCGGACTGAACCTAATCGTGGGTGGCCACGTCCGACGATGCGATGGCCGGCCCAAATGCAACTGGTATCCAGAGGGACGAGGATTACTGGGAGCAACGTTCATTACAGCCAGTCCAACTAGTTACTCACCGCAAGGATTGAGCACGGTATACGCCAACAACAACGCATACGACTATGAGCTGTGGCAGGAACTGGATCCCATTGAAGGCCATCCCGCCGTGGCGGCGCTCGAAGACGACGATCGGGCACGAGGCGAATGCTTAGTAGGTGTCGGGCTCCGTGACGACCTCGCGTACAGCGTCAGTGTCACCGACCCGGAGAAGAACTTGGGCGACGGCCCGTGTGCTGTCGCCACGAAACTCGCAACGCTCGCGGTGAAGACCATGAAGAGGGGAGCCTAATGTTCCTACCGCGTAGCAGGTGAGACCGCTGATTCCGAACTGTCGACCGCTGACGCACGCGCAAGCGTTAGCCCAGCCCCATCTTCGTCTGAGCCGGGCAAGGCTGCGGCCCGATATGGCAGACTTGACGGGATCACGCTGTTAGCGAATGCAACTGATCGTCGGATGGAACCCAGACGTGGGTGGTCGCGTCCGACGATGTGACGGATTCGATTGTGACCGTTTAACCGGTTGGATACCGTGACAGAGCGTTGACAGCTGCCACAGTGGCCGCGCGACGCATGGGGACGAAAGGGGATCTGCTGTCATGGTCAGGATCGACGGCTATCTGGCGAGCACATCGGCCGCAGCCGGTGACGTCGAGGACATCGCGTTCGATGCCGATGGGATACAGCGCATCATCGACGACACGAACGACTTAATCCAGCGAGAACTCATGCGAGCGCGGCGTGACGCAGCAAACATCTTCGAAAGAATGCTGAATCCACCGGATCACCCTGCGGGGGACCAGTTCGTAGCATTCGCGAAACAGCATGCCGAGCGCTACACCGAGTTCAACGATAATTACGTCGAGGCACTCAAAAATTTCGTCCGGAAACTAGAGAAGCTGCGAGTCGACTATATCAACCGCGAGGAAGACCTGAGTTGGGGATTTGACAAGGGAATGAAGCACTGACATGGCTAAAACAGGTTTAACCCTTCCTGCTCTAATACTGGTGGCCGGTGTAGTGCTCGCGGGTTGTTCGGATAGCGAAGCTGGCGCACCGGCATCTTCCGACGACGCGGGCGCCAACAGTTCGGCTTTGACCAGCCCCAACGGCGACTTGCCGCACAGCGGCGCCCCCGCTGTCGCTCAACCGATTAACACGAAAAAGTGGGAATCCGATCCATGCTCAGTGATATCAGCGAAGCAGTTTTCGTCAATCGGGTTCGATGACGTCGACGCAGAACCGAACCCCCACGTAGAGGCTGGCCCGACGTGCGATTGGTACCCCTCGAACGCGACCCTCGCTGGGTTCAGTGGTGCCTTTATCACCGGCGATCCACCAACCGAAGGTTTGAGTCGCCTTTACGAGCGACGCGAACTGGGCGACTACAAGGTCTGGCAGGAGCTCCGACCCATCGCAGGACACCCAGCTATTCGGGCAGAATATAAGGATGAAAGCGATCGAGGTATCTGCGGCATCACGGTCGGGGTCCGTAACGACCTTGCATATGGTGTGGAAGTCACCGACGAGGACAAGGAGATCACTAACGATCCCTGCGCTTTCGCGCAAAAGATTGCGAACCTCGCGGTGAAGACTATGAAGGGGAAGGGTAATGCTGCCCTACTGCATAAGCGGGTACGAGATCTACCGCAGAGTCAACCCCAGGGCGGACTTCGAACACGCACTCGGCAATGGCGCTCAAGCATTCGGGGATCTGCACAAATCGCACTATGAAGTCGACACCGAGTTGTCGCGGATCGTCAAGTCGCTCGGTGACGCGTGGAAGGGCGAGGCCGCTGAGGCCGCCAAGGCCGAGATGATGGAGCTGCAGAAGGTCTCCGCGACGGTCGCGAAGGCCAACATGGAGCCCGCGCAGTACAGCTACGACGACGAATCGTCGAGTCACGCGAGTTTGCGTAACGGGCTACACCCGGTGGATGCGGAGCCGGAAGAAGCAGGGTGGTACGGCGTCCTCCCCGGCTTTGACAGCCAAGAAGACAAGAACGCGCAGTGGCAGGCAGATAACCAACACAACATCAACGAATACGACAAATTCTACAGCCGCTCGCAGCAGAACCAGCGGCTGATGAACGAGCCGTTCCCGGAAATCAAGATCGGCGACGACGTGAACTCCGGCGACAAGGGCCGGACCGGCGGGGTTGCCGGTGGTGGCGGCGCGACGAGCCCAAGCTCCAGTGGCTCGGGGTCGGCGCCAACGGCGGCATCGGGATACGGCGGTGGCGCGTATGGCGGCGGTTCCTACAGCACGAGCGCCCCGCAGGTCCAGTCACCCGCTGGTGCGGGTGGCTATTACGGCGGCACCAGCCCGGCGGGCTCCGGCGGCAGCGTTACGGGCCCGTCAGCGACCGGCCCGTCCACCGGCCTCCCGCCGGGGGCGGAGCGACTGCCGGACGGATCGATCCGTTACCCAGACGGCACCATCCGCTACCCAGACGGCACCGTGCGCACTCCGGACGGCCGTCTGATCCGCCCCGGCAGCACCACGACGTCAGGACTCGGTACCGGGCGACCCCGGTCCGGCGCTGACGGCGGGTATGGCCCTGGCGGCGCGGCAGGTCCTGGCCTGGCGGGCGGTGCCGTCGCCGGTGGCGGTGCGGCGGCGGGCTCGGCATCAGGTATGGCCGGGCAACCGCTCGGCGGCGGCAAGGCCGCTGGTGCGATGCCAAGCCAGGGTGCGGCACCCGGCGGAATGGCCGCTAAGGGCGGAGCGGGCTTCGGCCCCGGTCGCGGCGGCATGGGCGGCATGATGGGGGGCGCTGGCGCAGGCCGCGGCCAAGGCGGCGATGACGACGGCGAGCACCAGGACAAGTACTACATCAAGCAGGAAATGGACCCGGGGTTGCACGTCGAGTACGACGAGCACGGCGAAAAGCTGGTCGACGAGAGCACGGGCTTTACCGTCGTCCCGCCGGTCATCGGCGAATAGCACGCCACTCGACAGGGGGATTCTCGACGTGATCAAGCACGCTGTCTCCATCTCGGTGGAGGCGTACACCAGAGCCATCCAGTGGCTCAATCTCGGTGAACCGCATCCGACGCTGATCGGGGGCGCGCTGTGGTATCCGCCGAACGACGCCGCGGTGCGCGACCGGCAGATTCTCGCCGAGTTCGCCGAGCAAGGTCTGACGACGGGCAACGCCGTCTCGGACGATTTCGCGGAAACGCTCGTCGTGATGCAACGCGCCGCCCGCGAGTACTACACGCTCGCCAAGGTGGAGGGCAATCATGTCACCGTCCGAGCTGCGGTGATCGGCCGCGACGCCGTGCTGGTCATCGCGGGCGGCGGCATGGTCGACCTCGAGCCGATCCCATATGACCAGCTCGGCATCCGAGTGGCGAGCGCGCTGCCAGAAACGCCTGCCGCGCGGATCCGTTCGATGAGCTGTGACCGCACCATCCTCGAAGCGATCGAGAAAGGCGAACGCCCACCACCGGGCCCCAGCGTCACCGACGCACGGCACATGCAGCGTTGGCTGCATCTTGAGCGGACCAATGTCGGCGAGATGCACGCGGCCATCCGGCACGAGGCGCACGGTAAACGCATCGCGACGAAGCCCCCGCTGAGTTGCTGGATCGACAACGAAACCGGACGCGGCCTCTTGGTGCACGCCGATGGTGGGTGGCTGAACCTTGGCCCTGCGGGCCCCAACGAGCTGGCCAAGCGGTTCGCGCAACTCGAGGATGCCCTGCGAGGCCGCTAGTTCACCACTCGACCACCAGCTCGGATGGCATCGGGCGATGCAGTCGCCACGTGATCGACAGCGGGTCCTCCCCGTGTTCGGCATACGAGGCCTGACCGAGGCACCGGAAGGGCGCCGGGCTGTCGCCGGTAGACATCTCCCGCACGAAAAGCACCACGTGGCTGCCCTGTTCGGCGTGGCGCAGGTAGCGCTGGCCCGTCGTGGATGACGTCGACAACCGGTGCCTCGGCCGCCAGCGAAAGAGTTCAGTGCTCACCAGCTCGCCAGCGCCCGGCGTCACCAGTAGCGCGTCGGTGCGGGTCGCCGGGCACCACGCCGCGCCCGCGTTATGGCCACCCGGCGGACGTCGCAATGTCGCGTAGCCGAGCGCGGCCAGGATCTCCGCGCGCAAGTACCGAGCGTGGCTGGCCAACGGCACCGACGCCAGTTCGGCGTCGAGGGACACTGCCACATGCCGCGCGCGATCTAGCGCGACGTCGATCAGCTCCGCGATCTCCGCGCAGACTGCCCGATGCCGTCGCAAATGCGCCAGCCCCGCCGGGTACGACGCGAACCCGCCACGCTTCGGCCACACCGTGAACAGCAGCATCCGCGCCAGCCGCTGCTCCCGCTCGGTCAGCTGTCCATAGCGCGGACCATCGACGTCGACCAGACGCCGGTACATCTCCGCGCGTTCGGCGTCGTCGACGTGCGCGAACGCCGCCACCCGCCGGAGCAGGACGTCTTCGTCGGGACCTCCGGACGGCGTCACGAACCCGGCCGCACGGCGAGCGGATATCCACGTGCCACCGTTGCGGTAGACGTCGGACACCGCGCGGTCGGCCTGGTGCAGGTACGCGGCGAGCGGTAGATCGCCGTGGGAGCGGACGTCGGCGGCGAGCTGGCCCCGGGACAGCCGCGACGGTGCGCCGAGGTTGGCTAGCACGATGCGCCGCGCGGCTGGGTCGAGCACCGCACGGGAACCAGACGGCAGCGCGGTAAAGCCCTGTTCCACCTGACGTCGCAACGCACGTCGGCTCGCACCGGTCAGTGCGCGGTACCGCACGTCGAATCGGAACTCCGGGCGCTGCGTACCGATGAAGTCGAGCACCGTCAGCGCGGCTTTGCCCGGCGCGCGGCGCAGGCCGACACCGAGCTGCCGAAGGAATCGCGCCGGGTTGTCGGTGGGCCACAGCAGCAGCACGGTGTCGACTCCGTGAACATCCACCTCGTCGCCGTCGGACGCGAACAGGAGGCGAACGTCGCCCGTCCGGAGCGCGGCGACCGCCTCATCGTGGCCGGCACCGGTAGCAGCCAGCGCCGGAATACCGGATTCGCAGGCCGCGCGAGCCATGTACTCGGCGTGCGCGTCCGACACGCACCACCCCACCGCCCGCATGGAGCTCACATCGGACACGTTCTCGCGCAGCGCGGTGAGCACGATGTTCGCCCGCGCATCGTTCCCGGTGTAGCGCGCGTCGAGGGCGTCGACGTCGTACGTGCCGAGTTTCCAGTTCACGTCAGACACATCGACGTCGTCCGCGATGCCGAAGTACCGCACCGGCACCAGTAGCTCGGCCGCCACCGCGTCGCACAGTGACAGCTCATACGCCGAACGGCCGTCAAAATGCTGCAACACCTCGTCGTCCGGCGCTGCGGTGAGGCCGAGCAGTTCCCTGGGTCGCAGATGCCCCAACAGCCGCGCGTACCCGGGGGCCGCGCCAGGGTCGAAGCCGTCCACGACGACGACGTCGAAACGGCCAGCGGGTAACTCGTCGATCCCGTGCTCGACGAGGTCGCTGATGTTGACGAACAGGTGCCGACGACGCGGCCGCCTACCCGCTATGTGGATCGCGCCGAACTTGTCGTCACCAAGTGCCTCGCGGAACGTCCGCAGCGCCGACTCCAACGACGCACCCCGTGGCGCGACATACAACAAGCTCGTCTCGCGTCGCTCCCGAAGCCGCCGGTAATCCAGCGCGGCAAGCACGGTTTTGCCGGTACCGGCCGCTGCGACGACCACATTGCGGTGCCGGTCGTGTGTGTCGCGTTCGACGTCCAACGCCGCGAGCGCCTCCTGCTGATGCGGTAGCGGCCGGACTTGAAGTCCAGCGTGCCCGATCGTCGGCGGGACGCCGTCGCCAGTGGCGAGAGCCGCGTCGAGCCGGGGCGCATCACGGGCGGGGTCATACCGCTCGACCGCACTGGACGTCCAGTGGCTATCGAACGCGGCCTGGAACTTGCGTAGCAGCTCAGGGGTCGCGGTGCCGGACAGCCGCAGCGTCCATTCCATGCCCTCGGCAAGCGACGCTCGGGACAAGTTCGTGCTGCCGACGAACGCCGTGTCGTCCCCGGACGTGCGGTGGAACAGCCACGCCTTGGCGTGCGGCCGTTCGGGTTCCGTGCCGTAGCCGATGCGGACCTCGGCGTTGCCGCGCTCGACCAAGTGGTCGATGGCCGCACGCTCCGTCGCGCCGTGCCTTGCCGTGGTGATCACCCGGACCGGTACACCCTCTGGCGTAGGTCGTTGAACGCATCGTCGAGTAGCGACAGACCGTCGCGGCGCACGAACCCGCACAGTAGGTCCACTCGATCGGCGCTGGCGAGTTCAGCCCGCAAGGCGACAGCAAGCGATGACGACGCGGTCCCGCCGGACAGCACGTCGTCGGACGACGACCTGTGGGCAAGCAACCGGCTGGCGGCCGCACCGATGGCAGCCACCCCATCGCCTGCCGCCGGCAGCTGCTGGCGCGGAACCGCCCCCGAGTCGAAGCCGGTGAACGCCATGAAACGGTCGAGCGAGCCTGAGCCGCCGTCATCGTCGTCTAGTAGTTCGAGCACCCGGTTGACCAGGTCGTTTCGCCGTTCGTCGTCCGGTTCCGTCTCGATACGTCGGCGTACGGCTTCGGCGACCCGCCGCGCGATGGCCTCGGGTGATTGGACCGGTTCGGCAGCACGGCCGACCGATGCCCCCGGCTGAAAGCGAGTGCGCAGGACCGCGAGCGTGCGCTCAAGGCGAATGGTGCGGACGGCGTCGGGGATACCGTCGGCCAGCGGGTCCATGCGCCAACTTTGCCACGTAACCCTCTTTAACACTCGCGAGGTTGGTACCGCCCTGTCGCACCCGAACGGACCGGCTGGTACCACTCCCGTGGGTCGTCTACGCGGAGTAAGCACTGGGATCAATTCGTCACGTAGCGAAACGCATAGGGCCGGTGATGCGATGACCAGGCAAGAGCGCTCGTAGAACCGGCAACCTCGCCGTACCGTCCTGCGAACGCCCAAACCCGCTTCGGCAGGACTCGGAGGCATGTCATGGCCGAACAGCATGGACTGCACACCGCATTGATCGTGCACGGCGCCGAACCATCGGGCCGCTCGTGTCCCGTCGTCGTCGGCCTCGCCCAGGCCAACGGCAAGCTCAACATCGCGCTCCGGGTGGGTGAGGACAGCGAGACCGTGTACCTCGAACCGAACGACGCCGCACGCCTGATCGTGAACCTCCGGAAAGCGATCGCGGCGGAGTACCACTACAGCTGGCCGTCCCAGCCGCCGTTCACCAGAAACGCCTCGGCTGATCAGGCCAACTCCGGACGTCCCGTGTCAACGCGATCCCGCAGCGCCTGAAGAACGTCACGACCACGGGCGGTGAATGACGCTCGCGCCGCGACAGCCGCGCCGCCCTATACAGCCGCGTACGGATTCAGTACACGTGCGCCCGCCATTGCCATGTCACCACTCCTGCGGGTGACGACGGCAAGTCCATTGACACTGGCCGTCGCGGCGATCAGGCCGTCAAGCACCGGGATGGGCTGCGTGCTGTCCTGCCGTCCCCACGCGCTGGTCACCGCCGCCGTCACCGGCAGGATCCGGTCATCGAACCGCGTCACGATCCCGCCGAGCCAGTCGTGCAACCGGCTCGCCTCCGCGTCATCGCCGCGCTGCCGTAGGCGTTCCGCGCCCCGCTGCAGCTCGCCGATCGTCACCGCGCTCAGGAACAGCTCGTGCGCTGACACTCGCTCCCACCACGCGGCGACACCCCGGTCCGGTTCGGACTTACGGATCTCGACCACGACGTCGGTGTCGATGAGGTAGCTCATCGCGCCCCGCCCACGTCGAGATCACGTGGCTGATCCCGCTCCCGGTCGGCGACGACGTCGATCAGGACCTCGGCCGCCGTGGCGGACACAGCGATACCGGAAGCCGAGCCAGCGACGTCACCCGAAGCCCCGTCAGCCGCCTCCCCCACCAGTGCCTGCTTGAGATCCACCTCGACGTCGAGACCCGCCAGCCGCCGGTACTCCGCGGCGTCGAGCACCACCGCCACGTCTACCCCGTGCTTCGTGACGACTTGCGGACCGTCCTCCCGAGCCGCCCGCAGCAGTTCGCTGAGGCGTTGCTTGGCGTCTTGCGTGGGCCATCGACGATCCATCTAGACAGTCTAGACAGCACGTTCTGGTGATGGTCAAGAACCACACCAACACGAACCGCGCGTGGCGCTGGCGAAAAGCGCTCCCTAAGTGCGCCATCACCCGCGATGTCGCTCCAACGGACGAGCAATCTCCCCTTGACGGCTTGACCACTCCAGTCGCAGACTGGTGTTGCGTAGAACACAACTGATGTGCATTACGCAACGAGCGCCGCGACACGCATCGTCAGCTACGGGCCGCACATCAGCTACGGCACCCGGCTCCGGCCACCCAGTCCGCCACATCTCCCTACTCCGGATTCCCAGGCGCAACAGCGAGGTGTCCCTCATGACAGACGTACTACACCCCTACCCAGCGGCCCACCCGACAACGGCGGTGGACCAGCCAGCCGTGATGCTCTACACGCGGCTCAGGAAGTCGCCGTACTTCTGGAAGTCGCGGGCCCACGGCGTCGCCGCGTACAGCGTCTACAACCACACCTATCACCCCCGCCACTACGGTGACCCCGTCGGCGAGTACTGGGCCCTGTTGCAGGGTGTGACGCTGTGGGACGTCGGCGTGGAGCGGCAGGTCGAGATCTCCGGCCCGGACGCCTTCGATTTCACGAACATGCTGGTACCGCGCGACCTCAGCAAGTGCGACGTCGGCCAGTGCAAGTACGTGTTCGTCACCGCGCCGGACGGCGGGATCATCAACGACCCCGTGCTGCTGCGGGTCGAGGAGAACCGGTTCTGGCTCTCGCTCGCCGACAGTGACGTCGGGCTGTGGGCGATGGGGCTGGCCCACGCGGGCGGCTGGAACGTCCGGATCCGCGAGGCCGACGTCGCCCCGCTACAGATCCAAGGACCGAAGTCGAAGCAGGTCATGTCCGACCTGTTCGGCGCGGAAATCCTGGACGTGCCGTACTACCGGCTGCGCGATTTCACCGTCGACGACATGGACGTCGTGGTCAGCCGCACCGGCTACTCCGGCGAGATCGGCTACGAGATCTACCTCTACAACGCCTCCCGCGACGCCGAGCGGCTGTGGGACGCGGTGTGGCAGGCGGGCGAGCCGCACGGCATGCGTCCGATCGGGCCGTGCCACATGCGTCGGATCGAAGGCGGCATGCTCGCCTACGGCAGCGACATCACGCTCGACACCAATCCGCTCGAAGTCGGCTACGACTATCACTGGATGGTCGACCTCGACCAGGACGCCGACTTCATCGGCAAGGACGCGCTGACCCGTATCAAGGCGGAAGGCATCACCCGCCGCATGGCAGGCGTCGAGATCGACGGACCACCGCTCGGCACCTACAACGACGGCTCCATGATCGAGCCATTCGACGTCTACGCCAGCTCGACCGAACCGGTCGGCCGGGTGACTAGCGCCTGCTACTCGCCCCGGTTGGAGCGCAACATCGGGCTCGCCATGCTGCCGATCGAGCTGACCGAACTGGGCAACACCGTCACGGTGCGCACACCGACCGGCCTGCGGACCGGCACCGTTGTCGAGAAGCCCTTCATCGACCCGCGCAAGGAAACCCCGAAGGGCTGACGCGGTATGAGCTTCCAGCCGCTCCCGAAGGTGCCGCGCACGCGGCGGGCCGTCGCCCCGCTGCTCGCCGCGCCGCGTTACGAAATCCTGCCGCTGCCGAGAGCCCTTGAGGCGACCGAGCAACTCCCGGCGGGCTCGGTCGTCACGGTCACGGCATCACCGCACAAGGGCCTGCACGCGACCATCGACCTCGTCGAGGACGTGGCGGCGCAGGGGATGCGCGCCGTGCCGCACCTCGCGGCACGGCAGTTCCGTGACAGCGCCGAGTTGGCCGGCGTCCTCGACCGCCTCGACGCGGCTGGCATCGACGAGGTGTTCGTCGTCGGCGGCGACAACCACGACCCGGCTGGCGACTTCGCGGACGGCCTCGCCCTGCTGCGGGGCATGGCCGACCTGGGCAGACTGCCCACCGACGTCGGGGTGCCGTCCTATCCGGAGGGACACCACACCATCGACGATGCCACGCTGTGGACGTCATTGCGTGCCAAGCAGGAGTACGCCACCTACACCGTCACGCAGTTGTGCTTCGACGCGGACGCCATCTGCCGGTTCGCCGCGGAGGCGCGGCGGCGCGGCATCACGCTGCCGGTGGTGGTCGGTGCGCCAGGGGTCGTCGATGTCACCAAGCTGCTGCGGGTCGGGCTGAAGATCGGCGTCGGCGACTCGCTGCGGTTCGCGCGCGGCAACGCCTCGGTCACGGGCAAGCTACTGCGACCGGGCGGCTACCGGCCGGACGGCCTTGTCCGCAAACTCGCCAGCCGCGTCGCTTATGGCGACTGCACCCTCGCTGGCCTGCACTTCTACACCTTCAACCACGTCGCGGCGACCGCTCGCTGGGTGCGCAACACGCACCGGCGGGCGGCATAAGGAGGGGTTATGGCAACCATGCCAACGGACATCGAGATCTCCCGCAGCGCAACGCTCAAACCGCTCACCGACGTCGCCGCCGACATGGGCATCGGTGAGCACCTGATCGAGCCATACGGCCGCTCGGTCGCCAAGATCTCGCTCGACGCGATCGAGGAGCTGGCCGACCGCCCGCGTGCCCGCTATGTAGTCGTCTCGTCGCTCACCCCGACCCCGCTCGGCGAGGGCAAGACGACGACAACGGTCGGGCTCGGCCAGGGCTTCGGCCACATTGGACACCGCGCGGTCATCGCCATCCGGCAGCCGTCCATGGGGCCGACCTTCGGCATCAAAGGCGGCGCGGCAGGTGGCGGCTACTCGCAAGTCGCACCGATGGAGTCGGTGAACCTGCACCTCACCGGCGACCTGCACGCCGTCAGTTCGGCGCACAACCTGCTCGCCGCGATGCTCGACAACCACCTGCACAAGGGCAACCCGCTCGACATCGACCCGTTCTCGATCTCATGGCGGCGGGTGCTCGACGTCAACGACCGCGACCTGCGCGAGATCATGACCGGGCTCGGCGGCAAGCCGCATGGCATCCCCCGCCAGACTGGCTTCGACATCACCGCGGCCAGCGAGGTCATGGCGGTGCTCGCGCTCGCGGACTCGCTGCCCGACCTCCGCAAGCGGCTAGGCAGGATCGTCGTCGCCTACGACCACAACGGCATCCCGGTCACGGCGGAGGACCTGCGCGCGGCGGGAGCGATGTGCGTGCAGTTGCGGGAGGCGATCAAGCCGAACCTGATGCAGACCATCGAGCAGACACCCGCGCTGGTCCACTGTGGCCCCTTCGGCAACATCGCGCACGGCAACTCGTCCGTCGTGGCCGACCTCATCGGCATCCACGGCGGCGACTACCTCATCACCGAGGCAGGGTTCGGCGCGGACATGGGCGCCGAGCGCTTCTTCAATATCAAGTGCCGGGCGTCCGGCCTCACGCCGGACGCGGCGGTGATCGTGGCGACGGTGCGTTCACTCAAGGCGCACTCCGGCAAGTACAAGGTCGTCGCGGGCAGACCGTTGCCTGACGAGATGCTCGCCGAGAGCCCCGACGACGTCCACGCCGGGTCGGCCAACCTGCGCAAACAGATCGCCAACATCCGCGCCCACGGCATCACGCCCGTCGTCGCGATCAACGCCTTCCCCAGCGACCACGAGAGCGAGAAACAGGCCATCGTGGACATCGCGAACTCGGAGGGCGTGCGCGCGGCGGTGACCTCGCACGTCGCCAAGGGCGGCAAGGGCGCTGCCGAGCTAGCTGAGGTCGTCGCGGAAGCATGCGAGGAGCCATCGCACTTCCACTACCTCTACGACGACAGCCTGCTGCTCGAGGACAAGATCGACGTCGTGGCGCGGCGCATGTACGGCGCGGACGGCATCGACCTCTCCGCCACCGCACGCAAGCAGCTCGACAGCTACCAGAACAACGGCTTCGGCTCGCTGCCGGTGTGCATCGCCAAGACCCACCTTTCGCTGTCGGCCGACCCGTCCCGCAAAGGCGCGCCGACCGGCTGGCGGCTGCCGGTGCGCGAGGTCAGAGCGTCGGTCGGCGCTGGCTTCATCTACCCGATCTGCGGGGACATGCGCACCATGCCCGGGCTGTCCTCGCGCCCAGCGGCCGAACACATCGACATCGACGAGACCGGGCAGGTCGTGGGGCTGTCCTGAAGGAGTTGATCGCTATGAGCACGGCAACATCGAACGTGCCAAGCAGCGCGGACGTCGTCATCATCGGCGCCGGGATCGTCGGGAACTCGGTCGCCTATCACCTCGCCGAGCTGGGCTGGCGCAACATCGTGCTACTCGACAAGGGGCCGCTGCCTGACCCGGGCGGCTCAACAGGGCACGCGTCGAACTTCATCTTCCCGGTAGATCACTCCAAGGAGATCACCGCGCTGACGCTGGAGTCGATGCGCCAGTACGAGAAGCTGGGCACGATCACCACGTGCGGCGGCATCGAGGTCGCCCGCAACGAGGAGCGCGTCGAGGAGCTGAAGCGGCGGCTGGCGTCGTCGAAGGCGTGGGGCATCCCATCGGAGCTGATCACGCCGGAGCGCGTGCAGCAGCTGGTGCCGTTCGTCGACCCGAGCATCATTCTCGCCGGGTTCTGGACGCCGTCGGCCGCCGTGGTTGACCCGTTGCAGACCGGCGCGCTGATGCGGGAGCAGGCCATCGGGCACGGCGCGCTCACGGTGTCGGCGAACACCGAAGTCACCGGCATCACCACCGAACGCGGCCGGGTCACGGCTATCCACACCGATAAAGGTGACATCGCCACCGACCGGATCGTCATCGCCTGCGGGGTGTGGAGTCCGCGCATCGCCCGGATGGCTGGCGCGCACATCCCGCTCACACCCGCGGTGCACCAGATGATGGACGTCGGCCCGATCCCGGAACTCGCCGACACGGGCACCGAGATCGCCTACCCGATCGTCCGCGACATGGACGCACTGATGTACGAGCGGCAAAGCGGGGCCGACCTGGAGATCGGCTCCTACGCGCACCGCCCGATCCTGCACGAGCCGGACGAGATCCCGTCCATCGAGGCGGCGGCGCTGTCACCGACGCAGCTGCCGTTCACCCAGGACGACTTCGACCCGCAGCTGGAGGACGCCCTCGAGCTGTTCGGCTCGATCCTCAACGAGCCGGGCGCGGGTGTGCGGCACGCGATCAACGGCCTGCTCTCGATGACCCCGGACGGCTCGCCGATCCTTGGTGAGTCACCCGAGGTCGGCGGGCTGTGGTCGGCGGCGGCGGTGTGGATCAAGGAAGGCCCCGGCGTCGGCCGGATGATGGCGGAGTGGATGACCACCGGTACGCCGGAGATCGACCTGCACGGCGCCGACATCGCGCGGTTCTACCCGCACCAGCGCACGACGCACCACGTCGTCGCACGCGCCAACGAGGGCTTCAACAAGATCTACGGCATCGTGCACCCGCGCGAGCAGTGGGAGTCGAACCGGCGGCAGCGGCTGTCGCCGTTCTACACCCGCGAGGTCGAGCGGGGCGCGGTGTTCTTCGAGGTCGGCGGCTGGGAACGGCCGCACTGGTATGAGTCGAACCGGCCGTTGGTCGACGAGTTCGGCGTGCCGGATCGCCCGCACGAGTGGGATGCCCGCTGGTGGTCCCCGATCACGAACGCCGAGCACCTCGCGATGCGGGAGCGGGCCGCGATGATCGACCTGACGGCGTTCGCGCAGTTCGACGTCTCGGGGCCCGGTGCGCTGGACTACCTGCAGTACATGGTGATGGCACAGGTGGACAAGCCGGTCGGGCGGCTGATCTACACGCCGGTGCTCGCGCCGAACGGCGGGTTCCGTAGCGACCTCACCATCGTCCGGCTCGGTGATGACCACTTCCGGGTAATCACCGGCGGCGCGGATGGCGCGCGAGACGCGTTCTGGTTCCGTTCCCACCTGCCGGACGACGGCTCGGTGGCGTTCGCGGACATCACCTCGGCGGTGTGCACGCTCGGCCTGTGGGGACCGCGAGCCCGCGACATCCTCGCGGCGGCAACGCCGGACGAAGTCTCCAACGAGGCGTTCGGCTTCGGCACCGCGAAACGGATCGTCATCGACGGAGTGCCGGTGATGGCGTTGCGGGTGTCCTACGTCGGTGACCTCGGCTGGGAGCTGCACGCGCCGTTCGAGCACGGGCAGCACCTGTGGGACGCCATCGCGGCGGCGGGCGAGCCGCACGGCATCGTCCCGGCAGGCATCGGCGTCTACGGCACCACCGGACGGCTGGAGAAGGGCTACCGCCTGATGGGCGCCGAGCTTGACTCCGAGTACAACGCCGTCGAGGCGGGCCTGGCGCTGCCGAAGGTGAAGTCGGCGGACTTCATCGGCAAGGAGGCCTACGTCGCGGCGCGCGAGTCGGGGCCCGCGGCGACGTTGTGCACGCTCACGGTGGATGACCACACCAGCGCGTCCGGCATCGCCCGGTACCCGCAGGGCGGCGAGCCGATCCTGGCCCGCGACGGTGAGCGGATCGTCGACCGCAAGGGCAGGGGCTCCTACGTGACCAGCGCGGGCACGGCGCCGTCGCTCGGGAAGTACCTGCTCATGGCCTACCTGCCGCCGGAGCACGCCGTCGAGGGTGAGCGGCTGCTGGTGGAGTACATGGCCGAGCAGTACCCGGTCACCGTCGCCCGCGTGGGCCGCACGCCGCTGTTCGACCCGGACGACACACGCATGAAGTCGTGAAGGAGGCAAGCCATGGACGTGCTTGTCTGCGTCAAGCGGGTGCCAGCGCCGGGCGCGAAGGTCCCGCTGACCGACGACTCGACCGAGATCGACACGCGCTACCTCGGCCACACCATCGGCCCGCACGAGGAGTGCGCCGTCGAGGAGGCCGTGCGGATCGTCAAGGCGCACGGCGGCAGCGCGACGGTGCTGGCCGTCGGGCCAGCCGAGGCCGACGAACAGCTGCGCTACGCCATCGCGATGGGCGCCGACAAGGGCGTGCTGGTCGACGTCGGTGAGGCGGAGCTTGACCCGCAGGCCACCGCGTCGGCGATCGTCCACGCTGTCGGCGACACCCGCTACGACATGGTGCTGTTCGGCACCGAGTCGGCGGATGCCAGCCACTACCAGGTCGGCATCCGGGTGGCCCGCGCGCTCGGGTTGCCGATCGTCGGCGGCATCAAGGGCATCGACTTCGACAGCGACGGCAGCGCCGTGAAACTGCGCCGCGAGGTGGCCGACGGCGTCGAGGTGTACCGGGTGCCGCTCCCGCTGCCGCCGCCGTCAAGGAGGGCCTGAACCTGCCGCGCTACCCCAGCATGCCGGGCAGGCTCAAGGCCAAGAAGGCTCGCATCGACGTCGTGCCGTACACGCCGGAGCCGGGTGGTCTGCGCAAGGTGCGGCTGCGGCAACCGTCCGACGACCGCGAGGAGGCGATCGTGCTCGGCCACGGCGCGGACGCCGCTCCCGCGGTGGTCGACGTGCTGGAACGGATCGGGGTGGTCTCATGATTCTGGCAGTGTTGGACGACTCCCCTGCCGCGTTGGACATGCTGGCGTTCACACAGTCGCTAGGGCAGCAGGTCGAGGCGGTGACGTTCGGGGAGTTCGACACCGATGACCTGGCCAAGCGCGGCGTGCGGACGTTGCACCAAATCACGCACGACGACCTGGCCGACTGTGCCCCCGCAGCCAGTGGCGATGCGCTGGCCCAGCTGATCGAGCACCTGCGACCGGACGGCGTGGTGGGCGTGTGCTCCGACGCCGTCACCGAGGCTATGGCGCACGTCGCCGCGGTGACCGGGCTGCCGCTGGCGACGAACTGCGTCGAGGTCAGCACGGGTGATTCGTGGCTGCTGACCAGGGTGCGCGGCGGCGGGATGCTGCTGGAGGAAGCCGAACTGCGCGTCGGCACGGGCGATGGCGCGAGCCCCGCGCTGCTGACCATCGCCCAAGGCGTCTCCGGCGACATCGGGTCCGGGCCTGTCGAGTCCTGTGACGTCCGCGAGTTCGCCCCGGAGCTAACGGCGACGGCGACGCAGGCCCGCATCGTGGAACGTGCCGATCGCGGCGGCGGCATGACGCTGGCGACCGCGCCGGTCATCGTCTCCGGCGGACGCGGCGTCGGCAGCGCGGACGGCTACCGGGTCCTCGAGGAACTGGCGGAACGGCTTGGCGGCGTCGTCGGCTGCTCGCGGGTAGCGACCAACAACGGCTGGCGCCCGCACAGCGACCAGGTCGGCCTCACCGGCACCAAGGTCAGTCCCGAGCTGTATCTCGCGTGCGGCATCAGCGGTGCGACACAGCACTGGGTTGGTTGCATGGACTCGAAGGTGATCATGGCGATTAACACCGACCCGGAAGCACCGCTTGTACGCAGGGCGAACTATGCCGTGATCGGCGACGTCCACGAGGTTTTGCCCGCCATCATCGCGGAGCTCAGCGCCCGGTCGACAGCGTGATCTGTCCGGGGCGACCTCGGATCGCGGGAAGTGCCCTAGACTCGAAGGTCGTGAGCTCCCCTAATGATGACCGCAGGCCCGGCGGTGTGCAGTCCGTCGACAGGGCGATCACCATCTTGGAGTTCCTGGCACGCAATGAGTGGTCGGGCGTCACCGAGGTGGGAAACGAGCTCGGCGTACACAAGTCGACCGCGTTTCGGCTCCTGAACACGCTGGAAGCGCGTGGCATCGTCGAACAGCACACCGACAGCGGCAAGTATCGGCTCGGCGCTGGTCTCGCGCATCTCGCGCGCGGCATCAGCGTCGACCCCGATCTGACCCAGAACTCGCGGTTCGGCTGCGAGTGGCTGGCACGGCAGACCGAGGAGACCGTCACGCTCACCGTCCTCGAGGGCGATATCTGCGTGACGATCGACCAGATCGTGTCGAGTTCCACCGTGGTGAGCCGTAGCTGGCTTGGCAGACAGACGCCGCTGCACGGGACGTCACCTGGCAAGGTGTTCCTCGCGTTCCTGCCGGAGGAACGACGCGCCGAGCTGCTGTCCGGTGAGCTGGAGAAGTTCACCGAGAACACGATCGTCGACCCCATCGCGCTGCGCGAGGAACTGGACCGAGTGGTCGAGAACGGCTTCGCCACCACCGTCGAGGAGTTCGAGGAGGGCCTGAACGGTGCGGCGGCACCCGTGCGGGACGCGGAGGGAACCGTCGTGGCCACTATCGGCGTGTCCGGCCCCTCGTACCGGCTCGACGAGGACGAGCTCCGCAAGCTCACGCCGGTGATCCGCGAAGCAGCCGACCTGGCGTCCTCCAGGATGGGATACTTCCATCCGATCAGCACCGACGACTAGCGGGCCGGAGGCCACGTTCCTGGGGTTGCGTGCGGAACGGGACCAGCGGGCACCATGGCTGGTAGCAGGTCGCGCCGCATGCAGACTCTCGGCCACTTGCCGAGGCCGTTGGCCCGCTCTGCCTCGAGGATGGCGAGCAAGCCTGGCGACAGCTCGGCGAGGCCGAGTTCCCGGAACCCGCAGCGCAGATAGTACGGCGCGTTCCACGGCACGGCGGCGAACGTCGTCAGCGTCAGCGCCTCGATGCCACAGCGCGCCGACTGATCGGCGGTGTGGTCGAGCAGCGCCTTGCCGATGCCGCGCCGGGCGAAGTCGGGATGCACCGAGACCTGTTCGATGTGGGTATTGCCGTCGACGACATCGGTGATCAGATACGCCATCAGCCTGCCGAAGGGCCCGACGGCCACCCATGCCTCGCCGTTGCGCTGGGCGTACGCCAGCTCGGTCAGCGTGGGAGGCTCGTCGTCGGCGATCTCCGCCATCCCGATGTCACGGAAACACCGGCCGGCGGCACGCTCGATGTCCTGCAGTGCAAGCAGCTCGTCGGCACGAGCCGTTCGGATACGCACCCCACCAGTATCGGCCTGGTTGGCCGACCGTGCCATCCCCACACGGTGTTCGGCTGATCGCAGCCGTGATCCGGCCCACCAACGGTTCCACTCGCTGTGACATGATCCCGGTTATGAACATCATTTCCATTAGCTGGGATGGGTGACATGGCCACGCTACTCATGGTGGAAAGCTGGTTGCGCTCGACCGGCCACAGCCTGCCGCCGCTGATCCGGCGGCTCGGCCACGACTACGTCCTGCTGACCAAGGACCCCGCGCTCTACCCGGAATCGACGTCCGGACTGCGGCACCCGGTGCGCGCCAACGCGAGCGAGATCGTCCGCGCCGACACCAACGACCCGGACGCCGCCGTGGCGGCAGCTCGCACGGTGGCGTCGCGGCGCCGAATCGACGGCGTGCTGACGACCTGCGACTACTACCTGCCCACGGTGGCCACGATCGCGGACGCGCTCAGCCTGCCCGGCGCGCGACCGGACGTGCTGCACACCGCGACCCGTAAACACCGGGTGCGGCAAGCACTGGACGACGCGGGGGTGCCGAACGTCGGGTTCGCGGTAGCCGATTCGTATGACGCGGCGCGCGACGCGGCGATGTCGTTGGGATACCCGCTGGTCGCGAAGCCAGTGGACCTCAACTCGGGCACGGCGGTGCAGCGGGTGGACGACGACGCCGCGCTCAAGGACGCGTTCCACGAGATCACCGCGGACGAACGCAACACGCGCGGTCAACCGCGCGAGCGCGTGATGCTGCTGGAGCAGTTGGTCGACGGGACGGAGGTCAGCGTCGAGGCGATCACACGGGACGGTGAGACCACGATCGTGGGTATCACCGACAAGAGCCTCGCTGGGCCGCCCGCCTTCGTGGAGTCCGGGCACATGTTCCCAGCCGAGCTGCCCGAGTCCGCCGTCGCCGAGACGTCAGCGTACGTGCGCGACGTGCTGGCCGCGCTCGACTACCGTCACGGCCTCAGCCACACCGAGCTGCGGCTGACCACCGATGGCCCCCGCCTGATCGAGGTCAACCCTCGACAGGCTGGCGGCTACATCTTCGACCTGCTGCACTTGGTGACCGGTGTGCATCCACTTGAACAACTGGTGCGACTCAGCCTCGGGCAGCAGCCTCGGGCGCATGAGACCACCGACATCGCCAGCGCCGCGGTGTTCTTCGTGATCTCGCCGCGGCCGGGCACGGTGGTCGGGGTGGTGGGCACCGGCGCGCTGGACGTCGACCCGGACGTCGTGCGCTGGCAACTCTCGGTGCCCGCCCGGGCTGGGCTGCCGCGCAGCAACGACGCGTACCTCGGCCACGTCGTCGTGTCGTCCGCATCGCCCTGTGACGCGCGCGCGAAAGCGGAGGCGGCGGTCGGGTCGCTGCGGTTGCGGTTCGCCGACGGCACGCACGCCCAGCCGCTCGGGGTGCCGTCCGTGGTGAGCCCGGCCCCGGTGGGGTCATAAGTCCGCCGATCCACCGGCGTGCGACGCCAACGTGTGCTTTTCTGAAACCGTGGACTTCGAAGCCGTTGCTGATGAGCTCTACAGCGGCCCTCGCGAGGAGTTCATCCGCACCCGCAACACCCGTGCGGCCGAGGCCAAGGATCGATCACTGGCCACACGGATCAAAGCGTTGCGCAAGCCAACACTGGCGGCGTGGCTGGTCAACCGGCTCGCCCGCGAGCGTCCAGACGACCTGGCCGAGTTGACAGCGCTTGGCCAAGAGCTGCGTACCGCGCACGAGGAGTTGGCGGGACGACGGTTACGAGAACTGTCGGTGCGGCGGCGCGAAACCGTCGACGCGCTGACGCTCGCCGCGCGAGAGATCGGACGCGAATCGGGACTCGGCGTCAGCGACACCGTCACGGATCAGGTCCACGCCACGCTGCAAGCGGCACTGGCGGGCGGCGAGGCGGCGGATTTGGTGATGGCAGGGCGGCTGGCCGCGCCGCTGGACCCGGCCGACGCGCAGCAGTGGCTGACGGCGGGCGTTCTCGCGCGGCGGGCGGATGACGAGGCGGGCGAGCCGTCTGGCGCGACGCCCAGCGCCACGTCCGGACAAGCCTCCCGTACGAAATCCGGCGCTCGCACGACCGGCTCTACCGTCAGCGCCGCCGAAGTCCAGCGCAGGCGCGAAGCGCGCAAACGGGCCGAACGGGACGCCGAGAACGCCAAGGCGCGCCGAGACGAGGCGGCCAAGACACTGGCCGATGCGCAGCGACGCGCC
The DNA here is from genome assembly GCF_042662605.1 of Haloechinothrix salitolerans. Classification (NCBI taxonomy): domain Bacteria; kingdom Bacillati; phylum Actinomycetota; class Actinomycetes; order Pseudonocardiales; family Pseudonocardiaceae; genus Haloechinothrix; species Haloechinothrix salitolerans. The sequence continues at coordinate 6,671,573 of NZ_JBHSXX010000001.1, forward strand.
AACGAGGCCACCGAGGAGGTCGCGGAGCTACGCGCGAAGCTCGTCAAAGCGCAGCGTTACGAGAAGCTGGCACGCAATGCGGTGCGGGCGGCGCAGCTCGAACTCGGCACCGCGGAGCGGAGTCCGATCGCACCGAACGTGCGCTACGACGTCACGGGCCGCCACACTGAAGACGTCGGATCGAAGACGTCACGCGAGCGACGTAAGCACGCCCGCCGCGAGTGGTAGATGTCGACATGTGACCCGGTCCCCGCGAGGCCACATGTCGACTTCCGCGCGCCTGGTATCAGCGCACCGTGCGCCGGTACCAAGCGCGAGACTCGCCCTCTGGCACGAAGATGCGGGCGAGCAGCGTAGTCAGCGCGGCGCCGATCACCAGCCAGAGCAACGCGGCGATGCCCTCGTTGAGCGCCACTTCCAGCTTTTCGTTAGCCGCGGGGAACAGCGTGCCGAGGCCGAGATCGACTGCCTCCGCCCAGCCGGTCACGAACTGGGCGAAATCGTTGCGCATATTGGCCTCGCCCACGACGAGCAGGATGTGCAGCGCGAGCACAACGGCGAATAGCCCGGTGACGACGCTGATTACGCCGTTGACGACCCGCACGAAGCCAAGCCGCACGGGCGGCCGCTCCGAGACCACTTCGCCCCGCTGGTCACGGTCTGGTTCTGGGTTGGTCGTCATGCCCGGTGGATAACCACGATATCCACCGGGCAAACGTCGCAAGGGTCTCTACCAGGAACCGATACAGTCGTATCGCTGACCATTCGACTGTATCGGTTTCCGCGAAAGACACTCACACCGAAGAGCCTCACCGCGACAGCGCCCTACGGCAGCGACCGCCCCGACCAACTCCACGCGTAGCCGGGGTCCTCGCAGGCGTCAGCGGCTTCACCAAGGTCGAGCGGGGCGAAGGTGTCCACCATGACCGCTGTCTCATCGAAGAACTCCGCGCCGACCGACGCCTCGGCCGCACCAGGCTGCGGACCGTGCGTGCACCCTGACGGGTGAAGTGACATCGACCCGATGTCGATACCGGAACCCTTGCGCGCCTCGTAGTTGCCGCGCACGTAGAACATCAACTCGTCGGAGTCGACGTTGGCGTGGTTGTACGGCACCGGGATCGCCAGCGGGTGGTAGTCCACCTTGCGCGGGCAGAACGAGCAGACGACGAAATTCGGCCCCTCGAACGTCTGGTGCACGGGTGGCGGCTGGTGCACCCTGCCCGTGATCGGCTCGAAGTCGTCGATATTGAATACCCACGGATACAGGCAACCGTCCCAGCCGACGACGTCGAAGGGGTGGTGGTCATAGGTGAACCGCGTCAGCCCGGCGCGATGGCGGACAAGGACCTCGGTGTCGGCGTCGGACTCAGGGCCATCGACCAGCAACGGTTCGGTGGGCCCGCGCAGGTCGCGCTCGCAGTACGGCGCGTGTTCGAGGAACTGGCCCTTAGCCGACAGGTAGCGCTTCGGCGGCCCGATGTGGCCGCGCGCCTCCAGCGAGAGCACCCGCAGCGGCGGTGTCGCACTTTGGTCCCGCCCACCGCCCCTACTGGCACCTGGCACCACGCGATAGGTCGTCGAGGTCGGCAGCACGACGTAGTCGCCGTCTCCGACGTCGAGGGCACCGTAGATGGTCTCGATGGTGCCGCTGCCGCCTTGGATGTAAAGCAGTTCGTCGCCGATGGCGTTGCGATACAGCGGGCTCGGCTCGCTCGCGACGGCGAAGCCGATGGTGACGTCGTTGTTGCCGAACAGCCTGCGCCGCGCGGTGATGGCGTCGGCGTCCGGTTTGAACGCCAAGTCCTGCGTGCGGTACGCGCGCGGCTTGAGCGGGTGATTGGCCACGATCGGGCCTCGATCGTCCTCGACCGGCTCCGCGCCGACGATCGACGTGGGCAGGTAGCGGTGATAAAGCAGGGCCGAGTCAGAGGAGAATCCCTCGACACCCATCAGCTCCTCGGCGTAGAGGCTGCCGGTGGGCGAGCGAAACTGGGTGTGCCTTTTGGGCGGTACCTCGCCGATCTTCCGGTAGTACGGCATAGCGATCTCCAGACGTACGCACGTCGAATGCGGTGAACGACGCCTTCCCCGCGTTGGTTGCGGCGAAAGCGTCAATCACCGCGCCCAGTGCGGTGAAAGCGTCGTTCACCGCGGATAATCTGTCCGATAATCGGAACATTTCGTTCGACTATAGTACGCTACTAGCGTGTCAGTCGTGTCAAGCGCAGTGGAACTCACGCCGCCGGGCCCTAGCGGCATCCCGCCCCTGTTCACGAGACTCGTCGACGACTCCGCGCTCTTTCCACCAGGCACGGCTTCGATGTCCGAAGCGCTGCACGCCTACCTCGATGCTCGCGCTGGCGACTACTCCGGCGTGCTCGGCCTGTTCCTGTGTCCCGCGTCCCGGCTACCGGAGCTGATCACCGAGATCATCAAGATCAAGCCATCTCAGCCGCTGCCACTCTCGCTGATCATCGACACTGGTCTCGGCGGTGTCCCGAAGGCGATCTCCATCGTCGAGTCCCGCGCCGAGCTACTCACCTTGCGCATGGTCGAGATGCCCGCACCGTCCGATGTGGACGAGGTGTGGCTTGAGCGGGTCTCCGAGTTCGTACCGGAAGACGTCGTGCGGGTTGTCGAGCCCCGCCGCGGCGTTGGCTGGCTCGAGGGCGTCCGCAAGGTCATCGAGCACGGCAGCTGGCCCAAGATCCGCTGCGGAGGGCTTTCCGAGGAGAACTTCCCCAGCGTCGATGAGGTCGCGGACTTCTTCTCCGTGGTCGCGGGTGTCACCGGGGCGTCGTTCAAGGCGACCAACAGCCTGCATCGGGCGGTGCGCCACGTCGACCCGGAGACCGGCTTTACCCACCATGGGTTCCTGAACCTGCTGGTCGCGTCCGCCCGCTGCCTAGCGGGCAAGGACGTCCGAGGCGCGCTGGAGTCCACCGACGGCGCGGCGCTCGCGGCCGAGGCGAGCGAGCTGAGCGACTCGGCGGCCAAGGCGGTGCGGGAGCTGTTCGCCTGCTACGGCTCGGCGACGTTCGGCGAGGCCATCGCGGACCTCGAGGAGCTGGGACTGCTGTGACCGCGAGGCGCTGGCCATGAGCACGGCGAGCTCGGGGAGTTCGCTGACGCTTGACCGTGGGCTGGCGCTGTTGCAGACCGTCGCGGACGCCGAGGGCCAAGCGTGCAGCGTGTCTGAACTCGCGGAGCGCATCGGCGTCAGCAGGGCGGCCGTGTATCGACTGCTCGGGCCGCTGGTCGAGCGCGGGCTGGTGTGGCGGGACGGCACCAAGGTCCGACTCGGCGTCGGGCTGCTGCGCCTGGCCGACCGGGTGCTGCCGCAGTTACGGGAGGCCGCGACGCCGATCCTGCGCGCACTGGCCGAGGACGTTGGCGCCACGGCCCACCTGTCGATCGCGGATGGCGATACTGTGCAGGCCGTCGCCGTAGTGGAGCCGTCGTGGACCAGCTACCACGTCGGCTACCGGATCGGCAGCCAGCATCCGATTACCAAGGGCGCGGCGGGCAAGGCGATCACGCTGCGGCAGGACGACCCGGAGTGGGTCGCCACGGTCGGCGAGCTGCAACCGGGTGCGTTCGGCGTCGCCGCTCCGG